>NZ_NIJK01000036.1 GCF_002836975.1 Shewanella indica | reverse complement strand
ATGTCGAATGTAGGTTTGGTCATTTGAATATCCTTTTGGGTGTATATTACTCAAATGACACAGATTTATGAACACTACCATGACCACGGAAAAGATAGGACAGCCATATCTTTTTGATGTTTCGCCCAGCTNTTGGGTGTATATTACTCAAATGACACAGATTTATGAACACTACCATGACCACGGAAAAGATAGGACAGCCATATCTTTTTGATGTTTCGCCCAGCCTTGACTAGGCTTTGAAATACCCATCAAAGCTCAGTCGAGGTTGGTTATGACCACTGCCCGTCGCCAGTTGATAGATGCTGAAAGTACGCCCTTTTACCACGTGATTAACCGTTGCGTCAGAAGGGCATTTTTGTGTGGTGAAGATGCACTGTCGGGGCGCAGTTACGAGCATAGACGTGGCTGGATAGTGGATAAAATCAGGCAGTTGTCGTCAAAGAAAAAAGATAGGACAGCCATATCTTTTTGATGTTTCGCCCAGGCTTGACTAAAAACAACAAAAAACAACAAAGACACCCATTATTAGCTGTGTTAGCGCTGAGTAGCTTGGAATATCTGAAGAGTTTGCAGACACACACCTATTTTTCAGGCACAGGCGGAACTGTGACCTTCCGAGCCAGGGATGGCGAGGCAGAGCTTACAAGGACGTACTTGCAGCGAGTCACAGGATCGCCTGTGCGAAAGGTGCACCACAGGTGATGGGCTACACCGTGGCCGGAAGCTCGCCAATACTAACTTAGGAACTTTTAGCTGAAAGCTATGCTAGCCGCTGTGGCAGCGGCCGAAAGCCGCAACCCTTTGACCTTTCCCCCATGATTGAACATAAAGTGGATTCAGCGAACTTGGCCGGGGGACTGATAAACCGGGAAATAGCTCTTGCGGTGAGAGTGTTCACCAGTGCCACTTCCAAGGTCATTTCCGATGCTGAAAGTTAAGCCTTGAGCAATGCCAATGCAGGCTGTTGGTTATCAGGATAGAGTCGATAAGCCTTATGGTGCTTGATGCAACTGGCTTTCTTATCCCCCTGGCTGAATAGAAGCGCATGTTTGACAGCAAACTGGGCAATCAACTGCTCGTCGGCGCGGATGTAAAGGGTGATGGGTTTAATCAAGTTGCCATCGAGCAGATGCTGCTGATACTGCTCTGTGGAGATCACCAAGCTGTTTTGCCCCTGGCTGTCTAATTTGAGTTTACCGCTTACTTCACAGTCGAGGATGACGAGCCAGCCTTCGGCCTGGAGCTCGGTAATCAGGTTCTGGAGCGATTGCCCCACTGCGGCATTATTGATGGCTGGCAGATACTGCGCCTGGATACGTTGAAGCACCTCGGGTAACTTGGCACCGGCACCCAGGCTTCGGCCCTCTCTTATCCAGCGAGTGAGATCTTCTGCCACTAACTTTGAGAAACGTTTCTCTTTTAGTGACTGCACCATCCAGTTGCAGAGGAAATGACTTTCCGCTGCCGGGGTCTTGATGCTGCCGGCGGCATGGTTACGTTCCACCAAAGCAGCGAGGCCGGCTTGGGTTAATGCCAGCAAGGCCTGATTGTAGCTTTGTTCTGTCATTGTATTTCCGCGTATAAGAGATATGGATGGGGCGCTGAGTATACCCTATGTTGCAGTTATCAATATCAGGTAGACAAAGAAAAACCACCACAATGGTTATCAGTAAGACAGTTATCCGATCTGTCTTCGCCGCTATCTTACTGTAAATTTTTCAATCTCAAGGATATCTCTTGTCTGCCGGGCAACTGGGTTGTTTAATGAACAGGGTGAGGTAGTAGTCGGATGTTACCTCTGCCTCTATGGGCTTGGTTAAGATGAGTCTGATGGTGAGTCGATGGAATAACAGGAGAAGACAATGGCTAACGTATTGATCCTTGCCGGTGATTATGTGGAAGACTATGAAATCATGGTGCCGTTTCAGGCGCTGCAGATGGTGGGCCATAAGGTGACTGCCGTGTGCCCTGAAAAAGAGGCCGGTGATACTGTCAGGACGGCTATTCATGATTTTGAAGGCGATCAAACCTACAGTGAAAAAACTGGGCACAATTTCGTTCTCAATGGTGACTTTGAACAGATAAGTGCCGATGACTTTGATGCGCTGCTGATCCCCGGCGGCCGAGCACCCGAGTATCTGCGTCTCTATGATGAAGTGCTTGAGCTGGTTCGAGCCTTTGCCAAGGCGGATAAGCCGATTGCCGCCGTCTGTCATGGGGCGCAACTGCTGACCGCCGCTGGAGTGGTGCAGGGCAAGAAGGTGTCGGCTTATCCCGCCTGTGCCCCAGAAGTGCGCCAAGCCGGTGGTGAATATGCCGATATCGAGGTGACAGAAGCGATTACTGACGGCAAGTTGGTTACAGCGCCGGCTTGGCCTGCTCATCCTCAGTGGTTGGCGCAGTTCCACGCCTTGCTTTGAATTCGGTAAACAAAAGCGCTTATCCCTTAGGGGAGCAAGCTTTGCCGCCGAGAACGCGAGTGTTTCCAGCCGGTAGAAAGTCCAGCTAAAACCCAATTAGCCAAAAGCCGCGCAGTGCGCGGCTTTTTAATGGTTCAACATAGGAGCAAAAGCCCGTCAAGCGGGGCGGCTCACTTGAGCTTCTTTGGCTTGATGCCGCTGGAGCCGACTTTAACCTTAACTCTGCGGCCGGACATGCTCTTTTCCGCTGCGACCTGCTCCGAGGCGCTGCTGGCACCCGGTTTTTTCTTGGCGAAGCTGCGGCGCTTTTGCAGTTGCTTGAGCAGGAGATCGCGATTACTCACTTCATAGCCTGGCATCATGATGCGCTTGAGTTTTTGGCCGATCAGTTTTTCAATGTCGGCCAGGGTGCGCTCTTCTTCGCGGCTGACAAAAGAGATGGCGACACCCGTCTTGCCGGCGCGGCCGGTGCGACCGATACGGTGCACATAGTCCTCTGCCAGGAAGGGCAGATCGTAATTGACCACATACTCGAGATCCGGAATATCCAGGCCGCGGGCGGCCACTTCGGTGGATACCAATACCCGTACCTTGCCTTCCTTGAATTCTCTGAGCGCCCGGCGGCGGCTGCCCTGGGCTTTTTCACTGTGCACCACGGCACTGGCGATACCGTCGAGATTCAGCTCCTTGACCAGATGATCCGCATCTTCACGGGTGGCGGTAAACACCAGCACCTGCTGCCAGTTCTTGCGCCCGATAAGTTCAGACAGGAGTTCACGCTTGCGGCGCTGCTCTACCGGGTAGACTACCTGGCTGACGGTCACCGCTGTGGTGTTTTGGCGGTCGGCCGTGATGACCTTGGGCTTGTTCATTATCTCATCGGCCAGGCGCCTTACCGCGCCAGAGAAGGTGGCCGAGAACATCAGATTTTGCCGCTGCTTGGCGGCGCTCTGAAGTATTTTGTTGATATCGTTGATAAAGCCCATATCCAGCATACGGTCGGCTTCATCCAGCACCAGCACTTCCAGCGAGCCCAGGCTCAGGTTACCGGCCAGTAGTTGTTCCAGTAAACGCCCCGGAGTGGCTACCACTATGTCGGCGCCTTGCTTGAGCTTGTTGACCTGAGATGCTGACTTGACGCCGCCAAACAGGGTGGCCACCGACAACTGCAAGTATTTGCCGTATTGGCGGGCATTGTCGGCAACCTGGGACACCAGCTCACGGGTTGGTGCCAGGATCAGGGCCCGGATATTGCCGGGTTTGAGTTCGAGCGGGTTATCCTGCAGGCGCTGCAAAATAGGCAGCACAAAGGCGGCTGTCTTGCCTGTGCCCGTCTGGGCGCTGGCCAGTACGTCCTGACCGCGGCGAACCGCAGGGATGGCCTGTCTCTGAATCGGTGTCATGCTCTCATAACCGCACTCTTTGAGCGCGCGGAGTATTTCGGGGGCAAAACTATAAGATTCAAACTTCATCTCGATATTCCTGTATTCAACCGCTTGGCGTGTGTCTTAGCTATTTCGGGTGTCGGCGGCCCAAATGCCGGAAGCTCAGGCCTGAGTATACGCCAAGTGCCGGGATAACCCGGGCGGGCGCGGAGTATAGCAAAAAAATTCACCAAGGCCCGATCATTTCTGCTTTATTCTTGCGCTGCAAGGATAAATGACCTCAGGCACTGCTGATATCAATGTTTTGGGCAGATACAAGAATGCCGCCCGCAGGCGGCATTCTCTCACAATTTATTGGCTTAGCTGAACCAGCCGGCAAACATCTGCTTGAAGTAGTCCATCAGCTTGCTGAACCAGCTGCCTTCGTTGACTTCTTCCAATGTCACCAGTGGGAACTGGGCAATGTCTTTACCATCAAGCTGGAAGTATACCCGGCCGACGACTTCACCCTTGGCCAGCGGTGCGGTGAGCTCTTTGGTAAGTTCGAAGTTGGCTTGCAGGTTTTTAGCCTGGCCCCGGTTGATGGTCACAGGAGTGTCAGTGGTTACACCCAAGTCCACTGTGTCACGGTCGCCATACCAGATCTTCTGGGTGACAAAGCTGTCACCGGCCTTGTAAGGAGTGATGGTTTCAAAGAAACGGAAGCCATAGTTGAGCAGTTTCTTGCTCTCGGCCTTACGGGCGGCTTCACTCTTGGTGCCCATGACCACGGCAATCAGGCGCATGCCGTCTTTGGTGGCCGAGGATACCAGGTTATAGCCGGCACCCGAGGTGTGGCCTGTCTTGATACCGTCGACATCGAGGCTGTTATCCCACAAGAGGCCGTTACGGTTGTACTGCTTGATACCGTTGTAGGTAAAAGATTTTTCTTTGTAGATATCGTATTCGTCGGGAACATCACGAATGAGGGCCGCGCCCAGCAGCGCCATATCATAGGCGGTGGACTTGTGGTTGTCTGAATCCAGGCCGTGGGAGTTTTCAAAGTAGCTGTCACGCATGCCCAGCTGTTTGGCCCAGGAGTTCATCAGATCGACGAAGGCGCCTTCGGTTCCGGCAATGTGCTCGGCCATGGCGACACAGGCATCGTTACCGGATTGGATAATGATACCCCGATTCAGATCCGAAACTTTAACCGTCTTGCCGACTTCGATAAACATTTTGGATGAGTCGGGGAAGTTCTTCGACCAAGCGTTCTTGCTGATGGTCACGTCGTCATCGGCAGAGACGTTACCTGCCTTGATCTCCTGACCTATGACATAGCTGGTCATCATCTTGGTCAGGCTGGCTGGGTTAAGGCTTTCGTAGGCGTTATTTTCCGCCAGTAAGCGTCCTGAGTTGTAATCCATCAAGACATAAGCCTTGGCGGCAACGTCCGGTGCATCTGGGACGACTATCGGGGCATTGTTGGCCTGTGCGGCGGAAACCGAGGCACAGGCGAACAACAGAAAGGCTTTCGCGGGACTTTTTACAAAATTCATCATTACCTGAATACGTCTTCTGGTTGGAGTCGGAAAATATGCTGAAATTCGCAGCGAGTATAACATTAGTCGACCGGAAATTTCAGTTAAGGTTCCTTAATTAGTTAAAAATGTGGTGGAATTTTGAACGCTTATGTTTTTGGTTCAGTCACCATATAGCTGCTCGGAAAGCCGTCCTGCTTCAGCTTTTCCAGCAATTTGGCGGCAATACCTTCATGGCTGACCGGCCCGAGTTGCAGCCTGTATACCGACTTGGCATCTGTGATTCGGCTCTTGACTTGGTATTTGTTTTCAAGCTCTGAAGCCAACTCAAGCAGACGTTCGCGCGAGCCGGATGCCATCACCTGTACATAGTGCAGGTTGTTGCTGCGAAGTTCGGCCATGGTCTGGCTCTCTTCACTGTCTTCAAACAGGACTTCCAGTCTGACCTTGGCGGTGCCTGTTTTCAGCATGTCCAGCCGGTAAGCCGCGGCGTAGGACAGATCTATCACTCGGTCGGGATGGAAGGGACCACGGTCATTGACCCTGACCACTACGCTCTTGTTGTTGGCCAAATTGGTGACCCTGACATAGCTGGGCAGTGGCAATGTCTTGTGCGCCGCGGACATGGAGTACATGTCATAGGTTTCACCGTTGGAGGTCAGATGGCCGTGAAACTTGGCACCATACCAGGATGCCAGTCCCTCAACCTTGTACCCCTTGCCGGACGGCATCACTTGGTAGGATTTACCTCTGACCTGGTAATCCTTGTTGCCCTGTTTGCTGTAGGGCTCGAATCTGGGATGGGCATCTTCCACCTTGGAGACATCTGGTGCATCGGCCGGAGGCCTATCATCTTTCATGGTGTAACGGCCCGAGTTGCCGGCACAGGCGGCCAGCAGAATCGAGGCGGTCAGTGGCAGCAATAGTTTAAGTCTTGTCATGGTGGGCTTTGAGTTGTTCACTGAATTGATAAACTGCCATGGCGTACAGCGGGCTGCGATTGTAACGGGTGATTACATAGAAGTTGTTCAGCCCCAGCCAATAGTCTTTGGCATCGGCCTGTTCCAGCTCGATAAGCAGCGCTTTTTGGCTGGCATCCAGATCCCGGTTTTCCATCAGAGCCACCTCGGGGGAGAGGATATCGGCTACTTGGTAATTGAGCTTTTCTCCTTTCCAGACCTTGGCCTTGGGCGTGGCCGTTGTGCTTAGTTCCAGCGCCACCGGCTCACCGGCTTTCCAGCCGTGACGGTGAAAATAGTTGGCTACTGAACCTATGGCATCGTCGACACTGCCCAGCAGATCCCGCTTGCCGTCACCGTCAAAGTCGACGGCGTAGGCCAGATAGCTTGAAGGAATAAACTGGCCATAACCCATAGCGCCGGCGTAGGAGCCCAGGAGCGTTTCCTTATCGAGTTGCTCCTCTTTAAGCAGCGTCATCAGTTTGGCAAACTCGCCGCGAAAGAAAGTCGCCCGTGGCGGGTAGTAGAACCCCAAGGTATAGAGGGCATCGATCACCGGGTACTTGCCCATATAACCGCCGTAGAAGGTTTCAATACCGATAATGGCGACTATGATTTGCGGATCAACGTCATAGGTCTTGGCGGCGCGCGCTATGGTTTGCTCGTGTTGCTGCCAGAAATTCAGCCCGGCTTCGAGGCGCTTTTCGGTCAGAAAAATGGGGTAGTACTGATGCCAGGGTTTGGCCTCCCAAGGGCTGGAAATGGCGTCCAATACCGCCTGGTTTTTTTGGGCCGAGGCGAGGAAGCTTTCGACTTCTTCCTGGCTAAAGCCTTGGCTCTGTTGCTGTTTGATAAAATCCTGTTTGAGCTGCTCGGAAGCGGGCACCTCGGCGGTGGCACAGGCGCTGAGGTTGAGACTTAGCAGCAGGCCCAGAGGGGCGAGCAGCTTTTTGAATGTCGGCATCTAAGGCGTTCCTATCTGTCGATGAAGCGTCTATGGGTGTGAATACTCATTAGAATGCCAAAACCGGCCATCAATGTCAGCATAGAGGTGCCGCCATAACTTATCAGCGGCAGCGGGACTCCCACTACGGGCAAAATACCGGACACCATGCCGATATTCACAAACACATAAACGAAGAAGGTGAGGGTCAGCGAGCCGGCCAGCAAGCGGGCAAAGCTGGTTTGGGCTCTGGAGGCGATCACCAGGCCGCGGCCGATCACATAGAGATAAAGCGCCAACAGTAGCAGACTGCCGATGAGGCCAAACTCCTCGCCGATCACGGCGAAGATAAAGTCGGTGTGGCGCTCCGGCAAAAATTCCAGCTGCGACTGAGTACCATCGAGCCAGCCTTTGCCCCAGAGTCCGCCCGAGCCTATGGCAATTTTGGACTGAATGATGTGGTAGCCGGTACCGAGTGGATCGGCCTCGGGATCCAGCAAGGTCATCACTCGATTGCGCTGGTAGTCGTGCATCAAAAAGAACCATAGAATCGGCAGCAGCGCCAGCACGGCGGCAATAAAACCACCGACAATGGCCCAGCTCATACCGGAGAGAAACAGCACAAAGATCCCCGAGGCGGCCACCAGAATTGAGGTACCGAGATCCGGTTGTTTGGCGATAAGCAGAGTGGGGATCAGCAAAATCACCCCGGCACCGGCCAGATAACGCTTCTTCGGCGGCAAGGGAAACTTGGAGATAAACCAGGCCATGGTGATCGGGAACGCCAGTTTCATCAGCTCAGACGGCTGAAACTCCATAAAGCCCAGATTGAGCCAGCGTTGGGCGCCCTTGTTGATCTCACCGAAGAAATGCACCCCCAGCAGCAGCGCGACCCCGGCAAGATAGATGGGCAGAGCCCAGCGGCGAAATACCTCGGGGTTAATCTGGGCAAGGATCAACATTAGTCCAAGGGACAATCCCATACGGAATAGCTGCCGCTCCATCATGGCCAGGTCTTCGCCGCTGGCAGAATAGATGACGAACAGGCCAAAGCCCATCAGGCCCAGGATGCCTAGCAGCAGTGGCAGATCGATATGCATCTTCTGCCAGATATTGGGTTTACGGCTGTGGCTCATGTTTCAACTCCCAGGTATCCCGTAGCAGATATTCGTCCAGCATGGCCCGGGCAACCGGCCCGGCGTTGGCGCCACCCCAACCGGCGTTTTCCAGTACCACCGCCAGCACAATTTTTGGATCTTCGTAGGGGGCATAGGCGATGATCAGCGCGTTATCGCGCAGATGCTCGTCAATGGTGTCCGCATCATACTTCTCATCTTCGGCAACGCTGAAGACCTGGGCGGTACCTGTCTTCATCGCCGCAGTATAACTGGCATCGGTGAAGCGACTCTTCTGCGCGGTGCGGCGCATGGCTTCGTTGATGATCTCCCAGTTGTTTTTGTTTTTCAGCACTATCGGTGGCCTTTCATCCACCGGCGTCTCGATGCGGGCTGTGTTGTCCTTGATGGCCTTGAGCAGGTGCGGGGTAAAACGCTTGCCGCGGTTGGCCAAAATGGCTGTGGCATTGGCCAGCTGCAAAGGCGTGGTGGTCCAGTAACCCTGACCAATCCCGACCGAGATGGTGTCGCCTATGTACCAAGGTTGGTTGTACTTGAGGCGTTTCCAGTCCCTCGATGGCATTACCCCGGCAGACTCTTCGAAGATATCCACCCCGGTATTCTGACCGAAACCGAATTGATCCATAAAGCCGGAGATCTTGTCGATGCCCACCTTGTAGGCCATGTCGTAGTAGAAGGTATCGCAGGAGTGGACTATGGAGTCATAGACATCCACCCAGCCGTGGCCCCAGCGTTTCCAGTCGCGATATTTTCGGTCGACCCCTGGGATCTGCCAGAAGCCGGGATCCCAGATGCGGGTCTTCTCGCTAATGGTTTGATCTTCCAGCCCCAGGAGCGCCAGATGCGGCTTGACCGTGGAGGCCGGGGCATATTGCCCTTGGGTTGCGCGGTTAATCAGGGGACGCGAGCGGCTGTTGAGCAGCTCGCTGTAGGCTTTTGAACTGATCCCGTGCACAAATTGGTTCGGGTCATAGCTGGGGCTGGAGACCATGGCCAGAATACCGCCGTCTCTTGGGTCTATCGCCACGATTGAGCCGCGGCGGCCATCCAGCAGTTCGGTGGCCTTTTGCTGCAGCTGCAGATCCAGTGTCAGGTAGATATCCTGTCCGGGCTCGGGCTGGGTCACCTTGAGGGTGCGGACACTGCGCCCCAGGTTGTTGACCTCTTCCTCCAAATGCCCGGGCAGGCCGTGGAGCAGGCTCTCATAGAACTTTTCTATACCCTGTTTGCCTATGTCCTTGGTGGCTGCATAGTTTTTCCAACTGCCGGAGCGTTCCAGCGCGTCTCTGTCTCTGGAGTTGATTTTGCCGACATAGCCGAGCACATGGGTCAGCAGGCTGCTGTAGGGGTAGTGGCGTTTGAGACCGGCATCGACATAGAAACCATCGAACCTGTGTTGGTTAACACTGAACAGCGCCACCTCATCTTCCGTCAGCCTGGTCTTGAGCGGCAAGGGCTTGAAGCGGCGGTGATATTTCAGTGACTCGGTGAAGCTGTCGCGCTCATCCTGACTGAGGTCGATAACGGTTGAGAGTTCATCCAGCGTCTGCTGCATGTTCTTCACCTTCTCCGGGATCACTTCCAGGGTGTAGAAGGGCAGGTTCTCTGCCAGCAGCTTGCCGTTGCGGTCATAGATCAGGCCGCGGCTGGGTGCCAGCGGTACCACTCGGATACGGTTATCATTGGAGCGGGTTTCGTAGTCTTTGAAAGACACCACCTGCAGATAGTAAAGATTGCCGAGCAACAGGCTGAGCAAAGCGACCACGCAGACAAAGGTAAACAGCGCCCGGCGTTTGAACAGTGCCGCCTCGGCGGCGTGATCATGCATGGTTATTCGCTTTCTACGCGGCAATGGATTCTCTCCGGCTCAAACAGTTAATGCAAAGTCAGCTAAAGCAAGTGGCTCTTGGGTGCCTTATTCCCTGTGGTAGGGATGATTGTTGTTGATGCTCCAGGCCCGGTACAGACTCTCAGCCACCACGACTCTCACCAAAGGGTGGGGCAGGGTCAGGGCCGACAGACACCAGCTTTGGCTGGCGGCTTGTTTACAGGCAGGAGCCAGGCCTTCCGGGCCGCCTATCAGCAGGCTGACATCCCGGCCATCGAGCTGCCACTTTTCCATGGCAGAGGCGAGCTCCGGAGTCGTCCAGTTCCTGCCCGGCAGATCCAGAGTGACGATATGGTTGCCCTTGGGGATCGCGGCCAACATGGCTTCGCCCTCTTTTTGCAGAATACGGGCGATATCGGCATTCTTGCCCCGCTTGCCGGCGGGGATTTCAACCAGCTCCAGCGCCATGTCCCTGGGGAAGCGGCGCTGGTACTCGGCGAAACCCTTGCTGACCCAGTCCGGCATTTTGGTGCCTACGGCAACGAGTTGCAGTTTCATCAGGCGTTGGCGTCAGACCAGAGTTTTTCCAACTGGTAATGTTCGCGGGTTTGCTCCTGCATCACATGCAGAATCACATCACCCAGATCCACCAGAACCCAGTCGCTGCTGTCGCGGCCTTCTACGCCCTGAGGTTGCATACCGGCTTGTTTGGCTTCGGCAACTACATTTTCAGCAATGGCGCGAACATGGGTCTTGGATGTGCCTGAGCAGATAACCATAAAGTCGGTCACGTTGGACTTTTTGCTGACATCCAGCACGACTATGTCCCGGGCCTTGAGATCATCGACCTTGTCGACAACAAATTGTTTCAGTTCTGTGCCTTGCACGCTGAAGATCCTCTCATGTTTTTGATCAAGCGCAGTAGTATATCAGCGCTGGCGGGCAAGTCCCATAGGATTTATCGCCCATCCACCGCAGTTAACCGCCAAGATAGAGACGGTTTGTAACTATATATTCGAGCACGGCTTTGGGCATGGCGGCGCGGCAGGCATTAATGTTACCGGCGGCGATGGCGCGGCGAATGGCCGTGGAGGAGAAGGGCTGCGGCTTGACCGAGAGGCTGATGATTTTGCCGCTTTGATGTTGGCCCTTGTCTCTTGCTGCCAAGGCCTGGGTGACTGAGCAGCTTCTTTGGGCCAGTTCGGTTTGGATTTCGGCGTCCTTTGGCAGGTGCCAGTCCGGGCGCTGGCAAACCACCAGGTTACACAGGGAAAACAGCCGCTGCCATTGATGCCAGCTCGGCAGCGACAGCAAGGAATCTGTACCCATGATGAATTGAAATTCGGCGCCTGGGAAAGCCTGCTGCAGCGCTTCCAGCGTCGCGACACTGTAGGAGGGGGCATTGCGCTTGAGCTCGATATCGCAAATGTCCATATCGGGGAACTCGTCGCAGGCCAGTTTAAGCATGGCCAGGCGCTGCTCGCTGCTGGCGGTGGCCTTGGCCTTGTGCGGCGGAATATGGTTCGGCAGCAACCAGAGCTTATCCAGCTCTAGCCGGGCTTTGACTTCGGCCGCGGGTTTGAGGTGACCATAATGAACAGGGTCGAAAGTACCGCCCATCAGCCCGATACGCATCCTGTCTCCTCAGTCGAACTCAATATGGCCAAGATGGCGCGCCGCCTTGGGATCGAACAGCAAACACAGATGGGACAGGCCGGTCCAGTTTTCCTGGCCTTGCTGTTTCAGTGCCAGCTCCAGCTTGGAGGCGATAGCCAGCATGGACTCTATGGCTTCCAGGCTCAGCCGGGTGAGGGCGCCCTGATAGAGCGGCTTGCGCTTGTCCCAAATTCTATGCTTGCCGAACAGGCTATTGAGGCTCTCGCCCTGACTGCGGGCCGATTGCAGCGTCAGCAGCAAGGTCAGCTCTTTTTGCAGCGCCCAATGGATAATGGGCATGGCGGTTTCTTCGGCCTTGAGCTGGGCGAGGATATGCTGGGCCTTATCCTGTTGGTTGGCCAGCAGGGCATCGGTCAATTGAAACACGCTGAAGCGGGATTGATCTTCGAAGTAGCGGCTCAACTCTTCGCTGTCCACAGGACGGGCGCCGGCCAGCAGTTGCAGCAGTTGCATCGCCTGATCGGCCGCCAGCAGATTGCCTTCGTAGAGGGCATACAGCATGGCTCTGGCATCGTTTTTGAGATTGAGCCGATAGTATTGAATACGGCCGTCGAGCCAGCGCTGGAACTGAGCCCCTTCGGGGGTGGCGCAAGGAACATAAAGACCTTGACTGTCCAGGGCCTTGAACCATTTGCTGTTTTGCTGATCGCGGCCAAGCTTGGGGCCGTCGATGATAAGCAAGATATCCGGGTTTTGTTCAGCGATAAGGCTTTGCAGCATGGCGCCGCCATCGGCGCCCGGCTTGGCCTGTGGCAGGTTGAGCTCTATGATCCTGCGACTGGCAAACAGGCTCATGGCGTGCCATTCGTTGGCGAGATCCTGCCAGTTGAAGTTGGCTTCCTGAGTTAGTTGTAATCTTTCTTCAAAGCCTTGGCTACGGGCGGCAGCCAGGATTTGCCGCTTACTGCTGTCCAGCAGATAGGGATCGTCGCCCAGCAGCAGATAGCAGGATTTCAGCGGCGACAACTGCCGGTGTAACTGATCCGGATAGACCCGCATCAGTTCACCTCGATGGCGGCCAGAGTCTGGATGATGTTATCGGCGGCCTGAATGCGCATCTCTTTGACCAGCAACTCCATCTCGCGGCTCTTGGCCAAGGCGGTGCGGGGGTCGTCGAGATAATCGCGGCGGATTTCCACATCGAAAGGCTGTGCTTCCTTGCCCGGCAGAGACACGGCAAAACGCACATGGTAGATGAGTTCATATTCGGCGACGTTGCCTGTGGGGTAGAGCGACAAGGTTGAGCGCTCCAGAGTGTCGCTCAGCAGCACCAGCCGGGGAATGCCCTTGGCGGGTTCCTCTATGCCGACATTGTTGAGACGCAGACGTTCACGCACCAGGCGGCTCAGCTCGCTGTATTTGTCGCTGCTCTCCAGGCTCAGCTTGCTGAGCTCGGGCGGAATGGAATAACTTCCCTGGAGTTGAAAGCCGCAACCGGCACTGGTCATAACGACCAGTGCCAGCAGGGCGAACATCAACTGCTTCACGCTTAAAGATAGTTTCAGCATGGATGTCCTGTTTTTTCTCAGTTGGCGACTATGTTCAGCAGTTTGCCGGGAACATAGATCACCTTGCGGATGGTCTTGCCTTCGGTGTGCTTCATCACCTGTTCATCGGCCAGACCCAGGGCTTCGACCTCTTCCTTGGCAGCATCGGCCGCCACAGTGATCTTGGCTCTGAGCTTACCGTTGACCTGCACCACGATAAGCTTGCTGTCTTCGACCAGTGCGGATTCGTCGGTTTCAGGCCAGCTGGCTGACTCGATATCGCCTTCCATTCCCAGCTCCTGCCACAGGTTGAAGCTCAGGTGCGGGGTGATGGGGTACAAGAGACGCACAATGGCCGACAGGGCTTCGGCCATCAGGGCTCTGTCCTGCTCGGTTTCCTGTGGAGCCTTTTGCAGCGCATTCATCAGTTCCATCACAGCAGCAATGGCGGTGTTGAACATCTGACGGCGGCCGATATCGTCGGTCACCTTGGCGATGGTTTTGTGCAGTTCGCGACGCAGCGCTTTCTGCTCGCCGGTCAGTGCCGCGATATCCAGCGCTGGAGCTTCGCCCTTGGATATATGGTCGTGGGCCAGTTTCCACAGACGCTTGATAAAGCGGTGGGCACCTTCCACGCCTGACTCCTGCCATTCCAATGTCAGCTCCGGTGGTGCGGCAAACATCATGAACAGTCGCACAGTATCTGCGCCGTACTTCTCCACCATCACTTGCGGATCGATACCATTGTTTTTCGACTTGGACATCTTGCTCATGCCGGTGTAAGTCAGTTCATGGCCTTCGCTGTCCACCGCCTTGAGGATCCGACCCTTGTCGTCTTTCTCAACCACAGTCACTTCCAGTGGCGATACCCAAACGCGGGCGCCTTTCTCGTTGCTGTAGTAGAAAGCATCGGCCAGTACCATGCCTTGGGTCAACAGGCGCTTGGCAGGCTCATTGGAGTTAACCAAACCGGCATCGCGCAGCAGTTTGTGGAAGAAGCGGAAGTACAACAGGTGCATACAGGCGTGTTCGATACCGCCTATGTATTGATCTACCGGCAGCCAGTAGTCGGCCTTGGCTGGATCCAGCATCTGATCTGCCTTGGGCGAGCAGTAGCGGGCATAGTACCAGCTGGACTCCATAAAGGTGTCGAAGGTGTCGGTTTCGCGCAGGGCATTTTGGCCGTTGATTGTGGTTTTGGCCCACTCTTTGTCGGCCTTGATTGGGCTTTGGACCCCATCCATGACCACATCTTCCGGCAGAATGACCGGCAGTTGTTCTTCCGGCGTCGGCATCACAGTGCCGTCTTCAAGAGTCACCATAGGGATAGGTGCGCCCCAGTAACGCTGGCGGCTGACGCCCCAGTCGCGCAGACGGAAATTAACCTGGCGCTTGCCTTTGCCTTCGGCACTCAGCTTGTCGGCGATGGCGTTGAAGGCGGCTTCAAAGTCCAGACCATCGAACTCGGCCGAGTTGAACAGTATGCCTTTTTCAGTGTAAGCGGCTTCAGAGATATCCAGCTCGCCATCGGCAGGCTTAATCACGCCCTTGATCGCCAGGCCATACTTGGTGGCGAATTCATAGTCACGCTGGTCGTGGCCGGGAACCGACATTACGGCGCCGGTACCATAGTTCATCAGGACAAAGTTGGCGGCCCAAACCGGGACTTCTTCGCCTGTCAGCGGGTGGATCGCCTTGAGGCCGGTATCAACACCTTTTTTCTCCATAGTGGCCAGCTCGGCCTCGGAGGCGGTGCTCTGCTTGCACTCTTCAACAAAGGCTGCCAGCGCCGGGTTGTTGGCGGCGGCTTTCTCGGCCAGCGGGTGACCGGCGGCAATGGCCACATAGGTCACGCCCATCACGGTATCCGGACGTGTGGTGTAGATGTCGAAGCTATCGTCAGAACCAGCCACCTTGAAGGTCATCTCGACCCCTTCGGAGCGACCAATCCAGTTACGCTGCATGGTCTTGACCTGCTCAGGCCAACCTTCGAGGGTATCGATATCATTCAACAGCTCTTCGGCGTACTGAGTGATCTTGATGAACCACTGAGGGATCTCTTTCTGCTCCACTACAGTGTCGCAGCGCCAGCAGCAACCATCGATAACCTGCTCGTTGGCCAGCACTGTCTGGTCATTGGGGCACCAGTTGACCGAAGAGGTCTTCTTGTACACCAAGCCTTTTTCATACAGTTTGGTGAAGAACCACTGTTCCCAGCGATAGTATTCCGGGGTACAGGTGGCAATTTCACGGCTCCAGTCGTAGCCAAAACCCAGCATTTTCAGCTGGTTCTTCATGTAATCTATGTTTTCATAGGTCCAAGGCGCCGGCGCAGTGGCGTTCTTGATCGCGGCATTTTCTGCCGGTAGACCGAAGGCATCCCAGCCGATGGGCTGAAGCACATTTTTACCCTGCAGACGCTGGAAACGGGAAACTACGTCACCTATGGTGTAGTTACGCACGTGTCCCATATGCAGCCGACCTGAAGGATAGGGGAACATAGAGAGACAGTAGAACTTCTCTTTACTCGGATCTTCGGTGACTTCAAAAGTTTTCTTTTCTGCCCAGTGCGTTTGCACTTTGGCTTCGATTTCTGAGGGATTATATTGCTCTTGCATCAGGTTTTTCGGCAATGCCGCCCATTATTTTGACATGCGCGCTATACTGCGCCGTTTAGATCTGCATAGAATAAACCAGAAGTGAGTCATTAAGAAAGGTTCGTCTTAAAGGAGTATTGGCCATGAGTGAGAGAAGTACGGAGTTACTGGCGCTGTATCAGGCCTTGATTGACAGAGTCAAACAACAGTATGACCAAGATAACTCATTGACAGTGAAGAGCTTATTTAATTCTATCAAGGAAGGGAAAGAGTATTTGGCTATCAAGCAGCAGGCCGGTGAGGCCGAGCTGTCTCTGGTCGAGGAATTCCTCAAGCGGGATATCGCCAGCTATATTCAGAGCCAAACGGAAGATGACATCAGTTACAGCCCTACTATGCTGACGCTGGAAAATACCCTCTGGCACTGGTTGGGTGAAATCAGCGACCGCAGCCAGGTGGAGTGGCACGAACTGGCCCATGAATTCAAACACCATGGCTATTATCAGAGCGGCGATATCGTCAGTCAGGGTAAAATGGTCTGCAGTAACTGCGGCCATGAGATGGACTTTGAGTTTCCAGGCGTTATTCCCGACTGCCCCGAGTGTGACCACTCGGAATTTACCCGTGAAGCGCTGGCGCCCTGAGTTGCCAGCATCCAGATTCTGAATGGACGAGGCCCGGAGTTGCAAACTCGTAAATAAGGGAGCGTGTTGTGAGAGTTGGGTTTGAGTGAGAAAAGTGCCAATTAACAAGCCCGGCTTTGGCCGGGCTTGTTGTTGGGGATTGTCAGTTGATCTTGAGCAACTCCACATCAAAAATCAGTACCGAACCCGGCGGGATCGAGCCGGCAGAGCGATTGCCGTAGCCCAGACTGCTGGGAATAAAGAAGCGCATCTTGTCGCCTTCTGTCATCAACTGAACCCCTTCGGTCCAGCCCTTGATCACCTGATTGAGTGGAAAGGCGATGGGCTCACCGCGATCGACCGAGCTGTCAAACACAGTGCCGTCAATCAGGGTGCCATGGTAGTGCACTGTCACCTTATCCTTGGGACCCGGATGAACCTGGCCTTGCCCCTTGTGCAGTAACTGATACTGCAGCCCCGAGTCTGTGGTGACCACCCCCTCTTTATGCTTGTTGGCCTCAAGAAATACCTCGCCCTTGGCAACATTCTCTTTTGCCAGTTTCTGGCCATTCATAGTGGTGAAAAAGTAAAAAATAACTGCGGCGATAACCACCACAGCAAGCAACATTCTCATTTGGGGATCCTCTGTCCTGAAGGTGGCGCTATCTTAGCAGTTGGACTGCGGCATTTACAGCTTAGGGTTATAGTGTACTTTTGTCGGGCTTTATCCCACGGGCAGACTTGTGTAGGCTATTGATAAAAAAGTGAAAGCTAAGGAAGGTGCGAACAAGTCCCATGTGTGCTCTGCGTCGGCTTACGGGCTTGGATGCAAGGCGTGGTTCGCCGCAAATGGCCCTAGTCCTTTGCAAGAAGCACAACACAGCAGGCAGGCCTGTAAGCTACGCCCTTCGGGGCTTTCACAGCAACCGGCTCTCTGCGTTATCCGACTTCGACATGCCCCGGCATGCCTTCAGTCAGATGCCTTGAACGCCAATTGCTGTGCAAGCCAGAGTGCCACGAGGACTTATTCGCACCTTCCCTAAATCAGCTCTCCGCAGAATAATCATAATAAGACTCAAGGAAACCCCTATGCTCAATCGCGCCTCCCGGCCACTGGTCAAGCTGGTGGATAAGTATCTGCCCGATCCCTATATCTTTGTGCTCCTGCTTACTTTATTGGTGTTTGCTGCCGCCATGCTCGGCCAGCAAAAGACACCGGTAGAAGTGCTGGGTTATTGGGGCAGCGGTTTTTGGAACCTGCTCAGTTTCTCGATGCAGATGTTGCTGGTGTTGGTGGCCGGTTTTATGCTGGCCAGCTCGCCGCCGGTGAAGAAGTTGCTGGATGCCATAGCGTCTCTGGCCCGCAGCGCGCCGCAGGCTATCATACTGGTGACCTTGGTCTCCTTGGCGGCCAGTTGGCTTAACTGGGGGTTCGGTTTGGTGGTTGGTGCCCTGTTTGCCAAGGCGTTGGCGCGCCGGGTCAAGGTGGATTACCGTTTGCTGGTGGCTAGCGCCTATTCGGGCTTTGTGGTCTGGCATGGCGGCTTGGCGGGCTCAGTGCCCTTGACAGTGGCCACACCAGGACACTTTGCCGAGGCGCAGATAGGCATTATTCCTACCTCGGAAACTATTTTTGCCGGCTTTAATCTGCTGCTACTTGCCTTGCTGTTTATCATAATGCCGCTGGTCAATCGCTTTATGCTGCCGGATGACAAAGAGTCAGTGATAGTCGATCCTGCGCTGCTCGAGGATGCTGCGCCGACTCAGAGTGAGAACAAACGCCCGGCCGACTATCTGGAGAACAGCCGGATACTCGGGATCCTGGTGGGCCTGTGTGGTCTCGGGTATCTGGGGTATTGGTTCTTTGTTCAGGGGGGCAGTCTTAACCTCAACATAGTCAACTTCCTGTTTCTGTTCCTGGCGATAACCCTGCACCAGACGCCGCGCAGTCTGCTGGTCAGTCTCAATGAGGCGATTAAGGGCGGCGCCGGGATAGTGATCCAGTTTCCCTTCTACGCCGGCATCATGGCGGTGATGGTACAGTCCGGGTTGGCACAGAGTATCTCTTCGGGTTTTGTTGCCATTGCCAGCGCCGAGTCACTGCCATTCTGGAGCTTTATCAGCGCCGGGGTGGTGAATATCTTCGTGCCATCCGGTGGCGGCCAGTGGGCGGTACAGGCACCTATCATGTTGCCGGCCGCCGAGGCACTTGGCGCCGATGTCGCCAGGGTGGCCATGGCGGTGGCCTGGGGGGATGCCTGGACCAACTTGATCCAGCCTTTCTGGGCGCTGCCTGTGCTGGCCATTGCCGGGCTCAAGGCCCGGGATATCATGGGTTTTTGTCTGATGCAGCTGCTGATCACCGGCGTGGTGATAAGTGTTGCCCTCAGCTGGTTTTAGGCCAGCTATGCTTGCTGATCCCCTTGATATACAGGCCCTTGTGATAGGCCCAACCGAAAGCGAGGATCAGCAGCAACCCCGAAACCACAGGGGTTAGCAAAAACTGCCAGTCGGCCCCGGCCAGCATCACCAGCAAGGGGTTGGCGCCGGCCGGTGGATGTGTGGTGTTGGTCAGCATCATCAGGCCGACACCCAGGCCGGTTCCCAGCCCCAGTGTCAGCGGCGACACTCCCAAGGTGTGCAATAACAAGAGGCCCAGAGCGCAGGTGAGCAGATGGCCGAAGAAGATGTTTTTCGGCTGCGCCAGCGGGCTTTGGGGCAGGGCGTAGAGCAACACCATAGTGGCGCCGAATGATGCCATCAGCAGCAGACTCCAGCTCAGGTTCTGCGTCAGCATCTCCTGTAATCCCGCCAGTAATCCAATACAGCTTCCGGCGCCCAGTGTGGCCCAGGCGGCAGCCTGCCAACGGTTTGTCGCCGCTTGGGCTGTGTTTTTTGCAGCAGGTGTTGCGGTCAGGGGCGGTGTGTTGTCCATATCTGTTTTCCTTTGGTTGTCAGCATTTTTGCTTGGTAGAACAATCGGTCTACTTTTTATGGTAGACAGACCGTTCTACTTTTGTCAAACTCAGATTGAATCGTTAAGGAGCGTGAGATGGACAAGGTTTCCCAACTGCTTGCCGGTGCCTTTGAACTCTTTTATCGAGAGAGTGTGCATGGGGTGGGCATCAATCAAATTCTGGCCGAGGCCGGCATAGCCAAGAAGACCCTTTATCATCATTTCGAGGGTAAGGAGGCTCTGGTGCTGGCCGTGGTGCGTTATCGCGATCAGCTGTTTTTTGATTGGTTGAATCAAAGGCTGGAGGCGGCGCAAACGCCGACGGAGCTGGTTCATGAGCTGTTTAACGCCCTGGATGATTGGTTCAACAGCCGGGTTGAATCCCTGAGCCAGTTTCGCGGCTGTTTCTTTATCAATACCGCCGCCGAGTATCCCTCACCCGAGCATCCGGTAAATCGTCTCTGCCGTGAGCATAAGGCCAGGGTTCAAAATGAGCTTGAGCAGAAGTTGTCG
The DNA here is from genome assembly GCF_002836975.1 of Shewanella indica. Classification (GTDB taxonomy): domain Bacteria; phylum Pseudomonadota; class Gammaproteobacteria; order Enterobacterales; family Shewanellaceae; genus Shewanella; species Shewanella indica. Next base: position 86,736 of record NZ_NIJK01000036.1, on the reverse strand, counting down.
CCTTGGCTTGGCAACGAGCGCGCTCGTGAGTTGGCCGGGCAGTTGTGTTTGATTAAAGAGGGGGCGATAGTCTCGGCCCAGCTCGTCAGTCGGCAGTATGCTGCCGAGCGCGGCCGCAAGCTGGCACTGAGCTTACTTGATTAAGCCTAGATGATTGAGCCTGCTTGATAGGTGAGCTTGCCCTTGAGTTTAGAGCCAACCGTTAAAAGGCTATCTCGGGCAGCAGTGCCAGCCATCCCAGCTTAAGAGCGGCGCCAAGCACCAACAGGTTGAGGCCGACACAGCACCAGAACAGGAGTCTGAAACTTGTTTTACTGGTCTTGTGGCGAAACTGATGGCGTGCCAGTAAAGCGCCGGGCCAACCACCGAGCAAGCCGGTCAGTTGCAGGGTCGACTCCTTGGTGCGCCAGCGGCCAGTTTCAGCGGCCTTTTTATCGCGGGTATAGAGCCAATAACAGAGAAGGCTCAGCAGCAGATACCAGACGGGCACCAAGAGCGGCAGCTTATCCAGTGCCACTAAAGCCAGTAGCAGCAGGGCAAACAGGGCGGTGAGCTTACCGATGAAAGACTTGTGACTGCTGCGCTTATTCTGCTGACGCTGTTTTTGTTTGAGTCTGCCCCTGTCCTCGGGAAAGAAGGCCTGTTTTGCCTGGCGCCGACCCTTGTCATCCTGGGTGATTTCAAAGGTCAGCACGTCGCCCACTTGTGGCCTGCGACCGCTCAGGCTCAGTGACTTAATGTGCAGAAACACCCGTTCACTGCCGTCATTGGGGCTGATAAACCCAAAGCCTTTATCGTCCTGCCAATGGCTGACTTTTCCTTTGTGCTTCATGTGTTTGACTCGTGAGTATTGATGGCATTATTGATTGGCTTCTTGCCAAAGGCCAGACGACGCCAGAGCCATTCCAGCGGCCCTTGGTTGAAGAACCTAAGATAGCAGCCGGCCAGTATCATCTGCACCAAGGCATAACCCAGGGCTATGGCCAGGTAGTCTATGCGCTCAAGTGTCAGCAGCAATTCGGGCGCCTGATGGCGAAACAGCCAGATCCCAAAACAGGACTGCAGAATATACAGGCTCAAGGGGATCCGGCCAACCGCCTGCAGGCGCATTTGCAGCCATGGCAGGCGGCGGCCGAACTTAACCAACAGATGCGCATAGATGATAGCCATGGGAATGGCGCTCAGCATGACCAGAATATCGGAAAGCATCACCAGTTTGGGGCGGGATTGCAGGCTGAGAATCGTGTCCGCCAGCGACAGCAGTAAGCTCAGTGTCAGCAATTTCCCCAATTTGCCTTGGGGTAAACCTTGGTCAAACAGCCCGCGACGATACAGGCTGATCCCCAGCAGCATCACACCGCTGATAAACCACAGCAGAGTAAATGGCAGGGAAATCAGCATCAGCAAGGTCATAAACAGGTGCATCAGCAACTGCTCGCCATAGCTGCCGGTCCAGGCGCTGTATTGTTCATTGAAGAGGGCGTTGCCGCGGATCCAGGCTTCATCACCCGGCAGAAAGATCATCAGGCCATAGGCCAGGATGCCGATGGCGATAAAGAGCAGTGCCCGCCTTTGCTGGGCTTCAATCTCCAGGTTACGATAATGCCAGGTGAGGAAGCCACAAATGCTATAGGTGAGCAGGATATCCCCCGGCCAGATAAACAGGCTGTGCAGCGCCCCAAAGAGCATCAGCCAGAGTAAGCGCGAGCGTATTAAGGGGAAGGGTTCCAATCCTCTGGCGAGGAAATTCTGTTGTTGAATATAGAGGCCGACACCGAAGAGCATGGAAAACAGGCTGAGGAAGCGTCCCTCCAGCAGAAAATTACTCAGGGTTTCGGTAATGGCATCGGTTAAATGAAACTCGGGAAAGGGCGCATAACCATATAAGGTGACGCCCATAAAACTCACATTGAGAAAGAATATCCCTAATACCGCCAGCCCTCTGACGGCATCGATATTGGGGTTGTGACTGATTTTGACCGGCTGTCCCTGCATCTTTTCCCTGCCTATTTTTGTATACCATCTATGGCTTTTATTAACAGAGCCAAGTTAGCAATCAAACCCGAATGAGGGAAGTGCTCGCTTGTTTCAAATTATGATCCCTTCTCGGCCGCGTTTTTGGCCGGCTTGGCCGAGAGCCAGAGCCTGATATTGCCCTTGACCACCAGGATATCATTGCTGTCATAGGCGAGCACCTCGACATCGAGATCCCCCGGCTGCCAGGCGTTGGCATCAACCTTGGCCACACAGCGGATATCGCTGCCGGCCTTGGCGGTGTAATCCAGCGTCATGCCCTTGGGGATCCAGCGCAGATGAGGTGGTATTGAAGCCTCGGCCATGACCCCCATCGCCATTTCCAGGCCGTTGCAGATGGCAATGACATGTACTGTACCTATGTGATTCTCCACTGCGCGGCGTTTACGCAACAGGCATTCACAGTAGTTGGGCTCCAACTGAGTAATTATCGGCTTGATACTGCCAAAGTAGGGCGCCATCCGGCTGACCAGCAAGGAGAATATCTTATTGCCAAAGGGCAGGCGCCGGCATTTGTGATACAAGTTCAGGGTCGAATTGGCGGTTTTACTCATAGTGATTCCTTGTGGGTATTCCTTTTTGATGTTTTTTGTTGGTATAGGGTAATGTTTTTGTTATTACTCTGGTCGGATGAGTGTGTATGCTGACGAGCGCTTTGGCAAGAGCCAAGAGGCAAGAGCTAAAAGGAAAGAGGCACGAGCTAAAAGGAAAGAACCAAGAGCATTGGCTGAGATGATCGAGGGGCTCGCCAATCTGAGCTGAGGCTGAACAGATAGAATAAAAACGCGTGGCAGCAACTGGTGCCTGTGCTTAAATGGCGGTTTCTTCGGGAAGGTGCGAATGGGTGAACCTTTTGCAAGTGCAAGAATCACTTCCTTGGACAATCCAACTTCAATCAGGATTGGTATAATCCGCGAGAATTATCAAAACAGTAGTAAGGAAACCTAGTGAAATTTCTGTTGACCTACCTCAAGGGGCTGGCCATGGGGGCCGCCGATGTGGTGCCCGGCGTTTCCGGGGGAACCATAGCCTTTATTACCGGCATCTATGACACCCTGCTGGAAAGTATTCGCCGTATCAATCCCAGTCTTTGGGGCATTATACGCCGTGACGGCATCAAGGCGGCGTTTGCGCATATCAATGGCGCCTTTTTGTTGAGTCTGTTGGCGGGGATCCTCAGCAGTATTCTGAGCCTGGCCAAGCTTATTTCTTACCTGCTGGCACATCATCCTATTCCTGTATGGTCATTCTTTTTCGGGCTGATCCTTATCTCTGTGGTGCATATGCTGCGCCAGGTCAAGGGCGGTTTTTCACTGCCGCGACTATTGATATTCGCGTTGGGAGTGGCCTTTGCCTGGGGCATTACCGTGCTGAGCCCGGTCGAGTTGGAGGCCAGCTACTTTAATATTTTTGTTGGCGGTGCCATTGCCATTTGCGCCATGATACTGCCAGGGATATCCGGCAGCTTTATCCTCTTGTTGTTGGGGCTTTATCCAGCCGTGCTGGCGGCGGCCAAGAATATCCAGTTGGACATTCTCGGCTGTTTTGCTGTCGGCGCCGTGATAGGTATCCTGAGTTTCAGCCATCTGCTGTCGGCGTTGCTGCGGCGCTTTCACGATGCCACCCTTATCTTCCTTACCGGGCTTATGCTGGGAACGCTGGGCAAGATCTGGCCCTGGAAACAGACGCTGAGCTGGCGCACCAATTCCCATGGTGAGCAGGTACCCCTGGTGCAGCAAAACCTGTCACCCTTTGGCTTTGAGCAACTGACACAGCAGCCGCATCAGTTGGGGTTGGCGCTCTTGTGTGCCGCCGCTGGAATTGGCCTGGTACTCCTGGTTGAGCGTCTGGGGGCCGGCAAGCAATAATTTCAGGCGTTAGTGCCCTGCAGTGAAAGATATCAATGACAGAAAACGGGAGCTCAAGGCTCCCGTTTTTTATCTCCCTTCGAATCTCTCTTAAATGCCTTTGCGTTACAGGTTTCATCCAAGATGGGTGCTACTTCGCCAGCAGACAGCTCAGGTTTTCTGAGCTCGACTCCTTTTAAGGTCTTGTATGACTTGCCCGGCAAGTCGATCCTTCTTTACTAAAAAAATATTGTACAAAAACTTGATCCTTGTACAGGTGTATGCCTTAATCTACTACAAGGTTATACAAGGATTCTCAATATGTACAAGTTTGAGCCGCAGCGAATTCAACTGGGTATCAGTGCCTGCCTGTTGGGGCAGCAGGTGCGTTTTGACGGTGGTCATAAGAATTCTGTCTATTGCCAGCAGGAACTTAGGCAACATTTCGACTTTGTGCACGTCTGTCCTGAGATGGCGATAGGTATGGGCGCGCCGCGCAAGAGCATACGTCAGGTGCGCCGCGGTGATGAGATTAGGATCCAGAGCCGTGATGCCAGCCTGGATGTAACCGAGAGCCTGCAAAGTTTCAGTGAGCAAAAAGTCGCTGAGTTGGGGTTTTTAAGCGGTTATCTGCTTTGTGCCAAATCACCTACCTGCGGCATGGAACGGGTCACTGTCTACAAGGAAGGCGGCGATCAGGGGAATCGCAGTGGCATAGGTGTGTTCGCCAAGGCCCTGATGCAACGCTGGCCACAACTGCCGGTTGAAGAAGAGGGGCGCTTGAACGATTTGGTGATCAGGGAAAACTTTTTCACCCGGGTGTACGCCTTCCACGACTGGCAGTGTCTGCTGCACTCCGGCTTGAGCCTGCATAAATTGACCCAATTTCATGCCAGATACAAATACCTCTTGTTGGCGCACAGTCCGGCTCATTATCGCCAACTTGGCCCCTTGCTGGCTGAAGGTGGTGAAGACTTGCAGGAAACTGCCCGGCGTTACTTCGAAGGCTTTATGGAGGCGCTGAAAAATAAGGCAAGTCGCCGCAATCACACCAGTGCGCTGCAACACATTCAGGGCTATTTCAAACAAAAACTGACCAAGGCACAGAAGGCTGAGCTTAGTCAGGTGATAGATGAATATCGTCAGGGGTTGCAACCTCTGTTGGTGCCGCTGACATTGATTAAACACTACTTGAGGGAGCATCCGCAGCCGTATATTGCGGCCCAGGTTTATCTCAACCCTCATCCACAGGAGTTAAAACTGCGTTATGCCTACTGATAACATTGCCAACCTTTCCATCGGCGAAGTCGCCAGACTGACCGGGGTGAATCCTGTCACCTTGCGCGCCTGGCAGCGACGGTTTGGACTGGTTATCCCGCAGCGCACCCCCAAGGGCCATAGACTCTACACTCAGGAGCAGGTGCAACAGATCCGTGAAATCCTCTCCTGGCTTGAGCAGGGCGTGGCCATCAGCAAGGTCAAGCCACTGCTCAGTGGCCAGACAGAAAAACAGCTGCAGCAAGAAAATGAAGACGACGACTGGCTGAAGTTCAGCAGCAGTCTCACCGAGGCGGCACTTTCTCTCAGCAGTGCCCGCTTTGGCCGCTTGCTGGATGAATTCAGTGCCCTCTATCCCATCGCCTTGTGTTGTCGGCGCTTGCGCCATTGGTTGCAAGTATTGGACACCCAACTCGATGAACGCCTCGACGGCGCATTTGTCCGCAGTTGGCTCGAAAGCCGTCTGGCTCACTATGTCGGCGCCCGCAGCGAGCAGTTGCTGCGCCAGAAACCCCGCTGGCAACTTCTTTATCTGCCGCTTGGCAAGCAGCCGGCCTGGAGTGAGATCTTGTTGCAACTGGAGCTTATCACCCGGGGTGTCAGCCTTTTGCCGCTCAATATAGAGGAGCCTTTGGAAGGTCAGGGGTTGCAACTCTTGGCACACAGGCTGCCGCTGCAGGGACTCTTGTTGCTGCCGCCTTCCCAGTTGCCGGGCAGCAGTGTCAAAGCCCTGTTCCAGTTGGCGAGCGCTTTGGAATATCCATTGATCTTGAGCGGGGATTATGTGGCGGCTCACGCCAATGCCTTTGAGCACTATGCCAAGGAACTGGCTGTGACTGAAAAAGGCGCCAACAAGAACCGGGAGCCCGTCAAGAATCCTGTGCTTTGCAGCAGCAATGCCGCCATATTGGCACTGCTGGGTCAGGCCGAGTCCGCCTCAAAACAACCGGAGGACAAGTAACATGTCCCAGTCCTTGCCCAATCATGTGCCTTCCAGTGAAAAGGCCTGTGTTGCCATCTGGTTTCGCAGCGATCTGCGCACTTCAGATAACCAGGCCCTGTGGCTGGCGTGCGAAGCGGCAAGGGCCCAAGGTCTGCCGCTGCGGGGTTTTTATATGGCGACTCCGGCCCAGTGGCAGCAGCACTCTGTTGGTCCCATGCAGCTGGATTTCATCGAGCGCAGCGTCAATCAACTGCAACGGGCGTTGGCATCTTTGGGGATAGCTTTTGATTTGCTGCACTGTGACGATTTCTCTTTGGTGAATGTCACTGTCGAGGAGTATTGCCAACGCCAGGGCGTTAAGCAGATTTTTGCCGGGCGCGAGGTGGAGATTAACGAGCAGCGCCGGGATCAGGCGCTGGCACAGCTCACCAGGACTATAGGGGTGGGCCTGCAGTTTACCGATGAGCACTGTCTGCTGCCGCCCGGCAGCGTCCGTACCCAAGGTGGCGAAATGTATCGGGTATTTACCCCTTTCTTTCGCCGCTGGCGTGAGCTGCTGGGAAGTGAGGCGATAATGCCGCTGCCGGTACCTGCGCCTCTGGCCCCGGCTTTACCCGAACCCGCAGAGCTGAGTTTTAAGGTCAGCAATCAAGGCAGTAAACAAGACAGCCACCACTGGCCAGTGGGTGAAGGGGCGGCCAGGCAGCGCCTCGATAGCTTTATTGCCAACCAGCTTGCCGATTACGGCCAGGAGCGGGATTTCCCGGCGCTCGATGGCACCAGTTGCCTGTCGCCCTATCTGGCGTTTGGAATTCTCAGCCCGCGGCAATGTGTGGCGGCGCTGCTCAATCGCTTCCCCGAGGCTATGGCTGAGGACAATAGTCCGGGTCGCAGCTGGCTGGCTGAGCTGGCCTGGCGCGAGTTTTACCGCCATCTGCTGCACGCCTGGCCCCAGCTGTGTATGGGGCGCAACTTCAACGTGCTCGGTGATGACATAGTCTGGCGTAACGACCCGCAAGAGTTTGCCGCCTGGTGCGAGGGCCGTACCGGTTATCCGCTGGTGGATGCCGCCATGCGTCAGCTAAACCAGACCGGCTGGATGCACAATCGGCTGAGAATGGTGACCGCCAGCTTTCTCACCAAACACCTGTTGGTGGACTGGCGCTGGGGCGAGCAGTATTTTCGGCGCGCCCTGATAGATGGTGACCTGGCAGCCAATAACGGCGGCTGGCAGTGGTCTGCCGGCACCGGCTGTGATGCCCAGCCCTATTTCAGGATCTTCAACCCCATGAGCCAGAGTGAAAAGTTCGACCCTGACGCCAGTTTTATCCGCCGTTATTTGCCTGAATTGGCGCACTGGCCGCTTAAACAGATACACCATCCGGGCACAGCCGCATCGTCTCGCTTCACCGAGCCGAGTCTGTTTGCCACTGCGGCTTATCCGCCACCTATAGTCGAGCACAGCGCGGCGCGACAAAGGGCGTTGACCGCCCTGGCCGTGCTGAAAAAGTCTGCCTGAACTCAGTTCATTAGCCGAGGGATTATCATGACCAGCCACTCAGTCGCCGCGGACATAGCGCCCGCTTCACAGCCGGCATCGCCGCAGTCTCAAGAGATTATTCAGGCATTTATTGCCTTGTATCAATCCCTGGGCCCTGAGCAATTGCCCACATTGCGCCAAAGGCTGCAGGCCGTCTACGCGCCTGAGATCTGTTTTTGCGATCCCATGCACCGACTGGAGGGGCTTGAGCAACTGGAACAGTATTTTGCCGGTTTGTATCGCAACCTGACCGAAATCGCCTTTGAGATCACTGACGTCTTGCCCGCCGGGGATCAGGCCGCCATCAGTTGGCAGATGAAGTACCGCCACCCCAAATTGAACCGGGGGCAGAGCATCAGCGTCGATGGTATCAGTCTCATCAAGTTTGGCGACAAAATCCATTATCACAGGGATTATCTGGATCTGGGGCAGATGCTCTATGAACAGTTGCCGCTGCTGGGCTCAGTGGTGCGCATGGTCAAGGGCAGGGCAAGCCGATGAAGACGGTATTGATCACGGGTGCCAGCTCAGGCATAGGTGCCGAGCTTGCCAGACAATATGCCGCCGCCGGTTGGCGGGTCTTGGCCTGTGGCCGCAATGAACAAGCTCTGGCCGCCCTCGAAGGCTGCGAGCCTTTGAGGTTCGATGTCACGGACAGAGACTCGGTGCTGAAGCTGGGCAGCAAGCTCAAATTGGAGTTGGGCCAAGCCGACTGTGTGGATCTGCTGCTGCTCAATGCCGGTACCTGTGAGTACATAGACGAGGCTATGGCCTTTGACAGCGCCCTGTTTGAGCGGGTTATCCGCACCAATCTGTTGGCTGTGGGCTATTGCCTGGAAGCCTTTATGCCTTTGCTTGAGCGTGGCAGCCAACTGGCGCTGATGAGTTCAAGTGTTGTGATGCTGCCTTTCCCGAGGGCGGAGGCCTATGGCGCCTCCAAGGCCGGGATCAGTTACCTGGCGCAGAGCTTGCGGCTCGATCTGGCCCACAAGGGAATAGATGTCAGCGAAATTCGCCCGGGCTTTGTTAAAACGCCGCTCACCGACAAAAATGACTTCGCCATGCCGATGCGGATTTCCGCCGATAAAGCCGCCAACACCATCATCCAAGCCCTGGCCGCCAGACGGCGCCTGATTGCCTTTCCCGGGCGTTTTATCTGGCTGCTGACTCTGCTGAGCTGGCTGCCCCGCAGTTGGCTGGCCGCCGCCCTTGGTAAACCCTCTGCAAAAAACGGGAGCCCAGTATGACAGTTTCAACCGGCAATAAGCCGCGCATCGCCATAGTCGGTTCGGGGATCTCCTCGCTCACTTGTGGTTATCTGTTGTCACAGCAGTATGAGGTGACGTTGTTTGAAGCCGCCGATTATCTGGGTGGGCATACGGCCACTGTGGATGTTGAGCTTGACGGCAAACCCTACGCCATAGACACAGGGTTTATTGTGTTCAACGATCGCACCTATCCCAGGTTTCAGGCCTTGATGGCCCGGGTCGGTATCAAGGCGCTGGCGACCGAGATGAGCTTCTCGGTGCAAAACCTTGTCAGCGGTCTTGAATACAACGGCCATAGCCTGGCGACCCTGTTTGCGCAAAAGCGCAACCTGCTGAGTCCGACTTTCTGGGGGTTTCTGAGGGAGATTTTGGCCTTCAACAGCCGCTGCAAAGCCTTGTATCAAAGCGGTCGTTACCCGGCGGTGACACTGGGAGAATTTCTCGAACAGCAGGGGTTCTCTGACTTCTTCTGCCAGCACTATATCCTGCCGATGGGCGCCGCTATCTGGTCGTCCAGTATTCAGGATATGCGCGCCTTCTCGCTGCCTTTCTTTATCCGTTTCTTTGAACATCATGGACTGTTGGCCGTCAGCAATCGGCCGCAGTGGTATGTGCTCGAAGGCGGCTCCCGTAGTTACATTCCGGCGCTCAGCGCGCCCTTTGCCGAGCGGGTGCATCTCAACTCGCCGGTAGCACAAATCCGCCGCCAAGCGGGGGGCGTGCAGCTCAGAGTCAAGGATAGTTGGCATGAGTTCGATCAGGTGATCCTCGGCTGCCACAGCGATCAGGCGCTGGCTATGCTCGGTGACGCCAGTGAGCAGGAGCGGGAGATACTCTCCAGGCTTAAATACCAGGATAACCAGGTGACCTTGCACACAGACACCTCGTTGCTGCCGAAGCATCGCGCCGCCTGGGCCAGTTGGAATTATCGTCTCGATGGCGATGCCAGCCGTCCCGCCTGCGTAACCTACAACATGAATATTTTGCAGCGCCTGCCAAAGTCTGCGCCGGATTTTTTGGTGACCCTGAATCAGGATGAGGCGATAGCCAAGGACAAGGTGCTCAAACGCTTTGTCTATGCTCACCCGGTATTCAATGAACAGAGCCAGGCGGCGCAGCAACGCCGCAGCGAGATCTGCGGCCAAGACCGTATCCATTTTGTCGGCGCCTACTGGTACAACGGCTTTCATGAAGACGGGGTACGCAGCGCCCTGGATGTTTGTGAAAGGTTCGGGGTAAGCCTATGAAACCTGAAACGGGTATCTACCTCGGCAGCGTCAGCCACTTTAGGCTAACGCCGGTAAGGCATAGTTTTCGCTATCCCTTTGCCCTGATGCTGCTGGACTTGGATGACTTGCCAAGGCTTTCGTCCCTGAGCGGCTTGTTTGGTGAATCCCCTTGGTCTGCGCTGCGTTTTCGGCAGCAGGATTACCTCAAGGCGACTGCAACAGCAAATGGATCCGGGCAGGCAGCTGCCTCATCGCTTAAACAGCGGGTGCTGAATAAGGTGATTGCGCTCGGCGGCGAGGCCGGCTGCGACAGTGTGCTGTTCGCCGGGCAACTGCGCCACTTTGGACTCTATTTCAGCCCGGTCAACTTTTTCTACTGCTTTCAAGGTGATGAGTATAAATACCTGTTGGCTGAGGTGAGCAATACCCCCTGGAATGAGCGTCACTGTTATCTGGTGTCGGCCGAGGCGCCGGCACTTGGCGACAAGTGCTTCCATGTATCGCCTTTTATGTCGCTGGATTATCGCTATCGCTGGCATATTCCGGCGCCGGCAGAGCGGCTCGATTTGCGGATCAGCAATCTGCCCGGCAAGGGGGGCGTGGCAGGGCCGGCCCCCGAGTCGCAAAAGGCCAGCTTCGATGCAGTATTAAGCCTCAAACGCCGCCCCTTCAATGGCCGTGAGCTCAGGCGTTATCTGTGGGGCTTTCCCTTGATGAGCCTGAAAATTCTTTGGCTCATCTATTGGCAAGCGCTGCGTTTGTGGCTTAAGCGGGTGCCCTTTGTGCCATACGAGCGCAAGCCTCAGGGCGGCACGGACTGATGTTAAGGAAGGTGCGAACAAGTCCCATGTGTACTCTGCGTCGGCTTATAGGCCTGGATGCAAGGTGTGGTTCGCAGCAAATGGCCTTAGTCCTTTGCAAGAATTCCCTAAAGGTTTGGAAATTTCCCCGAGTGTGACAGCAAACATTGGAGAATGAGATGGAAAACACAGTAGCCAAAAACAGACAGCAGTTGGCCGCCAGCGGCAAGAGTCTATGGGCCAGAGTCATGCAACAGGCCTTGAATGCCTTGGAGGGCGGTTGTCTTAAACTGCAACTGGGGAGTGAGCAGTGGACCTTCGGCCCGCTCGATGCAGACCTGGTTGCCATAATTCGTATTCACGATGAGCGCTTTTTTCGCCAGGTGATTCTGGGCGGCTCTATCGGCGCCGGTGAAGCCTATATTCAGGGGCACTGGTCCAGTCCGGATGTTACCGCAGTGGTGCGGCTGTTTGCCCGTAATCTGCCGCTGCTGGATAAGATAGAGCAGCGGTTTTCCTGGTTTTCCAACACAGTTAGCCGGGTGAAACATCTGCTGCGCCGAAACTCAAAGGCCGGTTCAAAGCGCAATATTCTGGCGCACTATGATCTGGGCAACCCCTTGTATCAGGCATTTCTCGACCCTGAGCTGCTCTATTCAAGCGCCGTCTATCCCCATGAACAGGCGCAGTTGGATGAGGCGCAGCAGTATAAGCTGCAACTGATTTGCGAGCGGCTGGATCTGCAGCCCGGGATGAGTCTTTTGGAAATAGGTACCGGTTGGGGCGCCCTGGCTATCTATGCCGCCAAACACTATGACGTCAAGGTAACCACTACCACGATTTCCGATGCCCAGTACCAATATGCCAGTGAACGGGTTGCCGCCGAAGGACTGAGTGAGCGCATTACCCTGTTGCGGCAGGATTATCGCCAGCTCAGCGGCCAGTATGACCGTTTGGTCTCGATAGAGATGATAGAGGCAGTGGGCCACGATTATCTGCCGGGATTTTTTGCCGGCCTGGATGCCCTGCTCAAGCCGAGCGGCAAGCTGTTACTGCAGGCGATCACCATTAAAGATCAGCGCTATGACAGCTACCGCAAAGGGGTGGATTTTATTCAGCGCTATATTTTCCCCGGCGGCTGCCTGCCATCTGTCACTGAGATGACGCGCCACTTGCAGCGGCAAACCTCCATGACCCTCTGGTCGTTGGATGATATTGGTCTCGACTATGCCCGCACCCTGAATGACTGGCATGCCAACTTCGATGACGCCAGGGAGCGGGTGCGTGAACTCGGTTATGGTGAAGATTTTGTGCGTATGTGGAAGTTTTACCTGAGTTACTGCGAAGGTGGTTTTCTTGAGCGCACCATAAGCACAGTGCAACTGACTGCGGTCAAGGACGGCTATCGTCCGCTGAGCTCAAGGCAAATCGCAGGTTAGGCCATGAAACTGTCATCGCCTTGGTTTTTTCTGCTGCTCAACGCCATCGTTTTCCAGTTGGGCTGGTGGTCTTTGATCCTGTTTGCCAATCAGGCGCTGGTGTTTGCTCTCTTGCTGCTTTGTGCCCAGTTGCTGCTTGTCAATCCGGGCTACCGCTCCGCCCTCATGGCCGAGAATGCCCAGGATGAGAAAAGCCAACGGGTAGAGCACAGCCAACTGGCAGCGCAAAGCGTAAAGCGTACCGGATCCAGCATGAAAGCATTCAACGCCGTACTGATACCTGCTGTCATTGGCATAGTTTTGGACGCCATGCTGCACCTTGGCGGAGTATTTGAGTTTGACAGCCCCTCGCGACTTTTACCCTTGTGGCTCTGCTGTCTTTGGGGGCATTTTGCCGCGACCTTGGGGGTGAGTCTGGCCTGGCTCAGGGACTTGCCTAAATGGCAGCAGGCACTCTTTGGTGCAGTGGGGGGCGCAGGCAGTTACCTGGCGGCATTCAGGTTGGAGGCCGTGGCTTGGCCCCTGGGGCAATCGGCTACTTTTAGCTTGTTGATAATCATCTGGTCGCTGCTGCTGCCACTGTTAAGTTATTGCAACCTTAAGCTTGAATGGGGTAAAAATCCCCCAACTACAGGATTTCTCTGACGGAGGCCGGCAATGAAACGATTCATCAAGGGTGTAAACAAGGGAGCAAAGCAAGTCGGTAAGCTGCATAAAGTAGGCTTTGCCGGGCTGATGATACTGCTTGGCCTGCCCTCTCAGGCCTGGGCCGACAATTTACAGATTCAAGCACAGGCTCAAGCGCTGAGCCAAGCGCTGAGTCAAGAGCAGACTCCTGAGCCCAAAGCTGCCCAGGTCGAGCCATCCAAGGCGGAGCTTGCCAGCTTTCGGGAAGTGGGCCGCGGTGAAATGGACTGGTGGTTTATAACCCTTTATCGGGCCAGGTTGCTGACGCCGGATGGTAGTTACCAGCCCAATAGCTTCCCGCAACAGCTGGAAATTCAGTATTACCGGGATATACCCGCTTCGCGACTCCTTGAGGCCACCAAACACCAGTGGTTGCACCTGGGATACGACAGAGAGCAGATATCTGCCTGGTTGGCGCTGCTTGAAGAGATCTGGCCGGATGTGGAGCAAGGGGATAGATTGAGCTTTGTGGCAAGCGGGCCGCAGCGAGGGCATTTTCTGTTCAACGACAAGCCGTTAGCCGCGATTGTTATAGATGAGAACGCTTCGAGCGAGCATAAGCGTTTTGCTGATGCCTTTTTGGCGATTTGGTTGTCAGAGCGCAGCAGTCGGCCGCAACTGAGAGCCCAGTTGATAGGAGAGCAGGCATGCAAATGTTAATCAGCAGGTTTATCAGTTTCACTAAGGTTTGGATGTTACTTCTGATGCTTGGACTGAGCGGTTGCGGCAGTGTCGATATTCATGACTATAGCGCCAGCGAACCTAAGTTGGATCTGCAGCAGTTCTTTAACGGGGAGTTGCAGGCTTCCGGTATGGTGCAAGATTACAGCGGCCAGGTGGTGCGCCGTTTCAATGTGCGGATGACGGGCAGTTGGCAGGGGAATCAAGGTGTGTTGCAGGAATGGTTTGAGTATGACGATGGTGAGCTTGCCGAGCGAACCTGGCAGATTACCAAGCTTGCCGATGGCCGCTACCAGGGCAGAGCCGCGGATATTCTGGGGGTGGCAGAAGGGCAAGCAGAGGGTTTTGCCCTGCGCTGGCGCTACGACATGCTGCTAAAGCTCGATAGCAACGAGTATCAGGTACATTTTGACGACTGGATGTATCAAACGGCGCCGGACACCATAATCAACCGCAGCGAGATCCGCAAATGGGGCCTGACAGTGGGGGAGGTGACTCTGGTGATCCGTAGGTTGGAAGACAAGTAACAGAGCTGGTCATTAATGGTACGCCATGACTAACGCTGAGTCTCAGCCTAAGTTAAGCTTAGCTCTGTTTTAATAACAACCGTCTCTCAACACAGGTTTCAATATTGATGAACAACAAGTCTTTGCTACTGCCTTGGGTTTCGATGGGCTTACTGGCACTGGTATCGCTCGGCGGCTGCTCGAATGGTATCGATTTCAGTTTTGAAGCGCCCGAGGAGGAGCGGGTGAATCCCAATCTCCCCGCCGAAGATCCCATGGCACAGGATAACCAGAGGATCATAGATGATGCGCGCCGGGAAGGGAAAATCGACCCTCAAGTGTTCCCCGGGCAGCGCTGATCAGCCCAGTTGTTTACTGTTGTCGCTCTGCTTACGGTCATAGTATTCGAAGGGAAACAGGTTGCGCAGACGCTGAATATTGGCATCTCCGGCGTTGGCGCTGATATGCAGCCGCACTTCACCGCTGCGCTCGGCGCGCACTGTGCAGGTGAGTTTCTCTTTCTTGACCAGGGCGCGGCATTCACGTTCAAACTTCTCCGGGATTTTGCCCTTGTGCGAGGTCATACGACCGTCCTTGAAATGCATTTCAAATATTGTCATTCCTTTCTTGTTACTGAAAACCAGTTTGTAGATAAGCACTAACGCCAGGGCGATAAAGAGTATTTTTAACATAGTGGCCATAGTGAGACTCCTTGTTTCAGCAAGAGTAAATATTGCTATCCAGATGTGATCTTATATCTTCAGTTATACCTGCAAGCAGCGGCGTTTGACAGTGCACCCAGGGTGGATTTTTGTGATAAGGCTAGAAGGACTGGCAAATTGGTAAACCTTGGTTATTATTTGTTCAGTAACACCTGTTTTACCACAAACCAAGATCAAGGATGAAGCCATGTACCTTTCCAATGCCGAGCGCTGGGCGCAAATCTGTGACAGACAAATGGAACTGATGGCAAAGCTCAGCGAGCAGTTTCCCGAGCGGCGAGAGCAACTGCAACACCTCACCCATAGCTGGCAAGACGTCAAACAGCAGGTGCGCCGGGGCGATACCCCCCACGTACCGCCACTGCGTTGAGAACTGAATCAATTTATAAAAAAGAGCCGCTCAGGGAGCGGCTCTGTTACTTTTGGTTGGTGGGAGGAAGATGGGGGGCTTGCCCGTGCAGGTCTGTCCTATGGCTTGCCTGGGCACAGCAATTTTGCTGCTTAGAAAGCGTAGCTGACACTCGCCAGCACAGTGCCGTCATTCTGAAAGGTGCCACTGCTTATCTCGGCATCCGAATCTATATCTGTGTCCAACCAGGCCAGAGACAGACCAACACCGGCAATCTCAGTCGAGACACCTATGGAGTAATCCAGATATTTACCCATATCGTCATCGGGCGCATCGCCGAAGTTGTAACCCAGGTGCAGATCCAGGCTCCAGTTTTCGGCAAACTCATAACTATAGTTCAGCTCGGCATAGTGGTAGTCCAGATCTGAGCCCGAATAGTCATTGGTGTACCAGTAGGCAGCCCTAAAATCGCTGAACTCGAGACCGAAAGAGATTTCGTTGTAGTCCTGGGAGACATTGTCGCCCGGGTACATATAGCGCAGCAGGGTAATGTCATAGGCCAGGTTGTCGTTGATTTCACCGGCGTAACCCAGGTAGACATCCAGTTCGAAATCGGCACCCACCTGATCCTCTTTGGGAGTACCATCTTCATCGAATTCCACATTACTGGCCCAGGCCCCGACGAAGAAACCCGAGTCGTGACTCCAGTCCAGACTAGCTTGCACGGCAAAGTCACCGGCAGTTTGTGACACGCCTCTAAAGCGGTAGTCATTGGTCACGGCTATCTCGCCGCTGATTTCGGCCATGGCAGAGGTTGAGGTTATGGCGCCGCCAAGCAGCAGTGCCCATAGCAGAGGGTTGGTTCTTCTTATCACTGGGTTCACAAGCATTTCTCCCTTCTTTGGTTTGCCGGCCCCGTCCGGAAATATTCCGGCGCGGCCTGGTTTATGCCAAACAACAGCAGCTATGCTGAGACCTCATGGCGGTTTTGTTTTTATCTGTTGGATTCAAACACCACATAGAGCTTGCGGCAGGGAACCGTTACCTGCCAACTGCCGCGAAACCCGGCCGGGATAACAAACCTGTCGCCGGGGCCAACTTCGAGATGATTTCCCTGTTCATCGCTGATGACACTGTTACCCTCGAGGATTTCGCAATACTCGTGCTCAGTGTAGTTAACTTTCCAAGTGCCTGTTTCGCTTTGCCAAATTCCGGTATGAAACTGCTCACAGGGGCTGGAGTAATGGTTCTCCAGTCGTTGGCGCGGCGCGCCCTGCAGACGCTTTTCCTCAGCGATGGAGTATTCACTTATCTCGGGAGTATTGCGCGCCAGTACTCTGATATTGTTGATGTGCATCAGGCTCTCCCTCTCTCCCTATTTCATAGTCGGCATGATGAAATCGGCACTCAGCTGTTTGGGCCAGCGGGCGGTAACGGCTTTGCGCCGGGTGTAGAAGCGAACTCCATCCGGGCCGTGCATATGCAGTGGGCCAAACAGCGAGCGTTTCCAACCGCCGAAACTGTGAAATGCCATAGGCACAGGGATAGGCACATTGACCCCCACCATGCCGACTTGCACCGAGTGGCAAAAGTCGCGCGCCAGCTCGCCGCTCTGGGTAAAGATGGCGGTGCCGTTGCCGAACTCATGTTGATTGATAAGAGCCAGCGCCGAGTCATAGTCGGCCACCCTGACTATGCAAAGCACAGGGCCGAAGATCTCTTCCCGGTAAATCTGCATCTCAGGGGTGACGCCATCGAACAGGGTCGCACCGAGAAAGAAACCTTCGCTGTCTGCCAAGGTATTGCGGCCATCGACCAGACAAACTGCGCCCTGCTGTATACCGCTGTCTATATAGCTGCAGACCTTGTCCAGATGCGCGCGGGAGATGAGCGGCCCCATTTCCATACCCGGCTCCAGGCCGTTACCTACCTTGAGCGCGGCTATCTTGGGTTGCAGTTTTTCTATCAGGGCATCGGCCACATCAGCAACCGCCAGTACCACGGAAATAGCCATACAGCGCTCGCCGGCAGAACCATAGGCCGCCCCCATCAGGGCGTTACTGGCCAGTTCCAGATCGGCATCCGGCATCAGCAGCATGTGGTTCTTGGCGCCGCCGAGTGCCTGTACCCGCTTGCCGTGAACCGATGCCTTACTGTAGATATACTCGGCCACAGGCGTTGAACCGACAAAGGAGATGGCCTGAACATCCTGATGGCAGAGCAGGGTATCTACCGCCAGCTTGTCGCCGTTGATAACATTGAAAACCCCATCCGGCAGCCCGGCCTGGGTCAACAGCTCGGCAATTCTGAGTACCGGCGCCGGATTCTTTTCCGATGGCTTCATCACAAAGGTATTGCCGCAGGCGATGGCAATCGGGAACATCCACATGGGAACCATCACAGGGAAATTGAACGGCGAAATGCCGGCAACCACCCCGAGCGGTTGATTGATGCTCCAGGCATCGACGCCAGTGCCAACCTGTTCAGTGTGTTCCCCCTTGAGAAGATGGGGAATGCCGCAGGCAAACTCCACCACTTCCAGTCCTCGAACCAACTCGCCCCTGGCATCCTCAAGCACTTTGCCGTGTTGCAGGCAGATAAGCTCGGCCAGCTCATCCATGTGGGCTTCTACCAGGGCTTTGAAGCGAAACAGCACCCGCGCCCGGTTAAGGGGCGATACCTTTGACCAAGCGTCAAAAGCCTGTTTGGCCGAGTCTATTGCCCGCTCTGTATCTGCCTTGGAGGCGAGGGCGACTCTGGCTTGCTCTTTGCCGTTGGCCGGGTTGAAAATCGGCAGTGAAGCCTGTGCCCGGCTGCCATCTGTTTCATGTCCATCTATATAGTGGCTGTAAATATGCATAACTATCCTGTGTGCTTCAGTCGACGGTTTGGATGGCGTCGGCCAGGGTGGAAATCAGTTGATCTATTTGGAACTCTTCCACTATCAGCGGCGGAGAGAGGGCTATGATGTCGGCGGTGGCCCGTACCAGCGCACCTTGCCAGAAACAGCGCTCGAAAATCTGATAGCCGCGTTTGCCGACACCTTGCGGGCTGGGGGCCAGTTGAATGCCACCCACCAGGCCGGTATTGCGAATATCGATGACATTGGGCAGCCCCTTGAGACTGTGCAGCGCCTGCTCAAAATAGGGCGCCAGCGCTGTAGTGCGCTCAAACAGCTTTTCGTCACGGTAGATATCCAGGGTGGCCAGTGCCGCCGCTGCCGCAACCGGATGCCCCGAATAGGTATAGCCGTGAAAGAACTCGATCATCGCCTCGGGGCCCTGCATACAGGCATCGTGAATCGCTTGCTGCACAAACACCGCGCCCATGGGGATGGCGCCATTGTTGAGCGCCTTGGCCGTGGTCATTATGTCCGGAGTCACATCCCAGTGGTTGCTGGCAAAAGCGCCGCCCACCCGGCCAAAACCTGTGATCACCTCATCGAATATCAGCAAGATGCCGTATTTTTGAGTGATCTCCCGAAGGCGCTTGAGATAGCCCTTGGGGGGCAATATTACCCCGGCCGAACCTGACATGGGCTCGACGATAACGGCGGCGATATTCTCGGCGCCATGCAGGGCAATCAGCCCCTCGAGCGCCTCGGCCTTGTCGGCGCCATGCTCGGGCAAGCCGCGGCTGAAGGCGTTGGCTTTCATATCCAGAGTGTGGGGCAGGTGATCGACGCCGCCGAGGAGCTGCGGGCTGAAACCTTTGCGGTTATTACCAATTCCGCCCACCGAAATACCGCCAAACCCCACACCGTGATAGCCCAGCTCACGGCCGATAAAACGGCTGCGGCTCGGCTCGCCATTGGCTCTGTGGTAACACAGCGCCAGCTTGAGTGCGGTGTCGACTGACTCTGAGCCCGAGTTGGTAAAGAAGATACGGTTCATGCCGGGCGGGGCGATTTCACTGAGGCGCTCGGCCAACTCGAATGCCAACGGATGGCCCATCTGAAAGCTGGGGGCATAGTCCATTTCGCGGATCTGACGGCTGACCGCCTCGCTGATCTCCGCCCGGCCATGGCCGGCATTACAGCACCAAAGACCTGCGGTGCCGTCCAGCACCTGACGGCCATCGACATCCCGGTAATACATGCCTTCGGCCGAAGCCAGTAGCCTGGGAGTCTGCTTGAATTGACGGTTGGCACTGAAAGGCATCCAGTAATGCTCGAGATTGCCCTGTGTTTTCGCCTGTTGTTTTAGCTCTGCCATAAGCATTAACCTTAGTGTTGCGGGCTTGTTAATGGTGATTGATATTTCGCTATGCTATGTCAGAAATAATGAACATGGAAGGCCTGTGTGCAATTATTTATGCCAAAAAATCTATTTTTGTAAAATATATTGAATTTATGCCGTGCTCGAGGCTAATCTGGAGCGACCCGAATAACTGGCGATGGCTGCACGAGTTGGCCGCGATAGGCCTACTGAGGTAGTGGAATGCCCGCTTGCAAGCAGATGAGAGGATTTATGAGTACACCGCAAACCCGTCAGCAATGGCAGCAGTTGGCCGCGCAATTGCAGATCTGTGGCCAGGCCTTTATCCATGGAGAGTATTGTGCAGCCGTATCCGGCGAGACCTTCGATTGCATCAGCCCTGTGGATGGCAACAAGCTTGCCGCCGTAGCCAGTTGCGATCTGGCCGATGCCGAGGCGGCGGTGGCCAGTGCCAGAGCCAGTTTTGAATCCGGAGTCTGGTCGCGAATGGCGCCGGTAGAGCGCAAAAAGGTGATGATACGCTTTGCCGATTTGCTGGAGGTGCATAGTGATGAACTGGCCTTGCTGGAAACCCTGGATATGGGCAAGCCAATCCGTTTTTCCAAGTCGGTGGATGTGACCAATGCCGCCAGGGCCTTGCGTTGGTCCGGCGAAGCGGTAGACAAGATTTACGACGAGATAGCGCCCACCGCTGACAATGAAATCGGCATGATCACCCGTGAGCCTGTCGGGGTGGTGGCCGCGATTGTGCCGTGGAACTTCCCCCTGTTGATGGCCTGCTGGAAACTGGGGCCGGCGCTGGCCAGCGGTAACTCTGTTATCCTCAAACCCTCGGAAAAATCCCCTTTGACGGCGATTCGTATGGCTGCCATTGCCTTGGAAGCCGGGATCCCGCCCGGAGTGCTCAATGTATTGCCCGGTTTTGGTCATACCGTTGGCAAGGCGCTGGCGCTGCATATGGATGTCGATACCCTGGTGTTTACCGGCTCCACCAAGATAGCCAAGCAACTGATGGTCTACGCCGGTCAGTCCAATATGAAACGTGTGTGGTTGGAGGCCGGTGGCAAGAGCCCGCACATAGTCTTTAACGATTGCCCGGATCTCAAGGCGGCGGCGCAGGCGGCAGCTTCGGCCATCGCCTTCAACCAGGGCGAAGTTTGCACCGCAGGTTCGCGCCTGCTGGTGGAATCCGGGGTCAAGGAGCAACTGATAGCGCTCATTATCGACGAGCTCAAATCCTGGCAGCCGGGGCATCCGCTGGATCCGGATACCGTCAGTGGCGCGGTGGTGGATCAGCAGCAGCTGCAGACTATTCTCGGTTATATCGAGGCGGGTAAGCAGCAAGGTGCTGTGCTGGCCTGTGGCGGCGAGCAACTCATGGCTGAAATCGGTGGCGTTTATGTGGCGCCGACTCTGTTTCGTGAAGTGAATAACCAGATGAGTATCGCCCGCGAGGAGATCTTCGGTCCTGTACTGAGTGTGATTGAATTTGAGGGAATGGAGCAGGCGATAGCCATAGGCAACGATAGCATCTATGGCCTGGCGGCCGGTGTGTGGACTTCTGATCTCAGCAAGGCCCACAGAACCGCCAAGGCGCTGAGAAGCGGTATGGTGTGGATCAATCATTATGACGGCGGCGATATGACGGCGCCCTTCGGTGGTTATAAGCAGTCGGGTAACGGCCGCGATAAGTCACTACATGCTTTTGATAAATACACAGAGATTAAGGCGACCTGGATAGCCATTTAATCGGTTTGCTGTAATAGACAATCCCCCTGCATTACGGGGGGAAAGAGGCTAAGTTCAGGGCTTGAGATGTTCACGCACAGGTTCAAACAGCGCATCAAGTAGCACTTGAGTGCGGTTATCTTCGACTCGCAGCTCCAGCCAACCGTCACTGCCGAGAATTTCAAGCTGCCTGCACACGAGTTTCGGCGGTGAGGCTTGCAGTTCCCCCTTGAGGCGAAAAATCCCCAGCGGCGTATGAATGCGGCTGATATCGAAGCGAGTATTCACGACTGCCACAACGCCTTTGCTGCACTTGTTTTCAAAATGGCTCCCTATTCAACATACACTTGTCTTCAAAACAGGCCTTTTCAAAACAGGCCTTGTTCAGAATAGATCCTTGAATCTATGGTACAGCATGCCTGCCGCCAGAATGGGCGAGCGCAGCGCCGGGCCACCCGGGAAGGTCATATGCTCTATTGAGGCAAAGATATCGAAGCGCTCAGCCTGCTGACTGATAGCTTCTGCCAGCAGACGCCCCGCCATATGGGTGGCGTTGACGCCGTGCCCGGCATAGGCCTGGGCGAAATAGATGTTGGGGCTATCCGGCAACCTGCCTATCTGCGGCATACGATTGGCGCCTATCCCTATCATGCCGCCCCACTGATAATCTATTTTCACGCCCTTGAGTGCCGGGAAGACTCTTTCCATATTGGGCCTGAGCGCGGCGCAAATGTCCTTGGGATCTCTGCCCGAGTAGTTGCACAGCCCGCCAAATAACAGGCGGTTGTCGGCCGACAGATGAAAATAGTCCAGTGCTATGCTCATATCGGCGAAGGCCATATTCTGCGGAATAATGTCAGCGCAGAGTGCTTGCGACAGGGGCTCGGTCGCCAGCAGATAACTGCCGGCCGGTAGCACCTTGCCGCCGATATGAGGTTCGAGTTTGGCACCTATATAGGCATTGCCGGCCAAAATCAGATAGCGGCAACGGACTTCACCTCTCTCAGTCCTGACCCGTATCTGCTCGCCCTTGATGATTTCGGTGGCGGCGCTGTCTTCATAGATGTTAACCCCCAGGCTTCGGGCTGCACGGGCCTCGCCGAGGGCCAGATTCAAAGGGTGCAGATGGCCGCTGCCCATGTCGCTGAGCGCGCCGAGATAACGCTCAGAGCCTATGACTTCCGGCAACTGTTCCTTGGACAACAGCTTGAGCTTATGTGGGTAGCCAAGTTGCTCAAGCTCGGTAAGCTCCTGCTCAAGCTCCTGCATATGTCTTGGTTTCAGCGCCAGATCGCAGTAGCCCCAGCGCAGATCGCAATCGATTTGATATTGCGCGATCCGTTGCCGAACGATGTCGACGGCTTCAAAACCCATCTGCTTGATAGCCAGCACACCTTCTTTACCTATACTGGGCTCAAACTGTTCAATATTATGACCAATACCGCGGATCAACTCCCCGCCATTACGCCCTGAGGCGCCCCAGCCCACTTTTTTGGCTTCCAGTATGGTGACCCCAAAGCCTCGTTCAGCCAGTTCGATGGCACTGTTGAGGCCGCTGAAACCGGCGCCTATTACGCAGACATCTGTCTCCAAGGACTCTTCCAGCCTGGGATGCTGAAACAATTCTTTGGCGGTCGCATGGTAAAAAGAGGCGGGATAGTTGTCACTGTGAATGGGGGACTGGATTGGCATCATGGCTCCGTTCTTGTTATAAGTTTGGACTCGGCTGGTTACACCTGACGGTCGTCGCACTCTTGCCTTCAAAGTGTTCGTTTTATTTAACATGCTTTTGTCATATAATACAAAACAATTTCACCGGGACCCTGGTTGCCCTTGTGCAGAAGCCGCTGCCGACCGTGTCCTGTAACCGCCTGATAAGAGATTTTTGGGGGATTTGCGATTTGGATATAGGTGCCAGCCTCAAGGCTGTTAGAAAGATGAAAGGCCTGTCCCAGCGTGAGCTGGCTAAACGCGCCGGGGTGACCAACAGCACCATCTCTATGATAGAGAAAAACAGTGTCAGCCCTTCAGTCAGTTCACTCAAGAAAGTGCTTTCGGGGATCCCCATGTCGCTGGTGGAGTTTTTCTCCATAGGTGAAAACGGCTCTACCGAGCAAAAAGTGGTGTATCGCTCCAATGAGCTTTTGGATATAGGCACTGGGCCGCTGGAGTTCAAGCTTATTGGTCGGGATTACCCCAACCGTGCCATGTCTGTGATGTCAGAGACTTATCCCCCGGGCGCCGATACGGGTGAAGAGATGCTGCGCCACGAAGGGGAAGAAGCGGCGCTGGTGATCACCGGTCGCTTTGAACTGACGGTCGGTGAAGAGGTGTTTATTCTGGAGGCCGGTGACAGTTACTATTTCAATAGCGAACAACCACACAGGTTTCGCAACCCTTTTGATGAACCCTGTCATCTGGTCAGTGCCACCACTCCTGCCAACTTTTGATCTTCCATTTCCTCAGCTGATTGCGATTTGCTGCCCGTAAATTCACTTCGGGCAGCATATTTGCCTGAAAGTGTAAATAATATCGACCGTATAACCCCGTGTGCACCGAATTGGTGCCCGCTGAACCAGTGTGATGCAAAGCCAACTTTTTGCTTTGTTCAAGCTTATTTACACCTATCTCAAACACAAGGTGTTTTTAAATATTCATTTAAAAATAGAGGCTTAAATGATTTCAGCTTGGCGCTGCGTTTAACAGGATATTAACCTCTTGCCTGTGCGAAAAAATCCGTGTAGTGTGTGAAAAAATGAACATTTGCTTTAGTGAATGTTCAAAACTGAGACCTGGATTTGAGTGTTTTGGGGTGAGATATGGCACAGGCAGCAATGGCGTTGGTGGGTGTAACCGCATGCAATGAGCAGTTGGGGCTGCATCCTTTCAATATTGTTGGCGAGAAATACCTCCTGGGCGTGGTCGAAGGTGCCGGAGCCTGGCCCCTGGTGATCCCGGCATTGGGGGCCGATACCCCGATAGCACAACTGCTCGAACGCCTGGACGGCATATTGTTTACCGGCTCCCCCTCCAATGTTGAACCTCATCATTACCAAGGCCCGGCCAGCGAGCCGGGCACCCACCATGATCCCAAGCGGGATGACACTACCTTGCCTTTAATTCGCGCCGCCATAGAGGCCGGAGTGCCGGTGCTCGGGATCTGCCGTGGCTTTCAGGAAATGAATGTGGTTTACGGCGGCAGTTTGCACCAGAAGCTCTATGAAGTGGGTGGTTTTATTGAACACAGAGAAGACAAGAGCGCGCCACTGGAAGTGCAGTATGGCTTGTCCCACGAGGTCAGCATAGAACCTGGAGGGATGCTTTTCGACGCCTGGGGCCGTAGCCATGCGATGGTTAATTCCGTCCATACTCAGGGCGTGGAGCGCCTGGGTCAGGGGTTGCGGCCTGAAGCGCATGCTCCAGATGGTCTGATTGAAGCCTTCTCTGTCACCGACGCCAAGGCATTCGCCTTGGGAGTGCAGTGGCATCCGGAATGGCAGGTCAGAAATAACCCCTTCTACAGCGCAATTTTTAAGGCCTTTGGGGAGGCTTGCAGTCTTAGGGCGCAACAGCGGAATAAATAATATGAATAAGCTTGAAGCCTTCTTAAAAGAACAAAAAATAACTGAAGTTGAATGTGTTATCTGCGATATGACAGGTATCGCCCGCGGCAAAATTGCCCCGGTAGACAAGTTTATCGATGAAAAGGGCATGCGGCTGCCCGAGAGTGTGCTGCTGCAAACCGTAACCGGCGATTATGTCGATGATGAGGCCTACTATGGTCTGCTCAACAGCGCCGATATCGACTTTGTCTGCGTGCCAGATGAAAACGCGGTCTTTATGTTGCCCTGGACCCTGGAAGCCACGGCTCAGGTGATCCACGATACCTATGACAAGATGGGCAATCCGCTGGAGCTGTCGCCGCGCAACGTATTGAAAAAAGTGCTCAAGCTCTATGAAGATAAGGGCTGGGAGCCGGTGATTGCCCCTGAGATGGAGTTTTATCTCACCAGTCGCAGTGACGATCCTGATCTGCCACTCAAGCCCCCGGTTGGTCGTTCCGGCCGCGCCGAATCCGGACGTCAGTCCTTCTCCATCGATGCCGCCAATGAGTATGACCCCCTGTTTGAGGATATGTACGACTGGTGTGAGGCGCAGGAGCTGGATATCGATACCCTGATCCACGAGGAAGGCACGGCGCAGATGGAGATCAACTTCAGCCACGGTAATCCACTGGCGCTGGCGGATCAGGTGTTTGTGTTCAAACGCACCCTGAGAGAGGCCGCCCTCAAGCACGGCGTCTGCGCCACCTTTATGGCCAAGCCTGTGACCAATGAGCCAGGCAGCGCCATGCACCTGCATCAGAGCGTTATCGACAAGGAAACCGGCAAGAATATCTTCACCCGCGAAGATGGCACCATGAGCCAGAACTTCCTCAGTTATATCGGCGGGCTGCAGCGCTTTATGCCGGAATTTCTGCCGTTGATGGCGCCCAACGTCAATTCATTCCGCCGCTTCCTGCCGGGCACCTCGGCGCCGGTCAATCTGGAGTGGGGCGAGGAGAATCGCACCTGTGGCCTGAGGATCCCCGAGTCTTCACCGCAAAATCGCCGCATTGAAAACCGTATCCCGGGGGCCGATGCCAACGCCTATCTGGCCATTGCCGCCAGCTTGTTGTGCGGCTATTTGGGAATCGTTGAAGATGTGAAACCTTCGACGCCGGTGCAGGGCCGGGCCAATGAAGACCGCTCGGGGATCTCTTTGCCGCAGACGCTGGAAGAGGCGATGGCCATGATGGAAGAGAGCCAATATTGCCGTAAATATCTGGGGGAAGACTTCACCACAGGTTTTGTTGCGGTCAAGCGCGCCGAGCTTGAGAATTTTCGCCGGGTGGTGAGTTCCTGGGAGCGGGAATTCCTGCTGCTGACTGTCTAAGGAGGGAGAGATGAAATCACAACAGACCCAAGGCTGGCAGGCCAAGGACCATGCCCACCACTTGCATCCCTTTACCGATCCCAAGGCGTTGAAACAGGCCGGCGGGCGGGTGATTACCCGCGCCGATGGCGTCTATATCTGGGATTCACAGGGCAATCAAATTCTCGATGGCATGGCCGGACTCTGGTGCGTCAACATGGGCTATGGCCTGCGTTCCGTCGCCGATGTGGCGGCGCATCAGTTGCTGGAACTGCCTTACTACAATAGCTTCTTTCAGTGCAGCCACCCGCCGGCGATTGAACTGGCCGCCGAGATAGCCGCGCTGGCACCACCTCATATGAACAAGGTGTTTTTTACCGGCTCTGGTTCAGAGGCCAATGACACCAACTTGCGCCTGGTGCGTCATTACTGGGACATCCAGGGCAAGCCGGAGAAGAAAACCATTATCTCGCGCCACAATGCCTATCACGGTTCCACAGTTGCCGGTGCCAGTCTTGGTGGCATGAGCGGTATGCATGCCCAGGGCGATCTGCCCATTCCAGGCATAGTCCACATCGCCCAACCTTACTGGTATGGCGAAGGCCAGGGACTGTCTGCCGAAGAGTTTGGCATTCGCTGTGCCCGCGAGCTTGAAAGCAAGATCCTCGAGCTGGGTGAAGACAAGGTGGCGGCCTTTATTGCCGAGCCTATTCAGGGCGCAGGCGGCGTGATAGTCCCGCCGGACAGCTATTGGCCGGAGATCAAAAAGATCCTCGCCAAGTACGACATATTGTTCATCCTCGATGAAGTGATCACCGGCTTTGGCCGCACCGGCTGTTACTTTGCCGCCGAGTATTACGATCTTGAACCGGATCTGATCACCATAGCCAAGGGGATGACTTCGGGCTACGCCCCCATGGGCGGGGTGATAGTGTCGGATAAAGTCGCCGATGCGCTGGATAAGGGCGGTGAATTTGCCCACGGCTACACTTATTCGGGCCATCCACTCAGTGCCGCGGTGGCACTGGAAAACTTACGCCTGATGAAGCAGCAAAACATAGTCGCCAAAGTGGCCGAGGAAACCGCGCCTTATCTGCAGCAGCGGCTGCGGCAAGTCTTGGCCCAGCATCCGCTGGTGGGCGAGGTGCGCGGCGTTGGCATGGTGGCCGCGCTGGAACTGGTCGCCGATAAGGCAAGTCATCAGCGCTTTGCTGCCGAGCTTGGGGTAGGTACTCAGTGCCGGGAGCATTCCATCGCCAGTGGCTTGGTGATGCGGGCGGTGGGAGACACTATGATCATCGCGCCACCCCTGGTGATAACCCAGGCTCAAATCGATGAGTTGGTAACAAAGGCGAAACAAGCGCTCGATATGACCTACGCGGATGTACAAAAGTCGAACGACTAAGATTGCCTGCCATTGGCGGTAAGGGCATGATATACCTTGCTGCCAAGGCGCCGATGCGGGTTTTAGGGAGTAGCATTGGTGACACTAATAACAATGACAATAAGTTAACAATTGAAGGCGGGTTACAACCGCTGCTACCCGTAAAAGGAGAGAGCATGAAGCTATTGACCAAAGTAACGTCTGTGGCACTGTTGGGAGGCCTTGCGGCCGCTGCCACGGCCCAGGCCGAAGAAGTCGTCCGGGTGTATAACTGGAGTGACTATATCGCCGAAGATACCCTGGCAAACTTCCAGAAGGAAACCGGGATCCGGGTGATCTATGACGTATTTGACAGCAACGAAGTGGTTGAAGCCAAACTGCTTTCCGGCCGCTCCGGTTATGACATTGTCGTGCCTTCGAACAACTTTCTTGCCAAGCAGATCAAGGCCGGGGCCTTTAAGCCTCTGGATAAAAGCAAGCTGAGCAACTATCAGAATCTGGATCCCCAGTTGATGAAACAGCTGGAGAAGGCCGATCCGGGCAATCAGTATGCCGTGCCTTACCTCTGGGGCACCAACGGCATAGGCTATAACGTCGCCAAGGTAAAAGAGCTGCTGGGAGAGGATGCACCCACAGATTCGCTCGAACTGATGTTCAACCCCAAGTATGCCCAGAAGCTGTCATCCTGCGGCATGTCCATGCTGGACTCGGCCGATGATATGGTGCCGCAGGCGCTGATCTATCTGGGATTTGATCCCAACAGTACCAAGGCGGCCGACTTTGAAAAGGCCGGTGAAGTGCTGGCCAAGATACGGCCTTATATCACCTATTTCCACTCATCGCGCTATATCTCGGATCTGGCCAATGGTGATATCTGTGTCGCCTTCGGTTTCTCCGGCGATATCCTCCAGGCGGCTACCCGCGCCGATGAGGCCGGTAACGGCAACAAGATTGCCTATACCATTCCCAAGGAAGGCGCCAACCTCTGGTTCGATATGTTGGCTATTCCTGCCGACGCCGGCAATGTCGACAATGCGCTGACCTTTATCAACTATCTGCTAAGGCCGGAAGTGATAGCCCCCATCTCCAACTATGTTTCCTACGCCAACCCCAATGTACCGGCGCAGAAACTGGTGGATGAGTCTATCCGCAACGATCCCGGCATCTATCCACCACAGGCAACTCTGGACAACCTGTATGTGGGGGAAATTCGTCCACTCAAGGCCCAGCGGGCCCTGACCCGGGTTTGGACCAAGGTTAAATCCGGCCAATAACAATAACTCAGGGGCCAGCTGCCCCTTCATTGCCTGATTGCGTAGTACAGGCAAACTTTACTCGTTCCACCAGCGGCGGCCGCTGAGCCGCCCATTTGGTATTTTGCGGAGAAGTATTATGGCAATCACCTCGGGCATTCCTGTCAAACCCAATAATAAACCCCAGGATGAAGTGCTGCTCAAAATCGAGCGGGTCAGCAAGCTCTTTGACGATGTTCGCGCCGTGGATGATGTGTCGCTGACCATCAATAAGGGCGAGATCTTTGCCTTGCTCGGCGGCTCAGGCTCAGGCAAGTCGACTCTTTTGAGAATGTTGGCCGGTTTTGAAAAGCCTACCGAAGGACGCATTTTTCTCGATGGTCAGGACATTACCCACCTGCCGCCCTATGAACGCCCCATCAATATGATGTTCCAATCCTACGCCCTGTTTCCCCATATGACGGTGGCGCAGAATATCGCCTTCGGTCTCAAGCAGGACAAGTTACCCAAGGCTGAAATCGAGCAGCGGGTGCAGGAGATGCTCAAGCTGGTGCATATGGAAAAATATGCCCGCCGCAAGCCGCATCAACTCTCCGGCGGTCAGCGCCAGCGGGTGGCGTTGGCCCGTTCTTTGGCCAAGCGGCCGAAACTCCTGTTGCTTGACGAGCCCATGGGAGCGCTGGATAAAAAACTGCGGACCCAGATGCAGCTGGAGGTGGTGGAAATTCTCGAGCGGGTAGGGGTGACCTGCGTCATGGTTACCCATGATCAGGAAGAAGCCATGACCATGGCCGAGCGGATTGCCATCATGAGCGATGGCTGGATAGCCCAGACCGGCTCGCCTATGGATATCTATGAAAGCCCCAACAGCCGGATGATTGCCGAGTTTATCGGCACAGTGAATCTGTTTGAGGGGGAGATCACCGCCGATGAGGTGGACCATGTGATCATTCAATCAGAGAGCCTGAACCAGGCGTTTTACGTGGGTTATGGGGTGTCTACCAGTGTCGAGGATAAGCATGTCTGGTTGGCGGTCAGGCCGGAAAAAACCCTGATAAGCCGCGAGCAGCCCGAAGAGCAATATAACTGGGCCAAGGGCATAGTTCACGATATCGCCTATCTCGGTGGTTTCTCCGTGTATTACATTCGCCTTGGCAATGGTCAGATAGTCCAGTGCAGCATGACCAACCGTGAACGCCGCGCCGATCACCCCACCTGGGATGATGAAGTCTATATCAGCTGGGAGGACACCAGTGGCGTGGTGTTAAGATCATGAAGAAGCTCAAGTTAGGATTCAAAGGCCGCCACCTGACCATAGGCTTTCCCTATCTGTGGTTGCTGCTGTTTTTCGCGCTGCCGTTCGCCATAGTACTGAAGATAAGCTTTTCCACCGCGGCGATTGCCATTCCGCCCTATGAACCAAGCTTTCAGTATGCCGACGAAGTGCTGCAGGTATTTATCAACCTGAGTAACTATCTGTTGCTGCTCAGCGACTCCATGTACTACTCGGCCTATCTCAACTCGCTCAAGATGGCGCTGGTTTCCACCCTAGGCTGTCTGCTGCTGGGGTATCCCATGGCCTATGCCATTGCCCGGGCGCCGGCCAGGTTGCAGACAGTGCTGCTATTGTTGGTGATGTTACCCTCCTGGACCTCATTTCTTATTCGGGTCTACGCCTGGATGGGGATTTTGAGTAACACTGGGCTTATCAATAACCTGCTGCTGGGGCTCGGGATTGTTGATGAGCCGCTGCAGATGCTCAATACCAATCTGGCGGTGTATATCGGCATCATCTATGCGTATCTGCCCTTTATGATACTGCCGCTGTACGCCACCTTGGTGAAGCTGGATGTCAGCCTGTTGGAAGCCGCGGCCGATCTCGGCTCCCGCAGTCTCAATACCTTCTGGAAAGTGACGCTGCCCCTGTCCACGAGCGGCGTCATTGCCGGTTCCATGCTGGTGTTTATTCCGGCCGTGGGGGAGTTTGTGATCCCCGAGCTGCTTGGCGGGCCGGACTCGCTGATGATAGGTAAGGTGCTGTGGCAGGAGTTCTTCAACAACCGTGACTGGCCGGTGGCTTCATCGCTGGCGATAGTGATGCTGGTGCTGCTGATTGTGCCCATCACCCTGTTCCATCGCTATCAGAGCCGCAGTCTGGAGAAAGAGATATGAAGAAGCTGAGTTTCTCGACCCTGATGTTATGGATTGGGCTGGTGTTTCTGTATGCCCCCATGTTTATTCTGATTTTCTACTCTTTCAACGCCTCCAAACTGGTAACTGTCTGGGGCGGCTTTTCCGCCAAGTGGTACGCCGAGCTGTTTGCCGATCAGCAGATACTGGATGCGGTCTGGACCAGTCTGCAAATCGCCTTTTACAGCTCTACCATGGCGGTGATCATAGGCACTATGGCGGCCTTTGTGATGACACGTTTTCGTCGCTCCTGGGCCAAGCTGACGCTGTCGAACATGATTACGGCGCCCTTGGTTATGCCCGAGGTGATCACGGGTCTGTCGCTGATGCTGCTGTTTGTGCATATGTCGGATCTGCTCGGTTGGCCGGCTGAGCGGGGCAGGATGACAGTCTGGATTGCCCATTCAACCTTCTGCGCCGCCTATGTGGCCGTGGTGGTGTCATCGCGCCTCAGAGAGTTGGATCTCTCTATTGAAGAGGCGGCGATGGATCTGGGGGCGACACCGCTGAAGACCTTCTTCCTGATAACTGTGCCCATGATAGCCCCGGCGCTGATGGCGGGCTGGCTGTTGTCGTTCAGCCTGTCGCTGGACGATCTGGTGATTGCCAGCTTCGCCTCGGGACCTGGCGCCACCACACTGCCTATGGTGGTGTTCTCCTCGGTGCGGCTCGGGGTGTCCCCCAAGATCAACGCCCTGGCGACACTGATCATTCTGGTGGTATCCCTGATCGCTTTCCTGTCCTGGTATCTGGCGCGCCGCGCCGAACGCCGCAGCAGACAAACAGAGGAATAACAATTAGGCGGTTGGCTGTGACAGCCACCGCCGCTATTTTTCTTATGTGTTTTAAATTTTGAACAAAGTGTGTTTTATAATGCGTTTTCTACTGGTTTTAGTCGATTTAACTGTGTAGGATGATGCAAGTGTTAAAAATAACAAACATAAAAGGCTGGATTAACCATGACTGCCACTGCCCACACCTCCTCTTATTATGCCGATTCGGCCAATGACACCCGTGAACGCAACAGCTTAAGCGAGGTGCTGGAAACCGATGTCTGTGTGATAGGGGCCGGTTATACCGGACTCAGCTCGGCGCTGCACCTGTTGGAGGCCGGTTTCAAGGTGGTGGTATTGGAAGCGGCCAGAGTGGGTTGGGGCGCCTCTGGCCGCAACGGTGGCCAGATAGTCAACAGCTACAGCCGCGATCTCGATGTGATAGAGAGCACTGTCGGTAAGGCGCAGGCCAAGCTCTTTGGCGAAATGGCCTTCGAGGGCGGCCGCATCATCCGCGAACGCATCGAAAAATACCAGATAGATTGTGACCTCAAAAACGGCGGAGTATTTGCCGCCATCAACCGCAAACAGATGGGGCATCTGCAGCAGCAAAAAGCCCTCTGGGAGCGATATGGCCACACAGAACAGCTGCAGCTGTTGGATGATGCCGGCATTCGCCAGGTGGTCAATACAGACCGTTATATCGGCGGCTTGCTGGACAAGAGTGGTGGCCATATCCATCCGCTGAACCTGGCGCTGGGTGAGGCGAGGGCGGTGGAATCTCTCGGTGGAAAAATTTTTGAGGATTCGGCCGTAGTACGTATCGACGAAGGGGAGTACCCTATAGTACATACCGCCAATGGCCAGGTTAAGGCCAGGTTTGTGGTGGTGGCAGGAAATGCCTATCTTGGCAAACTGCTGCCCCAACTTGCTGCCAAATCCATGCCTTGCGGTACCCAGGTAATCACGACAGAACCCTTGGGTGAAGAGTTGGCCCACAGTCTGTTGCCGCAGGACTACTGCGTCGAGGACTGTAACTATCTGCTGGATTATTTCCGCCTGTCGGCCGACAAACGCCTGATCTATGGTGGCGGTGTAGTGTACGGCGCCCGAGATCCGGAGAATATCAAAGCGATTATCCTGCCCAAGCTGATCAAGACCTTCCCCCAATTGAAAGGGGTCCGTATCGACTATACCTGGACAGGCAACTTTCTGCTGACACTCTCCCGTTTGCCTCAGGTCGGCAGGATTGGCAGCAACATCTATTACTCCCAGGGCTGCAGTGGTCATGGGGTGACTTATACCCACCTGGCGGGCAAGTTGATTGCCGAGGTGCTGACCGGACAGGCGGAGCGTTTCGATGCTTTTGCCAGCCTGCCCCATTATCCATTTCCCGGCGGACATGCCCTGCGAGTCCCCTTTTCTGCGCTCGGCGCCTGGTATTACAGCCTGAGGGACAAACTGGGTATTTGATGCCTATCCGTACAAGGGCGCTTGGCGCCCATTTAAAGGAGTCGCAATGAAACTTAATCAGAGTGAGCTGCTGCGTGAACAAGCCTATATCGATGGCCAGTGGCTGGACGCAGACTCAGGCAAGAAGGTCAATATTTTCAACCCGGCCACCGGCGAGCGTATCGGCAGTGTGCCCGAGATGGGCGCATTTGAAACCCACAGAGCCATAGATGCCGCCGAGCGGGCTCTTCCGGCCTGGCGGGCGTTGACCGCCAAAGAGCGCAGCAGCATTCTCAAACGCTGGTTCGAGCTTATCAACCAACACGCCGATGACCTGGCGCTGCTGATGACCACAGAGCAGGGTAAGCCTCTGGCAGAAGCCCGCGGTGAGGTCACCTATGCTGCTTCCTTTATCGAGTGGTTTGCCGAAGAGGGCAAGCGGGTTTACGGCGATACGATCCCAGGCCATCAACAGGACAAGCGCCTGTTGGTGATCAAGCAGCCCGTGGGCGTGACCGCGGCCATTACGCCCTGGAACTTCCCGGCGGCGATGATCACCCGTAAGGCGGGTCCTGCACTGGCGGCCGGTTGCACCATGATAGTCAAACCGGCGCCGCAGACCCCTTTTACCGCTCTGGCGCTGGCCTACCTGGCGATTGAAGCGGGCATTCCTCCCGGCGTCTTCAGCGTGATTACCGGTGATGCCAAGGCGATAGGCAATACCCTTTGCGACAGCGCCGTGGTGCGTAAGCTGTCTTTCACCGGCTCGACCGGCGTGGGCATTCATCTAATGCAGCAATGCGCCGCCACCCTGAAGAAACTGTCACTGGAGCTCGGCGGCAACGCGCCCTTTATCGTGTTTGATGATGCTGATCTGGATGCTGCGGTCGAAGGGGCGATGATCTCCAAATACCGCAATGCCGGCCAGACCTGCGTCTGCGCCAACCGCATCTATGTGCAGTCGTCCGTTTATGATGCTTTTAGCGAAAAGCTGGCCGCCAAAGTGGCCGAGCTCAAGGTGGGTGTTGGCACAGAGTCCGGCATTACCACAGGGCCGCTTATCGACAAGAATGCGGTGAAAAAGGTGCAGGCTCATCTCGAGGATGCCGTCTCCAAAGGCGCCAGAGTCAAGACAGGCGGCCGGGCGCTGGGCGGTAACTTCTTCGAGCCCACTATTTTGACCGAGGTAAATGGCAGCATGCGGGTCGCCAAAGAGGAAACCTTTGGCCCGCTGGCGCCGCTGTTCCGCTTCGACAGTGTCGATGAAGTGATCGCCATGGCCAACGATACCGAGTTTGGCTTGGCGGCCTATTTCTACGCCAGGGATATCTCCAGAGTCTGGAAAGTCGCCGAGGCGCTGGAATACGGCATGGTGGGGATCAATACCGGGCTTATCTCCAACGAAGTGGCGCCTTTTGGTGGCATCAAGGCCTCGGGGCTGGGACGGGAAGGCTCTAAATACGGCATAGAGGAATATCTGGAGATCAAGTATCTCTGCCTCTCGGTCTGATTAACCCATGTCCCGGCGATGCCGGGACAACAACAGAGGATAGCAGGATGATAAGCAATGACTCTCTGATGGTGCGGCGCCAGGCCGCAGTGGCACCGGGTGTGGGACAGATACACCCTGTGTTTGTGGAACGGGCGGAAAATGCCCGGGTATGGGACGTCGAGGGCCGCGAATATCTGGACTTTGCCGGTGGCATAGCCGTGCTCAATACCGGGCACCTGCATCCCAGAGTCAAGCAGGCGGTTGCCCGCCAGTTGGAAGATTTCTCCCATACCTGTTTTATGGTGCTGGGCTATGAGAGTTATGTGGCCGTCTGCGAGAAGCTCAACGCCCTGGTCCCCGGGGATTTCGCCAAGAAGTCGGCGCTGTTTACCAGTGGCTCGGAGGCGGTGGAAAATGCTCTTAAGGTCGCCAGGGCCTATACCAAACGCAGCGGCGTCATCGCCTTTACCTCAGGCTATCATGGCCGCACCATGGCAACGCTGGCACTCACCGGCAAAGTGGCGCCCTACAGTAAGGGCATGGGGCTGATGCAGGCCAACGTGTTTCGCGCCCAGTATCCCTGCGCGCTGCATGGGGTGAGTGACGACGATGCGATGAAGTCCATCGAGCAGATTTTCAAGAATGATGCCGAACCGGCGGATATTGCCGCCATTATTCTTGAGCCGGTGCAGGGCGAGGGCGGCTTCTATGCCGCATCCCCCGAGTTTATGGCGCGGCTGCGCAAGCTGTGTGACAAGGAAGGGATAGTGCTGATTGCCGATGAGGTGCAGACGGGCGCCGGCCGTACCGGCACCTTCTTTGCCATGGAGCAGATGGGTGTTGCCGCCGATATCACGACTTTTGCCAAGTCCATTGCCGGTGGTTTCCCGCTCTCCGGCATTACCGGCCGGGCCGAGATGATGGATGCCATAGGCCCCGGCGGTTTGGGAGGCACCTATGGCGGCAATCCGCTTGCCTGCGCTGCCGCCCTGGCGGTGATAGAAACCTTCGAGAAGGAACAGCTGCTGGCGCGGGCTAACCAGGTGGGTACTGTCATTAAAGAAGCGCTTGGCAAGCTGCAGCAGGAGTACGACTTTATTGCCGATGTTCGCGGCCTGGGCGCCATGGTGGCCATGGAGCTGGTTGAAGACGGTGTGCCCAAGCCCGAGTATTGTGCACGAGTCCTCACCTTGGCGCGGGAGCGCGGTCTTATCCTGCTTTCCTGTGGCACTTATGGCAATGTGCTGCGCCTCTTGGTGCCTTTGACCGTCAGTGACAGGGATCTACAGCAGGGGCTGGAGATTATTGCCGAGTGTTTCCGGCAACTGCGTAGTTGAGCCAGAAGGATGATAGGGAAGCCCAGCGCTTCCCTTTTTTTATGTCTGTAGTAAAAAGAGGCTTATTCATTTGAGTTGCTTGAGGCTTGGCCTGTCCAAGCTGCAATTTTGTCGCTGTTAACTTTTTTGTCTGCACGCGCATTGTGCCCGACGCTGGCGCAGTTGCGACATAGTCAAAACGATCAGATGGATAAACTCAAGATCTGACGAAAGCCCCCGGCCTTGGCTGGGGGGCTTTTTAGCGGGGCGGGAGAAGCCTTCGGATCAATGTCCCTGATGTTCATCGGACAGGGACGCAACAGTATCAACCACATTGCGGGCACCATCGAGAATTGCGCTCATTAGGTCCGCGACATCCTGCAGTTGGATTTTACCTTGGTTGGCCGCCTCGGCCACCGCCGCCATTTCCCGGGTGGCCTTGTCTGTAAGCTGACCATTTTGACTGACGACAGAGCCTATCTCCTTGGTGGACTCACTGGTGCGGGCCGCCAGTTGCCTGACTTCATCGGCGACAACGGCAAAGCCCCGACCCTGCTCACCGGCGCGGGCCGCTTCAATTGCGGCATTGAGCGCCAACAGATTGGTCTGCTCGGCAATGGCGCTGATGGTCGAGACAATTGCCTGAATATGGCGCGACTGCTCATTGAGTTGAGTTATCGCCTCTGCGGCCTGCTGCACCTGATAGGTTATGCTGTTGGAGGTAACAGTTACCCTGTCGAGACTATCTATGGCTTGCTCGACTGTGGCACCGGTATTCAGCGCCGTGCTGTGGGCTATTTCGGTCGCTTCTTTAATCGCCTGGGACTTTTCTATCCTGGCGGTGATATCACTGGCAAACTTAATCACCTTGATTACCTTACCGGCGGCATTGCGTATTGGGTTATAGCTGGCCTCTAGCCAGACGGTTTGTCCCAGCTTATTGAAGCGTTTAAACAGCCCAGACTTGAATTGGCCCTTGTTGAGCTCTTCCCAAAAATGGGGGTGTTCCCGGTAGAAGGTTTCGTCACAAAACAGCTTGTGGTGTTGTCCCTTCAGTTCGGTCCGGGTATAGCCCATGACATTGAGAAAATTGGCATTGGCTTCAATGATATTGCCCTTGGGGTCAAACTCGATAATCGCCTGGGAGTTATCCAGGGCGTTGGCCACTGCTTTTTGAGTGTCGGTTTCCATTTGGCTGTTGGTGACATCGGCGGCAATTTTCATGACGCGGGTGACTTTACCCTGCTCAAACACAGGGAAGTAGGTGGCCTGCAAATAGATGCTGCTGCCATCTGCATGGCGACGTTCAAACACCCCTGCAGCGGCTTTCCCCTGCCTGAGCTGCTCCCAAAACCTGCGGTACTGGGTTGAGGCGGCATAATCGGTTTGACACAAGCTTTTGTGAGGCATGCCTTTGAGCTTTTCCTGTTCCAGGCCAAACAACTCGGCAAACAGGCGATTGGCTTCTATCACAGTGCCTTCGGGTGTGAACACCACACAGGCAAGCGACTGCTCTATGGCTTGTACTGTTGCCAGTTGCCTGGATAGCTGCAATTGACATTGTTCCAGCGCATGTCTGGACGATTTATTGAAGAACATAAAACAGATCCCCACTTGTTAGGTTTAGTCGGCAGCTTGCTGTCGGCTCGTATTCTGAGGCGAGGATCCATTTCGCAGTCGTTATTCCTGATAGGCTGCATATTTTTACTTATTATAGCGTCGCTGAAAGGTAGCATAAGTGTGGCAGAGTGAAAGCGGTAAATGATATTAAGCTTCAACTGTCACACCTTGGAGCCTGTGCTGTGTGGCATGAAAGGTTCCGGCGCACAGACTAGCAAGTTTTTGTTAACTTAAGATTTCGACACCTTTGCCAATCACGGGAATACCCTTAATATTTGGCCTTCAGCTTTTGTCGCAAACTCTCATCTCTGGCGGCTTTGGTGACTTCAAGGGCGATATTGCGCCTGAGGCGAATTAACCAGCTGTCGATTTTGGCCTGGTCCATTTTGCAATCGCAGCGGCTGGAGATCAGGCTAAGCTGCAGTTCCTGTGCCTGTCGTGCGACTTCTACTTCGACCGTGTATCCCTTGTAGTTATTGAGCCGGGCGAGCCAGGTGCCATCAGCGGCAGTTTCCAGTTCCCAGTTATCCCGGGTAACGGCCCGCTGCAACATGGCGGGGATATCCTGCACATAACCACCTGTGGGTACTGGGTTTTGCCAGCGTTGCAATTGATATTCAGTCTCGGCGGAAGCCGGGTTCAGCCATACCAGATTCAGCAGCAGCGGCAGTAGTATTCGTTTCATGATTTTTTCAGCTCCTGGGCGATGGAGAGACGCAGATTCTTGATGTAGTTGTAATAGCCACGGCCATTCTTGTAGCAGATATCATCAATCAGCTTCTTGCAGACAAAATCCCCCAGGGCGGCGTGGTATTTAAGCTGAATATAGTTGGCGTCGTATTCAATGCGCATCACATTAGTGTCGCCACGATAGTCGAAACGGGCCAGGATATAGCCCTCACCTTCGCCCTCGTATACCCAGGCAAAGCCCTTGGTGCTGAGCATACCTTCGAGAATGGCATAACGAACCTGGGCCTCACTGGCTCCCGCTACCGGGATCTCTTGATGAACGGCTTCGATATAGCGGTTTGAGGATTTGGGCTTGGCATTTTTGTTGATGACCAGCTCGCCGGGGGCGGCTTGCAACGACAGGGAGAAACCGAGGGCGAATAACGCCCCCAGAATGGATTGGACTTGCATATCAGAATCCTTCTGAAAAAGGCTGCGAAAGTCCGAGTCTAGCGAAAAGCCAAGGCACTTGAAAGAGCACTTGAAACAGCTCTTGAAACAGCTCTTGAAAGAGAAATTAGAGCAAACCTTCCAAACGCAGACGTTGCATCTCTTTGGCAACTTGTTGCATCTGCATTGGTGTGCCCAAGGTCAAGCGATTCCAGCCTTCAAGCCCTGGGAAGGTGCGGCCTACCAGAATGCCGGCCTGCTGCATCCGCTTGCGATAGTCTTCATTATTGCCCTTGATGCGGTGGAAAATAAAACTGGCGTTGAGTGGCAGATAGTCGAGCCCCAACTGTTTGAGTGTGGCAATGATAATGGCACCGGCCTCTAAGTTGTTGCTGCGGGTCTGCGCCAGCCAGGCGCTGTCATCCAACACTGCTGCCGCCCCATAGAGGGCAAACAGGTTGGCGTTGTCAAAACTCGCCTGGGCCTGCATGGCGGCTATCATTTCCGGAGTGGCAATGGCATAACCGGCCCTCAGTCCCGCCATTCCCCATGCTTTGGAGAATGTCTTGGTCAGCACCGTGTGTTTCTGGCCATTTTGGATGAACGGCAGCGCGGATTGGAAATCGCTACCGGCATACTCGCCGTAGGCCTCATCAATAATAAACTGCAGCGCGGGACTGGCCTTGGCCAGCCACTGTGCAACCGGCGCCTTGGGCAGCAAGAGGCCGGTTGGGTTGTTGGGGTTACACAGATAGACAATGGAAGGGCCAGAGTGCGCGGCCACGGCGGCTTGCATAGCGGCGATATCGGTTTGCAGCTCGGCGGTCAGCGGCACTTCAGTTACCTTGAGCCCCCGGGCCTTGGCATAGTCGGCCACTATGTCAAAGGTAGGTTTGGGCATTACCAACTGGCAGTGAGCGCTGGCCATGGCATCTATGGCGAACTTGAGTACTTCGGAAGAGCCATTGCCGTAGATGAGCTGCTCTTGGCTGATACCGTGATAGCTTGCCAGGCGCTTGAGCAAGGCCTGACGGGCACTGTCGGGATACAGGTGCGCCTCGCCCATATGTTGCATAATGGCTTCTCTGGCGCTGCTTGGCATCCCCAGTGGGTTTTCATTGAAGTTCAGCGCCAGGGGCCCCTTGGAGACAGTAGCTTGGGCCTGCTCCTGGGAAGATAGAGAGAAATTACTGCAGCCACTGAGCCCCAGTGCGGTACCGGCTAAACCGGCCTGAATAAAATGCCTACGACTTAATTGCATGTTTATTATGATGTTCTGGATAAGAGGGCGCTCAGTCTACCCAGAGGAGGAGAGAAAATAAATGAATTTTTATTCATTATTTGAAGCTTGTTATTCTTTTGGCTTTTGATTGTCAGAGATCTTTTCTGAGCCGATCGCGAACTTCCATGAGTGCAAACCCTAACAGATTTAAGCCTTTCCATCTCCTGGGAATTTCAGATTCAGGATGATCTTGAGCGAGCCCTATCCCCCATACTTTATCTACAGGACTAGCCTCGACTAAGATACGGTTTCCAGTATTAAGCAGAAACGATTTTAGTTCAGTATGCTGAGCAAACTTAGCTAAGTTTGCATTAAGTACTATTTCAAAGCGTCTCTCATCCCAGACTTCTTGGTTGAACCCGACTACTTCCCGACCAATAGCTTTGGCTGCGCCAGGGGTGGTGGCAAGGAGGATTCTTTCACATGCAATGTCATCACCAAATAGCTTTGCCTTGTGATACATCATGTAATGCTCCGCAGTAATGAAGACGTTGCCTTCTTCTTCAAACTTTGCGTCATACCATTGACTAAAACAACTCTTGGAAATTTGTTCTCCTTTCTCCTGGTGTCCCCAGAAGAATATGTACTTGACCTTATTCCCTTGGTCTACGAAATCGACCAACTGTTCTCTTGTCCTAATTTTCAAAGTGATTCCTATGCTTGGTTGCTTTTTTACCTGCAAAAAGACTTTCTTACCCTAGTCAGTTCAGGCCTTGGCACTGAACTCAGAGATTGCTATGAATTCTATAAGTTGTGTATGAGGTCATGCTACACCAGCTTACAATTTAGCGAAATTTCTTGAATGTTCACGGTCGGTGAAGAGTTGGCTTAAAGCCATGATAGCCGCTGTGCCAGCGGCTTAAAGTCGTGGTGTAAATGCCTCCATGCACAAGGGCCAGTTCGCCATCCCTGGCTCTCGCTCGAAAGCACGTTGCTATGCAACTCTCACCAAACCACACCGGGCAAGGGGCTTTGCTTGTCCAAAGCCCCTTGCATCCCCAAGGACACCCCCGACGTAGCCGAAATCCCCGCTGGCTTATGAAGCAAATTGGCTACACTCAGGACTCGCCAAATGCATCCATGCATAACGGCCAGCTCACCATCCCTGGCTCGCGCTCGAAAGCATGTTGCTACGCAACTCTCGCCGTGTCACAGGATCGCCTGTGCGAAAAGCGCACCGCAGGTGATGGACTACATCATGGCCGGAAGCACGGCCAATACTAACTTAGGAACTTTTAGCTGAAAGCTATGATAGCCGCTGTGCCAGCGGCCTAAAGTCGTGGAGCTTCGCCCCCCACCCGACCAAGAAGGGATCAACAGCAATCCCCTCTTGGATCTCCCTTGCCGCCCCACACGGTGTCGAAAGCCCCTCGGCCTAATGGCGCAAATAACTACCGCTTCAGACGCTCAGAATCACATCCATGTGACTCTGGCCCGGCTCAACATCCTGTTTCGCGCTCGTGAGCTCGTCGCTAAGCGACACTCGCCCCTGATTCGACTGGCGCTGCTTCGGCATCCATGCCTCAGCCACGTTATTTGCGCCAACGGCTGTCGGCGACACCGAGGGGGAATTGGTGCAATTCTGTGACAATGGAGTAGCTTGAAATATTTGAGAGTTCTGCAGACATACACCTATTTTCCAGGCACAGGTGGAACTGTGACCGTCGAAAACAGGGACGTTTTCGTCGAGGCTACATGGACGTATTCACGCCGGGTCACAGGATCGCCTGTGCGAAAAGCGCACCGCAGGTGATGGGTTACACCGTGGCCGGAAGCTCGGCCAGTACTAACTTAGGCACTTTTAGCTGGGAGCTATGATAGCCGCTGTGCCAGCGGCCTAAAGTCGTGGAGCTTTGGGTTTCCAACCCAGTCAATTCTGTTGTAAAAACAAACTAAATCAGTGTTTTGTTGCCTTTGTCAAAACTTGACCTTTGGCTAATTGTTTTCACATTCAATGCTGGCTATTGTATAACTAATTCAACCGCTTAGTTTTAGAACTTCCTTAAGCTTAAGGCGAAAGCTGCAACACTTTTTCGTTTCTAGCGGAATGCAGGGACGAACAGAGTTTGGACCCGTGCGGTAGCCATGGCTTTACTCAACGTTTTTTGTAAGGCCTGGGTTGTAGGAGCATTGGTTGTGCGGCTTGAAGCGCTTATGACAAGCGCCTCAGAACTGATTTTCTATACAGTATTATTGGCGTTCTGGACAAAATGCCGGAAATTTGCAGCTAAGTTTGCGCGTTATTTCTGTAACATTTTAGAAAATAACATTAAATTCATAACGTTAAAAAATACAGCTGGTAGATAATAGGTTTGGAAACCGCGCATGCGCGTTTAGCTGTAAGGGATATTAGGACTAAATTGCATTATATCCAGCTAATACAAACAGATAGCGATGCGCGTTGACACTCCTCCGAGGACTAAAACGCGCATGCGCACTATACAGCTGTTAGCTCTCGGACGAATGGGACGGAAAGTATAGAATGATCGAGGAATTCAAGGCAGATCTTAAAAGCTTAAACAGCCTCCAAATCTACAGAAAGTACGTTCTCGGTGGAGATTGTCACCTCCTTGATAATCACCAGATGTTTGAAATTCGTGAAACTATCTGTGATAAGTTTGAAATAGATTTTACCGATGTGATTATGGTTGGGTCCGGCAAGTTAGGGTTTAGTATAAAGCCTTCAAGAAGGTTTGAAGTATTTAATGATGACTCTGATATAGATATTGCGATTGTATCAACAAAACTCTTTGAGCGCATTTGGCAAGAAGCTTATCTGTTTAAGAAGAGCGGAGCTGACTGGCCTTCATCAAACAATTTCTTCAAATATATTTCTGAAGGGTGGATACGTCCCGATAAACTTCCATCAAGTAGCTATTTTGAGTTTACAGATGAATGGTGGAAATTTTTCAATAGTTTAACCAGTAGCAACCGGTTCGGTCCTTTTAAGGTTCGCGGCGGTTTATACCATTCTCATTTCTTCTTACAAGAATACCAAACAATATGCATTGAACAGTGCATTCAGGAGGCATCTTAATGGATACTTCAGCTTCGAATCGGCGCCTTCGAGTGCTTCTGACTGGAATCGGCAACAAAACCCTTATTCCTCAGCCAGACTTCCAAAGACGGTTGGTCTGGACTAACAGGGATAAAATTGAATTTATCAAAACGGTCTTGGAGGGCTATCCTTTTC
The DNA here is from genome assembly GCF_002836975.1 of Shewanella indica. Lineage (GTDB taxonomy): Bacteria > Pseudomonadota > Gammaproteobacteria > Enterobacterales > Shewanellaceae > Shewanella > Shewanella indica. The sequence continues at coordinate 43,480 of NZ_NIJK01000036.1, read as the reverse complement.
CCGAGATATATATCGCTGCTGGGAAAGTCGACCCTAAAACGGGTGAGGGCTCAGAAGTGCTTGTTGACGGCCAGCAGCGCATAACGACGTTATACCAGTATTTCAAAGGCTCACCAGATATCAAATTAGGTAGCAATTTACCCGCATATTCTGATCTTGATGAGGACAAACAGATTGCCTTTCTTGAATATAAGGTTGTTGTCAGAGATATGGGGAATATGGCCATCGAGCATATTAAAGAGGTATTCAAACGTATCAACTCGACAAGCTACGGACTGAATGCGATGGAACTGCACAATTCGCGTTTCGGTGGCGAATTCAAGCAGTTTGCTGAAGAGGTATCTAAGGCTGAAATTTTCGAACGCAAAAGGCTATTTACATCTACCGATATTAAACGGATGAATGATGTAAAATATTGTCTAGGCTTGATAATCACAATCATGACTACCTATTTCAATCGAGACAAGGAACTTGAAATTTATTTAGAAAAGTTCAACGAAGAGTTTCCAGAAAGAGACCGCTTAAATAGCGAGATCTCTACAGTTCTCGAATTCATAGATCGTCTGAACTTTGAAAGCAACTCCAGGGCGTTTAAAAAAGCCGACTTCTACACCTTGTTCGTCGAACTTCACAGAGCTATCGTAAAAAATGGTCTTTCTATAGACGTCAGCGTTTTGAGAGAACGGTTAGATAATTTCTACGAGCGGGTAGATCGCGTGGCATCTGGGGATCTTGGTGACGATAAAGAAGCACAGGAATACTACAATTCTGCGCTTCAAGCCAGTAACGACAGAAGTAGCCGTATCACTCGGAGCAAATCAATTTATCAGCTAATTCAAGGTTCATAAGCTAACAATGCAAAGCTGTGATAACAAAGACACCCATTATTAGCTGAGTGAAGACTCTAGTTGCCTGGATTACAGAAACACTGATGTTTTCACTGGGAGAAAATCATCTTTCAAACCTTTGAGTGGCGCTCGGTTATTGAAATGAACGCAAAAGTCGAATTTAAGACACGATGTCGGTCGAACAAAGTTCGATTGGAGATAAATATCTTGGAGCCTCGGGGATTCAGCTAAACAACTTCTGACAATTAGCGGCCCCTTGTCTTCGTCGTCGTTGTAGGTGAGTACAGTAGTCGGTAAGTGACTCCAGTGTACCAACCGGCCCTTTGAATAGACGGCTAAAATCAGTCGTTAACTTGAGCCAGTTGTCGATAGGGATGTTTAAACGATTCAAAATGGTTGTTGTGCTGGCAGTAATCTGGCCGCGCTTGTCGTGGCGGATAATGCGCCCGGTATCATCGACCAGTTGCAGATAATCCTTGGCTTCAAAGTACAATCCTTGTGGCATGTTCAGCCGTTCATTGCCGACAAAGGGTAACAGCTCAGGTGTGTTTTTGCCTTGCATCGCGGCCTGTATCCGCCGTTGAATACTGGTATAGTCTGAGTCTTCTGGGGTTTTGGCTATTCCCGCGCGGATAGGGTTCAAGTCAACATAAGCCATGCAGGCCAATACGGCTGCGTCATCCAATAGCGCCTGGGATTTGAAGCGGCCTTCCCAGAAGCGACCGCTGCATCCGTCTTCCCAATTGGCTTGTCTGGCAATAGGTTCATTGAGCGCCCGCATAAACCAACTGATATCCATCAAACGTTGGCGATAGACTTCAGTGGTTTGTTGCAGGGTGAGATATTCAATATCAGAAAGTGTTTCACCGCGCAGAAAACGCAGGGATAACAGGGTTCCACTGTAAAGCAGGTGCCAACGCTGTAAAACCTGCTCCAATGTCCATTCAGTGGCGGTTTTCAAGTCAACTCTGAGCACCAAGTGCAGATGATTGGACATGACTGCATAGGCACACAAGTCAATGGAAAAGACGGCCACCAGTTCCAATAGACGCGACTCAACCCAATCACGACGATGTTCATAACTCTTGCCGGAATAATCATCAACGCCACACAGAAAGGCGCGACGTACACAGCGGGAGATGCAGTGATAGAAGGGGGTGTCCTCAAGACTGACTTGAGCATATCTTGGCCTCGGCATGGCATCCTTTCCTTTTCAAAGGCTCCATTCAAGCCTAGACAAGGAGTCAACAATCTGCCAAGAATTATGGGTGTCTCCATTTTGTAATTTTGTAAGAATAGCGTTGCTTGAAATTGTTTATATTCCTACAGACATACGCCTATATTCCAGGCACAGGCGGAACTGTGACCGTCGAAAACAGGGACGTTTTCGTCGAGCGCCCAGGGATAGGTTTACAGCGTGTCACAGGATCGCCTGTGCGAAAGGCGCACCGCAGGTGATGGGTTACAACTTAGCTAGCCGCTAGGACCAAGCTCATTGGTGAGTTTGGCTTAAAGCCATGCTAGCCGCTGTGCCAGCGGCGTAAAGTCGTGGTGTTCCACACCACACCGGGCAGGGGCTTTGCTTGTCCAAAGCCCCTTGCATCCCCAAAGACACCCCGACGTAGCCGAAATCCCCACTGGCTTATGAAGCAAATTGGCTACACTCAGGACTCGCCTCCTTGCTCGACCTTCGAGCCTCGACATCCCTGTCTCGGCTACGCCAATTTGTAACAACGCCAGCGGCGGCTCCGAAGGGGGAATAGTGCAATTCTGTTAGCCCTGAGTAGCTTGAAATATTTGATAGATCTGCAGATATACGCCTAATTCCAGGCACAGGCGGAACTGTGACCGTCGAAAACAGGGACGTTTTCGTCGAGCGCCCAGGGATGGGTTTACAGCGTGTCACAGGATCGCCTGTGCGAAAGGCGCACCGCAGGTGATGGGCTACACCTGTGGTCAAAAGCCCGGCAAGTATTGACGAGGGATTTAAGGCTTAAAGCAATGCTAGCCACTGTGCCAGTGGCCTAAAGTCGTGGTGTTGCTATGCAACTCTCGCCGTGTCACAGTTCCGCTTGTGCGAAAGGGCCGTTCTCGAACATCCTGCTCTTCACGGCATTCAGGCTTCCTGCCTATCCACACCGCAGCTGATGGGCCATATCATATTATGGCAACCCAGATATCAAGCATAAAAAAACGCACCCAAAGGTGCGTTTCTTGTTAACTCTGCATGTCAGCTTAGTGCTGGAACATGGCAGAGATAGATTCTTCATTGCTGACGCGGCGGATAGCCTCGGCCAGTACCGCTGACATGGTCAGTTGGCTCACTTTGCCTGTCTTGAGCATTTCTGGGCTCAAAGGCACAGTGTCAGTGACTATGACTTCGTCAATCACTGAATTTACTATGTTGCTGGCCGCGTTGCCGGAGAATACCGGGTGGGTTGCATAAGCAAAGACGCGGTTGGCGCCGTGTTCTTTCAGGGCTTCAGCAGCCTTACACAGAGTGCCACCTGTGTCGATCATGTCATCAACTATGATGCAGTCACGGCCTTGAACGTCACCTATGATGTGCATTACCTGAGCCACGTTGGCCTGTGGGCGACGCTTGTCGATGATCGCCAGATCTGAGTCGTCGAGCAGTTTGGCTACGGCGCGGGCGCGAACAACACCACCGATATCGGGGGAAACAACAACTGGGTTGTCCAGTTTCTTGGCCAGCATATCTTCCAGCAGCACAGGGCTACCGAAGACGTTGTCTACCGGTACATCGAAGAAGCCCTGGATCTGCTCGGCGTGCAGGTCACAGGTCAGTACTCTGTCGACACCCACGCTGGAGAGGAAATCGGCAACCACTTTGGCGGTAATGGGTACACGGGCGCTGCGGACACGACGGTCCTGACGGGCATAACCAAAGTAAGGGATAACGGCTGTGATACGGCCGGCTGAAGCGCGGCGCAGGGCATCAACCATTACGATCAACTCCATCAGGTTGTCGTTGGTTGGTGCGCAGGTGGACTGAATGATAAACACATCAGCACCACGTACATTTTCGTTTATCTGGACACTGATTTCACCATCGCTGAAACGGCCTACCTCTGCGTCTCCGAGTTTACAAAAAAGACGGTCGGCTATCTTTTTGGCGAGACTGGGGGTAGCGTTCCCAGCAAAGAGCTTGATGTCGGGCACTGTAAGAACCTCAGGCGTTTGCTTTATTTTAGTGGCTGGGACAAAAAACGGCGGACCGCTTCATCCCGGAAGAAACTGTTCAGAGGCGAGCCAGTCGACTCTGAAGCGGCGATCTATTTATCCCTTTCGCAACAAAGCCTTTGAAAGATGGTGGCAGCTGTGCCAGACAATCGAGAGCTTGTTGCTGTTTTTCGAACTCCCCGAACACGCAGGCACCGGTTCCGGTCATTCTGGACGGCGCATATTCTAGCAGCCAGCCCAAGGCCTTGGCAACTTGAGGGTAATGGCGACATACCAGTGCCTGACAGTCGTTTTGCCAAGGGGCACTCAGCAGTTGCTCCAGAGAGAGCTTGGGAGTATCTCTTGGCAAATCAGGATCATGGAACACTTTTTCAGTGGAGACATGGGCCTCGGGAACCAGCACCAGATACCAAGGTTCGGCCGGTTCCACCGGCTGAAGTTTTTCGCCGACCCCTTCGGCAAAGGCCGCCAAACCCTTAATGAAAACAGGAACATCAGCGCCGAGTTTTAAACCAATTTGTTCAAGTTCAGTTTCACTCAGGCCGGTTTGCCACAGGGCGTTGAGGGCCACCAGAGTGGTGGCCGCGTCCGACGAGCCGCCCCCCAGACCGCCACCCATGGGCAGTTTCTTGTCGAGCCAGATCTCGGCCCCCAGTTCACATCCGCTGGCTTGCTGCAATGATTTTGCGGCCTTGAGAATTAAGTTATCGCTATCCGGGACAGCAGCGCCGAGATTGGAGTGTAGTTTGAGCTCGCCCTTGGCGGTGACTTTAAAGTCCAACAGGTCACCATGGTCGAGAAACTGAAACAGTGTCTGCAGTTCATGGTAGCCATCTTCCCGGCGACCATTGATATGCAAAAACAGATTAAGCTTGGCCGGGGCCGGCCAGCCAAGCGAAAGACTATTGGGTTTGGATGTTTGGTCTAGAGGACTCATGGCTGCTGGCTTTCCTTGGTGGTGAGTGTGCTCTGGGCTTCGAGTGCCTGCCACTCGGTTAACTGGATCTTGAGTTCGAGCGCGCCGCGATTGAGTTTTAGAAGGCGCGGAATATCGACACCGCTTTGTTGCTGCCAGCTGAGATACTTCACCTGCCACGGAGGGCTGACGCTGCCATCTTCCAAGCTCTGGGGGTTGCCGTCATTGTTTGTGAGCACGAGTTCAGTGTCGGCGGCGCTGAGGCCAAGCACCCAGCGGGGCAGGGCGTTAAGGGGGATGCTCCAACTGCTGAGGCCATCGAGTAAACGCTGCGGGTCTCGGTCGCGGTAGACTTCACCATCCAACTCCAGTAAGGCGCCGTCCGGGCCACTTTTCAGCAGCATCACACTGGTGCCCAACATGGTGGTGAGTCTCAGCTCTTCTGTCGTTGGGGTGTGCAGCCAATAGAGATTGGTGCTGAATTTTTCCTCGGGAGTTTTTACCGCCAGCTTGCCTTTCAGCTCCCAGGCCTTGGCTTGCTCTGCGTGCTTGACTTGAGTCGCCTGCCAGCGGGCATCGGGCAGGTTGCTACAGGCGCTGAGCAGGCCAAGGAGTAGCAGGGGCAACAGCAGACGCAGGGCCGACAGAGGTGTAAAACAGGTTTTTGTGAAGTACTTCAAAATAATCATCTGTTGTTCACTGTGTTGGCCGCCTATGATACGAGGGCTTTGGCAGAATACCAATAAGCGCCGACCCCTGTGGTGTCGCCCTTGTGGCTTTTGCCAGCGCCTGTTCAGCTTAATTGATAAATTGGTTGAGAAGTTAGACCTTTATTCGGTTTTGTTAAGCGTATTCTGTTTTTAAGGTGGCCAATTCAGTAGAATGGCCGCATCCTACAGCGACGCCAAGAGTCCAGAACGAGTTCAGATGAGCCTTGTAGCAATTGGTATAAACCATAAAACCGCCACTGTTGACCTGCGTGAGAAAGTTGCCTTTGCCCCGGACAAGATCCATGAAGCCATGCGCAGCCTGGCCAAGGAGACTCAGAGCGGGGAAGCCGTCATCGTTTCCACCTGTAACCGCACCGAGCTTTACTGCAACACAGAAAATGCCGAGCAGGTTGTGCGTTGGTTGGAAGACTATCATGGCCTGAGCCATGAAGAGGTGGCCCCTTGCCTGTACCAACACTGTGGTCAACCCGCGGTGCAACACCTGATGCGGGTTGCATCCGGGCTCGACTCTCTGGTGCTGGGCGAACCGCAGATCCTCGGTCAGGTCAAACAGGCGTTTGCCAAGGCCAAGGAATCCGGCACAGTGGCACTGACACTGGATCGTCTGTTTCAAAATACTTTTGCCGTGGCCAAGAAGGTGCGCACCGAAACGGAAATCGGCACAGCGGCGGTTTCCGTTGCCTTTGCCGCCGTCAGCATGGCCAAACACATCTTCTCTTCTCTGGCTGCGACCAAGGTGCTGCTCATTGGTGCCGGTGAAACCATAGAACTGGTTGCCCGCCACCTGAAGGAAAACGGCGTCACCAGCATGGTGGTGGCCAACCGCACCATTTCCCGCGCCGAAGCCATGTGCGAAGAGTTCAATGCCCAGGCGATTACCCTGGAGCAGATACCAGATTTTCTCCCCAAGGCCGATATCGTGATATCCTCTACCGCCAGTCCGCTGCCCATCCTGGGCAAGGGCATGGTAGAAAAAGCGCTTAAGCAGCGCCGCCATCAACCTATGTTATTGGTTGATATAGCGGTTCCCCGTGATATTGAGGCAGAAGTCGGTGATTTGGACGATGCCTTCCTCTACACGGTCGATGATCTGCAAAGCATAATCGAACAGAATATGGCCTCCCGTAGAGAGGCCGCCGAGCAAGCGGAAGTCATTGCCGAAGAGCATTCACACCAGTTTATGGAGTGGGTTCGTTCACTGGAATCGGTCGACAGCATTCGCGAATATCGTACCCAGAGCATGGCGATTAAAGATGAGCTGGTTGAACGGGCTATGAACAAGTTGGCGCAGGGAGCAGACACAGAGCAGGTGCTGCTGGAACTGGCTAACCGCCTGACCAACAGACTGATCCATGCTCCGACCCAGGCCCTGACTGCTGCCAGTCGTCAGGGGGATCTCAATGCTTTGGGTCAATTGAGAACCGCGCTCGGCTTGGATAAACACTAAGGTTAGCGAGCTAAATGAAGGAATCCGTTATCCGCAAGCTGGAAGGCTTGCTTGAGCGTAATGAAGAAGTATTGGCCCTGCTCAGTGATGCAGGTGTCATAGCGGATCAGGACAGGTTCAGAGCCCTGTCACGGGAATATGCTCAGCTTGAAGATGTGGTCAAAGGCTTTAAGGCCTACCAGCAGGCGCAGGCGGATCTGCAAACCGCACAGGAGATGCTGGCCGAGGAAGATCCTGAGCTGAAAGAGATGGCTCAGGAAGAGATCAAGGCGGCCCGCGCTCAGTTGGAGCAACTGGAAGGCGAGTTGCAAATTCTGCTGTTGCCCAAAGACCCCAATGATGCCAGCAACGCCTTTCTGGAAATCCGTGCCGGTGCCGGCGGTGATGAAGCGGCTATCTTTGCCGGCGATCTATTCCGTATGTACAGTCGTTATGCCGAGAGCCAGCGCTGGCAGGTCGAAGTTATGAGCGCCAGCGAAGGCGAGCATGGCGGTTTCAAAGAGGTGATAGCCAAAGTCAGCGGTGACGGTGTTTACGGCAAACTCAAGTTTGAGTCCGGTGGTCACAGGGTACAAAGGGTGCCGGAAACCGAATCCCAGGGGCGGGTGCATACCTCGGCCTGTACCGTGGCCGTTATGCACGAAGTGCCTGAGGCCCAGGCGGTGGAAATCAACCCGGCCGAGCTGCGTATCGACACCTTCCGCTCTTCCGGTGCCGGTGGTCAGCACGTTAACAAAACCGACTCGGCAATTCGTATCACCCACTTGCCCACAGGTTTGGTGGTGGAATGCCAGGATCAGCGCTCACAGCACAAGAACAAGGCTCAGGCCTTGAGCGTACTGGCGGCCCGTTTGCAGGCGGCCGAAGATGAAAAACGCCGCAGCGCCGAAGAATCTACCCGTCGCTCTCTGGTGGGTAGCGGTGACCGCTCAGAGCGGATCCGTACCTATAATTTCCCTCAGGGAAGGGTGAGCGACCACAGGATCAACCTGACACTGTATCGTCTCAACGAGGTGATGGAAGGAGACCTGGAGCAGCTACTTGAGCCTTTGATGCAAGAGCATCAGGCTGACATGCTGGCGGCTCTGTCCGACGAATAAAAGGACTGTCTGTGACTAAACTCAATATTGCCGAGGCCCTGCAATGGGCCTCTTCTATGCTGGCCGCATCGTCCGAGTCTGCCCATGCAGATGCCGAAGCCCTGTTGCTGCATTGCTTGGGCAAGAGCCGCAGTTTTCTCTATACCTGGCCCGAAAGAAACTTATCGGCCGAACAACACAAGCAGTTCACCCAGATGGTGCAGCGTCGCAGCCAAGGTGTGCCTGTGGCTCATATTGTCGGTGAGCGCGAGTTCTGGTCACTGCCTTTTATCGTCAACGAATCCACCCTTATCCCGCGCCCGGATACTGAAATCCTGGTGGAAACCGCGCTCAATCTGCCGCTTTCAGATGATATCGCCGTGCTGGATCTCGGCACAGGTACCGGTGCTATTGCACTGGCGCTGGCCCATGAACGGCAAGGCTGGAGAGTGACTGCCGTCGATAAGGTCGAGGCCGCGGTGGCGCTGGCCTGTGCCAACCGGGATAACCTGAAGTTGCCGCAGGTGGAGATCCTTCAGAGCGACTGGTTTTCGGCAGTTAAGGGACGCAAATTCCAACTGATTGTTTCCAACCCTCCCTATATCGAGGAGGATGATGAGCATCTTGAGATGGGCGATGTGCGCTTTGAACCTCGCAGCGCCTTGACCGCCGCCGATCAGGGCTTTGCCGACCTATTCCATATCGCAGCCCATGCCAGGGAGCACTTGCTGCCGGGCGGTTATCTGCTGCTGGAGCATGGTTATGCCCAAGCGGTGAAGCTCAGGGAAAAACTTGCCGAGCTCGGTTATCAACAGGTGGCCACAGTGCGTGATTTTGGCTCCAATGAAAGATGTACTCTGGGTTTGTGGCCCGGTTGAGTGTCTGTGCCCTGGAGTCACTCCCGGGCTTGAAAACCGTGAATATCGTCCCCACTTCCTGCCTTAATTCTGCCCTTTCGACAGCGGCTTGGCCTTGGTGCTGAGCACTGCGATAGGGTACACTGTCGCCTTTGTTCACCTACAGATAGCTATCCGATGGAAACTTTTTACAGCCTGTATCCGGCAGTTAAACACCTGCACATGACTCTAATCGCCGTCAGCGTATTGCTGTTCATTGTGCGTTTCGTGCTTAAGCTGCGTCAGTCAACCATTATGGACAAGAAACTGCTGAAGGTAGGTCCCCATGTGATCGATACTTTCCTGCTGCTGTCCGGATTGATTCTGTGCTTTATGATCAAGCAGTATCCCTTCGTCGATCCCTGGATGACAGAGAAGATAGGCGCAGTGGTCGCTTACATACTGCTGGGCGTGATGGCGCTCAAGTCTAATCGGAATCTGATCTTCCGAGTCTTCGCCTTCCTCGGTGCTCTGGGCTGGGTGGTTTATGCGGCAAAACTGGCACACTTCAAACAAGCGGTAATTCTGGGGTAATGCAACAATATTCTCTTAAGCAAGACGAACTCTCTCTGCCCGAGTCGGCATTTGAGCTTTGCCAACATCTGGGCTTTGGCCTGGCCAAACAGGCCAACTGGGCCTGGCTGGAACTGTCCGGCTCGGTGCTCAGCCATTATCTGGTGGATCAGCAGCGGCGCTTTCAGGCGCTGCTGAATTGGTTTTACAAGGATCTGGGGTTTGCCCCCAGGGAAGACTATTTTTCCCGGCAGGCGGCCGATCTGGGCCAGTGTATTCTCAGCCGCCAAGGGAACAGCACCACATTGGCAACTGTGCTTATGTTGCTGGGCAGACAGCTGGACTTGAAATTCGATCCTGTACTGCTGCCGGGCACCACAGTGCTGGCCTGCCATGTGGCCGGTGAACTCATCTATCTCGACCCGCTTCGGGGGGAGCGCCTCAGCAAAGAGCGCTTGCATGCCCTGGTTCGCGGTGAGCTTGGGAACAGTGCGCCGCTAAAAGCGTCTTACCTCAAGCCGGTTGGCACCCAGAGGCTGATGACCCGCATGCTGCATGAACTCAAGGCCGGCGCCATAGTTGCCCATGAGTTTGAAGTCGCGATGGAGTGCTGTAATTTGCTACTTGAATGGCATGCCGACGATCTCAGCCTGCATCGGGAGCGCGCCTTTATTGCCCAGCAACTGGGGGCGATTCATGTCGCCAGCGCCGACCTGCAGTATTTTGTCGACAACAGCCCGCACGACCCTGTGGTCGAGTTGGTAAAGATGCAACTTAGAGAACTGGGAGACGACCCTCAGACCTTTCATTGAACCTGCCCGCGAGGGCAGTGATAAAAATATAAATATTAAAATAAAACAATAAATTGCAATCGCAAGGGAGATAGGACCTATGAGCAGTACCTCACAGGCGGCCACTGAGATGACCGCGCTGGTGACCAATGACGCCACCGCGCTCGGCATTCTGGCCGCCATTCTCGGCTTCGTTTTTTATACCAACAGCAGCAGCCATCCTTTCTGGCAGAAGTTTTACCGCTTCATTCCGGCTTTGCTGTTGTGTTACTTCCTGCCATCCTTGCTCAATACCTTTGGGATTGTCGATGGCAGCAGCTCCAAACTTTACTATGTGGCGTCCCGTTATCTGTTGCCGGCCTGTTTGGTATTGCTGATCCTCAGCGTCGATATCAAAGCTATTCTGGGATTGGGGCCCAAGGCGGTAGTGATGTTTTTGACCGGCACTATGGGCATTGTCATCGGGGGCCCGATTGCCCTGCTTATCATGTCGGCAATCGACCCGACATTGACCGCTGGTCACGGCCCGGACGCGGTCTGGCGCGGCATGACCACACTCGCCGGCAGCTGGATTGGCGGCGGTGCCAACCAGGCGGCGATGAAAGAGATTTATGAAGTGGGCGGCAATATCTTCTCCGTGATGGTCACTGTCGATGTGATAGTCGCCAACATCTGGATGGCCGTGTTGCTGTTTATGGCGTCCAGGGCCAAGGAGATAGATGCCAAGACAGGTGCAGATACCAGCGCCATTGAAAGCCTCAAGGCCAAGGTGGAACAGTATCATGCCGAAAACGCCCGCATTCCCAGCCTGCGCGACATCATGCTGATAGTGGCTGTGGGCTTTGGTATTACCGGCCTGGCCCATGTCGGCGCCGATCTGCTGGCTCCCTGGTTTGCGACTAACTATCCCTGGACCGAGCAATACAGTCTGACCTCCGGATTCTTCTGGCTGGTGGTGATAGTGACCACCATAGGTTTGCTGCTGTCATTCAGCCCGGCCCGTCATTTGGAAGCGGCCGGCGCCTCCAAGATAGCCTCGGCTTACCTCTATATACTGGTGGCTACAATCGGTTTGCATATGGATGTATCCCAAATTATGGATACGCCGATTTACTTCCTGGTGGGTATTATCTGGATGTTGGTGCATTCGGGATTGATGCTGCTGGTGGCCAAGCTTATCCGTGCGCCGCTGTTTTATATGGCGGTGGGCAGCCAGGCCAACGTTGGCGGCGCGGCGTCTGCGCCCGTAGTGGCTGCGGCCTTCCACCCGGCACTGGCACCCGTAGGTGTACTGCTGGCGGTATTCGGCTATGCTTTAGGCACTTATATGGCCTGGCTCTGTGGCCAGTTGCTGCAGGCCGTGGCCGGCTGATTTAAGTTAACGCCGCATGAGCGGCATTCAAGAGAGAAGTTGCGATGAGTAATAAAACCATACATCTGGGGGCTATCGAGATAGCCAATGACAAGCCCTTTGTGCTGTTCGGTGGCATGAATGTACTCGAGTCGCGGGACTTGGCGATGACCATTGCCGAAACCTACGCGGAAGTCACTCAGAAACTGGGGATCCCTTATGTGTTCAAGGCCTCCTTCGACAAGGCCAACCGCTCATCCGTCAACTCCTATCGTGGCCCCGGCATGGAAGAAGGTTTGAAAATCTTCCAGGAGATCAAGGACACCTTCAAGCTGCCATTGATTACCGATGTGCATGAGCCTTACCAGTGTGCGCCTGTGGCCGAAGTGGTGGACATCATCCAGTTGCCGGCCTTTCTGGCGCGTCAGACAGATCTGGTGGTGGCCATGGCCAAGACAGGGGCTATCATCAATGTGAAAAAGCCTCAGTTCCTGGCGCCCCATGAGATGCGACACATCATCAAGAAATTCAACGAAGCGGGCAATGATGAGATCATTCTCTGCGAGCGTGGCAGCTGCTTTGGTTATAACAACCTGGTAGTGGACATGTTGGGCATGGATGAGATGAAGCAATCAGGCTACCCGGTGATCTTCGATGCCACCCATGCGCTGCAGCGCCCTGGCGGCCGTGAAGATTCTGCCGGTGGTCGTCGTGCCCAGGCAACCGAACTGGCCCGCAGCGGCATGGCGCTGGGACTGGCCGGGCTGTTTATTGAGGCACACCCGGACCCGGACAACGCCAAATGTGATGGCCCTTGTGCCTTGCCATTGCAGCAACTGGAAGGGTACCTGAGCCAGATGAAGGCCGTTGATGAGCTGGTGAAGTCTTTCCCGGCGCTGGATACCAGTCGCTGAGCCAAGCGCTTGGTTAACCTTACCTAAGCTGCTGAAAGCTGCACCTTTGGTTGAATAGCGAATCACTTAACTAGCATGTTAGCCTTAAACGCCCGCGATTGCGGGCGTTTTTCATTGCAGTCATGGCTTGCGGTTCATCGGCAAGCATTCTCGGGCGCAAAGGTTTGTCCTTCAAGAAGCTGTTGCTGCTCGCCTGGCTTCTTATCAAAGATAAAGAGACCCTTAAAAAACTCTGGCACAGGCCCGGGTTGACCCTGGCCATCAGTATCAGTAGCTGTCTGGGCTCAATAGGTTGGTTCAGCGCCATGTCGCTCACGGCCGTGCCTTATGTGAAAACGCTCGGGCAGGTGGAAGTCTTCTTTATGATGCTGATCTCCAGCCTTTGGCTCAAGCAGCGGGTCAAGGTCAAGGATATGGGCGGCCTGGTATTGATTGCCCTGGCCGCGGTATTGGTGCTTTGGGGATGATTTAGCCGTGTGGCTCCAATGCCTTTATCTGGGCTACCAGTTCGCTGTTGATTGGCAGTGTGAGCCCATATTGCTCGGCGCGCTGCTGCAGGTAACCGTTGATATAGTCAATTTCCGTCTTGCGGCCGTGCTTGAGATCCTGATACATGGAGGAGTAGTTGGCGGCGGTTAGCCGTATCACTTCCTTGACTCTGGCGTGCAGCGCATCGAACGTCAGCGCTATGCCTTCCTGCTTGGCTACCTGTAACAGCTCATCGAGAATGGCGCAGATTGTTCCCTCAAACTCGGGGGCGGCCAGGGCGCCGTTGTTGACTCTGTGAATGGCGGTCAGCGGATTGATAACGGCATTGACCGCCAGCTTTTGCCACAGGGCTTCGAGAATGGCATCACTCCACTGACTGCCGGGAATAGCATTGAGCAGAGCGGTTTTCATCACCTCTGGCATGGGGGCGCCGATTAAGTCACCTATCTGGGTCAGGCCACTGCCGGTTTGGCGAATATGATTGCTGCTTAGTCTCAGCGCCGCCTGACTTGTCGTGCCCAGGCTCAGTGGCCGCTCATTCAGCTTGGCGGCCAGACTTTGATGAGGACCAAGTCCATTGTGCAGCAGCAGGATGCGACAATTCGGGTGAAGTCTTGGCAGCACAGGCTCCAGCGCCGCTTCAACCTGATAGGCTTTGACTGTGACCAGCAAGAGATCGAGCTGCTTGAGCTTGCTCGAGTCCTGCGCCAGGCACAGAAACGATGTTTGCAGACTCTGGTCGCCAAGCTCCAGGGTATAGACGTGTTCTTCGCCCTGCTGCGCCAATGGCAGGGTGTTGGCTGTTGGCAACACTCTGGGTAATAACCAAGGTTCAAGACCGGCTGCAGCCAGTTGCTGCGCCAGCAGTTGCCCTATGGCCCCAACGCCGAGGATCCCTATCTGCATCCCGTTACTCCTTCAGCATGGCGGCGCCAAAATACTTGCGATAGCCCCAGAGAGATACGTAGAAGAGTACGACTCCGGTCATATCGGCGACAAAGTCGGCCATATCGGCACTGCGGTAAGGCAGGCGGGATTGCACCATCTCTATCAGAATGCCGTAGCCGGCCAGGGTGGCAAACATTAAGTACCAGCGGGGGCGAAATGCCAGATAGGTCAGCCAGGCGAGGGCAAAGAAACTGCCGATATGGCCCACTTTATCCAGGTTAGGAATGCTCTGAGGGTAGTTAGGCTTGGAAAAAACCAGGTAGCTGATCACCGCCAGGGCAATCAACAAAGCAATTTTAAACAGCAGCTGTCGGTTAATCACAAATCACGCAGGGTTGGAAAGCTTGGCGAACATCATAGTCAAAATAAAGCCTGGCTGTCATCAGCAGACTTGGATTTATTCAGCTCGGCTTCAACTTAGGGTAGACTGGCGCTATTGGTTTGACTGATAAGTAAAAGGCGATGAAATGCCCTCATTCGATATAGTGTCAGAAGTAGATGCCGTTGAGCTGCGTAACGCAGTGGATAACAGCAAACGTGAATTGGATACCCGCTTCGATTTCCGTGGGGTGGAATTTGCGGTGGAGTATAAAGACTTTGTAGTGACCCTGTCGGCAGAGTCGGACTTTCAGTGCAATCAGATGGTGGATATTTTAAGAACCCAACTGAGCCGTCGTAATGTGGATCCCAAGGCGATGGAAGTGGATGAAAAGGCGATTCATAGCGGCAAGATGTTCTCTTTGAAGGTTAAGTTCAAACAAGGCATAGAGGCTGATGTGGCCAAGAAGCTGGTAAAACAGATCAAAGACAGCAAGATAAAGGTGCAGGCGCAAATCCAGGGCGACTCGGTACGGGTCACAGGCAAGAAGCGTGATGACTTGCAGGCTGTGATGGCGCTGGCCCGTAATGCCGAGCTGGGCCAGCCTTTCCAGTTCAATAATTTCCGCGACTAGTCGTTAATCTGCGACTTGAGCGTATCCTGAGCAGTATCAGCCCGCCTCGGCGGGCTGTTTTTTTGCACCAGCCAAATCAGCAGCAGCACGGGCAAGCCTATGATGCTGGCGCTGACAAAGAAATTTACATAGCCAAAGGCGTTGACCCAGGCGCCGGAGAAGCCGGCAATAAACTTGGGAAACAGTAACATCACCGAAGACAGCAGCGCATACTGAGTGGCACTGTAGCCACTGCTGGTGAGGCTGGAAAGGTAGGCGATAAAAGCCGCTGTGGCGATACCGCCGCTGAAGTTGTCCACCGAAATTGCCAGGGTCAGCAGTGGCACGTTGTAGCCCACCATGGCCTGCAGGGCGAACAACAGATTGGTGGTGGCCACCAGGAAGGCGCCGACATAGAGGATTTTTATGGTGCCGAAGCGTGCCAACAACACCCCGCCGAATGCCGAGCCCACCAGGGTCATGATCAGACCATAGACCTTGCTCAAGGTGGCTATCTCCTCCTTGCTGAAGCCCATATCCACATAGAAAACATTGGCCATGATCCCCATGACAATATCCGAGATCCGGTAGCAGGAGATCAGCATAAGGATCAGAATCGCGCTCTTGCCGTAGCGGCGAAAGAAATCGATAAAGGGCAGGGCCACGGCACTGTATAGCCAGGAGATAAAGGCGGCCATCCTATCTGTGCCGGCTTGGGTCAGCTGCTTGGCTTCCCGCTCTTGAATCGCCCTGTCTTTACTTTTGACGCCGAAAATCAGCAACCAGAGCAGCAGAATGAGCCCCATAGTGACCAGAGTGACTGTATCTGTATTCAAGGCCTGACTAGGAAAGTAGGATTGCAGTACCTGGGTGAAAGGCTCTGCCAGGCTAAAACAGAAATAAAGCCCAAGCAGCAGGAGCAGTAACTTGCCATGACGCAGGATAAATAGGTTGGCCGGCGCGGCCCAGACAGAGAGTCTGGGTGCCAGATTGGCTCTGAGTCTGTCTCTGAGAATGGCTTCCTCTTCCCCTATCGAACTGATATCCACCGCCGGCTCTTTGGCAAAAAGTGTTGCCAGTATGCCTATGCCCATCAAACCTGCCATCACCAGATAGGCGGTTTGCCAGCTTTGGAGATCATAGCTTTCCGGCTCGGGAGAAACCCAGGCGGCGATAGTCAGTGAGCCTGCCGTGGCTATGATCATCGCGCTGCGATAGCCTACCTGATAGGCGGCGGCCAGTGCCGCCTGCATTTTTTCCGGCGCCGACTCGATACGAAAGGCATCGACCACTATGTCCTGGGTGGCGGAGGAAAAGGCCACCATCAGCGCAAACAGTGCCAGATGGGTGAGATCTTCCATGGGGTCGCTGCCGGCCATCCCCAAAATGGCGGCTATCAGTAATAACTGGGAGAACAACATCCAGCCGCGGCGACGGCCAAAGAGTTGGCTGAACAAAGGCAGGGGCATGCGATCGACCAGGGGGGACCAGGCCCACTTGAAGGCATAGATCAAGGCTACCCAACTGAAATAGCCGATGGCGGCCCTGTCTACCCCGGCTTCCCTGAGCCAGAAAGACAGGGTGGAGAATACCAGCATCAGCGGCAGGCCGGCGGAAAAACCGAGCAGCAATAAGATGAGTACCCGCTTATGGAAGTAGATACTCAGGGCGTCTCGGGTGCTGGCAAAAAAAGATTGAGGCATGGCACGGCTTGGTGAGAGTCAAAGGCCTTAGAGTAAAAGCCTGCGCCTGCGACTTCAAGGCGTGCTTGGGTGTTTGCCCAATAAAAAATCCCCGGCTTTGCCGGGGATTGGTTGCCCATGTCATTAAAGTGTCACTCGGGCGGGGTAGATTAACGTCTGTCTCAGGGTCTGACGCCGATACAGCCTTCGGGTATGGGGCCACCACAGAACAGGTATTCACAGCAGTCGTCCAGTTGCTGGCGCAAAAACTGGTTACCGTGCAATACCCAATCGGGCCATTTATCGAAGGCGTACAACAAGTGCCAAAATACGCGTTCGACATCCGTTTGCGCTTCCCCCTGCAAGTTCAGCTGATGCCATTCTTCCAGGGTATCCCACAGATACAATCTGACTTCATTAAATTCCAGCTTGTCGCTCAAGAATGCTTTGCCGTAATGAGCCAGTTGGGGCGCTTTCACATCGATGAACTCTTCCGGGGTCATCAGATCGCCTCCTTATGTTTGCCAGGTTCAGTATAGACAGCTTTTTGATACTGAGCCGTGCCTGGGGTTAATTTCTGGGCAGAAGTGTGGCTTTCTTCAACAAAACTTGGGTGACCGGCACGTCGGGCCAACCCAAGGTGCTGTTGGTGCCTGTCTCTACCAGCGCCATATTCTGCAGAACTTCAAGCCCTTGGCTGACTTCACCGAATACGGCATAGCCCCAGCGCCTGGAGGATGGGTCGAGCTTTTTGTTGTCGGCCACATTGAAGTAAAACTGGCGGGTGGCCGAATGGGGGGCATTCTCTCTGGCCATAGCTATAGTGCCTAGGCTGTTGGACAGGCCGTTGCCCGACTCATTGACTATCGGCTTGTCTGACGGCAGTTCTTCATACTTGGGACTGAGGCCGCCGCCCTGAACCACGAAATCGGCAATAATGCGGTGAAACAATGTGTTGTTGTAGTCGCCGCGCACCACATAGGTGAGAAAGTTGTCCACAGTAATGGGCGCCCGGGTGCGGTCGAGCTCGACCACGATTTTGCCCATGCTGGTATCAAATTCCACTTGAGGGTAGAGATTGTCTTTTTGTATATCCAATGCCAGCGCCAGCTGACTGGTCAGCATCAATACGGCTGCGAGTATCCATCGGCTCATGACCAGATTCCTTATCATAGTGTTGCAGACGGGCAGGCCTGTGAGTCACCGACCGGCCCAATAAATTACTGCTGCAAAAAGCTGTGCAGCTCGGGGTCGTTGAGTATTTCGCCGGTCAACTGGGTGATCAGTTTGTTCATGTCCAGTTCCAGTGAGGCGAAGTCGGCACCGAAAGGCCCCTTGAGCAGCCCCTTGGCCTTATAGCGCTTGGTCAGGGTATGGCTGCTGTTTTTCGCCAGCAGATTGATGCTGACATTGGTTTTGGCTTCGAAGCCGAAGCTGGATTCATCCACATCAGTGAGCAGTTCAATCAGCTGCAGCTGCACTTCTTTCCCACTGGCGGGATCAATTCGGTATCCGGCCTTGGCAAAACCTTGACGAAACAGTTGATCCAGTTGGGCCCTGGGTGGCTCGGCCGGGCTGACCAGACGTGCGGCTTTGCCGTCTTCATTGAATCGCACAATAAAATTGGCGGTGCGGGTATCCAGGGTTTGCAGCGCCAGAGCAGGCTCCAGCGAGGTCTGTGGCGTGACCGCAGGCAGTTCAGGGCTCAGGGCAATAAAGTTGGGGGTATGACTGGCGCAGCCAAAGAGCAGCGCCGACCCCAGCATCAAGGTAGCAAGCCGTTTCATAAAAATCCGAAGCTGTAAAAAAGGTGGCATCAGGATAACCAGATTTGAGTTTGGCTTCCAGCATCTGCTTATGGCAGATAACCGACTTTGGTTCAGCCAGAGGGAGATTTTTGCGGGTTCTTTGCGCGTAGGCCGCCAAGGGGCAAACTCAAGTATCAATCCCGTGAAACAGCTAGTATAGATTATCAAGGGGTGTCTTTGTCAGTTAGCGTTTCTGAATGACATCGTAAACCAGATCGTATTCTGCAAGTGGTTTTTCATTTTTGTAACATTCAAGGGTTCAATCTCCGACGGCGACAGGGTAGAGTCAAGTTATTGCTCTAAAAACAGCTGTTGGGAATATGTTGGAATTGAAATCCGGGCCTTTGCCGACGACTCAATCAGGGGTTGCTACCCAGGCGGCGCCTGACTCTTTGATAGATGTTCACGGCCGGCCTCTGTTTGGGCATTTCGACGGCCCGCCGAAAAGCCTGGGATTGGCAGACTTTCAGCTGTTCAATGAGATGGACCGCAGGGTTTCACGCCTGAAACAGCGCTGCAGTTATAAGCAGTTTGAGTTTATTGGCCTTAATAGCCCCAGATGGATGCTGGGCGTTGCCTTGGCGGATATCGCCTATCTTGGCAGTGGTTTCTGTTATCTGTTTGATTTGCAAAGTCGTCGCATGTATCAGCAGAATCTGCTGCGGCCGCCCGCTGGTTTTAACCTGAGCCGTTCGCCATGGCAGGGGGAGAGCCGTATGGGCGGCATTCACTTTCGGCGTGAGCAGGGACAATGGCAACTGAGCCTGGATCTTAAACTACAGGGAATGCCACTTGAGGGGGAACTGACCTTGGTTCCCGAACCGCTCAGCTTGCCGATGGCGCTTTGCAGTCCAACCGGTTACAGCGGTTGGACCTATACCCAAAAACACAATGCCCTCAAGGTCTACGGCCAGTTGTCCTTCAATCATGAACCCCAGCCGCTGCTGCATGCCAGAGCAGGTTATGACTTTTCCGCAGGCTTTATGCGCCGGGAAACCAGTTGGCGCTGGGCCTCTATCAATGCAGATATTGATGGCAAGGGGTTGGGGCTAAACCTGGCGGCCGGAGTCAACGAGACCGGCTCTTGTGAAAACGTGCTCTGGGTTGATGGTGCCAGGCATTTGCTGTCGCCGGTGCATTTTGAGTTTGACCGCAGGGCAGCATCCGGCGGCCAATGGCGAGTTTGGTCTGAGCGCGGCGAGCTGGAGTTGGCATTTTCGCCCTTGGGGTGCCGCAGCGAAAGGCTCAATCTGGGGCTGCTTAAAAGCAATTTTCGCCAGTATACCGGGCTGTTTTCCGGTTGGGTCAAAGACTCCCTGGGCCAGCGCCATGAGCTGGTGCAGCAGAGCGGCCTGACAGAAGATCACTTTGCCAAATGGTGAGTTGGAATAAAAGGAATAAAAATGGATTTCAATTTACTTATTTCACATCCTGAATGGCTGCTGCTGGTATTGGCGCCGCTGTTCTTCATCTGTATGGCATTGGAATGGTTTTTCGGTGACCGCCTCAGACGTTTACCCGAGAATGCCCGCTATCGACCGGCGGAGGTTTTCTGTAACTTTGTGCTGGCAGGCATGCACCAGGGCGCCGATATTCTCACAGGGTTACTGCTGGCCAAACTGTATTTGTGGTTATTCGGCTGGCGTTTGTTCGACATTGAGATGAATGGCTGGACCTTTCTACTGCTGATGCTGGGACAGGACTTTTGCTATTACTGGTTCCACCGGGCCAGCCACAGGTGCCGCTGGATGTGGGCCGCCCATGTAGTGCACCACAGCTCGGAAAACATGAATTTTTCCACCGCCTTTCGTCAGAGCCTGATGTACCCATTGGCGGGCATGTGGCTGTTTTGGTTGCCCTTGGTGATCATAGGCTTCGACCCCAACTGGGTGGTATTTGTGGTGCTGCTTAATCTGGGACTGCAATTTTTTGTCCATACCCAGGCCATCAAACGTCTTGGGCCCTTGGAGTGGATATTCAACACTCCGTCCCACCACAGGGTGCACCACGGCCGTAATCCTCAGTACATAGATAAGAACTACGCCGGGGTGTTGATCATTTGGGATAGATTATTCGGCAGCTTCGAGCCGGAGCGGGAAACCGTGCGCTATGGTATTACCAAGCCGGTGAACAGCTTTAATCCTGTGACAGTCACTTTTGCCGAATGGCGCGATATGTTGGCGGAAGTGAGCCGCCCCGGGCTTAGTTTCAGGCAACGTTGGCGTTTGCTGTTTGCACCGCCGGCCAGTCAGGAGTTGCCCAGCTCTGGCCTCGGAGGATATGCTGATGGCCCTGACAGTTCCAAGGAAGCTAAGGAGTACTGATGAAGCTTTTTGTGTTTGACCATTGTCCCTATTGCGTCAAGGCTATGATGCTGGTGGGGCTTAAGGCGTTGCCGGTGGAGCGGGTCTATCTGCAAAACCATGATGTGGAGTCCAGAATAGCTATGGTCGGCGCCAATATGGTACCCATTTTACAAAAAGCCGATGGCAGCTTCATGGCCGAGAGCCTGGATATCGTCAGTTATCTGGATAATCTGGATGGTAAGCCGGTCATTACCCTTGCCAGCCAGGCCGATGCTGTCAGCCAATGGCAGGAGGCATCCGGTTATTTCAGCAATCGCTTGCTCTATCCCCGCAATGTGTTGCTCGGCCTGCCTGAATTTGGCTGCCAAGAGGCGATTGCCTGGTTTACCCAAAACAAGAGCGCCATGATAGAGATGTCTTTCGAAAAAGCGCTTGCGCAAACGGCCGATTTTCTTGAGGGCCTGGCTAAGTGTTGGCCACGGCTCGACTGGCTGCTATTGCCGTCGGAGAGGGGCAATAAGTTGAGTATTGATGATATCAACCTGTTCCCCGGCCTGAGAAACCTGACCATGGTCAAGGGGCTGGTATTCCCGGCCAGAGTGCGTGCCTATATCGAAGAGGTGGCAGCGCTGACTCAAATCGACTTGTACGACGACAGAGCCGTCTGAGCGGCTTTATCTGAGTCATACAACTACACCCAAAAAGACAGGCCAGTACTGGACCTGTCTTTTTCATTCGTTTTCACTTTAGGGCAAGTGCTACTTTTAACCCGGCTTTTTCAACGCTCTCTTTGTTGATGCACTGCACGTTGTCTGTGCTCCTGAGCACGGTTGGGCTGGCGTCGCTCAGCCTGATGGCGCTGTGGCTGAGCTCGCTGCGGATGCTGCACCTTCGATTGGCTCTGAGGCTGATAGCGTCTCTGTGGCTGCTGTTGTTTATCTGCCTGTTGCCGGCGCTTTTCAGCTTGTCTATAAGTAGTGTTAGTGTGCTGGTTTGATGCCTGTTGCAACTGTCTGTCTCTGGCCTGATGTTTAGCCCGCATCGTTTTGTCGGCGGCGTTGGCACTGCTATTGGCACTCCTATATGACGGCTGCTGTGACAGCTGGCGAACTTTTTGTGGCTCGCCCCTATGCATCTTCTCCCTCTTGTCAGCGGCGCGCCATTCACGGCTATTGTGTTCCCTGCGCTGCTTTAGCTCATGCTGCAACTGCTTTTGTTGCTTGTTTCTGTCCTGATGCAGCCTCTGGCTATGGTTGAAGCTGCGGGCCTGGGATTCATAACGCTTGTGCGGCTTGTTGTATACCGCCTTGTTGTAGCGTTGTTGCAGCCCAGGGTGGCGATAATGGGCGCCACGTCTGTGGTGCGGGTTATGGCTCCAGCGCTGGGCTCCCTGACTATAGGCCAGTCTTGGCCGGTAGTGATTATAGTGTTTGTGGCGATAATCGACCCAGATCACTCTGTCATGCCAATGAAAGGCGCTGAAGAAGAAGTTAAATGAAATGCTGACCCCGGCACTGCGCCAGTAAAACGGACTGGAGTGGTAGCGCACATATCCGGGGAAAGGGTCCCAATAGATAGGTGGGTAGCTGCTCCAGTGCCAATGGCCATAGACACGGCGACTGTCGTAGTAAGGGGCATAGATAATCTCGGTGCGGGTCGGTGCTATCACTATCTGACGTTCGTCGCGTCTGGCGTTAAGGTTACCCAGGTCATTTAATGAGTCGGCATCCCAGGCGGCTTGTCTCAGGGTTTGAATCCCATCCATCACCCGCCCTTCATCGGCGATAAAGGCTTCGCCCAAGCGGGCTGTCCAGTCCAAATCTGTGCTCATCTTGTTCAACACTTCCGGAAAGGCGATAAGCGCCATCACACTGGGATCCCAATCCTGGTTCTCGGCTTCGGCCATCAGGCGTTCATTGCCCCAATGGCTGCGCTGTTTGCGCCAGCGCTGTGCCTGCACCAGTTCCAGTGGATAGGTTGAGGCGATTAACATATGGGTCAACAGGGTGTCCGGATAGAGAGCGATAGGGGAGAGCAGCTGCATCAGCTCGGGCTCCCGGATATCACTGCCGGATTCGGCGGCCTGCAGCGCCGTAGTTGGCAGGCCAAACAGACACAGGATAAGCACACTGTGCTGCAGCCAGATTTTCAGCTTGTTCATGGTTGCCTCCTTTAGGCCGGTATGGTTACCAGCCTGGCAAGTGATCTAACTGAGGTCTTGCGACGCAATTCCCCATCAGTGGCTTCAGGATAAGTCGCCTTTGATGAACATAAGCTGAAGGTTTTGGGATGGCTAAATATTATCCAGCGAATGGACAAAAGATTTTGTCTTTTCTGGTTCAGCCCCTGGTTGTGAGTGGTTTTATCAAAACAGTTATTTAGATAGCCATTGGGAAGCTCCAACTGGACAAACTGTGTAGTGGATCACAGTTTATGGGGGCGCAAGCCTCCACCCTGTTATAGCTATTTATCTTTAGTCGCCATTGAGTGCGACTATCGCCAACAAGCAAAAGGAGTGTATATGGCAACCAAGAAAGTCAAGGCACCCACTATAGATATAGGCATCAATGATGCAGATCGTAAAAAAATTGTCGCGGGGCTTTCCGCGCTGCTGGCCGACAGTTATACCCTGTATCTGATGACCCATAATTTCCATTGGAACGTCAAAGGCCCACAGTTCAACAGCCTGCATCAGATGTTTATGGATCAATACACAGAGCAGTGGAATGCGCTGGATGAAATTGCCGAGCGGATCCGCGCCCTGGGGTATCCGGCGCCCGGGACTTATAAAGAGTTTGTTCGCCTGGCATCCATCAAGGAAGTGGAAGGTGTGCCCTCTGCCAATGAGATGATATTACATCTGGTTGAAGCCCAGGAGGCCACGGCCCGCACCGCCAGAGATCTGTTCCCCGTTATCGACAAGGCCAATGACCAGCCGAGCGCCGATCTGCTGACCCGCAGGCTGGAAGTCCATGAAAAGACTGCCTGGATGTTGCGTAGCTTGCTGGAGGAATAGCCTAAACGCTAGGCGCTACGCATCAAAAAGCCGCCCCGGAGTGCTCCGGTGCGGCTTTTTTTTAATTGCCTTTATTGAAGTGGCATTTGTGTTGGCAAGGTTCGCTTACCCCAATCACATAGTTTGCCCATGTTGATGGAGAGCCACTCACTTGTCGCCTGGCTGCCACGCCAAGTCGTTTGGCGCTATCTATTCAAGGCTTAAGTGTCTTAATCAAGGTATCAGGCCTTTTCGGGAATACGTTCCAGTACCGCCAACAGCAGCTGCCAGTATTGGCCCACTGTGGTGATATTCACCATTTCATCCGGGCTGTGGGGGAAGCGTATGGTGGGGCCGATAGACACCATATCCATGGCCGGATAGGGCTCCTTGAACAGGCCACATTCCAAACCGGCATGGATCACCATGATCACCGGCTCTTTATGGTAGATGTCCTGATAGGTGTCGCGCACAATCGCCATTACAGGAGACTGGCTGTCTGGCTTCCAGCCTGGGTAGGCGCCGGAAAGATCAATCTCGGCACCGGCCAGGTTGGCCAGGGCGATCAGCATGCCTTCAACCTGGCTGCGACCAGAGTCAATTAAGGAGCGGATCAGGCACAGGAGTTTGACATCCTGTTCGCTGGTATTGATCACCCCGAGGTTGAGTGAGGTCTCGGTCACGCCTTCAATCTCGTCACTCATCCGCATGACACCATTGGGGCAGGCATGCAGCAGATCGATAAGAGTGTTCTGACTCTGCTCGCTCATCACCTTGGCAGGCAGCGGCACTTCGGTGAGAGTCAGGCAAGCGGCCGGATCGGCAACCGCCAGCTCTTCTCTAAGCAGCGCCTGGAAAGCCGCGGCGGCTTCGCTCAACGCTGTGGCTTGTTCGGCCGGTACCAGAATAGTGGCACTGGCTTCACGGGGAATGGCGTTACGCAGCGAGCCGCCGTTGAATTCGGCTAGTTCCAGCTGCAGGCTTTCGCTGTGTTCAAACAGAAAACGGGCCAGCTGCTTATTGGCATTACCTCGTCCCAGGTGAATGTTCACCCCCGAGTGGCCACCCTTGAGCCCGGAGAGCGTCAGGTTGAATGCCTGGAAACCCTCGCCTGTGGCTTCCCAGACCATTGGCAGGGCGATCTCGGCATCCACGCCACCGGCGCAGCCCATGTAGATTTCGCCTTCCTGCTCTGAATCTGTGTTGATCAGGATTTCACCGCGAAGCATACCGGCTTCCAGGCCAAAGGCTCCTGTCATACCCGCTTCTTCATCTATGGTCAGCAGCACTTCCAGCGGCCCGTGGGGAATATCGTCACTGCCGAGAATGGCCAGCGCCGATGCCATGCCTATGCCGTTATCGGCACCCAGAGTCGTGCCCTGGGCCTTGACCCAGTCGCCATCAATCCAGGGCTGGATCGGATCTTTGACGAAGTCATGCTCTTTATCGGCATTTTTCTGCGGCACCATATCTATATGGGCCTGGATCACCACGGGTTTGCGGTTTTCCATCCCGGGAGTGGCATCTTTGCGAATAATCAGGTTACCGACTTTATCTTCGATAACTTCAAGCTGACGGTCTTTGGCCCAGCTCTGAATATACTGGCTGAGCGCGGCTTCATGCTTGGATGGGTGAGGAATGGCACAGATTTGTTCAAACCACTGCCATAGCGGCTGAGGTTGCAATTGGCTGAGACTGGACACAGCAAACTCCTGATCTTTTCGTCTGGTTGGCGGGCTTGGAACGGGCCAAGCGCGAGTTGTCACCAGTCTATCACACAGCGGCCTAAGGGCGCAGAACCCAGTTGGGACAATTGTTTATTTGTGGCAGCGAAACTTGCCAGCCAGATAATGGTAATCCGGCGCCGGAAAGGGAATAATGCTGGGCGCCAATAAAAAATAATTAGGATGGGTCATGGTTGAATTTATTGATGTTACTGACCAGGATGCAATTTTCAGTGAGGCAGGCTGGGATGCATTGCTGGTGGTCAGCGCCGATGTGACGGCGTGTCCAATCGAAGAGGTGGCGATACTGGCCTCCCACGGAGCTCAAGTCGACAAACGGGTGGGCAAGAGCCCGACCCTGTTGTTTGCTCCCGGGCTTGCCGGTGGCCGCTTGATTATCGCCCCGGTCGCGCCGCTTGGCGATTATGACGATGTGCGCGCCTTTGCCAATGCTGCCAGGGCAGGTATCGCCATCGCCCGAGACGCAGGAGCTAAAAGGCCGCTGCTGTGGGTCGATAAGCCTGTATCCTTGGGCGATGAATACGCCAAGGCCGATCTGGTTGCGGCGTTGGCAATGGCGCAGGAGCTATGGCAACCATTGGAAGCCCGGGAAGCGGGCACCGCCCTTGACAGCATAGAAGCCATAGAAGCCATAGGGGTGCTGAACGGCGCCGATGCCGACATGCTCAATGCCATTGAAGCCGGCCGCAACCTTGCCAGAGATCTTTGCGGCACTGAGCCCGAGCGCATGGGCGCCCCTGCCTTTGCTGATTACTGCCTCAACACCTTTAAAGATTCAGGGCTGTCGCTGCAGGTCGTGGAAGACAGAGACATTCTGGAGCGGGACTATCCCTTGCTGAGTGCCGTGGCGCGAGCCTCTTTTGCCGTGGCCAGACATCAGCCCAGAGTCGTTAAATTGGAGTACCGCGGCGAAGGTGACATCCAGCACAGTTATTTCTTTGCCGGTAAGGGCGTGGTGTATGACACAGGCGGCGCCGATCTGAAAGTGGCCGGCGCCATGGCCGGTATGAGCCGTGACAAGGGCGGCGCGGCTGCCGTGGCCGGTTTGATGAAGACCTTGTCATTACTCAAGCCCAAAGGCATTCGCGTGGTGGCTGAACTGGGGCTGGTACGCAACAGTATAGGCAGCGAAGCCTTTGTTACGGACGAAATCATCACAGCCCATTCGGGTGTCAGGGTCAGGATCGGCAATACCGATGCCGAAGGGCGCTTGGTGCTGGCCGACTTGCTGTCCCATCTGCGTTTAAAGGCGCAGGGCAGTGCGGCGCCCGAGCTGTTCTCTGTGGCAACCCTGACCGGCCATGTGGTGCGAGCCTATGGATCTTACAGCGCGATAGTAGCCAACGCCGTTGCCGAGCAACAGGCATTGCCCAAGCGGTTGCAAGCCAGCGCCGAGCGTTACGGTGAGGGGCTGGAGCTGTCCCGTTTGCGTAAGGAAGATTTTGCCAAGGTGCGTGATGTTTCCGGTGCCTCAGAGCTACTTTCTTCCAATAATGCGCCCTCATCGGTTACCGCCAGAGGGCACCAGTATCCGGCGGCCTTCCTGCTAAAGGCTTCCGGATTGGCACAACACGGGGTAAAAGACGCTCAGCCTATGGCCTATAGTCATCTGGATATTGCCGGCAGTGCCACAGAAGGTGATCCCCTCTATGGCAAACCTACGGCGGCGCCGCTGCTTGGGTTGTTTGCCTATATGACTGAGTAAGCCCTCAACGCCTCCCGGTCGATGTCGTCGGCCGGGTTATCCCTGTACTCTGTCCGTTGGCTTTTGTTCATTTGGCGACCGCTATATTGGCATTACCTAGCCCCGATATTTGCTAGGCGCTATCTTGTCTAAGTTTTCCACTGCAAGCGGTTGGGTCAGAGCTGATTTGAAGCTGTTTGAATCGTCATCCACTACGAACCCTGAAAACAACAGAAAACTTTCAGACGGATTTTTAGCCAATCCTGTAACCGGGTGATCTAATTCACTTTAACTGGTCTTACCTCTTTGAGATCACGCTTTTACCTCCGTTGGGAGACTAACATTTGGGCGCTGACTGACAGTCAATTACAGCGTTAGATTTTACTTAATCTGGATGAGGTTGGTTTGGTTTGTTTTGCTATTATTTCTTTAAAATCAAGTGGTAATATTTTTTCTTCATTGTGTTTCGAAGTGTATCATTAAGTGCCATGGGTAAATCTTGTGTAACGTTTATGTAATTGGCTTACATTTTTAGGC
Source organism: Shewanella indica (assembly GCF_002836975.1). Taxonomy (GTDB): domain Bacteria; phylum Pseudomonadota; class Gammaproteobacteria; order Enterobacterales; family Shewanellaceae; genus Shewanella; species Shewanella indica. The sequence goes on along the minus strand of NZ_NIJK01000036.1, from coordinate 15,664 downwards.
GCGTTTTAAATTTTTAGCCTTGATACTTGTAATAAAATTACAAATGGCTATAATAGCTCTCGTTGGTTAGGCAAGCGCCTTCCACCTCTAGTCAATCCAGGATGGATAACTATCTCCAGGGAAATGAGTGACAAGTTGTCTCCACGGATATGAGAACCTCTAGTTCCAGGGAACCGAGCCAAGCTTCACTAGAGTATTTATTTCACAACTTTGTTAGGAGTATCGGCTATGTCTTACACAGGCAAAAACAACCTAGTTTATTGGAGCAACACCTGGTTTGATTGTCAGGTTTTGCGCGGCGGCATGTTCGCCATGAGTTTTAAGGGCTGACTACCCCTTTAAGTAGTTCCATCATCCATCAACCTTTGTTCACCACTTTGTGGTGTATTTAGACTCAAGTTGCAATAGAGGTTTTGCTTCTGTTGCCAGGTGTTACCCGCTAGCGCGGTAGACTCTTTCCCTTTTGGGTGCTTGATACATGTCTTGGCCTGCTCTTTGAGCAGGCTTTTTTTTGTTCGCAGCAAAATGTGAATAAATTGTGAGCTGGTGGGCAATTAATGGATACCACAGGCCGACTAAGTACTCTGGTGCTGGTCTGATCAGCGCAAACTCCCTATAATCTGCCGCCGATGACCTCGTTAAAGAAGTGTCACAAACCTCCCTACACTCAAATTCAAGGAACCTGGTTCCATGTTGGAAAAACTGTTCAAGTTAAAACAAAACAAAACCTCTCTGAAGCAGGAAGCTGTGGCGGGTCTAACCACCTTTCTGACCATGGCTTACATCATCTTCGTTAACCCCTCAATGCTGGCTGATGCCGGTATGGATCAGGGCGCAGTCTTTGTGGCGACCTGTATCGCGGCGGCGATAGGTTGTCTGGTCATGGGGCTTTTGGCCAACTATCCCATCGCCCTGGCGCCGGGAATGGGTCTCAACGCCTTTTTTACCTATACAGTTGTGGGTGAAATGGGTTACAGCTGGGAAACCGCGCTTGGCGCCGTATTCCTCTCCGGGATCTGCTTTATGATCCTCTCCCTGGTACGAATTCGGGAATGGGTGGTCAACTCTATTCCTATGTCGCTGCGCCTCGGTATTGCCGCAGGTATCGGCTTGTTTTTGGCGCTCATTGGCCTCAAGAGTGCCGGTATTGTGGTTGCCAATCCGGCGACTCTGGTAAGTATGGGGGATATCACCGCATTTCCGGCACTGATGTCGGTATTGGGGTTCTTCTTGATCATCGCTTTTGTTCAGCGTGGATATAAGGCGGCGGTGATCCTCAGCATTCTGGCCATCACTCTGCTAGGGCTGGCCTTTGGTGATGTGCAATATAGTGGCCTGGTATCCATGCCGCCCTCCATTGCGCCTACCTTTATGAAGATGGATCTCTCCGGCATGCTGGAGATCAGCATGATTTCCGTAGTGTTCGCCTTTTTATTTGTGGATTTGTTCGATACCTCTGGCACCTTGGTGGCCGTGGCGCAGCGTGGTGGTTTCCTGGATGATAAGGGCCGCCTGCCAAGACTCAATCGCGCCCTGACCGCCGACAGCGCTGCCACTATTGCCGGGGCCATGCTGGGTACTTCGACCACCACAAGTTATGTCGAGAGTACCTCAGGCGTCAGCGCCGGTGGCCGTACCGGCTTGACCGCCGTCGTGGTCGGGCTGCTGTTTTTGGCTTCACTCTTTATCTCGCCGCTGGCCGGTATGGTGCCGGCTTATGCAACCGCGGGCACCCTCTTTTATGTGGCGATTCTGATGATGTCTGGCCTGGTGCATGTGGAGTGGGAAGATTTGACCGAAGCCGCCCCTGTGGTGGTGGTCTGCCTGCTGATGCCATTGACCTTCTCAATAGCCACGGGGATCGCCTTTGGCTTTATCGCCTTTGCGGCGATTAAACTTCTCTGCGGCCGTTTTCGCGATCTCAATGCCGGGGTGGTGGCACTGGCGCTGCTGTTTATTCTCAAGTTTGCCTACGGCGGTTAAGGCTAAAGCGCGAGCATCTGCTTTATAAACTGCATTTATTAAGGGTCATACTTTGTATGGCCCTTTTTGTATGAGATATCGCAATAAATAACGATTTTGTCCGCTTGAATGCCGACTGCCGCTAGGAATCCGGCGACGGATTGGGTATAAGATTTATCCCCGACTTTTTTAAGTAAATACAAGTGATGAACTTGAGTGACACACGCTACCGCCGGGTAGTGGTAAAACTGGGTACCAGTGTGCTTACCTCCGGCAGCAAGCGCCTGGACAAGGCCCATATGGTCGAGCTGGCCAGGCAGATGGCGACCTTAATGCGCGCCGGTATCGAAGTGGTTTTGTGTACTTCCGGCGCCATTGCCGCCGGGCGCGAGCACCTGATGTATCCGGAGTTGCCGGATACTATGGCCAACAAACAGTTGCTCGCGGCCGTGGGCCAGAGCCAGTTGATCCTGGCCTGGGCTCAGTTGTTCAGTATTTATGGTCTGCACGTGGGGCAGTTGCTGCTGACCCGGGCGGATCTGCACGATCGCGAGCGCTATCTCAACGCCAGAGATACCCTGAATGCGCTGCTGAAACAGAATATTATCCCCATCATCAATGAAAACGACGCCGTTGCCACCAATGAGATCAAGGTAGGGGACAACGACAACCTGTCTGCCCGCGCAGCGCTTTTGTGCGATGCCGACTTGCTGATCCTGCTGACAGACCAAAAAGGCTTGTTCGATGCCGATCCGCGCCATAATCCCAATGCTCATCTGATCAGCGAAGTGGTCAATATCGATGACAGCCTGCGGCAACTGGCCGGCGGCTCGGTTTCCGGTTTGGGTACCGGCGGCATGGCTACCAAGCTGGAGGCGGCCGACATAGCTCGCCGCGCCGGTATCGAGGTGGTTATCGCCTCGGGCCATCATCCGGACGCCATAGAAAAAATCGTTGCCGGCGAGTCAGTGGGGACTCACTTCTGCGCCATCGAAACCCCGCTGGAGAGCCGCAAACAGTGGATCCTTGCCGGACCCAAGGCCAAGGGGAAACTGACTTTGGATGAAGGCGCGGTGCGGGCGGTAACCGAAAAGGGCCGCAGTCTGCTGTCCAAGGGGATTATTGCTGTCGAGGGCGAGTTTGAACGTGGCGCCACGGTGCAACTATTGGATCCCAAGGGCCGTAAACTGGCGCGGGGGATCTGTCGCTACAGCGCCGTGGCCCTCAAACGTATCGCGGGCCAGCATTCAGATAACATTGAATCCTTGCTCGGCTATGACTATGGTGATGCAATAGTGCACCGCAACGACATGGTGGTTTTATGACAGCTGAATATCTGCAACAACTGGGGCAAAAGGCCAAGGAAGCCAGCTTTGCCCTGGCCAATCTTTCCGGCACCGCCAAGCAGCAATTGCTGCACAATATCGTTACCGCTCTCAAGGCCGATGAAGCGGCTATTCTCGCGGCCAATGAGCTGGATGTCGCCGCGGCCAAAGAGGCCGGTCTCAACGCGGCCATGATAGACAGGCTGCTGCTGGATAAGTCGCGCTTGGCCGGAGTGATAGCCGATATCGACAATGTGATTGCCCTTGCCGACCCCATTGGCCGCGAGTATGACAGCCGGGTGTTGGATAACGGCTTGCGCCTGTGTCGCCGCGCCGTGCCACTGGGGGTGATAGGCGTTATCTATGAGGCCAGGCCCAATGTGACTGTGGATATCGCCGTGCTGGCCCTTAAAACCGGTAATGCGGTGATCCTCCGTGGCGGCAAGGAAACCCTGAAATCCAACCTGGCGCTGGCCAAGGCGATTCGCCAGGGCGTTAAAGCCAGTGGCTTGCCGGAAGATGCGGTGCAGCTTATAGATAACCCGGATCGTACCCTGGTTACCGGCCTGCTCAAGCTGGATCAATATGTGGATATGATAGTGCCCCGCGGCGGCGACAAGCTGCAGCGGCTCTGCGCCGAGCAGGCAACTATCCCGGTTATTCTCGGCGGTATCGGCATCTGCCATCTCTATCTGGATAAGGCGGCCGATCTGGAGAAGGGCATTCCTGTCATCCTCAATGCCAAGGTGCAGCGGCCAACCGTATGTAACGCTCTCGATACTCTGTTGGTGCACAAGCAGATAGCCAAGGAGGCATTGCCCAAGGTGGCCAAGGCCTTAGTCGATGTCGGAGTTAAGCTGGTAGGCTGCCCTGAGACTGTAGCGATTCTTGGGGCTGAGCAAGTGGCCGCCGCCAGTGAGGATAGCTTTGCTACCGAGTGGTTATCCCTCAATCTGGGGATCCGGGTGGTCGATGATATCCAGCAGGCCATAGGCCATATTCGCCGTTATTCCAGCGGTCACTCTGAGGCTATCCTCACGGATGATATCATCGCCGCTACCGAGTTTATGAACCAGGTGAATTCGGCGGCGGTTTATCTCAATGCCAGCACCCGTTTCACCGATGGCGGCCAGTTTGGCCTGGGCGCCGAGGTGGCTGTCAGTACTCAGAAACTGCATGCCAGAGGCCCCATGGGGCTGGAAGCACTGACCACCTACAAGTGGTTGGGTGTCGGTGATTACACCGCCAGAAGTTAGTGTTTACTTCTTGTAAAAGGTATTCAGAGCCACATATAACAAAGCCCCGCAGTTGTTATATATAGTAACTTAAAGGGTGTATATTGTGTATTAAGGCAGAGAAATCTGCCTTTTTATTGCACAATCAACATTATAGGTATATAGTCAATAGTGTGTACGACATGTATAGGGAAAGCATAATTTGTCATCAGTAAAAGTCAGAGCGACGATTGTAGAGGACAATACGGGCATCAAAAGCCAACTGCCTATCTTGCTAACTGAGCAAGGAGAGTTAGGTACGGTCACGGACTACCTACTCAAGTTAGAGGCGGACGGGGTGAGTAACTCCGTCATGAATGGATTTCTTCAAGCGGTGTCCTTGTTGCTGGATTATATGGAAGCAAATAGAGGATTGTTTGACGATCCGAAGTTGCTCTTTCAGACCTTTTCTAAGCGGTTGTATACAGGAACGATTGGTGAAGATGGACTTGACCCCTCTGGTTTATATTGGGTGCCAAGCTCAACCAGTAACGTGAATAAGCATATTCATCGATTGACGGCATTCACCGATTGGTTGGCAAATAAGCAAGGCACTGTGTTAATGAATCCCTTGCGTGATGCCACCCCGCATGAGCAGCGATTGAACTACGCTGCATGGTATCGAAAAAACCAAAATGACTTCCTTGGTCATATTGAAGATAAGACCGTCAATAAAACCATCCGTAAGGCGCGAACTATTAAGGGGCGCACACCACTCACCAAAACCGAAGATGATGCTATCGCCTTTCCTGAAAGGCATTGGGAAGATTTTTATAAGAACGGTATTGGTGGCGCAAGCGATCCACGAGTAGCACTCAGGGACAAATTAATACTCCTACTCATGCACGGTGGCGGACTACGCGAAAGCGAGGCTTTAACCCTTTGGGTGACAGATGTATTTGAAGATCCCAATAACCCATATAGTGCAATCGTTCGAATTTACAATGAAGTCGATGGCAAAGCGCCAAATGACCCTGAAGTTCGTTCTAAAAATCAAAATAGAGAGACGTACTTAAAAGAAAAGTATGCGCGTATCCCTCGACAGCGCATGAAAGGCACCGCGCATCTCGGTTGGAAAAACCGTGTGGTTGACCATAAAGATAACTACATACAGGTTCAGTGGTTCCCAACCGACTACGGCAAAGTGTTTATGTCACTTTGGAAAAACTATCAAAAGTACCGCGCCAGCATCGACTGTCACCACCCTTATGCGTTTATTTCTTTTCATCACAGCGCGTTAGGCAACCCTTACACCATCAATGCTTTTCATGATAACTATGCAAATGGCTTGAAGCGCATTGGTTTAGAACCGAGCAAGGCAGAGGGCTTAGATCCGCATGGGCATCGACACAACTACGGTAGACGATTAGAACGCTCAGGGTTAAACCCGTTGGTGATTCGACGTTGTATGCATCACAAGTCCTTAGAATCACAAGTCCCCTACACAGGCAAAGGTCAGCAGGAAGTTTCTGACGAACTGACCCGAGCGACACTGCAACTGGCAAACCCTGAATCCAAAGTCAAAGCGCTCGACTGGAAAGCGCTGGTTGAGCACGGCTTTGACGACATCGACCCACAGGGTTATTTCACTGGCAAACATCCAAAATTGAGAGGTAAGTAATGGCGAAAAAAAGAAGATATGACGGACGTTCATCGGATTTAACCTTCTCATGGATGTTGACCACACTTGGTGCTGAGTGGGAGCAGTGGCAGGCATTGGCAGCAGAGTGGATGGCGACACAAACATCTGGCGTTGCTCACAAGCAGAAGGCGTTAAGCCGCTTCTTTGAGTCTTATATTGCTGAATGTGCACCCTATGCTATTGATAACATGTCTTTGTTTTTTAAGGGCTATAAAGGACATCAATGCTCCAGTGAAGAGTTGGAGAAACTAGCAAAAGGTCGACTTACAGATGCGGCTGAAATTTCATCGAGCGTGAATATTCCTTGTGACTTCATCGACTTTGTTATTGAGAAGGTGTTCTCTGAGAAAGATGACCATGGAAAGCTAATCCCACTAGTTCAAAACCCTCTCAGCAAAATCAAAAAACAAGCTAGTGCGACTGAAACCGTTCGCAATCCCTTGCCATATAGCTACATTCAGGACTTGCGTCAAATCCTTTGCCCGTTACCAGATAAAACTGAGCTGACCGTCATTGAGAAAAATCTTAAGGATGATGAATCCTTGCTTCCAGCTTATCACTACCGCCATTTCAAGCACTGGACTTGGGCGCAGCAGCAGACAGGGCAAGGACAAACTCAAGGTGGTGACTGGTTTGAAGTCGAACCTGAGCTGATTAATAAGTCCGACCCTGACTGTGTGTGGCGCAGCAAAGAAGTGACTCGCAAAGGTAATAAAATCACCGTTCATCAACTCTGGTCGCCCGTCAAAGCGATGGTGATTTTCATGAAGCTCCACCTACCACTGCGTACCTATCAGGTGCGTATGCTAGACAGCGGTGAGGCTGATACATGGCGCTATGAGCAAGGTCAATGGGCGCTCAACACCAAACATGACTTTGCCCTTGGCAGCGAGAAGCGCCCGTTCGGGAAAGGCATCTTCCGCCGCATTCACGACACAATGACAGGGCTGTATTCAACAGGTCTATACATCAACACCAACAAGACTGCCGACCAGAACAAAGACGAACTGGAGCGTGGTTACATCATCCCGTGGCAAAACGAGGAAGTGCTTTACTGGCTGGAAAAACTGCGTAACTGGCAAGAAAAATACAATCCGATAGCAAAGCCCACCGACTGCACAACCCTGCTACCAAAGCACACTCGTAAGAAAAAATCTGAAAAGCAACTAGAAAGCATGGGGGAAATTGCATTTCTGTTTCGCGATGCATCAGCAAAAGGTGAGGACAAGCACAAGCCAATTTCGTACACAGCGACAGATGCTTTCTGGTATCAACTCCTACTTACATTTGAAAACCAACTCGCAGAACGTGGTAATACCCTAGATAACGGCGAACGGTTAAAACTGGTTGTGGACTACCCAGAGGGTACGCCAAAACGGGATAAGGTTGCCACACTCTTTCCCCTGCACAGTTTACGTGTCTCGCTCATCACCGCTTATACGATGGACACGCAATTGCCACTGCCTGTGATTTCTAAACTATTGGCGGGTCATACGCGCCTGTTGATGACCATCTACTACAACAAAATCACCCCGTCCGTGATGGCAGAGAAGATGGATGAAGCACATGGTGAGTTGGATGCGAAATCCAAACAATCGGTGCGTAACTTCCTTAAAGATGCCTCGATGGAGCAAATCCAATGCAAGATGGTGTATCACAGTGATGATAGCATTCAGGCGGCACTGGTTAATCGCAATCCGATTGGCTGGGAAGAACGCTCCTGTGGGTTGTGCTTGGTCGGAGGTAACACCGTCAAATCAGATGAAGTGAGTACCCTTGGTGGTTGTTGGAACGGTGGTGGGTTGCTTAATGATGCAAAATTTGCTGCCAGCCGTATCTACGGCAGCGTACCCCACGGCGCTGAAAACTGTATCCGCTGCCGCTGGTTTATTACCGAGGCTCGATATCTTCCTGCGCTTAATGCCCACTTCAATCAACTGAGTTACAAGGCGCATCAAGCGGCTAATCTCTCTGTGGAAATTGAGGGTGAACTGGAAGCCCTCAAAGATGAACAGTTCTTTTGTGAAGAGCAAGGTAAGCCGTTCATCAAGCATGATGAACTGCAAGCACTACAGCGCCGCTATGAAAAACAGCAAGTCGAAGCCGATGAATACGCCAAAGATTGGATAGCGTGCTTTGAGCTTATCAACAAAATCATTTGCGTCGAAGAAGCCAGACATGAGGATGATACCAAAGATAAACTGATTGCGGTTGGCTCTGAGCAAGATGTCAGCCATGCCTTGAAATTTATCGAAACCGACTCAGAGTTACTGCACCTATCGCTGCTTTGTGATGACGCGGAGTTCTACCCTGATTTGCAGGACGAACTGCGTAAAACCCCTGCAATTCAAAAGCGTTCAATGCAACTAAGCCGTGTGCTGATGAAAAAAGGCTTTGAGCCGATTTTCATGGAAATGGACGACAAACAACAGCTTATCGCCGCCAATGCCATGCTGCGCCAGATGGCAAAAATCGCCGACCCTGACGACAAACTTGAAGGCTACCGCAAGGTGGCGAGCTACATCGAAGCGGGTGAATACCTGATCGATAACAAGCTGTTCTCTGAGGGTATTCATGCTCTGACTGATAAAGCCATTAACCTAGATGGCATAGCACTGCCGAACTTATTGGAGGACTAATGGAATTGGATATTGATGTCATTCTGGCTGACTTAAAAGAAGGCAAAGTGCCTCGCACTCAGCAAAACCTCGATAAGCTCAACGACACACTGAAAGCCTATGCGGAATCAGGTCAGCGCGACTTCTCCATTACCCAAATTGGTCGAGTGTCTGCTGAAAATGGCGGATTGGCGTATGAGGCTTTGCGTGCTACCCGTAACAAGCACTACCGAACGCTCATCGAAGCATGGGCGGCAAAGTACAATACCAGTACCAAAAAACCGTTATCCAACACCTCAAGGTCTAAATCCATCCCTGCGGATAATAAACTGTTAGAGCGTATCCCAGACCCTGCGGTTCGCGCCTTGTTTGGTCAAATCATTGCCGAGCGTAACCGTTACCGCAAAGAGGTTAATCTGCTCAAGCAACACGCCAATATCACCATCGACAAACGCCCTGTGCGGCAGTTTGACACCACCACAGAACCAAACGTGGAAGTGCTGCCATCCCTATCAGGCGTACTCATTGAATCGGAGAAAAGAGCCTTAGCGTATGCCGTATCCAATGAATGTATGGAAAAGAACGGCTGGCAAACCACTCAGGCGGGACAGGTGAAAGACACTGAACTCAATGTCGAGATATTCCCGCGAGGCTTTATCACAGGGCTTCGCAAACTATTGGGTGAGGTTGATGACTAATGGCAAGTGGGCAGCAGAAAGCGCAGCAAAACCTTGAAGCATTTGAGGTCTGGAAGGCCACACAGACTGACCATGACTTCAAACAAATCGTGTTTAGAGGTCAGCTTAATCGTATTGAAGTGGCAAAGGGGATTGGTTGTGGAAAATCGGCGTTAAACCAAAATCCAGCCCTCAAAAAAGCACTTAAAGCCCTAGAGGGTGAGTTACGTGAGAGAGGTGTTCTGCCACCTCTTACGGACGCTGCCAAGAAGAATGCGGATAAGCCCAAGCTCTACGACAACACAGCAAATCGAATGCTTCTCGATTCAAAGCGGGTGTCTTCATTAGAGGCTGAAAACATCGAGTTGAAAGCCAAGGTCAAGGAGCTTGAAAAGCGACTTGAGCGCTTTGGTGAGCTATCTGAAACCTTATCCGAAATGGGGTTGATGCCACGATGAATACCGCTTTGCATGAAGACCAAATGCGTGTCACCAGTATCCCTTATCACTCGACCAAGATGGTGATATTCAGCGGTGTACCGCTGGCGAAAGACTCTTACAAAACCAATAGTGGGAAGTATTACGTCACCATCAAAGCCGACCCCGATAGCATCCCTGTACTTCCAACGCTGGGTCAGCATTGGTCAGTCAAAGGTGCTCGCCAGATAGAAAATATGGAGATGGGTGATTATGTAATGCAGCAGCACACTTATGAATCACCCAAGCATATTGAATGCACTTTACCCGAAACAGGTGAGCAACTGATACGCTTTATCGCCAGAGAAAGTGACTTCAAGGGTATTGGCGAAAGCAAAGCTAGAGCGCTCTGGCAGCTCTTGGGTAAAGACTTCCATGCCACACTGAGAAATGACACCCCAGAGTCCAGAAAGCGTCTGACATCGATTTTGAGTGACGATTCAGTGGAAACGCTCTTTAAGGGGTACGCCAAATATAAAAATCTGGCTCATTGCAACTGGATGAGCGAGTACAACATCCCTGCCAGTGTGCAGCAACGGCTGCTCAAGCATCACGGTGAAGCCTCCATCGATGTTATCAAGGATAATCCTTATGCTTTGATGGGCTTTGGTCTTTCGTTCAGTGCCATTGAAGACATTATCAAGTTAACGGATTTTAAGAGCGATGTTGCGAAGGATGACCCAAGAAGGCTCAGCGCTGCTCTGGAAATGGCGATTCGCAAGGAGATTGAAAAAGGTCACACCTATACCACTCATGCCAATGTGCGCCCTTATCTAAACAAGCTACTAAAAGACAAAGCACTGGTCACTCAGGCGTTCCAATCAGGCCATGATAAAGCTCAGTACATTTTAAACCCCGACACAGGAGCCTACCATCCAACGGCCCAACTTCTGATGGAAAGTGTCGTTGTCAAGCGCTTAAAAACACTGATTAAGCGAAATGACTTGTTTGATGAAAGCGCCAATGCTGCGTATTGCTCTGCGGTTGCGGAGCTTCCCTACGAATTAACTCCTAAACAAATCGAAGCCGTCACAACGTGTCTGGATAATTCGGTAAGCTGTATTACGGGCGGTGCAGGAACAGGCAAGACAACGGTACTCAGAACGGCTCTCAGGGCATATCATCAACTTGGATTTGAAATACACGCCGTGGCGCTCAGTGGTCGCGCTGCAATGAGACTTCATGAGTCCATCGGTTTTGTTACCTCAACCATTGCCAAATTGCTGCGTCAAGACCCTATCGAACCCAGTGTCGATAAACCCAATCACCTACTGGTGATTGATGAGGCAAGCATGATTGACTTGCCAACCATGTATCGTCTTGTGAATCACATTCACCCCTCTGTGCGATTGATATTCACTGGCGACCCCGACCAACTTCCACCCATCGGCTGCGGCAAGGTGCTGGCAGACATCGTTGAAGCAAAAGCGGTGGCTAATACGGTGCTAGACATCGTTAAGAGACAGGAAGGTTCAACGGGTATCCCCGAATACTCAAAGCTTATTAATCAAGGTGTGATACCTGAACAACTGAGCACAGGTGCAATACACTTTCACGAAACCAGTAAAACAGACATTGCCAAAGTCTGTTGTGAGCTTTACCAGCAGTGTCCTGAAAACAGTCGCGTCATGGCTCCAACCAGGGCACTCGTATCAGAAATCAATAAACTCACCCAACAAGCCGTTAACCCAGATAGCACTAGCCTTGAGTTCGAAATTAATGGTGATAAGTTCTTTTTGCCCCTTCGCATGAATGATGCGGTGTTATTTACGCAGAATCATTACGACAAAGGCATTCAGAACGGCTCACTTGGTATGCTAACCAACGCCAAACCTTCTGGTGATAGTTACGGTGAAGTGACGCTAGATACAGGTGAAAAGGTCGAGATAACACAATCCGTTCTCGACTGCATGGAGTTGGGTTACGCAATCACCCTACATAAAGCTCAAGGGTCACAGTTTCCACGCATCATCATCGCTCTACAAAACGGAAGAATAGTAGATAGAGCATGGCTCTATACGGCAATCACGAGAGCTGAAAGTGAAATCCATATCGTTGGTAGTCGCGATGATATGAAGCGCATCACCGAGGCACCTAGTCACTCTCATAAGCGGAATAGCTATCTGAAAGAACTACTGGGGTGGATAATTTAGACATTTTGGTGTCAACGGTAATTACTTCATGCTTTATTACTTGCTAATTCTTGCGCCGCCACATCTCTTACCTATATGATATTAAAAAATATTTTATTGATTGCTGGTTCTATTTATCAGGAGATGTTATGGACTTTTTAACCTCTACAGTTCTATCGGGTGTTCTATACGATGGATTCAAGAATGGTGTCGCAATAACGACAGAATATTTGAAGGAAAAGCTACAAGGATGGCTTATTGATGATGAGGTGTTGAATAAGTTAACCAAGAAAGTAAACGTTCTTGATTTACAAGACTATGGTGAACACGTAATTGAGCGTAAGTTGAGCGAGTCAGGGGAATTACAAGAGATTTTAAAACTAATTAAACCTGATCAAAATACCAATATTGGTTCAGTGACTCAGAATCATAGTGGTTCAGGTGACAACGTTGTAGGAAACAAAACTGTTTACTATAAATAGGTAGGTTGTGTGATGGTGAATCAAGAGCATAGTGGCTTAGGCGATAATGTGGCGGGTAACAAATACGAAAGCATAATTCGTAGCGTTCAAGCTAGAGACCTTATGGGTGTGACAGAGAGCATCATGCGTGATGTTTGTTATAGAGATTTAGATAAGGCTCATGAAAAGCTGAATGTTCTCTTCGGAATAAGTGCCCTAGAAGCCGATGTCCAATTGTTACTGAAAGCTTTGAGAGTAAAGGTTGAACTCGCCAATGCTCTGGAATCACCATCAAAAAATGAGCTCGTAATGCTACTGGGCCGAGGGACTCTCCCCGATGGCGTTCGAGAAGTTGTTACTTCGATTTTAATTGATTTGGAGTCTAGAACTTCTGAAAGCTTAGCTAGAGACAGATACTCTGATTTGCCAGTTAGTGGAGCATACACAAAAGAAGTTTTCTACGAACGTTTAGCATCCAAGGAAGAGCTCAATGATAGTTACCGAACTGCAAAAATTTATGATTTGTCCGAGCAGGAACTGACAGGTTTAGTTCGTGGTGCTGTCAGGGTTGAAGATTTCGTATGGGCCTTTGAATTGGTTCAACGTTTACATGAGTATTTTCCATCAAGTAACTCAGCAACACTTTTGCTTTATACAGAAGCTTGTCTACTCGCGACCCAAAACCAGCAAAAATACTACGTATCTCTGAGTAAACGTGAGAAAAATGATGTAGATAGACTTGTAAATCAACTATTAATTAGTATCGCTGATTCAGACGATAATAGGCACATTGCCACCCTAATAAACTTACTTAGCCTAACTCATTTTTCTGACAATCGGTTGTTTGAGCAGGGTAAGTTGCACCTTGATAAGATTCGGAAAATGAGCCCAGTGTGTGCAGAATACATAGAGCAGCTTTCTGATGGTGGAAGTGGCGCAGAAACTAAATTTGAATTAGTTTCTGACTCATTAGATTTAGAACAATTCGCACGCTTAGATTTTGCCCTTCAAAACGATCATATTAAGGTTAATACGGTAAACAAATGGGTGGATCGTGGGGGAGCAGTTCATACAGGAGATGACTATGTTAACTCTTTCTTTGATTTGTACTTGAGAGCCTCAGTTTGCTCAAGTGCTAATAAGAAAGCAGTGCAGCTTTTGGACGAGAGGGCGCAGCGCTTTTTTGAGTTAGACGCAGAGAGATTTCTTCGAGTTAACCCGCATGCAATGTTGCGGCTATGCGAAAAATTTATTGAGCTGGGGTTGCCTCTAAACGCAGTTAAGTATTTGGCTCCTTTTCTATCTGACGAAGCTTGGGTGTCCCCTGTTTTCCAGTGTTATCTTGATGCTCTATTTGAAAGTGAGAAATTTGACTTGTTCCTATCCAAAATTAGGCACTTGGAACCTAGTGATAAAACCGCATCAATTCATTTGAGAGAAGCTCAAGTATATGAGCGACTGAACCAGTATGATTTATCAATAGAATCAACTAGATCTGCAATTAAAATCTCACCGAATTACCCTTATTTATGGCATCTATTGTTACATGTGTCCAGAGCAAAAGGACTCAATAAACAAGAGCTAAGTGACATTGTCTTCGAGATACCTGAGGTCATTTTCTCAAGTTACGATGAATCTAAAGTGCCGTTGGTTAATGAAATTGCGACCCATGTAGACATTAATCTTGCAGACAGAGTTCTGGTTGACTGGTTTGCCCAAAGCCCAGATAAAGTAGCAACAGCTCTAACGCAAATTCATCTCAATTCCTTACGCAATCGTCCAGAGGTAACTAGCAACCCATACATACCACTACATTGTTGTGATGGTGTTACATATAGCGATGGGTTTGAAACGTTTACGAGACTTCTTGTGCGTGATGTTGATTGCACTCATCCATTATTGCTCGATATTGAATCACCGTTAGGGCAAACACTTAATGAGATGCAAGAAGGAACCACCTCAGGTGTTTATACAATGCTTGAGCGCTTGCCTTCTTATGTTGCTGCTTATAGGCATGCCGCAGATATACGTCATAAAGGAAACGACGGCACAGATGCTTTTAGGATGTTCACTATTCCTTCTAACGAAGGAGAAATGATTCCTTACGTTGAAAATATTTTGAGGCGATATTCTTCCGAAGAAAAAAGAAGGGATGAGGTTTTACAGAACCTTAACGTATCTTTGATGATGAGAGGTCATTTTACCGACAAGGGAAATCCTGTTCGCGGAGCTATAATGCACCTTTCATCAAGTGAGTCCACTCAGTACATGAAACTGTTTAATGGCGGTGAAGAGCAGTTTGATAAAGTTATTGTTGATGTATACACAGCGGTCTATCTAGCTCTCATGGGACTTGCAACGAGCATTGTTAATCTCAATCTTAAAATAGTTTTATGCCAGCAAACGAAAAGGGCTCTAGAGTCTTGGATTGAGGACATTCTAAGAGATGATTACATGTCTATGGGGGTCTCTGAGAAAGGGATGTATAGAATTACATCTGAAGATATTCAAAGAGACTGCTTGGATTTGATTCAAGGGCTTAAAACACTACTTGAATGTGCTCAGGTAGAGGCTTTAAAACCTGCTGATACACCAGATCTTTTGGTGAAAATGAGAGATATGGTAGATGACACAGTTTATTCTACCTTCCAACTTTCAGTTGCTAATGATATCCCGTTACTTTGTATCGATCATTTAATGATTGAGCTGGCACATCGTTCAGGATGTCCTGCTGCTAATATGAACTCTTTTGTTGAAAGAGCTCTTAAGTCGTTGTCATTTAAGGAAAGAAAGAAAAGTATCCAATACAATTTGTTCTCTGGTACTCCAGCTTCAATCCTGTATCAGGATATTATGGAACTCAGTTGCTCATCAGAACCTTCAGATACCTACTTGGTGTTTAAGTTTATGGAGAAATATGGTGAGGCTATTGATGGAACTGGCACACCATTGAAGTTCTTAACCGATATTGTAAGGAACGTAACAGCTGTAGCGTATATTGATCGCACGATTTTAAGGGTAGTGTTCATAAATCTGTGTCATTTGAGTAATATACACCCAAAAGGATATTCAAATGACCAAACCTACATTCGACATG
>NZ_NIJK01000037.1 GCF_002836975.1 Shewanella indica | reverse complement strand
AATGCCCCTGAAACCGACCTGATCCTGACCCTGTCCAACGGCGCCAGCATCACCATTGCGGCCGGGCAAACCGAAGGCACTGTCACCGTCGCGGCACCGACGGATGATGTATTTGTTGATGCAGAAACACTGACCGTAAGTATAGATAATGCTCAAGGTGGTAATTTTGAAAACCTGGATACCAGTGACACAGCTTCCACACTGGTAAATGACACTACCGACACAGTTTTTGCCCAGATCAGCGTAGACAAATCCAGTGTCACTGAAGGTGGTGAAATCACTTATACAGTGACTTTAGTCGATGCCAACGGTAACCCGGTAACCCTTCCTAGTGGTGCCTCGGTTAGCGTTGCGCTTGATTGGAGTGGTACGGCAACTGCAGCAGATGTTGATAACTTACCTCCAAGCGTAACCATTAACGGAGATAGCCAGCAAAGCTTTACAGTTAATACCATCAACGATGGTATTTATGAAAATAGTGAAAATCTAAGCGTCACCATTAGTGGTGTCACTGACATTGATAATAGCCTTGAACAACTGGAGATAGGCAGCAACAACAGCGCCGACACCACCATTCTCGATGCCCAGAACCCACCAAGCATAGGTAACATCACCAATGTTGCCGTATCTGAAGAGGGGCTGACCGATGGTGCGCCGGATGATGTAGGCGACACAGATACAACAGATGCCGTGATAGCCAACGGTACCATTGAGCTGCAAGATCCTGACAACGATGAGCTGGAAGTTACGCTTAGCGGCCCATCAGGTATAACCTCCGGAGGCGTCGATGTAACCTGGAGTTGGGATGCCAGTACTCAGACTTTGACAGGCTCTGCCGGTTCAACTGTGGTGATAACCATATCGCTCACAGCTCCTGCGGGTAACAGCAGTGGTACTTGGGGTTATGAGGTCACACTGCATGCTCCGCTGGATCATCCTGTAGCCAATGTTGAAGATGTGCTCAATTTGAACTTTGGCATTGATGTTGCTGATGGTTCAGGAGCGACAGACTCAAGTTCATTCCAGGTTACAGTTGAAGACGACTCACCTGTTGTCGATGTTGAACCTATCCTGGATGGGGTCAACACTGTTGGCACCTATACTGGGGTCATGAACACATCAGGAGCAGATAAAGACTATAGTGCCGATCTCAGCGGCAACGTAAACGGCTGGGATGCCGGTTCTCAAACCTACTTTGGTGCGTCTGATATCACGGCCGGAGGCAAAACAGTCTTCTTCTTTGTCGATCCAAACAACCCGGATCAACTGTTCGCTTATACAAGCGATGAAAGCCCTGCTACGGCCTATGATGCGTCTAATCCTGATCAGACGCTGATCTTTACCCTCAACACAGATCCAAACAGTGACAGCTATAAGTTGGATATACTGCAGAGCATAGATAAGCTGGAAGAAATCGATATTGGCGCATTAGTTGGAGGTAAAGGCGGTATCAGTGGCACTGTGTATGTCACTTATGACAATGCTACCGGTGCCTACGACATTTACAACGATCCAAGCAAGGTGCCCTCTGATGCCGAAGTTGCTTTCACACTTTATGGCCGTGACGGCAATGGAAACTTGGTCGACGTGAATGGTACGAACAATGGTTTTGGGGTCGCCAACCCTTGGGTTTCCGGAGAGGAAGTTCTGGTTGTCGATTATGCAGAAGCCGTTGCCAGTGCCAGCTTTAACTTCAACGTCGGTAACAACGATCCCGAGCAAATCCATTACAAGGCCTATGATGCCAACGGGCAACTATTGGGTGAAGGCGAAATCGGCCCCAACGAAGTTATCAGTGATTTGGGCGCTATCGCCTATATCGAGTTGAGCGCTATCAGTGGTACTGACTTCCAATTGACAGGCACCACAGCCCAAGAAATTGTCAGCTCAACAGAGCCTCTGGATCTGGACTTTGGTGTAGTGGTCACCGACAGTGACGGCGACCAGGCCACTGGCAATCTGGATATTCACCTGGATGCACCAGGAGGCGCACCAGTCGCTATTATCTCCCATGCGCTGGCCAGCCTGGATGAATTTGGTTTGCAGGATGACAACCTGGATACAGATCAACAATCGCTGCGCTTCAAGGCCGGTGACAGTGAACTTTCAGACTTCGGCTTCAACTATCAAAATGGTGATTTCAGCGGTATTACAATCGAAGGGATAAGAGAAAACTTCCCATTGAGCTGGCGCCTTGAGGGTGAGTATCTGATAGCTTCAATGCCGGGTAATGGCCCCAACAAAGATGTATTGAAGATAAGCCTGGATTGGTCTGCCATAGCGGCTGGCAGTGAAGGCAATATCATAGTCAACGCCGAGCTGATAGGGAATCTGCCTCACAGTATAGATGTCGACTCGCTGAAGATTTCAGGTATTGAGATTGTTGGTACAGATAACAACAACCAAACGGCTGTATCGACTCTGGATGTTAAAGTCGAGAAGTACACGGCTGCTGTGGATGATTACCAGGAAATCAATGAAGGTCAGCTGGCAAGCGGCAACATTTTTGACAATGACACAGGCGAATTCAACAATGGCCAAGACCTTGAGTTGGCGAGCTTTACCGTAGCCGGGGATAGCCAGGTCTACAGCGCAGGAGACGAGGTTTCGGTTGAAGGTGGCACTCTGGTTATCAACCTAAATGGTAGTTATACCTTTACTCCGGAAGCCAACTGGAACGGTACTGTGCCCGTTATCACCTATGTGACCAACAATGGTGATACTGCGACCCTGACTATCAAGGTCAACAGTGTCAACGACGCTCCGATTATAGTTACCACAACCAATGCCGTTGTCTCTGAGGAAGGCTTGACCAATGGCCTACCGGACTCAAACGGCAGCAGTGATACCACTGACAATGCCACTGCAAATGGCACTATCCAGCTTCAGGATGTGGATGGTGATGCACTGACTGTTAGCCTGACACCACCAAGTGGTATCACCTCAGGTGGCCAGACAGTTACCTGGCAGTGGGACGCAGCGACTCACACACTGACAGGCTCTGTAGGTAACCTTGCAGTAATGTCTGTGGTACTGACACCGCCAGCGGGTAATGGCAGTGGTGATTGGGACTATCAGGTCAAGCTGTTGGGACCAATAGATCACCCAGATACCAGCATTGAAGATGTTAAAGATCTGACCTTTGAGGTCAATGTTGATGACGGCAATGGCGGCACTGTCTCCGGCAGCTTCGTGGTCAGCGTTGAAGATGATGCGCCTTACATGCCGGATACCGCACCGGTAACGGCTACGGTAACCGATATTCCGGATACTCTCCTAGGCGTATTCGATTTGACTGGTGACACTGATGATACAGGGCAACTGAACTTTGATGGTTTCACCATCACGGCCAGAGGTTTCACCTCATCTACCGACCACACTCTAACCTCTGCAAATATTAACAGCAGTAGTTCAGGCATAGGGGTTGCCAGTGTTGGCTCGCCATACCACAACATAGATAACGAAATAGATTTCCGGGAATTTGCCGATGGCACAGGAATTTCTGAAGAGATCATCATAGATCTGGACCCCAATACCCTGGCGTTCGGCATGAAGATAGAGTTTGCCAACATCTTTAAAGGTGAACTTGAAAGCGGTGTGGCCGAGTTCTGGCGTGATGGCCAACTGATATCCAGCCAAACTTTCAGCTCGGATAAAAACAACGGTGACTATGCGGCTGACTTTAACGTGCAGGATGGCGGCTTTGATAGAGTTGTTATCAAGGCAACCGACAACGGTAAAGCTCCCAGCCATGGAGACAACAGTGACTTCACCATCAAATCCTTAGAGTTCACTGGCACAGGCGACGCCCCGGCAATCGCCTATGCCTCTGGTGAAGTAACGGCCCAATGGGGCGCTGATGGCCAAGGCAGCATGGCATTGGCAGGTGTGACCGACACATCCCTGTGGACCGCCGGCGGGAAAGCCGTTGAAGTGACCCTTTCAGGCAATACTTTGCTAGGTCAAACAGACTCGGGCGACTTGGTCTTTAAGCTGGAATTCACCCCTGGCACGGGTCACTGGGACTTCTATCAGTACCAGACGATGCAGGGCACCGAAGACGGCGACCTGGACTTTGCGGTCACGGTAACCGATGCCGATGGCGACTCTTACAGTGGCAATATCGCTGTGGTGCCTGTATTTAACTATCAGGTCACTGAAGCGGGCCCAGGCGATCAAACGCTCAATTTGGGTAACGCCGAAGATATCGTTATCGGCGACCTGGATGGCTCAGTCGTGGTTCCCGGGCAGGATTACAATATCGCCTTTATGGTCGATAGCTCAGGAAGTATTGGTAATTCGGCTATGGAGGCGATGAAACTTCAGTTGGCTCAAGTATTTGAGACACTGAAAGCCAGCGCCGATTCAGATAATGCCGGCACAGTTAACATATTCCTGACCGATTTCGACTCTCAAGCTAATTTGTCAGTCAGCGTCGACCTGGGAGATCCAGATGCGCTGAGTAAGCTCCAAACCGTTATCGATAGCATGGATGGAGATTATTGGACCGGTGGTGGCACCAACTATGAAGATGTTATCAAGACAACGGCCAACTGGTTCCACAGCGATACGGCTCTTGCCAACAGTAATGCTGAGAATCTGGCATTCTTTATCACGGATGGCGCGCCATCTGTCTATCAGTACTATGAGGATACCAACCCGATAGTCAATCGAAAGACTGGCGAGACTCTGGATGACTTGGTCAACGTCAATAACTTTACTCTGGGTGAGGAGTTTTACGCCAATATCGGAGGAGAAGCGAGACGAATAATAGATGCCGACGGTAACCTTTATCAATGGAGCAAAGATAGAGGGGATTGGAGTCCGTATTATATTGGTCATATTCGGGCGCAAGGGGACGGTACTTACGAGATATCAAGCACCTTCAATGGTAATTACTGGGCATTGCAAAACGCCCTAAGTGCCCTGCCATTACTGACAGGCAATGATGTCATTGTGCAAGCCATAGGTATAGGTAACAATATTTCGACTGACACTCTGAAACGGTTTGACAGTGATGGAGCTGTCCAAACCAATGTCTCTGCCGATGAACTGGCCAAGGCGATTCTCGGCAACGAAATCACCGATATGCCAGGCTCAGATAACTTGGATGGCGGTACGGGTAACGACATCATCTTCGGTGATGTGATTCGCTTTGATGGCATTCAAGGCCAGGGTTACAGCGCACTCAAAGCCTTTATTGCCGGCGAGTTGGGCCAAAGCGATGCAACCGATGCTGAAATTCACAATTTTATCAGCGAGCATCCTAACCTGTTTGATAAGTCAGGCATTAATGATATGGGTGACATCATCCGCGGCGGCGAGGGCAGCGATATCCTCTTTGGCCAAGGCGGTAATGATGAACTCTACGGCGACAATGGTAATGACATGCTGTTCGGTGGTAATGGCAACGACCTGCTGGTTGGCGGCAATGGTGATGATTGGCTCACTGGTGGTCAAGGCGTAGATACCTTCAGTTGGAAAGCAGGAGAAACCGGCACCGACCACATCACTGACTTTGAACTCAACAAAGATAAGCTGGATCTCAGTGAGCTACTGTTGGGTGAAGAGCACAACTCACTGGAGCAATATTTCGAATTCAGTGTTGCTGATGGCAATACTACCATCTCTATCGATGCGGATCTGGACGGTGAATTCGATCAGCATATAGTGCTCGACGGTGTCGACCTGTTTGCGGAATACGGCAGTGATGAAAGCGACATTATCAATGGCCTGCTGGGAAGTAACGGCGATGGTCCTCTGCTTGTCGATACTCAATCGGCCAATCCAGGTGCTTCCTATGTCAGCCAGAGTAGCTCTTCTGGGCTGGATCAGCCAAAACCAGACGAAGTGTTTTAAAAGCTCTTTGATTTGAAGGCCGGCCTATATTGCAATTCGCAATATAGGCCGCCATGGCTGATACTAGAATTAATCATATAAAACG
Organism: Shewanella indica; assembly: GCF_002836975.1. GTDB lineage: Bacteria > Pseudomonadota > Gammaproteobacteria > Enterobacterales > Shewanellaceae > Shewanella > Shewanella indica. The sequence goes on along the minus strand of NZ_NIJK01000037.1, from coordinate 34,029 downwards.
AAAGGATAAGTCGTTCTGTGACCGCATCCGCTTCACCTAAACCTGAACAATGGACTATCTCGGCTTCCCAGCGAGTCACTGTAGACCCTCTGCTCGATAGCCTGGTTCTATTGACAGAATACTTCGGCAGCCCCTGTTCCAGCGAGTCTCTGGCGGCAGGCCTCCCCTTGTCTTCAGCCGTTTTGTCACCGGAACTGGTGCCACAGGCTGCTGCCAGGGCCGGCCTGACGGCAAAGCTTTCCCGTAAAGGCTTGAATCAGGTTACTGCCATTCAGCTTCCTTGTATTTTGCTTTTGAAAGACAAGAAAGCTTGCATCCTGCGCGAACTGGATCTGGAACAACAACATGCGGTGATCCAACTGCCGGAAACCGGCGGCGAACAACGCCTATCTATAGAAGAGTTGGAAACCCTCTATGTAGGCTATCTGTTTCTGGTGAAACAACAGTACCGTGGCGATATGGGGTTTGATGTTTATCATCATGACCACAGTAAACACTGGCTGCTGCAAACCATTAAAGACTCGGCCCCCATCTATCGTGATGCACTGATTGCCTCAATCCTGGTGAACTTGTTTGCCCTGGTTTCACCGCTGTTTATCATGAACGTCTACGATAAAGTGGTGCCCAACCTGGCGTTCGAATCACTGTGGGTTCTGGCTATCGGAGCTGGTATTGCTTATCTGTTTGATTTGGTCATGAGGCAGCTGAGAAGTTACCTTATCGATGTTGCCGGTAAGAAAGTCGACATCATAGTCTCATCGCGACTGTTCTATAAGGCAATCGGCATTCCCCTCGAAAACCGCTCGGCCAGTGTCGGTGGTATGGCGCGTCAGCTGGGTGAGTTTGACAGCATCAGGGAGATCCTCACCTCGGCAACAATAACCACGCTGGTTGATCTACCCTTTGCATTATTGTTTGTGTTGATTATCTATCTGGTCGCAGGCGATCTGGCGCTGATCCCCCTTGTCGCTAGCCTCATCATCATCGGCTATACCTTGATTGTCCAACCCAGGCTCAAGACCGCTATTGAGGAAAGCAATAAATTTGCCAGCCTCAAGCATGGCCACTTGATCGAAAGTCTCGCCTCTCTGGAATCCATTAAATCCTATGGGGCAGAAGGCCTGGTACAGAAAGCCTGGCAGCAGATGATAGGTCACACAGCCAATTGGCAGTTGCGCTCGAAAAAGCTTTCCAACTCAGTGGCCAACGTCGCCAACTTTGTGGTGCAGCTGACCGTCGTCAGTGTCGTTATTCTAGGGGTTTACCGGGTTGCCGATAATGATATATCCATGGGTGGGATCATTGCTGCTGTGATGCTTGCCAGCAGGGCCGTTGCGCCTATGGCACAGCTGGCTAATTTAATGACCCGAGCCAACCAAACTGCCAGCGCGCTGAGACAGCTAGATCAGATAATGACCCAGGAAGATGAATTTGAAAACAAAGGCCACCTGGTCAGCAAACAACGATTGATGGGCAAGATAGAAGCCGACGACCTCAGCTTCAGTTACCCCGGCTCGGAAAAACCTGTATTGCACCCCTTCGCCTTAAGGATCCGTCCCGGCGAGCGGATAGCCATTATCGGCCGTAACGGCAGCGGCAAGAGTACTCTGGCCAAGCTGTTGGTTGGACTGTTTAAACCCAGCAACGGTAGCCTAAGATATGATGGCATAGACAGCGCCCAGATCCACCCGAGCGATCTACGCCGTAACTTCGGCTATCTGCCACAGGATGTCACCCTGTTCCACGGTTCGGTTCGGGACAATATTCTCTTCGGCACCCGTCAGGTCACAGAACATCAGTTGATCCGAGCCGTACAGCTCTCCGGAGTCAACCTGTTTACCGACTTGGAATCAGAAGGCCTGGATCAACAGGTAGGTGAAGGCGGCCATTCGCTGTCCAGAGGACAGCGTCAAACCGTGGCCTTGGCCAGAGCCATACTCAATGACCCACCAGTGCTGTTGATGGATGAGCCCACAGCCAGCTTGGATGCCAGAGCCGAGAAGCAATTCATGCGCTCGATGCATAATGTCAGCCGCGACAGAACCTTACTGATCATCACCCATAAGATGCACCTGCTGAATCTGGTAGATCGCATCATAGTGATGGATAGAGGCCACATCATTGCCGATGGTCCCAAAGACAAGGTGCTCGAAAAGCTCAACCAAGGGCTGATGGCAGGAGGCAAGTAATATGAATAAGCACCTGACTTCTGATGACTTGGAAATGGTAGACGATGTCTACGGCGCCATGATGACAGATGCACCCACCAGCCACAGATTGATTATCTGGTCGCTGGCAGCCATGATGCTCTGCTTCCTCACCTGGGCCTATTTTGCATCCCTCGACCGAGTTACCAAGGGCACGGGTAAAGTGATCCCCTCTTCCCAGGTTCAGGTCATCCAAAGTCTGGATGGCGGCATTTTGAAAGAGATGTACGTTCAGGAAGGCATGCTGGTCAAACAAGGTGAGCCCTTGGTACGCATAGACGATACCCGTTTTCGTTCCGATGCCGCCCAGCAGGAGCAAGAGGTCTATAGCCTGCAGGCCAATGTTATTCGCCTTCAGGCCGAACTGAACAGCATCTTTATCTCGGATATGACCAACGACTGGCGTGAACAGCTAAAAATCACCAAGATCCCGCTGGTATTTCCTGCCGAGTTGACAGAAAAAGAACCCGAACTGGTCAGGCGCCAGCAGGAAGAATACGCCGGACGCTTGGATAACCTCAGCAACCAAGTGGAGATCCAGGCAAGACAAATTCAACAACGGCAACAGGAAACCGAAGAGTTAACCTCGAAAATCGGCACCTTGAGTACCAGTTACCGCTTGGTCAGCCGCGAACTGGAACTGACCAAACCTTTGGCACAAAAAGGCATAGTGCCCGAGGTGGAACTCTTGAAACTGGAACGTACAGTTAACGACATTCAAGGCGAGCTGGCGACCCTCAGGGTGATGCGTCCCAAACTCAAGGCCAACATGGATGAGGCGATTCTCAAGCGTCGGGAAGCGGTATTGGTTTATGCCGCCGATTCCCGCGCACAACTCAATGAAATGCAAGCCAAGCTGGCACGCATGAATGAAGCCCAGGTAGGCACCAAGGATAAAGTCAGCAAAGCCGTTATCACCTCACCGGTCAACGGAACCATTAAAACAATAAATATCAACACACTGGGAGGAGTAGTCCAACCTGGTATCGATATTATGGAGATAGTCCCTTCCGAAGACCAACTGCTGATCGAAACCCGAATTTTGCCAAAGGATATCGCCTTCCTGCATCCGGGGCTGCCCGCCATAGTTAAAGTTACTGCCTATGATTTTACCCGTTACGGCGGATTAAAAGGCACTGTGGAACAGATAAGTGCAGACACCACTCAGGATGAAGAAGGCAACAGCTTTTATTTGGTAAAAGTGCGGACCGAAGAGTCCAGTTTAATTAAAGACGATGGCACTGAGATGCCCATTATTCCCGGCATGTTGACCTCTGTTGACGTAATTACCGGGAAAAGAACTGTCCTTGAGTACATACTTAATCCCATTCTAAGAGCCAAAGAAACAGCGTTAAGAGAACGCTAGGCTCATAGTCACAATAAACCTGGAGGGTTTAGCATGAACAAGAAAGTTACTCGGCTGGTGAAACCCAGTGCCTTGGCACTGGCGATTACCGGGCTGATGTTGCCCACGGCAGGGTTTAGTCAGACCCTGGAACAAGCCGTAGCGCAAACATTGGATACCAACCCGGAACTACGACTTGCCTTTAACCGTTTCAAAGCTCGTGAAGAGCAGGTAAACCAGGCGATAGCCGGTTACATGCCAACGGTAGATATTACCGGTGGTTATGGCTATGAATACACTGACAGTCCGGCTACCCGCCGCCGTTTGGCCGGCACCACAGATGATGAAATTGAACTCAAACGGGGCGAATTCGGTGTCAGCATCAAGCAGATGCTGTTCGACGGCTTCTTTACCAGCAGTGAAGTCGACAGGTACAGCTTCGAAGCCAGTGCCGATCAATGGGCGCTGTTTGCCGCTGCTGAAGATATGGCGCTGGATGTTGCCAAGGTCTATATCAACTATATACGTAGCGAGCAGGTGTTGACGCTGGCAGAGAAAAACCTCAAGAGCCACCAGGACATCTACGAGCAGATCAAGCAACGTACCGATTCGGGCTTGGGCTCTACCGCGGATCTGTCACAAATCACGGGTCGTCTAGCTCGCGCCAATGCCAACGTAGTGTCTGCACGCAATAACTTCCTCGATGCCAAGAGTCAGTTTTTCCGCATTACTCATCAGCAACCGGAAGACCTGATAGTACCGGTTCCGGATGCCGATATGTTGCCGGCGGACGTAGACTCCAGTATCAAGATGGCACAGGAGCACCATCCCATTCTCAAATCGGCCGCCAGTGATATCCGCGCCGCCGAATATGAGAAGTCTTCGGCTCAATCCAACTACTATCCCAAGATCACGCTGGAAGTAGAAGGTAACATGAACAACAACCTGGACGGTGAAGACGGCTTTAGCCGGATCGCCAGCCAAAATGTCGGAGGCCACAACAATGACATTCTTGCCATGGTGAGAGTGCGTTACAACCTGTTCGCCGGTGGCCGTGATTTAGCCCGTGAAAAAGAAGCCAGCTACAAGATAGGTGAAGCGAAGGAGATCCGTGAGCGCGCCTATCGTGAAGTGGTTGAAGGCGCCAACCTTGCCTGGAACGCATACGAGTTCCTGGGACCACAGAAGCAATATATTCGCGATCATGTCATTGCAGCCAAGGACACTCAAGTCGCCTACTCACAGCAATTCAACCTGGGTCAGCGTACCCTGCTCGACTTGCTGGATACCGAGAATGAACTGTTTGAAGCCAGAAAAGACTATCTGACCGCCGAGTATGACGAAGTGATTGCCAAATACCGCGTACTCAATGCCACAGGACAACTACTCGACTCGCTTAGAGTCACTCGCCCCGATGTATGGAAAGGGGAGCGTGAATATGAAGGAGGAGTTAAATAATGAAACTCTTTATCACTCTGCTTAGCGTCGCCCTACTGGCGGGTTGCTCAATGCGTGACACTGTATCCATGGATCAACCGACGGCTCAGGTCAACGACCTCAATGATCATGACAGAGACGGTGTTATTGAAGCCCGTGAACGCTGCTCAGGCACTGTCGAAGGTGCCAACATTGATAACTATGGTTGTGGTAAGATCAAGCCTATCAATGAACGCTCCGAGTTGAAGATACTTTTTGCCAACGATTCCTTCTACATAGATCCTCAGTATTATGATCAAATTGGTGTCATTGCTGACTTTATGAAGCAATATCCCAGCACCAAGGTGACCATCGAAGGGCACTGTAGCCGTACCGGTAGCTATGATCACAACCTGAAGCTATCGCAAAATCGGGCAAATGCCGTAACCAAAGTGCTGGAAGATCAATTCGGCATTACCGCCGATAGACTAACCGCAGTAGGTTACAGCTACGATAAACCTGTAGATCCAACAGACACTCAGTTGGCCCACAAACGTAACCGCCGGGTTATCGCCGAGGTAACAGGCGAGGATACTATGGCCGATATGAAGTGGAACATCTACACTGTGGATCAAGAAGTGAAATAGGACCTTGATATCCCCATATGACAGGCAGGCTCAACCAGTATTCACTGCTCAGAAGGGTCTGCCATTACACAGTACTGGCATCGACTCTGGCCGTGTCATGCCTGTACGCCGCATCCACCCAACAGCTAGACGCCAACAGCATTACCAAAACGCTGGAATCACGTTATGGCGAGCGGGCTGGCCTCAGGGCCAGAGCCTGGTTCAAGATACTGGACGAGGCACAAGGGTTGGACGATATGGGAAAAATCACCAAGGTAAACAACTTCTTTAACCTGTTTCGCTTTGTAGATGATAGCAAACTCTGGGGGATGGCTAATTACTGGGCCACCCCTTTGGAGTTTATCGGAGTAAATGGCGGTGACTGTGAAGACTTCTCCATCGCCAAATACTTCACGCTGCTGCAGTTGGGCATCCCTGAAGACAAGATGCGCATCACTATGGTTAAAGCAACCAGTGTTAATCAGTACCATATGGTGCTGGCCTATTATGAGACGCCCTCCTCTGTCCCTCTTATTCTGGACAATCTGGATCGCGAGCTCAAACCGGCAACACAACGTGGAGATCTGATCCCCGTATACAGCTTTAACGGTAAACAATTGTGGCTAAACAAAGAGAAAGGACGCGGTGTATTAGCAGGATCATCCGCTCGCTTGGAAAAGTGGAATGACCTGAGACACAGATTAGGGGCTGATCGCTTGCGTCAGCCAAAATTAAAACTGGAGTAGCTACAGCAATGACACTGTTTCGACAGATATACTCGTTACTGTTTGGGCTGTTTCTCTTGGTTGTCGCCAGTGTGGGCTATGTGCAATTCAATGAGACCCAGAACTTTCTAACCGAGCAGATGGAGTCGGACCTCAATAATGTCAGCCATTCATTGGGATTGATGTTGGTTCCGTCACTGGAAGCCGGTGATCTCGCCACCGCAGAAACCATGGTTAATGTCATCTTCGAGGGAGGCTATTACCAACAGGTGAAGCTAACTTGGCTGGTTGATGGCAAACAGCAGGTCTGGAATAACAATATTCGCATCGAAGATGTTCCCCAATGGTTTATCAATCTGGGGATCTTTACCCCTTTGCGTAAAGAAAGCACCATTACTTCAGGTTGGCTGCAACTGGCCAAACTGGAAATTACCGCTCACCCTGGGTTTGGTTATCACGAACTGTGGCGCATTATGAGCCATACCTTAATAGCCTTTTCAATTCTATTTTTGATCGCCATATTGTTTGCGCGCCTGGGCCTGACATGGATCCTCAGTCCACTGCACTCCATTGCCGAACACGCCAAAAGCATTGCCAAGCGGGAATTCGGCCCGGATATGCCGCTGCCTAAAACCCTGGAACTCAGGGATGTAGTCAACGCTTTTAACAGCATGTCAGCCCAACTGAAGAAAATTTTCAGTTCTCTGGATGAAGAAGTCACTGCACTCAGGAAAAAGAATCTGGTGGATCAGGTATCCAACCTGCCTAATCGTCAATATATGATGGGCCGCGTTGGCGGTTGGCTAGGTGAACCCGGCAGCGGCGCTCTGATGATGGTCAAGTTCGACTGGCTCGAAGAAGTCCACAGCAAGTATGGCTATCAGGTACGGGACGAAACCATCAAGCTGCTTTCAGAAAAACTGCAGCATGAGTTGGGCGAAATCTGTGAATCTGTCATTGCCCGTATCGCCGCCTATGAATTTGCTTTCTTGATCACCAATGTTGAACGTGAACAATTGAGTAAGTATCTACAAACCCTGATCCGTACAACCAACCAGGAAATGGTCAAGGCGGGTTGTAAGCCCAATGAAGATTACGCCATAGGTATTGCCGAACGTATCGGGCAGATGACCAGTTCCGAGCTGCTGGCGCGCTCGGATAACGCCCTGCAAATCGCCCTCAAGGAAGGCAAGGTTTATCACTGGTTGGAGACCAACGAACAGCAGTTGTTCAGTCGTGAGCAGTGGCGCGATAAGCTTACCGACGCAATTAACCGCAAACAATTCCGTTTCCGTTGGCAAGCTGTGCACTATCAAGGGTCTGACAATATACTGCAGCGGGAACTTTTCTGTCAGTTGCAAATAGGTGACAAACTGGTGCATGCAGGCCAGTTCATGCCTTATGTCGAGCTTTTGTCTCTGGGTAGCTTGCTCGACCGCTGCCTGATTGAAAAGATCAGTGAAGATGAGTTGTTGGAGAAGAATGCCGAAGCCATTGCGGTTAACCTGACCCATCACAGCATCAGCGATCCCAAGTTCCACGAATGGCTCAATCACTTCCTGCGTAACAGCCGCCACGCAAGTCGTTTGGCCTTTGAGTTACCTGAAGCCGCCATCTATACCGATATCGACGCCTGTCAGGCACTGTGCACCATAATTCGCGACAATGGTGCCAGTATAGGAATAGACCACTTCGGCCGTCAGTTCGGCTCCATGTCTTATCTGCAAAGCCTGCGACCGGCTTATGTCAAGCTGGACCAATCTTTTGCTCAATATGATGAAAATCAACACAACAGTGAACTGTGCCGGGCATTGGTCAACGTAGCCCGAGGATTGGAAATCGATGTGATAGTGACAGGCATCCAGGAAAAAGCGCAATTGGAGCGCTTTACACCACTCAAGCCCCAAGCATACCAAGGCTTTATTTCACCACCTGTGAATGTTGAGTAACAGATATAGGGCTCCCTTCGGGGAGCCTTTGTTTTAGGCTAAGCCGTCGAAACAGGGAAGCTCCAAGATACTCACGCACCTTGAGGATAAAAACAGGAAGGCTTTAAATGCCAAAAACAAAAAGCCCCTGATTTATGAAGGGCTTAAATGTTTTGGTCGGTGATAGAGGATGCGACCCTCTGACCCTCTGCTCCACTCTGGTTTCCAAGTCAGGATACGCTACCAGGCTGCACTAATCACTGAATTCCACTTGTACCCATGAGAATATCTTAAAGGTCATCACAAGTTCGAAACTATGAAGATAAAAACAAAAAGCCCCTGATTTCTCAGGGGCTTAAATGTTTTGGTCGGTGATAGAGGATTCGAACCTCTGACCCTCTGCTCCCAAAGCAGATGCGCTACCAGGCTGCGCTAATCACCGAAATACTGTGTTGCTGAATACTTTCCAGCTTTTACCCGACGTAAAGTCAGATAAATCAAATTTGGTCGGTGATAGAGGATTCGAACCTCTGACCCTCTGCTCCCAAAGCAGATGCGCTACCAGGCTGCGCTAATCACCGAAATACTGTGTTGCTGAATACTTTCCAGCTTTTACCCGACGTAAAGTCAGATAAATCAAATTTGGTCGGTGATAGAGGATTCGAACCTCTGACCCTCTGCTCCCAAAGCAGATGCGCTACCAGGCTGCGCTAATCACCGAAATACTGTGTTGCTGAATACTTTCCAGCTTTTACCCGACGTAAAGTCAGATAAATCAAATTTGGTCGGTGATAGAGGATTCGAACCTCTGACCCTCTGCTCCCAAAGCAGATGCGCTACCAGGCTGCGCTAATCACCGAAATATTGCTTTATTGGATACCTTGATAAGAAGAGGGTCACCCCCTGCTCCACTCTGGTTCCCAAACCGGGATGCGCTACCAGGCTGCGCTAATCACCGTTAAGATTTGAAGCCGACTCGCTTCACGAAAGAAGTGGGGTGACTGATGGGACTTGAACCCACGACAACCGGAATCACAATCCGGGGCTCTACCAACTGAGCTACAATCACCACTGATATTTCTTTCACTGACTGGCACGCTTGAATCAAACTGGTGCGCCCAGAAGGATTCGAACCCTCGGCCTCACCCTCCGGAGGGGTGCGCTCTATCCAGCTGAGCTATGGGCGCCCGCCGTGTCAGCGCCGCATATAGTAGGTGGATTTCCCCCCCACGTCTACACCTGATTTGCTTTTTTTCGGTTGTTTGCTCAAGTTTTGACTGAAACAGTACAACAAATATCCGACACCAGCCAAAAAATTGACTTGGATAATACTATGTTTCATGTTATTTCTATCCTTTGATTAAAAACCATACAAAGCTATTATCATTTTGTTCCTCGGCGGATAACATGTTTAGGGATGACGCTTTCCATCAGAATTCGGCTCTGGAAATCTCAAGACTGAAAAAACGAGTTGCCAGACTCAAACGTCTGGCGGCCAAATATAAACGAGCCGAAGCCACCCAAAATACACTGCTGGAAATCTCCAATATTGCCAACAAGGCTACCTCTATGGAGGGCTTCTATCAGGGCATGCATCTATGTCTTAAGCAACTGATCCCTGCCGACAACTTTTATATCTCTCTGCTTGATGCCCAGAAACAACATCTTGAACTACCATTTTTCTCCGATGAAAAAGACTCCCACCCTTCCGAACTCTATCCGGGACAAGAGTTATCTCAACTTTTAACGCAAGGCCTTACCGGCTATGTGTTGCGAACTGCCACCCCCCTGCTTTGTGACGAACACAAGGCAAAACAACTGGCCGATGCCGGCGAAATCATAGCTCTAGGGTCATCCTGTCATCAGTGGCTTGGAGTACCCATAATACAAAATGACAGAGCTATTGGTGTCTTGGTGGTGCAAAGCTACAACCCAGCCAGTTCCTACGGCGAGATGGAGTTTGAATTAATGGCTTTTATTAGTCATCACATCGCAGGAGTCATGGAACGGTTGCGGCATCATGAGCAACTTGAACAAGCCATCAGCCAAAGAACCCAGGAGCTGAGCCAGGCCTATGGTAGATTAAAACAGGAAGTTTATGAGAGACGCCGAGCCGAGAGACTACAAAAGTCCCTGTTTGAGATAACCGAACTGTCTTCCTCCAACTTGGATGATCGCGAGTTTTATACCGAGCTGCACCGGGTTCTCTGCCATTTGCTACCAGCCAACAACTGTTACATCGCCTTGCTGGATGAAACCGCAACTGAGCTGCACTTTCCCTTCTATGTTTCTCAACTCAATGATACTGCCCCCAAGTGTCGCCCCTTGATGGATGGACTGGTGGAATACCTACTCAGGTTAAAACGTCCTGTATTGCTGGATCAAAGCGATATCCAATCTCTGGTGTGCACCAAAGAGATTTACAGCAAGGCACCTGACCTGAATCAAACACAGAACATGCACCAGTGGATCGGCGTGCCGTTATTTATTCAAGACAAAATTGCCGGTGCCCTAACTATCTATAGTTTCAGCATGCATCAGAACTACCAGTTCAAGGATCTCGAACTGTTAACCTTTGTGTCACAGCATATCGCCACAGCCATTGAACGTAAGCTAGCCACAGAGGCACTGAAACGCAGTAACGAAGCACTGGAAGAAAAGATTCTGGAACGCACCCGTGAACTGGCCACCACCAACCAAGAGTTGCAAAAAGAGATCTCCCAGCGCCGTAAGGCAGAGCAACAACTGCTGCACGACGCCAAACACGACGCCCTGACAGGCCTGCCCAATAGGCTGATGTTTATGGAGCGATTGAACCAGGCCGTTAAACATAATCGCCGCCATCTACAAGATAAATTCGCACTCTTGTTCGTCGATCTCGACCGATTCAAGCTGATTAATGACACACTAGGACATCTGGAAGGTGATAGGTTTCTGGTAGAAACAGCCAGTCGGCTCAAGTTTTGTATCCGCGACAATGACACTCTCGCCCGTCTGGGCGGAGATGAATTTGTGATTTTGCTGGATGGATTACGCACAACCGACGACGCCAAAGAAGTCGCAGAGCGGATCCTTAAGGAACTATCACGCCCTTATGAGCTAGCAGATAAACAGTTCAACTCGGGCGCCAGTATCGGCATAGCCGTCAGCGGCCATCACAAAGATGACACCAGTGAGTCCATCCTGCGAGATGCCGACACTGCTATGTACATGGCCAAAACCCGCGGCAAGGGTTGTTATGTGGTATTCGATGAAAAATCGCATCAGCAATTGATGCAAGACGTAAGTCTGGAAAATGAGTTGAGAACCGCCCTGGACACCCAGCAAATCCAGCTCGATTACTTCCCAGTGCAGGATCTTAAAACCGGGCAGCTTCAAGCCCTGGATGTGCGTCTGTATTGGCCCCATCCACAACACGGTAAAATCAAACAACAACAGCTCGCCAATTTGGCAGATCAAGCCAACTTACAACTGGAGCTGGACAGGTATGCAATCGAAGCGCTGAACAGTGAACTTCCCAAGCTGCAACTCAACTCAGGCACCAAATTACATCTGGCCATCTGTAGCCAGCACCTCAAGCATAAACATGCACTTCGCAGCCTGAAAAACTGCCTAAGGAACTGTCAGTTCCCGCTTACCGACCTATGTTTGTTTTTCCACGAACAATCTCTGTCACGGGATTTGGAAAACCATATCAATGGTTTTGAAGTGCTTAAACGTTTGCAAGTCACTCTGGGGATCACAGGTTACGGCAGTGGTTACAGTCCCTTGATCAGCCTATCCTTCCTGCCGGTCAACGTACTGAGACTAGATGCCAGCCTGGTGTCACATCTGCAAAGCCCACATCACAGGCGTTTACTCAAAGCGATAAACCTAAGTGCTGGTGCATTGGAACTTGAGCTGGTATTGGATGGTATCAATACCCAAGAGCAGAAACAGCAACTGGCACAAATGGGCTTTAACTCAGGCCAGGGACAAGCTCTTGGGAATCGCTTGAACCCCGTCAGCAGCAAGGGGAACAGCACCAAGCCCATAGATACGGCAACCCAAGTTTGCGCCTAAGCCGTGTTTTGCAACCGGCTCTAACCCTTACTTCTTGAACATATCCCGCAGATTGGCGATGTTAGCCTTACCGGTTTCCATCCTTTGCTGCTCACTCTGCTGCGGCTTGCGATTTTCCCAGACCAAGTCATCCTGAGGCAGCTCCATCAAGAAGCGACTGGGCTCACAGCGCATGGTTTCGCCAAATTGGCGCCGCTCACGGCAAAGCATAAACCACAGCTCTTTTTGAGCCCTGGTGATACCAACATAAGCCAGACGCCGCTCTTCATCGACATTATCTTCATCTATGCTGGTCTGATGCGGTAGAATTCGTTCTTCCACCCCCACCATAAACACATAAGGAAACTCCAGCCCCTTTGAGGCGTGCAGCGTCATTAATTGCACCTGATCACCACTTTCATCCTCATTGTTTCTTTCCATCATGTCCCTGAGCGTCAGCCTATTAACCACTTCTGGCAGACTCATGGGCTCATCCAGGTCGTCACCGGCCAACATCTCCGTCACCCAGCGATACAGTTCGGAAATATTTTTCATCCGCATCTCGGCGGCCTTGGCGCTGGTGCTGGTCTCGTAGAGATAATCTTCGTAGTTTATCTTGCGGATCAACTGCTTGATAGCATCAACTCCCTCACCCCGCTGAGCGATTTCACCGGTATCGACAATGAAGCGACCAAACTCATACAGTGAACCCATAGCCGCCGGAGGCAGGTGATGATTCAATTCAGGAGCAAAAATCGCCTCAAACATGGAGATATGTTTCTGGTTGGCAAAATTCCCGAGTTTTTCCAAGGTTGCCGGGCCAATCCCACGCTTGGGCAGGTTAACGATACGCAGGAAGGCGTTATCATCATCCGGATTCACCACCAAACGCAAATAGGCCATGATGTCCTTGATTTCGGCTCTGGCAAAGAATGAGGTGCCACCACTGAGCTTATAGGGGATACGGTTGGTCATCAGCGCCCGTTCCAGCAAGCGGGACTGGTGATTCCCCCGATAAAGGATGGCGTATTCCCCATAGCTGGTCTTGCCCATGAACTTATGGCGAATGATTTCGGCCACCACCCGTTCGGCTTCCTGCTCTTCATTGGCAGCAAACAGTACCCGCAGCGGCTCGCCATAGGCCAACTCACTGAACAGCGACTTATCATACACATGGGGATTATTGGCGATCAGAATATTGGCCGCCCGTAATATTCGCTGACTGGAGCGATAATTTTGTTCCAGCTTAATGAGCTTGAGCTCGGGAAAGTCTTTACCCAGCAACACCAGGTTTTGCGGCTTGGCACCACGCCAGGAGTAGATGGACTGGTCATCATCGCCTACCACAGTAAAACGCGCCCGCTCCCCCACCAGCAATTTAACCAGTTCATACTGGCTGGTGTTGGTATCCTGATATTCATCCACCAGCAGGTAACGGATCCGTGCCTGCCAACGGGCTCTGACATCGGCATTATGCCGCAGTAATAGAGTTGGCAGCAGGATAAGGTCGTCAAAGTCCAACGCATTGTAAGCCTTCATATGCTGGGCATAACGTTGATACAAGAGTGCAAACAGTTGCTCCTGTTCACCCTTGGCTATCTTGCGGGCGTGATCCGGGATCACCAAGCCCCCCTTCCAATTGGAGATCATGGTCGCCAGCGCCCGCAGCAGATCTTTATCCTCCTGCAGCTCGTCCTGGGTTAACTCCTTGAGTAGCGCCAAGGTGTCCTGATCATCGAACAAAGAAAAGCCGGCCTTAAGGCCCAATGTCTTGTGTTCACGCTTGATAATTTCCAGCCCCAGAGTATGAAAGGTAGAAATCCACAGCCCTCTGGCTTCCTTGCGGCCCATGGATTGAGCCACCCGCTCTTTCATCTCCCGCGCAGCCTTATTGGTAAAGGTCACTGCGGCAATATGCTTGGCCTGATAACCACACTTCTGCACCAGGTGGGCTATTTTGTTGATGATAACCCGGGTCTTGCCACTACCGGCGCCAGCCAATACCAGGCAGGGACCGGAAACATAATGGACGGCTTCATTCTGGGCAGGATTAAGTTTCATGGGTTATCGATATCTCACACAAGGACACTCTAGAAGCAGGGATCATACCAGAATCAATGCCGGAGACAGCCCCCAAATCCCGTTAGGGAAACTTCTGGCAAAGGACCTGGGCCATTTGCTGAACTCCAATTCTTGCTTCCAGGTCTGTAAGCCAAAGCAGAGCACTCATGGGACGGGTTCGCATCTTCCTTAGGTTAGCCTTGGGTTCAATGCAGCCTATAAGTTACAATCAGTTAAAACCTTGCCAGTGGATTAAAGAGATGATCAACCCCAAGAAAATCGAAGAAATGGCCAAACAGCTGAGCGAAAACCTGCCTTCTGGGCTGAAGCAATTTGCCGGTGAGTTTGAAGAACGCAGCAAGCAAGTACTGCAACACCAATTGCTGAAGCTGGATCTGGTCTCCCGGGAAGAGTTTGAAGTGCAGCAACACGTGTTACTGAAAACCAGGGAAAAATTGGAAGCCCTGCAAGCCAGAGTCGAAGCGCTGGAAGCCAAAGCTGAGCAGGCTGAGTAACCCATCTCACCCCAAAATAGATAAGGCCGCTCATGAGCGGCCTTATGTTTCAACACAGCTAAATTAAAGCATATGCCGATAGCCCAGAGTAAAAGCGATATCCGTGCTGTTATCCATGTTGAGGAAGTTTTCAATCACAGTAAACTCTATAGCACTGCGATCCAGATAATAGCGGTAGCCCAGCACAGCTTCATTTGAAGCTTCAGAGAAGTCATCATCCGCTTCTGTCATTCCTTCGTACCTGTGATACTCCAGCATCCAGCCATGACGACCAACACGATATTCATAACCCAGCCCAAGCATCAAAGCATTGGACTTATAAGGCATGTCCGACAGTACCTCTTCGTCCTCACGGAAACTCAAGCCAAGTGTTGAATGGAAATTATGCCGTCCGTTGCGATAGCTGTAATTCAGCTGCAACGCCTGCTCAAAGTTTTCATTGGCGAAAGGCCCCGAGCCCACATAGTTGTAATACAGGCTCCCCCCAACAGACAGGCCATGGTGCTCATTCTGCAGCAACTGATACCCGAGATAAATGTTGAAGGCATTGTTTAGGGTCTCACCACCAAAATCGCTGATATTCACATTATGTTGCTTGGAGTAGATCTGATTCTGATTTCGTGGCTGATGGTCACGACCATTCTGATCAAAACCGAAAGCATCGTGAAACCACATTGTCAGTGAATCCAAATGGTTGTTACCACTGAAACGCCAAGTATAGTTGGCGTCCAACATCCAACGGTCATCAATTTGCCACTTGAGACCACCGGTTAAAGAGTTGTGATAATAGTCAGCCAGATAATCTTCTGTCTCGGCCCAGACGCTGGCCATATTACCGGTCAGATACCACTCTTTTTGTCCCTTTGCCATGGAAAAGCCCGAACGCAACATGGGGGTTAAACTGCTGGACTGCAGAGGAGACTGGGCATAAACCCTGAGCGGCCCATAGTCGTCAAAATCGGCCAATTCAGCATGCAGGGGCAGACTGAAAAAAATCGGCAACCAACAAGCTTTGGAGAAGTATTTCATAAGAATCATCATACCAATTCACATAGGTGGTTATTTTAAATGACTGCAGCATCGATTCACACTCATTATAGATGATTCAATCATGACCACATTGTCACAATAAATGTGACAGTAAAACCATTCACTTGTCGGCGTTATTCAAGTAAACCTAATTCAATATTTCTCCAATTTGGTATAGGCATAATTTTGCCACTATTGATCAGTGACTTGTCATGATATCTCCAGCCAAATCTGCTTTAATGCTGCAACGAGTAGGTTAAAGGAACATACCTCATGATATTTCAAGTTATCCTCATGCTAATAGCGCTGGCCTTGCTTGGAGCCATAGGTTTCGGGGCTTATCTACTGCTGAAAAGCCTAATGAAGAAACAAAATGGCCACACGGCGCTGCCTCAACTCAAATCCAAATTAACTCTTAAGCTATTTGCGGTGGCCATGGTGGGTCTGTTGTCATTGATCCCACTTGGAATGATCCAGGATCTCAGCCAGGACAGAGAAAGCCTCTATCGCCAAGTGGTGCGAGAGATCGGCCATACCTGGGGCGATGCCCAAACCTTGGCCGGTCCGGTTTTGGTACTGCCATTTCGCTACGAAGTGATCTCCGACAGCAATATCGACGGCAAACAACACCGCAGTCGTCAGGTCTACAGCGATGAACTCTTGATCCTGCCCAAAGGCATGACGCTCGATGCCGGTCTTAAACATGAATTCCGCCATCGCGGCATCTATCAGTCACTCGTGTATCTGGGCCAAGTCAAAGGCCGGGCCGACTTCGAACTGCCTAAAATAAATATCCCAGGGCTACTCGGCTTTGACTATAACCAGGCGCGCTTGGTGTTCGGCGTTTCAGCCAACCAGGCTATTGAGACTGTCAGTCGTTTTAATCTGGCTGGTGAGCAGGGAATGCCCAGCTTGATGTCCGGTACAGGGCTGGATAACACAGGTGGCCTTAGCCGCGGCTTTCATCGCACCATAGCGCTGGATCCGAGCCAAGGTGAATACCAACTGACATTCCAGCTCAGCCTCAGAGGTTCTGAGGGCTTGGAGGTACTGCCACTGGCGGAACTGAGCCAGATAGATATCCATGCCGATTGGCCACATCCCAGTTTTCAGGGTTACCTGCCCGCCAGCCGTAATCTCAGCACTGAAGGTTTTGATGCCAACTGGCAGATAAGTCATCTGAGCCGCAACTTCCCTCAGGTGTTCCGCGCCAGTGATGGCCGGGATCTCACCGAGATCAGTGCCAGTGTCACCCTGTTCGAACCCGTGACTCACTACGGCAAGATAGAAAGGTCGCTCAAGTACGGCATACTCTTTATTTTGCTGACCTACATACTGCTGCTGATCTTCGAGCTGGGCAACAAGTCACGCCTCAGCGCAGTACAGTATCTGATGGTGGGTGGCGCCATGTGCCTCTTCTATCTATTACTGCTGTCGCTGTCGGAACACCTGCTGTTTTTAACCGCTTATCTGGTGGCAGCTGCGGTTCCCCTGCTCAGTATTCCGCTGTATGTTGCCAGCGCCAGTGGTAGTCGGCGCCAAGGAGCGATAGTTGCCGCCATGTTGGCAAGTCTCTACGGTGTACTCTACTCCATACTCCAGCTGGAAGATTACGCCCTCTTGATGGGAACCGGATTGCTGGTACTGATAATGCTGATACTTATGTACCTCACCCGCCACCAACAAATCGAGGAGTAGTTCCCACTGGACTTAACCTAAGAGTTGAACCAAGCAGCAAATATGCAAAGGCGCTCAGATAAACGAATAAACCCACGTTTACCTGAGCGCCTTTCAATTCAAAACATGAGCTTCATCAGTGACCTAGTATTGCCGTTATAACCCTGCACAAAAAACAGCCTAAAATCACAGTTCCCCAAGCGGTTGATTTACATCTAACATCCTTAGTGGTAAAAATTGAGCGGTAAAGCTACTTTCAACTCTCATTGAGGCATTGATGCTGGAGATTGTAATCATCAGATAATCAGTTAACTGACCTTCCAAGGTCGGTCTGATTATCAATGCGCATAAATCAAAGGTGGACACTGACAAGTGCCCGCACGTTTTGCTCATGATGATTATCGAGTTTTTCCAGTATGAATATATCCCGTCAGGAACAACGTACCCTGCACGTCCTCGCCAAAGGCGGACGCATTTGTTATTTCCGCGACACTTCAGGTCGCGTCACAGCCGTTGAATGTTATAGCCGCGAAGGGCTTGTTCTTTGCGACTGTACCCTCGCCATTTTCAAAAAGCTCAAAGCCAAAAAACTGATCAAATCTGTCAAAGGTCAGCCCTATCGCATAACCACGACCGGCTTGCACAATGTGCGCGCCCAACTGGACAACCGTTGAGGAAAGAAAGATGAATACACTATTTTCCCGTGACTATATCAACAGCAACATGATGGGTCCCAACGCCCTGCTGCTGGCCGAAGAAGTCTGCCGGTCACTGCAACTGCAACCAGGGATGCGGGTGCTGGACTTGGCCTGTGGCACAGGCATCACCTCCATCTATCTGGCAAAGGCCTTCAACCTCGAAGTCACCGCTATGGATCTTTGGATAGCGGCCGAAGACAATCAGGCAAGATTCAAGGCCGCAGGCGTGAAAGACAAGATCACGGCAGTGAACTTTGACGTAACCCAGATGCGGCCGGAACATGCCCCATTTGCAGAAAACAGTTTCGATGCTGTCTTGTCTATCGATGCCTACCACTACTTTGGTGCCAGTTCAGCGTTTTTTGACACCCACCTCGCCCCTTTCATCAAGCCGGGCGGCCAGGTCGCCATAGTGGTGCCCGGGCTGAAAAAGCCTTTTCCACTGCAGCAAAGCGTTGCCCCTGAGCTGGCCCCCTGGTGGCAGCCTGGGATGAACTTTTTCACCGTCGACTGGTGGATGCAACTCTGGCAACAGAGCGCATTTTTACAGATGGAGTTGTGCGAAGAGAGCGGGCAGTGCGCCCAGGCATGGCAGGAGTGGTTGGCATGCGACAACCCTTATGCCGTACGGGATCGCGAGATGATGGCCGCCGAAAACGGCCAGTGGTTCAACTTTACCAAAATGACAGGCCGCATACACAAGTAAGCTTTAGAAAAGCAAGGAAATGTATGAATATCAATAAGCTAATCAGCCAGCATTTGCCAATAAGGCTGTCGCCGAACGAAAGCAAAATTCCCTGGAATAATGCCGATTTCAGCCAGAGAATGCTGAAAAACCACCTCTGCCAGGAGCACGATTGGGCCAGTAGAAAACTGGCGGTGATTGAGCGCCAGGTGAATTGGCTCTGCAGCCAACTGGCTCCTGGCGCACAAGTGCTGGATCTGGGTTGTGGCCCCGGCTTTTACACTCAATTGTTGGCAAAGCGCGGCTTTTGCTGCACCGGCGTCGACTTCTCACCAGCCTCTATAACCTACGCCCAACAACAAGCGCAGGCGGCTGGACTGAATATCGACTATCAACTGCTGGATGTCAGAAGCTACCGGCCGACCAAGAAGTTTGACTTCATCATGATGACCTTCGGTGAGCTGAATGTTTTCAGCGCAGCGGATGCCAAGAACTTACTCAAGCATTGTGCAAACTGGCTGATGCCGAATGGCAAGCTTGTTGTAGAAGTTCACAGCTTTGATGAAGTCAAACGGCAGGGACAGGCTGAGCCAAGCTGGCAAAGGCATTCACAGGGCCTATTTCTTGATGCTCCCCACCTGCTGCTGACGGAGCATGCTTGGGACGAGGCACTCCAAACCAGTTCCACACTGTTTTGGGTGATTGAAGAAAACGGCAAGGTGACGCGATTCGGCAGCCGGATGCAGGCTTGGCAAGATGAGGAATATCTGCAGCTGTTAAACGAGTGCGGCTTCAACAATATTCAGCGGATAGACACTGCAGTATGGCCCAGCAGCAATACCTTTGAGGGCAAGCTCTACACCCTAATGGCATGCTCCAAGGCATGACCTGAGTCCGTTTGAAAGAGGAAGGTGCTCAGGTCTACGGGTACCTTCCTCTTTTTATTGTTATCAACACCAATACATTTCAGTAGCGCTTTCTAAGCAGTCTCAAGGCGTTGGCGGTTACCAACACAGTTGCGCCGGTATCGGCCATCACCGCCAGCCAGAGGCCGGTGATCCCCAGTAAGCTGGTCACCAGAAAAATCGCCTTCAGCCCCAGCGCCAAAGCTATGTTCTGGCGAATATTGCTCAGGGTTTCCCTGGCTAAGTGGATCATTGCCGCCACCCCTCCCAACTGATTATGGGTCAGGGCCGCATCGGCGGTTTCCAGCGCGGCATCGGTTCCGCCGCCCATAGCAATACCAATACTGGCTCGCTTCATTGCCGGGGCATCGTTAATTCCATCTCCTGTCATGGCCACATTACGGTGCTTGGCCAATGCCGCCACCTCAGAAACTTTATCTTCCGGCAGCAGCCCGGCGCGCCAATCGATGGCCAGCTCCTCGGCAATCGCCTTGGCGGTTCTTGGGTTGTCACCGGTCAGCATTATGCTGTCGATACCAAGACGGCGTAGCTTGGCTATGGCTTCGGCGGCCTCGACGCGCAGCTGATCCCTGAGGGCAAAGATGGCCACAGGGCGAGGAGGCTCCAGCTCGGCATCACACAGTACCACCAGGGTTTGCCCCTGCTGTTCCAGTTCTGTGACGCGTTGCAGCAACTCAGGAGCTAGGTTTGGCAGCCTTGAAGGGGCCAACAGTCGCCAGTTTTGCGAATCGACTCGTCCTTCAACGCCCATCCCGGGTAAAGCCCGAATAGCTTCTGCGTCTGGCAGTTCCAGCCGCCGCTCTTTGGCATGATTGACTATCGCCAGTGCCAGGGGATGGTGTGAGCCCAATTCAATGGCGGCGGCCACCCTGAGCCACTTGGTCGCATCCTGCTCTGTGAGGCTCTCCACCAAGGTGACTTCAGGTTTACCTTCTGTGAGGGTGCCGGTCTTATCGAAGGCGACGGTATCGACATGTGCCAGTGCTTCCAATGCCGCGCCGCCCTTAATCAAGGCTCCCTGACGGGTTGCGGCCGCCAGCGCTGAGGTTACCGCCGCCGGCGTCGAAATCACCAAGGCGCAGGGGCAACCTATCAACAACAGTGTCAGGCCACGGTAGATCCATTGCTCCCAAGGTTCGGCGTACAGCAGAGGCGGCAACAGCACTGTCATCACGGCCAGCAGCATGATGGCTGGAGTATACCAGCGACTGAATTTGTCGATGAATCTCTCTATCGGTGCTCTCTGCCCTTCGGCCTCTTCAATCAAATGCAGGATGCGGTCTATGGCGTTACTGCCGGGCTCGGAGACAACTTGCATTTTTACCAGCCTGTCGGCTGCCAGGCAGCCGGCGGCGACCCGTTCGCCCTTAATCCTTTCGACCGGGATAGATTCTCCTGTCAGGGCGCTTTCATCAAATGCCGCCGAGGCATCAAGCAGTTCGGCATCGGCCGGCAGGCGTGCCCCAGGCGCAACTTCTATAATATCGCCCGGGCGCAGCTCTGAGGCAGCCACCTCTTGCCTCTGGCCATCTTGCAACCTCAATGCCTTATCCGGCACCAATGCCATCAAGGCGCTAACTCCGGCGCGAGCGCGACCGGCCGCAAACGATTCGAGCTGCTCACCGAGCATAAACAGAAGCAACACCATGGCCGCCTCGGCCGTTTCGCCCAGTAACAAGGCTCCTATGGCGGCAACAGTCATCAGGGTTTCAATGGCAAAAGGGGTGCCGCTGCGAATAAGGGCCCAGGCCTTGCGGGCAATAGGCAGCAGCCCCCAAACTGTAGCCAGAGTGAATAGGCCGGGGCTGATACTCGCAGGCGCCAAAGCCGCCAGCAACATTAACAGTGCCAGTGACAAAGGTTGCCAGTATTTGGGTTGCCAGTATTTGCCAAGCCGGCTCGCCGAGCCGGGTTTTGGGCCTTCCTTACCTGCTTGGGTCTGCTGCTTAAGCTTAAAGCCGGCCGCAGACACAGCATCGACTATGCCTTGGGGTGAAACGCCGGGCGTCAGTTCCACCAGCAGCTTTTCGGTGGCAAATACCACCCTGGCGCTGCAAACACCGCTCACCCTGGAAACCGCAGTTTCGACTTTACGGGCACAGCTGGCACAATCCATACCGAGGATTTGCCACTGATGCTGCTCGCCTTGAGCAAGCCGGACAGTGTTTATTTCGGTAGCAGAGTCGGCCTGATGGGACTCATGATGATCATGGCAACAAGCAGAATGACAGCCAGAATGCTCGCTGGAATGACTGGCGGCGTTACCGGCTATCTGGCTATCTGTGCAATTTGCCGGGTCCTTAGCCCCCGCCTTCACTGTCTCGGGAGTAGATTTGGGATCACAACAGGAATGACTCATAACTGTGCCTCGCGCTATGGCTCAAATGATGCCGCGGAACTCAAATGTGACTATCCGGGCCGTTTGCTATTGCCAAGGAGTGTAAAGCTTGGAGTAAGCTCCAGAGTCAAGCAGCTGGACCAAAGTATTTGCCCGACCTACAAGCCACTATCAATTAACCAGCCATAATCACCGTGCCGTCCTAGCCTATAACGGCGCCGATTGTCCCATTTACCGCCATCAGTGTTGCGCTTGACAGTAAACCGTCTTCCACCAAAAATGCGCCGGGGATTTGAAGATACAGGCGCTGTTTCACCACAAAGCAACATACTGAAAGAGGCTCAGAAAAATACTGGAAGACACTGCATTGCAAGTCATCTTCAACACAGAGCAAAGAACAGATGGCGCAACTTATGCCTCTGATATTGGTTAAGTCAACTATTTCAGGGTTAAGTAAGCAGGCCCTAACTCCCTGTTAACGCCAGCTTAAGATTGAAGCCTGGTGGCGACTGCGGTTAACATAGTCGGTCGATTTTTCTTTTTTATGATCCTGAGGGAGCCCAAGTTGTCCTTGATCCGAGGTTGTCTTGCCTTTAGCGGCTATGTTATCAACACCCTGTTTTGGAGCCTGCCAATTCTACTGGGCAGCCTGTTAAAACTGCTTCCCATCAAGCCGTTGCAACGCCTATGCAGCCACTTTCTGGACATCTGTGCCAGTGCCTGGATCAGTGTTAACGGCGGCATAGAAAAGCTGTTTCATCCGCTGAAGATGCATATAGATGAGCTTCCGGAGCTATCAGAGCAGGAGTGGTATATGGTGGTAGCCAACCACCAGAGCTGGGTCGATATTCTGATCCTGCAGCGACTGCTCAATCGGCGGATCCCTTTTCTCAAGTTCTTCCTGAAAAAAGAGCTGATTTACGTCCCGGTACTTGGGCTGGCTTGGTGGGCGCTGGATTTCCCCTTTATGCGACGTTACAGCACGGCCGAGTTGAAAAAGAACCCCAAACTCAGGGGCAAAGACATTGAAATTACCCGTAAGGCCTGTGCCAAGTTCAAGCACAAGCCGGTGAGCGTGATGAACTTTGTCGAAGGTACCCGCTTTCAGCCCAGCAAGCACCAGAAGCAAAACTCACCGTTCAAACACCTGCTAAGACCCAAGGCCGGCGGCATGGCCTTTGCGTTGTCGGCCATGGGCGAACAGATCCATAAACTGGTGGATGTCACCATCTACTACCCCGGCAAGATCCCCAGTTTTTGGGACTATATCAGCGGCCGTCTACCTGAGGTTTACCTCCACTTGGAGGTCAAGGAGATAGACCCGGGGATGCGAGGTGACTACGCCAATGATCGCCAGTTCAAACAAGCCTTCCAGGAGCGGCTGAACGCCCTCTGGCAGCACAAGGATGAAGTGTTGGAGCGACTGGCCGCCAAGGCAAACCATTCTCAAGGGGACTCCTGATGTTACACTTCCTGCCCGGGCCAGTGCTGTTTATTCTCAGCCTGAGCCTGCTGATCATTAACACCGCCGTTTGGGGCTCGCTGGTGTGTATCGGCGGCCTGTTCAAATTGTTGCTGCCCTGGAAGAGTGGCCGTATCGCCATGACCCGGTTAATGAACCGTTTCATGTGGGCCTGGGCCAGTTGCAATGGCGGTATACTGCACCTGATAGCCAAGGTCGAATGGGATGTGCAGGGGCTTGAAAGCCTCAAGCCGGATGGTTGGTATCTACTGATCAGTAACCACCTCAGTGGCTTTGATATTGCCGCGCAGACTTATATCCTGCGCAACAACATTCCCATGCTGAAGTTCTTTCTCAAGAAAGAGCTGCTGTATGTTCCCATCATGGGCCTGGGTTGCTGGGCGCTGGACATGCCCTTTATGAACCGTACCAGCCCGGAAAAGCTGAAGAAGAACCCCAAGCTCAGGGGCAAGGATCTGCAAACAACCCGGCGCTCCTGTGAAAAGTTCAAAGACTTGCCCACTTCCATCATCAACTATGTGGAAGGCAGTCGCTTCACCGAAGACAAACGACAAAGGCAAAAATCCCCCTACAAACACCTGCTGCGGCCAAAAGCCGGTGGCATCGCCTTTACCCTGTCGGCCATGGGCGAGCAATTTGATGCCTTGTTGAACGTGACTGTGGTTTATCCCGATGCTCCCAAGGATATTCTCGGTGCAGTGATGCAGGGTAAAGTGCACAAAATAGTGGTGCGAATTGAGGCTCTGCCTGTGCCGCAGGTGGATTCTGTTCGCTACTTCAGCGAACCAGAGTACAGGGTCAAGTTTCAGCGTTGGCTCAATGACATCTGGCAACAAAAGGATGCCCAAATCGATCAACTACTGGCCGAATACCAACCTGCCGACGACTACCGTAAGCTGGCACAAAAAAGCCACTGACAGTGATTGTCGAAGACACAGCAATGCCGGGTCTAAGCCCGGCATTGTTATTTTAAAACTGAGTATTTCGACTCAAGCACTTTTATCGCATTCAGTCAGATACTTCTCAACGGCGTCCAACTCAAACTCGCTGAACACTTGAATGCCATGGCGCATCAGCAAGGCGGCGGTCACGCCGTCGCCCTCTTTAAGTTGGCGGGAGAAACTGCCATCGTAAACCCGGCCTTTGCCACAGGAAGGACTGCGGGCCTTGAGAATGGCAGCAACCACTTGCTGTTGCTGTGCCTTGGCCAGTGCCAACTCGGCACCTAGCTCAAAGGCCTCGGTCACGTCCTCACCGTCACAGGTCAGCACTCGTCCCTGTATCTGTTCGGCCGGTGCTCTGGGTGTCGGCAAGCCACCGGCGCACTCGGGGCAGAAAGGCACCAGCCGTCCTTGGGCCTGCCATAGCTGCACTCTGGCATCATTGAGCAGGTTATGGCCACCGTCATAGCGTACCTCTTGCCCCAATAAACAGGCGCTTATCAATATCCGATTCGGTTTTGCTGTGCTGATGATTTCTGCGCTCATACTTTTTTCACTCTTGTCATTCTTGCCTCTCTCATCACTCGGACGACTCTCCCTATTCAACGTCCCATAGTCAGGAAAACACTGTTACGGATACCAAGCTTCCCCCTCTTTTCCTTGTCTGCCGCTGACAAGGAGCATTCTATCAGTCGCCCATTAAGAAAACTGTTTAAAACAAGATTGTCGACAATAGTTGCAATGTCAAGTGTAAACCCATGCTAACAGCAAGTTTTAAAATAATAGCTAAGGCTTTGTTTAATAAAAGCTTAAAGAGCAAATACCACAAAATATTAGACTTACGTCTAGGTAAGCAGATTGTTGACAATGACCTGGATCACATCTAATGTCGAACCATAGTCAACAATCGAGCGAAACTTAACCAGTGACTCAGGCACCTGTGTTGGACAAAAACAGCGTCGATAAAACCACTTCGGAGAAGAGCAGTACCCTGGTGGATCAGATTCTGGTGCAAATTCAAACCAGCATCATCAAGGGTGAGCTGGCCCCCGGCAGCAAGATCAACGAACAGGCGCTGGCACTCAAGTACGGTATCAGCCGCGGTCCAACCCGCGAGGCCTTGCAGATCCTCGAGCGTCAGCGCTTGGTAGTACGCATCCCCCATGTGGGCGCCAGAGTCGCCGCCATGACAGTGGCCGAGCTCAACGACCTCTACGAGCTGCGCAGCACGCTGGAAGCCATGGCCTGTGAACTGGCCGCCAAACGGATAACCGATGAGCAGCTCAGCCAGTTGTGGCAACTACTGGCCCGTCAGGAAGCGGCGCTGGCAGAAGGCGATACCTATTTTCAGGAAGAGGGTGATGTGGACTTTCACTACCAGATCATCCGCGCCAGCGGTAACAAGCACCTGCAGGAAACCCTGATCGGCGGCTTATATCACCTACTGAGAATGTATCGCTATCAATGCACCAATAAGAACCGCCCGGTCAAAGCCATCGCCGAGCACAGACGCATAGTCGAAGCCATAGCCCAGCGCGATGCCGAACTGGCCGGCTTGCTGATGCGCCGTCATATCGAGCAGGGACGGCGCAATACCGAACTCAGACTCAAACAGCTTCAGGCGGAGCATGCCGCCCTGGACTCAATATAAGGAAGCAAACAGATGACTCGCAGCGCAGGACTCAGATTCCGCCAGGCTCTGGCCAAGGCCAAGCCGCTTCAAATCGTGGGAACCACCAATGCCTATTTCGCCCTGATGGCCGAGCAATCCGGTGTTCAGGCCCTGTACCTTTCCGGTGCCGGTGTCGCCAACGCCTCTTACGGCCTGCCGGATCTGGGCATGACCTCAATGAACGATGTACTGATCGATGCCGGCCGCATCACATCGGCCACCGAACTGCCGCTGCTGGTCGACATAGACACTGGCTGGGGCGGCGCCTTCAACATTGCCCGCACCATCAAGGAGTTTGAAAAGGCCGGTGTCGCCGCCGTGCATATGGAAGATCAGGTGTCACAGAAGCGCTGCGGTCACAGACCCAACAAGGCCGTGGTCAGCACCGAAGAGATGGTCGACCGTATCAAGGCTGCCGTGGATGCCCGCACAGATGAGAACTTCGTCATCATGGCCCGCACAGACGCGGTTGCCGTGGAAGGGCTGGATGCTGGTATCGAACGTGCCCAGGCCTATATCGAGGCGGGTGCCGACATGATCTTTGCCGAGGCGCTGACCGAGCTGGATCAGTACCGTCGATTCAAGGCGGCCGTCAACGCCCCGATCCTGGCCAACATGACCGAATTCGGCAAAACAGAGCTGTTCAACAAGGAGCAACTGGCCGAAGCCGGAGCCGACATGGTGCTCTACCCATTGAGCACCTTCCGCGCCGCCAACCTGGCCGCCCTGAAAGTGATGCAGGCACTGATGGCCGACGGTCACCAACGCAATGTGGTCGATGCCATGCAAACCCGTGAAGATCTGTATAAGTTCCTCGGCTACCACCACTACGAAACCAAGCTCGATGAGCTGTTCAGCCAAAAGTAACGGCTGAATCCAGGGATGATTGACCGGCGCAGACGCGCCGGTTACAGGGTTTGCCCATGAAACACCCGGGGTTGCCACCCTACACAGCGCCCCAGAGCGCTGAAAAAGGCAACCGCAAACCAGACCAGCCATGGCTGGCCAACAAATTGACAAGAGTGTAACGGAAGAGGGAATGCATTATGACTGACAAGAAACTGAGCGGCGCCGGATTACGCGGCCAAAGCGCAGGCGAAACTTCACTGAGCACAGTCGGTAAGTCCGGCTCAGGCCTGACCTACCGCGGCTATGACGTCAAAGATCTGGCCGAAAACGTCAGCTTCGAGGAAGTGGCCTACCTGATCCTCTACGGCGAACTGCCCACCGAAACGCAACTGGCGGCCTATCGTCAGAAACTCAAAGGCATGCGCGGCCTGCCACAGGCACTGAAAGAGGTGCTGGAGCGGATCCCGGCCGATGCCCATCCTATGGACGTTATGCGTACCGGTTGCTCCATGCTGGGTAACCTGGAAACCGAAAAAGATTTCTCCGAGCAGAGTGAAGTGGCCGACCGTCTGCTGGCGGCATTTCCTTCCATCATCTGTTACTGGTATCGCTACAGCCATGACGGCGTGCGTATAGACACAGAAACCCATGACGACCAGATAGGCGCCCACTTCCTGCACCTGCTGCACGGCGAAGCTCCATCTGCCCTGCATGCCCGGGTTATGGATGTGTCACTGATCCTCTACGCCGAGCACGAATTCAACGCCTCTACCTTCACCGCCCGGGTTTGCGCCTCTACCCTGTCTGACATGCATTCCTGCATCACGGGCGCCATTGGCTCACTGCGCGGCCCTCTGCACGGCGGCGCCAACGAGGCGGCGATGGAGCTGATTCAGGATATGCGCGATGAAGACCATGCCCGCGAAGTGCTCAAGGGCAAGCTGGAGCGCAAAGAGAAGATCATGGGCTTTGGTCACGCCATCTACCGCGAGTCAGACCCCCGCAACGTGATCATCAAAGAGTGGTCGGAAAAGCTGGCGCAGGAATACGGTGATGATCGCCTCTATCGCGTTTCTGTCGCCTGTGAAGCCCTGATGTGGGAAGAGAAGAAACTCTTCTGTAACGCCGACTTCTTCCACGCCAGTGCCTATCACTTCATGGGGATCCCCACCAAGCTGTTTACCCCCATCTTCGTTTGCTCCCGCCTCACCGGCTGGGCCGCGCACGTGATGGAGCAACGCGCCAACAACCGCATTATCCGCCCGAGTGCCGACTATGTTGGGGTTGAGCCACGCAAGGTGACGCCTCTCAGCGAGCGTTGATCCCGGCGGCGGCCAAAGGGCCGCCAGATGAATGAGCAAGAGCGGGCACCCAAGTAAGCAGGGGCCCGGCTCTTTTTGCAGTTGCTTCTCAGTGGACAGAACTCATGAATACCAATTACCGAATTCCCCTGCCCGGCACCAGCCTCGAGTATTTCGATACCCGCGCCGCAGTCGAGGCCATCAGCCCCGGAGCCTATGCCAAATTGCCCTACACCTCACGGGTGTTGGCCGAAAACCTGGTACGCCGCGCCGAGCCCGGCAGGCTCAACGACTTCCTCGAACAGATTATCGAACGCAAACGGGATCTGGACTTCCCCTGGTTCCCGGCGCGGGTGGTGTGTCACGACATTCTCGGCCAAACAGCACTGGTTGACTTGGCCGGTCTGCGTGATGCCATCGCCGACAAGGGGGGCGATCCGGCCAAGGTTAACCCTGTGGTGCCGACCCAGCTGATTGTGGATCACTCCCTGGCGGTGGAACACCCCGGCTTTGAAGCGGATGCCTTCGAGAAAAACCGCGCCGTTGAAGACAGACGCAACGAAGACAGATTCCACTTTATCAACTGGACCAAGACGGCCTTTAAAAACGTCGATGTGATCCCGCCCGGCAACGGCATCATGCACCAGATCAACCTGGAGAAAATGTCCCCCGTGGTCCAGAGTCGCGACGGCGTTGCCTTCCCGGACACCTGTGTCGGCACCGACAGCCACACGCCACACGTGGATGCCCTTGGGGTGATCGCCATAGGCGTGGGTGGTCTGGAAGCCGAAAGCGTGATGCTCGGCCGCGCCTCCTGGATGCGCCTGCCGGACATAGTCGGCGTCAAGCTGACCGGCAAGGCCGCTCCCGGCATTACCGCCACGGATATAGTGCTGGCGCTGACCGAATTCCTGCGTAAAGAGCGGGTGGTGGGTGCCTATCTGGAATTCTTCGGTGAAGGCGCCGCCAGCCTGACCCTGGGTGACAGGGCAACCATCTCCAACATGACTCCCGAATATGGCGCCACTGCCGCCATGTTCTATATCGATCAGCAAACCATAGATTATCTGCGCCTCACCGGCCGTGATGACGACCAGGTAGCGCTGGTGGAAAACTATGCCAAGACCACGGGTCTGTGGGCCGACAGCCTCGAAGGCGCCGAATATGAGCGGGTACTGGAGTTCGATCTCTCCTCCGTGGTGCGTAACATGGCCGGTCCTTCCAACCCGCATGCCCGTTTGGCCACCAGCGACTTGGCCGCCAAAGGCATTGCCGGCAAGGTAGAGCAGCAAGAAGGCCTGATGCCGGACGGCGCCGTGATCATTGCCGCCATCACCAGCTGTACCAACACCAGTAACCCACGCAACGTGATTGCTGCCGGTCTTATCGCCCGCAACGCAGTGGAAAAAGGCCTGGTACGCAAGCCTTGGGTCAAGACCTCTCTGGCACCCGGTTCCAAGGCGGTGGACCTCTATCTGCGCGAGGCAGGGCTATTGCCTTACCTGGAACAGCTGGGCTTTGGCATAGTCGCCTTCGCCTGTACCACATGTAACGGCATGAGCGGCGCGCTCGATCCCAAAATCCAGCAGGAAGTGATCGACAGAGATCTGTACGCCACCGCGGTATTGTCCGGTAACCGTAACTTCGATGGCCGAATCCACCCTTATGCCAAGCAGGCATTCCTGGCCTCGCCGCCTTTGGTTGTGGCCTACGCCATTGCAGGGACTGTGCGTTTCGACATAGAGAAAGACCCACTCGGCACAGATCAGAACGGCAACGCCGTAACCCTCAAGGACATCTGGCCCAGCGACGAAGAGATAGATGCCATCGTCAAGTCGTCGGTCAAGCCGGAGCAGTTCCGCAAGGTGTATGAGCCCATGTTCAATATCGCCGTGGAATACGGTGATGGGGTCGACCCTCTGTATGACTGGCGCCCAATGAGCACCTATATCCGTCGTCCACCCTACTGGGAAGGCGCCCTGGCCGGTGAACGTGCACTCAAGGGGATGCGGCCACTGGCGGTATTGGGTGACAACATCACCACAGATCACCTGTCGCCATCGAACGCCATTTTGCCATCCAGCGCCGCCGGCGAATACCTGGCCAAGATGGGCCTGCCGGAGGAAGACTTCAACTCCTACGCCACCCACAGGGGTGACCATCTGACGGCCCAACGGGCCACCTTTGCCAACCCCAAACTGTTCAACGAAATGGTCAAGGACGATAGCGGCAAGGTGATCCAGGGCTCGCTGGCCCGTATCGAGCCCGAAGGGCAACAGGTACGCATGTGGGAAGCGATAGAAACCTACATGGAGCGCAAGCAACCACTGTGCATCATAGCCGGTAAAGACTATGGCCAGGGCTCCAGCCGAGACTGGGCCGCCAAGGGCGTGCGTCTGGCCGGAGTCGAGGCAATTGTGGCCGAAGGCTTCGAGCGCATTCACCGAACCAACCTGATAGGTATGGGCGTGTTGCCGCTGGAGTTTTTCCCTGGGACCGACAGGCTGACCCTGGGCATAGACGGCACAGAAACCTTCGACGTTCTCGGCGAGCGCACTCCCGGTGCCACTCTGACCCTGTTGCTGCATCGCAGCAATGGCGAAACGGTGGAAGTACCAGTGCGCTGCCGCCTGGATACCGCCGAAGAAGTGACCATCTATGAAGCCGGTGGAGTGCTGCAGCGTTTCGCGCAGGACTTCTTGCAGGGCAATGTTTAAGCCGGCCCTTGATGCGTGACCAAGTCGGCCATAGCCAAGGTTATGGCCGACTGATAAAAATATTTATCTCAAAGGATCCAATGCCATGGCATTTAAACCACAGATAAAAATTCCCGCTACCTATATGCGCGGCGGCACCAGTAAGGGGGTGTTCTTCCGCCTGGACGATCTGCCCGAGACGGCCAGAGTGCCCGGCCCGGCCCGCGATGCCTTGTTGATGCGAGTCATCGGTAGCCCGGACCCCTACGGCAAACACACAGACGGTATGGGCGGCGCGACCTCGAGTACCAGCAAATGCGTGATCATGAATGCCAGCCAGGTTCCCGGTCACGACGTGGACTACCTCTATGGTCAGGTCTCCATAGATAAGCCCTTCGTCGACTGGAGCGGCAACTGCGGCAACCTTTCCACCGCGGCCGGCGCCTTTGCCCTGCATGCCGGTCTGGTGGCCCCGGAACG
Source organism: Shewanella indica (assembly GCF_002836975.1). Classification (GTDB taxonomy): domain Bacteria; phylum Pseudomonadota; class Gammaproteobacteria; order Enterobacterales; family Shewanellaceae; genus Shewanella; species Shewanella indica. The sequence continues at coordinate 2,390 of NZ_NIJK01000037.1, read as the reverse complement.
GGTACCGGAAAACGGCATCTGCGAAGTGCGGATTTGGCAAGCCAATATTGGCAAGACCATTATCGCCAAGGTGCCGGTCAGCGCCGGTGAAGTGCAGGAAACCGGTGACTTTGAGCTCGACGGTGTCACCTTCCCCGCCGCCGAAATCGTGCTGGAATTTATCGACCCCGCCGATGACGGTGAAGACGGCGGCGCCATGTTCCCTACCGGCAAGCTGGTGGATGAGCTGACGGTTCCCACCCAAGTACACCCCAGTGGCAAAATTCAGGCAACGCTGATCAATGCCGGGATCCCGACCATTTTCGTCAATGCCGCCGAACTCGGCTATCAAGGCACCGAACTACAGCCGGAGATCAACGGCGATCCCGAGGCGCTGGCTCGCTTTGAGCTGCTTAGGGCACACGGCGCGCTGGCGATGGGGTTGATTAAGGAGCTATCCGAAGCCGAAACCCGCCAACACACTCCCAAGGTAGCGTTTGTGGCCAAACCGCAGGCGCATCAGGTTTCCAGTGGCAAACAGCTGGCCGAAACCGATGTAGACCTCTTGGTTCGCGCTTTGTCGATGGGTAAATTGCACCACGCCATGATGGGCACGGCGGCAGTGGCCATAGGCACGGCCGCAGCTATCCCGGGCACCCTGGTTAACCTGGCGGCCGGCGGCGGTGAGCGCAGTTCGGTACGCTTCGGCCACCCATCCGGCACCTTGAAAGTTGGCGCCGAGGCCGAATTCAAGGACGGCCAATGGCAGGTGACCAAAGCCATCATGAGTCGCTCGGCGCGCATTCTGATGGAAGGTCAGGTCCGGGTTCCGGACCGCGGCTGCTAAAATTCAGTTGAGCTTTAGCTCAAGGCAATCCCCCTGTTAAGTAATTGATTGCCGCTTCCCTTTTGTAAAGGCTCCGCTTCCTCCCTTCCGGCGGGGCCTTTTTTCATTCCAATTTGCAACCATGCAATATAAAGTTTGCCAAACAGAGAAAAGAAATCTGTTATAAGTAATACCATTCTGTATTAGGAATTTACTGACTCTGCGAGACTGATGGATGTTTATACAAGGCAAACATTGGAAGGAAGCAGAAGATAGGTCAACATAGGCCTGCACAGTTTCAATAATGCCTTGTAACGCCTGTCAGCCCTCCCCCATAGAGAATGGTTACATTATCACTAACCAAAGCCACCAAAGAAGAGGATTTCTTGTCGCGGATCTGTTGCCTACTCGCCGCTCTGCTGTTATCTGTCAGCCTGTTTGAGCTCAGGGCTGAACCTGTACCCCAGCTCAAGTTTCAGCATGTCAGCAGCATGAATGGCCTTAACCAAAACAGCATCACCAGCCTCTATCAGGACAAGGCCGGTATCTTGTGGATTGGCACCCAGGATGGGTTACATAGTTACAACGGCATCGACTTTACCCTGTTTCAGCATGACCCCTACCACAGCCAGACATTGTCGGATAATCATGTCACCGACATACTGCAGGATGGCCAGGGGCAACTTTGGATAGGCACCTTCAATGGTGACTTGAACCGCCTGGATCTACAAACAGGTGTATTCACTCCCATTGGCCGCGACCAGAGGCTCAACAGCAAAAAAATTAACCGCCTGGCTCTGGTAGGCAAAACACTCTGGATCGGTAGCGGCAATGGACTCTACGCCCTGGATACTGACAGCGACGAATTGCATGAACTGTCACTGAGGCAAAATATCAGCACAGATATCCAAGTGCTGACCCCCATAGGCAAAGATGCCTTGCTGATTGGCAGCCAGAGTGATGGTTTGCTGCTTTTGCGTAATGAAGGACTCAAGCCCCTGCCCTTACCCGATGCCGAACATGGACATCCGGTACAGGCGCGCCAAAGCGAAGATGGCGCCCTGTGGCTGGCAATTGATGACGCACTCTGGCGTTATCCGCCGGGTTTGAACAACCCAGAGCTTATCTATCGTTTACCCAAACCCAATCGGGGCATTCTCGAATTTATCTTCGACAACAGAGGTGACATCTGGCTTGGTGGGCAACAGACAGGACTTATCCAACTACAGCTTAAAGAAGGTCAGTGGCAAGCCAGACACTATCGCTATGACCCATCGGATCCCAACAGCCTCAGTGATAATGATGTCTACAGCCTGCTGCAGGACAATAACGGGATTTTGTGGATTGGCAGCCTATTTTCCGGCATAGACAAGGTGAACCTGGCCCGGCAATACTTCAAGCATATCTACAACAATCAACAACCCTTGGAGCGTCAGCGGAACAATAATATCCGCGCTATATTGCGCGCTAAAGACGGCCTGCTATATTTAGGCACAGATAGGGCCTAATGCCGTTCACTTAGTGTGAACGGCATTTTTCTTAGGCTTAATGGGATACTTGTTTTTACTCATTTTTAACGCACGTG
>NZ_NIJK01000029.1 GCF_002836975.1 Shewanella indica | reverse complement strand
CGCAGTGAGGCACAATCCCATGTGGAGTAGGGTGAGGTTGTCGTGTTTATCAAACTCAGTTTGATGCGACAAACGAACGCGGAGAGCTTGCTCGAAGCTGGCCATCGCCAGACGCCCAATTTTATTTTCACTTTTTTGTTTGTCTCGCTTCCAGCGAGCACGACTTAACATGTNACAAACGAACGCGGAGAGCTTGCTCGAAGCTGGCCATCGCCAGACGCCCAATTTTATTTTCACTTTTTTGTTTGTCTCGCTTCCAGCGAGCACGACTTAACATGTAGCCCAAAGCGGCTGGCGCAGTGTGTGCCCCTCAGCTCGCAGCCAAGCTGCTTCGCGCTACAGCCATCTATCAAGCTGTGCTTGATGAGCAGATGTCTTTCGCCCCCATGTGAGATGGTGCTGTGGATATGTTGAGAATGGCTCGACTGGTTTATCTGGTCAGATTTATCCAGTCCCTGATCTATCCAGCCCCTGGAGCACAGAGATTTCACCCGACCAGTATCCTCAATGAAGGTATTCCAGGCTCGGGATACTTGCTCAACAATTTACCCGTAGCAATCGAATACTCGGTTGGAAAGACAGTGTTGTCTGAGCCATTACCAAACTTGCTCCATCGGGTTCAGCTCTGGGGAATAAGTGGGCAACTTAATCAAAGTGAGTCAAGGTGAAGCATCATGGCATCTTTGTTGACCAAGGGCGTAATCAATGCTTCCGTTTTACCGTTACTTGGGCAGACTGCCCCAAACAGATACCCATAATCAAACTGCTGCTGTTTGACGGCACGGGGACGGCTACTCCGTTTTGCCCAAAGTTGGCCAAATCTGGCTTCGTCTTGGAACCACACATCCACACGCTCAAGTGGAAGATGACCCGGGATGAGACTGAAATCAAGCGCATGGAGTAAACGGTACACCATCCTGCTTGATGGCATTTTTCTCGATAAACTTTTTAAGTTGCTCTAATTGATGAGAGAGTTGATTGGGTTGTCCGGGTTTAGGTTTATCAAGCAAACCATTGAGCCCATCAGCCAGGTAATTTGCGACCCAAGTATTAACACTAGTTCGACTCGCACCCAGCAGGGCTGTTAAGGGCATAGTTGTCCGTGCGTATTCTTGATAAATGCAGCGGCCGCAACTGAGCTAATGAAGAGTGGTAGGTATTAATCGTTTATCTATAGCTATTCACTAATGCTCTAAGTTGCCCCAGACTAAAAATATAGCTATGTGATTGCTAAGTTAGTTGGCGCAGTTATTTTATCATCGGCATGTATGAAGATGCCGGGTACTCAAAGTCGCTGAGCCGTGCAGCTAAACTTGGGGATTCTTGTTTCTAGGCTATGAATTTAGGCACAACCCTGTACGGGATGAGAAAACATTTCAGCAATTATGCTGAATCTCAATTATTTCTGACTGGTTTCATGGCTAATGAGGTGTATTACATGGGATGAATCTTTCTCCTGAGTCTGACTAGCAGAATTGCTTATACAACTCAGTTTGTGGATAAGTCTGTGGTTAATGGGTAGGTAAGCTGTGTGGTTGAGCGGGGTTTCTACAGTCAGTCAATAAAGTGGNCAGTCCCTGATCTATCCAGCCCCTGGAGCACAGAGATTTCACCCGACCAGTATCCTCAATGAAGGTATTCCAGGCTCGGGATGCTTACTCAACAATTTGCTCGTAGCAATCGAATACTCGGTTGGAAAGACAGTGTTGTCTGAGCCATTGCCAAACTTGCTCCATCGGGTTCAGATCTGGGGAATAGGCGGGTAGCTTAATCAAAGTGAGATTTGAGAAAGGTATTGCCGTATCCATAGTATGCCAGCCTGCGCCAGCAACGATGACCTCTGCAGAGGTGATTTGGGACATCTGCATCGACAAGACAGGGATAATAAAAAGCCAGCTTAGGCGGCTGGCTTAGGGCTTAGTTTGAAAACTCTGTCAGGATTTTATCAAGAATAGGTTGGTTGGCGTCCGGGAAGGTGTATTCCGGGAGCTTTTCCAAGTATACCCACTCGACTTGCTGTCCCTCGACGCCATAAGCCGTACCACTGAATTCAGTGACCAGGTGAATATCCAGTAATACTTGTTTGTCGGGATAGTCATAAGACAACAACATAAAAGGAGTGGAATCTGCTATGTTGAGGCCGACTTCTTCTGTGAGTTCTCTGGCGAGCGCTTGGGTGACGGTTTCGCCGGTTTCGACTTTACCGCCGGGGAACTCCCATTTTCCACCTTGATGCAGATGCCCATGGCGCTTGGCCAGTAGGATCTGTTCGCCGGATTTGATAATACCGACTGCGACATGAACTCTTTTGGTCATGATTGATCCTTGAAGAAATTGCCTTCATCGTAACCCAGCTCATCCAGCATCTGCTGATCAAATTCTGGCTTCACCGGGATAGCATGTTTCTCTGAGGCCCAATCTCCAAGATCTATGAGTTTACAACGCTCGCTACAGAAGGGCTTGAATTTGGATTCGGGGCTCCATTCCACCTCTTTTTGACAGGTGGGGCACTTAACTGTGATAGGCATTTTTGTGTCTCTCGGGCTAACTGATGGCGCCCATGGTAAAGAGTTTAGCCGCAGGTCGCCAGTAGGAATTTGACCGTTCTGTCTGAATGTTTCTGCTGTTCGAACTGGACAAAGTGAATGGCAAAACGATTCCTATGGCCACTTATGGTGGGGTAGCAGCCCTGTTCGGCGTCAAGCTTGACTCTAACCAGTGACAGGCTTTGTTGACTATCGCCTTGATAAAAGCCGGCATGGGCGACAGCCTCTCGGTACTCACAGCTCATGCGGGTTAGTTGCAACAGCAGGCTGATAGGTTGCAGTAAACTCCTGAAGTGGTTGGTCCATTGGCGATACTCTTGGCTGCGTTCTTCCCAAGGTTTCGCCAGCCAAAAGTGGAGCTGCGGCAGATCGAAGTTACAGCAAGCACCAGGCATACTGAATCTCTGTCTGAGCGCCGATATAAATCTGTCTTGTTTCAGCTGGCTACCTGGACGCTGCGGGCGTTGCAGCTCTTCTCTGGCATGGGAGAATTGTTCAAGATAGTGCTGTAGCTGTTGTTGATCGACTTGTTCCTGCTGTTGCCAGTTTTGCAGCTGGATTAATTGGCGGTCGATGTCTTTGATGACTTCGCTGCGGTAATCACAGCGTTCGGTAAGTTCACAGAGAGAGAAAAGCGGATAGAAGCATCTGTGTTGATGATCTTGCTGCAGGTTGTTATCCAATTGACGAGCGAGATATTCCAGACGCAGATAACTACGGATCTTTTCATTTAGCGGCTGTTCGAATATCAGTTCTGTCGTGTTCATGAATTTTTAATGTCTGCCAGCTGTAAGTATTTATTATGCAGCGCCAGTACCTGGGCCTGTAACGCGTCGATCTCTCCCTGATTGTCAATCACATCATCGGCCTTATCGAGTCGGCTCTGGCGGTCGCTCTGGCTATTGATAATGTTTTGAACCTGCTCCTTAGACACCATGTCCCGTTCAATAGTTCGCTGCAATTGTAATTTGGGTGAAATATCTACAACTAATGTGCGATCTGCCAGTTTGTCCAGGCCGTTCTCAAACAGTAAGGGAACCACCATAATGACATAAGGAGAAGCCGCCATCTCAAGCCGTTCCAGCATGCGGGTACGTATCATGGGATGCAACAGGGCATTGAGCCACTCCCTGTCTTGCGGATGATGAAATATCTGTTCCCTCAGCGCCGCCCTATTCAGGCTGCCCTCAGGTGTCAGCATCTGAGGGCCAAATTTATCGCCAATTTGCTTAAGGCCATCTGAGCCTTTTGCGACTACTTCTCTGGCAATGATATCGGCATCAACCAAGACAATGCCTTGCTCGGCAAACAGATTGGCTACTGTCGTTTTACCGCTGCCTATGCCCCCTGTGAGGCCTACAATAAAGTTCGCCATTTAAAGAGTTCCCAAGTACCAGTCAACTATCTGTTGCCCCCACACCAGGGCAACCCAACCTGCTATGGCAATATAGGGGCCAAAGGGAATGGGGTTACCCCGATTGAGGTTCTTGAACACTATGAGTAACACCCCTACCAGGGCGCCCACCAAAGAAGAGAGCAGAATTATCAGTGGTAGCATCTGCCAGCCCAGCCAGGCGCCAAATAAGGCCATAAGCTTGAAGTCGCCATAGCCCATGCCTTCCTTGCCGGTGATTAATTTGAACAGCCAGTAGATAGACCAGAGGCTTAAATAACCGGCTGCGGCGCCTATGGTGGCATCGGTAATGCTGGTAAAAGTGCCGGAGATATTAATCAGTAAACCGAGCCACAGCAGCGGCAGGGTAAGCTGATCAGGCAGTAGCATCTCATCTAAATCTATGCCGCTGAGGGCTATCAGTCCAAAGGTCAGAATAGTTGCATAGGCAAACTGCAGTGTTGGGCCAAAATACCAACCGAGCGTACAAATGAGTAGGGCCGTCAACAATTCGAATAGAGGATACCTGGCCGAGATTTTGGCCTTACAGGCGGCGCATTTACCGCCAAGCATCAGGTAGCCGATTATGGGTAAGTTGTGCCAGGGTTTGATATGAGCACCACACTTGGGGCAGGCAGACTTTGGCAGTAACAGATTGTACTTGGCCGGGTAGTTATCTATTGCAGCATTGAGCTTGGCTTCACCTATCTGTTTAGTGAGTTCGGGTTGGTATTCCTGCAGGTATTGATTGCATTCCTGCTGCCATTCGCGCTTCATCATTACCGGCAGGCGGTGGATCACTACATTGAGAAAGCTGCCTATCACAGAGGCAAACAGAAAACAGAGAACAAGAAAGAGCCACAGATTGTGGCTCAATATGGCAATAAAGTCTGACATCGAATATTACACTGCCCTAAAAATGGTGTTAAAAGTGCTGCTTGTTATTATTGCACCGGCTTTGATACTGAGGTTTAACCTACCACGTTACCCATTTGGAAGATAGGCAGGTACATACCTACAATAAGACCACCTACCAGAGTACCTATGACCACCATCATAATGGGTTCAATCAGGCTGGAAAGCCCGTCTACGGCGTCATCTACCTGCATCTCATAAATATTGGCTATCTTGTTGAGCATATTATCCAGTGAACCGGATTCCTCACCTATCATCACCATCTGGATCAGCATATCGGGAAACAGCTTGGTGGTACGCATGGCCACGTTCATCTGCATACCGGCCATCACTTCGGTGCGTACATTCAGCAGGGCCTTGCGGTAGACATAGTTACCGGAGGCGCCGGCGGCAGACTCCAGGCCATCAATCAGCGGTACCCCGGCGGCAAAGGTAGTGGCCAGGGTGCGGGCGAAACGGGCCATGGCAGCCTTATGGAGGATTTCGCCAATCAGGGGAATTTTAAGCACCATTTCATCGATACGGTTACGAAACTTTTCCGAGTTGCGATGGGCGCGGACAAACAGCCAAACCCCGATAACAATCGCCGCGAGAAACAGATACCAGGTACTTTGCAGCCAACGGCTTATATTAACTATCAGTTGGGTAAAGGCGGGCAGTTCAGCGCCAAAGCCGGCAAAGATACTTTCGAACTGAGGTACCACAAACAGCAATAGCAGCACAGTAACTGCTATGGCAACCACAACTACCGCCGCGGGATAGAACATGGCTTTTTTAATCTTGGATTTGAGCGCCTCGGCTTTCTCTCTGTAGGTCGCGATACGGTCAAATACCGCATCCAGAGAGCCGGAATGTTCCCCGGCGGCCACCAGGTCGACATAGAGATCATCGAAATAAGCCCTGTGGGGGCGCAGGGCATCGGAAAGGGGAATACCTGCCTGAACATCGGCCAACACAGTGCCCAGCAAAATACGCACCTTGTTTTTCTCATGGCCGCGGGCAATCAACTCGATGGAGGTCACCAAGGGCACACCTGCGGCCAGCATGGTGGCTATCTGGCGGGTGATCACCGCGATATCCATCGGCTTGATTTTTTTATCACCACCAAAGAGAGAGGCAGACTTTTTACGTACCAGTTTGGGATTAATCCCCTGGTTTTTCAGTAAGCTTTTGATTTCGGCAATGCTGGCGCCGCGCAATTCGCCGGAGCTTTGCTTGCCATCGCGGTTAAGACCTTTCCAGGTGAAGGTGTAGATCTTGGCTTGAGCCTTGGCACCTTTGGTTTTGGCTTTATTATTTTTAGCTGTTGCCGTTGCTGTGGCCATAATAGTTCCTTGGAATAAACGGTTTGCCGTGCCTGCATATTATTTTAGTCGGGTTAACCCTGGCCTGCCTGCAGCGAATGGCGTTAAGCACTCATGTTGTGGCGCTTATGCTATGGCACTCACGCGTTGGCACGCCGGCTTTGGATATCACAGTCGCTGTCTGGCTTGGCAGGCATCAGTAACTGGTTACCCGGTTGACCTCGGCAATGCTGGTGACGCCCTGAATGACTTTAAGCAGGCCAGACAGGCGCAAATCCCTCATTCCCTGCTGCTTGGCGGTAGCGGCAATCTGCAGTGAATTACCACCTTCCATAATGGTTCTGGCAATTTCATCGGACATCTTCATCACCTCATAGATACCGACCCGGCCCTTGTAACCGCCGGAGCAGTGCTCACAGCCGCAGGGCTTATAAACGGTAAAACCGCTATCTATCTGTTGCTGGCTGAAGCCCAGCTGCAGCAGTTCATGTTCGGGGATCTCTTCCGCTTGTCGGCACTCGGGGCAGAGACGGCGGGCCAGGCGCTGGGCAATAATCAGGTTGACCGAACTGGCAATGTTGTAGCCGGGTACGCCCATATTGAGCAAACGGGTGAGGGTTTCGGCCGATGAGTTGGTGTGCAGGGTCGAGAGCACCAGGTGGCCGGTTTGTGCGGCCTTGATGGCGATTTCGGCGGTTTCCAGATCGCGAATTTCCCCCACCATCACCACATCCGGATCCTGACGCAGGAAGGAGCGCAGCGCCGAGGCGAAGGTTAACCCGGCCTTGGGGTTGATATGCACCTGGTTAACCCCTTCGAGGTTAATCTCCACCGGATCTTCGGCGGTGCTGATATTGCGCTCCTCGGTATTGAGAATATTGAGGCCGGTATAGAGGGACACGGTTTTCCCTGACCCCGTGGGGCCGGTAACCAGGATCATCCCCTGGGGTCTTGCCAGCATCTCCATATAGGCTTGTTTCTGGTCTTCCTCATAGCCGAGCTTTTCTATGCCCAACTGCGCCGAAGAGGAGTCGAGGATCCGCATCACTATCTTTTCGCCCCAGAGGGTGGGCAGGGTGCTGACCCGAAAATCTATGCTCTTGTTGCGCGACAGCCGCATCTTGATGCGGCCATCCTGGGGCACCCGGCGCTCGGCGATATCCAGCTTGGACATTACCTTTAAGCGAGCCGATATCCGTCCGGAAAGTGAAATTGGCGGCTCGGACACCTCATGGAGTATGCCATCGATACGAAAACGGATGCGGTAGCGCTTCTCGTAGGGTTCAAAATGCAGATCCGACGCGCCCTTACGGATGGCATCGGTGAGAATTTTATTGATATAGATGACGATGGGGGCATCGTCCTTGCCTTCGCTGTTTTCTTCCGGGCGCTTGTCGGTATCTGTGACTTCGATGCCGGCGAGAGACTCTTCATCCAGGCCATCGAGATCCAGCGAGCTCAAGTCCTCTTCCAGTACCTTTTCCAGCGCCTTGGCTAACTTGTCCTCTTCGACCAGTATCGCTTCGGCATGCAGGCCGGCGCTGAACTGAAAGTCTTCCAGGGCGGCGATATTGGTGGGATCCGAGGTGGCGATATAGAGGCGGTTGCCGCGCTTGAACAGCGGCAGACATCTGTGTTTGTCGATCAGCTTCTTGTTGAGAAACTCATCCGGAATGCTGCTGAGGTCAAACTCATTGAGATCCAGCAGCGGGGTGCCGTACTCCTCATAACAGAGCTCGGCTATGCTGCGGGCAGATAAAAGCTTGCTGGTCACCAGGGTGGTGACCAGGGCTTGGTTGCTGTTTTGCGACTGCTTGATGGCCTCCGTCAGGCTGCTCTCATTGAGCAGCCCCTTACGGATAAATAGCGTCGATAATCCTAAGTGGAGGCCGGTAGTGGGCATCGAATCGCCTATTGAGATGTAGCTGTAAAAGTCTTGTCAGTACAAACTTTGTCGTTGGCACAATTAACTGACCAACGAACAGAACCGTCGGTTTGAACGGATGGTGTCAAAGTATATTTATCAGCAGTTACCAGACCTTTATAGTCGTTAGTCGGAGTTGCTACTAAATTTGTACCATCCCAAGTAACACTCGCAACAGCTGCACCATTTGAGCCTAAATCATCAGGAACACCGTTCTTGGTTTTTACGCAATTAGTGGCAAAATTAGCTTTACCTTCTATTTGTGCACATGCTTCGATAGCCGTTTTATGAGCTTGAGTTGCATTGATAACTTCTGTGTAGACTGATTTCTTAATGTAATCTTGATAAGCAGGCAGTGCGATGGCCGCCAGAATACCTATGATGGCCACTACGATCATCAATTCGATCAGGGTAAAGCCCTGAGCACGCTTGTTGAGTTTGATAGCTTTCATTTGCTTTCTCCATTGTTGCCGTCTTGAGTGAATCGGTAACTTGATTCCCTGTTACTCGTATTCCTGTGATGCCTGTAAATATTCAGGCGGTCTTTCCCGGCTTGCCAGCTTGGTGGGGATGACCCCAAAGCCTATCTGGATCCAGACTCAATCAGTTCAGCAAAACCATTTAAGTTTATCGTATGTCGTTCCGGCAAACCGCACCTCAAGGAACTGAGCATTTACTCAAATCACAATTTTTACATTTGTAACTTTATTGTGTGTCATAAAATAGCAGTTTGGGTGGTTACCTTGTCGGTGAGGTTGGCCGACGCGGCCATCTCGCCTGCCCTAAAAGTTAGTATAAAGTTACTAAAAAGGGAATCTGTAATAGTGAAAAAACCACCTGAAATAGCGGAAAAAATCAAAATTGTTACCCACCACCAAGTTTTGCCGGTAACAATATTTTGACGCTTTACCCTGTTTGTGTCAGGGATGTGGCGTTGTCAAAAAAATGCTTGCCTCCCCTTTGGTGGTAAATAAGGTTGTTAATGGTTTGTTTGTTTTTGTTGGGGGTTGGGAGCGGATTTTGGGGCAGATTTTTGGCGGGGAATGGGTGATTTTTATAGCTGGTTTTACCTATGTGGGGTTTCATGCACAGGTTTTGTGCATGGACTTTATGCATGGGCTTTATGCATGAGTTTTATACTGGTGCCGAGTGAGGTGCACAAACCGTGTCTGCCTGAGGACGAATATTACCCTGGGATAAAGTCATCTGATGGGCCAGGGGCTGAGTCAGGGGCAGAGTTAGGGGCTGGGCTTGGGCAGAGTCAGGGCAGGAGCCGTCTTGGGGCGATGGGCTTGGGGCGGCGGTTTTCAGTGGAGTGGCGAGAGCCTGACTCAGCATAAGGCGCAGATGCTGCAAGCTGCAATGGCAAGCGGATGAGTATTGTGCGGTTAACGGCGGGGCTTGGCGGTTAACGCCTGCTGGGGCGATATTTGTGCTGAAATCGGCATACCCCTGGCGTTAGGGGTATGCCTGCCAAGATCTCAGCCTTTGAGGCGCATGGAGAGATCCATGGCCCGTACATGCTTGGTCAGGGCGCCGACCGAGATAAAGTCGACACCGGTTTGGGCGAAGGCAGTTATGGTTTCCAGAGTGACATCGCCGGAAACTTCCAATTTGGCACCCAGTCCCTTGGCCTTAAAGCCATTATTGAGCTCTACCGCCTGCAGCATCATGGTGACATCGAAGTTGTCCAACATAACAATATCAGCGCCGCCCTCCAGCGCTTGCGCCAGTTCTTCCAGGGTTTCTACTTCGACTTCCACAGGTTTGTCCGGGCGCAGTGCTCGTGCGGCCGCAATCGCCTTGGCGATACCGCCGCAGGCCATAATATGGTTCTCTTTGATCAGAAAGGCGTCGAACAAACCTATGCGGTGGTTTTTGCCGCCGCCGCAGGTGACGGCATATTTCTGCGCCGTCCGCAGGCCGGGAAGGGTCTTGCGGGTATCGAGCAAACGGCATTGAGTGCCCGCCAGTTTGTCGCAGTAAATCTTGGTCAGGCTGGCTACGCCTGAGAGGGTTTGAATAAAGTTCATCATGGTGCGCTCGCCTGTGAGCAGCAGGCGCGCCGGGCCAGAGAGTTCACACAGCAGCTGATTGGGCAGCACAAGATCGCCATCATCCACATGCCAGTGCAGGGCCACTTCGCCTCCGAGCTGGTTAAATACCTGTTCGGCCCAGGCTTTACCACAGAAAACACCTTCTTCGCGGGTAATAAGGGTAGCTTCGGCATATTTGTCTGCCGGGATCAACAGGGCTGTGATATCGCCCTCGGAGGCCTTCTGGTGGCCAAGATCTTCGTCCAGTGCGGCTTTGACACTGACCCTGATATCATTTTCGAGCATGATACGCGTCCTTGATTGACTCGGGATTATTGAGGAAATTTATGCTGCTAGATTAGCATAATAAGGGGCGCTGCTGGTATTGTGTTGGAGGCACAATTGGCTGTGGTCGAGTCCGGGGTGATTTGAAGCGCAAGCAGCCAAGCCTTGCTTTAGTGACGCCAATAGAGAGTCGGGAGATAAATAATTGGTTCGGGAGCTATGGATTGATGGTTGGTATGGTGAAGCCGTACCCAGGCCTTCACCTCACTTTAATCACAGGCCAGATGGCGAGGTGAGCCTTTTGGTGATCCATAATATCAGTCTGCCGGCCGGCTGTTTTGGTCTGCCTTATATAGAGCAGCTGTTTTTGGGAACCTTGGATACTGAAGCCGATCCCAGCTTTGCCGAGCTTAAGGGGCTGGAAGTGTCGGCGCATTTTCTGATTCGCCGTGATGGTGAATTGCGCCAATATGTTTCGGTCGACCAGCGCGCCTGGCATGCAGGGGTATCTAACTATGCCGGTCGTAGCGGCTGTAATGACTTTGCCGTCGGCATAGAGTTGGAGGGCACAGATGATTCCGGCTTTACCGAGGCGCAGTACCATAAACTTATTACCCTGAGCCAAAGTTTACGGTTGGCCTACCCGGATATCACCAAAGAGAGAATAGTAGGTCACAGCGATATTGCCCCTGGGCGCAAGACAGACCCGGGCCCGGGGTTTGATTGGCAAAGGTATCTGCAGGCGCTGTGATGCGTGTCGCTTTGAGATGGCCGCAGGCCTAAAGAGAGCATGGAGAAGAAGAGATGGCACTGTTTTCCCTGTTGATCGCGATTATTGTTGAACGTTTGAAACTGCTGCCGGCCCGCTGGCAGTTGGACAGTGGGCTGCGCTGGTATCAAAGGCAGATGTTTACCGACAGTCAGTTGAGCACTACAGGTGGCATGATAGTGGCGCTCTTGCTACCGGCTGTGAGTGTGGCAGTGGCTTTGTGGGTAGTGGATGGATGGTTTTGGGGCTTGCCTTCGCTGCTGTTGTGGGTGGCGCTGGCGGTAGTTTGTTTTTCCCACCAATATCAAAGGCGTTTATTTAAGCGTTATGTGCAGGCTGCTTGCCGCGGTGATGTGCAAGCCAGTTTTCATTTCGCCGGAGAGCTGGACTGCAGTGAATGCCTGGATGCGGTCAGCGAACGCGAGTTGGGCGCCAGAGTAGGCCAGAGCGTGGCCTGGCTCAACTACCGCTATTATGGCGCCGTGGCGCTGTTCTTTATTCTATTTGGTCCGGTAGGCGCGGTGTTTTATTGCAGTGTGCGTTTTTTTGATGAAAGGCGCCAACGCTTGGCGAAAGAGTGGCCTGTGGTAGATAAGCTGCTGTATTGGCTCGACTGGTTGCCGGCACGGATCATAGGTTTTGGTTATGTGCTTTGCGGTCATTTCAGCAATGCTTTTCCGTTATGGTGCCAGTTGGCGCTGAAACGGGAGGCGACGCCCAGGGAGATAGTGACCCAAGTGGCGCTGGCTGCTGAAACTCTGCCGGATGATGAAGATGTGCCTGTGTCGGTACAGTCTACCTTGGCACTGCTGGCCTTGAGTAAGCGTAACTCAACTTTACTGCTTACTATTTTGTCGCTGTTGACCATTTTTGGTCTGGTGAGTTAGTGCCGAATAAGTGTGTTTGCGGTTTTGCTGCGGCGGGGCTTGGGTTTAACCAGGCTTGGGTATAACCAGGCTTGGGTTTAATCAGGCTTTGCCGCAAACAGGGCCCGAAGCTGCTTGTTAATTGGTCTGACCCCAGAGGGAAAAATATAGGCTATGCTCACACATCGTGAGTTGACTTGATGCAGATCACTAACTGGACTTTAAAAGTGTGATTTGATAAAGTGCGCTCACTCGTAGAAATTGGTAAGACCAATTTACAATAGGAGCTGAGGGCCAGATGGCTTATAGCAAAATCAGTCAGCCAAAGATTTCTGACGTCATCATGAATCAGTTGGAGCAGATGATCCTGGAAGGCAGCTTGCAGCCGGGTCAGAAGTTACCTCCTGAACGCGAGTTGGCGTTGCAATTTGAAGTCTCCCGTCCCTCATTGCGGGAAGCGATTCAAAAGCTGGAAGCAAAAGGATTATTGCTGCGCCGCCAAGGCGGTGGTACCTACGTTAAAGAACAGTTGTGGCAGAGTCTTGCCGATCCCATAGTCGAACTTATGCAGGGTGATCCGGAGAGTCAATATGACTTGCTGGAGTTCCGTCATGCCACCGAAGGCATGATGGCTTATTTTGCCGCCCTGCGCGGAACTGACGCCGATATGCAGAATATCCAGCGAATGATCCAGGAAGTGGAAGACGCCGAGGGAATTGAAGCGCAAGCGGCCGCCATTGTGCATTTTTACCGGGCGGTAGCCGAGGCATCACACAATGTTGCCATGCTGCACCTGGTGCTGAGTTTAACTCCTGTGCTGCATCAGAATGTGGCGCAAAACCTGGAGCTTCTGAGCCGTCGTGAAGAAGCTTCATCCATGGCGAATAAACATAGGCGGGCTTTACTGGCCGCTATTATTCGCCGCGATCCCGAAGCCGCGCGTGAAGCGTCCAATGACCACTTGAGTTATATCGAGGAAGTCATGTTGTCGGTACGGGAAGAAGATAGCCGGTTGCAGCGTAGCTTGCGCCGTTTGAAGAGCGGCGTGTAGCCCAGGGTCGGCCCAGAGCCCACCTTAGGACGTCGTAATCACTATTAATACAATGTATAGAAGGACAGTGTCATGTCTGAAAATATGCTACAAGACTTGGATCCGTTAGAGACACAGGAATGGGTAGAATCCCTGCAAGCCGTATTGGAGCAGGAAGGTCCCGAACGTGCTCATTACCTGTTGGAAAAGCTGATCGACAAGGCTCGCCGTAACGGTACTCACCTGCCTTACACTGCCACTACTGCTTACCTGAATACCATTCCTGCCGGGCAAGAGCCTCATATGCCGGGCAACCAGGAGATGGAACGTCGCATTCGCGCCATTGTGCGTTGGAACGCGTTGGCTATGGTACTGCGTGGTTCCAAGAAAGACCTGGAGCTTGGTGGTCATATTTCCAGTTTCTCATCCAGTGCCACTATCTATGATGTGTGCTTTAATCACTTCTTCCGTGCTCCCAACGAGAAAGACGGCGGCGACCTGGTTTACTTCCAGGGCCATATTGCCCCCGGCATCTATGCCCGCTCTTTCCTCGAAGGTCGTCTGAGTGAAGAACAGCTGGCCAACTTCCGTCAGGAAGTGGATGGCAAAGGCCTGTCCTCCTATCCGCATCCCAAGCTGATGCCTGATTACTGGCAGTTCCCTACGGTTTCCATGGGTCTGGGCCCTATCCAGGCCATTTATCAGGCGCGCTTCCTTAAGTACCTGACTGACCGTGGTATCAAGGATTGCTCCGAGCAAACCGTGTATTGCTTCCTGGGCGACGGCGAGTGTGACGAGCCGGAAGCGCTGGGTGCCATCGGTCTGGCCGCTCGTGAAGAGCTGGATAACCTGGTGTTTATCGTTAACTGTAACCTGCAGCGTCTCGACGGCCCTGTACGCGGTAACGGCAAGATCATCCAGGAGCTGGAAGGTGAATTCCGCGGCGCCGGTTGGGAAGTGGTCAAGGTTATCTGGGGCCGTTACTGGGATCCATTGCTGGCCAGTGACACCAGCGGTAAGCTGCTGCAACTGATGAACGAAACCGTTGACGGTGAATACCAGAACTGTAAAGCCAAAGGCGGTGCCTGGACCCGTGAACACTTCTTCGGTAAGTATCCTGAAACCGCCGAGATGGTAGCCAACATGTCAGATGATGACATCTGGCGCCTGAACCGTGGTGGTCACGATCCGGTGAAGATTTACGCCGCGCTCGATAGAGCCAAGAAGACCAAGGGTCGCCCAACCGTTATTCTGGCCAAGACAGTGAAAGGTTATGGTCTGGGTGATGCCGGTGAAGGCAAAAACATTGCCCATAACGTCAAGAAGATGGACATTGAAGCCATTCGTCACTTCCGTGATCGCTTCAACATCCCAATCCCTGATGACAAGCTGGATGAAATCCCCTTCTACCATCCGGGACCGGACTCCGAAGAGGTTAAATACCTCAAGGAACGCCGTGAGGCCCTGATGGGTTATCTGCCTGCCCGTCGGCAGAAGTTCAGCGAAGAGCTGCAAGTGCCTTCACTGAAAATTTTTGATGCGGTTCTCAAAGGCTCCAACGGCCGTGAGATCTCTTCTACCATGGCCTTTGTGCGGGTATTGACTGCCTTGCTGAAAGATAAGGGCATAGGTAAGAAGATAGTACCTATCATCCCGGATGAGGCCCGTACCTTTGGTATGGAAGGTCTGTTCCGTCAAGTGGGTATCTATGCTCACGAAGGGCAGAAATATGTGCCTCAGGATGCGGATCAGGTTGCTTACTATCGTGAGGACAAGTCCGGTCAGGTGCTGCAGGAAGGGATTAACGAGCTGGGCGCCATGTCCTCTTGGGTATCGGCTGCGACCAGCTACTCGGTCAATGATACGCCGATGATCCCTTTCTACATCTATTACTCCATGTTCGGTTTCCAGCGGATCGGCGATCTGGCCTGGGCTGCCGGCGACATGCGCGCCCGTGGCTTCCTGGTCGGTGGTACTTCCGGCCGGACTACGCTGAACGGCGAAGGTTTGCAGCACCAGGATGGTCACAGCCATATTCTGGCCAACACCATTCCTAACTGCATCAGCTATGACCCAACCTATGGTTATGAAATTGCCGTTATCGTTCAGGATGGTATTCGCCGCATGTATGGCGAAGATCAGGAAGATATCTTCTACTACCTGACCACAATGAACGAGAACTATGTTCAACCTGAAATGCCACAAGGCGTGGAAGAGGGCATAGTCAAGGGTATCTACAAGTTGGAAAGCGTTGCCGGTTCCGGTAAAGGCAAAGTCCAGCTGATGGGTTGCGGCACTATTCTCGAGCAAGTACGCAAGGCGGCACAGGCGCTGGCGAAAGACTTCGGTATCAGCACAGATGTGTTCAGCGTTACCAGCTTCAACGAACTGGCGCGTGATGGTCAGGCGGTTGAGCGCTGGAACATGCTGCACCCAACTGAAACCGCCAAGGTGCCTTATGTAAGCACGGTGCTGGCAAAAGATGCGCCTGCGATTGTGGCGACCGATTACATGAAGATCTATGGCGAGCAGCTGCGCGCTTACGTGCCTTGTGACTACAAGGTGCTGGGTACCGACGGTTTCGGCCGCTCTGACAGCCGCGCCAACCTGCGTCACCACTTCGAAGTGGATGCCAAGTTCATCGTGGTTGCTGCGCTCAAGTCGCTGGTGGACCGCAACGAGCTGCCGGTAGATGTTTTGGCCAAGACCATTGCCGAATATGGCATCGACGCCGACAAGATCGACCCACAGCACGCGTAAGAGGTGAAGCAGAATGGCTGATATGAAACAAGTACTGGTTCCCGATATTGGCGGGGACGAGGTACAGGTTATTGAGATCTGTGCCAATGTGGGTGACAGCCTGGCGGCTGAAGACTCCATTATTACCGTTGAAAGCGACAAGGCGACCATGGATATTCCTGCGCCCTTCGCCGGTGTGCTCAAAGAGCTGAAAGTGGCCGTTGGCGACAGCGTGTCTGAAGGCACCTTGATCGCCTTGATGGCTGCCGAAGGCGCAGAAGCTGCAGCTGTTGCAGAGGCGCCCAAGGCTGAAGCCGCGCCTGCTCCGGCAGCGGCTCCCGCTCCTGCTGCAGAACAGGCGGCGCCGGCCGCACCTGCAGCCGGTGGCAGCCAGGTCATTGAAGTGACAGTGCCGGATATTGGCGATGCCGCAGATGTCGATGTTATCGAGGTGCTGGTGAGCGAAGGTGAGGCTATCGAAGCCGACGCCGGGTTGATCACGCTGGAAACCGATAAGGCGACCATGGATGTACCTTCGCCTCAGGCGGGTACAGTCAAGTCACTGAAAGTGAAGGTTGGCGACAAGGTTTCCCAGGGATCTTTGGTGTTGCTGCTGGAAGTTGGCGCGGCTGCTTCTGATGCACAGCAAGCGCCACAAGCAGCGGCTTCTGAAGCCGCACAGCCGGTGGCTGCTCAGGCTGCCGAGCCTGCCACAGTTGCAGTGAAAGAGATTGCGGTTCCCGATATCGGTGATGCTGCCGATGTGGACGTGATTGAAGTGCTGGTGGCGGTAGGTGATGAGATCAGTGCCGATCAAGGGCTGATCACGCTGGAAACCGACAAGGCGACCATGGAAGTGCCGGCGCCCTTCGGTGGCAAGCTGGTTTCTCTGACCGTTAAAGTGGGTGACAAGGTGTCTCAGGGTAGCGTGATTGCCACGGTTGAGACTCAAGGCGCCGCTCCTGCAGCAGTTGCTGCACCGGCAGAAGCCCCTGTTCAGACGGCTCCAGCCCCAGCACCAGCTCCGGCGGCCGCGCCTGCAGCGCAGAGTCGCCCACCTGTGCCGCATCATCCGAGTGCCGGTGCCCAGCCTAACACAGGTGCGGTACACGCTTCTCCGGCGGTACGTCGCCTGGCCCGTGAGTTCGGTGTTGACCTGACTCAGGTGAAAGGTACAGGTCGCAAGGGGCGTATCCTCAAAGAGGATGTGCAGGCCTATGTGAAATATGAACTGTCACGGCCCAAGGCCACGGCGGCGACTTCTGTCGGCGGCGGTAGTGGTCTGCAAGTTATTGATGCACCTAAGGTAGATTTCAGTAAGTTCGGCGAAGTGGAACAAGTGCCACTGACCCGGATCCAGAAGATCTCCGGCCCTAACCTGCACCGCAACTGGGTGACCATTCCCCATGTGACTCAGTTCGATGAGGCTGATATCACAGAGATGGAAGCTTTCCGTAAGCAGCAGAACGAACTGGCTGCCAAGCAGAAGCTGAATGTGAAGATCACTCCGTTGGTGTTCATGATGAAGGCGGTTGCCAAGACGCTGCAGCAGTTCCCGGTATTTAACTCCAGCCTGAGCCCGGATGGTGAATCGCTGATCCGCAAGAAGTACTACCACATAGGAGTGGCGGTCGATACGCCAAACGGTTTGGTGGTGCCTGTGGTGCGTGATGTGGACCAGAAAGGGATTATCGAGCTCAGCCGCGAGCTGACCGAAATTTCGATCAAGGCCCGTGACGGCAAGCTTAAGGCGGCCGACATGCAAGGCAGCTGTTTCACTATCTCCAGCCTGGGGGGTATCGGCGGTACCGCGTTTACGCCTATCGTCAACTATCCTGATGTGGCGATTCTCGGGGTGTCCAAGTCTGAGATTAAGCCGAAGTGGAACGGTAAAGAGTTTGAGCCAAAGCTGATGTTACCACTGTCACTGTCTTATGATCACCGGGTGATCGACGGGGCGATGGCGGCACGCTTCAGTGTCACTCTGTCAGGGATCTTGTCCGATATTCGTACAATGATCCTCTAACACAACAGGCTGCCCCTCGGGGCGGCCTTTTGTTTATTGTGATCAGTGTCAAACACGGGTTAAAATGCGCCCACCTTACGAGACAAGCACTTTCGAGCTGGCGCATCGCAGGTTGGGCTGGCTGTCCCCAACGGAATGAAAGAAATCAGAGGAAAAAATGAGTAACGAAATCAAAACTCAGGTAGTGGTATTAGGTGCTGGCCCTGCTGGCTATTCTGCGGCTTTTCGTGCAGCAGATTTAGGCCTGGAGACAGTGATTGTTGAGCGTTTCAGCACTCTGGGTGGCGTATGCCTGAATGTGGGTTGTATTCCTTCCAAAGCCCTGTTGCATGTAGCCAAAGTGATTGAAGAGGCCAAAGCGGTATCGGATCACGGTGTTGTGTTTGGCGAGCCAAAGATAGACCTCGACAAGCTGCGTGGCTTTAAAGAGAAAGTGATCGGCCAACTGACCAATGGTCTTGGCGGCATGTCCAAGATGCGTAAAGTGAAGGTGGTTAACGGTTTCGGTAAGTTCACTGGCCCCAACAGCCTCGAAGTGAAAGGTGCCGACGGTGAAACCACAGTGGTTAACTTTGACAACGCCATCATAGCTGCCGGCTCTCGCCCAATTCAGCTGCCTTTCATTCCGCATGAAGATCCACGTATCTGGGACTCTACCGATGCACTGGAACTGAAAGAGATCCCAGGCAAGATGCTGGTGATGGGCGGCGGTATCATAGGTCTGGAAATGGGTACTGTTTACTCGTCTCTGGGCAGTGAAATCGACGTGGTTGAAATGTTCGACCAGGTGATCCCTGCAGCTGATAAAGACGTGGTTAAGGTCTTTACCAAGCAGATCAAGAAGAAATTCAACCTGATGCTGGAAACCAAGGTAACAGCAGTTGAAGCCAAAGAAGACGGTATTTATGTGTCTATGGAAGGTAAGTCGGCACCTGCCGAGCCAGTGCGTTACGACGCAGTGCTGGTGGCCATTGGCCGTACTCCAAATGGCAAGCTGATCGATGCCGACAAGGCCGGGGTCAAGATTGATGAGCGTGGCTTTATCAATGTCGACAAGCAACTGCGTACCAATGTGGCCAACATTTTCGCCGTGGGCGATATCGTTGGTCAGCCAATGCTGGCTCACAAAGGTGTGCATGAAGGCCATGTGGCCGCCGAAGTGATTGCCGGTATGAAGCACTTCTTCGATCCTAAGGTTATCCCATCTATTGCTTACACAGATCCTGAAGTGGCTTGGGTTGGTCTGACCGAGAAAGAAGCCAAAGAGCAGGGCATAGCTTACGAAACCGCGACCTTCCCATGGGCAGCCAGTGGCCGTGCTATCGCTTCCGATGCCAGCGAAGGTATGACCAAGCTGATTTTCGATAAAGAGACTCATAGAGTGATCGGTGGTGCCATTGTGGGTGTCAACGGCGGTGAGTTGCTGGGTGAAATCGGCCTGGCTATCGAGATGGGTTGTGATGCCGAGGATCTGGCGCTGACCATTCATGCTCACCCGACTCTGCATGAGTCTGTAGGGCTGGCGGCCGAGATCTACGAAGGTTCAATCACAGATCTGCCAAACCCAAAGGCAAAAAAGAAAAAGTAATCTGCTGATTGGGGACTTGTCACCAAGAAGTATTGAAATCGGGCTCAGTTGACTGGGCCCGATTTTTTATATCAAGTGCAATTCTTGTAAAGGAACTGTTGTTTACAAGATGAAATTCGGCAGTCTAGCTGGTACATTCAAGACTGGTCATCAAGGTCATTCATCAACCGATGATAAGAAAACTAATAACAGTAGCTATTGCTATACTGCTTAGCCTTTTTTTCGGGGCAGCATCGGCAGATGCCGATGAGTTGGTTAAAAGGGTATTTTCTTCCAGGGATGGTTTGATCAACACCAGTATTCTCGACATCAGCATGGATGAGCGGGGATTTATCTGGCTCTCTACCGAACAGGGATTGTATCGCCTCAGCAACGCCAATATCCGCCGTTTGGACCGCGATGGTCTGGAATCGCGGATGGCTGATGAGTACCTGCCTCTGGTCAAGTCTCTGGGGCAACAGCAGATGCTGGTCAGTACACTGTCTCATGCCTATCTCTACCATATAGCCGATAATCGTTTCCGTCAGTTTGGCAGTGATGAGCTGTTTCCCGAGTATCAGGGCGGCGGCTTAATGAAGAGCTTGCAATCGGCGGCCGGTGACTGGCTGTTGTTAACCGAAAAAGGCCAGGTTTGGCGCTTGAGTCAGGATCTACAGCAGCTGCAGAAACTGTTTGACCTACCCTACGATAGTGACCTGCTATGGAGTCAAATTTTGCAGCTTGAGAACGGCAACTTGCTGCTGGGTAACGCCTATGGTGTGGAGCTGAGGTCACAAAATGGCAGCGTCAAACAACGCTTGTCATGGCAGGGTAGTTATGGTCGCCTCAATGCCTTATTTCTGGATAGCCAACAGCGGATCTGGGTGGCCGCCAGCAAAGGCTTCTATCGGGTGAACCTTGAAAGCAACCGCATAGAGCCAGTGGCCGAAATTCCTTTTTTCACCAGTGTGATCACTGAAGATCTCAAGGGTAACCTGTGGATTGCCAGTAAGCAGGGGCTGCTGAAATGGTCCCCGAGCAGCCGCAAATTAAAACAGTATAAAGAGCAGTTGAAGCTCAAGGCCGGTATTGAATATATCAATGCCCTGCAGGTGGACAGCAATGGTTTAATCTGGGTTGGCGGCACTGGGCATTCATTGGCAGTGGTAGCCGACTCACCGGAATTTATTCTGGATAGTTTCAGCGCTTCGGAGCCTTACAAGCTCAGTGATTCCATGGTGTGGGCGATACTGGCCGACGCTGAGATGCTGTGGCTGGGAACCGACTCGGGATTGTTGGCCGTCAATCGAAATACCCAACAGAGCCAAACTACGCTTCCCAAAGGGATGGAGGTCAATGACAGCATCTACAAGATAGATAATTTGGACCAGGATCACCTGTTGCTATCGACCACCAATGGTTTATTTGTGATGAATAAGCAGACCCTGGAAGGGCAGCCTTTGGGGGATTGGAACGGCAGCGGACAGTCTCTGAGTCACAAGACGGTGATCACGGCTTTGAATGAGGGCAACCTTTGGTGGTTTGCGACCAGCAGCGGTTTGTATGAGTGGGATCAGACTCAGGGCAAGATAGAGAAAAAAACTTTGCCGGATACAGAGTCCAGCGGCAATAATCCTGCGATTTATGGTGTCTATCGCGATAGTCGACAGCGCTTGTGGATCGGTGGCAATAAATCTTTCGGTTATTTGGAGCAGGGCGGGGGCTTCCGTTCATTGGCGTCGGTATTTGATGACTTGCCGCATATGCCGACCGTGAGCCAGTGGTTGGAATTGAGCCCGGATCGTTTCTGGTTGGCCACCCGCCAGGGAGGCTTGATAGAGCTGGACTTGCAGACCATGAAGATTCGCCGTTTGACGCAAGAATGGCAATTGGACTGCAACACAGTATTTTTTCTGCAGGATAGCGGCGACTATCGAGTTGTGGGATGCAGTTATGTGCTGATCCGTCAGGAAAAGAGTAGTGGTGAAATCAAGGTATTCAATAATGATGACGGTTTGTTGGGGGAGGAACTCAACGAAGGGGCATACTTCTATCAGCCGCAGCAGGGCCTCTATGTAGGTACGCCGGATGGGGTGATACTGTTGGACGTTGCCGGCATGGTTAATCGTGTTCCAAAGCACGGCGCCATTCTCGAGTCGATTGCGGTTTATTATGACAATAAAACAGAGCTGAGTCTGGTACCTACTCCTGAACAACTCATAGCTCCCGGAGCCAGAATGCTCAGTTTTCAACTGAGCAGTATGGATTATCTGGATGATGCTCCTATCAGCCTAAAGTATCGTGTGCGGCGCCCCGGTGAAGATGAGCTTAACTATTTACTGTTGGAAAATCAGTCGCAAATTAATCTTTCCGGATTAACTCCCGGCGCTTACCAATTGGAAGTGATCAGTCAAAACAACGGTATCTGGCAGTCGGATCCCTTCCGTTTTCCCTTTACCGTTGACCAGTTCTGGTGGCAGAGTCAGTGGTTCAAGGGGTTGTTGTTAATCATTATATTGGCAACGATTTTCAGTATCGTGTTGTTGCGTCAGCGTCAGGTGCAACGTTTTATGACCATGAACCTGGCGCTGCGCCAGAGTGATGACAGGTTGAGGCAATCGCTCAGGGGCAGTGAATCGGATCTCTGGGAGTGGCGCCGTGATACCGGCCAATTTCATCTGGATAATCGCGGCGGCGTGCTGGGCAGTGGTGAAGACTTTATTCTTATCGGAATAGATAAGTTGCCGGTGCATCCAGATGATAGGACTGCCGCTTTGGACGAATGGCGCAGGATGCTGGAAGGTGAGAGTGACAGGTTTGAGTCTGAATACCGTTATATGCGTCAGGATGGCAGTTGGGGCTGGCTCAGGGTGCGCGGCAGGCCGGTCAGCCATGACCCGGTTTCCGGCAAGGTGCTCAAGGCTGCCGGGATTTACTCCGACATCACCATCAAGCGGCAACTGGAAGAGGAGGTAGAGCTGCTGGCGCAGGCATTTGAAAACACCTCAGAAGGGGTGTTTATTCTGGATGCCGATGAGGTCATCAAGGTCGCCAACAGGGCGGCAGAGTCGATAGTAGGTCAGGATAGGCAGAGTCTGCAGGGACGGCACTTCGGCGAGTTGGTGGTCAGTGAAAACTTCCATAAAGATAAAGTCGCCACTTTACTGCAAGGGATAGATTCCTGGACCGGCGAGCTGGAAATTGTTGGTGTGGCCGGGTCGCGCTGTCCTGTGTGGCTCAATATTTCCCTGATGCAGGATCGCAAGGATAGGGTGCAACACTATGTGGTGGTGTTTTCCGATATCACTGAGCGCAAACGCACCGAGGCGGATCTGCGCCGCCTGGCGAATTATGATGTGCTGACCGGTTTGCCGAACAGAACGCTGTTTGCCAACCGTTTGCAACAGGCAATCGAAGGGGCCAAAGATCAGCAACATAAGCTAGCCTTGCTGTTTTTGGATCTGGACAGGTTCAAGCATGTCAACGACTCCTACGGCCACAGCATGGGAGATGCGCTGCTGATAGAGGCCGCCAATAGGCTGCAGTCAGTGATGGGGCCGGAGCAGGTGTTGTGTAGGTTTGGCGGTGATGAGTTTGTGATCCTGGTACAGGATGCCGAGATAGATAAGCTCAATCGCCTCTGTGAGCGCCTGTTGGCGCAGATAGTTCAGCCGTTTGAACTCTATGGACGGGAGTTTTTTATTTCCACCAGTATCGGCATCAGTATCTGGCCCGATGATGCCAGGCAACCGGAGATGCTGATCAAGAACGCCGATCAAGCCATGTATCACGCCAAGGAAGAAGGCAGGGGGAATTTCCAATACTATTCCAGTGAGCGTAATGCCGAGGCTTTGTATCACCTGCGTTTGGAAGCCGATTTACGCCACGCCATAGAGCAGGGCGAGTTTGAGCTCTATTACCAGGGTCAGTTTGATGTAAAACAGCAGCAAAAGTTTATCGGTATGGAAGCCTTGCTGCGTTGGCATCATCCGAGCGAAGGTTTTGTACGGCCGGATATTTTCATCAAGGTGGCTGAGTCCTGTGGGTTGATAATTGCTATCGACCGTTGGGTGCTGCGCCAAGCTTGTGAGGATGGGGCCCGTTGGAGCAAGAGTGCGGCGGAGCCGTTCAAGTTGTCGGTAAATGTCAGCGCAGTGCATTTCCGTCACCCGGAATTTATCAGTGGCGTGCTCGATATCCTTGAAGAAACCGGAATGCCGGCCCAGTATTTGGCGCTGGAAATCACCGAAGGGGTGTTGATGAAAGAGCTGCAGCTTGCCCGCCAGCATTTGAGACAACTGAGAGCCCACGGCATAGAGGTGGCCATTGATGACTTTGGCACCGGCTACTCATCGCTGGCTTATTTGCGTCACTTTGAAGTGAATACCCTGAAAATTGATCGCTCCTTCCTCAAAGATATTGCCGGCAACAGTGCCGATCAGGCGATTGTCAGCAGTATTGTCGAGTTGGCCCGTAATCTCAAACTCAAGGTGGTGGCCGAAGGGGTGGAAACCCGGGAACAGCTGCAACAGGTCACCCATAGAGGTTGTCATATCATTCAGGGTTACTACTTTGCCAAGCCTGTACCTGCTGGTGAACTGGCATCCTGGTTTTACGAAACGTGCGATTTATGATCTTTGTTTATACCCTATTGGAACTTTCTCTTTGCTGTAAATTCTTTGTTAGAATATACCGACTCTAATTCTGGAACTCTTGCTAGGTATGAAACCCTCTCTGCGCTTACTGGTTTTGATTGGCACTCTGTTGAGTGTGGCTGCGGTGGCGGCCGAACGTCCTAAGGTAGGCCTGGTACTCAGTGGCGGCGGTGCCAAGGGTGCTGCGCATGTTGGGGTACTCAAGATGCTCGAGGCCAACAATATTCCTGTCGATTATGTTGCCGGTACCAGCATAGGCGCCTATGTCGGCGGCCTCTATGCGCTTGGCTACAGCGCCACAGAAATTGAAACCATTATGATGAATGAGGACTGGTCCAAGGGGTACTCGGACACCATCCCGCGCCAGGCCATGAGTTACCGCGATAAGCAACAAAGAGATAAGTACAATATTCCGCTTAACCTTGGTATCCGTGATGGTGAAGTACAGTCGCCCAGTGGCGTACTTCTTGGGCAAACCATGTCGCAACTGTATCGCAATACCACAGATCTGGTGCGTGAGTTCAACAGCTTCAATGAACTCTCCATTCCTTATCGGGCGGTGGCGACAGATTTGGAAACCAGTCTGCCGGTAGTGATCAGCAGTGGCAGCCTGGTGCAGGCGATGCAGGCCTCAGCGACAGTGCCGGGAGCGCTGCAACCAGCTGAAATCGATGGTAAGTTGCTGGTGGATGGTGGTATTGCCAACAATATGCCGGTGGATGTGGTCAAGGCCATGGGCGCCGATGTCATTATCGCCGTCGATATAGGTTCGCCTTTGGTGAAAAGGGAGAAGCTTAACGGCACCTTAGCGGTATTGGACCAGTTGTCTACCATGCTGACCAATGCCAGCACAGAGCGGCAGAAGGCCTTGTTGACCAAGGACGATATCCTGATCCGCCCGGCTATCGACAACCTCAGCACCACAGATTTCGCCGATATGCCCAAGGCGCTGGAAGCCGGGGTGACAGCTGCCGTACGGTACACCGACAGATTGAGCCAGTTGGCCGTGTCTCCTGAGGAATACCGCGCTTATGTCCGGCAAAAACGCGACGCCAGTCGTGATTGGTTGGATAACTTGGATCGTCCGGTTACCCGGATAGTTTTCGATAACAGGTCCAAGGTCAGCGACTCACTGCTGGGTGATACTCTGGGTATCGAATTGGGTGACAGAGTTACCAAACAGCAACTGGACGAGAGTATTGCGCGGTTATACTCACTGAATAAGTTTGAACGTGTCAGTGCCGAGTTTCAGGATACTGATGAAGGCCGAGTGTTAACCGTAACCACCAAGGCCAAGTCTTGGGGACCTAACTATTTCCAGTTTGGCTTGAATTGGGAGGACGATTTCTCACTGGATTCGGCAGTGACCCTGGATGGTGCCGTGACCATGACGGACTTGACCGAAAACGGTGGTGAATGGCGCAACGAGCTCAAGATGGGCTTTGAGAAGCTGCTCGGTACCGAATTTTACCAGCCTCTGGACAGAGATCAGCAGTTCTATGCCCGCGCCCGATATCAGTATGAGATCAAAGGTTGGGATGTGTTTGATGCCAATAAGCTTTACTTCGAGCTGGATCGCAAGAGTCACAGAGTCGACCTGGGTTTGGGGTACAACTATGTCAAGCAGGGCCGGATTGAGCTGGGGCTGACAGGTGAGTCGGGAGTGGTCTCCAACGAGGCGTTCTTCGATGATCTCAAGTTCAATACCTATGGCGCCTATTTGAAGCTCGGCTACGATACCCTGGACAGCATAAGTTTCCCCACCTCGGGTAACCGCTTCACTCTGAATATCTACCTGCGTAATGAGGAGTATGGAGAAGGGGTATTCAAGACGGATGCTGAACGCTCGCTGCAGATAGAGGCCGACTGGAAAGGGGTTGTCAGTGTTGGCAGCCACTCTTTTGTGGGTAAGGCATCCTATGCAAACGTGGATAAAGACGGCAACTTTACTCTCTATGTATCGGACCTCGGCGGTTTCCTTAATCTCTCCGGCTACCATAAGAACTCAATCGCCGGCGCCCAGAAGGTGTTCGGTGCCTTCATCTATCAGTACGATCTCGGTCGTGATGCTCTGGGGATGAAGGACTTCCCGCTTTACCTGGGAGCCAGTTTGGAAGCCGGTAACGTTTGGGGCCTGGATGAGCATGTGATGTTCAACGATCTCATCTATTCCAGCAGCTTGTATCTGGGGACAGAGACCCAACTGGGCCCTGCCGCGCTCGGCTTTGGTTTCAGTGATAACGGTGAAAAGGCGGTTTACCTGTTTCTCGGCAAAAACTTCTAAGGCTCATTGTTGACCTGGTTTGTAGTGTTCATAGTTATTTACAAAAATCCACTACAGACTGGTCACAGGGAGTGCTAAGGTTTAAGGCTGGTATCTTTGTATCAATATAACTATCTGAACAATCACAAATTCGGGGAAGAAAATGAGCAAAATAAGCACCCTGGCATTGGGCATCGCCCTCAGCCTTGGTCTGGCTTCCTGTGCCAGCCAGCAAGCGCCGCAGTCGCAAGCAGAAGTCAAGAAAGACTCTGGCATTGAGCTGGAGAACTTTGACCATCAAGTTCGTCATCAGGACGATTTCTACTACAGCGTCAACGGTAAGTGGTTGGCCACTACGCCAATTCCAGCCGACAAATCCAACTATGGTGCTTTCTCTGTGCTTTACGAAGAAAGCCAGGCAGCTCTGAAACAGATTATCGAAGAGGCCGCCGCCAAGCCCAATAAGGCCGAAGGTTCAGTGGAGCAGAAGATAGGCGATTTCTATGCCGCCTATATGGATACCACTCTGACTGACCAACTGGGGATTGCGCCGCTCAAAGGACAGCTGGCCGATATCGCCAAAACCGCCAGCCACGCCGATGTTGCCGCGCTGATGGGCAAACTGTTGACCGATGGCTCCGGCATCCCCTTTGGTTTTTACGTTAACAACGATGCCAAGAATTCCAGCCAGTACGGGGTTTACCTATACCAGAGCGGCCTGACACTGCCGGATCGTGATTATTACCTCAAGGACGATCCCAAGTTTGTCGCCAACCGCGAAGCGATGCGTGAATATGTCCGCAAGCTGATGAGCGCCGCCGGTTACCCGCACGCCGATGCCGCTGCAGCCAATGTCGCCAACATTGAACTCTTTATCGCCCAGAGCCAGTGGAGCCGGGTCGAGTCCCGCGATGCCAACAAGGCCTACAACAAGATGAGCCTGAAAGAGCTGCAGCAGTTGATGGGCGGCTTTGACTTTGACGGTTTCGCCAAAGCGGCTGGTCTCAGTGGCAAGACTCAGGACGTGATAGTGCGTCAACCTTCCTATTTTGAGAAGCTGGGCGCCGAGTTCGGCAAGTTCCCTGTATCAGCCTGGCAAGACTACCTGGCATTCCATCTGGTGGACTCCTACGCCGGCTTGCTGAGCCAGCAGTTTGTCGATCTGCACTTTGATTTTCATAGCAAAACCTTGATGGGTATTCAGGAGCAAAAACCACGCTGGAAGCGAGCTGTCGATGGCGCCGACCAAGTGATTGGTGAGCTGGTGGGTAAAGAATATGTTGCCCGTCACTTCCAGCCTGAGGCCAAGGCGCGGATGGAGTCGATGATCAAGAACTTGATCAAGGGTTTTGAAGTCAGCATCAATGAGCTGGAGTGGATGACACCCGAGACCAAGAAAGCGGCTCAGGAAAAACTGTCCAAGTTTACCTACAAGATAGGTTATCCGGACAAGTGGAAGGACTACAGCAATCTGGAGATCAAGGCCGACGATCTGGTGGGTAACTATCAGCGTTATGCTCGTTTTGAGTACCAGGACATGCTGGCTAAGCTGGGCAAGCCAATCGATCGCACTGAGTGGCACATGACACCGCAAACGGTGAACGCCTACTACAACCCTGTGATGAACGAAATCGTGTTCCCGGCCGCCATTCTGCAGCCGCCTTTCTTCAACATGGAAGCCGATGACGCGGTGAACTATGGTGGCATAGGCGCGGTGATCGGCCACGAAATCAGCCATGGTTTTGATGATCAAGGCGCCAAGTATGACGGCGACGGTAACCTGCGCAACTGGTGGACAGACAAAGACCGCGAAGAGTTCCAGAAGCGCGGCGCGCAGCTGTCGGCCCAGTACAGCCAGTTTGAAGCTCTGCCTGGCAAGTTCGTCAACGGTGACCTGACATTGGGTGAGAACATAGGCGATCTGGGGGGCTTGACCGTTGCCCTGCGCTCTTATCACCTGAGCCTCAACGGTAAAGAAGCGCCGGTAATGGACGGCCTGAGCGGCGATCAGCGTTTCTTCGTCGGTTGGTCACAAGTGTGGCGCCGCAACTACCGTGACGAGGAGCTGGGACGTCGTCTGCTGACTGACCCCCATTCACCTAGCCACTACCGCGCCATGGGCACTCCCCGCAACGTGGAAGGTTTCTACAAGGCCTTTGACCTCAAGCCGACTGACAAGATGTATCTGTCGGAAGAGGACAGAGTGAAGATCTGGTAACACGGATTATCCAGAAAACAGAGCCAGGCAGATGCCTGGCTCTCTTGTATCTGGCGGTTTACAAGGTATCAAGCAGTGTCGGCAGGGCTTCCAGGCTATCACGCTGATAATGGGCCGCGGCCCAGCGAGGATCCTGGCGCTGCTCGGCCGCCGGGACTATCAAGGTCTGCATATTGGCGGCGCGAGCGGCTATCAGGCCGTTGAAAGAGTCTTCCACCGCCAGGCAGCGGCTTGGTGGCAGTGCCAGTTTGGCGGCGCAGGAGAGATACACCTCTGGGTGAGGTTTACCGAGCGGAAAATCCTGAGCCGATTGTATTGCATCGAAGGCTTCTGTGATGGCGAGTTTGCCAAGCACGGCATCGATAATATCCCAGGAGGAAGAGGTGGCCAGGCCCACTTTCAGGCCTCGACTGCGACAGGCGCTTAGGGCATCGACAACACCGCGCATGGGCTTGCCATCGCGGCGGATATAGGCGATGACTGCAGCTATGATTTGATCGGCGATATATTGAGGTTCTACTTTGACCTCGGGAAAGCGCTGTAACCAGAAGTCCACCACCTGATCGATTCGCAGACCTGTGGTTTGCTGTATGGCTTCACGGCTGACCGCCATCCCCAACTGCTGAAAAACCTGATACTCGGCTTGCTGCCAGACGGGCTCTGAGTCAATTAATATCCCATCCATATCAAAAATAACGGCCTGTATTGCGGGTGCTTGCATGGAAAAGTCTCAAAAATGGCGCTGATTTGGACGCAGGATAACGAAAATCGGCCTCGGGATGCAAAATTATCCCGGCAGGGGAGATTAGGAGATGCTTGGCTGAAGGCGTTTGAATTTAATTCGATTACTATAATCTAATTATTTGTATTTAAATGAAAAAATCATTTTTTCAAACTATTGTCTAATTTCCTTTGTTTAATGAGGGGCTTAGTGTGTTGCCGACCTTGGGATTTTGCCACGATTTCTCAGTTGCCTTAGTGTGATCTCATTCATACTTTTGCAAAGCTGTAGTATACTGCAGGCCGGAATTTACGGGTCGATCCTGTGGGGCTGTCAGCTTCATTCATGAAGACGTGCAGTCGTAAGAGCGCCTAACAAAGAGGAATGTTGCCGTGCTAGAAGCATATCGTAAACACGTCGAAGAGCGTGCTGCTGAGGGCGTAGTCCCTAAGCCATTGGATGCACATCAAGTGGCTGAGCTTGTTGAATTAGTGAAAAACCCACCTGCAGGCGAAGAAGAATTTATTCTTAACCTGCTCGAAAATCGTATTCCCCCAGGTGTTGATGAAGCCGCCTATGTTAAGGCCGGTTTCCTGGATGCCGTTGCCAAGGGTGAGGTGAAATCGCCAATCCTGAGCGCCGAGCGTGCGCTGGAACTCTTGGGTACCATGCAGGGCGGTTACAACATCGAACCCCTGATCCGCCAATTGGACAACGAGCAGATGGCCCCACTGGCGGTCAAGGCTCTGTCCCACACCCTGCTGATGTTTGATGCCTTCCACGATGTGGTTGAGAAGATGAATGCGGGTAACGCCTATGCCAAGCAAGTGGTTGAGTCCTGGGCCAATGCCGAGTGGTTCCTCAGCCGTCCCAAGCTGGCCGAGAAAATCTCTCTGACCGTATTCAAGGTTACAGGCGAAACCAACACCGACGACTTGTCTCCGGCTCCTGATGCCTGGTCGCGTCCCGATATCCCACTGCACGCCTTGGCGATGCTGAAAAACGCCCGCGACGGTATTGAGCCGGATCAGCCAGGCGTAGTAGGCCCAATCAAGAAGATTGAAGAACTCAAGACCAAGGGCTTCCCACTGGTTTATGTGGGCGACGTGGTTGGCACAGGTTCTTCCCGTAAGTCGGCGACCAACTCTGTGCTGTGGTTTATGGGTGATGATATTCCATTCGTGCCCAACAAGCGTGCCGGTGGTTTCTGCCTCGGTGGCAAGATAGCCCCTATCTTCTTCAACACCATGGAAGATGCCGGTGCTCTGCCGATTGAGTTGGATGTGGGCAACATGGAGATGGGCGATGTTATCGACATCTATCCTTATGCCGGCAAAGTGACCCGTCACGATAGCGACGAAGTGATCTCTGAATTCAAACTCAAGACTGATGTACTGCTGGACGAAGTGCGTGCCGGTGGCCGTATTCCATTGATCATCGGCCGCGGTCTGACCGACAAGGCCCGTGAAGTTCTGGGTCTGGAAGCCTCCGATGTCTTCGTGCGTCCAGGTGACGTTGCCGATACCGGCAAGGGTTACACCCTGGCGCAGAAGATGGTAGGTAAGGCCTGTGGCGTAGAAGGTATCCGTCCCGGCCAATACTGTGAGCCCAAGATGACTTCTGTCGGTTCTCAGGACACTACCGGCCCTATGACACGTGACGAGCTGAAAGACTTGGCCTGTCTCGGTTTCAGCGCAGATTTGACCATGCAGTCTTTCTGTCACACTGCCGCTTATCCCAAGCCTGTTGACGTGAATACGCACCACACTCTGCCTGACTTTATCATGAACCGCGGCGGTGTTTCCCTGCGTCCAGGTGACGGTGTTATTCACTCCTGGCTGAACCGCATGCTGCTGCCTGATACCGTAGGTACAGGTGGTGACTCGCACACCCGTTTCCCAATCGGTATCTCTTTCCCTGCAGGTTCCGGCCTGGTGGCTTTTGCCGCCGCGACCGGCGTTATGCCACTGGATATGCCTGAGTCTGTGCTGGTGCGCTTCAAGGGTAAGATGCAACCTGGTATCACTCTGCGTGATCTGGTGCATGCGATTCCGCACAAGGCCATCGAAATGGGGCTGCTGACCGTTGAGAAGAAGGGCAAGAAGAATATCTTCTCCGGCCGTATTCTCGAAATCGAAGGTCTGGAGCACCTCAAGGTTGAGCAGGCATTCGAACTGTCTGATGCCTCTGCCGAGCGCTCTGCCGCCGGTTGTACCATCAAGCTGGATAAAGATCCTATCATCGAGTACCTGAACTCCAACATAGTCATGCTCAAGTGGATGATTGCCGAAGGCTACGGCGACCGCCGTACCATAGAGCGTCGTATCAAGGGCATGGAAGAGTGGTTGGCTAACCCTGAACTGATGGAAGCCGACAAGGATGCCGAGTATTCAGCGGTTATTGAGATCGATTTGAATGAGATCAAAGAGCCTATTCTGTGTGCACCGAACGATCCCGATGATGCCGTGTTGTTGTCTCAGGTCGCCAACACCCAGATTGATGAAGTGTTTGTCGGTTCCTGTATGACCAACATAGGCCACTTCCGCGCCACGGGTAAGATGCTGGACAAGTTCGCCAAGACGCTGCCGACTCGTCTGTGGATTGCTCCGCCAACCAAGATGGACAAGGATCAGCTGACCGAAGAAGGTTACTACGGTATCTTCGGCCGTGTCGGTGCTCGTATCGAGATCCCGGGTTGTTCTCTGTGTATGGGTAACCAGGCACGGGTTGCCGATGGTGCGACCGTGGTGTCGACTTCTACCCGTAACTTCCCGAACCGCCTGGGTACGGGTGCCAATGTGTACCTGGCCTCTGCCGAGTTGGCTGCCGTTGCGGCGCTACTGGGACGTTTGCCAAGCCCTGAAGAGTATCAGGAATATGCCAAGGAATTGGACGCAACAGCGGCCGATACCTACAGATACCTGAACTTCGACCAACTGGAGGCCTACACCAAGAAAGCCGGTGAAGTGATCTTCCAGTCAGCGGTTTAAGTAATAACCTAAGTCAGCTTATGGCACTCAATGCCAATAGCTATAGAGGCTTAGCGGTTCCCGGGAACTGACGTAAAACCCCACTAACTTTGTTAGTGGGGTTTTTTCTATGTTAGCTGAAGCGTTCGGGTGGATGCGAATAGCTCCTCGTGAAACTCTCACTGGAAGAGGATCAAGCTTACAAAGCGGTTTGCTGCATGTGATCACGCCTTGATTCACATCATGAAGAAGTGGACTAAGCCAATATGGGATAGGGAGTAGGTGATGGGGCAACTCACTGTTCGGTGACAGAGTATCACAGTGATAAACTGGCACCTAAACAGAAGAATATATCGCCGCGCTGACTATATGAGTATTAATGCTGATACATAACATTAAACTCAAGAGCGGCGATTTTATACAGTGCGAATTACGGGATTAGTTTTCCAGTTCGCCGCGTAAATACTTGAACAACTCGGCAGAGGACTTGGACTGAGGCCCCTTGGCCAGCTCCTTATTGGCCTGGCGCACCAGTTGCCTGAGTTTTTGCCTGTCCAGTTGCGGGTGTTCTTCCAACAGGGACTGCACTTCGGCATCGCCACCATTGAGCAAACGGTCGCGCAACTTCTCGAATACCTGAGCCTTGGCGGCCGCTTCGTTGTTCTTGTTCAGCACCCGCTCTAGTGAGGTTTGAATCGCCTCAAGATCTTCGTTGCGCATCAGCTTGCCGATAAACTGCAACTGACGACGGAAGGCCTCGGTATTGGGCTTGATGTTCTTGGTTTGCATGATGGCATCAAACAGGGACTCACCCAGCTCAATTTTGGCCAACTGACTCTTGCTCAGCGCTGCCAGCTGTTTGCCCAGATCCTGAGCCTCTTCACTGTCGCGTTTGAGCGAGGTCTTGCTGATATAGTCCTCGTCCTCATCATAAGGCTGTTTAAAATGCTCTGAATCGCCAACTATTTTCATAAAGTCTTTCCTCTGATACTGGCGCTGATTGTAGCATCCCCCTTGGCGCTTCGTCTTCTACGGCAGCAAAATTGATCTGTCGTGGTTATGTGAATAAAGCCGGCTTTTGTTATGCTAGGGGCAGTTTAGCCAATTCAAGAGTAAACCTGTGTCTGCAAATTTTATTGATAGTGAACTGAGTGCGTTGAAAGATGCGGTGGCAATGGCGCTGGAGTATGCCAATAGCCTGGGCTCCAGTGCTGCCGAGGTGGCCATCAGCAAGCAACAGGGCCTGAGTGTTTCCACTCGCCTCAAGGAGGTGGAAACGGTCGAATTCAACAAGGATGGCGCGCTGGGGATCACCCTGTATCGCGATGGACATAAGGGCAGCTCTTCTACCTCGGATCTGTCGCCGGAGGCGATTCGCCAAGCGGTTAAGGCCGCCGATGGTATCGCCCGTTATACCAGTGAAGACCCTGCCAGCGGTTTGGCCGATCCTGAGTTGATGGCGAAAGATTTTCCCGATCTGGATCTCTATCATCCCCGTCACACCAGCCCGGAAGAGTTGGCCGAGTTGGCCATTCGCGCCGAAACCGCAGCGCTGGACAGAGACCCGAGGATCAAGAATTCGGATGGTGCCAGTGCCAACGCCCACAACAGCGTCAAGGTCTATGGCAACAGCCATGGTTTCCTGCAGGGTTACTGCAGTTCGCGCTACAGCCTCAGCTGTGTGGTGATTGGCGCCGAAGACAACGGCGATATGCAGCGCGACTATGACTATGGTATCAACCGCCGCTTCGACGCCTTGTTGAGCCCGGAGCAGGTGGGGATTAAGGCCGCCGATAAGACGGTTGCCCGTCTCGGTGCCCGCAAACTGGCAACCGGCAAACTGCCCGTGCTGTTTGCGCCGGAAGTGGCCACAGGTCTGGTGGGACATCTGGTCAGCGCCATCAGTGGCTCAAGCCTGTATCGCAAGTCCAGCTTCCTGCAGGATGCTATCCACACCCGGATTTTCCCCGAATGGTTCAGCATTGCCGAGCAGCCGCATCTCAAAGGCGCTCTGGCCAGTGCCAACTATGACAGCGAAGGGGTTGCGACCCGTGAGCGTGACATAGTCCGTGACGGCACACTGGAGAGTTATCTGCTGACCAGTTACTCGGCGCGCAAGCTGGGACTGGTCAATACCGGCCATGCCGGCGGCATCTATAACTGGACGCTGGCCGATACCGGCCACAGTTTTGATGAATTGGTGCGTTCCATGAGCCGCGGGCTCATAGTCACTGAGGTGATGGGTCAGGGCGTGAATATGGTTACCGGCGACTATTCCCGTGGTGCCGCCGGCTTCTATGTCGAGAATGGCGAAATCCAGTTCCCGGTCGAGGAGATCACCATAGCCGGTAACCTGAAGCAGATGTATCGCTCCATGCAGGCGGTTTCCAGCGACAGGGATCTGCGCTCCAGCATCCGTACCGGGGCAATATTGCTCGATGAGATGAAGATAGCCGGTAACTGAGCCGGGAAACGGCTAAAAACGCTTGTAAAAGCCCGCTGTCAATGCGGGCTTTTTGGCATGTTCATTTTTATCAAAACGTTATGGGCTTATTGGGCATCATGCAGGGTGATATGCTTCCTCACCCGAGTCACTATCCTCAAAGTTGAGTGGTAGATATTGGCTGAGCTCTTTTAAGTTATTGCAGATACTGTGGGCTCTGTGTTCATCCCCTTGATGCAAGATGGTGAACATATATTGCAGTGCCATGGCATTGAGATAGTCCCGGTGAATCGGCGGGAAGATTTCGGCATCAATTTTGGCCCGCTGCAGGCGCTTGTTTATCGCTTGTTGACTACTGTTCAGCACCAGTTCCAGCGCGGTTTTCAAGTGCTGTTCCTCTTCGGCCATCAAGTTCATGGCCAAGTCCAACTGTGCCTGTGGCGTTAACGGCTTACGGGAAAACATCTGATTAACTCTTCGCGGCCCAAAACGCCAGTGTACTCCTGGCATGCTGGACTCAGGCTGAACCAGCGTAACTATGAGCCCTTGTTTCAGCTTAAGGAAACCAAGGCGCCGCAGCAGGCTGTGATATTTGCTGCATATAGTCTTGATAACGCCGCTTGGTTTCACCGCTGTTGGCCATTTCAGACAAGGCTTGCTGCAGCGCGTAGGCTATGCTGCCTGACTTTAGTTCCCAAGGGCTGTTGCCAATGGATATCGGTTTGGCGGCAACATAATTGGGGTTTACTTCGGCGCTGAAGTAACGGCTATTGCGTGAGAACCCCAGGTGTCCTTGCCGCCAGTTATCGCAACAGTTGGGATGTAGTTTTAGCCCGTGCTGAGGATGATTTTGCAGCCAGTATCTCAGGGTAGATTCATCGTAGATATAGAAATCCCCCTGATGCTGTTTGAGAAAGGTTATCGCCGAATCTGTGCCCATATCCGGTGGTTTGCGCACTATCAATTTGTTCGGTAAACCACCCAGTTGATAGCTACCGGGGGAGATCAGCAGCACCAATTGTTTATCCACCAATTGCTGCAGTGAGGTGATGTCACTCAAGTCGTTGCGGCTGACGCCGATATAGCGTTCAGATAGGCCGTTGACGATGAAATGCGCGTAGTTGTGGCGCTCTTTGGAGAAGGCCAAGCCGGGATAAAAGTCGATACTACCCTTGGCTATTTCCCGTAGAATACGCTTTTTCGGCGCTCGCACCACCTTGAGACTACAACCTATTCTCGCTGCTGCCTCTTGATAGAGGCTGAGATAGAGGCCGCTGTTATCCGGCGCCTGAGCAATATAGGGTGGCCGGGCATTGGTGCGATACCCCATGGTTAACTCACAGGTTTCTGCGGCAAGCAGCTGTGGTGAACAAGCGAGTGCCAGCAGTGTCAAACTGAACTTGATGATCACAGAATAACTCCTTCGGGTGGGGCTGACGCAGGTTGAATGATGAGGCGGGTTGATAGCATAGGTAAAATACTCGTGATATTTTCCTGGAGCCGATACTTGGTTATTTTAATAAAAGAGGATAGTATTTGCGCGATTTTTGTCCGGTATGGCCGGGCAAGTCTTATCCAATTGAAATAAGGAGCCGATATGGCCAAACATATTAAGCAGACCGCACTGCTGGAACATGAATCCGGTCGTGGACAGATCAAAGATAACGCCCTCAAGGCGGTGGTGACCAGTTCACTGTTTCGCTGTCGCAGCGAGAAGCCGAAGAAGGGCAAAGGATCATACAGTCGTAAAGGACGCAATGGAAAGGGGCAACAGGGTGTTGCCCCTTTTGATTTTATGACTCTAATCTTTTCACCCGGCTGACACCTCAAGAAAGATTTCTTCAAGGTGTTGGGAGAGTTTATTCCGGCATCTGCACCAGTTCGGCCCACAGATCGTGCTCATCAGAATGAGTGATCAGTGCGCGCACCATGTCCCCTGGGCTTAGTTCCACTTCACCGTTTAAGAATACCATGCCGTCGATTTCAGGCGCATCGGCATAGCAGCGGCCAATGGCGCCTTCCTCGTCCACATCATCGATAAGGACATCCAGCTCACGGCCTACCAGGCGCGCCAGCCGCTCGGCACTGATCTCGGCCTGCACCTGCATGAAACGCTCATAGCGGTCCTGCTTGACCTCTTCACTGATAAGCTCGGCCAAGGTATTGGCCACGGCGCCATCGACTTCCGAGTACTTGAAGCAGCCCACTCGGTCCAGCCTTGCTTCACGCAGGAAGTCCAGCAGGATTTCGAAATCTTCTTCGGTTTCACCGGGGAAGCCGACGATAAAGGTTGAGCGGATCACCAGATCCGGGCAGATTTCACGCCATTTCTTGATGGCGTCCAACTGGCGGTCGACCCGGCCGGGGCGCTTCATCATCTTGAGCACGCGAGGGCTGGCGTGCTGCAGTGGCAGATCCAGATAGGGCAGGATCAGTCCTTCG
The DNA here is from genome assembly GCF_002836975.1 of Shewanella indica. GTDB lineage: Bacteria > Pseudomonadota > Gammaproteobacteria > Enterobacterales > Shewanellaceae > Shewanella > Shewanella indica. The sequence continues at coordinate 303,559 of NZ_NIJK01000029.1, read as the reverse complement.
GCCATCAGCGGGATCAGCTCATCGACCCAAGGGTAAGGGTAGACATAGTGCAGGCGCACCCACACACCCATCTTGCCCAGGTGGCGGGCCAGGGTAGTGATATCCTGCTTCACCGGCATGCCGTTCCAGAAATCGGTGCGGCCGCCCTTGTCTTTGCCGTAGGCCGAGGTGTCCTGGCTGACGACCAGAATTTCCTGAACGCCACTTTCCACCAGGCGTTTGGCTTCATCCAGCACGCTGCCGACACTGCGGCTGTCCAGATCGCCCCTCAACGCCGGAATGATGCAGAAGGTACAGCGGTTGTCGCAGCCTTCGGAAATCTTCAGGTAGGCATAATGCTTGGGGGTCAGCTTAACGCCGGCTTGCGGGATCAGCGAGGTGAAGGGGTTGTGCTCCGGCTTGGGCACATATTTGTGCACATGGTTCAGCACGGCTTCATAGCTGTGGGGGCCGGTGATCTCCAGTACATCCGGATGCACTTCGCGGATCTGGTTTTCCTTGGCGCCCAGGCAGCCGGTGACTATCACCTTGCCGTTTTCTTCCAGCGCTTCACGCACGGCATCCAGCGATTCTTCCACCGCGGCATCGATAAAGCCACAGGTGTTGACTATTACCAGGTCGGCATTGTCATAGCTGTTGGTAACCTCATAGCCGTCGATGCGCAGTTGGGTGAGGATCCGCTCGGAATCCACCAGGTTTTTGGGGCAGCCCAGGCTGACAAAGCCGATGCGATTGCCGCTGGTTTGGGCCTCGGCAGGGCTGTTTTCCTGTGCCAGAGTCTTGGCCGGAGTGTCCAGAGTCGTGGTCTGCTTGGGATCAAAAATGTCGACTGATTTCTTCAAGAGCTGTTTTCCGCAATGCTAAAGCTGATGGAGCACGCTTGGGTGCCGGTAAAATTGGCGGCGATTATACCTCAGCCATAGAAAAGGTACAGTTGGGCTGGTTAATTTATGTTCTATGTTGCCATCTCGGTTGCCGCTTCAAAACGTCGTTGAAAAATTTTTTGATTTTTTAACCCTTTTGTCAGCTGGCTGCGTTTCTATGGTCAACGAAGCGAACTTTTTGGAGAACCAAGATGAAAAAATCTCTGCTGAATCTGGCGCTGATAGGCGCACTGTTACCCGCTACTCTGATGAGCCACTCGGTACTGGCCCAGGATAGACCTCTGCTGGAAACTACAGGCGTCAGCCAGATACAGGTTGAGCCCGATATGGCCGAAATCAATGTTGAAGTGTCATTAAGCGAATCTGATGCCAAGGCGGCCAAGGCCGCATCCGACCAAGCGGTGGCCGCTTTTATCGAGCGCCTGCTCAAGGCTGGGGTCGCCAAGGAGTCGATTGCCGCCGCCAATCTGAATCTGCAACCTGAGTATGTTTACCTCAAGGACAAGGCGCCCGAGCTCAAGGGCTATCGCGCCAGTCGCAGTGTGACAGTGTTGGTGAAACAGTTGGATCAGCTCAACCCCATACTGGACTCGGCGCTAATAGGCGGGATCAACAAGGTGAACCAGATTAACCTTAAGTCCAGTAAAGAAGCCGAGATGCGCAAGCAGGCGCGGCAGGCGGCCATTGAAGATGCCAAGCAAAAGGCCAGTGAGCTGGCAGCCGGATTCGGCGAGAAACTCGATGGCGTCTGGTCGATTCGTTATTTCGACCAAGGCCCGGTGCGTCCTGTGATGTACAAGGCCGCCATGATGGCCGAAGGCGCTATCAACCAGAGCTATGAGTATGGCCAGGTAACTTTCTCCGACAGGGTCGAGGTCAGCTACAAGCTGCGTGACTGAAGTAAGCATTTGGGGGAGCCGGTAGCTCGCTGATGGGGCAAAGCGCTTTTTAACCGTGGCTCATGAACAAGCGGTGCCGGTATTTGTAGGCCGTGACATGAGTCACTTACCCTGGGCTTAATGCCCGCCGGGCGGGATATTTACCGCCAGAGGCACAATCCGGCTTGCTATTGGGGCCGTGATAGTTAGAATGCCAGTCGAATACCTTTGAGTAGAGGCGCGCTGCCTAAGAGTAACCGGGAAGAGGGTGATGCCTTTGAGGCCCGGGGAAAGGAGTCGGCGCCGAAGTAGCCAGGCCATCGAACCTGACTGCTGGTTCTGTATCTAACAGGTGCAGGACTGCCATAGTCATCCACTATGGAGCGCTACCTGAAGGAGCTGAGAAGTTTCTGCCCTCCTTGGTCTGAGTTTCTTCGATCCTATCGGTAGATCTCCACCTTAGTTGTTTTAGGTGTAAAGAGATCATGAATATCATGCATTTTGCGGACTCTCCCTGGTCCATAGTTCCTCCTCTGCTGGCGGTTGCGCTGGCGATCATCACCCGTAGAGTACTGCTCTCCCTTGGAGTAGGCATAGTCGCCGGCAGCCTGATGTTACAGCAGTTTTCACCGCTGCAATCGCTGCGCTATCTGTTTGACAGTGTGCTGAAAATCTTCTGGGTCGATGGTGCTCCCAACAGCGATAACCTGAATATGCTGCTGTTTATGCTGCTGCTGGGTGGGCTTATCAGCTTGATGACCGCCTCGGGGGCGACCCGGGCCTTTGCCGAATGGGCCGCCAGGCGCTGCCAGAGCCGCAAGAGCGCCAAGTCGCTCACCGGCTTGATGGTGTTTGCCTTCTTTATTGACGACTTCTTCCATAGCCTGTCGGTGGGGCCCATTTGCCGCCCTGTGACCGACAGATTCCAGATCTCCCGCGCCAAGTTGGCCTATCTGCTGGACTCAACCGCGGCGCCTGTATGCGTATTGATGCCCATCTCCTCCTGGGGGGCCTATATCATCGCCCTGGTGGGCGGCATACTCGTGGCCCATGGGGTGACAGACCAGAGCCCGATCGCCGCCTTCGTGCAGATGATCCCCATGAACCTCTATGCGGTATTTACCCTGATCATGGTGGTGGTGGTGATCGCCTTCCAACTGGATATTGGGCCGATGCGACAGCATGAGCAGCGGGCGCTCGAAGGCAAGCTCTGGGATGAATCCAAGGGCCGGCCAATAGGGCTGGATATGGAAGCCCCGGCCGACAGCCGCGGCGGCATGCTGGATATGGTGTTGCCTATAGTGACACTGACGGCGGCGAGTATCTATTTTATGCTGGACTCCGGGGCCCAGGTATTGGCCACCAATGGTCAGGCCTTCAGTGTGCTGGGCGCCTTTGAACATACCAATGTGGGTTCGTCTTTGGTTTATGGCGCCCTTTGCAGCCTGGCGGTGTCCGGCCTGTTGGCTCTGCGTCTCGGTCTTGGGATATCCACTTGGCTGCGTGCCGCCCCCAGAGGCGTTATGGCCATGCTGCCGGCGATCAACATACTGCTGTTTGCCTGGACCATAGGCGCCGTGGTGCGTGACATGGAAACCGGCAAATATCTCGCCAGCCTGGCCAACGGCAACCTGCCCACAGGGCTGCTGCCTGTGGTGGTGTTTGTGCTTTCCTGCGCTATGGCTTTTGCCACAGGCACCAGCTGGGGCACTTTCGGTATCATGTTGCCGCTCGCCGGTGATATGGCCGCCGCCAGCGATATTCAACTCCTGCTGCCCATGTTGTCGGCTGTGCTGGCCGGCGCTGTGTTTGGCGATCACAGCTCGCCCATCTCCAGTACCAGTATTCTGTCGGCCACCGGCGCCGGCTGTCACCATATAGATCATGTGCTGACCCAGTTGCCTTATGCTCTGACCGTCGCCTTCGGGGCAGCGCTGGGGTATCTGGCCATGGGGCTGCTGCATTCCACCTTGGCCGGTTTCCTGGTGAGTGCCGCCTGGTTTGCACTCTTCTGCCTCTATCACGCCAGGCGCTTCCAGGCGGCTCCCGAGGCCGCCATCGGCTGAGGCTGAGATAGGATACCAAAAGCCCCGGGAGTTTCCCTCGGGGCTTTTTACTCTTGCCAAAGGCTTTTGCGTCGATAAGGAGTCTCAGTGATCCAGATAGAGATAGTTTTGCCAGCTTTTCATTCATTATCAATACCTTATGCATGATTGATACATGCTCAAAGCTGTCGGAATAGATGGCGATCTCCACATTGGTGCCCAGTGGCAAATGATACTGACTCAGATCATCCAGCGGCTTGAGTTTCACCAGAGGTTGGCCGTTGAGGCGAATTTGTGACGAGCCATAGAGCTGTCCCTGCGCCTGCACCTGAGATTCACCTAAGGCCGGCAGCACTTCGACCACTTCGGCTTGAAACACCTTGCCCGGCAGAGCGCGGAAGAGCAGCTCGGCCTTGATGCGACTGGCCTCGGCGGCCTTATAGACAGCGTCAAGCCCCAATACTGCCTGTTTGGTCTGCTCCAGGCTGGCTTACAGCCGGGTGACTTCTGTTTGATAAGGAGTCGGATTGACCCGGAACAGCCACTCGCCCTCTTTTAGCAGTTTGTTGGGGGTGACGGGCACATCTATGACCTTGCCGCGCACTGAGGGGCTCCGCGGGGTGGTGATGTACATCTGGCTACCCATGGCGGTATGGGGATGGCTGTAGCTCATCAACAAATCAAGGTGGCTATCAGTACTACTCCACAGAGCACTACGATGGGCAAGCTTCAGTTGTTGAGCGGAATACGGAAAATCTTGAAGATGGCGACGCAGATAGCAGATTGCCCGGGAATGATGAATTTTTTCAGTGGCATAAGATGAAAATCGACTCGTACCCGAAAGGGTTAGGGCTCGGCAGGTCCCGGCAGCATAAGCTGATAAAACGCCAAATCCAGCCAGCGGTCGAACTTATAACCCACCTGAGGCAGGGTGCCTGAGTGTTTGAACCCCAACTTCAGGTGCAGGGCAATACTGGCCTGGTTTCCGGCATCTATGGCGCCCACCATGGTGCGTATGCCGCGTTCCCGGGCCTGGTTTATCAAATGCTGCATCAGAAAGCGCGCCACTCCCTCGCCTCTATGCTCCGGGTGCACATACACAGAGTGTTCCACCGAGTAGAGGTTGGCCGGATAGCCGCGAAAGGGGCCGAAGCTGGCAAATCCCAACAGTTGTCCCTGCTCATCCTCGGCGCCCAGAATCGGCCAGTTGCCTTGCTGTTTGGCGCCGAACCAGTCGCGGATCTGCTGCTCGCTCCTTGGCTGGTATTCATAAAGGGCTGTGGTATGGGCAATGGCATGGTTGAAGATGGCGCGTATCGCCTCGCCATGTTGCTCAAGTTGGCAGTGACACAGATGCATCTTAGGCTCCCAAGGTGGTTTCGCCTGAGTATGCCACAAGTCGGTCGGTGTGCCACCTAATGGACTGGATATCAAAAACAGTGCCTGCCCAGGTGGCAGGCACTGCTCTGGCTCAGTGCTGATCCAGCATGCCTTGGGTGACAATAAAGTCGATGATTTCAGCCACCCCTTGCCCCTGCTTGAGGTTGCTAAATACCCAAGGCTTGTTGGGGCGCATTCTGGTGGTATCTTCGGCCATCACTTCCAGCGAGGCACCGACATAGGGCGCCAAATCTATCTTGTTGATCACCAGCAGATCGGAGCGGGTAATGCCAGGGCCGCCCTTACGGGGGATCTTCTCGCCCTCGGCCACATCTATTACATAGATGGTCAGATCTGCCAGTTCCGGGCTGAAGGTGGCACTGAGGTTGTCGCCGCCACTCTCGACAAAGACCAGATCCAGGCCGGGATGGCGCGCCGTCAGTTCTTCCACTGCCGCGAGATTCATAGAGGCGTCTTCGCGAATTGCCGTATGGGGGCAGCCACCGGTTTCCACGCCTATGATGCGGTCGGCGCTCAAGGCCTCGGCGCGGGTGAGAATTTTGGCGTCTTCCTGGGTATAGATATCGTTGGTGACCACGGCCAGGTTGTAGTTGTCACGCATCGCCTTGCACAGAACTTCCAACAGTGCTGTCTTGCCCGAACCAACGGGGCCGCCAACGCCTATGCGCAAAGGTTGTTTGGTTGTTTGCATATTTTCTCTCATGAACGAAACAGTCGGGTGTATTGGGTTTCATGGCGGGCACTGGCAATGGCCAGTGCCGGGGTATAACTGCCGATATCGGCTTCGGGCCAGTCTTGCGCCTTTTGCAGCGCCTCGGGGATCTCGGCGCTCAGTTGCAGCAACAGCTGCTGACCGGCACTCTGTCCCAGGGGGATCAGCTTGACGCCGGCAGTGACGGCATTTTCGAGCCAGCTCCAGCAATAGGCTTCACACAGTTCATATGTCGGCAGTTGCCAGTGTTTGGCTGCGAGGGCAAAGGCCGCCAGTTGGGTTTGCAGCACCAGCTCCCGCTCCTCGGGCGCAAGTGGGATCCCCAGCTGTGGCAGCAGTTTGGCAAAGGCCTGACCGCGCTGGCGTTCTTCCTGCCTTAGTTCTGCGGTTTCGCGACTGGCCAGCAGTAATCGGCAATAGTCGCTCGCCGCAGAGATGTGTTCTTGCGCCAGCGCCTGGCACAGACGCATCAGCAAGGGCAGCTCCAAGGTGGCCAGGCTGTCTTTAAGTTGGTTTTGCAGCCAGTGTCCCAGGGTGACAGGGTCTTTGACCCAGCCCCGCTCTATGGCCCACTCCAGTCCTTGGGAATAGGTAAAGCCCCCCACAGGCAGAGACGGACTCACCAACTGATAGAGGCGCAAGCGGCCAAGCTCGCCGGGTGCCTTGGTCTGAGGCTCAAGGCCCAGCTGCCCATGGGCTGGAACCCGGCCTGGGTTGATATTAGTGCTCATGGCTGTGGTCGTGACCATGTCCGTGACTATGGCCGTGATTGTGGTCGTGAGCATGGGAGTGATTATGGCCGTGATTATGGCCGTGGGCACTGCCACCATAGGCTCCCGCCTCGGGTTGGAACTTGTCCTGGCGATAGCTGACCGTGAGTCCGAGTCCCTTAATCATCTCGTCCAGAACATGATCGTGCAGGTAACAGCATTGGCCTTGGGTTATCTGCAGCGGCACATGACTATTCCCCAGGTGATAGCAGGCACGAGCCAGCAGCAGTGGGTCTGAACTGCTGACCACGGACAGGTTCTCGGTCTTGGCACAAACCTTGGCCAACTCGCCCGTTTCTGCCTTGAGAATATCGCCTTCTTTGAGGACAGTACTGCGTGGCAGAAACAATCCGGCTTCGCTGCCGTCACTCAAGGTCACTCTTTGGCGGCTGCGAACCCGCTCATCCATCGACAGCCACAGCTGCAGTGTCGGGAGCTGTTGGCATTCATCGGCTTCCAGGCGTTGACAGAAATAGATCATCTAAACTTGCTCCTCTTGGTTTCAAGGCCTGTATATCAGAACAGGAAGTAGCGCTGGGTCATGGGCAACTCAGTGGCCGGTTCACACACCAGCGGCATACCATCGGCCTTGACTTCATAGGTTTGGGAGTCCAGTTGGATCTCCGGGGTATAGTCGTTATGCAGCATCTGTTTTTTACTTATGTTGCGACAGCCCCTCACTTCACCTATGCGACTCTTGAGCCCCAACTTACCTGGGATATCCGCTGCGATGGCCGCTTTGGACAGAAACAGCATGGAGCTGCTGTGCAGCGCCTGGCCAAAACAGGCATACATGGGGCGATAGTGCACGGGTTGCGGAGTGGGGATGGCCGCATTGATGTCGCCCATAGGGGCGTAAGCGGTCAGGCCACACTTGAGCACCAGTGCGGGTTTAACCCCGAAAAATGCCGGATCCCAGAGCACGATATCGGCCAGTTTGCCCGGCTCTATCGAACCCACCTCATGGGCTATGCCATGGGCGATCGCCGGGTTGATGGTGTACTTGGCCAGATAGCGCTTAATGCGTTGGTTATCGTTGTGCTCCGTGTCTCCCGTCAGAGGCCCGCGCTGCAGCTTCATCTTGTGGGCACATTGCCAGGTACGCATTATCACTTCCCCGACCCGGCCCATGGCCTGGGAGTCGGAGGACATCACTGAGATGGCTCCGAGATCATGCAGTATGTCCTCGGCGGCTATGGTCTCACGGCGAATGCGCGACTCGGCAAAGGCTACATCTTCGGGAATGGCCGGATCCAGGTGATGACAGACCATCAGCATATCCAAGTGCTCATCCACAGTGTTGACTGTGTAAGGCATGGTGGGATTGGTGGAGGCCGGCAGAATATTGGCTTCTCCTACTGACTTGATCACATCCGGGGCATGGCCGCCACCGGCGCCTTCGGTGTGAAACACATGAATGACCCGGCCATCGATCGCCTTAATGGTTTCTTCATAGAAACCGGCTTCGTTGAGTGTGTCCGAGTGAATGGCTACCTGCACATCCATCTCATCGGCCACCTGCAGGCAATGATCTATGGCGGCTGGTGTAGCCCCCCAGTCCTCGTGGATCTTGAAACCCATGGCTCCGGCCGCTATCTGTTCCCGCAGTGCTTCCTTATTGCTGACATTGCCCTTGGCGAACAGGCCTATGTTGATTGGCAGTGAGTCCACGGCTTCCAGCATCCGGTGCATGTTCCAGATCCCCGGAGTGACTGTGGTGGCGTTACTGCCGGCCACAGGCCCTGTGCCGCCACCGATAAAAGTGGTGACGCCACTGACCAGACCTTCTTCGGCCTGTTGTGGGCAGATAAAGTGGATATGGGTATCCACCCCTCCGGCGGTGACCAGCTTGCCTTCACCGGCCACCACTTCGGTTGCCGGGCCAACTACTATGTTGACACCATCCTGCACATCTGGGTTACCGGCCTTGCCTATGGCCTGAATGCGGCCGTCTTTAATGCCTATGTCTGCCTTGACTATGCCCCAGTAATCCAAGATCAGGGCGTTGGTGATCACCAAGTCGACACAGTCGGCCGCCAGTGCCTGGCTCTGGCCCATGCCATCGCGGATCACCTTGCCGCCACCAAACTTGACCTCTTCGCCGTAACGGCAGTAATCCTGCTCTACTTCGAGGAAGAGCTCAGTGTCGGCCAGCCGTACCCGGTCGCCCTTAGTTGGGCCATACATGTCGGCGTAGGCCCGTCGTGATAACTTGCTCATTTTGCCTCCAGTGCGCCCATAATAGCGCCGCGAAAACCATAAATGGTCCGGCGACCGCCAAAGGGCACCAGCTCCACGGTTCTTTGCTGGCCGGGCTCGAAACGGATTGCCATGCCGGCCGGAATATTTAGCCTTAACCCCTTGGTTTGCTCGCGCTCGAACGCCAGTTGGGGGTTGACCTCGTAAAAGTGGAAATGCGAGCCGACCTGAATTGGCCTGTCACCCAGATTAGCCACCGAAATTTTCAACTTGGGCAGGTCAGTGTTGATTTCAATGTCGCCCAGTGCCTCATTGAGGCGGTATTCGCCCGGGATCATCCGCTGCCTCCAATCAGATTATCGGTTCGTGGATCGACACCAACTTGGTGCCGTCGGGGAAGGTGCATTCCACCTGAATGTCGCTGATCATCTCAGGGACGCCCTCCATCACATCCTCGGCACTGAGTATGGTGCGGCCGTAGTTCATCAATTCGGCCACCGTCTTGCCGTCGCGGGCCCGCTCCATGATTTCACAGGAGATCAGGGCTACCGCTTCCGGGTAGTTCAGCTTCAGGCCTCGGGCCCGGCGACGTTCAGCCACCAGCCCGGCGGTGAACAACAACAGTTTGTCTTTTTCTCTTGGGGTCAATTCCATCTTCTGGTCTCGCTATCAGGTCGCCCAAATCCTTGGCGGCTGCGGCAGACGTCCGTGCCAGTGTTGGTGGATCTGTTGCCAGACGGCAATCAAGGCCGTCATCAGCACTTCGGTTTGGTGTCCCAGCAAACGGATACAAAGAATGCCGTCTACCAGGGTGGCACCGTATTCAAAGTCGTTTGTGCCTGCGGCGAAGGTCGTCAATGCCTGGCGTACCAACGCCAGCAACTGCGCATCGGCGGGGAAAACGTAGCAGTTGCCCTGCATGGGATAGGTTTGCAATCCCGCCAACTGCTCTGGGTTGCCGGCCTGCTGCAGAAACAGGCCTTCGGACAGGCGCAGCTCGCCATCCAGATAAATTTGGCTGCGGCCGCGAATATCGCCATGGCTGAAGCATTCCTTGAGCACAGGGCGACCGAAGCAGAGCATCTCCCAGCCGATGAAGCGTGCACCTGTGACCAGCTCTATGCGGGTTTCCAGGCGGGCACAGGCACCGGGGAAAAACAGGGTTTCCTGGGGCAGCCATTCCAGCAGGGCGCCATCGGCCACTTGCAGTTGCAGTTGCTGAGCCGCATATTGGCCGCCGCTACGGTAAAACTTACCGGCGCCCGGAGTGGTTACCAGGCTGTGGGCACCGCTGTCGGCGGCGATAATAATTTGCAGCTGGTCGCCGCCGACTACACCGCCCGGTGGATGTAATAGATAGGTGTGGCAGACCCCGGCTTCGGCCTGAAACGGGCGTTGCACCAGCAAGGGACCAAATTGTTCCCTTTGCAGCAGCCGGGTTTGCCCCCGTCTGGGGCCATAGCGCAGATAGAGTCGGGCACGCCAGTTGGCATGCGTTATAGGAATTACAGACACACTTACCCCTGCCCAGGAATTGTCAAAAGGCATCTAGTTGTTTGAAAGTTGGACTCGATTTCGATCAGTTCGGCGTCGACCACGCCCTGGATGCACCGCAGAAAACTAAGCGGTAGGGCGAAGAGAGAAAGGTCGACGGACGCCGGAGATCATAGGAGTTGTCAAGCATGGCGACAAGAGTCGCCCAAGCGAATTCATTTCGTTATCTGCTCATTTTATTTCGCAGTTGTTGTTTCCGGAGGTTCCGCCAGCACCAGTGATGGACGTCTGTGCCCAGGTGAGCCGCTATCCTTGAGGGCAAACAGCGCCAGAATGTCGTTGCCGCTGCGGGAATGACTGCGAAACTGCAGCGGTGTCATTCCCTGATGCTGCTTGAACTTGTCGCAGAAATAGGCCGGGCTGTGAAACCCGGACAGCTTGCTGACCCGGCTGACCGGGAAGTCGGTGAAGGTCAAATAGTTGAGAGCCACCCCCATGCGCACTTCCAGCAATAACTTACTGAAACTGTAGCCTTCCTGTTGCAAGTGACGCCTGAGTGTGGCCGGGCTGGTATACAGACGGGCGGCGACTTGTTCCAGGGTCCATTTATGACCGGGATCTGTCATGATCAGGCGTGCCAGCGCTCTTTCCCTGGGTTCGTCATATTTGACTCTGAGGGTATTGAACAGATCGACTCCGGCGGCCAGTATCGCCTTGAGGATAAAATACTGACATTGGCGTAGCAGACAGGGGGCCTGGGGGGTTGGGTTTACCAGTTCATGGGTGAGCCGCAGCAGTTCAAAGTTGTCTCTGGCGGCATCCGGCGTACTCAGGGCGTAGCGGCGATAGTGACCATCTGTCTGACATTGGCCCGGCAGATAGTCGACGGCCAACTCTTCCAGCAAAGCTTCATCCAGCGTCAGCGTTTGTAGCGTCAGCGGTTGCTGCGCCGCTTCTATATGACAGGAGATGTGGGCAAAACGGGGAATGATCAGCAGAGTATCCTGGTTTACGTTCAGTCGTTCACCATTGATACTGACCCAGCCACGACCCGAGTACAGACGCACCAAAAGCACGCTATCTATATAAAATTCGCGCAGTTCTAGATGTCTGGATGAGTCTATATGTCGGTATTGCATCGTGAGTCTGAGCCGGGATGAATGCCTGCATTATAACCTGAGCCGGCTTGTCACCAAGCCGGGCAGATCAAAATCCGCTCCCCGGGATTCAGTCGCGACTGTCTTTGGGGGCTTGAAACTCGGTCAGGCTCATATCGGCGTGCAGTACGGCTATCCGCTTGGGGGCGCCGTTTTCTGCCAGTTCCAGAAGGCCGATACCGCTTTGGTTGACCAGGCGCTTGCTGGGGGCTCCATTGGGGCGGCGGCCGCGGATCGACATGCGTTTGCGTTTGGTCAGCAGATTGAGCGGCGAGAAATGCCCATAGAGCCAACCGTTGAGCTTATCAAACACAGGCAGCAGCTTTTCCGGGAACTGATTTTTGATGCCGCTGGCGGTGATCTGGTAGATGTTGGGACTGGCACGGCGAAAGCGGATCCCTATGTCATAGGCAAAGGAGTAATGCACATCGCCGGAGAGGATCACAAACTCCTGCGGGGTACGTCTGTGCATGAAGATCGACAGCAGGGCGTTGGCGGCGCCGGGGTGTGCCATCCAGTTTTCGGCGTCCACCAGCAGCGAAGCACCGATGAGAGTGGCCGTGCGTTGCACAGCCTCAATCAGCTTGACCCCGAAAATCGGCGCCGCCGAAACTATGATGACCTTATCCTGCCCCAGCAGCGCCTGTTGTAGATCCATCAGCGCCTCCCAGTCCATCAGTCCGGAAGGCTTGGCCAGGTTGGATTCGCTGCGCCAGCGGCGGGTACGGGTATCCAGTACTACCATTCTGGGGTGAGTATCCAGGGTGTAGTGCCAGTTCTCACACTTGAGCAGCTTGTCTATCAGGGCATCCTGGCGCTCGCTGTCGGCCAGATAGAGGCCGCTCAGATCTTCGAAAAAGTCGGTAAACCTCTTGGGTTGATTGCCGAGAGCTTGAAACAGGGTGTACCCCAGCAAGGCATTGCCTATGATGCGCTTGGAGAAGGCGTGACCATAGGCGGCCTCTTCCCAGCGGGCCGTCAGGTTCCAGTCGTCGGTAATGTCATGATCATCGAAAATCATATAGGTGGGCAGATGCGCCAAAAGGCGCCTAACCTTGCCAAGGCCCGCCTTGAACTCCAATAAGTGTTGCCACTGGTTCTGCCACTCCTGTGCCCGTTTACCGTTCAGCCCGGGCAACTGTTGCGGCAGTTCCAGTTGCTGCCACAGTTCCGGTGACCAGATTAAAAGATACAGGGCCGTGACTTCGGCGAAGCTCAGCAGATGGTTTTCAGCCATCGAAGAGGTGAATATGGGGTGATTGATATACCAGCGCCAAAGTGCTGTCTTGGCCGGATACTGGGTACGGGGCAAGAGCTGTTTTGGCCTTTGGTAGAGGGAGTCAGGGCCATAATCTATCTGCGCCGAGTCTTTGAGTGGGGCGTCACTAAAGCTTTCCTGCTTTAGTCCCAGCAGCTCGATTACCTGGGCAATGGCCACCAGGGTGGGGCCGGCCACGTCATCGACATAGAGCTGATCGCCGCTCAGCATCAGTAGCGCCGGGCGCTCGGCAGGGGCATTGTTCTGCTCCAGCAGAGTATCGGCCGCCACCAGTGCATCACCGCTGTGATGGTGCGGGTTGCGACAGGAGCCGTGCAGCAAACGATCCAGCCTGGGCTGCAGCACCAGCTCGGGGGAGGATTTGTCCGGATAACACAGACCTTCGATATCGGCGAACAGCGACTGACCATCGGCATCTTCCAAGCTATAACCCACGGCTTGCCCTTGGGGCAGTAATCCGGGAACTTCCAGATGCAGCAGATACTGCCAGGCGTGTTTACCTAGTTGTACTCGGTGCACTTGTTCTTCATTCAGCGGCAAGGGCGCCGACTTGTGACTCAACTTAAGCGTTAATTGCGGGCTCAACGGTTTGCTGCTGACCCACCAGAGGGTGAAATGGTCCCGGTCACAGTGGCGCAATATCGGGCCGGCCAGGATCAGCGGCAAGGAAGAGGAAGTGGTCATCGGCGGGTTCTGCAGCCTCTCAGGAATGAAAAAGGGTGAATCCACAGGGTAAACAAGTGCTTTGGCTTTGAAAAGCCCCTAAAATGTGAAGCCTTGTTAATGATGTAAAGCGGCCGTGCCGAGGCGTCGACGGCAGACATTGACATTCCAGAGCCTCGCAATGCCATAGCCAACTTGGTATACCTGCCGATTCAATGCCTTTGCAGGTTTTCGGATGATAAACGGATGAAAAGTACCCCAATGGGAATGACTGGCTTATTTGGCCGAACCGGTGGCCTGGCGGCGGCCGATCAACTGGCGTTGCTGCGGGTTTTGGGGTTGCTGCTGCAATTGGGGTTGACCCTGCTCGGCAGTGACGCCTTTGGCCTGACGCTGCAACCTGAACCCTTGTGGTGGGTGTTCGGGCTGGAAAGTGCCTACCTGGCCTTGACCCTGTGGTTGCGTCATCCTCTTTATCGTCAGAGTGCCGGTATCTTTATCGCCCTGTTGCTGGACACCCTGTTCTGGATCTCCTGGCTGTGGTTTTCCGGTGGTGCTACCAATGCCTTTATTTCGCTGCTGCTGGTGCCGATTGCGCTGGCGGCGGTCACCTTGCCCGCCTGGGGCAGTTGGAGCCTGGCTGCGTTGTCGACTCTGGCCTATAGCCTGATGATCTTAAGCTTGCCGGAAGGCCATATCCGTCATCAGGGTATGGATATGAGTTCACACTTCCTGGGGATGTGGCTCAACTTTGTGGTGTCGGCACTGGTGTTGACCACCAGTGTCGCCCTGATAAGCCGTCGTCTGCGACGCCAGGATACCGAGCTCGGTTGGCTGAGGGAAAATCAGCTGCGGCAGGAACAGCTGCTGGCGTTGGGCACAGCTTCGGCGCAGATGGCACACCAGTTGGCAACGCCACTGGCGAGCCTGAGATTACTGCTGGATGAAGCCATGGAAGAGGGGTTGGATGCCGAAGCGCAGGTGCAAATGGATCAGGCGTTGTCCCGCTGTGAAGTCACACTCAATGAATTGCGCCGCGCCACTGAATCGATTCGTGAGCGTCGCCGCCAGGCCGTGACATTGGCGGCACTGGGGCAAAATATGCGCCAGCAACTCATGCTGTTGATGCCCGAGGTGGATTTCAGTCTCACCCTGCCTGCTGGCCTGACTGAACGTGAAATTATCACAGATGCCAGTCTATTGCCGGCGCTGCTGGCGCTGGTGGATAACGCTGCCAAGGCTAGCCTTAACAATATAGGCGAGCCCAAGGTTGAAATTGGCTTCGATTCGCTCGGTGACACTCGGCTTGAAATTAACATCAAGGATTATGGCCGCGGCATAGAGGCCCATCTCTTGGGTGAGCTTGGACTGATGCCGGTGGCGAGCCGCACAGGTATGGGGGTTGCCGTGCTCTTGAGTCACGCCAGTCTGGAGAAGCTGGGGGGCGAGCTGGTGCTGCACAACGGCCCACAGGGCTGTGAAGCGCGTATCAGTCTGCCCTTATTGCCGGTTTCTGCCATTAAAGGAGATGCGGCATGAAGCGGCTATTGATAGTCGAAGATGACTTGGCGCTGGCGGCCATTTTGACACGGCGTATGCAGCGGCATGATTTTGAGTGCTGCCATGCCGAAGATGCCAGCCAAGCACTGCTCAGCGCCCGCAGCTGGCAGCCGAGCCATGTGCTGCTGGATATGAAATTGGCGCAAAGCAACGGCCTTAGCCTGATAGTACCGCTGCGAGCCAGCCTGCCCAAGGCCTGTATTGTGTTGCTCACCGGTTTTGCCAGCATAGCCACTGCGGTGGAGGCGGTGAAACTGGGGGCCGATAACTACCTGGCCAAGCCGGCCGACACCCGGACACTGCTGGCGGCACTCAAAGTCGAGCCTAAACCCCATACGGCTTCATCCTTGCCTGATGAAACCCCGCTGCACCCCAAGCGCTTGGAGTGGGAATATATTCAGCAGGTACTCAATGCCAATAAGGGCAATGTCTCGGCCACCGCCCGCCAGTTGGGAATGCATCGCCGCACCCTGCAACGTAAGCTGGCCAAGAAGCCTGTTGCTTAAAAAAATCCCGGCCTTCCGAGACGAGAAAAGGCCGGGGCAGGTTCAATTGCAGTGGAAATCTCAACGGCTTGCGGGAGCACGGTGAGGATGAACCCTTAAGCGGGCAACCGTGGCGCCCTTAAAAACGGTACTCGCCCATGACCCAGGCGTTGAGACCGGGTTGTGGTAAGCGCTCGCCGACGGCGATATCACCGCCCATTACCCGGTTATAACCGGCGAGATGATCGACATATTCTCTATCCAGCAGGTTATCGACTCCGGCCTTGAGCATAAAGCTGTCACCGCGGTAACCGGTCGCCAGATTCACCAAGCCATAGCCTGCAGTTTCCTGCTCCAGCTGAGTGGCCGAGACCTTATCCTGGGCGGCAACCGCTACTGTCTCCAGGCGGGCAAACCAGCTGCCCTGATCCCAGTTGAGTCCCAGAGTCAGGTTAGGCGGGGCGATACGGTAAAGCTTGTCTTCCACGTCGCGGCGCTCACCATAGGTATAGGCCGCTTGCAGATCCAGGCTCCACTGTTCATGCAACTGCCAGTGGGCGTTGATATCCATGCCGTAGAGCAGGGCGTCGGTATTGCTGAACACCAAGGTGTTGGCATCGCCGGCGGCGATAACGGCAGGATCATCCGTGGGCAGGCCTTGAATATAGTTGTCTATCCTTTGGACAAACACCCTAGGGGTCAGGTTGAAACCCTGACGGTGTAAATCCAGCCCCAGCTCCAGTTGCCAGGCGGTTTCCAGATCCAGGTCCATCTGGCCCACATAGGTGCGGCCATCGGCCAGCCCGCCGGTGGACTGCATCGGCACCCAGAGATAGCGCTGTTGATAGCTGGCACTGGCCTGTTTTCGTGCCAGGCCGATTATGGCATCCAGCTCATTGTCGATTTCGAAGCGGCCGTTGAGCACCAAGTCCAGCCCGGTATCGTTTTGGCTGCGATCGGCCTGATTGAATCTGTCCATCAGGGTCTTGATTGCCGGTTTCATGGCCGCCATAGAGTGACTCACGGCATCGGCATCAAACCTGTAGTGTTTCACCCGGCTGCCCAGTTGCCAGCTCCAGCGGCCAAAATCCTGTTGCCATTGGGCGTAGAGGCTATAAACACTGTCGTTGATACCGTTGAAGTTATCCACCCGGAACTTGCTGTTGCTGGGGTCTGTCACCACAGTATCGTGTTCGGCATGGCGCCAATCAAAGCCAAATTCCCAGCTGTCTTTCGCCATTTGCCAATGGCCGTCGAAACTCTTGGAGTCGGCTATGGTGTAGCGCGGTGCCATGGTAGGCATTTTCATCCGTAGGCTGAAGTTGTCCATGCCGTGACGGGCATCGCTGTAGCCCAGATGCCAGCGCATCTGCCAATCGGCCAGCAGGTGCTCACCACTGAGTTTGAATCTGTCAGTGCGGATATAGTCGATATCCATCGGCAGCGCCGGGGTGGCGGCATCAGTGGTTTCCAGATGCTGGAACGAGAAGGCTATCGACTCATCATCGGCGTTGCTGTCGGCCAGGTTGAATCTGTATTCACCGCCGAACACCTGCTTGTCGTAGACCCCTGGCAGTAATCTGTGGTTATCGCCGCTCTCGGGCACATCATTGCCCTTGAACAAGTCGCCATACAGCATGAGTGCCTGACGCTCGCCGCCGAAGTTGCTCTTGACGCCGATGCGACTCTGCTCGCCATTATGCTGGTATTGGCCGCTGACCAGGCCGCTGACTTCATCGAAACGGGCCTGGGACTCCACTACCCGGATACTGCCACCCAAGGTATCGACGCCGCTGGCGACTGGGGCTATGCCGCGATCCAGTTCGAGTTGCTCTGTGATTACAGGCACGGCATAACTCAAGGGAGTATCCATGGCGTTGGGACCGGCGCCGGCCATGCTCATGCCGCCGACCTGGGTTTCGACTCTATCGCCAAAGAGGCCTCGGTACTGGGCTATGCCGGTTAGTGGGCCGTTACTGTTGACGTTGGCGCCGGGCAGTGACTTGAGCAGACCACTGATATCGGCCTTGGGCGCGGTGGCTTCAGGCGAGGTCTGCAGCACGCTGCTCTGTACGCTGCCGCGCACCACCAGCACTTCCATGGGAGAATCACTGGCCTTGGCGGCAGTGCCCAGACCGATTATAGGCAGTAAAGCCAGAGCGAGAGGAGAAGGTGAAAAGCGCATATCTTATTGATTTTGGTTGTTTTGGGTGACCCATTCTGGGTCTTGTGCGCGGGCGGGGCAAAGCTAAACAACCAAAGTGCGACAAGCTGTCGCACCCGGGATGGGAGTCAAACCAAGGGAGTGAACTTGATCAGTTCGGCAATACTGTGGACGCCAAGCTTTTTCATGATCTTGGCCCTATGTACCTCTATGGTTCGCAGCGACAGATAGAGAGCTTCGGACATCTGTTTATTGGTCATTCCCTGCACCAGAAGTTGCAATACCTGCTGCTCGCGCTCGGTCAGGGTGGCGTATTTCTGCTGCAGTTGTTGCTGTTCATGGGTCTTGAGGCTGTAGTCGAAGGCTTTTTCGATAGCGGCGGCCAGCGCCTTGCCGGCCACGGGTTTCTGGAAAAAGTCGCAGGCTCCCTGACGAAAGGCGTCAACGGCCATTGGCAGATCGCCATGGCCGGTAAGAAAGATGATCCCCAAGGGACTGTTGGCCTCCAGTAGTCTCTGTTGTACCTGCTGGCCTGTGAGTTCAGGCATGCGGCTGTCGAGGATCACGCAGCCTGGCGCCTCCAACTCAGCGTCCTGGAGAAATGCCTGGCCGCTGTCAAAGGCTTGCAGCTGATAACCGAATTGGCTCAGCATAAAGCCGAGTGAATCCCGGACGGCGGCATCGTCGTCCACCAAATAAAGCGCTACGTCAGTCACATACTTGCCTCTCTCAGGTGAATAAGCCAATCCTAATCTTTGTCGTGGTGAGGCTCAAACTCGGTTGTTGGCTTTTAGAGCCAGATCACTGAGGTGTTGGCCGACATTTGCCCTCCATCAAGTTATTTTTTTGCTGTCTGTATTAGCTTATCTTCATGGATAAAAGGGGAGTGGGAATGGCCAGAATATTAATCTTGATACTGTTGTTGGGGGCCGGGTGTGCTTCGGCTTCGGCGCAACTGTATGAACCGGCGACCGATGCCGAAATGGGTGACGAGCCCATAGAGGCCGTGTTTCGGGTCGGAGTGCTGGCCAATCATGGTGTGGCTCAAGCCAAAGAGAGATGGCGCCCCATGATGCAATATCTCAGCCAAGAACTTCCAGGAAATCGCTTCGAGGTCGAACCGCTGACCTTTGATCAAATGAGCCAGCAATTGCTGGAGCACAGGATCCACTTTATCGTGACCAACCCAGGGCAATACCTTAGCCTCAGCAGCAAGCTGCCCCTGTCATGGCTGGCTACCATGCGTAGTCGCAAGCACCTGGGAACTACCTTTGCTATCAGCTCGGCTATCATAGTGCGGGCCGACAGCCCGGTGCGCAATATTGAGGAGCTGCGTGGTGCTACTGTGGTGGCCAGCGATCCTCAGGCGCTGGGGGGATATCAGGCGACAGTAGGCTTGCTCAACAAGCGTGGCTTTGCTGCCAAGCGTTTTTTCGGCGAAGTGCGTTTTTTGGGGTTTCCGCTGGAGCCTCTGGTTTACCAGGTGCGTGACCGCACTGTCGATGCCGCCATTACTCCCTTCTGTACCCTTGAGGAGATGGTGGAAACCGGCTTGGTGCAACGTCAGGACTATCGGGTAATCAACGGCGTCAAGCCCGAGGGGTATGACTGCGAGACCAGCAGCGCCCTCTATCCCAACTGGTCATTTGCCGCCTCTGATCTGGTGCCCAGTCATATCACCCAAGCGGTGACCCGGGCGCTGTTCGACTTGCCTTCCGACTCTGAAGCGGCGATCAAGGCCGACACCATGGGCTGGACAGCTCCTATCAGTCAGCTCAAGGTGATCAAACTATATGAGGAGCTGGATCTTCACGGCGGCCCACCTCCTCTGTATGAAGCCGCCATCGACTGGGTACGCAAGAACAAGGAGTGGGGCGGAGCGCTGCTGTTACTGTTCCTGATCTCCACTCTCTACCACCTGTGGCTGGAATATAAGTTTCGCCAGAAGAGTGAATTCCTGTTGGCAACAGAGCGACAACTGCGGGACAAAGAGTTGCAACTGGAACGAATGCAAAGTGCCGCTATTCTGGGCGAAATTGGTGCCGGGCTGGCGCATGAGCTCAATCAGCCGATTGCCGCTATTACCCAATACAGTGAAGGCGCCATGATGGTGCTGGAGCAGCGCGCTGCCGAGGGCTGTGGCGAGCGCGCCGATGCCATGCGTGAGGTGTTGACCAAGATCAATAATCAGTCTATCCGCGCAGGGGCCGTGGTGCATCGTATTCGCGGTTTGCTGCGTCGGCGCCGGGCCGAATCTGAGCCAGTGGTGATAGAGTCACTGCTCAGGGATGCACTGGCGCTGTTTCAGCGGCCGATGGAGCAGCAGGGCGTCGAGCTCAAAATAAGTCGCCGCGGGTCGGAGCGGCCGTTGCTGGGGGATGCTGTAGGGCTGAGTCAGATGCTGGTTAATCTGTTGAAAAATGCTATGGATGCCCTGGATGAAGTTTCGGGTAAACGGGAGATCCAGCTCAAACTCGACTATCAGGCTGCGCCCCCCGCAGCCGGGACCAAGGGAGAGTGGCTGCTGCTGGAACTCTTGGATACAGGCATAGGCCTCAGCGCCTCGGCGGCGGAGTTGATGCTGTCTTTTGCTACCACCAAGGAGGATGGCTTGGGGCTGGGATTGGCTATCTGCCGCGACGTGGTGACTCAGCATAATGGTCATCTGGAGCTGGAAAACCGCCGCGAGTGCCGCGGTTGCCGAGTGCGGGTGTGGCTGCCTATGGGGGCACCATCCCGGAATGAATGATTATCCTTGACTCAAGTCGCTGGTGTCGGCTTTATCGCAGTGCCCCAAGGGTTTGCCACTGACGGCGGCCGAACTCCAATACCACGCCTACAGCCAAACCGGCGGCGGCATTGACGGCCAGGCTCACCACAGCGGTCGCCAGGATAACAAAGATACAGAAAGGCTTGCCGTCCAAGAGGCGTTTGGACCAGGCCAACTGCAAGCCGGCGGTGGACAGCAGACTACCGAGAATAGCCAGCGGAATAAGGCTCAGCAGCCAGGCCACGTTTTCCCCCCAGGAGAGGGCTATCAGCAGGCAACTGCCGCCGAAGATTAGCGGCGCCCACAGGCGGCGGGCACCGAAATGGTATTGCACCGCCAACCCTCCGGCACCGTGGCACATGGCCGAAGCACCGAAGGGACTCAGCAGCAGATTGGCCAGGCCAGAGCTGGTGGCAAAGGCCTTGGGGCTGAAACGCTTGCTGTCTTCGGGGAACTTCTCTTTGGCCATTACTGAGGTGGCGATAACGGCATTGGTTAAAGTCAACGCCAGTTGCGGCAGCACCAACAGGGTTGCCGCGGCTCCCCAGTCATTTAACTCGGGCCAGCTCAAGTGCCAAGGCGTGTTGTTGAACACAAAGCTGCTGTCGCTGCCGCCTTGCTGGTATTGCCATAGCATGCCGAGGGCAATCACCAAGGGCATGGCCAGATAGCGCAACGGGATAAAGCGGGCAAAGAAAATCAGTGCGAAGGCGCCGAATCCCAGCACAGGCTCGTCGGCCATCATCTTGAAGCCCATCCACAACAGTTGCAGCCCTATGGCCAGTTGGATGCCGACACTGATAGCCTGGGATATTTGCCGCGACAGCCAACTGATGGCGCCGGAAGCCGCCAGTACCAGCAGTATTACTCCCATCAGCATGGCGCTGGCTTGCATCATGCCAGGTGTCAGCCCCTGGGCGATGACCAGGGCGGCAATCACTTTCATGGGTTGCACGGGAATGGGGCGGCGATAAAACAGGGCTGTGGCCAGGGCAAAGAGACCGAAACCGAGAAAAATGCCTTGGGGAGAAAACTGATTCAGAGCTATCAACCCAAGCACCAGAGGGAGAAAGGTTCCCAGATCGGCAAAGGCGCCGCTAAGCTCACCCAGGGAGCGGTTTAATGAGGAAAAAGTCTTGCCGTTTGTTGTCATTGCACTTGCCACAGAAAAGGATGCCCAGACAACGCAAGAAAAATGCCATTTTTTGTAGGGAGTTGCATCATCAATGACCCGAATTTACCGTCATAGTCTAATTCAGTGTAGTGCCGCTTGGACACTTTGGCCCGATTCTGGGTCTAAATGTCTTTTTTGGGGATAAGTGGCATCTCGTTTGGAGAGTACCAGATGAGAGAGTGGCAGATGAGAGAGTACCAGATGAGAGTGACCGGCTCCCGGGAGGCAGGGAGATGCGGGAGCCGGTCTTCAGGGCTTGCCTGAATCGGATCAGCGGGCGTGGCGAGCGCCGCCTTTGTGCTTCATGGGGTCGCCCTCATAGCCCAGCGCCTGCCAGTCGAGGCGGTCACCGCCGTTGTGGCAGTCGGCGCACTTGAGCGCTTCACTCTTGGGCGAGACCATGTGGTTGATACGCCACCACATTTCGGTTTGAGCAAAGCCGTACTGACCGCTGTAGCTGATGCCCTTGGCCTGCATGGGCTCGCTGGCGGCCATCCCTAAGCGAATCGCCTTATCCCAGTCAAACTCAGACCAGAAACCGCCCTTGCCATAGGTCTTGGGATTGAGCAGCACCTTGTTGACCTTATCGTACACCTGCTTGCCTGTGTGTACCTTGAAGGGGTAGATCTTCGCCTTGGGATCCTGAATGTCACCCAAGGGGAAGGTCAGACGGGTGACCTGCTCGGGATCCATCTTGTCACCGGCCATATAGGCATCGGCGCGGCCGTTGTACCAGGCGTAGCTGGGCTTGACCATCTTGCCCCAAACGAAGCTGCCCTTTTTCTTGGCGTAGCTGTGACGACCATATTGATCCAGGCTCTCTTCCCTGTCTTCACCGGCAGTTGACCAGTCCCAGTGCAGCTTGGTGGGCTCATGGCGGGCAAAGAAGGGAATGTGGCAGGTCTGACAGGCCACGGTCGCTGCGTGCTTGTTCAGCTGTTTGTTGCCGTGTGGTGCACTGTCGTGGCAATTGTCACAGCCGATATGATCTTCACCGCCGGGGGACACACCCATGGCGTTACCGCTGATCATATGCTTCTGGGTGGTGTGGCAGTCCTGACACTGGAAGTCGTTGCCGTCGCTGTCCATATGTACATCCGTGGCCTTGTCCGGGTAGGCCATGGAAGAGTCGAGGTCGCCATGCTTGACCGCATCTCCGCCGCCACCATAGAAGTGGCAGCTGCCGCAGTTATCCCGCACCGGCTTGCCGACATTCTGGGCGACCCGCAGCAAATCTACTGTCTTGAATACCTCACCGGCTGCAACGGGATCTTTAACATAAGTACCCGTGGTGTCATGGCACACCAGGCAGTCCACTTTGGTCTTGTCCTTGAAGTCGAAGTTGTTGTCTTTCCAGCCGTAACCGGCATGGCAGCCGGTACAGCGCGGCTCGTTACCGGCAATGGAAACACAGAAGTTGTTGATGGAGTTTTTCTTGCCCCGTTCGACTGTGCGTCCGGGCAGTTTCTGCTCCAGTTCCCAGGTCCAGTGGGATGACAGCATAAAGTCATCGGCATCCTTTTCATGGCACTCAAGACAGGCCTGGGTGACTTCCGAGCCTGTGTTGAAGGGGCCCTTGAGCACCTCTTTGTGGGGGCTGCTGGCCTGGGCCTGGCTCAGGAGGCCGAGCCAGAGTGCCGTGGCTATAAATGGCAGATAAAATGTTTTCATCTGTGTTCCTCCCTAGAAATTCACTGTCAGTGAGGCGTTGATATCCAGCGCCGTATCCACCACGGGCAATAGCGAATAGGCGCTGCCGTCCAGTACATCATCCACCTTCACAGGTGCACCCACGGGCGTGCCCGAGCCAGTGTATTCATAGTCGTAGTAGAGCCCCGCCAGCTTGATAAACATCCTGGGGTTGATATCGAAGATGTAGTAGGCCTCGGCCACATGGCCGCGGGTGGCCAGCTTGCTGCCGACCGGGTCGTCCTGGGCCTGAGTGAAGGGCGTCCAGTACTTGGAACCATAGTTGTACTCCAGACCGAACTTGCCGTAAGGCGCCGGGATCTGCATGCCGATATAGATGCCGTAACCATCGTGGGAGGCATCGGACTCGGCGCTGGATGGCACCATCAGCAGTTCATCGCCACTGCTGTTGAGCTCTGCTTGAAACACGGCGTCGGTCAACATGCCGCCGAACATGCCGGCGTTGCCGTTGCTTTCAGCGCGGGTCCAACCGAAGGAGGCAAACAGCTTGAGATCGTCATCGGACTCATAGGCATAGCCCAGGCCGCCCAGATACATGTCGCCTATGACCCCGCTGGGTTGCACCCGGGTAACAAAGTTGAAGTTGTCGAATTTCTGCAGATCGCTGTATAGAGTGGGGGCGAAAATTCCGGCCAACTCGTTGGGGAAGGCCATGGTGCCCTTGAAGCCGTCGTTGATATCCCGCGCGGCAAACAGGGTCAACTGCAGGAAGTGGTTACCGTCGTTGATCACATCAATGTTGAAACCGCCCAGATGGGTGTCCTTGCTGACGGTATCGCCATAAAGCTCGCCATTGCCCCATTGGGACTCAAAGCCCTGACCGTAACAGAAACGCACCACCTGGCCTTCTATCCCGGTGAGCTCTCCAAGCTTGTAGCCCAGAGTGGCACCGTCAAAGTTGAAGTTGACCAGGTGTCCGGAAGGGGTGCCGCCACGTTTTTCATTTTCCCGGTAGTGGCTCGGTGGGCCATAGGTGGAGGGACGACGGCCGACAGACAGATAAAACTCGCTGCCGCCGATGTTTTTCCAGTCAAAGTAGGCGCGCTCGACCCGCAGCCAGTCGCCGCTGGGGTTGCCTGAGTTGGTGCCGTCCATGGTGAAAGAGCGCCAGGAATCAAACACCTGCACACCGGTGGAATCGCCCCAGTCCTTGAACATGGTCAGGCGTCCGGCAAAGCTGACGTTGTCCCACACCTTAGCCTTGAGATCGAGCCGTAGCCGAGTAGTGTAGAAGATGTCATTGTCTATGTCGCCACTGCGATAAGGCGCCAGCACATAGGGCATAACGCCCTGCAGTTGCCCCTGGGCAAAGGCGTTGGCCAGCTCAGGGTTGGCAGCCATCATCTTGCCAAGGGGCGAGGAGGGATCCATGGGGTTGCCCAGTTCGCCGGCCATGGCTTTGGCGCCGAAGTCGTTGAAGTCCATCTTGATCGCCGGATGCCAGGTGACATTGCCATAGTGCAGCGAGTGGGCTCGGGTACGAAAGTCGCCGCTGATCTCCAGTCGATCGAGCGCCGTGTGCCGCTCTGTCTTGTCCACCCGGCTGTTGAGTATATCCAGCTCTTCGGTGATCTCCTGCAGTTGCTGTTTAAGCTCGCGGATCTTGGTGCTGTCATCCAGTTCCCCGGCCTGAAGCTGGGGGCTGCCCAGCAGAGCCAAACCCAGTGCCTGGGCCACCGCCAGAGCGATAAGAGTACGCATAGTAGATTCTCCTGACCGGCCTTGCCGGTCGTTTTCAGGCAGCAAGCGGCCCTGGGGTAACCCCATACTTGGCTTACTGACTGTTAATGATTATGGGAAGGTGCGAACAAGTCCCATGTGTGCTCTGCGTCGGCTTACAGGCCTGGATGCAAGGCGTGGTTCGCAGCAAATGGCCTAGTCCTTTGCAAGAAGCACAACACAGCAGGCAGGCCTGTAAGCCACGCCCTTTGGGGCTTTCACAGCAACCGGCTCTCTGCGTTATCCGACTTCGACAGGCCCCGGCATGCCTTCAGCCAGATGCCTTGAACGCCAATTGCTGTGCAAGCCAGAGTGCCACGAGGACTTATTCACACCTTCCCGCGCTATCAACCGCAGGTCTGGGGTTGATCCGAGTCGGCGGCATGGTCGTACAGGAACTGTTGAATATCCTTGAGTTCCTGCTCTGTTAAAGGCTGAAACGCCTCGGGTTTGGCTTTGTGTTTGTCTCTGGCGAAGAATCTGTCCCATTGGCTCATGGTCTTGCTCATGGGAGTCAGTTCGCCGCCTATGCCTGCTTTGCTGTGACACTCTTTACAGACTTTCTTGTACAGGTGTTTGCCTTTCTTGGGGTTGCCGCCGTCGGCTGCGGTGGCGCCTGTGGCCAATGCGCAGGCTAAAAGCAGAAGGCCGAGTTTGCTGCTGGTGTTCATCATCTATTCCTCTGGGGTGACCGCCCGCTCCGTTAATGGGCTGTTATTTTATGTGTCCTTGCGGTTGTCAATTTAGCAATCCTGAGGTGCGTCAGCTTTGAACTGGATCACTTCCATAAAAATAATCTAATTGATAAAAATATCATTGAAATAAATCTAATTGAGATGATGGTTTTGTTTTTAATTATTTGATTTTATTGTATTTTATTTTTTGATCAGAAATCATCACTGTTGTTTTGGCTGATTTTATGAGCGTGATCGGCTTAACAATTGTGAATATTTGTTATCTCTAAAGTGGTTTTTGTTAATCAGTTTGGTGCCTGTGATGGCTTTTTTTTAACGGCTAGAGGCTGGATTACCCTCACACTTTCATGTCCTTTCCGGCATCTTTGCGGGGGCTGGATCACACTCACTCCCCCTATGTGGTTTACCACAATACCCACAGGAATTTAATGGGTAAACAATGAGCTTAAGCCGCTGTAGTCAAGCGGAATCCCATTCAAACAATAACCTGTGTGAGCGACCTTTCCCCGAGGGGAGAGGATGGAGGTAAACCATGATAGAGCTTGATAGGCGCACCTTTCTGAAAGGGGCTGGAGCCGGAGGGGCAACCTGTGCCCTGGCCGGAGTTCTGCCCGGTTCGCTGGCGGCTTTGGGGCGCAGCCCTCTGACCGGCAGTGCCACTGAAGTTGCCAGTATGTGTGAGATGTGTTCGACCCGTTGCCCGATTTCGGCGCGGATAATCGACGGCAAAAACGTCTTTATTTCTGGCAACAAAGAAGCCAAATCATTCGGCGGTAAGGTCTGTGCCCGTGGCGGCGCCGGCCTCAGTTTATTGTACGATCCACAAAGGATTGTCAAACCACTCAAGCGCGTCGGTGAGCGCGGCGAAGGCAAGTGGGCCGAAATCAGCTGGCAGGAAGCCTATCAAACCATCGCCAGCAAGCTGAATCAAATCAAGGCCGACCATGGTCCTGAAGCCGTGGCATTTTCCTCCAAGTCAGGTTCGCTGTCCGGACACCTGTTCTATTTGGGTCAGGCTTACGGCAGCCCCAACTCCTTTACCCATAACACCACTTGCCCGGGCGGTTATGTGGTTGCCGCCAAGGCGATGTTCGGTACCAAGGTGAAGCGGGATCTCTCCAACTCCAAGTACATCATCAACTTCGGTCATAACCTCTATGAGGGGATCAATATGTCCGAAACCCGGGGAATGATGAAGGCCCAGGCTGACAAAGGCGCCAAGTTGGTGGTGTTTGAACCCAGGTTCTCTGTGGTGGCCGACAAGGCCGATGAGTGGTATGCCATTCGTCCCGGTTCGGATGTGGCCGTAGCCCTGGCGCTGTGCCATGTGTTGATTGCCGACAACCTCTATGACAAGGCCTTTATTGAGCGCTATGTTGTGGGTTTTGAAGAGTTTGCCGCCGAGGTCAAGGCTTATACCCCTGAGTGGGCCGAGACAATTTCCGACGTGCCTGCCGCCGACATCCGCCGTATTGCTCACGAGTACGCCGCTGCAGCGCCTCATGCCGTGGTCGACTTTGGCCACAGATCTACTTTCACTCCGGAAGAGTTCGATATGCGCCGGGCGCTGTATGCCGCCAACGTGTTGATCGGCAACCTGGAGCGTAAGGGTGGCCTCTACATGGGCAAGAAGGCCGGTGGCTACAACAAGTTTGCCGGTGAGCTTGTGGCTCCTGAGCTGGGTAAGCCAGGCGTTAAACTGCCCAAGCCGCAAGCCAAACGCATCGACCAGATGGATGAGCAGTTTGCCATGGCCTGGTCCGGTGGTGGTATCTATCAGTCAATCATAGATGCAACTCTGGAAGCCAAGCCTTACCAACTACGGGCCTGGGTTATGAGCCGTACCAACCCTATGCAGACCATGACCGACCGTGCCAAGGTGGTTGAAAGTCTGAAGAAGTTGGAGTTTGTGGTTTCCTGTGATGTTTACATCAGTGAAACCGCCGCCTGGGCCGACATCATACTGCCCGAGTGTACTTATCTGGAGCGGGATGAAGAGGTCGCCGACAAATCCGGCAAGAATCCGGCCTACTACCTGCGTCAGCAAGTGGTAGATGTGATTGGCGATGCCAAGCCTTCCTGGCAAATCTTCCGTGAACTGGGCATAGAGATGGGCCTGGAGCAGTACTATCCCTGGGAAAACATGGAAACCCTGCAATTCCTGCAGGTGAATAAAGACGCCCAGCTGTTACAGCACATCAAGGACAAGGGCTTTGTCAGCTACGGCAAGCCGCTGATGCTGCGTGAACCCAAGATGGTGGCCGACTTTGTCGCCGCCTACCCCAACGCCAGGGGCATGGATGAAGATGGTACTTATGGTAGCGCGCTCAAGTTCAAGACCCCCAGCGGCAAGATTGAACTGACCTCCGCCAAGGTAGAAGACATGGCGCCTGGCCGTGGCACTATCGCCTATCGCGAAGTGACCCTGAAGCAACCGGACGAGCTCTACTTTATCCAGGGTAAGGTGGCAGTGCATACCAATGGTGCGACCCACAATGTGCCTATGCTGGCTAACCTGATGTCCGATAACGCCGTCTGGATCCACCCTGACACTGCCGCCAAGCATGGCATTGAGAATGGGGACGCCATTCGTCTCACTTCCAGTGTCGGCAGTGAAGAGGGTCATGCGCTGGTGACCAAGGGCATACGTCCCGACACTGTGTTCGCCTATATGGGCTTTGGTTCCAAGAACAAGGAGCTGGCACGGGCGACCGGTAAGGGCGTGCACTGCGGCAACCTGCTGCCCAACGTGACTGCACCTGTGTGCGGTATGAACGTACACACCACAGGTGTGAAGCTGGAAAAGGCATAAGGGGAGGCGAAGATGACTAAAAGATATGTGATGGTGCACGACGAGAATAAGTGCATCGGCTGTCAGGCCTGTAACGTCGCCTGCCGCAGCGAAAACGGTGTACCTGAGAGCGTAACCCGCCTGCAGGTACGGGTAGAAGGCCCATTCGGTGATGCGCCGCATCTGCACTTCAAGTATCACAGGGTGTCCTGTCAGCAGTGTGAAGATGCCCCTTGCGTCAAGGTCTGTCCTACCGGGGCGGCTTATGTGGGCGAGGACGGCATTATTTCCATCAAGGCAGAGAAATGTGTCGGCTGTATGTACTGTGTGGCGGCTTGTCCCTACAAAGTACGCTTTATGAACCCGGAAACCAAGGTGGCCGACAAGTGCAACTTCTGTAAGGACACCCGACTGGCACGCGGCGAACAACCCGCCTGTGTGACTGTGTGTCCTACCGATGCCCTGGTGTTTGGTGATGCCAACGAGGCCGGCAGCGAGGTGGCGACTCTGCTCAACACCCGCGTGACTTATCAGGACAAGACCCATCTGGGTACTAAACCCAGAATCTACCGTATTCCTGTCAAGAGAGGGGGGATCCAATCATGAACAATACTTGGGGCGATATGACACAATACGACCCTGTAACCTGGAACTGGGTCATAGCGGTTTACCTCTTCTTGGCTGGGTTGTCGGCGGGTAGTCTGCTGATTGGTATCGGGCTGCGTTGGGTGCAAAACAAGACAGAGGGTGACAGCGGTATTCTCAAGGCGGCAGCCTTGATAGCGCCAGTGGCTATCTGTTTGGGGATGCTGTGTCTGGTGTTTGACCTGACCAAGCCGTTCCACTTCTGGCTGATCCTGATCAACTACAACCTGACATCTGTGATGTCCATCGGGGTGTTGGCGCTGCTGGCCTATATTCCGCTGACCTTTGCCTATGCGTTGGTCGTGCTGAAAGATGATCTCGGTAGCTGGGGTCTGGGCTTTCTTAAAGGGATTGCAGAATCACTGACTGGCCTTCGCAAGACTATGGAAGTACTGCTGTTTGTGCTGGCGATTGTCGTGGGTGCTTACACAGGCTTCCTGATCTCCGCCATGAACGCCTACCCCATGCTGAACACTGCCGTATTACCGGCGCTGTTCCTGGTGTCCGGTCTGTCGGCCGGTGCGGCCGCCAACGCGGTAGTGGCGCTGCTGCTGTTCAAGACAGACAAGCACTGCCCACAGCTGGGACGGATGCACGGTTTGGAACTGCCGGTAATGGCGGCAGAAATCCTGTTCCTGTTCATGCTGTTCTGCGCGCTCTATTTCAAGGGCGGTGCAGCGGCGGCAGCGCTGGCATCACTGACAAGCGGCGTTTGGGCCAGCGTGTTCTGGATTGGGGTTGTGGGTATAGGCTTTGGTATCCCACTGCTTTCAATGTTGTTGCTGCCGGCGAGTACCCGTCACACCAAGGGCGCTATGTTGGCGGTAGCCTGCTGCAGCCTGACCGGGGTGCTGGCACTTAGGCACTTTATTCTCTATGCAGGTCAGAGCTATCTTGGTTAACAAGCACTGCTGAACCTGTTTGAGCCTCAGCCCGTATCATTTGATACGGGCTTTTTTTGTATCTTGATACCATTGTGCCACTGAGATCTGGACTATCTTTAACCCATGTAACTAACGTCTTGCGTCTGGTTACAGATAAAAGCAAGAGGGGGATGAGATGAAACTGAGTCTGTTGACACTGCTTACGACGGGGCTTGCCAGCACGCTGGCGCTGGCAGGGCAGGATGTTTATGAGGCCCGCGCCGATGCCATGGGCGGCGTTGCCGTGGCGGCCGGTAATCGTGAGGCGGCGGCCTTTTCCAATCCGGCGCTGCTGGCTTTGCCCTCGCGCCGCAGCAGTGACTTCAGTTTACTTATTCCCACCATAGGCGCAGATGGCGCAGATAAAGATCAGATGATCGATAAGTTTGATGCCTTGCAGGATAACTATGACGCTCTGGTCGATGCCATAGATGCTGCCGACACAGCGGCTATCGATGACTACCGCAAGCGCCTCAGTGGTGACTTGCAATCGCTGCAGGGCAACAGCGCCTATGCCAGTGCCGGTATCAATATGGCGTTGGTCATGCCTTCGGATGGTTTTAGCTATGCCTTTGTATTCAAGAGTTATCTCGATGCCTTGGGGATTGCCGAAATCGCCGCTGCGGATATTGATGCCCTGGATAATCTGGACCCCAATAACCCGCCGGAAATCCAAGATTTGACCTCCCAGGGGCGGGTAGTGGCCGGGGCGGTTTCCGAGCTCGGAGTTGCCGTGAGCTATCCGCTATCTATCGTCAATATGCCGGTGACAGTGGGAGTCACCCCCAAGCTGCAACGGTTGGATAGTTTTAACTATGCTGTCAGCGCCAACAACTTCGATGCCGATGATTTCAATGATGATGATTATCGCAGTGATGACACAGGCTTTAACCTGGATATCGGCCTGGCATTCCAGCCATTGGATGGTTTGGTTATCGGTGTCAGCGGACGTAATCTTATCGAGCGGGACTTAAGCAGCATAGAGGCCGGCGGCGTGCAGCTTACCTATCAGGTGAAACCTATGGTTACCGCCGGGGTGGCCTATGACTGGGCGGCCTTTTCGCTCAGCAGCGACTTGGACCTTACCGACAACGATAAGTTTGCCGAGCTTGAGGGCAGCCGCTATTGGCGTTTAGGTGGCGAATACCGGCCTGCTGACTGGGTTGCTTTACGGCTCGGTTATCGCCAGGATCTCAATGATCACAGCGCCGATCTCTACTCTCTGGGGACGGGTTTTGCCATAGGCAACAGCTTGCGGCTGGATCTCACCGGCATGTTTGGCAGTGACGATGCCATAGGTGGCGTGCTGCAAACCAGCTATCACTTCTAACAGCGATTTAACCGTTGATGAGCGCCAGAGTTGATTTGATTGTCAGCAGCAGGGCGCTCAGGGCGCACAGCGCCAGCGTCAGGACTCGGGTCTTCTCTTTATCTACCCTGCCCACCAAACGGCCAGCGACCAGAAAACCGAGAAATACCGAAGGCAGTAGCAACAGCGACAGCCATAGGTGTCTCAGGGTCAGGAGGCCAAAACAGCCGAGAATGATCAAGGCTATCAATGAGCTGAAGATAAAGAAGGCCGACAGCGCTGCGCGGAACTGACTGGCGTCTTTTCCCGCCAGCAGCAGGGCCATAGGCGGCCCACCTATGGCGGCCACGGTGCCGAAGATCCCGGAAAAGATCCCGGCGATAAACAAGCTGAGGCGGTTGATTTTGATACTGTACTTTCTGAAGCTGAGAAATACGGCCACGGCCACAATCAGGGCTATGGTCAAGCCCATAATCGGCTGCGGCGCCAGTAACAGCAGGGTGGCACCAATCAGGCCGCCGGGGAGCCGTCCCAGCAAGGCATATTGCAAACCGTTGAATTCCAGGTGACCGCGCTCGCGTACCAGTGTCAGCAGGGCGATGGAAAACCCCATGGCGATAACAGGAGCGGGAACCAGTTCCGGATCGACGATATACAGCAAAGGTGTGGCTACCACGGCCAGGCCAAAGCCTATCAGCGACTGGGTCAGGGCGCCGGTAAATATGATCAGGGATGCCAGCAACAGGGTGACGGGATCTATCAATGACAGCATTCGCAAGCTCCCAAAAGAAAAGGATCGCGCAGCGATCCTTGTTCAACAATAAGATAATTCAGAGGAATAAGACACTTATTCCATGTCTTCCCATTCAATGCCCATGGCATCCATCATGCGTTTGGCTTCTTCCGGGATGCTGTCTGGTTTGTCTTTGGACAAATCCTCATCATTGGGCAGTGGCTGGCCGGTATAGGCATGCAGGAAGGCTTCGCACAACAGTTCGCTGTTTGTGGCGTGCCGCAGGTTGTTTACCTGGCGCCGGGTGCGCTCATCGGTCAATACTTTCAGTACCTTCAACGGAATAGAGACAGTGATTTTTTTCACTTGCTCATTCTTCTTGCCGTGTTCGGCATAAGGGCTGATGTATTCGCCATTCCATTCAGTCATTGATTCACCTGTGATCTCACTAATTCGCAGCAGATTTTAAACCCTTACAGGATACAGTCAAATGATTGCCTGCAAAATCTGTGCAATATGAACAGAAATCCATACATTTGGACGTCCAAACGTCTTGATGCCTATTGACGGCCGGATGGTCATTGGTTAGATTTAGACGTCCAGACATCTTTATGGTGTCGAACTTCAGCATTCAGGAGTCGATTATGACAGAGCGGCGATTAGCAACCACAGCGGTCCGGCAGGGCATCGAATCAGACAGCCAGCACGGGGCCGTGGTGCCACCCATCTATCTGTCGACCAACTATGCCTTTGATGGCCACACCCAGCCAAGAGCCTATGATTATAGCCGTTCGGGTAATCCTACCCGCTCCATTCTGGGAGATGCCTTGGGGGAGCTTGAACAGGGCTGCAGTGCGGCAATCACAGCGACCGGCATGGCGGCCATTACCCTGGTGGTCAACCTGCTGGGGCCGGATGACCTCTTGTTGGTGCCCCATGACTGTTATGGCGGTAGCTATAGGCTGTTCACCCATCTGGCGGCCAAGGGCCAGTTTCGCTTGCAGGTGCTGGATCAAACCGACCCGCAAGCTCTTGCCGCTGCCCTGGCGCAAAAGCCGCGCATGGTGTGGCTCGAGACGCCATCCAATCCACTGCTGCGGGTAGTGGATATTGCCGCCATTGCCGAGGCGGCCCACCAGCAGGGCGCATTGGTGGTGGTCGACAACACTTTTTTATCGCCGGCGCTGCAACAGCCTTTACTGTTGGGGGCCGACATAGTGGTGCACTCGACCACTAAATACATCAATGGCCACAGCGATGTGGTGGGCGGTGCCGTAGTAGCCAAAGATCCCGAATTGGCAGAGCAGCTGCACTGGTGGTCCAACACGCTTGGACTGAGCGGAGGCGCCTTCGACAGCTACCTGACCCTGCGTGGCCTGCGTACTCTGGCGCTGAGGATCCGCGAGCATCAGGCCAATGCCGAGCGCATAGTGGCGCTGCTGAGCCAGAGCCCGGTGGTCGACAAAGTTTATTATCCGGGGCTTAAGAGCCACCCAGGCCATGAGATTGCCGCCAGGCAGCAGAGTGGCTTTGGCGCTATGCTGAGTTTTGAACTCAAGGGTGATGAAGCGCAGGTGGTTGCCTTCCTCGGCGCGCTCAAGCTGTTTTCCGTGGCCGAGAGCCTGGGAGGGGTTGAGAGCCTGGTGGCGGTGCCCGCCACCATGACCCACAGAGCCATGGCGAGTGAGGCTCGCGCCGAAGCCGGTATTAAAGACACGCTTATTCGCTTGTCTGTGGGCATAGAAGATGGCCGGGATCTGCTGGACGATATCGCCGCCGGATTGGCGGCAGCCGCAAACTGTTGAATTGAAGGAGCTTGAGATGGCACGTTGTCACCTACATAAGTTTGGCGGTTCCAGTCTCGCCGATGCCGATTGCTACCGACGGGTCGCCCATATTTTGCTGACCCATGGTCATGCCGATGATCTTGTAGTGGTTTCCGCCGCCGGCAAGAGTACTAATTTTCTCTATAAACTGTTGACCCTGAAGGAGTCGGGCGCTCTGTGGCAGGAGGAGCTACAGGAGCTTGTCGGTTATCAGCAAAATCTGATTGAACAGCTGCTGGGTAATGAACAGGCACGTCAATTGCGGGAGCGTCTGTCTACAGATAAGGCGCAACTGGCCAGTTTATTATCTTTGCCTGAACTCAGCGAATACCAATGCAATCAGGTGGTGGGTTTCGGTGAACGCTGGTCGGCCAGACTGATGGCGGCGCTGCTGCGGGAGTCCGGTGTTGCCGCTTCCCATGTGGATGCCCGCAGTTTGTTGATTGCCGATGAGGGCGCAGTGCCCAGGATTCGCCTAGATGAGTCCCGTGAAAGGGTGCAGCGACTGCTGGCCGAGCATCCCGATGAGCGTCTGGTGATCACCGGCTTTATCTGCGCCAATAGCCAAGGGGAAACTCTGCTGCTCGGTCGCAACGGCTCCGACTTCAGTGCCACCCTGATAGCCAGCCTGGCCGATATCGACAGGGTGACTATCTGGACAGATGTCGAAGGGGTATTCAATGCCGATCCCAACAAGATTGCCGATGCCAAACTGCTGAGCAGCATGTCGCTGGCTGAGGCCGACCGCCTGGCGCGGCTCGGCTCCCCGGTACTGCATTGCCGTACGTTGCAGCCGCTGTTTGATACCGAGGTCAGCCTGGCGGTGCGTTCGAGCTACGCTTCGCATACCGACTTTACCCTGATAGCCCCCAAGAGTGATGCCGCAAGTGCCCCTGTGGTGACCAATCTTAATCAGGTGTCCCTCTTGAGCCTGGAGCTCAATGGCAGCCGGGCTCAGACTCAGACGCTCGATGCGCTCAATGAGGCGGGTTTGACCCCGCTGGCCTACTGGTCTCAAGGGCAACACAAACTTGAGCTGGCCTTTACTCCCGAATTATCCCGCCAAGTCTGGCAGTTACTGGAAGCGCAGACATCCCAGCTCAAAATTCAAAGCATTACCGAGGACAGAGAGCTTGGGCTGGTGGCCCTGGTAAGCAGTGGCGCCGGCAGTTATCGCCGTAGTTTTGCCCGCTTGCTGAGCCGTGAAGCGCGGCCTCTGTATCAGGACCAACTCAGCCTGGTCACCCTGGTGCCCAAATCTCAGGTGAACCTGCTGACCCAGAAGGTGCACAGGCGCTGCGCCGGCCCCCGCAAACGCATAGGCGTTATTCTGCTGGGGGTGGGTAACATAGGCGAAGCCTGGGTGGAACTATTTAGCCGAGCACGCGACGGCCTCAAACGTGAGCTGGAGGCCAGTGTTGAACTCCTGGGCTTGGCGAGTTCGAGCCGTGCCTGGATCTGCAATGAGGGGATCTTTGGGGATGACTGGCAGACAAGGTTTGAAGCCGAAGCTACCCCTTGGCAGTATGAACATCTGTTCGAACAGCTTGCGTTGCTGCAAGCCGATGAACTGGTGGCGCTGGATATCAGTGCCAGCGCCGGATTGACACTGCAGTATCCTGAGTTTTTTGCCCGTGGCATTCATATGGTCAGTGCCAACAAGTTGGCCGGCTCCGGGCCATTGCCTTTCTACCGTGAGCTGAAACAGCAACTGGGTAACCGCCGACTGTTCTGGCGTTACAACGCCAGTTGCGGCGCCGGGCTGCCGGTGCAGCACGCGCTCAATGATTTGCACAACAGCGGCGACAGGGTAGAGGCTGTCGGCGGTATCTTTTCCGGCACGCTCTGCTGGCTGTTTGAGCATTTCGATGGCATCAAACCTTTCTCCGAGTTGGTGTTGCAGGCCAAAGAGCTGGGGATCACAGAGCCGGATCCCAGGGACGATCTTTCCGGGCGTGACATGCAGCGCAAGTTGTTGATTTTGGCTCGTGAAATAGGTCTGGAACTGGAGCTTGAGGATATTCGCTTAAGCTCACTGGTGCCTGAGGCGCTGGCCGATATTCCGCTGGATGAGTTTTTGCAGCGGATCCCCGAATTGGATGCCACTCTCGCGCAGCAGTTTGCCGCCGCGGCCGAGCAAAACAAGGTGCTGCGCTATGTGGCTTCACTGGAGCAGCAAGATGGCCAGGTTAACGCCGAAGTCTCTCTGCAGTGGGTCGAGCGTCAGCATCCATACGCTAACCTGACCCCGGGAGATAATGTGTTTGTCATCCGCTCAGCCTTCTACCAGGGTAATCCGCTGATCATTCGCGGCCCAGGTGCCGGTAGGGAAGTGACTGCCGCGGCAGTACAGTCGGATCTGGTGCAGATCTGTCGCGATCTGCTGCAGGAGTAGGGTTGGTATTAGCGTCATGTTTGAAGCCGGTGGGCTTCTGGTTAGGAAAAGCCTGTGTGAGTGGCCGTTCTCGGACGTCCTGTCCTTCACGGTATTCGGGCTTTCAGCCTATCCGCACCGCAGGTGATGGGCTTGCGGTTTAGCTGGAAGCTGAGATCAAGTTTATTGGTGAGTTTTGGCTTAAAGCCATGCTAGCCGCTGTGCCAGCGGCGTAAAGTCGTGGTGTTCCACACCACACCGGGCAAGGGGCTTTGCTTGTCCAAAGCCCCTTGCATCCCCAAGGACACCCCCGACGTAGCCGAAATCCCCGCTGGCTTATGAAGTAAATTGGCTACACTCAGGACTCGCATCCTTGCTCGACCTTCGAGCCTCGACATCCCTGTCTCGGCTACGCCAATTTGCAACAACGCCCGCGGCGGCTCCGAAGGGGGAATTGGTGCAATTCTTTCCACACAGAGTTGTTTTAAACTGCAGATATATGCCTATTTTCCAGGCACAGGCGGAACTGTGACCGTCGAAAACAGGGACGTTTTCGTCGAGCGCCCAGGGATGGGTCCACAGCGAGTCACAGGATCGCCTGTGCGAAAAGCGCACCGCAGGTGATGGGCTGCATCATGGTTCAGAAGCTCGACCAATACTAACTTAGATACTCTTAGCTGGAAGCTATGATAGCCGCTGTACCAGCGGCCTAAAGTCGTGGAGTAAATGCCTCCATGCACAAGGGCCAGTTCGCCATCCCTGGCTCTCGCTCGTAGCCAGTCGCTACGCGACACTCGCCGCCCCACACCCGAGGAAAGGGGGCTGTATCGACTCGCCCCCTTTCCAAACCCCCAGCGACCCGCGACGCAGCGGACAACCCCTTGTGCTTATGATGCCAATTCGCTATCGCGCCAGACGCTCGGAGTCACATCCATGTGACTCTTATCCAGCTTAACATCCTGTCTAGCGCTCGTTAGCTTGTCGCTAAGCGACACTCGCCCCTGATTCGACTGTCGCTGCTTCGGCATCCATGCCTCAGCCACGTTATTTGCGCCACCGGCTTTCGGCGACACCGAGGGGGAATAGGTGCAACTCTGTTAGTCCTGAGTAGCTTGAAACATCTGAAGTATTTGCAGACATACACCTATTTCCAGGCACAGGCGGGACAGTGACCGTCGAAAACAAGGATGTTTTCGTCGAGGCTACATGGACGTATTCACGCCGTGTCACAGGCTCGCCTGTGCATAAGCCTGCGGCAGGCAATGGGAGACATCCGTTGCTGGAAGTTCAATCTATGTTATTTGGCTATTTTGAGCTGAAAACAATGATAGCCGCTGTTCCAGCGGCGTAAAGTCGTGGAGCTTCGCCCCACACCCGAGGAAAGGGGGCTGTATCGACTCGCCCCCTTTCCAAACCCCCTGCGACCCGCGACGCAGCGGAACCCCCCTTGTGCTTATGATGCCAATTCGCTATCGCGCCAGACGCTCATCCCTGATTCGACTGGCGCTGCTTCGGCATCCATGCCTCGCTACGCGATTGTCATCAACGCCCTGCGGCCGCTTCGAGCGGGAGTCGGTGTAATTCTGTGATAATTGAGTTGTTCTAAGTTACCTATATACCCAAAGATATACGCTCATTTTCCAGGCACAGGATCACCTGTGCGAAAGCTCTCTCCAGGCGTAAAGCCGAGGCTTTGCAGAAACACTCATTAGTGGCTTTTATACTGATTAAGATAAATACACCTTTGAAGCCATCTTTGGGCTTGACTTCAATGACAGTTTCTCTAGTATGTGGACATATAGACGTCCAAACGTCCAGATAGACAGTTGAGGGAATTTTCAATGGCTTTTCATCACGCACAACATGCGCACTCGCTGAACCAGAGCTTGTCTGAGCTCAACGGCGACATCAATGTTTCTTTCGAGTTCTTTCCGCCCTCAACGCCTGAGATGGAAACCTTGTTGTGGAACTCAATTCAACGCCTGGAGCCACTGAATCCCAAGTTTGTTTCTGTCACCTATGGTGCCAACTCAGGGGTGCGGGATCGCACTCACAGCGTGATCGAACGGATCCAGCAGGAAACCGAGCTGGTGGCGGCGCCGCACCTGACGTTGGTGGATGCCAGTGATGAAGAGTTACTGGAGTTGGCACGTCATTACTGGAACAGCGGTATTCGTAACATAGTGGCGCTGCGAGGCGATCTGCCGGAAGGCAGTCCCAAGCCGACACGTTTCGCCTCGGATCTGGTGCGTTTGCTGCGCTCGGTCGCCGACTTTGATATTTCGGTAGCCGCCTATCCAGAGGTGCACCCGGATGCGGCTAATGCCCAGGCTGACCTTATCAACTTGAAACGCAAGATTGAGGCCGGTGCCAGCCGTGCCATCACCCAGTTTTTCTTCGATGTGGAGTCTTATCTCAGGTTCCGCGACCGTTGTGTGGCCGCCGGCATCGATGTGGAAATTGTTCCCGGGATATTGCCTGTGGGCAACTTCAACCAGCTCAAGCGTTTTGCCGCCATGACCAATGTGTCTTTGCCTGGATGGCTGCACCGCCAGTTTGAAGGTTTGGATAACGATCCCGGTACCCGGGCACTGGTGGGTGCCAACGTGGCCATCGACATGGTTAAGGTGCTTTCCCGTGAAGGGGTGAAAGATTTCCACTTCTATACTCTGAACCGCGCCGAACTTACCTATGCCATCTGCCATACACTGGGAGTACGTCCCGGCAAGTGAAGGCCTTTGATAACGGCTAAGCGGATAAAAATGAAGCCCACCAATAGGTGGGCTTGTCTTTAGTGGGTTAAACCTTGAATTGGCTGACCAACTGCTTGAGGCGTACCGATAGCTGTGCCAGTTCTTCACCGGCGACGGCTATCTGGGCAGCACTTTCACTGCCCTGAGCCACTCCATCATTGATATTGTTGAGATTGCGATTGATCTCGGCCGAGACGGCGCACTGCTCGTTGGCGGCACTGGCTATCTGGATATTCATCTGGGTGATAGCGGAAACTGCAGCGCGGATCTCATTGAGAGCCGCATCGGCGTTTTGCACTTCGGCGACACACTTATCCATGGTTTGATTACTGCTTTGCATCACACCGACGGCTGACTGCGCCCCTTGCTGCAGGGTTTCAATCATATGCTGAATTTCGGTTGTCGATGCCTGAGTGCGGCTCGCCAGGGTGCGTACTTCATCGGCGACAACGGCAAACCCCCGTCCTTGTTCGCCGGCCCTGGCTGCTTCAATGGCGGCATTGAGTGCCAGTAGGTTGGTCTGATCGGCAATATTGCGGATCACTTCCAACACAGAGTCTATCGCCTGACTGTCCTGCTCGAGTTTGTCGATAGCAGCCGCGGCGCCACGGATCTCTGACTCCAGTCCGGCCATCAGCTCAACCACACTGTTGACCACCTGTTTACCTGAATCTGTGGCGGCATCGGCTTGCTCTGCCGAGTCGGCGGCAACTGTGGCATTTTGGGCGACCTCCTGAACCGTGGCGGCCATCTCATTCATGGCGGTAGCCACTTGTTCGGTTTCCCTTTGCTGCTGCTCGGCGCTGTGGCGGCTGGCGCTGGTGATGCCGGACATCTCTTCGGCTGAGGTTGCCAGTGAGTCAGTGGCTTGAGTCACCTGCTGAATAGTTTGCTGGATTTTGGCGACAAACAGGTTGAATGCCCGTGCCAGATCGGCAATTTCATCCTTGCTGCTCACTTCGATACGCTTGGTCAGGTCGCCTTCCCCTTGAGCGATATCCTCCATGGCGCTGGTGGTTTGCGCGATAGGGCGGGTGATGCTGCGGGCGATAAAGAAGGCGATAACGGCGCCCGCCAACAGCGCTATGGCACCAATGGCCACCAACTTGAGTTTGATATACCAGAGGCTGGCTTCCGAGTGGCTGCGATCCATGGCGATCGCCAGTACGCCAATGGGGTTATCGGAAAAGTCAGTCACCTGATGCAGGTAGAGGACATGACTATTGCTATTCAAACTTATCAAAGACTTGTCAGCTTTTCCCTGTTGTACTTTCTGCAGCAGCGCCGTGTCTTTGAAAGCCGCGGTTTCAAAGGTTCCGCCAAAACGGCGGTAACCGCTGCTGTCAGGTGTCAGCAGGGCAATTTCGGCCTGATAATTCTGTTTGAAGGCATCAAAGAAAGGTTGACCGAATGACATGCCAAACTCAACCGAACCTGTGTGTTGTCCCTGATAAGTCATTGGAGCCAGGCCGCGGATCCCGAGGCCGGCCACCCCTTTCTCGAGCCCCATTATCGGCTGCTTGCTGTTGTTGGTCTGCACTACGGTTTGGCGAAACCCTGAGAGATCGTCACCGAACTTTTCCGGTTTATGTACCCTGAGGAAAGAGGTGGCCGGTGGCAGATGGAATTGAAACTGCTGCACGGCAAAATCCCGTTTCAACGGGACAAACAGTTGTTGGCTGCGGTTGTTGAGTGAATCCCTGTCGCCGAAGGCGAATTCTTGCTGCATTTCCGGGGTATTGGCCACCACAGTAGCCAACGCCTCAGCCAATCTGCCTGAAGAATCTATTTCAGCAATCGCGGTTTGATACAGCTTATGCAGTTCACGCTGCTCGGCATTATCAATTTGGCTGGAAAATTCCGACAATACCAAGGGCATGATAAAGCTCATCATGGCGATAAGTACGGCGCAGATCCCCAGCACAATTCGAGTGCCGATTTTTAGATGTGAGAACAAGTTAGCCTCCAGGCATGGGGGGGGGGATGAAACGAGTGCGGCAGCTTGATGTGGCCTGGTGATCGCCACGACCTTGCGCCGGGCTCATTGTACCTTCCCAGGGTCAAACAAGGTTGAATAATTATAGTGCTACTAGTGTTAAGTAATTGCGACTTATGACAAATTTTTGTCCAGATCCGTTTACTTACTGAACAGATGTGCGAGGCAGATCGGGTTTATTCCCGATTAGGTATTTACTTAGCAGGCTAAATAAGTAAAATGCTTAGCCTGCTAAGTAACCAGTTAATCAAGATGCACAAATATATAGAACAGCTGACAGAGACCTCTCTGGGAGAGCGCTTGGGGCGTTTACACCGTTTATGGCGCATGGTCGCCGACAATGAATTGGCGCCTTTGGGGCTGACCCATCCTCGTTGGACCGCGCTATGGAAGCTGAGACGCATGGGCGACCATATCAGTCAAAAGCAGTTGGCCGAGTCGCTGGAAATTGAATTGCCTTCTTTGATGCGGACCCTGGGTCAGCTGGAGCAGCAGGGGTTGATCACTCGCCACAGCTGCGAGCATGACAAAAGGGCGCGCATCGTTTCCATGACGGCCCAAGGTGAGGAAGTTATTCGCTCCATGGAGGCCAGGATCATCCAGGTACGGGCCAAGTTGTTGGCGGGCATAGATCCGGATGAGCTGGCTCATTTTGAAGCCGTGATCACCAGGATTTGCGATAACGCCCAACATCAGCTGCAGCAAGAGCAAGCGAAATGAGAGAGACTTTATGACGCCAGATCAACAATTTGCCAGACTCGTTAAATTTTCCATGGTGGGCTTTGTGCTGGTCTTTGCCTATTTCATGTTGGCGGATCTGGAGATGCCGCTGACGCCGCAGGCGATGGCGACCCGCACTGTGGTCAAGGTAGCGCCCCAAGTGAGTGGCCCGGTGCAATCTGTGGCTGTAGCCAACAATCAACATGTAGAGGCCGGGCAGTTACTCTTCGCCATAGATCCGGCTCCTTTTGAGCTCGCGCTGGAGCAGGCCAAATTGGCGCTGGAGCAGGCGATGCAGGATAACGCCGAGCTGGATGCAGCCATAGAGGCCGCCGCCGCAGATGTCAGCGCCAATGAGGCCATGTTGCAACAGAAACAACGTGAGGCCAGGCGCCTGGATGCCCTCTATGCCAGCAATGGTGTGTCACGCCAGCTTAAGGATCAGGCCGATACTGATGCCAGCTCGGCGTTAGCCAAGTTGGCAGCCTCCAAGGCACAACTGGCTAAACTCAAGGTTTCCCGGGGAACAGCCGGGACAGAGAACCTCAAGTTGCGCCAGGCCCGCAGCCGTTTGGCTCAGGCAGAATTGGATCTGAGTTACACCAAGGTGCTGGCAGAACACGAAGGCATAGTCACCAACCTACAACTGGCCAGTGGCAGCATGGCCAACAAGGGCCAACCCGTATTGGCTCTAGTGTCGGAGCAGATGGATATCATTGCCGATTTTCGCGAGAAAACCCTCAGGGGAGTTGAGTCGGGCACTGAAGCCTGGGTGGCGTTCGATGCCGAGCCAGGCAGACTCTACCCTGCCAGAGTCAGCAGCCGCGATGCCGGTGTCAGCGCTGGACAATTCGATGCCAACGGCATGCTGGCGACGCCGACCGAGTCAGATCGTTGGGTGCGGGACGCTCAGCGTCTGCGACTGCACTTTGAACTCCAGAGTGAAGAATACCCCAGGTTGGCGGCCGGTTCCCGAGCCACCGTACAACTGCTGCCGGACAATAGTTTCTATCGTTTCATGGCCAAGCTGCAGATCAAGGCAGTCAGCCTGCTGCACTACATCTATTGAGGTGGCCGATGATCCTGCGTCACCACCCCTTGACTCAGAATGAGCTGCGCCAGTGCCTGCGCATCGCCACCGGCGCCAGCCTCGGCTTTCTGATCTGTAAGCTGATGAATTGGAATTACGGGGTGTTTTATACTGTCATCCCCATGTTGTTGCTGGGACTGGTGCCAGTGATGAACGGCCATGCGGCGCGGCAGTTACTGGCCGCGGCTGTTGTCTGTGGGGTTGAGGTGGGCATCATAGGCGGTTTGTTTGGCAGTCATCCGGCACTGATGACCTTGATTGTCTTTGTGCTGTTTCTGTATCGCTTTGCCTGCATGTCCCGCGGCGCCCTGTTTCTGTTTGGTGCCAACGGGGTGATCAGCCTCAGCATTATGCTGCATTTTGCCAGCTATCCTGATACCGACCTGAACGACCTCATCTTCGGTAACTTTTGGGCCAGTGTGCTGTCTGTGCTGATAGCTTATTTGATGACAGTGCTGATCCCGGATGTTGAACCTCGTAATGCTTATGTCCCCGGGCCCAAACAGCCCCACAGAATGCGCCATGAAGCTTTGATGGGGGCCAGCGTTGCAACCCTGTCGTTTCTGATATTCCAGGCCTTTGATCTGCGCGACTCCATGTCGGCGCAGGCTACTACACTGTTGTTGCTGTTTCCCATGCATTGGAACGGTGCCCTCGACTATGCCCGCAAACGGGCAATGGGTACTGTGCTCGGGGTGGTATACGGGATGGCGGTGCAACTCTTGCTGTATGACTGGTCCGGTGTGCTTTTGTTGGTCGTACCTATGCTCTGGTTCGGTACTTTGTTGTTTGCCCAGGCCCATGTCAAAGAGGCCAGTGGCTCGGCGGTGGGCTTTGGTGCCATGACCACTCTGGGAATATTGTTCGGCCAATATCTGACTCCGGGCAATGATCTGATCTTCAGTGCCCTGTATCGGGTGAGTAGCATTCTGGTGGCCATAGTCGGCACCTTGTTGGCCTGTTATCTATTACATCATTTTCTCAATAGCTTTGAGACGACCCGCTTTGGAGAGTAATAACTTCTAAACGAGAATCGTTATCCAATACATTGTTAGAAAAGGGTTTTTTATAAAACTCAAATCGTAAGCAAATATTTCAAAGCCGAAGATTTATTTGAGCTGCAAACCTTATGGCATCTGGATTATGGCCGTTTTTGCTGGTTTTTTGATATTTATCGCAAACTTCTCATATATGTGATTTGGATCTATGCTATAGCACTTACTCATTATGGGGGATAACAGATGAAATCAATCACGCTCGCCGCAGGTGGCCTGCTGCTGTTGGCTCAGTCCATAGGAACCGCTATGGCAGCAGAGCCGGCTATGCCACCGCAGGCCGCGCTTTGTGGCAGTTGCCACGGCCCTCAGGGACAGGGCGTAGAGCCATTGGGCCCAAGACTCGCCGGACTTTCCAGCCAATATATTCAACAACAGATCAAGCTGTTTCAGGCTGGAACCCGCCAAAACGCTACCATGATGCCCATGGCCATGACCCTGCAAGGGGATGAGGTTATCGGCCAGGTGGCGGATTACTTCGCGGCCCAGAGCGTCGCTGAAGTCAAACCCCAGCTCAGAGGTGAGCAGGTGGTATTTGCCGATCCGACCGAAAAACTGGTGTACCAGGGCGACTGGACCCGGAACCTACCCGCCTGTGTGACTTGTCATGGCCCTTCCGGCCTGGGTGGCGGCACTTTCCCCAGGCTTGCCGGTCAGCAAGCCAGTTATATCAAGACTCAACTGCAAGCCTGGCAGGATGGCAGCCGTAAAGGCGATGTCGATGGCATGATGGAGCATGTTGCC
Source organism: Shewanella indica (assembly GCF_002836975.1). Lineage (GTDB taxonomy): Bacteria > Pseudomonadota > Gammaproteobacteria > Enterobacterales > Shewanellaceae > Shewanella > Shewanella indica. The sequence goes on along the minus strand of NZ_NIJK01000029.1, from coordinate 258,841 downwards.
AAACAGCTCAACAGCGCCGAAATCGATGCTATTGCCAGCTATTTTGCCAACCTCAAGTAAGGACGCAGCATGAAAAAATCTACTCTGTTTATCATGGGTGCTGTGGCCGCAATGACAGCTCAGGCCCAGGCCGAGAATCTGCCCGATCGCCAGGCGCAACTGCCATCATCACCTAAGGTACAAGGGCAGGAATATCTGATCCCCAGACCGTTGGATGCGATTCCGGCCGGTGCCTTTGGTGATAAGGTGCGCAAGGGCTATCAGTTGTTCGTCAATACTCAGCAACTGCGCGACAAATACGTCGGCAATGAGTTGAACTGCGTCAATTGCCATATGGATGCCGGTCGTAAGCCCAACGCTTCTCCTATCTGGGGCGCTTATTTCGCTTATCCTGCCTATCGAAAGAAGAACGATAAGGTCAACAGCTTCGAAGAGCGTATTCAGGGCTGTTTTACCTATTCAATGAATGGCAAGGCGCCAGAGAGCGGCAGCCCTGAATTGGTGGCCCTGTCTGCCTATGCCTATTGGCTTGGGGTAGGTGGCTTGATGGATCAATACGGTGTCAAAGGCGAAGTGCCTGAACTGGCCGATGCCGAGCTTATCAAGGGCGGCAAACGGGAAGACTTCCCCATCCCTGAAGCCATTAAGCAGCAGTTGACGGTAGATCAACGCGCCAATCTGCCGGGCCGGGGTTATCCTTCAATACCCAAACCTGAATTGGCTTATGATCCGGCCCGCGGTGAGCAGGTTTATCAGGCCCATTGTCAGGCGTGTCATGGCGCCGATGGTCAGGGGCAAGCGATAGCCGGTGTGTATGCCTTGCCACCGCTTTGGGGACCGCAGAGTTTTAACTGGGGCGCCGGAATGCATAGGGTCAACACGGCTGCCTTCTTTATCCACGAGAATATGCCACTGGGCAAGAGTATGCAGCTGACCACTCAACAAGCTTGGGATGTAGCCGCCTATATCAACTCCCATGAACGTCCTCAGGATCCCCGCTTCAAAGGAAAGCTCGAGGAAACCCAAGGCAAGTATCACAAGCATGCCGGTTACTACGGTAAAGAGGTAAAGGGTACCTTGCTGGGCAAAGAGGCTTATCCCATTTTCCCCAAGAAGTCGTAAGGCAATAGCCTTAATCTATTCGGCGCGCCATAGTAGGCGCGCTTTTTTATTTGGTAGTACAGTGTTGGGAACTTGACTCTGTGGTTTTGGCCCGGGGGAGGTAATTGACTGACTGAAGCCATTAAAAAGTAAAAGGCCGATCTCAGGGGAGGACCGGCCTTGGATACTGATGGGCTCAAACGGAGATGAGCCCAGGTATCACGCTCTGCTCGGATGATCAGAGGTTGTTTTCCAGGTACTGGCGGATAGCTGTGTCGTTAAAGACACAGGCGTGGTTGCCGCCGAAACCGACTTCGAGAGCGAAAACGCCATCGCCGATACGCATATTCTTGGCTTCTTCGGCATTGTCGTTGATGTTCTTGATATGCAGAGTCTTGATCTGCGCAACAATCTCTTCCTTGGCATCCTGGTCGTTGGCGAGTTCTTTAAACGCGGATTTGACACGATCCAGTGCATAGGTGGGCACGTACATGATCTCTTTGGCGCTGTCGAAACTGTCCCAGTCAAAGGTTACGTCCAGGTCGGCATCCAGAATGCTCTTCATGTCCTGTTTGAACTCAACCACATACTGCTCTTCGATAGAGCGCTTCCATTGTTTTTCTTGTAAACCCATTATTTCCTTCTCTATAAGTTGAGGAGAGCGCGTACTGGCTACTCAAGCAACCGATTTACGCCCCCAAATCATATCCCTTGGTTTGTTTCCAAGGAGGTAAACCGGGGGCCAGTCTACCTATTTTGTGGCATGGGATCCATAGGGTTATAACTGAAAAATGCTTCCTTAAAATTAAATGAAAAACTCAGCTAATCAATGAGATTGGTTGTTGCTGTATGGTGACAGGCTCTTTGTTCGCGATCAGAAACACTCGTTGGCAACTCTCTAGCGCTGATGACAAATCCTCGCTGTGATAGGGGCGGAAAGTCCCTGGGTTACTATGCTTAGCGTTATACTGAGGCGGTGGTCGCTGCGCCTTATCACCGACTCCTGGGGTTGAAATTCGGCATTGGCTTAAGCAGGGGGCGCAGCAGATGTGGGTCGCAGTTTGCTCCATTATGATGGGGAGTCTTGGCTATTGGCTGCAGCAATATCGGGGGAAATGCTTACTCTTTGTCAGGGTGATTACTTTCTTTGGCTTGGCAGTTCAGCTTCTGTCTATTGGCAAGCAGTGTACCTTGGGGCAAGATGAAATAGGCCGTATGCCGTTTTACTGTGAAAGCCCAGATTACAGATCTGCCTGCTGTGTTGTGCTTCTTGCAAAGGACTATGACCATTTGCTGCGAACCACGCCTTGCATCCAGGCCCATAAGCCGACGCAGAGCACACATGGGACTTGTTCGCACCTTCTCTAATTAAGCTTGCCCGTTCAATCAGGATTACAAGGATTGTCATGACTCAGACTCACTATATTGCCCGTTGCCATTGTGGCGGGGTTCAGTTGGCGCTCACTTTTCCCGAAGGAGTGAACAATGTTCGCCGTTGTGATTGCTCCATGTGTCGCCGCCGTGGTGCGCCGGTAGCCTCTGTATCCTTGGCTAATCTCAAGCTGGTGAGCGGCGCAGAGCTCACCAGCTGTTATCAGTTCAATACCCATACCGCCAAACATTATTTCTGTAGTCGCTGCGGTATCTATACTCATCATCAAAGGCGCTCGAATCCACAGGAGTATGGCGTTAATCTGGGGTGCATTGACGAGTTGGATCCCTTTGCTTTCAAGGATGCTCCCGTGATGGACGGCATCAATCATCCTGCTGACAGGGAGGCTTCATGACCGAAAAGTCCGCCGCTCGTTGTCCTGTATGCCAACAAGCCAACCAATGCGCCATGGCGGCCGGGACAGATCCTGCGCTTTGCTGGTGCATGAAGGCCGACTTCAGTTACCTGGAACTGGCGCTGCGGGATATTCCCAAGCACAGTTGTATCTGTCGGCACTGCTTAATCAATATAAAGAAAAATGCCGCTCACCATGAGTGAGCGGCATTTTTACCGAGTCTATTTAATCCGCAGGATCAGCTGCGGTCATCACGACGACGGGGCTTACGATCCGGACGGCGCTCTCCTGAGTGCTTGCGAGGGCGACGAGCTGGACGCTGTTCACCTTCGAAGCTCTGGCTACCGGCTTCACGGATATTGATAGGCTTGCCGCATACCCGAACTTTCTTCAGGTGCGCCAGTACGTCTTTAGGCATACCGGCAGGCAGATCGACTGTAGTCAGAGAGTCAAACAGTTGGATCTGGCCTATGTAACGGCTGTCGATACTGGCTTCGTTGGCGATGGCACCTACGATATTGCCCACACCCACGCCGTGCTCACGACCCACATCCAGCACGTAACGGCACATCTGCAGATCCGGGTTATCCTTCAGGGATTCGGCCTTGCCGAGATCGCCGGGAACCGGACGAGAGTCGCGACGACGCGAACCGCGATCTTCCCGTGAGCCACGATCGTCGCGTGAGCTGCGATCATCACGGCTGTCACGCTGACGCTCCTGGATCGGAGGCAACTGCAGCGGACGCTCTTGCTGTACCTGTTGCAGCAGTGCGGCCGCCAGAATATCTGTGTCCACTTCCAACTGCTGACACAGCTGAGCCACAGCGCCTTTCATAAAGTCCAGCTCTTCGTTGGCTATGGTGGCAGCAACCTGTTCGCCAAGGCGAGACAGACGGCGCTCAGCCACAGTTTCAGGGCTTGGCACCTTCATCGGGGAAATACGACTGTTGGTGGCACGCTCAATGGTGCGCAGCATGCGCATCTCTCTGTGGGTCACAAACAGAATCGCCATCCCGGTACGACCGGCGCGGCCGGTACGACCGATACGGTGTACATAGGCTTCGGTATCGTAAGGGATGTCATAGTTGACCACGTGACCGATACGCTCAACGTCCAGACCACGGGCGGCAACGTCGGTGGCAATCAAAATGTCCAGCTTACCGGACTTGAGTTGATCCACGGCGCGCTCACGGGCCTGTTGGTTCATATCACCGTGCAGTGGTGATGAGGCGTAACCGCGGGCTTCCAGTTTCTCGGCCAGTTCCACACAAGAGTTACGGGTACGCACAAAAATGATGATACCTTCGGTGTTTTCCACTTCGAGCACACGTACCAGGGCTTCCAGCTTGTTGTGCTGGGACACCTGTACAAAGCGTTGCTCGATGGAGTCTACCGTGGTGTGGCTGGCGGCAATGCTGATGGTGGCAGGGTTGTTCAGGTGCTTGTTGGCAACCCGCTTGATCTGCTCAGGCATAGTGGCAGAGAACAGTGCCAGCTGACGCTCGGCCGGAGTATGATCCAAGATCCACTCGATATCGTCGATAAAGCCCATTTTCAGCATTTCATCGGCTTCATCAAGCACCAGAGCCTTGAGGCTGTCGAGCTTGAGGGTGCCACGGCGCATATGGTCCATGACCCGGCCTGGTGTACCAACGACTACCTGAGGACCGCGACGCAGCGCCTGCAGTTGTTGGTGCATGCTTTGACCGCCATAGATAGGCAGTACATGGAAACCTTTCATGAATTTGGCATAGCTGGAGAAAGCTTCAGCTACCTGTACCGCCAGTTCGCGGGTCGGTGCCAGCACCAGAATTTGCGGTGCGTTGAGGTTATGATCTGTTGCATTAAGCAGAGGCAGAGCGAAGGCACCGGTTTTACCTGTACCTGTCTGTGCCTGGCCGAGAATATCCTGGCCCGCCATCAGGGGGGCGATACTCGCGGCTTGAATTGGGGTCGGGTTCTCGTAGCCGAGCTCATCTAGAGCACGCAGCAACGCCTCGGAGAGGCCGAGTTCTCGGAAAGTTTTTTCACTGGATGACATGGGTTGTAGCCTTGTGGACGCGTCTGGATGACGCAGAAAGTTTCACAGACAGAAAATCAACCCCGTGTCGATTTCCCGCACCGAAAACGCCAGATTATAACAGCGAAATCTGCTATTTTCTACGATTAAAGGTATTTTTATGGCAAATTTAAAGCAAATAGTAGGCCAACTATCGGTTTTGTAACTGTTCCGATGGCAGTCGCAGCAGCAGATCGGCTGCTTCGGCCACGGCGCCGATAAAAGGATAATCCAGTCTGTCGGGCGTGTCATCACGGGTATGGTACTGGGCGTGGGCAGGGACACCGAAGTAGAGCCAGGGAAGCCCCGCCCGGTGGAAAGGGTAATGATCCGAGGCCCTGAGCCAGTCGCTGCGCTGCACGCTGCGGCCAATGGGGCGCGGATGACTGGGGCGAATGCACAACCCTGTGCCCGCCATCAGATAGGCGCTAAAGTCATCATAGTGGCGGAAATAGCGGCTGCCTTCGAGGTAGATGGCATAGGGAAGCCCGGGCCTGCCTATCATGTCCAGATTGACCGCCAGCGAGATGTGCTCGGCAAAACCGCTTTGCTGTAATGCGCTCACCAAGGCCTTGCTGCCATAGAGTCCCGGCTCTTCGGCGTCACTGGCAATAAACAGCAGGTTATAGCGACCGGGCGCTTGTTTGACTCTCTGGGCTATGGCCAGTAAGGCTGCCACACCAGAGGCATTGTCGTCGGCCCCCGGATAAAAGCCCGGGCCGCGATCGCCCAGGTGATCATAGTGGGCAATCAGCAGGCGCCACTCAGTGGTTGGCCGGGCTGCCGGCAGCCAGCCCTGCAGGTTGATGCCCTGAGCGTCAGCAAAGCCATCGACATAGTTGAATGAGTGTTGAAAGCCGCTCAGAGTCTCGGCCAGGGGCGGAAATACCGAAGATAGCGGTTGCAGGCCGATTTGTTCAAAGCGCTCTGTGAGATACACGCGGCTGAGCGCAGCGCCTTGGGTGCCGCTGCGCCGACCTTGCAGCCTGGGCGAGGCAAGTACTTCGACATCCTGTTGCAGCTGCTTTGTCTCGGCCCAGTTCAGTTGAATCTCAGCGCCGCAGCGTTCGGGCGAACTGCTGCAACCGGCAGCAAGCATAGGCAATATCAATAGGAGTGCCCACAGCGGCGGGTGAATAGAGAGTGCCCACAGCTGCGGGTGAATAGAGAGTGTCATCGGCATCCTGCCTCCGGCAAGGGTAATCAACTCAAGCTATGTTGCAGTTTATACCATTCCCCGAGACAGGTTTGCCTGCTTATTTCGCGGCTTGTGCCACGCCGCCCTGATAGCTAGGCGGTAGGGTATTGCCGCCGCGGCTGGCCGAAGGCGTATCTGCCTTTGTTCTGCCCTTGAGCTTGAATACCTCAATACCCGACACCAAATGACGCTTGGCGCCTATGGTGACCTGCGTCGCCGGGGGCAGGGCACTGGGTTCCACCAGCGCCGTGCGGCCATCGGGCAGGGCGACTGTGGTGCCGTCCGGGCCGGAATGCACCACCTCACCCAAATAGCGTTTGCAGTTGCCTACCAAGGGGTCAAAAGCCGCCAGCAATAAACCCGCCATAAAGATAACCAGGGCCAATAACAGTAGTCTGTTGCCTGTCACAGTCACCTCACAGCATAGGCTTCAGGAAGCGGGCGGTATGGGACTCTGGATGCTCGGCCACCTGCTCCGGGGTGCCGGCCACCAGAATGGTGCCGCCACCCGAGCCACCTTCCGGCCCCAGATCCACTATCCAGTCGGCTGTTTTTATCACATCCAGATTGTGTTCAATCACCACTATGGTGTTGCCCTGGGACTTGAGTCTGTGCAGTACATCCAGCAGCAGCTGGATATCGGCAAAGTGCAGCCCTGTGGTGGGTTCATCCAGAATATAGAGGGTCTTGCCGGTATCCCGCTTCGACAGCTCTTTAGCCAGTTTGACCCGCTGAGCCTCGCCGCCGGAAAGGGTTGTGGCGCTCTGGCCCAAACGTATATAAGACAGACCGACATCCATCAGGGTTTGCAGTTTACGGGCAATGGCCGGCACCGCATCGAAGAACACACGGGCTTCCTCGACCGTCATCTGCAGCACTTCGTGAATGTTCTTGCCCTTGTACTTCACTTCCAGCGTTTCACGGTTGTAGCGCTTGCCTTTACAGACATCGCAAGGTACGTACACATCCGGCAGGAAGTGCATCTCTACTTTAATAAGGCCGTCACCCTGACAGGCCTCACAGCGGCCGCCCTTGACGTTGAAGGAGAAACGCCCCGGCTGATAGCCGCGGGTACGGGATTCCTGAGTCGCCGAAAACAGTTCGCGGATCGGGGTAAATATGCCGGTATAGGTGGCCGGGTTGGAGCGCGGCGTGCGGCCTATGGGGCTCTGATCTATATCTACCACCTTGTCGCACAGTTCCATGCCCTCGATACGCTCATAGGGTGCAGGCTCTTCGGCGGTGGCGCCGTTGAGCATGCGATGGGCAATCTTGAAGAAGGTGTCGTTGATCAGGGTGGACTTACCCGAGCCGGATACCCCGGTGACACAGGTCAGCAGCCCGACCGGGATCTCCAGATCTACCTGTTTGAGGTTGTTGCCGCTGGCACCGAATAGCTTGATCATCTTGCCGGGATCGCAGGGCACCCGACCTCCGGCTACGGTGATCTTTTTCTTGCCGGACATATATTGGCCGGTGACAGAGGCTTCACAGGCCATGATGGCGTTGATGTCACCGTCACAGATCACTTCACCGCCATGAACCCCGGCGCCGGGGCCGATATCGATAATATGATCCGCCATGCGGATGGCATCTTCATCGTGTTCGACCACAATCACAGTGTTGCCCAAGTCCCGCAGGTGAGTGAGGGTGTTGAGCAGGCGCTCGTTGTCGCGCTGATGCAAACCAATCGAAGGCTCATCGAGTACATACATCACCCCGACCAGACCGGCGCCGATTTGGCTGGCCAGGCGGATCCGCTGCGCCTCGCCACCTGAGAGGGTTTCTGCCGAACGAGATAAACTCAGGTAGTTGAGGCCGACATTGACCAAAAAGCCCAGGCGATCGCCCACTTCCTTGAGGATCTTCTCGGCTATCTGCGCCTTTTGCCCCTCAAAGCTCAGGGTGGCGAAGTAGTCGCTGGCCTCACCAATGGACCAGGTGGTCAACTCCGGCAGGTTGATATTGCCGATAAACACGTTGCGGGCCTCTTCGCGCAGGCGTGAGCCGCCACAGCTGGAACAGGCCTGGTTGCTGATGTACTTGGCCAGCTCTTCGCGCACAGAGTTGGACTCTGTCTCCCGGTAGCGTCTGTCCATGTTGTTGAGGATGCCCTCGAACGGATGGTTGCGAACCACTACATCGCCGCGATCGTTGATATAACGGAAGGCGACATTCTCTTTGCCTGAGCCGTAGAGCACTATTTGCTTCACCTTGGCGGGGAGGTCGCCAAAGGGAGTTTCCACATCGAAGCCGTAATGCTCGGCCAGTGAGGTGAGCATCTGGAAATAGTAGAAGTTGCGTCTGTCCCAGCCACGAATGGCGCCGCCCGCCAGCGACAGCTCGTCGTTGGTGATCACCCGATCGGGATCGAAAAACTGCTGTACCCCGAGGCCGTCACAGGTCGGGCAGGCACCCGCGGGGTTGTTGAAGGAAAACAGCCTGGGTTCCAACTCGGCCATGGAGTAACCACAGTGAGGGCAGGCGAAGTTGGCGGAGAACAGCAACTCTTCATTGCTGCCTTCCTCCATGCAGGCCACAGTGGCCACGCCGCCGGACAGCTCCAGTGCGGTTTCGAAAGATTCCGCCAGCCGCTGCTGCAGATCCTCGCGCACCTTGAAGCGGTCAACCACCACATCGATATTGTGTTTTACATGCAGATCCAGCGCCGGTGGGTCGGAAAGATCGCACACCTCGCCATCGATACGGGCGCGAATATAGCCCTGGGCCGCCAGGTTCTCCAGTAATTTGACATGCTCACCCTTGCGGCCCTGCACTACGGGAGCCAACAGCATCAGGCGCTCGCCTTCGGGGCGTTCCAGCACCTTGTCTACCATCTGGCTGACGGTTTGTGCCGCCAGCGGCTGGCCGTGAACCGGACAACGGGGCTCGCCCACGCGGGCAAACAACAATCTGAGATAGTCGTAGATTTCGGTAATGGTTCCCACGGTAGAACGAGGGTTGTGGGAAGTGGACTTTTGTTCAATCGATATTGCCGGGCTCAGGCCTTCGATATGATCCACATCCGGTTTTTCCATCAGACTCAAAAATTGGCGGGCATAGGCCGACAGGGATTCCACATAGCGCCGCTGACCTTCGGCGTAGAGGGTATCGAAGGCGAGAGAAGATTTGCCCGAGCCAGATAAGCCTGTAATAACAATGAGTTTGTCTCGGGGAATGGTCAGATTGATGTTCTTGAGATTGTGGGTTCTGGCACCGCGGATGTCTATCTTGTCCATCAGTCTCTACTTTGGCTAATCACTGGAGAAAAAGAGCACAAGTATCACATATTTTGCCTTGTGCCGATAGCGGCGACGCATTTGTGCTACTGACACCATACTGTCAGTAGCAAGCCCTCAGCCGAGGGCTGAGGGCGACTTGGGTTTTTCTCTTTGAGCTGTTCAAAACCTTCGTGGTAACATGCGCTCCCTTAAAAAATTCTTAATCCAGGGCAAAAACTATGGCCAACGGTGGACTTTCCGGCACTGAAAGAAAAGTCGCGTTCTCATTAGCCAGTGTGTTTGGGCTGCGCATGATGGGCTTGTTTATGATCATGCCTGTCTTCGCGCTCTATGGACAAGATCTCAAAGGCTTCTCACCTCTGTGGGTGGGTATTGCCATCGGCGCCTATGGTCTGACTCAAGCGATACTGCAGATCCCCATGGGGATACTGTCAGACAGAATTGGCCGCAAGCCGGTGATCCTCGGCGGCCTGTTGGTGTTTGCTCTTGGCAGTGTTTTGGCTGCCATGTCCGACAGTATCTACGGCGTTGTCGCCGGCCGCGCCTTGCAGGGCATGGGCGCCATTGCCGCTGCCGTGCTGGCATTGGCGGCGGATCTTACCCGGGATGAACAACGCACCAAGGTGATGGCCATCATAGGTATGTGCATAGGTTTCTCCTTTGCTTTATCGCTGTTGGTGGGGCCTGTGGTGGCGCAGCATCTTGGGCTATCGGGCTTGTTTGCCCTGACGGCAGGCCTGGCGTTGCTGGGAATGCTGATAGTGCAGTTGTTGGTGCCAAACCCTGTGGCTCATGCGCCCAAGGGCGATACCATGGCGGAACCGGGCAAGCTGAAAAATATGCTTAAAGATCCGCAGCTATTTCGCCTCGATGCCGGTATTTTTATTCTGCATTTGGTGCTGACGGCGGTATTCGTGGCATTGCCGCTGGACTTGGTCGATGCCGGTCTTGTTAAAGAAAAGCACTGGATGCTGTACTTCCCGGCCTTTGTCGGCGCCTTCTTTTTGATGGTGCCGCTGATCATCATTGGCGTGAAGCGCAATAATACCAAGGGGATGTTTCAGTTTGCTTTGGTGATCATGCTGGCATCTTTGCTGGCGATGGCGCTGTTTTCCCATAGTCTTTGGGTGTTGGCGGTCGCCATAGTGGCCTTTTTTACCGGTTTTAATTACTTGGAAGCCTCACTGCCCAGCCTGATCGCCAAGTTTTGTCCCGTGGGGGCCAAAGGTTCGGCCATGGGTGTGTATTCTACCAGTCAGTTTCTCGGCGCCTTCTGTGGCGGTTTGCTCGGTGGTGGCGCCTATCAAATCATGGGCGCTGCCGGAGTGTTTAGTGTGGCAGTGGTGCTGCTGATTATCTGGCTGGCATTGACCCTGGGAATGAAAAATCCTGTGCTGCTCAAGAGTTACACTCTAGAGGCTCAAGTGAGTGGTCGAGAGCAGGCGCAGAAGATGGCCGCTGAGCTTTCTCAATTGCCGGGGGTTTCCGAGGCCATAGTGGTTTTGGAAGAAAAAGTCGCTTACCTCAAGGTGAACGATCAATTCGATTTAAGACGAGCCAGAGCTGTGTTAGGCTCTGTCAATTAAGCTAAGTTTAAGTGAAAATCGCAGGAGATTTCGATGGCCAGTCGTGGTGTTAATAAGGTAATTCTGGTGGGCAATCTGGGGCAGGACCCAGAGGTGCGCTACATGCCAAACGGCAACGCCGTAGCGAATATCACAGTGGCCACCAGTGAGTCATGGAAAGACCAGCAGGGCCAACAGCAAGAGCGCACCGAGTGGCACAGGGTTGTCATGTTCGGCAAGCTGGCTGAAATTGCCGGTGAGTACTTGCGCAAAGGCTCACAAGTGTATCTGGAAGGCAAGCTGCAGACCCGCAAGTGGAAAGATCAGAGCGGTCAGGATAAGTACACCACTGAAGTGGTTGTCGATATGGGCGGTACTATGCAGATGCTGGGTGGCCGTAACCAAAATCAAGGTGGTATGAGCCAGGGCGGCAACCAGGGCGGTATGAACCAAGGTGGTATGAACCAAAACCAAGGTGGTTACGGCGGTGGTCAGGCACAGTCTCAGTCCCAATACAATGCGCCACAGCAGTCCGGCGGCTATCAGCCCAAGCCTGCTCAGCAGCCACAGCAACAGTACAACGCGCCGCAGCAGCAAAGTTATGGTCAGCAGCAGAACTCAGGTTATGCGCCCAAGCCACAGCAGCCTGCGCCACAACAGGCGGCTCCACAGCAGCGTCCGGCACCACAGCCTCAGCCACAACAGCAGAACTACACGCCGGATCTGGATGACGGCTGGGATGATGATATCCCATTCTGAGGTCTATTGGAGATAGGCACTTGTGCTTGATACCAGAAAAAGCCACTGCAACTGCAGTGGCTTTTTGCTTGGCGCCTCTCGAGCTATAGTCGCGGCTCTTTTGGTGGTAATAGCTTGAAGCTCGAAAGCGGGCCATTGCTTGTTTGGCTCCGTCTCCTTGAACCTGACCAGGCCTTTAGCAATATTATCGGCGTCATGGACGCTTAACTGAGATGCTTTCCTGATTAGGTACAGATGCGCTTTTGGTCTCAAGTCAGTGCCCGCTATGCCTGATTCGCCAATAGCGGCAGGATATTTTTGGTAAAAATTGACAATCTTTACATTTGTGAGTGGCTTATCTGTCGTTTAGTGTTTGATGGTTTTTTAGGCGGTGGGTCAATTTGACTTGATGACGGTTATTCTGCTCCCCCGGTTGGCTACTGCAGGTAGTGTAAAGGTGTTACTGATGTAATACTTTGTTTTATCTGTTATATTCCTTCATTCAGTTATTTCCCCTTGTCTTAGTTGTCGGCTTTTTTAGCACTATCCTTTTCTCTTTCCCGTCGATTGAACCTCAGTTAATGGCTATTCATCCAGCCTTTTTTATTGCTGGGACAAAATTTACCTATGCATTTGGACAAAATGTCTTTTGGTGTGTTTTTTGTTCGTTTTGGTGTTATAAACCATTTTAAGCTTATTTTTTGAGTTTTAGTTCTGGATTGGTGTTGTTTTGTAGTTCAAGTTGTCATAGCTATCTCTTTGTGATCTTGGTCTCGTGTCATTATTTGTTATCCTGAGTGTCTTTAAGGATAATCCTACATGAAGTGTGGTCTTTAATTTTACTGCACTCGGTAGGTCGCCGCCGAAAGGGGTGACCCCCATCAAAACTCATAACGACAAGAGTGTGAGGACGCTATGAACAGACGTCAGTTTTTCAAACTGTGCGCTGCCGGGGCGGCAACTTCAGCCATATCTGCGCTGGGGTTGTTGTCCGAGAAGGCTTATGCCGCAGTTCGGGAATTCAAACTACTCAGAGCTAAAGAGACCCGCAACAACTGCCCGTATTGCTCGGTGGGTTGTGGCTTGCTTATGTATAGCCAAGGCAGCGGTGGCAAAAACTCTGAACATGCCATTTTTCATATTGAAGGTGATGCCGATCATCCGGTAAACCGTGGGGCGCTCTGCCCTAAAGGCGCAGGCCTGGTGGACTATGTTAACAGTCCGCACCGTCTGCAGTACCCTGAGTATCGCGCTCCGGGTAGCAATGAATGGAAGCGTATCAGTTGGGGCGAAGCTTACAAGCGTATTGCCCGTTTGATGAAAGACGATCGTGATGCCAACCTGATTGAGAAGAACGCCGATGGCGTAACAGTCAACCGTTGGTTGACTACAGGGATGATGACCTCATCCGGTATGGCGAACGAGAGTGGTTTTGCGACTCAAAAGTTTGCTCGTTCTCTTGGCTTAGTCGCCATCGATACCATTGCACGTAACTGACACTCCCCAACGGTAGCAAGTCTTGCTCCAACATTTGGGCGCGGTGCCATGACCAACCACTGGATCGACATAAAGAACTCTAATGTAGTGATCATTATGGGCGGTAATGCTGCAGAAGCGCACCCTGTCGGTTTCGGCTGGGTCACGGAAGCTATGCAACATAACAATGCCAAATTGATTGTGGTTGACCCTCGTTTCAACCGTAGTGCTGCTTTGGCCGATCACTATGCTCCTATCCGCTCAGGCACAGACATTGCGTTCTTGCTGGGTGTGATCCGCTATCTGATCTCCACCAACCAGATCAACTTCGACTATGTGAAGGCCTATACCAACGCCAGCTATCTGGTGCGGGAAGACTTTGAATTCCACGAAGGTCTGTTCTCAGGTTTTGATGAAGAGAAGGGCGACTACGATAAAGAATCCTGGTTCTATCAACTCGACGAAAACGGCTATGCCAAGGTGGATGAATCCCTTGAGCACCCTCGTTGTGTGTGGAACCTGCTGAAACAGCACGTAGAACGTTACGACTTTGCCACTGTCAGCAACATTACAGGGACACCGGTAGACGACTACCAAGTGGTCTGTGAGGCGATTGGCAGCACTTACACCAAAGACAGGGCGGCGACCTTTATGTATGCCCTGGGCTGGACTCACCACAGTAAGGGTGCGCAGAACATTCGTACCATGGCGATGGTGCAGTTGCTGTTGGGTAACATTGGCCAGTTGGGTGGTGGGGTTAACGCCTTGCGTGGTCACGCCAACGTTCAGGGTTCTACCGATATGGGTCTGCTGTGTCAGAGCCTACCGGGCTACCTTAAGCTACCCAATGATAAAGACGTCAATCTGCAGACTTATCTGGATCACTATACGCCTAAGCCGTTGCGTCCGGGTCAGACCAACTATTGGCAAAACTATCCCAAGTTCTTTATCTCGCAAATGAAGGGCTTCTGGGGCAAGCATGCCACAGCTGAAAACGACTTTGGTTATGACTGGTTGCCTAAGTGGGATCAGATGTATGACTTTGGCCGCTATCTCGACATGATGTATCGCGGTCAGATCAACGGTTGTATTGTGCAGGGGGTTAACGCGATTAACTCTATGCCAAACCGCAACAAGAACCTTAAGGCGTTGAGCAAGCTCAAGTATTTGATTGTACTTGATAACTTGGCATCTGAAACTGCGACCTTCTGGCAAAATGAGCCGGATTACAACGAAGTTGATACCGCCAGTATCCAAACGGAAGTGTTCCGTCTGCCCACAACCTGTTTTGCCGAGGAAGAAGGTTCCATCGTCAACTCGGGTCGCTGGATGCAGTGGCATTACAAGGGTGCCAATGCTCCCGGCGAATCCATGCCCGACTCTGAGATTGTGGCTGGTATTTTGCTGGAGATGAAAAAGCTGTATCGCGAAGAGGGCGGCAAACTGCCTGAGCCTGTGGAAGCGGTCAAGTGGGACTATGCCGATCCGCATAACCCAAGCTCGGTGGAGCTGACCAAAGAGTTGAACGGATACGATGTTAACACCGGCCGTCAACTGAGCAGCTTTAGTGAACTCAAGGACGATGGCAGCACCGCCTGTGCCTGTTGGATCTATGCCGGTTCCTGGACCGAGCAAGGCAACCAGATGGCACGCCGCGACAACCATGATCCATCCGGCAAGGGGGTTACCCCGGGATGGGCATTTGCTTGGCCTGCCAACCGCCGGGTGCTCTACAACCGCGCCTCTTGTGATGTCAACGGTAAGCCTTGGGATCCAAAACGCACCATAGTCGAGTGGAAAGATGGCAAGTGGGAAGGCATAGACGTGCCTGACTTCAACGCCAAGCTCAATCCACAAGACAGCGCGCACCCATTCATCATGCAGGCAGAAGGTGTGGGCCGTTTGTTCGCCCTGAAGCTGCTGAAAGAAGGGCCGTTCCCTGAGCACTATGAGCCGGTGGAATCACCAATCGGGACCAACCCATTGCATCCGAAAGTGGTGCACAGCCCAGTGCTGCGTTGGTTTGAGGGTGTGAAAGAAACCATAGGCACCAAAGAGGAGTTCCCTTACGCCTGTACCACATACTCGCTCACAGAACACTTTAACTTCTGGACGACTCACTGCCGTTTGGCGGCGATCTCCATGCCAGAGACCTTTGTGGAAATGAACGAGCAGTTGGCGGCAGAAAAAGGCATCAAGAATGGTGATTTGGTGAAGGTGAGCTCCAAGCGTGGCCACATCTTTACCAAGGCTCTGGTGACCAAGCGTTTGCAGCCACTGCAAGTCAATGGTCAAACGGTACACACCCTGGGTATTCCACGTCACGGTAGTCATAACGCCCTCACCAAGAAGGCATATACCTGTAACGTGCTGACCACAGAGATGGGTGATGCCAACACGGGTGTTCCTGAGTACAAAGCGTTCCTGGTGAACGTTGAGAAGGCGGAGGTCTGATAATGGCAACACAAGATATTATTCGACGCTCAGGCACCTCAGCGGCAACGCCGGCATCGCAAACTCGGATTGGTGATATCAAGCAGGTAGCAAAACTGTTTGATGCGACCAAGTGTAACGGTTGTAAGGCCTGTCAGGTGGCGTGTTCCGAATGGAACGATCTGCGTGAAGAAGTGGGCAGTTTCGAGGGCAGTTATCAAAACCCGATGAAACTCTCCGGCCAGGTCTGGACCTTGATGGAGTACAACGAGGTGATGGACGAGCGCAACAAGTTGCGCTGGCAGTTCACTCACTCAGCTTGTATGCACTGCGCCGATCCTGCCTGTCTCAAGGCGTGTTCGACCGCAGGCGCCATTATCCAGCACGCCAACGGGGTAGTGGATTTCGATTCAGACAAGTGTGTTGGTTGCGGTTACTGCGCCAGTGCCTGTCCGTTCGATATCCCCAAAATCGACCCCAAGGATAACAAGGCCTACAAGTGCACCATGTGTTCCGACCGCTTGGCAGTCGGACTGGAGCCTTCTTGCGTCAAGACCTGTACCACAGGCGCACTGCGCTTCGGTACTCGTGAAGACATGTTGTTCTATGCCGACAAGCGGGTGGCCGAGCTCAAAGAGCGTGGCTTTGCCAAGGCTGGGTTGTACAACCCGGAAGGTGTGGGTGGCACAGCGATGATGATGATATTGCACGATGTCACTCAGCCCGAAAGCTACAACATGCCGGAAGATCCACAGATCCCACTGTCTGTCACTCTGTGGCAGGACTGGGTCAAGCCTCTGGGTACTGTGGGGATCCTGGCAACAGCTGCTGTGGCTTGTCTGCACAAGATCACCGTTGGTCGCAACATAGTCGAAGAGGATCAACCCGGTTATCAGCCGCCTGAGGAAGATCAGCAAGCGGCTCAGAAAGAGGAGGACGGCAAATGAGCAAGCATCACAAGCAAGAGATGATAGTGCGTCATAAGCTGTTTGACCGCATCTGCCACTGGTTCATTGTGGCGGCAGGTTTGGTCACCTTTCTGACCGGGTTTTCGTTCTTTTATCCTTCCTTCCAGTGGATGGGGGCTATTGCGGGCACGCCTCAATTGGCGCGCTTCGTTCACCCCATTGCCGGGTTGTTTATGTGTCTGCCGCTGATGTTGATGTTGGTGCGTTACTACCATCACAACAAGTGGGAGAAGAACGACCTGAAATGGATGCTGTCCATCAAGGATGTGATGTTTGAGAACGAGGACAAGATCCCGCCAATCGGCCATTACAACCCTGGGCAAAAGGTGCTGTTCCGTGCTTTCGTGGTGACCTCCATCGGACTGACGGTGACTGGCTTCATCATGTGGCAGCCCTATTTTGCACCTTATTTCTCAGCCACAACCATTGGCTGGGCGATTCTGGTGCACGCCATCTGTGCTCTCATCATGCTGATTTTCGTGATGGTGCACTTCTGGATGGCGACCTGGGTAGAAGGTTCGGTTGCGGGCATGCTCTACGGCAAGGTCTCCAAGGCCTGGTGCCGTAAGCACCACCCCAGAATGCTGGAAGAAGATTCGGAAGCGGAGAAACACTAAATGAGTCAAACAGCCGAGATACCCCTGGCCCCCGGCAGCGAGTCGCCGCTGGAGCTCAAACCACTGAAAGCCGCCGATCCTGTCAGCGTTTATCTGCGCAGAGCCAAGCGTCTGGAAGTGTTGGCCAAGGACTCGCCGCTGGCTGATTACCTGGAGCTGTGTCGCCGTTTGGTCGCCGTACAGGCCAAACTGGCGGCGGAGGAAGACTTCGGTCTTCCTCCCGCCTGGGACAAGTCCGAGGGGTTGCCCCTCGCAGACTTGGGCCCCAGTGCCGACAGCTATTGGCAGAGTTTGCTGCAGCAACTGCTCAGTGAACTCCTGCCTCAGGTGGATGAGTCGGTCGCCCGGGTGCTGCGTCTTTTGATGCAACAGGCCCCCGAGCAATTGAGTGCCTGGGGGCAGGCGCTGCGTCAGGGCAACCTGAGTGCAGTGCCTGCCAGGTTCAGTCTGTTTCTGTGGGCTGCCATGGGGCTTTATTGGTCTCACTGGGCGCCGGCAGTTATTCAGCGCATGGATCAGCGCCAGGTCAAACAGCAGAGCCTGTGTCCGGTTTGTGGCAGTCATCCGGTTGCCAGCGTGATAGTCGATGAACCCAGAGCCGGTTTGCGTTATCTGCATTGCAGCCTGTGTGAGAGCGAGTGGCACTTCATACGTGCCCATTGCACTTGCTGCGGGCATGACAAGGAGATGACCCTCTGGTCTTTGGACGACTATCAGGCCGAAGTTCGCATCGAAAGCTGCGAGGCCTGTCATGGTTATACCAAGATGATGTTCCTCGAAAAGTCGCCGCTGATGGATGTGGCCGCCGATGATTTGGCGACCCTGATGCTCGACAGTCAGCTCAACGAGAAAGGCTATGGTGCCACCACAGTCAATCCTTTGTTGCTGGCCCACGAGACGGAAGACAGCGAGTAACCAGCTAGTAAGAAAGCCGGGAGGGCTAAGGCCCTCCCTTTATTCAGTCAATGATGAAACAGATGATGACCCAAACTGCCGATACCCTCAAAGACCTCTATCGGGCTTTGCCTTCCATGGATAGCCTGCTGGCCGAGCCAGCGCTGGCTCCGCTGCTGAGCCGCTTTGGCAAGGCCGCCGTCAAACAGGCGTTGGATGGACAACTTCGGCTGGCAAGAGCCGGGATAGGCCGTGAGCAACGCCTGCCCGACTGGTGTCACTCACACCAAGCCTTGTATGGCATTTTGGTTGATCAGCTGTCCAGCGATTATCGCCATAGTTTACGGCCGGTATGGAACCTCACCGGCACCCTGTTGCACACCAACCTGGGACGGGCGCAGCAGTCCGAGGCGGCCATAGAGGCCGTCACTTCTGTGATGCGTTACCCGACCCCACTGGAATTTGAGCTGCAGGCCGGCAAGCGCGGCCATAGAGACAATGCCGTCAGCTCACTCATTCACCGCCTCACCGGCGCCGATGCCTGCTGTGTGGTTAACAACAATGCCGCCGCTGTGCTGTTGATGCTGTCGGCGGTGGCCACAGGTAAAGAGGTGATAGTTTCCCGCGGCGAGCTGGTGGAGATAGGCGGCGCCTTCCGGATCCCCGACATCATGCGTCAGGCCGGGGTTACTCTGGTAGAAGTGGGCAGCACCAACCGAACCCATCTCAGGGATTACGAACAGGCGATAACCGAAAACACCGCCGCCATTATGAAGGTGCACACCAGTAACTACCATATTCAGGGCTTTACCGCCTCGGTGGAAGAGTCGCGGCTGGCGACCCTGTGCCGCGAGCATGATATTTCGCTGATCTCGGATCTCGGCAGTGGCTCGCTCACCGACTTGCGCCGCTTCGGGCTCAAGCAGGAACCTACTCCGCAGGCGATGCTGGCCGATGGGGTCGATTTGGTGAGCTTCTCCGGCGACAAGCTGCTCGGTGGCCCTCAGTCCGGGCTGATTGTCGGTAAACAGTCGCTTATCAATAAATTGCAAAGCCATCCGCTCAAGCGGGCGCTGCGCTGCGACAAACTGATTCTGGCGGCGCTGGAAGCCACACTGATCCACTATCTCAACCCGGAAACCCTGGATACTGAACTGCCTATGATGGCTAAGTTCGGCCGCAGTCAGCAGCAACTCAAGCTGCTTGGCAGTCGTTTACACCAGGCGTTGCAGCCCCTGTTTGCCCCCGGCTATCAGCTGGAGCTGGTGGAGTGCCGCACCCAGGTGGGCAGTGGCTCACAGCCGGATACCTTCCTGCCTTCGGTGGCGCTGGCGTTCAGCGCCAATCCGGGGGCTAGCCTGATTGAGCTTGAGCAACATTTCAAGCAGGCCGAGCGGCCGGTGATCGGCCGGATCAGTAATGAGCAACTGCTGCTGGATCTGCGCGGGGTAGACGATGAAGCCGAGCTGCTGGCCGAGCTGAGCACCCTGGGAGTATCGCTGTGATCCTGGTAACTGCCGGCCATGTAGACCATGGCAAGACCAGCCTGATTCGGGCCCTGACAGGGCAAAATACCGACAGATTGCCGGAAGAGAAACGCCGCGGCATGACCATAGATCTGGGTTATGCCTTTATGCCGTTTGCCGACGAACAACGGCTGGCCTTTATCGATGTGCCGGGTCATGAAAAGTTTATCAACAACATGTTGGTGGGCGTCAGTCATGCCAGACACGCGCTCTTGGTGCTGGCCTGTGATGACGGCGTGATGCCGCAGACCCGTGAACACCTGCAAATTTTAGCCATGTTGCCGCTTAAGAGCCTGACACTGGTGCTTACCAAGAGTGATCTGGTGGAGCGGGCCCGCATCGATGAAGTGGTTGCAGAGAGTGAGGCGCTGCTTTGCGAGTTTGCCCTCAAGGCCTCCGGCGTCTTTAGCGTTTCGGCCAGTAATGGCCAGGGGATCGACTCGCTCAGAGAGCATATTCTGGCGCTGGCATCGAGCGAGCTGCAGCTTGAGAAGGCTTGTATTGCAGCAGACGCGCAGCAGGCCTTTCGCATGACCCTGGATCGGGCATTCAGCGTTAAGGGCGCCGGTTGGGTGGTCACTGGCACAGTGATCAGTGGCAGTGCCAAGGTCGGTGATAACCTCTACAGCTCGGGTCAGAAAGACAAGCTGAGGATCCGCGGCATTCACTGCCAGGGACAGGAGTCGCAGACGGCGTTGCCGGGCACCCGCGTTGCCCTCAATCTCAGTGGTGTCGATAACCACAGAGCGCCGCAGCGCGGCGATTGGCTCAGCAGCTTGCCACAGCCGGATGCCTGTGGTCGCCCTGTGGTGCAGATCCGTGCCTTTGAACCTGTGACTCACTGGCAGAGCGTACATTGCCACCACGGCGCCGAGCATACCCTGGGACGCATATCCCAGTTGACCGAGGCTGATGAGCGCGGCTACTGCCTGGCTGAGCTGGTGTTGGATAAGCCGTTGTTATTATGTCAGGACGACCCCATAGTACTGCGTCACGCCAGTGGCAAGCACACCCTGGGTGCCGCCAGAGTGCTGGCGCTGACTGTACCCAATCGCAAGAAACGCACCGAAGAGCGGCTCGCTCTTATTGGCTGTCTCGCCGATGCCGAAACTCCGGCTGCCGCATTGGCTTACCTGGGTAGACAGCAGGCCTTGGCCGTGTCTGATTTGGCCTGGCGTTGGCAACTGACTGAAGCCGGTTTGACCCGACTCATTCAGGAAGCCGGACTCAGCCGCCACGGCGGCTTCCTGTTGGCACCTGAACTGCTTGAGGCCGAGCAGCAGCACTATTTGTCCTTATTGGAGCAATACCATCAGCAGCACCCGGATCAATTGGGGTTGGGGCGTAATCGCCTGCTGCGTATGAGTCACAGTAAGTTCCCCTTGCCACTTGCCAGTTTGATCCTGGAGCGCCTCTGTCGCGATCGCCGCATGGTACTGCGCGGCGCCTTACTGCAGTTGCCACAACACAGAATGACTTTGGATCCCCAAGCTGAAGCTTGTTGGCAGCGTTTATCTCCCTGGCTCGAGCAGCAAGATACCCCTGTGTGGGTAACTGAGATGGCCGAATATCTTGAGCTGGATCCGGGCGAACTGCGGCCGCTGTGCTTCCAGTTGGTGCAGCAAGGGTTTATCACCGCAGTGGTGAAAGACAGATACCTGCTCAGCAGTAAGTTGTGCCACTACGCGGATCTTATTCGTGGTCATTTAGCGCTAAAGGGGCAACTGGAAACCGCCGAGTTCAAGGCGATGATAGGTCTTGGCCGCAAGGTGAGTATCCAACTGTTGGAGTTTTTCGATCGCAGCGGTTTTACCCGCAGGAAATATCGCAGTAACAGTCGGGAGATCCGGGACGCTGAACTTTTCTGGTCCCATGAAGATTGGCGGAAGAACATAGGAGTCGAACCTACCCGGGACTGCTGGCAGCCCCACCCGGATTTGAAGTCCGGACGCCTCACCGGAGACGACGTTCTTCCATCGAAAGACACAAGGATAATAGAAAATGAATTCAGTTGAAGCAACCCTGTTTTTATTTACTTTATAAGTTTGTGATATAGCTCTTGTTTTATTTTAAAGTCTGTAAATTTTTATTATTTAGATAGGTTAAGAGGGTACTTATGGATTATTATTCGCATGACGTTGTCACCGAGAAACAAGTCACCCTTATGGAACAAGGGCAGGCTTCTGAATTAACTGACTACTTAGCGAACGAAGTGAGAATCGCCCTGGTCTATAACGGCATTGCCCACACGGTAATGTTAGCCAGTCCGCAGGATCTCGAAGCCTTTGCTATCGGCTTTACCCTGTCGGAGCGCATAGTCAGAAATATAAATGAAATCAAGGGTATTGAACTTGAGCATACCGAAGAAGGTGTGCTGGTTCAGATTGAGATAACCCAAAGATGTTTTATGGAATTAAAGCAACAAAGACGCAATATGGCCGGTAGAACCGGTTGTGGACTTTGCGGTGTTGCCCAACTTGAAGAAGCGGTTAAACCTGTTATTCGAGTTGATAATGGTGCCGAGTTTAATATCAACAATTTAAAGGTTGCTTTGAATTTTGTTAAGGACAATCAACAGCATTTTAAATTAACTGGCGCCACCCATGCTGCAATGGGTTTAAATAATGATGGGCATATTATTGATGCCTATGAAGATATTGGAAGACATATAGCACTGGATAAGTTAATTGGTGCCTTTTCACAGAAACATGCCGAGCGGCCAATCGCGGTTTTATTGACCAGCAGAGCCAGTTTCGAGATGGTGCAAAAGGCTGCCAGTGCCAATATTCAGATTCTTTTTGCCATGTCCGCCGTGACCTCACTGGCGTTGGAGTTGGCCGAGAAGAGCAACATCACGCTGGTGGGCTTTTGCCGCAACGGTCGTGCGACGCTCTACACCCATGGTCACAGACTGACGGGGTTGAGCCGCGATCGCCTGGCCAAGGCCATTTAAGTAAGTAAAGACAAAGTCCTCGCGGGACTTGTTCGCCCTTTCTTTAGCACAGCGCCTACTGTCTGCTCATCATCGTTGTTAAACACTGTTTATGGCCGGTCGGAACCCAGTTTCGGCCGGTCTTTAGTGCTTTGATGATGCCAGACAGCCGTCGTTTGCTGCACTCCAGCGGTTTTATCGCCGTAAAGGCATGAAATAAGGTGCGACAGGTCAGTTGCTGTGGGCTGTTTGTTCGCACCTTACAAAATGGTTGACGGACACCCAGTGTCCGTTTTGGCAAGGTCTCGTTCATTAGGGTAATGACATGACATGGCAACAATTTAAACAACAATATCTGGTCCGTTTTTGGGCTCCCATGCCGGCTGTTATCGCTGCTGGTATTCTTTCCACTTACTATTTTGGTCTGACCGGTACCTTCTGGGCCGTGACCGGCGAATTCACCCGCTGGGGTGGCCACTTGCTGCAAATGCTCGGTGCCGAGCCGGAAACCTGGGGTTATTTCAAGGTGATAGGTCTGGCCGGTACGCCGCTGGATCGCATCGACGGCATGATGATTATCGGCATGTTCGGTGGCTGTATCGCCGCGGCGCTATGGGCCAATAACGTCAAGCTCAGAATGCCACAGAGCCGGGTGCGCATCATGCAGGCCCTGGTTGGCGGCATCATTGCCGGCTTCGGCGCCCGTTTGGCCATGGGTTGTAACCTGGCGGCCTTCTTTACCGGTATTCCGCAGTTCTCGCTGCATGCCTGGTTCTTCGCGCTGGCCACTGCCGCCGGTTCTTACTTTGGCGCCAGGTTCACCTTGCTGCCCATGTTCCGCATTCCGGTGGCGCTGAAGAAGGTCACCAAGGCCAGCTCGGTCAAGCAGGATGAAAACCAGGCCAGAAGGCGTTTTCGTATCGGTATGCTGGTGTTTATCGGCATAGTCGGTTGGGGACTCCTGACCCTGTTCAACGCACCCAAGCTGGGTATTGCCATGCTTTGCGGTGTCGGTTTCGGTCTGCTGATTGAAAGGGCACAGATCTGCTTTACCTCGGCATTTCGCGACATGTGGATCACCGGCCGTACCCATATGGCCAAGGCGATCATCATAGGTATGGCGGTCAGTGCCATAGGGATTTACAGCTATGTGCAACTAGGGGTTTCACCCAAGATCATGTGGGCTGGTCCCAACGCGGTTATCGGTGGCTTGCTGTTCGGTTTCGGTATAGTGCTGGCCGGTGGCTGCGAAACCGGTTGGATGTACCGCGCCGTGGAAGGGCAGGTGCACTTCTGGTGGGTTGGCCTGGGTAACGTTATCGGCTCCACCATTCTGGCCTACTACTGGGACGACTTGGCCGAACCACTGGCCACCAGTTGGGACAAGGTCAACCTGCTTTCCAGCTTGGGGGACAAGGGCGGCTTGCTGGCCACCTACCTGATGCTGGGCCTGGCGTTTGTCGCCATGCTCGCCTGGGAAAAACAATTCTTTGCCCGTAAAGCCAAACGGGATGCACAACTGACTGCGGAGGCCGCGTAATGAGCCAATATACTCCTGATTACCAATTGGATATGGTTGGTGAACCCTGTCCATATCCCGCTGTTGCCACCCTGGAGGCCATGCCCCAGCTCAAACCCGGTGAAATTCTGGAAGTGATCAGCGACTGCCCACAGTCGATCAACAATATTCCATTGGATGCCAAGAACCACGGTTACAAGGTGCTGGAGATAGAACAGAACGGCCCGACTATCCGTTATCTGATCCAGCGCTGAATTAACATTAATTTCCGCTGTTTCAATCGTTCAAAGACGCTGCTTTTGCAGCGTTTTTTTATGCTGGTTTAATGGTGGGCTATTGCGGGAGCCAGGCATCTGGATATGAGCGGTATTCGACTTTCGAGCCAGCTGAAAGTCGTGCGCCGATGGCCGCCATGACTCTATGTCAGATTTGCACTGCAACGAGTTAAAGGCAAATATAAGCTGTGGTTCGGCTCTTCCCTACATCAAGGAGCAGTAATGAAACAGGTTATTTTTGATACTCCAGGGCAACCGGAAGTGCTCTATTTGGCTGATGCCGAGATCCCTACTCCCGGCCCGGGGCAGGTGTTGATCAAGGTGGCTGCGGCCGGAGTCAATGGCCCGGATTTGGCACAGCGCAAGGGCAACTATCCGCCTCCGGCAGACGCTTCCCCCGTGTTGGGGTTGGAAGTGGCCGGCGAGATAGTGGCATTGGGGCAGGGCGTAGACCAATGGCAAAATGGGCAAGCGGTCTGTGCCCTGGTGCCTGGCGGTGGTTACAGTGAGTATGTGCTTACCTGGGCGGGGCATTGCTTGCCTGTGCCCAAGGGCTGGAGCCTGGAAGAGGCTGCAGCGATTCCCGAGACTTTCTTTACCGTGTGGGGCAATCTGTTTATGCGAGCCGGGTTGCAGCCAGGCGAGACAGTGCTCATTCACGGCGGTTCGGGCGGCATCGGCAGCAGCGCCATTGCCCTGGCCAAGGCTTTTGGTGCCAGGGTACTGGTGACTTCCGGTAGCCCGGAGAAATGTGCCTGGTGTCGGCAACTGGGGGCTGAGCTTGCGATTGATTACCGCCGACAGGACTTTGTCGAACCTGTAATGGACTGGACCGAGGGCAAGGGGGTCGAAGTGGTGCTGGATATGGCTGGCGGCGACTTTGCCAACAAGAATCTCAAGGTACTCGCCTGTGATGGCCGCATGGTGTCTATTGCCATGCAAAGGGGAGCCAGGGCTGAAGTGGATATCTTTCGCCTGATGGCCAAACGCATTGTTTGGACCGGCTCAACCTTAAGGCCTCAAAGCGTCGCGGCCAAGGCGGCAATTGCTGCCGAACTCAAGGCCAAGGTCTGGCCGTTATTGAATGAAGGTGCCCTGAAGCCACATATCTTTGCCCGTTTTTCGCTGCAAGATTGCGCTGCTGCACATCACTTGTTGGAATCCGGCAATCACTCGGGCAAGGTGGTGCTGACACTGAAGTAAGTAGCTACTGACGCGCCACTCCCTATGGCTGCTGAATATTCCTTCGGCAGCTTTTTCTTCATTGTTGCTGGTTGGCTGTAACATGCAGCCTTAAGGCGTTTGCGTGCAAAATTCAACTTGCCCTGGTGGAAATTTCGGCTAAAGTCCTTTGTGAGAGCACTCTAGGGTGCTGTCATGAAAAATTAATCGTTATTTAGTTGGAAAAATCACGGTTTGCAGCATTGATTCTCGGAAAGATTCTGTAAGAATACGCACTTGAAAACGCCACCTTCCAAAGGTGGAAACCTATTTGTGGCAAAGTGAGCAGTAGTGCGCTTCTTTGGCCGAAAAACTTTAGGGAAGGCGTGAGCAAGTCTAGGCACAAAGCGCAGCGACTTATTGGCAACTTCTCTGGTGTATGTGTTGATTTAAGGGTATTGGCATATATGTATAACACTGCAAAGAAACAAGTTTGGTATGGCGAGCTCAGAACCGCACGTGGCAATGCTATCGTCGTCCATGACAATCAGTTACCCGAGGCATCTCCTGGACGTATCTACCTGTTCAACTCTCAGCGCAATGCGATTATTGAATATGTGGAAGATATAGTTAAACCCAACTTGCATGATCTGGGTGAGGATGAAGCCAAGGCTGCCGAGCGTGAGTTCGGTAGTGCATTCAAAGCGGTCCGCAGCGAGTTTATGCAAAAGCAGCAGGCCAGAGTCAATCTGAACAACGTCAAAGACAGCGCTCCCGCGCGTAAGCCCAAGCCGGAACCTGAGGTCGAGGTTGAAACCGACAACATGGGTGATGATTTCGATGACGATTGGGATGACAGCTTCGACGACTGATATCCCTATACCCGGCCGTCCGTCTTCAGTTTACTGAAGCGGTGGCCCGGGTATACCGGACAGTCGAATACTGACATTATCTATTGGATAGCCGATTATTCTTTATCGAAGCTATCGACTATGATGGCGCCCATAGAGGCCGGCATGGCGATCAACAGGGTGCGTTTCAGCGCCAGTAAGGGATCGCTCAGTAATGGCCATTTATCCAGGGCCAGCAAGACGACACTCACCACCAGCAGGGTCAGGGCATAAGCCAGCAGGATCCGCAGCCAAAACACCCACACCCTGGCCTTGATGTTGGCCTGAAACACACTCTGATAGGCAAACAGGGCGATAAAACTCAGGCTCAATACCACCACCAGTACCAGATTTACTACCGGTAGATTGGCCGCCAGCATCCAGGCTTCCTCGGAAAAGGAGATGGGCACGGACAAGGCAAAGGCGCCTATGCTGATCTGGCCGAGATCCTCGGCGTTGAAATAGAGTTTGGTCATGCCTGGGTATCGAACTCGTAGCGGCTCAAATGATGATAAATTTGTCCGGGGGCTATCCAGGGATCGCCGTGCAGTTGTGGCTGATTGGCAGCGTCCGGCAGCATTTGTGGCTCGAGACAGACGCCCTGCCAGGCCTTCAACGCCTGGCCCTTACGACCCTTGACGTCTTCGAGCCCGGCGCCGGTGTAAAGCTGCACTCCGGGTTGATTGGTATACAGTGTCAGGCCGCGACCCGATAGCGGCGCGCTCAAACGGCCCACACGCCAGAGCTCATCTTTCTGTTGTCGGCTGATAAAGCAGTGATCCAACCCTTGGCTGGCGGCCAGTTCCGGCTGCCCCAGCAGTGCTTTGAGAGTCTTGCCCTGGCTGAGATCCAACATGCTGCCTTGGGTATCGATTATGCCGCTGGGAATGCCTTCGGAATCGGTTGCCAGGACTCTGCTGCTATCGAGTTGCAACTGGTGCTCAGCGATATCCGCCCGGCCATCGAGGTTGAAATAGCTGTGCTGGGTCAGGCTCACCGGGCAGTCTTGGCTGCTTGAGGCCATAAACTCAACAAACAGGTTGTTGCCCGCCAGACGATAGTCCAGCTGTACCCGGCATTCACCGGGAAAGCCCATGTCGCCATCCGGGCTTATCAGGCTGAGGCGCACCCCGTCCGGCAGTGTGCCCAGTTGCCACAGGCGCCGATGAAAGCCTTCGCGGCCGCCATGCAGGCAGTGGCCGTTGAAGTTCTTATCCAGAGAAAAAGTCTTGCCGCGGCAGTTGATTTGACCTTGCTTGATGCGATTGGCGTAACGCCCAACAGCGGCGCCCAAACAGGCGTCCTGGGCCAGATAATCGGCTGCAGAGTCACAGCCAAGCACGATATTGGTTCGTTCACCGTGGCGATCCGGCGCCCACAGTGAGCGAATAATGCCACCGAGACTGAGCACTTCCAGCGCCAGAATGCCGTTGTCGATTCTGACTCTTTCTATCTGGCCGCCGCGGGGATCTTCCCAACTGTCGAGTGCGCTGAAACGTATCATCTGCTAGTTCCTTTTGGCTTTAGGGCTACAACTCAGTCCAGGCGGCTGGCTCCGTCGCTGGGGCTGCATAGGTACACACTGGCCTCCAGCTCGGTTTTAGCCGGATATTGCTGCTCGACGGCGGCGATCACCTTGTCGGTCAGCTCATGTTCCACCAGGGCGATGACGCAGCCGCCAAAGCCCTTGCCTGTCATCCGTACTCCGCCGCGTTCGCCGACGACTTCGGCTATCAGCTCCACCAGGGTATCTATCGCCGGATGGCTGATTTCAAAGTCATCGCGCATCGAGCGGTGTGATTCGGCCATCAGTTTGCTGAGCCTGGCGATATCTCCCTGCTCCAGGGCGCGGCAGGCGCTCTGGGTGCGTTGGTTTTCACTGATCACATGGCGGGCGCGGCGAAAGGCAACCGGGTCCAGTTCATCTTCGGCGCTTTGCAACGCCCTGAGTGACAAGTGGCGCAGGGTATCCAATCCGAAATGACCGGCCACCTGTTCGCATTGCAAGCGGCGTTCGCCAAACTCTGTGCTGTGGGCGATGGAGGGTAAGCCGGAATTAATGATCAGCAGGCTGAGATCGTCTGGGAAGGGCACGCTCTCGCAGTCCAGATCCAGGCAATCGATCAACAGTGCCGCACCGGCTTCGGCCATGGCACAGGTGATCTGATCCATTATGCCGCAGCCATAGCCGACATAGTGGTTTTCACCCCGCTGCGCCAGTTGTGCAATCGCCAGCGGCGACAAGTGCAGTTGACTGGTGTCATTGATGGCGGTGCCGAAGGCGATTTCCAGCGAAGCCGATGAGGCCAATCCGGCGTTGGCCGGCACATTGCCGATCACTGCCAGGTCCAGGCCGCGAGCCGGCAGGCCACTCTGGGCCATGGCCGAGGTAAAGCCCTTGAGATAACTGACCCAGCCCTCATCCTCGCTCATGCTGCCTTCATCGCCATAGTGCCATTCAAAAATGCCGGGAAAGGCAGCCGATACGGCGCGGAACTTGTTATCGTCACGGCGTTTGACCGCGATTATGGTGTGAAAGTTGATTGCCGCCGGCAGCACCAGACCTTCGTTATAGTCTGTGTGTTCCCCGATAAGGTTGACCCGCCCGGGGGCCTGATACAGGGCATCCGGCTTGGTGCCGAAGGTTTTGACAAAGAGTTTGGTAACGCTGGGGGCAGGATTCGACATGCTCTTATGGATTCCGCAAAAAAACGCTCGAACAGCAACATAAATGACTGCTTTTCTGTTGTTATATCATTTCTGTCACTGAGGTGTAAGTGAGATTTTTATTCGGATTGCGCCCAAGGGCAGATTAAGGAGATATCTATGGGAACAAGAGAAAAGCCTCACTCGCCGCTAGCGGACAGAGTGAGGCTAAATGATGCCGAAAAATATCAGGATGCGGCTTCCTTGGCGGGCGATTCATTGACGGTTTCGGCCGCCAGCAGTTCACAGACCACATGCTCAACGAAACCGGCACCGGCGGCCTCGTAGAGGTTATAAACGCTGTGAACGCCGGATTCGCGCAGGGCCACGGCATCATCACCATACTGCACTATGGCGCTGATCTTGCCTTGGTAATCCAGTTTCTTGAGCTGTTCAACCGCAAACATGTTACCCGCATGGTACGGCATCGCCAGCAGCACAAGTTCCAGCGCCGGAGCCCGGTCGAGTTTTTCCCAGAAGTCGGTATCCGAGGCATCGCCCTGTACCACATTACGCCCTTGCTCGCGGTGGAAGTCCACCAACTCCTGTTTGTGTTCTATGCCGAGGATCTCACCATCAAACCTGGCCTTGAGTTCATCGTAGGCGCCTGAACCTATGCGCCCCATACCCAGAATAAGGAAGCGCGGATTGCCCACGGGGATCTGCCTGTCTTCCGGATGCAGTGGGTGCTTCTCGAGCTTGACCAGCTTCTGCTGATACTTCTGGTAGATGCTGCCCACCATGGCGTTGAGCGGCGCCGCCAGCACGAAACTCAGGCTCAGGGCCACAGCAATGATCACCAGCCATTGGGCGGGCAGCCAGCCTTTGCTGGTGGCCACTGCAGCCACAATCAGACCGAACTCGCTGAAGTTACCCAGGTTGAATGAGCCCAGCATTGAGGTCCGAGAGCGCAGTTTGAAGCGGGTAAGGATATAGACAAACAGCAGAATTTTCAGCGGCACCAGAGTCACCAGCAGCACCGCCAGCATAATATCTGTCATGCTCGGCAGGCCGTTGAGGCCTATGGTGAGGAAGAAGGCCACCAGAAACAGTTCTTTAAAGTAGAACAGCGACTTGGCCAGCTCGGATGCCTTCTTGTGCCCGGCCAGCAGTATGCCGATGATCAGCGCGCCGAGATCCGGTTTCAGCCCCACAGACTCAAACAGCCAGGCACCGACGACCAAAGCCATTACCAGGCCGAAGAGCACCAGGAGTTCACCGTGGCCGACCTTGTCAAAGGCCCTGTATATCAGCGGCTTGGCCAGAGGCAGCAACAGCAGCGCCAAGGCCCATATCGACGGAAATTCGCCCTTGGAAATAGTCAGGAATAATACGGCAAAGATATCCTGCATGATCAGAATACCTATGGCAACCCGGCCGTAGAGAGATTGCATATCGCCTTTGTCTTCCAGCACCTTGACCGCAAACACAGTACTGGAAAAGCTCAGGGCAAAGGCCAGCAGGGTCAGTTGTTCGACCGTGAGATTGGTCAATTGCACCAGGCCAATCAAGCCCAGTAGCTTGAGAATGGGGACAAAGATTACCATGGACAACATCAGGTGCAGGCTGGAGCCTGCCCAGACTTCGGCCTTGAACAGGCTGCGGATATCCAGCTTGAGACCTATGGCAAACAGCAGCAGGGTCACACCCAGACTGGCCAATTGGTTGAGCAGCGGCAGGCTTTCATTTTCTATGCCCATGGTATAGAGCACAAAGCCGGCGGCCAGGTAGCCGATAAGCGGTGGTAAATTGATACGGTTGACCAGCATACCGCAGGCCAAGGTAATAACGAGAATTGCAGGTTCCATTTTGCTCTTTCAGGAAGGAGGCTAGCTGTTTAAAGAGTATTCTATAAGAAGAGCATTAAATTTAAATAAAAAAGCGAACTTATCTGCTGATAAATTCGCTTTTTCAGAAATGTCGGCGTGTTGAACGCTAGTTTTTGAGCAAAATATCCAGGTGGGCGGCAAACTCTTTCGGGCCCATGAAACCTGTCACTCTCAACTCATTCTTCAACTGGCCCTGTTCATCAATAAACAACAGTGTCGGCAGCCCCAGCACATCGTAGGCCTCCAGCAGAGCGACATCGGTTTCATCCATGGCGGTCACATCGGCTTGTAGCAGCAACATCTGTTCCATCCGCTGTTTAACCTCGGCATTCTTGAAGGTGATCTGCTCAAACTCCTTACAGGCCACACACCAATCGGCGTAGAGATCCAGCATCACCGGCTTGCCGGCCGCCTCGGCATCCGCCAGTTCGGCCTTGAAGTCCTCAAGCGACTTGATGCGCTTAAAGGTATGATGCTCGGCTTGCTGTTGCCCCATGAAGTGGTAACCCATGGCGCTCATTACCGCCTGGAGGCCATAGGAGAAGCTCGACAGCAGCAGCAGGGTCAGGATCACGCTGCGCACCGTCTGTTTCCAGTTGAACTGGCTCAGCTTGTTCTGGTGCATCAGGTAGCCGACAAAGACGATGGCCCACACAGACCACATGAGATCCGACACCAATCCAGGCCAGATGCGGCCCAGCATTATGATGGACACGGCCACCAGCAGGAAACCGAACACATGCTTGATGATGTTCATCCAGGTGCCGGCGCGCGGCAGCAACTTACCGCCCGAGGTGCCTATCAGCAGCAGTGGTAGTCCCATCCCCATGCTGAGGATGTAGAGGGTCAAAAAGCCCTGCAGCAGATCGCCGGTTTGCGCCACGTACACGAGTACTGCCGATAAAGGCGCCGTGGTACAGGGCGAGGCCACCAGGCCCGAAAGTACACCCATGACGAACACGCCCAGCAGATTGCCACCCTTTTGTTTATTGGAGAGGCTGTTCATCCTCTGCTGCCAACTGGCGGGCAGGCGCAGCTCATAGAGGCCAAACATAGACAGACTGAGTACCACGAACAGCACGGCTATGGTGATAAGCACGGCCGGATGTTGCAGCGCCGCCTGATACTTGAGGCCTGCCGAAGCCACCACCAGCCCCAGCAGCGAATAGGTAATAGCCATACCCTGCACATAAGCCATCGACAGGGTAAAGGCTTTGCCGGTAGAGACTTTCTGCCCCTGGCCGACAATAATCCCCGATAGAATGGGATACATGGGGAACACGCAGGGAGTCAGCGCCAGACCTATCCCCAACACGAAGAAGGTCAGATAGTTGAGCAGGGTGCTGTCACCGGAGAGCAGTTTATCCAACAGGTTATCCTGTTGGGTCACCGCCTGGCCCTTGGGAGCCGCCTGGGCATCTGCGCCCTTGTCGGCATCGGGCAGTATGCCATCATTGGCCGCCACAGGTTTAAGCAGGGCGTCACGGGTGGTGGGCGGGAAGCAGAGCTTGCCCTCGGCGCAGCCCATAAAGGTGACGGACAACTTGGCGGCTTCACCCGCCTCCTTAATGGCAAGCGGAATTTCGATGAAGGAGTAGTACACCTGCTGCTCACCGAAATACTCATCCGTGTGACCCTTGCCCTGAGGCAGGGCTATCTCGCCCAGTTCACCGCCATCTATGCTGAACTTGAGTTTATCGCGGTACATGTAGTAGCCGTCGGCTATTACCCAACTGAGCTTGACCTTGTTGCCTTGCTGACTGAAGTCGA
The DNA here is from genome assembly GCF_002836975.1 of Shewanella indica. Taxonomy (GTDB): domain Bacteria; phylum Pseudomonadota; class Gammaproteobacteria; order Enterobacterales; family Shewanellaceae; genus Shewanella; species Shewanella indica. Next base: position 226,155 of record NZ_NIJK01000029.1, on the reverse strand, counting down.
AGGCAAAGGCCTGATCCACGGGCATCAGCTCAGGTTCACTCTTGAGAAAATCGAATTGCTTGTTGCCAAAGATCCCATCGGCCTGAACCAGCGGGCTGAGAAGCAACAGGCTGCCTAGCAGCAGGGTAAGTATTTTCTTCATAGCTTAGTGTTGTCTTTTATCCAATCCAGATAGGCGGGCAGCCCATGGCTGATGGGCACAGCAATAATTTCAGGTACTTCATAGGGATGCAGTTCGAGTATTCTCTGCTCCAGCCTGGGGTAGGCGCTGGCCAGACACTTGAGCTGCAGGCTGACTTCAGTCTCCTGGCAGAGTTCGCCCTGCCAGACATAAAACGAATCCACAGTCTGGCTCACCTGAGCACAGGCCACCAGTGACTCACGCACCAAGGTTGCGGCCAGGCTCTTGGCACTGTCTGTATCCGGGCAACTGCAAAAAACCAGCAGCGCTTGTTGAGATTTTATGTCCATAATGAGCGGGTTAAATTAAACCTGACTTAAGCCAAGGGGATTAAAATCGAGCGTCTACTTTACGTGTTTTGCCGCAAGCTTGCATTAAGGCTTTGCTGAAACAGTGAGCTCAGGCGTCAAACCCGGGGCAGGCTGCGGACTTGAAATCAGACCGAGTTATCCCCATTTAGTTTTCAACTACTGTAAAAAATGAGGCCTACATGCCATTTCTGATAATGTTTATCATCTTTGTGCTGATCCCTGTCGTCGAACTCTCGGTGCTTATCCGGGTCGGCGAAGTTCTGGGCAGCTGGAACACAGTGGCATTGGTGATCCTCACCGCGGTGGTCGGTGTTTCTCTGGTTCGCAGCCAAGGCTTGAGTACCCTGATGTCGGTACAGAAAAAGTTGGCCGCCGGTGAAGCGCCGGGGCAAGAGATAGTCGAGGGCATGATGCTGGCCATGGCCGGTATTCTGCTGCTTATTCCAGGGTTTGTTACCGACCTTATCGGCCTTATCCTGCTGACTCCAATCACCCGGGCACCGCTGGCGCGTTATTTTTATCAGCGGATGCAGCTCAAGGTGGTTGCCGGTGCTCAGTTCAGAGCCGGTACCAACCCCTTTGAACCACCTCATCAAAGAGGTCAGGGCGGTGATGTGTTCGAAGGTGAGTTTGAACGCAAGGCCGACCCTTCCGATAAGCGTCCCGAGAGCCATCAGCTGGAAGAAGAGAGCCATCAGCTGGAAGAAGAGAGCCATCAGCTGGAAGAAGAGAGCCATCAGCCGGGTGGAGAGAGCCATCAGCGAAGTGAAAACAGCCCTCAGCAAAGTGAAAAAGGCCATCAGCCGCAGGATACGGAAGATAAAACAGACCAAGATGATAGTCGGCCTGGTAACGCAGGTGATCGGCACAAACACTGATAAAAAAGACCTTCCGCTCGGAAGGTCCTTTTTATTTACCCCTCATAACTTGCAGCGCTGACTGGAAAACATTTATCACTCATTTATCGCTATGCCAGTGGCTATCGCGGCACTTGAATGAGTGCGCCGTAGCAGTGGCCGCGGCGTCAGTTTAAGGATGCTGTCGCGGCAACTACTGCGGTGCATACTCTCAGCTTTCTGGAGTCGCCAAGTGCTTATCCCTCATTGGGGCAGGGGGATTTGATTTTTTGCGGTTCGCTGATATTGCTGGCCAGATAATAGCTGGCAATACCCATGAGTATGTTGGTCAGCGGCAGCGCCAGCATCAGGCCTTTTACCCCACCTAGGAAGGCGCCCAGCGCCGCCAGTGGCAGCATCAGCAGGAACAGGCGGCACAGATTCAGTACCAGCGAGGCCATGGGCCTGTGGTAGGCGTTGAGCGAGGTGGCCACTATGATCACCACGCCAAGAGGGCCGTAAGCGGCGGGCAACACCAGAATATAGAAGCTGAGCCATTCCAGCACCTGAGGGTCGGTACTGAACAAGGCGGCAATCTGCGGCGCCAGCAGCGCCAGCGGAATATACAGCAGGGTCTGGAACAGGAGCACAAACTTCAGCGCCAGCAGCAATGCCTCGCGGGCGCGCTCCTTCTGACCGGCGCCCAGATTCTGGGCGATAAAGGGCACCAGGCTGGAAGACAGCCCCATCACCACAATCAGCAGCACAGACTCCAGCCGGGTACCGGCACCGAAGGCGGCCACCGCAGCGTGATCTATCCTGGCCAGCATCGCCATCATCACGGCATTGGCCAGGGGGTTGATCATATTCATCAGCGCCGCCGGTTGGGCGATATGGGCCAGCTGTTTCCAGTTATCGACAAAGCGACTTAAACACCAGCCCGCGGCCACCAACATATGGCGTTTGACCACCAACAGATAACTGGACAGCGACAGTGCCATTAACCAGGAGATCAGGGTCGCCACGGCGGCGCCTTGAATTTCCAGCCTGGGAAAGGGGCCGATACCAAAGATAAGCAGCGGATCGAGGATCAGGTTAATCAGCGCCGCCAGCGACAAAATCGCCGCCGGGGAACGGGTATCGCCGGTGGCCCTCAGGCCCTGATTACCCACCATCAACAGCACCAATAGCGGCGCCCCCAGATACCAGAGGTTCATATAGTCATGCACCAGCGGCAGTATGTCGTCTTTGGCGCCGAGCAGGGAAAACAGCGGCTCGATAAACAAACTGCCCAGCAAGGAAAGCCCGGCAGTCAAAATAAAGGTCAGCAGCAGGGCATCATGCAGAAACACCTTGGCTTTGGGGGCGTGCCCGGCGCCTATCAGGCGGCCAAGATTAGTGGACACACCGGCGCCTATGCCGATGGCAATACTGGATACCACCAGGGTCACAGGGAAGGTGAAGCTGATCGCCGCCAGCGCCTCTGTGCCCAGCTTACTGATGAAGTAGGTGTCTACCAGATTGAAGCCCAGCACGGTGAGGATCCCTAACATGTTGGGAACACTCATATTAAGCAGTACACGACCTATCGGCTGACTGAGCAGCCCGTGTCTGTCTCTCATGGCCCGTATCTGCCTCTTGTGAAATGGATGAAGGAAATCGTGCGGAAGCGCGATTCTAACAGGATTGCCCCGGCTTTAAAAAACGAGGGTCAAAAATTTTCAAAAAATTTTGAGCTGTCCCCTTGGAAGTGCCAAATACGGCCCCCATATAAGCCAACATCAAGCGGCTAAAGCCAATTGGCATGGCCGCCTTTTACATCAACCATGAACCGCCTCATATTGGGCAAAAATCATTAGGAGAATCCATCGATGAATATTCGTCCATTACATGACCGCGTGATCGTCAAACGCCTGGAAGTTGAAAGCACTTCGGCCGGTGGCATCGTACTGACCGGCAGCGCAGCCGAAAAGTCTACCCGTGGTGAAGTACTGGCTGTTGGCAATGGCCGCATCCTCGAAAACGGTGACATTAAGCCATTGGACGTGAAGGTAGGTGACGTAGTGATCTTCAACGAAGGTTACGGTGTCAAGAAAGAGAAGATTGACGGTGAAGAAGTCCTGATCCTGTCAGAAGCTGACCTGATGGCCGTAGTGGAATAAACCACTCACAACCATTAAAGACCTTCCAAAGTAATCGAAAAATTTAAGGATAATCAACATGGCAGCTAAAGAAGTAAAATTTGGCAATGACGCTCGCGTAAAAATGCTGGCGGGCGTGAATGTTCTGGCTAACGCAGTTAAAGTCACTCTGGGCCCTAAAGGCCGTAACGTCGTTCTGGACAAGAGCTTCGGCGCACCACTGATCACCAAAGACGGTGTTTCCGTTGCTAAAGAGATTGAACTGGAAGACAAGTTTGAAAACATGGGCGCGCAAATGGTTAAGGAAGTTGCTTCCAAGGCCAACGACGCTGCCGGTGACGGTACCACTACCGCCACAGTACTGGCCCAGGCTATCGTGACCGAAGGTCTGAAAGCCGTTGCCGCCGGCATGAACCCAATGGATCTGAAGCGCGGTATCGACAAGGCCGTTATCGCCGCCGTTGCCGAGCTGAAAGCCCTGTCTCAGGACTGCTCCGACTCCAAGTCTATCGCTCAGGTAGGTACCATCTCTGCCAACTCTGATGAGTCTATCGGTGAAATCATCGCCACCGCGATGGAAAAAGTGGGCAAAGAAGGCGTGATCACAGTTGAAGAAGGTCAGGCGCTGGAAAACGAACTGGACGTAGTTGAAGGTATGCAGTTCGACCGCGGTTACCTGTCTCCTTACTTCATCAACAAGGCTGAAACCGGCTCTGTTGAACTGGACAACCCATTCATCCTGCTGGTTGACAAGAAGATCTCCAACATCCGTGAGCTGCTGCCTATCCTCGAAGGCCTGGCCAAGACTGGCAAGCCACTGCTGATTGTTGCCGAAGACGTTGAAGGCGAAGCCCTGGCGACTCTGGTAGTGAACAACATGCGCGGTATCGTTAAAGTGGCTGCCGTTAAGGCGCCTGGTTTCGGTGACCGTCGCAAGGCCATGCTGCAGGATATCGCTATCCTGACCGGTGGTACTGTTATCGCCGAAGAGATTGGCCTGGAGCTGGAAAAAGCCACTCTGGAAGATCTGGGTACCGCCAAGCGCGTGGTTATCACCAAAGACAATACCACCATCATCGATGGCAGCGGTGAAGAGTCGCAAATTCAAGCCCGTGTTGCCCAGATCAAGCAGCAGGTTGAAGAATCGACTTCCGATTACGACAAAGAAAAACTGCAAGAGCGTATGGCCAAGCTGGCCGGCGGTGTTGCGGTAATCAAAGTCGGTGCCGCTACCGAAGTGGAAATGAAAGAGAAGAAAGCCCGCGTTGAAGATGCGCTGCACGCTACCCGCGCCGCCGTTGAAGAAGGTGTGGTTCCTGGGGGCGGTGTTGCCCTGGTTCGCGTTGCCTCCAAGATTGGTGAGCTGGACGTGAGCAACGAAGATCAGAAGCACGGTGTGGTTATCGCCCTGCGCGCCATGGAAGCCCCACTGCGCCAGATCGCTACCAACGCAGGTGAAGAAGCCTCTGTTGTCGCCAACAACGTCAAGAACGGCAGCGGTAACTATGGTTATAACGCCGGTAACGACACTTACGGCGACATGCTGGAAATGGGCATCCTGGATCCAACTAAGGTTACCCGCTCTGCGCTGCAGTTTGCGGCCTCTGTAGCCGGTCTGATGATCACCACCGAAGCCATGGTAGCCGAGCTGCCAAAGGAAGAGGCTGCGCCTGATATGGGCGGTATGGGTGGTATGGGCGGAATGGGCGGCATGATGTGATCCTAGCTGGTTAAAATCGTCTATAGCGGCGTTATCTTGCCACTCGTTTAGTTCACTAAACGTCGCGGCAAGATGCCTGGCTCTAAAACGATTTTTCCTGCGCTAGACGCAATGTCGGTCTTAAGCTCAGAAGCTTAGAACTTAAAAAAGCCCCGATACTTAACAGTATTGGGGCTTTTGTTTATTCCGAGAAAGGAAAAGGCTCGTGCCTCGAACGCGGGCCTTTTCCATTTCAGTGGTTTCTGCCAAGGGCGGGGGAGTGGTTTGGGTTTGCAATGGCTTCCGGCTGATTGTGCAACTCATTGCCTGCCGCAGGCCTTATGCATATGCGCCTCAGTGACACGCTGTGAATACATCCTTGTAAGCTCGGCGCCAACATCCATGTTGGCGACGGTCACTGATGCGCATATACCGGGTGATTTGGTGCGACCTGCGGGTGAAGTGTTATGGCTGTCCTTACTCTTTTTCGAACGCGGGCCTTTTCTATTCCAGCGGTTTCTGCCGAGGGCGGGGGAGTGGTTTGGGTTTGGAATGGCTTCCGGCTGATTGTGCCACTCATTGCCTGCCGCAGGCCTTATGCATATGCACCTCAGTGACACGCTGTGAATACATCCTTGTAAGCTCGGCGCCAACATCCATGTTGGCGACGGTCACTGATGCGCATATGCCGGGTGATTTGGTGCAATCTGCGGGTGAAGTGTTTTGGCTGTCCTTACTCTTTCTTTTTTGGTGCAGTTTGCGGGTGAAGTGTTTTGGCTGTCCTTACTCTTTTCGGTGAATACATCCTTGTAAGCTCGGCGCCAACATCCATGTTGGCGACGGTCACTGATGCGCATATGCCGGGTCATTTGGTGCAATCTGCGGGTGAAGTGTTATGGCTGTCCTTACTCTTTTTATTTCATTCTTATATATATTTTATAAATTAACTGTTAAGAGAGTTGTTTAACACTAACCTTAAGTTGTCTAATGTATTACTAATATAAGTATCAATCAAGATTGTATTCTTGGAATAAACCATTGCCATGGTAATTGAAATTAATATTACACAAAAGCTTATTCCAAGTATGGTGATGCTTTTTGTAGAGTTGTCTTTTTCGATACAATCTATTGTTGTTTTGTCGAATATACCATCTAAATCTTCTTGATTTAAAATGTCAGTGTATCTTTCTTTAAGTTGATCTAGTCCGTTTCTGTGAGTGTTTATTCTGTTTTTTAATTCAAAGTTCGACATGCAAATATAAACTATTGCAAAAATTAAAAATACAACGCTTAATATTCCGATGTCAATTCTATATAGGGACTCAAATTTTCCTTTGTCAATTCCTGTGAAGACTACTGACATAAAGTAAAATGACATTATAGCCATAATGGCTCTTTTTATATCAGTTTTATATGAGTCTATACTATCTATGACTCTGTTGGATAGTTCAAAAATAAAGTCTGAAGTTTTATTTTTGACATCTATATATCTTTCAACATTGTCTTTTAAATATATCTGATAATTTGAGAATAAAGTCACTCTTAATTTTTGATTGAAAATATCCTCAAATTTCTTAGAGCTATCACTAATGGATATTATATTTCTAAGTATTCCCAGTTTTGCTACAAACTCTTTTGTTGAATATATAAATTGGAACAAAGTTCTAACTATGTCGCAATTTTCTTCGGGAAGATTTTCGATATGAATACAGTAGTCCCGGTATCCATAGAAATAATAGTTTTTATTATCTGCGTCGAAGTCGTTAGCTAAGAAAAACAACATTGATATGGTTGACTTTTCTATGAAGCATGATTTCAAAGGTTCCTGTAGTTGTAATGCTATCTGATATATATCATCAGGGTTTATTTTTTCCTCTATGAGTTTTGATAGTTTTTCCATTTTGTTCAGTGGTATTGTTTGAAATCCATCAAGATCATTTCTTTTGTAATCTATTTCAGTATTTGTCTGCTCAATTCTAAGCTTGTTGTTTTTTAAAACTAGAGACTTATGGATTTCGTATAAAAAGTCTTCTGGATGAAGTGTTGCTAAGTAATCAGTGAATACAGTTTCATCAAAAATAGTGAATGTTTTAAGATTACTTTTATCAACGCGTGCTCTGATTTTTACTTCTTCGTCATCTGAAATTTTATCATTATTTAAATGTTCAATTAGCGCTTCTATAGAATTTACGGTGTTTTCTGGTTCATCATTTACGATAATGTCAAAGGAAACAGATTCAGTCTGGAGGATATTAGCAAAATTGTTGGTATCTATTGTGTTGTTCTGGTTAAGTAAAATTGTTTTCTCATACCAACAAAGGTTTTCTTGAGAATTGGTATTCATAATCAATCCTTAAGAGATGGGAAATCTGCAAAGCCATTGTCTGTTCTGATGACGACGTACTTTATGCCTTTTATTTTGTGAGAGAATATTCTTTCCATATTCCCTTTTTTTGTAGTTATTACTATGTCGTCGTCAAGTTTAAATGATTGTTTTAGATTGTTTTTTATTAATTTGTTGTCCAGGTTGAATATTCCGTCAAATGTTCCACCTTTAATCTTCTTTTCAATTTCTTCCGAAAGTTCTTTTTGTATTTCTTTGGGGCAGCTAAATGTATAGTTTCCTGTTAAATCATTAAAGAAAGTAGATGAGTCAAATTTTTCTTTTGTGGCAAAGTAAGTAATGAGTGAGTTAAGCATTGTATATTTATCATCACTGTGTTCTTTTAATACTCTATTTATGACCCTTTTGAATTCTTTGAATGAGTTTTTTGTGTTGTCTTGGTCTGTATTTATATCGTCTGCTTTAAGGAATTCGTCAACCCAAAACCTTGAAATCCTTGAGTTGGTGTCTGAAACTTCTATTGCACTATTTATTTTTTTCCTTCAATTTTAAACAAGGCTGCTTTTAGCAAACCTTTTTCTTCAGGAAGCCCTTGGTTTTTAGTTAGATTTTTCTTGCTAAAATACGACTCGAAATCTATTTTGGCTATAAGAATATAATTTGATGACTGGATGTTGTATTTTGAAATAATCAGACTGCCTTGCTTTATTGGTGTGTTTGGGTGTCTTTTGTCATAATTCTTTTCTGATTGCAATAATTCTTTTGCGATTTCTCTAGAGTATTTCACCTGAAGATCGTTCTTTGCAATTTCTTCTATTACTAGTTTTATGTCTGAGTCGGATCTGAATTTATATTTTTTTGTTGATGTTGATGAGTGAATTTTTCTAGTTAATTCATCAATGAAGTTAGAGAAATCGCTACTGTTGATATTTCCTGGTGCAGACTCAGTAGGTGATGGTGCTGCTTTGTCTATTTCATATACTTTAATGTTGAATCTTTTAGGAGGAGTTCCTGTCATAGTATTATGCTTCCGTATATTATTTTATATCTCTAATTAGAAGGGGTATAGATATATGGTTTAGGTGTTTTTCTAGTTGTTAAGTCACTTTACTTTCCACTTTTTTTGGCTCGTTTGCTCTCTCTTATCCACATGACTGAACCGTTTGTTTTACGCATCTCGAAAAGGTCTATGGCGGCGAAGAGATCGCTGAGTTTCTTGAAGCCATAGTTTCTTTGGTCGAATGAGCTGTGGTTCGAAATGTGAGAGCCAATTGGGCCGAGTTGTGCCCAACCATCGTCCTCTTCTGTTGCCTCTATTGCTTGTCGTAGCAGATTAATCAACTTAGTATCGCCTTTTAGGTTTTTCTTGCGGGGAGCGGTGATTTTTGTGGTTGTGGGAGCGGCTTTAGATTCTTTTTCTGGTGCCGGTTCTAAGGCTTTCTCTATAGGCAATTCTACTTCGGTTTCGACTTCGGTTTCGACTTCGGGTTCTGCATCTAGGTAGAGGAAGCGGGAGCAGCTGTTAACGAATGCGTTGGGGGCTTTACGCTCACCAAAGCCGAATACGGTTTTACCATCTGAGAGCACTCTGGTGACCAAAGGGGTGAAGTCGCAGTCAGAGGAGATGAGACAAATGATATCTATGTCCTTGGTATAGAGTATGTCCATTGCATCTATCACCAGTGCAATGTCGGTAGCGTTCTTGCCTTTGGTTAGGTCGAACTGCTGAATCGGTTGAATGGCGTATTCGTGCAGAATATCTTCCCATTGCTTCAGCCCCGGGCTTTTCCAGTTACCATAGGCTTTGCGTATGCTTACCACACCATGTTTGGCCAGTTCTGCCAAAATGACATCGAACTTTCGGGCAGGAGCATTATCGGCATCAATAAATACGGCGATTTTTTCTCTTTCTTTCATGTTGTTAGTACTTGGTTTTATTAAGTGTTGGTTAACTCTGGCTCTTGATTGCTGAGAAATAAAAACCGCATACCGAACCTATAATCGCCCCTGCAAATGCAAGTATTTCAGAGAAGTATTTGTTCTCAAATAGAGCCGATACGCCGATGATACCTAATAGGATTATTACTAGAGAAATCGCCAATAGGGGGGCTATTCGCTTGTTCATTCTTTCTGTTAAAGGTTCTGCTTTTCCTATGCCACCGCATGAACCACAAAGCAGTCCATGTTGATTTCGTCTGCGCCAGAATGGTAGTTCATTCTTCTTGGCACAGACTTCACACGAGGTGTTATCTTTTCCACTACTGCAGGTTCCTGTACCAGAGCAGTGCTTGCAGTCGTATAGGTTGACTTTGACGTCTTGCATCTAGATTCATTCCTTTGAAAATACAGCGCTAAGATTGATTTTTTGGTTAGGGTTCAGCTATTCCGAGGTCGGGAGCGAGCCCATTGCGCCGAGATACTACTGAGGTGGGTGGAATAAGCTTGGCAACTGGCGTCCACTGAAATGCGCCGCTATTACCCGTAATTTGACGCTACCGCCCCTGATTTTGGCTATCAGACAGCAGTTTCCGTCATGTTGAATATTCTTTTAAAACAACGTTTAAGCTAACAACTTGTTGCCGGTGAAACCTTAGCCTTGGTCACAAGTTGCACAGCCGTTAAAGTGGCTTGGGTCAGAGAGGTGTTTGAGGTGAGGTGTTGAAAGCTTATCCTTGCCTTTTGCCTGCTCGGGTGAGAGCGGCTTCCATCCCTGATTGTTGTTCTCACTTTAGCTAGCGCTTAAGTATTGCTTTTCGTTGGTTTTTTGTTAAAAGCCTAGCCAATCCTACAGTATTGCTGCGGTGAAAAACAAGCTTTACCGCATGGGGTTTTGTTGTGCGGTTTGGCTGAAGTAACTTGTTTGAGTTGCCTGCTGAGTTGCCCGTTTAATTTGCTCGCTTGAGTTAGCAGCTTCAGTGAATGGTTTTGCTGGCCTGTTAACGGGCAAAAAGTGGCTGGCGGGGAGCGGCGATGATTTTTAGGGAAAAGTGAACGGTTTTAACCGGTTTTTGAGGATGTTGCAGCAGTTGCTGCCGGGTTGAGATGTTAGTATCGGTGGCTTGAATCTGTTCTGTTGCTGCAGCGGTTTTTTGTGGCTGTTGCTGTATGGGGCTTTGGAAATAGTAGAGAAAGTTATCGGGATTGTGTAGTGAAAGGAAAAGTCGTTTCGTATGTCTCATCTAAAAAATTTGGCTTTATCAATGGGGATGATGGTGAAAGCTATTTTCTGCATGTTTCGGCGCTGGTGAACAGGAGTGATGAGGCTAAGCTGGTTAAGAATGTGCTGGTCGAGTTTGACCCTACGCCAACTCCCAAGGGATTGTCTGCCAAGCAGGTCCGTATTCCTGAGGTCTATATAAGAGAACGACTGCTGAATTTCTTCACCTCCAAGGGTAGCAACCCCAAGCATGGTGACGCCGCGTTGCGCTTGCCTATTTCGACCCGTTTTTTCAAAGATCCGGCCAAGGGGCGCCAATATATAGAGCAACTGGCTAAGCAGTGTGGCTGTAATGCCGTGCTCGGGCTCGAGTTTGAAAAGAAGACCTTCTCTGAAGGCAACTATCGCTTTACCGGCCATGCTTTCAAGGGGGAGCTGGCCCTGGTCACTGAAAAGCAGCCCTGCGACACCAAAGAGATGGCCCTTGCTGCCGAGCGGCAGTTGCAGCAAAGAATACAGGCGGCGGAGCAGGCCTTTGGGCCGATACAAGAGGCTGAGCTTAAGGCCAGACAGAGCCAGCTTTCCGGTTGCCTCGGCAGCGCCGTCGCCGTGCTTGCTGTGGTGGCTATTCTGCCCGCGGCGATTATTGCCGGTATCGCCGGTCTGTTCCCGCAGTAACAGACATGGTGACTTCAGCTTGAATGGATGAAAAAGTGTACTTAACTACACTTTGCGTCGTTCTTATGGCCCCATTAACTCCATATGCATCGGGCGCTTGGATTAAGATCCGCAGAAAGGAAGCGGCATTCACTCAGTAAGTGGCGGCAATGCTTTGTGGTGTCACCAACAAAACCTTGATCCGGGTAGAGATGGCTGAAGATGTCCATATCTCTACTGTCTTCAAGATACTCAATGGTTTGGGGTTCGTTTGCTGGCGCAGCCCAAACCTGATGTTGATTTGACTGGGTGTTACTGGATATGGGTGGTACTGGATATGGGGGTATAAGTGGACCCGCAAACCTTGTCTTGGATATGCATCTTGGTGACCGAATCATAGGTGAGTTGTTATTTGATGCCGCCTAGAGCTTTGCCATTAGCTATCGCCGGTATATTTCCTTGCTGAGGGAGGTTATTGTTTCAGCGCTTCTCTGTCTCTTGGCCGAGCGACAGATAAGCGGCGAGACTAAGCTCTTTGCTTAGTCCTTTGCTTATCTGCCTGTGCGGTCTGTCGGCGGTTTAACTCAAGGTCGGCAAGTGTCAGAATTGCCACCTGAACTGCACATCTGGGACTTGCAGATACCTGAGCTCGTTCACCAGCTTGTCTTTTTCATTCAGCAGCTGTTTTTTCTTCTCCAGGGTGCTGGCCTTGTCTGTCATGGACACCAGCTTCTGATCCAGATCGCGGATTTGATAATCTATCTGACGCAGGCGGCTGCGGATCTCATCGGCACGTTTGTTGAGCTGGTATTGGTGGTAGCCGGCATTGTACTGTTCGACAAAGGCGTTGCTGGAACAGACACCGGCATAGCCTTCACCTGCCAGGCCGACTCGGTAGCCATTTTCCGGCTGACAGTAGTTTTGCAGCCCCTGTAGATAGCCATTGCGCCACTCGCCATGATCAACCCGAATGCCGAACTCGGCACAATCTTCGGCATAATCATTGATCCTGCTGGCATGAGCGCCATTGTTGCCATCCTGAAGTCCGAGGGAAAACCAATCTGAGTTTTGGCATTGGTTGAGGTCGAGTGAACTGCATTGGGTCAGCATGAGTGCGCTCAGTGCCAATAAGATATTTTGGTATTTCATTCTGTAAATGACTGCTTATTAGTTGAATAAGCCTAATCCGTGGCGAGGAGTCGGCATAATACAGCTATTAGCTCCAAACCTGATACGTTTTAATACAAATTTACAATTTAGCCTCGAAAGGGCCCAACATGTTCGCCGGATTGACCCAAGTATCAAACTCGGCCTCTGTTACCAGTCCTGACTCCAACGCAGCTTGCCTCAGACTAATGCCTCTTTGGTGGGCATCCTTGGCGATTTGGGCCGCCTTGGCATAGCCTATGTGAGGATTGAGGCTGGTGACCAGCATCAAGGAGCGCTGCAGCTGCTTGGCTATCATCTCGCGGTTGGGTTCCAGCCCCGAAGCGCAGCGCTCATCAAAGCTCAGACAGGCATCACCCAGCAATTCGGCGCTTTGCAGCAGATTGGCGGCAATGAGCGGCCGAAAGACATTGAGCTGAAACTGGCCGTTGCTGGCACCTATGCTGACGGCGAGATCGTTGCCCATCACCTGAGCCGCTACCATGGTCAGCGCCTCGCACTGAGTCGGGTTAACCTTGCCGGGCATTATGCTGGAGCCGGGTTCGTTGGCAGGCAACTGCAGTTCCCCTATGCCGCAACGGGGGCCGCTGGCGAGCATGCGAACATCATTGCCTATCTTCATCAGGCTGACCGCCAGGCGCTTGAAGGCGCCGCTGAGCTCGACCATGGCATCGCTGGCACTCAGTGCCTCGAACTTGTTGGCCGCGCTGACAAACTGCTCACCACTGAATGACGATATCAGTTCGGCGGCACGCTCGGCATAACCTGCGGGAGCATTGAGCCCTGTCCCCACGGCTGTGCCGCCAAGGGCCAATTCACGGCAGTTTGCCAACGCCCGCTCTATGGCGCCTATGCCTTTATCCAACTGAGTCACCCAGGCACTGATCTCCTGTCCCAGGGTCAGCGGGGTGGCATCCATAAAGTGGGTGCGGCCGGTTTTGGGAATATCGGCAAACTGTTGTGACTTGTGTTTTAGGCTATCGCGCAGCGCAGCTATGGCCGGCAGTGTGTGCCCGCAGGTCTTGAGTACCACGGCAATATGCATGGCGCTGGGGAAGGTATCATTGCTGCTTTGGCTGCGATTGACATCATCGTTTGGGCTCAGGCTGATGGCCTTGTGTGCCAGCGCCATGCCGCGATTGGCTATTACCTCATTGAGGTTCATATTGGTTTGGGTGCCGCTGCCGGTCTGCCAAATGACCAGGGGAAAGTGCTGCTCCAGTTGGCCCGCCAAGATTTCATCACAAACTTTGGCGATGAGCGCCGCCTTGTCCTTGGGCAGTTGCCCAAGCTCGGCATTGGTCTGGGCTGCGGCTTTCTTCAACAGGGCGAAGGCGTGGATGATGGCCTTCGGCATACTCGCTTGCGGGCCTATGGGGAAGTTTTCCAGACTGCGCTGGGTTTGGGCGCCCCAGTATTTGTCTGCTTCGACCTTGACCTCGCCCAGGGTGTCGTGCTCAATCCGATATTGCATTGTCGCCTCCTGTCGTCTGTTGCCGTCCTCAGCATAGCATGGCCTTTGGGTCTCTCCTGAAATAATCCGCCGGGTTTCCCGGTCTGGGTTGGGCGGCCTGTTTCAGGCTTGGATTCTGATTTTTACAAAGGGAGTAAGCATGAGAGTATCGGTTTGGCCTACGTTATTGCTCTTGGGAGCTCAGTTGGGGGCTTTGGGCTCCAGTTCGGTAATGGCGGCTCAGGCAAATGATTTTATCCAGGTATTTGAAGCGCTTTCCGGTCAACATCCGGGAGAGCGCAAGGGACATGCCAAGGGAGTTTGTACCATTGGCAGTTTCCGGCCAAGTGCCGGGGAGCCCTGGCTCAAGGAACTATCTCTGTTTGCCACAGAGCAGGCACTGCCCGCTCAGGTGCGTTTTTCCATGGCGGGTGGCGATCCTTTTGTGGCCGATACCAGTCGCAGCCCAAGGGGGATAGGCGTGCGCATTGAACTGCCGGACGGGCAGGTGCATCAGTTGGCCGGGTTGACCACGCCAGTGTTTCCGGGGAAAGATCCCGACAGTTTTCTTGGCTTGCTGCGCGCTTCTCTGGCGCAGCGTGAGGGGGAAACCGGCGCGGTTGCACGCTATCTGCAGCAACATCCGGATGCCGCCCGTCAGGGGCAGTGGCTAAAGCAGCACAATCCACCGGCGGCCTATACCTCGGTCAACTACTTTGGCATTCACAGTTTTATTTTTGGTAACCAAGGCCAGCAAAAGCGCTTTGGTCGTTGGGAGCTTTGGCCTGTGGACGGGGAGCAACCATTGACGGATGCCGAGATGGCGCAGTTGCCGGATGATTTTCTGCAGGAGAGGTTGATGCAGAGGCTGAAAACAGGGCCTGCTCAGTTTGAGCTTAAGCTGATCCTGGCCGAGGAGGGGGATCCCTTACTCGACCCTTCACTGCAGTGGCCGGATAACCGTCCCAGGGTTACTCTCGGGCGCCTGAGCATAGACTCGGTTGCGGCTTCGGCCTGCGACAGGCTGAACTTTGATCCCAATGTGCTCAGTAAAGGGATTGCCGCCAGTGACGACCCTGTGCTGCGGCTAAGATCCGCGGCTTATGCCATCTCTTTCGGCAAGCGTTTAAGCGGCCGGTAACGGCAATAAAATGACAGGAACGAACCTAAAAAATGTAGCGCTTTATCGTTGTTATATGTACATTTTTTATCGTTGGGGGCGATAACTGTGTGTCAGGTTCGCTCCTGTCGAAACTTTAACGGATTAAGCTGAACTCCTGGCTTAACTGACGAATGCGCTGCTGCAGTTGCTGCATTTCTCCCATCAGCCGGGATTGTCTGGGTCTGCCTGCCGCTTCATTCTGCGCCAGCCACTGATAAACCTGTTTGGTGGAGATCCCATGCTGACGGGCAACGTCAAACATGAGCCTGCCGTTCTGGGTCACTTCCTTAATGGCTTGCTGTCGCAGCTTCTGCTCGTTAATTTCCATACTGCCTCCTTGATGGTTCAAGAATGGTTTTTCAGAGCTGTGATTCCAGCTCTGCTATTCCACATCCCATTGGCTGTAGCCCAAGTGCTTGAGGCCATGCCAGAGCGAATGCCAACTGTCGCGCATTTTCATCAATGTTTTCATAATGACTCCTGAACAGTGGAATACTGCTTTGTAGGTATGTAATAAACATGCCAATTTTTAATTTTCTTTTAATCTGTTGATATAAAAGAAAATTAATTCATTTCCTTATCGAGAGAGCCTGCCGGGTGCTACCCAATAGAGTGCAGTCTGCTCTATTTTGGGACTTCATTTGATGTCAGCGCCATGACACTTGGCTGACAATCCGGGGGGGGGAAAAGTCGGATTTGACTGAATCCATGCTGAACGCCGTGCGGATTTGCCACCTCTATGGCCTCCGGGGGATTGCCTGCTTGAAGCGCTGCTATATACTTTGGCGCCAGGTAGGTTCCGCTTAGGTTGGAACAAGCAGACGAAGGAAAAAATAACATGAAAAAGCGCGCTTTTCTGACAGCTCCTCTGTTGCTGGCATTGCTGGCAACTGGCTGTACTACAGTGAATCCTTATACCAATGAACAACAGACCGCCAAGGCGACCAACGGAGCACTGATAGGTGCCGTCGCCGGTGCAGCCATAGGTGTGGCTTCTTCCAGTAAGAGTGACAGGGGCAAGGGCGCCCTGATAGGTGCGGCATCCGGTGCTGCCGTAGGTGGAGGTATCGGCTATTACATGGATGTGCAGGAAACCAAGTTGCGTCAGCAACTGGCTTCAACCGGCGTCAGTGTGACCCGGGTGGGCGATACCATAGTGCTCAACATGCCCAATGAAGTGACTTTCCAGGTCGACAAGACAGATCTCAGCAGTGGTGCCATGCGGGTATTGGATAGCGTAGTGCTGGTGGCCAAGGAATATGACAAGACTCAGCTGAATGTAGTGGGTTATACCGACAGCAGCGGCTCTGAGTCTTACAACCTGAGATTGTCACAGGTTCGCGCCAGTGAGGTAGGTAATTACTTGATCCGTAAAGGCGTATCCGGACAGCGAGTGCTGACCCAAGGCCGAGGTGAGGCCAGCCCAATCGCCTCAAATGCCAGCCCTCAGGGGCGGGCACAGAACCGTCGGGTAGAGATTATTCTTAGTCCACTTGGCTAAGATTTTAAGCTTAAGGGTCGCTGCGGCGGCCCTTTTTATTGGGTCAAATTGTCCCTTTCTCCGGTTTTTTCTGTCAGATGGCGTGATCTTGAGGGGAGTTTATGACAAGTTCTGTCGTGGTGCGTTGATTTGTGACGCGCTTTGGTTGAGTTTAGCGGCATCTGTATCTTATACACCGGAGAAAAATAAATGAAAAAGAGCGTCTGCTTACTCGCACTGTTACTGCCCGCCTTCTCGCAGGCGGCGGATTTGGAATTCAGGGCCGCAGGAAGTTTGAAGACAGCCATGACGGATGTTATCGCCAGTTATCAGGCCGATGGCGGCGTTAAGGTTAATGCTCAGTTTGCTCCTTCAGGCCTGCTCAGAGGCCGAATTGAAGAGGGCGAGAAGGTCGACCTGTTTGCGTCGGCCAATATGAAGCATCCACAGAAACTGATGCAGGAAGGCAAGGGTGCGCCTGTGGTGATGTTTGCCCGTAACCGCCTGTGCGCCTTGGCGCAAGATAATGTCCCTCTGACGACAGAAAATATGCTGGATACTTTGCTGGATAGCAAGATCAAGCTGGGCACCTCCACTCCCAAGGCTGACCCTGCCGGAGACTATGCTTTCAAGGTGTTTGACCGCGCCGAAGCTATCAAGCCCGGTAGCCAGGCCAAATTGGCGGCCAAGGCACTGCAATTGACCGGTGGCGCCGATAGTGCCAAACCCCCTAAAGGCAAGAACCCCTATGGCTGGGTGATGGCCAATAAACAGGCGGATGTATTTTTAACCTACTGCACCAACGCTGTTTTGGCCAAGAAAGAAGTGCCTGCTCTAAAGATAGTGGCGTTGCCCGAGTCGCTGGCAGTGGGTGCCAACTATGGCATGCTGGTGCTGGATAAGGCCGACCCTGCCGCTTGGCCGCTGGCCATGTATATTCTCTCTCCCAAGGGGCAATCCATTCTGGCCTCTTATGGTTTTGAAGCGCCGCTTAAACCTTAGTCGCTATAACTGAGATATTTGGAGAGTGTGCTTCAGTTCCCCGGAACTGAAGCACACTCTCTTTATGGGTATATAGCTACTTTTTGAGCAAATCAGCTTGCACAGGCAATTATTATCCTTCTAAAGTAAGGCATTATATCCTTACCAGGGGGGAGCATGCTCGAAACCAAAGGCTTACCGATAGCGACAGATTACCTCGGTGATGAGGTGAGATTTATTCGCCTTTGCTATGAAAGTCAGGGCCTGGATATCGAGGTAAGTGTCGAAGGTAGCAGGGCGCAGGTTCATTTTGACTCTGTGGTTGGCTTTCGAATGTTGGATGAGGGTGACCTGATGGAGTTCTGGACCGAATGCAGCCTTTCCAATGGCTGGTTATTTCAGATTTCCAACGGTGGTTGGTATCGCCAGGAGGCCGAACGCAGCGGCTTTATGGCCAGCGTCAATCTCAAGTTGCAGGAATATCTGCTGGTGAGCCGCAATGAGTGTGTCTCTGTCTTCTGTGAACAGGATGAGCCCAAGGTGCACTGGCTTAAAGACTGACTCGCTATCTTCCACAGTCAGAGGACGAACCTGGTCGCCCCCTGCTATTTCTGCAATTCATCTAGGCCAGAGCTTCAGGCTATCAACACCAAGCCTTCAGCCCATTAGAACCTGAGCCTTCAGTCCATTAGAACCAGAGCCTCAGCTCATTAAAACGAGAGTCGCCAATCCCAGGAAGGCGAACAGGCCTATTACATCCGTCACAGTCGTCAGCACCATGCCGCCGGCCAGCGCAGGGTCTACATTGAGCTTTTTCAGGATCAGCGGAATACTGGCACCTGCGAGACCGGCTACCGTCATATTGATCAACATGGCGCCGCCAATAAGGGCGCCGAGTGCCAGATCGCCTTTCCAGATCCACACGGCAGTGAATACCAGCGCCGACCACAACAGGCCATTGAGAAAGCCGATGGCTAATTCCTTGCCGATAAGCCAGCGGGAGTTGCTCTGGCCTATGTGGCCGAGGGCGATACCGCGGATCACCAGCGCCAGCGTCTGGTTGCCGGCAACGCCGCCCATGCTGGGCACTATGGTCATCAGAATTGCTATGGTGGCAAATTTTTCCAGCGTGCCTTCAAACATATTGCTGACCGAGGCGGCCAGCAGGGCGGCAAACAGGTTGAAGGTCAGCCATAGGGAGCGGCGAAAGGCACTCTTGAACACGGGGCCGAAGGTGTCTTCATCATCGTCCATCCCCGCCATACCCATCATGGAGTGTTCGGCGTCTTCACGGATAACGTCCACCACGTCATCAATGGTGATCCGCCCAAGCAGATGGCCTTCACTGTCGACCACTGGCGCCGAAACCCAGTCGTGACGCTCAAACAGTTGGGCCACTTCATTGTCCGGCATGGTGACGGGAATACTCTCAAGCTCGGGATCCATTATGCTGCGGATCCCGGCGGTGGGGTTACAGGTCAGTAGGGTGGAGAGCTTGACGCCACCGAGCAAAATATCGCGTCTATCTACCACGTAGAGGGTATCAGTGGCTTCAGGTAATTCGCCTCTTTGGCGCAGATAACGCAGCACCACATCGACATTGACGTCAGGCCTCAGGGTGACAGTATCTGTGTTCATCAGACTACCGGCGCTGTCTTCCGGATAAGAGAGCGCCTGTTCGACCCTGGCCCTGTCCTGGGCACTCATGGAGTGCAGTACCTGCTTGTAGAGAGTGTCGGGAAGGCTTCGCAGCACATAGGCCAGATCATCGGTATCCATACCCGCGGTCGCTCGTGCCAAACGCTCAGGACTCATAAGGCTGATCAGCTGGTCTTTCATATCTTCACCCAGCTCTTCGAGGATCTCGCCGCTCTGCTCCTGATCCACCAGTTGCCAGAGTACCTGACGGGTACGCGGCGGTGAAGATTCGAGAATAAAGGCGATATCCGAAGCCGTCATTCGCTGCAGCATGTCGCGCACATGCACGAACATACCACTGCTAAGAGCTTGGTTTAGTTGAGTAAGACGTTGTTCTGTCAGCTCTTGGTCGAGCGCTTCTATTGGCATGCAGTTCCCCCTGTGATGCAAAGCGAGGATATGTTACCTCAAGACAGGGGTGTTATAGAAACAAAGAGTACAGCGCTAAGGCTTTAGCTGGCTTCGTCGAAACGGGCGTTGATCAGGGCGCAGATAGCGTCCATCGCGGGTTCGGCATCCGGGCCTTCGGCGATGAGGCGAATACTCTTGCCTTGACCGGTTTCCAGCATCAAGAGCCCAAGTACACTGGCGGCCGAGGCTTTTTTCTCGCCTTGGATCAGGGTGATATCGGCTTCGAACTCGCTGGCCAGCACCGCCAGCTTAGTGGCGGCGCGGGCGTGCAGGCCCAGCTTATTGACTATGGTGACTTCCCGTTCAACCTTTGCCATTACTCAGCTCCCGGTGACGGGCCTGTACCTTGTGTTTGCTGTTGCCAAAACGCTTGGCGAGCTGCTCAGCGACATAGACAGATCTATGCTGGCCGCCGGTGCAGCCTATGGCTATGGTGAGGTAACTGCGGTTGTTGCGTTCCAGGTGCGGCAGCCAGGTTTCCAATAGATTTTCTATCTGCCAGATAAACTTGTTCACCAGTGGCTGGCGGCTGAGAAACTCCTGCACAGCTTCATCCAGCCCGGTCAGCGGTCTGAGCGCCGGCTCCCAGTGAGGGTTGGGCAGAAAGCGCACATCAAACATGAAGTCGGCTTCCTGGGGCATACCATGCTTAAAGCCGAACGACTCGAAGTTGATCACCAGTTCTTTATCGACACTGCCAAGCAGAATTTCCCGCACTGTGTCACTGAGTTCATAGATGTTCAGCGCCGAGGTGTCTATGTAGTGATCCACCAGTTTCGACATAGGTTCCAGCAGCTTGCCTTCGAGCTTGATGGCGTCCTGTAGTGAGACTTTGCTCTTGGACAGGGGGTGCAGTCTGCGGGTTTCGCTGTAGCGCTTCAGCAGCACTTTATCGGAGGCGTTGAGGAAGAAGCTGGTCAGTTGGGTGTTTTCCGGCAAGGCCGCCAACTGTTGTTCCAGCACTTTTTCCTGATCCGGCATATTGCGCACATCTATGCTGATGGCGACCAGATCATTGCTGCCACGGAGGTTTTCCAACAGGCTGCCTATCATGGGCAGGGGGAGATTATCCACACAGTAGTAACCCAGGTCTTCGAGTACCCTGAGGGCAACGGATTTTCCGGAACCGGAGCGGCCTGAGACTATGGCGAGTTTCATCCTGTGATCACCTGATAGAGTTCTGTTTCGTCGCTGGATTTTCGCAACTGCTTGAGTATCGCCTTATCGCTGAGCTTTTCAGCCATGGCGGACAGGGTACTCAGGTGTTGCTGACATTGATCTGCGGGCACCAGGAGGGCGAACAGTATGTCCACCGGCTGGTTGTCTATGGCATCGAAGGCGATAGGCTCTTCGCATTTGACCAGCACGGCAATCGGCTCTGTAATGTCCGGTAGTCTACCATGCGGAATCGCAATACCATTACCTATACCTGTGCTCCCCATCTTTTCGCGGGCCAAAAGGCTTTCAAAAATCGCTTGAGAGGAAAGGGTGGGGTACTGGGCGCTAGCGAGATCGCTAATCAGCTCCAGTACCTTTTTCTTACTGCCCGGAGTGGCACAGGTAGTGCACTCCGGCCGCAGGATGGTACTCAGTTCCATCGTTAGTGTTTTGTCAGCTTTTCTTTGTGTTTAATGACCTGACGATCCAATTTATCAATCAGAACGTCGATGGCGGCATACATGTCGGCATGTTCAGAAGTTGCATAGACTTCGCCGCCTGTGAGGTGGATCTTGGCTTCAGCAATCTGTTGCAGTTTTTGTACATTGAGCACAACGTGCACATTATTGATCTGTTCGAAATGGCGTTCAAGTTTAGAAAACTTACTTTCCACGTAGTCACGCAGTGAGTCGGTGATCTCGATATGATGTCCTGTCAGGTTGATTTGCATAGAAAGATTCCTCCAATTTCCAACTGTGGATTTATAAACTCTTACGCTGGTTCGACGGTGGTATCATCATAGCCTCGCGATACTTGGCTATGGTGCGTCTTGCAACGTTGATTCCCTGTTCTGCCAGAAGTTGCGCCATCTTGCTGTCGCTCAAAGGCTTCTTCTGGTTTTCCGCTGCCACGAGCTTCTTGATAAAAGCCCTGATCGCCGTGGAAGAGCATTCTCCGCCATCTTCGGTGCCGACATGGCTGGAGAAGAAGTACTTCAATTCAAATATTCCCCTGGGGGTATGCATATACTTTTGAGTGGTGACCCTGGAGATGGTCGATTCATGCATCTCAACAGCCTCGGCAATATCGTTGAGCACCATGGGTTTCATGGCCTCTTCACCATATTCAAAAAATCCCTGCTGGAACTGCACTATACAGTTGGCCACCTTGAGCAGGGTGTCGTTGCGGCTCTCCAGGCTCTTGATAAACCATTTGGCTTCCTGAAGATGACCACGAATAAACTGGCTGTCTGATTGACTGCGGGCGCTGCGGGCCATGGCTGCATACTGCTGATTGATCCCGAGTTTGGGCATACAGTCAGGGTTGAGTTCCACTACCCAGCGACCGTTTTTCTTCCAGACGCTGACATCAGGGATCACATATTCCTCGTCCATCGGCTGCACCAGCAAGCCGGGGCGGGGATTGAGACTCTGAATAAGGTTGATGGCGTCACGCAGCTGATCTTCCTTGAGCTTGGTCTTGCGCATCAGGGTGCGGAAGTCGCGGGCGGCAATGAGATCCAGATGTTCGTCAATCAACAAGCGGGCGTCGGCCAGATGCGGGGTGTCGGCGTTGAACTGTTGCAACTGGATCAGCAGGCATTCGCGCAGATCTCTGGAGGCGATGCCGACAGGGTCGAAGTGCTGGATCCGCTTGAGTACCGCCTCGACTTCATCGAGCTCAATCTCAGGGTTGCCCATGGCTTCGAGGATCTCCTCTGTGCTCTGGGTCAGATAGCCCTGCTCGTCGATGGCATCTATGATGGCGGTGGCAATGGCGTCGTCGGTATCGGAAAACGGGGTCAGGTTCTTCTGCCATTCCAGATGTTGATAGAGCCCTTCGCTGGTTTCCCCCTGGAAGGGCATATCATCTTCACGGCCCATGGCCGGCCCTGAGGCACTGGCGGCGGTAAAGACTTCGTCCCAGGTGGTATCCATAGGTAATTCATCCGGCATAGACTCATTGTTCAATGCCTCTGAGGTTTCTACCGTGGAACCATCTTCCTGCTTGGCGCTCAACTCGCCGGCGTCGTTTTCCTTGTGGTTGTCGTCGATAGCGTCATCCTGGTTGTCCTCGGCCATTTCCAACAGAGGGTTGGCTTCCAAGGCTTCCTGGATTTCTTGCTGCAGCTCAAGGGACGACAGTTGCAGCAGGCGAATAGCCTGTTGCAACTGAGGTGTCATGGTCAACTGTTGACCCAGTTTGAGCTGGAGTGACGCTTTCATTATACCGCTAATCCCTACTCGTTATTTTTCAAGGAAAAAATTCAATAATAACAAACTATAATACCCGGAATTGCCACCGGATGACATGATCCTAACTATAGCCTGAATTGTTCGCCTAAGTACACAGCGCGCACTTGCTGGTTGTCCAAGATTTCAGCGGGTGTGCCCTCGGCGATCAACTGCCCATGGCTGACTATGTAGGCTCGCTCACAAACGTCGAGTGTTTCGCGAACATTGTGGTCTGTGATCAGCACTCCCAAACCGCGGGACTTAAGCTGTTCGATGATTTTCTTGATATCGATAACTGAGATGGGATCCACACCGGCGAACGGCTCATCCAGCAAAATGAACTGTGGATTGGCGGCCAATGCCCGGGCGATTTCCACTCGGCGGCGTTCACCGCCGGAGAGGGACATCCCCAGGCTGTCACGTATGTGGGTAATATGGAATTCTTCCAGCAACTGTTCGAGCTGTTCCTCGCGCTCGTCGCTGTTGAGTTCTTTGCGGGTTTGCAGCACGGCCATGATGTTGTCATGCACCGACAGCTTGCGGAAAATACTGGCTTCCTGTGGCAGGTAGCCTATGCCTTTACGGGCACGCAGGTGCATGGGATCCAGGGTCAGCTCGTCGTCGTCAATGAAGATACGGCCCTTGTCACTCTGTACCAGCCCAACCACCATATAGAAGGTGGTGGTCTTGCCAGCCCCGTTGGGGCCCAGCAGCCCCACGATTTGGCCGGTATTGACCGACAGGCTGACGTCTTTGACGACGTTGCGCTTCTTGTAACTCTTTGCCAGATTCTGTGCCGTCAGGGTGCTGGTCATTGCGGCTCCTGCTGCTGTTCTTTCTTGTTGAGATCCTGATAGTTTTCCGGCTGAATAACAGTGGTTACCCTGTCTTGGCCTTTGCCGCTGCTTTCCGCTTCCAGCTGCTGCTTGTTGATGTCGTAGACTATCTTCTCGGCGGTCACTTCGCTGCCGTCTTGTTCTACTTTGGCCTGGCCCAGCAGGGTCATGATACGACTGTCTATGTTGTAGTGGATCTCTTTGGCCTTGGCACTGGCCAGACGGCCGTCTTCCAGTTTCTGGGTATAGGTAGCGGGTGAGCCCTTGGCCACCAGGATCCGCTCGCCACTCTTGTCTTCTGTGTAAGCCGTGAGTTCATCGGCCAGCAGTTTCAAACTGCCCTGGGTGACTGTGACAGGCCCGCCGTATACCACACGCTTGTTTTTGATATCGGCAAACTGATTAGCGGCGCTGATCTCTACTTTTTGCAGCAGATCTTCTTCAATGGCCACTGCCGACAGGCTTGTGATGCACAAGAGGGCACCGATAAAAAGCTTACTTGGTTTCATAGGTTCCTTTCACCTGACTGGTCAGCTTCACTTGCTGAGCATTGAGATCGGCGTACAGGCCGGATCCCTTGATATTAAAGTCTTTGCCTTCGATCAGGATCTCGCGATCTGAGGTCATGATCATGGTGTCCAGATCCAGCTCCACATAACTGGTTTTCAGGCTCTGGATCGGTTCATTGGGGCTAATGGCGTCGATGATAACATTATTTTCAAGTACCACTCGGTTACTCTTGCGATTGAGCCTGCCCTCGTTGGCAGACAGACGCCACTGTGCCTCGCCCTTGTCCGGATAGACCAGATAAACCGGTTGGTTGAAGAAGGTCTTTTCACTGGCTTCATAATGTTCCATGTGCGCCGCGGCGACCCTACTGGCGACATTGCCCTGCTCATCAAAGTTGACCGAGCGCAGGTCATCGGCGACAAAGTCAGGCCTAACCACATCCACAGGCGCCTCACTCTGTTGAGCGTTGCGCTTGTTCTGCACCTGCCAGTAAAGGATAAGTGCAGTGGAGAAAAACAAAATAATGGCCAGGGTGACCCTATTCATATACTCATTCCGTGGGCATTTTCAAATTTGTCCTGACTGAGCAGGATAAGATCCGCCAGCTCCCGGAGTGCACCATGGCCGCCGGCAATCTGAGTGACCATGTGGCAGTGCTGCCTTACCCAAGGATGGCCATCGGCTACGCAAACCGCCAGTCCAACTTGCTTCATCACCGGCAAGTCGACAATGTCGTCACCGATATAGGCCACTTGTTCAGGCTTGAGGTCATAATGTTTAAGCAGCGCCTCATAGGGCTCAAGCTTGTTGTCTATGCCTTGATAAATCTTGTCTATCCCCAGGGCCGTCATGCGGTTTTCGACTATCTGGGACTTGCGGCCGGTGATCACCGCCACCTGAATGCCGCAGGACAGCAGCGAACGCACTCCATAGCCATCGCGGGTGTGGAAGGCTTTCAGCTCTTCGCCGCTGTTACTCATATAGATGCGGCCATCGGAGAAGACACCGTCGACATCACAGATAAGCAGTTTGATTTTGGCGGCTCTTTGCCAGTTATCTTCGCTTATGGGGCCGTAGAAACCTTGATGACTCATCAGATAACCCCCGCCTTGACCATATCCAGCATATTGAGTGCCCCAATCGGCTCATTGGCGCCATTGATGACGATAAGACCGTTGATGTCATTCTCGTCCATCACCTTGAGCGCCTGCGCTGCGAGGATATTGTCACCACTGGTGATGCAATCACGGGTCATGACGTCGCTGATTTTTGTAGTACGCAGGTTGACTCCGGCGTCTATGACACGTCTCAAATCACCATCGGTGAAGATACCCACGAGTTGCTTCTGCTGATTGACCACGGCGGTCATACCCAGGCCCTTCTTGGAGATCTCATACAGGGCGTCGGTGATACAGATATCTTCTGTGACCAACGGCAGCTCTTCGCCTTTGTGCATCACATCGCTGACCTTGAGCAGCAGCTTGCGTCCTAAAGCGCCGCCGGGATGCGACAGGGCAAAGTCATCTTTGGTAAAGCCCTTGGCTTGCAGTAGCGCGACCGCCAGGGCATCTCCCATCACCAGGGTGGCCGTGGTGCTGGAGGTGGGCGCCAGCCCCAGCGGGCAGGCTTCTTCCGGCACCTTGATGCACAGATGCAGCTGCGCCAGTTTGGCCATGGTGGATTCGGGCTTACCTGTCATGGAGATCATAGGGATCCCCTGGCGCTTGATGACGGGCATCAGGGTGAGAATTTCGCTGGACTCGCCCGAGTTGGAGATAGCCAATACGATATCGTTTTCACTCAACACCCCCAGGTCGCCGTGGCTGGCTTCGCCCGGGTGAACGAAGAATGCCGGGGTGCCCGTGCTGGCGAGGGTGGCAGAAATCTTGTTGCCTATATGGCCCGATTTCCCCATCCCCATCACTATCACCTTGCCGCTGCAGTTGAGGATCAGTTCGCAGGCTTGGGCGAACTCGGGGGAATCGACAAACTGGTACAGGTTATCCAGTGCTTGTTTCTCGATATCTATTACTCTGCGGCCCCATTGGCGCAGTTGCTTAGCTTCTGCCATAGTTGTCTCTCGTCTTTTTGCCCTTCATCGCTAGTGGGATTGAAACAGGCTGTATTGATAGCCGATGAAGCTTATCAGTAGTAAGGCACCGTGCCAGCGTTTGAGTTCACGTTGTTTGCCTGTGCTCAGCACCAGAAGTGCCAGGGCACAACTGGTGCCCAAAACCATATAAAAGTCGCGTCCGGCCGCCGCGGCATCGATTACCCCCGGGGCGATAAGGCCGGGTATTGCCAGTACCGCCAGTATGTTGAACAGGTTGGAGCCGACAATATTGCCTATGGCCAGGTCGTCCTCTTTCTTGAGCACACCGGCCACACAGGCCGCCAGTTCCGGCAGGCTGGTGCCTACGGCAATGATGGTTAGACCGATAACCAGATCAGACAGTCCAAAAGACTTGGCGATGCCTACGGCACCGTCCACCATCCAATCCGCCGACAGCGGCAAGAGTACCAAGCCTATTATCAACCATAGTACCGCCTTGGCAGTGGGCACATCTTTGGGGATCTCGGCATCGGCTTCGTCGGCGAGCGGATCCTTGTTCTTATTGGTCAGCGCATGCCAGATAAGATAGCCCATC
This sequence comes from Shewanella indica, assembly GCF_002836975.1. Lineage (GTDB taxonomy): Bacteria > Pseudomonadota > Gammaproteobacteria > Enterobacterales > Shewanellaceae > Shewanella > Shewanella indica. The sequence goes on along the minus strand of NZ_NIJK01000029.1, from coordinate 199,091 downwards.
AGGCCGAAGAACAGCGCCAGTAAAATAACCCCTTCGCTGCGGCTAAGATACTCATCGTGCAGGAAGTAGCCCGCCAGCACTGTGGCGCCCAGCATCATGGGGATCTCCCGCTTCAGGGTCTTGGAGCTGACGGCAATAGCCCCGAGCAGGGCGGTTAAACCCAGGATCAAGCTGACATTGGCGACATTGGAACCCAGCACATTACCCACAGCCGTATCCGGCATGCCGGCCATGGAGGCGCTGGCGGCGACGAACATCTCTGGGGCCGAACTGCCCATGGCCACTATGGTCAGTCCTATCAACATGGGGGGTAACCCCAGGTTACGGGCAAAAGCCCCGGCACCATAAACGAATTTATCGGCACTCCAGACCAGGACGGACAAGCCGGCGAGCAGCAAGAAAATATTGAATAACATGCAGTAAATAAAGCTACGGATTCTGGCGTGCATTTTCGCCGTATTTGCTACAAATTGAAAGTATCACGGCGCGATACTATTGATTCAGTTGTGCGCTTATCCTCAATTGCGTACAATTTATCGCTTATCTTTGGCTTGGCCATACGGGTTACCGGGCGCCATTCAGCGTCAATTCAGTAAGCCTGCGGCAGTATCAAGCCTTATAACGGCGGGCCTTATGTGCCATGGCAGCTACAGCTGCGCCGTAACTTGAATTCCACTAGACAAGGTCTCCATTTCATTTTGATGCCGGAATCCAGCAAGCAGCAAAATCCTTCTCCCCTGGTCGAGGTCAACAATCTCGGCTTCAGTCGTGGCTCGAGGGTGATTTATGAGCAGATAAGCCTCACGATTCCCAGGGGTAAAGTTACTGCCATCATGGGGCCCAGCGGCATAGGCAAGACCACGCTGCTGAAGCTCATTGGTGGGCAGTTGACTCCGGATCACGGCCAGGTGCTGTTCGATGGTCAGGACATTCATAAGCTGAGCCGCCACGAGCTGTTTGAAGCTCGTAAGCGGATGAGCATGTTGTTCCAGAGCGGCGCCCTGTTCACCGACATGAATGTGTTCGATAACGTGGCCTTTGCACTCAGGGAGCACTCAGGGCTGCCGGAAGCTATTATCCGCCGCATAGTGTTAATGAAGCTTGAAGCTGTAGGACTTCGCGGCGCGGCGCAGTTGATGCCAAGCGAACTTTCCGGCGGAATGCAGCGCCGGGCAGCCTTGGCCCGCGCCATAGCACTCGAGCCGGAAATGGTGCTGTATGACGAGCCCTTTGCCGGTCAGGATCCCATCTCCATGGGGGTGCTGGTGAAGCTTATCAAAGAGTTGTCCGATGCTTTGAGCCTCACCTCTGTGGTGGTTTCCCACGATGTCAGTGAAGTGCTGAGTATTGCCGACTATGTGTATGTGATCGCCGATAAGCGCATCATAGCCCAAGGTACACCGGCCGAGCTCAAGCAGGCCGACAATCCACAGCTAAGGCAGTTTATCGACGGTATGCCGGACGGCCCCGTGCCTTTCCACTATCCGGCGCAGGATTATCAGAAGGAGTTGCTCGGTGAGCTTGACTGATTCGATAGCCAATCTTGGCCGCAATGCGCTGAGTCTGGTGACAGGGCTTGGCAAGGCGGGGGTGATGCTTTGGGGCGCCCTGATGCAGCTGCCACAGCCACGCAAAGGCTTGCCACTGCTGATAAAACAGGTTTACGTCGTCGGCGTGCAGTCCATGGTGATCATTTTGGTTTCCGGACTGTTTATCGGCATGGTGCTGGCGCTGCAGGGCTACAACATCCTGGTGGACTTTGGCACCGAAGAGAGCCTGGGCCCCATGGTAGCGTTGAGTTTACTCAGGGAACTTGGCCCTGTGGTCACAGCCCTGCTGTTTGCCGGCCGCGCCGGTTCGGCCCTGACCGCTGAACTGGGGTTGATGAAATCCACAGAGCAGCTCTCCAGTTTGGAGATGATGGCGATAGATCCGCTACGGCAGGTGATTGCGCCGCGCTTCTGGGCCGGGGTGATCAGCATGCCGTTGTTGGCCTTGATGTTTACCACTGTGGGTATCTATGGCGGTTATCTGGTTGGGGTTGAATGGAAAGGCATAGACAATGGCGCCTTCTGGTCGATTCTGCAGGCCGCGGTGGAGTGGCGGCAGGACATAGTCAACTGCCTGATTAAAAGTTTTGTTTTTGCCATAGTGGTGACCTGGATAGCCCTCTATCGTGGTTATCAGGTGGTGCCTAATCCGGAAGGGATTAGCCGCGCGACCACCCAGACTGTGGTGCAGTCCAGCCTGGCGGTATTGGCGCTGGACTTCTTATTGACGGCGCTGATGTTTGCCCGCTGATTTTGGCGCCGGCGCATAATGGATGATTAACTCTGGTGACTCTATGTTGACACGAAAAATTGAATTTATGGTGGGACTCTTCCTATTGGCGGGTCTGGCAGCTTTTCTGCTGCTGGTATACAAGGTGGCCAATGTGGAGGTGCAGTCCTCTAGCAATACTTACACTCTGACGGCCAAGTTCAGTAATATTGGCGGACTTAAAGTACGCTCACCGGTAAAAGTTGGCGGCGTGGTTGTCGGTCGGGTCAGTAAGATCACCCTGGATCCCAAGCAGATGGTGCCAGTGGTGACTCTGACCATGGACAAGCGTTACGACCAGTTTCCCGAAACCAGCAGCCTGGCTATCTTGACCTCTGGTTTGCTGGGTGAACAGTTTCTCGGCTTGACGCCCGGGTTTATGGATGACGATATCGCGATTTTGCAAGATGGCGATCGCATTGACGATACCCGTTCGGCACTGGTGCTGGAGGAGTTGATCGGACAGTTTTTATATAGCATGGGTTCAAAGGACAACTAGGAGCACTGAGATGTTTAAAGGGATAATCCGTAATCTGTTGGCCGTCGCCTGCCTGGCGTCTGCATCGGTGGCACAGGCGGCCGATATCGATACCAGCAACCCTTATGTCATGGTGGAGCAGGTTGCCGACAAGACATTTAACCGTTTTCACCAGGATAAGAGCATTATCGACAGCAATCCGGATCACCTCAAGGTGATCGTTAAAGAGGAGCTGATGCCTTATGTGGATTACAAGTACGCCGCTTACAAGGTGATGGGCCAATACCTGCAGCAGACCACCAGAGAGCAGCGTGATGCCTTTGTCGATGCGTTTGAGGGCTATCTGGTTTCCACCTATGCCCAGGCTTTTACCGAGTACACCAATCAGAAGGTGGAATTTGGCCGCGCCATCGACTTCAGCCAGGAAAAGATAGTCGAGGTGAATGTACAGATCATTGAAGCGGGTCGTCCGCCCATCAAGTTGCAGTTCAAGGCACGTCGTTTGAAGGACGATACCTGGAAGGCCTTTGACCTGGTTGCCGAAGGTGTCAGCTTGCTGGCCTCCAAGCAATCGGAAGTCACTACACTCATTCGCCAAAAAGGCATAGATGACGTGATTGAGATGCTTAAAGAGCGCACTCAGGCTCACGTGGATCCCGATGGCCCCAAAGGCAAGGATGCGCTATGAAGCTTGAGCCACAGGGCGATAGCTGCAAGTTGAGCGGGCGTTTGACTCAAGAAGAAGTCACCCGCTTGTGGAAAACGCGCAAGACACTGCTGCCGGCCGATGTGCGCCGGTTGGATCTCAGCGAGCTGACATACTCGGACAGTGCCGGCATGGCGTTTCTAATGGAGCTTGTCAGTCTCAGAAAGGGGGAGCTGACCCTGGCTTCTCCCTCGCCACAGGTGCGTAAGTTGATCGCCCTGTATGATTTGGATGCCTTCTTTACCAAAGAGGGCCAAACTAGGTAAGTTTCCTATGAATACCACAGAGATAGAACAAATATTAAAGGACTCACTCTCGTTGACGGAAGTTTATGTCAGCGCCGAAGGCAGTCATTTCAAGATAGTGGCCGTGGGTGAATGTTTCGATGGCATGAGCCGTATCAAGCAGCAGCAGGCTATCTATGCGCCCCTGATGGATAAGATCACCAGTGGTGAGATGCATGCGCTCAGTATCAAGACTTTTACGCCTACCCAGTGGCAGCGTGAAAAAATCTTCAACATGCCAGCCTAGAGTATCAATGTGGATAAACTGAAAATTCAGGCAAGCGGTGCGCTTGCCGGTAACGTGGTGATCTCAGGAGCCAAGAACGCCGCTCTGCCTATCCTGATGGCCGGGGTGTTGACTGAATCGGAATTCCTGGTCTCCAACGTACCTAATCTGAGGGACGTTAACACCAGCTGTAAGTTATTGCGTTGCCTCGGTGCCGATGTCAGCGAGCAAGGTAAAGGGCAGATACGTATCGATGCCAGCGGCATCAATGAGTTTTGCGCCCCTTATGATCTGGTGAAAACCATGCGCGCCTCGATTCTGATCCTGGGGCCCTTGCTGGCACGTTTCGGTAAGGCGGATGTGTCTCTGCCGGGGGGCTGCGCCATAGGTGCCCGGCCGGTGAACCTGCACCTGCATGGCCTGGAGCAGATGGGCGCCAAGATAGAAGTCGATGAAGGCTATATCAAGGCGCGGGTCGATGGTCGCCTCAAGGGCGCGCATATCTTTATGGATATGGTCAGTGTCGGTGCCACGGAGAATCTGCTGATGGCCGCGGCCTTGGCCGATGGTGAAACCGTGATTGAAAACGCCGCCCGCGAACCCGAAGTGGTGGACCTGGCCAAGTGCCTTATCGCCATGGGGGCCAAGATAGAGGGCGCCGGAACAGCCACCATACGGATTCAAGGGGTGGAAAAACTCAATGGGTGCCGTTATCGGGTGATGCCGGACAGAATTGAGACAGGCTCGTTTCTGGTGGCTGCAGCCGTGACCCGTGGCCGGATCCGTTGTCTGGATGCCGATCCTGGCTCGCTGGAAGCTGTGCTGGCCAAACTGGAAGATGCCGGCGCCGAAATCCTTACCGGCAGCGACTGGATAGCCCTGGATATGAAGGGCAAGCGTCCCAAGTCAGTCAATATCAAGACTCTGCCTTACCCAGGATTTCCGACCGATATGCAGGCGCAGTTCTGTGTGCTCAATGCACTGGCAGAAGGCACAGGCACTATCACGGAAACCATCTTTGAGAACCGCTTTATGCATGTGCCCGAGTTGAACCGTATGGGCGCCAATATGGAGCTGGAAGGCAATACTTGTATTATTCACGGTATTGAACAGCTCAATGGTGCTCAGGTGATGGCGACCGATCTGCGGGCGTCTGCCAGTTTGGTGATTGCCGGACTGATGGCCGAAGGCACCACAGTGGTGGATCGTATCTATCATCTGGATAGAGGCTATGAACATATCGAAGATAAGTTCAAAGGCCTAGGTGGCTCGGTAGAGCGCCTCTCCTGACCCGGTTGCACGACCAATAAAAAACCACTCTCAGAGTGGTTTTTTATTGGTGTCTTCCCGGCAAATCAATCGCTGAAAATACTGACGCAGTTGCGGCCGGAAACCTTGGCCTGATATAGGGCTTGATCGGCATTGGCCAACCATTGGTCGCTGTTTTCCACCTCGTCACTCAGATCGCAGATCCCCAAACTGATAGTAAAAGGTACCGGCTGACCATTGAAGCTGAAGCGGCTACTTTCTATCTGAGTGCGTAGCCGCTCGGCAAAGGAGCGGGCATCTTCGGCGCTGGTGTGGGACAAGACCACGGCAAACTCTTCGCCGCCATAGCGCCCGGCGCAGTCGGTTTCCCTGAGGTTTTGGCTGAGAATATGGGACAGATGCTGAATAACCCTGTCTCCGGCGATATGCCCCAGGCTGTCGTTAATCCGTTTGAAGTGATCTATATCGAACATCACCAGGCTGGCTGGCTCGCCATAGCGGGTGTGGCGATCAAACTCCCGCTGCATGCAAAATTGCCAGTGTCTGCGATTGTGCAGTTGGGTCAGGCCATCGGTTTGACTCAGGTGTTCCAGGCGTTCGTTGGCGCTTTTGAGCTGTAGCTTGTTGATGGCGATATCCGTCACATCATAGATAATAATGCTGATATGGGAGATCTGCCCGGTGAGAGAGGCCAGCGGCAGCAGGGTGACATTCTGGAACATGAATTCGGCGCGGCCGGTGATGGGCCGGTAGTTCTTGAATTTGAATACATAGGGCCTCTGCTCCCAGCTGATGAAGGCGCGGTTTTTCAGCAGAAACACAGATTCCATCTTCTGCTTGAGCCAACTGGCCGGCAGATCCGGAAAACGTTCAAACAGGTTGGTGCCCTTAATATCGTTGGGAGAGACGCCACTGTGGTTTTCCATAAAGCCATTCCACAGCTGAATATTGTAATTTCGGTCCAGTACCACCAGGCCAACCTCTATGGTTTGCACCATGTCGATTAGCCAGTGCAGTTCATTTATTGCATTCAAATCCTTTGCCATGGCAAACCTGTTTTGTCAGTTCATCAGATAGCCGAGCTTGAAATTCAGCGTCGGCAAGGAGTCTTCGGTAAAGAGCAGCAGTAGATCACACTGCACATTGTGATCTTCGATGCGATAATTGATCTCCATCGCCAGCGTGCGCTGCCAGCGATCTGAGTTATCGTGGATCAGATCGTTCACTGTACAATGCCGTCCGAGCACCACAGGGTGCGCCTGGCTGAATTGCATATCCAGCTGTTCCGAGATGCCGCTGAGGAAGGCGCCGATCAGCACATTGGCGGTATCTATCATCACCTCGATTTCCGTGTTGGTGTCTTCGGGATCCGACAGGCCCATTAACTTGGCCATATCCTTGAAGCTGGAGTCGTGAAACAGCAATAGTGCTTCACCGGCAATGCCGGCACCGATAAAACCCTGACACAGCGCTGATATCTTGGGGCTTTGCTCTGTGGCCTTGAGTGCCATGGTCAACTCACTGACCTCCAGCACATTGACGTTGGGAATGGGCAAGAGCACAAATACATCCAGCAACTTGGCCAGCAGATCGGCGGCGCGTCCCATGGCAATGTTGGCAACTTCCTGGCAGGCATCGCGCATATCCACCTGGATCATAGGTTCTTCGTTGCCGTCGCCGCCTTCGGCCAACTGCAAAATGCCATATTCCTGTAGTATGTTGCGAATGGCATCAGCACTGACGGGCTTTTGAATAAAATCCAGCGCGCCCAAGGCTTTGACTCTTTGATGGGCTTTAATTTGGATATCACCAGAGACGACTATCACCATCGCCGGCAGATCTTGTTGTTGAATGGCTTGCAACACTTCATAGCCGTCCATGACCGGCATGTTGAGGTCCAAAAAGACAATCTCACCCTTGCCGGCGCGGATAGCCTCAAGTCCTTCGGCGCCATTGGCGGCAAAGTTGATGTCGACTTCCCATTCTTTGGGAAGGGTACGGGCCATCTGCTTTCGCGCCAGCGCAGAGTCGTCGCATATGAGTACCGGAATCGCCATAGAGATTTCCTGTTCTACCGCATTACTTGAAGATAACACCTACAGCGGCGTTTTTGTGATTATCCTCTGACTATGCCGCTGGATCAGAGAGGACAGGGCCGATAGCAATATACCGGCGGATACGGACTTTATGTCCATTTCTCATATTTGGCAGGATAAAATCTTATTTAGTGCAATGGCTTGCCTTTTGAGGGTCGATATTGTGAACACTTGTCGCCACTAAGTCAAAACCAATGTCAGTTTATTGACGCAAGCCAAAATTTAAACTGTGCTGTGATATTGAAATAGAGCGATTTTTGATCTGGCCTGACCTGTTTGATGGTGATACCGTTAACATAACTTCAACTTTCAAGGACCTGCAGATGCAGTGGCAGACTCTTAGCCTGGAATGGCAGCAACAGCTGGCTATCGTTAGCTTGAACCGGCCGGATAAGCTCAATGCTATTAATTACACTATGTTCAGCGAGCTCAAGGCGATGGCGCGTTACTTGCGCCGTCAACGGCATTTGCGGGCGGTGATCCTCAGAGGTGAGGGTGGCCAATTCAGCTCCGGCTTGGATATCAAGAGTGTGGCTAACTCTCCCTGGCAAGCGCTGAAGCTGTTGTTCAAGTGGTTACCGGGCAATGCCAATCTGGCGCAACAGGTGTCTGTCGCCTGGCGTGAGCTGCCGGTTCCTGTGATTGCCGTCTTGGATGGTCGCTGTTATGGCGGTGGCTTGCAAATTGCGCTCGGCGCCGATTTTCGGATTGCCGCCAATGACGCCGAATTGTCTATTATGGAAGCCAAATGGGGCTTGGTGCCCGACATGGGCGGCTTGGTGAGTTTGCGGGAAATTCTGACCAAAGATCAGGCATTGAAACTCAGTATGACGGCGGAATTAATCCCCGCTTGCAAGGCGTTGGAACTTGGGTTGGTGACCGAGTGCAGCAGTGAGCCTCTGGCCCGGGCACAACAACTGGCAGCTGAACTCAATGAACGCTCTCCCGATGCACTGGCGGCGATCAAACTGAGTATCAACCGCAGCTGGAACGGTTCCCGTCGGCGCCTGCTGGCGCGGGAGTCCTGGAGCCAGGTGCGTCTGCTTTTGGGGCGTAACAGAGCCATTGCTGCCGTGCGGCAGGGCAAGGATCCCGAGCGGGCCTTTGAACCGCGGCGAAACTGGTGAGATACCCTTCACGGCTAAATAAATATTAACTTGACCTATATGACAGAAGCGCCTGAAAATCCGTCACTTTATTTTTAGATGGAAATTGGGATGCGGATTTTTTTTGAACGCTTGCTGTGGGGCAGTCGCTTGTCTGTCATGGTTGGAGTCTTCTCCTGTGTGTTGGCGGCCTTGGTCACCTTTGTCATGGGAGTCAAGGACGTGCTACATATGTTTGCCCTGTTGTGGGAGTACCTGCTCAGTGGTAGCTATGATGTGCGCAACGATCTTGTGATGGTACTGGTGGAGATATTGGATACCTTCCTGCTCGGGGCTGTGCTGCTGATCTTTGCTTTCGGCCTCTATGAACTCTTTATCCGCAACCTGGAACCTGCCAGTAACTCGGATACCGGTGGGAAGATACTGATCATCTCCAGCATAGATGCACTCAAGAGCAAGTTGGGCAAAGTGATATTGATGATGCTGATCATCAAGGTGTTTTCCTTCTTTGCCGATATCAAGCCCAGCTCGGCACTGGATTTGCTGTTCATGGGAGGCACTGTGGTACTCATCTCCCTGGCGTTGATGTTCTCCAATGGCGGCAAGAAAGAGTAATCGCACTGCCGACATTTGCTCTACGGAAAGCTTGGTCTGCCGGCCGGTTTTGGCAGTAACTTCTGTATTAGGCGGTCACTGATGGGCTTCAGTGGCTGTTTTTTCGTTTGGCGGCGCTTGTTTCAGCACCTTTCTGGCCATGCCATCTATCATCAGCAAGGTGTTTTCAAAGGCAACATCCTGGCGCAGATCCAGCGCCAGTAACCGCTGCCGGTATTGATTTTCCGGCTGGCTCATTGCCAGCGATTTACGACTTTTTACCGTCGCCTGCGAGGCCTGGTGACCGTCGGGGGATTGGATATCGAGTACCGCCAGACCCAGTTCGGCCAGCTGCTTTGGCAGGGCTAAATTGGCATAGGGATCATCGAGGTAGGGATTGATCACCACCAGTAAGTCCGGTTTGGCCAACTCCTGCGCCGCCAATAACTCAATTACCAAGGCGGCGCACTGATCCTGGGCTATCAGTAAGCGCTTGCCTGGAAAGGGGGCTCCCAAGGTGTCCAATTGCGCCAGACTCTGTTGGATAAAGCTCTGTTGCTGTTTCCTGAGTTTCTGCCATTCCTCCGCCTCTCGGCGGCTCGTTGCCTGGTTGCGTTTTCCCGGCATTTTGCCATCGCCGGCCTTGCTTATTTCCTGCGCCTCTGTGGTGAAGTTGGGCTGCTCCGGAAAGGGCGGTGGTGTCATGCTGATACTGGCCCAGCCTGCGGGATTGATGCTGCGGCGCAAGAAGGCGTTGAGTCCGGGGGCATCGGCGTGGGTGCCGGGTGGCGGCAGTAACAGCGCTGCGCCCAATTGTTTCGGGCCACTCCAGGGTCGCACCAGAACGGCTTGTTCCTCGCCATCCACTTGGATCTGTTGCAGTTCTGAGGCGGCGACATGTTCCAACGCCCGGCGATTGTCTCTGGGCTTCATGGAAGCTGTTTCAGGCGTTTGACTCGCTGGCTCTGGTTGAGCCTGCGCCTGGTTGACCATGTCTTTGTTGACTGGCTCGTCGGTTGCCAGTGCCACCAAAGGCAAAAAGCACAGTATAGCCATAGTTCTGGGTATCAGCGCCAAGGGAACTCCTTAAACTTGCTTTGGTTGGAATAGCATGATTCTGCAGCCTTTATTGGCTCAATGCCAAAATTATAAGCTGCAAATTTGTGCTCTAGTAGCCGTTGTCTAAAAAAGTTTGGGTGCCGATCCAAAGCTTAAAGGCGTGGTGCATCAGGGTTGCTGAACTTAAGCATAAAAAGCAAGACCCGCCGGCAGCGGGTCTTGGGGGATAATACTTGAGTGGATTATCAGGCGTGGCTGACCAGCACCAGGCGCACGGCATCGAGCTGCAGCTGGCATTGTTCCAAATAGCCACGCAGTTCGGTTATCTGATTTTGCAGATACTCAAGCTCAGCATCGCGGATATTGGGGTTCACCGCCTTGAGGGCTTCCAGACGTTGCAGCTCGGCGCCCAATTGACGCTCCATCTGCTGCTGGGCTTCGGCCTGCAGGTTGGACATGGCTTCCATAGCGTGGGTTTCGCCCTTGGCCAGCAAAGGATGCAGTATCGCCTGCGAGGCATTGACCAGCTTGCTGGCGATATGGCGGTTAACCGCACTGAGCTGGCGGTCAAAATGCTCGTAACTCACCTTGTCAGACAGATTGTTGCCGTCTTTATCCAACAGAATGCGTAGCGGTGTCGGCGGCAGATAGCGATACAGCTGGCTGGACTTGGGTGCCGAGGCCTGTGCCAGGTAGATAAGCTCCAGGAATACGGTACCTGCCGGCAACGCCTTGTTCTTGAGGATGGCAACACTTGTGGTGCCAGTCTCTGAACCTGTGATCAGATCCAGACCGGTTTGCACCAGAGGATGTTCCTGGGTTATCAGGGCGATATCGTCGCGGGACAGGGCGGTTTCCCGGTCGAAAGTCACGGTAATGCCATCTTCCGGCAGACCGGGGTAAGTGGGAAACATCATGTGCTCACTCGGGCGCAGCACTATGGTGTTTTCGCCTCTGTCGTCCTGATCCAGACCTATGATGTCCCACAGACGGATCACTGAGCCGATAAGCTGGGTGTCGTTATCCATCTGCGCCAGTCTCTCGGCCAGGGCCAATGACCTGTCGCCACCCTGGGAGTTGAGTTCCAGCAGCTTATCGCGGCCCTGCTCCATCGCCTGCTTGAGCTCTTTATAGCGGCTGCGGGTGTCGCGCAGCAGCTTGGTCATCTCTTCTTCGTTTTCTTCCACCAGCAGTGGCAACAACCGGGCGCCAAACTCCTTGAACAGAATATGGCCGCCGGGGCAGGTGAGTTCGAAGGCGTTGAGGCCCTCGTGGTACCAGGCCAACAGACGCTCCTGCGCTGTGTCGGTGAGGAAGGGCAGGTGGATCTCTACATCATGGTTCTGACCTATGCGATCCAGGCGACCTATGCGCTGCTCCAGTAGATCCGGGTTCAGCGGCAGATCGAACAGCACCAGCTGGCTGGCGAACTGGAAGTTACGCCCTTCGGAGCCGATTTCCGAGCAGATCAGCGCTTGGGCACCACCCTCTTCCTGAGCGAAGAAGGCACCGGCCTTGTCACGCTCTATGATGGACATGCCCTCATGGAACACAGTGGCGAGGATCCCTTCACGGGTACGCAGCGCTTCTTCCAGACTCAGCGCGGTGGCGGCCTGACTGGCGATAATCAGCACTTTCTTGCTGCGGTTTTGCTTGAGGAAATCGATGAGCCAGTCGACTCTGGGGTCGAACTTCCACCAGGCGGCGGAGTTTTCATCAAACTCCTGATACATTTTTTCCGGCGCCAGCGCGTAGGCGGCCTTCATTTCCAAGGTGCGGTGACCATTCATCATGGCACTGACTCGGGCCGCAGTGAGGTACTGTTCCGGCATGGCCTGTGGATAGGCGTTGAAAATGCGTTTCGGGAAACCTTTGACCGAGGCGCGGCTATTACGGTACAGCACCCGACCCGTACCGTGTCTGTCGAGCAGCTCCTGCAGCAGTTCGTCACGGGCGGCTTGCTGCTGCTCGGCATCGACGCCGTCAGCCTGGATCAGGCGAATAGCGGGGGCGATATCCTTTTCCGACAAGAGCTCGGTCAGGCTGTTGATGGCATTGTCGGGCAGCTTGTTGCCACTGGCCAGCGCCTCGGCGGCCAGGGCCACCTCTTTGTAGCCTTGTTCCTCTTTGATAAAGGCTTGATAGTCGTAGAAACGGTCCGGATCAAGCAGTCGCAGTCGGGCAAAGTGGCTCTCATGGCCCAGTTGATCCGGGGTCGCGGTCAGCAGCAGTACGCCGGGCACCACTTCTGCCAGAGCTTCTACCACCTGATAGGCGCGGCTCGGAGCTTCTTCGGTCCACTCCAGGTGATGGGCCTCGTCGACCACCATAAGATCCCAGTCGGCATCCAGCGCCTGATCGAGACGGCGCTTCTTGCGCAGCAATTCCAGCGAGCAGATCACCAACTGTTCTGTGTAGAAGGGGTTGTCGTGGTCGGCAAAAGCCTCGATGCAGCGGTCTTCATCGAATACGGCAAACCGCAGGTTAAAGCGGCGCAGCATCTCCACCAGCCATTGGTGGCGCAGGGTATCGGGAACTATCACAAGTACCCGCTCGGCGCGGCCTGTCATCAATTGCTGGTGAATGATGAGACCAGCTTCTATGGTCTTGCCCAGGCCCACTTCATCGGCCAGCAGTACCCGTGGCGCGTAGCGGCGCCCGACTTCATGGGCAATCCACAGCTGATGCGGAATAAGGCCAACTCTGGGACCCTGCAGCCCCAGCAGATCTGAGGTGGCCAGATTGTGGCGCAGTTGCTGGGCGGCGTAGCGCACCCCGAATCTGTCCAGTCTGTCTATCTGGCCGGCAAAGAGTCTGTCCTGCGGCTTGTTGAAACGAATATTGTGATCCAGCAGAGTTTCCCGGAGCTGCACTTCTTCACCGGTTTCACTGTGAATGCCGCTGTAGATCACCAACCCGTCTTTTTCATCCAAAGAGTTGATGGTCAGTGTCCAGTCTTCATGGCTCTTGACCTGATCACCTGGGTTATAAATCACCCGGGTTAACGGGGCGTCGTTGCGGGAGAACATGCGGTTCTCTCCGGTGGCGGGGAACAGCAGTGAGACCATGCGGCCTTCCAGTTGTACTACTGTACCCAAACCAAGCTCTGATTCGGTATCACTGATCCAGCGTTGACCTAAGGCGAAGGGCATCTTTAACTCTCATCTCCGGGCGGATTCACAAAGGGCGCGTATGTTATACCAATCCGAGTATAATACCAATCCTGCCCTGCGGGCCTTTTCGTCCGCTTGTCATCCAATCGTCATCTTTAGCATCCTACACTCAAAAACGGATACCGCGCAGTGACCATTAAAGAGACTGCAAAGGGTATTTGTCATCCGTTGCTAAAGGTGCCAGTATTAGTTTAAGCCATGTCACAGTGGTGAAACCTGCCCGTAATCAGTTAGAAACAGGAGTGCCATATACCCCAACCCAGGCCTGCGCTGGCCCATGACAACAAAGCTGTGACTAGCTCATTGACGCAAATGGAGGCGCCATGGAACAAGACGACAGAAAGTTGTTTGTACTTGATACCAATGTGTTATTACATGAACCCTTAGCGATATACTCCTTTAAAGAACATGATGTTGTGGTCCCAATGACGGTACTGGAGGAATTGGACCAGATAAAAGACAGAAAGCGGGATGTCAGCCGCGATGCCAGGGTCGCCATTCGGGCGCTGGAAGATATTCTCGGCGGCAAGACCACTCCGGAACAGATAATCAAAGGGGTTCCCCTTCCAAGCCGCGAAGGGCATACAGATGCCACAGGTACTCTGGCTATCTTCCCCGACCATCAGATTGAATTCACCATAGGCTCGCTGCCCGGCGACAACAACGACAACCGCATTATCAACACAGCCCTGCATCTACAAAATCAATACGAGCCCCGTACCGTGGTGCTGGTCACCAAAGACATTAATATGCGTCTCAAGGCCAAGGGCGCCGGGATACTCCTGGTAGAGGACTACCGCACCGATCAACTGATCGATGACATACGTTTTCTGTCCAAGGGTTTTCATCAATTTGAAGGTAACTTCTGGGAGCATTTGCACAAGGTGGCCACCGAGCGTCATGGTCGTCATACTGTGCATGATGTGCCGCTCAAGGACCTGGGTGACGATCTCTTTTATATCAACCAATATCTACTGGACGATGAGTCCGAGTTTTGTGGCCGGGTGGTCGGCCGCAGTGAAACCAGTCTCAATGTGCTGGATCTCGGTCGCGATCGCCTGATGAATATGGAGGCCTGGGGCGTGAGGCCGAAGAACATCTATCAGGGCATGGCGCTGCAGGCCTTGATGGATCCTGATATCGATCTGGTTATTCTCACTGGCCCCGCAGGGTGCGGTAAGACCTTGCTGGCGATGGCGGCGGCACTGGAGCTGGTGGTGGAGCGTAATCTCTACGACAAGGTGATAGTCACCCGTAATACCCCGGAAATTGCCGAGTCGATAGGCTTCCTGCCGGGCACGGAAGAGGAGAAAATGGCGCCCTGGCTGGCGGCAATTACCGATACTCTGGAGGTGTTACACAAGCATGATGTTAACCCCAGCGGTTCACTTAACTACATAATGGAAAAGGCCAATATCCAATTTAAATCGATCAACTTCATGCGTGGGCGATCGATTCAGAACTCAGTGGTATTGCTGGATGAGTGTCAAAACCTGACCGCCTCACAGCTGAAAACCATGATCACCCGTATGGGAGAAGGTACCAAGCTTATCTGCTGTGGCAACCTGGCGCAGATAGACTCCAACTATCTAACCGCCGTTACCTCGGGTTTAACCTATATGGTTGAACGCTTTAAAAATTTTGAAGGCAGTGCCAACATTTATCTCAACGGTGTTGTGCGCTCACGGTTGGCGGAATTTGCCGAAGAGCAGCTCTGATAAACCCGGCTACTGAAAAAGGCCCCATATCGGGGCCTTTGCTTTGTGCGGGGTACTGCATATGCAGCCAAATTAAGTATATGATATCTTTCTTCCCCACCGCTTGGGGATGGGCCGTGATGCAAGGGTAATGGATGAAATTGAGTGAGCCGGATCTGCAGCTGAAATCTCCGATCCAGAAAAATTACAACCGTGCAGTGTTTTACACCTATATGGGGGTGATTGTACTGGCGTTGCTCACGGCTTGGGTGTTTTTTGAGCGCCAGAAGACCCAACAGATGGAGCTCAGGGAAGAACAGGTCGACCGCCATGTGATGCAGATTGACCTGTTGCTGGAATCCAGTATCCGTGCGGTCAAGAGCCTGCGTAATGTGGCAGTGGACCACTTGCGCCTGGCCGAACAGGTACGCAAGGACAGGCTGCCCCAGTACGAAAAATTTAACGAAAGTGGTCAGTTTTTTACCCTGGAGCCCAATTACGCCAGGAGTGGCGAACCCTTCACCAACATGGGGCGGATAACCGGCTCGGGTAGTCTCGATGGCCGTAGCGACAAGTTCTATCAGGAACTGGAGATGCTGTTTGAGCTGTCGTTGTCGTTCCCGGTCGCCAAGGAGGCCGCGCCCAAGGCTTCGGCCATCTATTATCTGTCCAAGCGGCGGATGATGTCTTACTACCCCTGGCCTTCGGATGAGCAGCGTTTTCGCGATGAACTGCTGAACAAGAAACAGTTTCAACTGGCGACACCGGCGATGAACCCCCAGCGCAGTGTGTTCTGGAGTGAGGCCTATGTGGACTCGGCCGGCAATGGTCTGTTGACTACCCTTGGGGTGCCCATCTATCTCGAAGATGAGTTTATCGGTTCTATCAATCTGGATATGACACTGGCATCGCTCGCCAAACAGATACGTCTCTATTTCAAGATGCCGGGCACTGTGATTTTGCTGGATCAGGGCAATAATATTCTCTCCCACAGCGATTTTGATACCTCCAGCATCAACCGGGTCTACCACATCAGTCAGCGGATCCCATCCGAGCTGCATTCTCTGCCTGAGTCTGAACTGTTCGATGCCCATGAAGGGATGATCCGCAATGGCTATTACATCCACTCGGTGGCGCTGCACAACGCCCCCTGGCGCCTGCTTTATCTGCAGGATGTCGATGATCTGTTTCTGGACTCGTTTGAGAAGCTGCAGCTGAGCTTTATTTTGGTGGTACTGGCGCTGTCCGTACTGGTGACCATAGTGCACTGGCAGACTCGCCGCTCTTTCGTCAGTCCGGCCTCGCGCCTACTGTCACACCTGGAAGACTGTTCCCGTGAGCCGATCCGGCCGCCGGCGAAGATTACCCAGGGCTGGGAGCCCTGGTTCCAGTTGGTCAGCCGCATTTTTGAAGAAAACCAGCAATATACCCGTCACCTGGCAGAGCAGAACAAGCGTCTGGATAAACTGGTGGCCCGGCGCACCGAACGGCTGAAGGAAACCACAGAAAAGCGGGAGCGGGAATACGCCCTGCTGCGCTCTTTGCTGGACTCCATTCCTGAAGCCATTGTCTTCAAAGATAAAGAAGGTAAGTACCTCGGCTGCAACAAGTCGGCCGAGCGGGTACTTGGCTATACCGAGGCCGAGATGATCGGCCTGAATTCAGACACTTTGACCACCCCGGAGCAGGCCGCCAGAATTCGCGCCGAGGATGAACAGGTACTCAAGGACAGGGCGCCACTGCGCTATCAGGAAAAGGTTGAACTGGCGGGCAAGCCCGTGCTGCTCGATACCCTCAAGCTGCCGTTTTATAACCGCCGCGGTGAGATGCTGGGCTTGATTGCAGTTTGGCGTGATGTGACCCGCGAATATGAAGCAGCCGAGCAGTTGCGATTGTCGGAAGAACGTTATCACCTGGCGATGGACGCGGTGGAAGATGGCCTGTGGGACTGGTATCTGGATTCGGAGCAGATCATCTGCAATCCTGCCTACTACACCATGCTGGGCTACAAGACCAATGAGTTTCCGGCGTTGCTGTCGACCATAGACGAGCTGATCCATCCGGACGACAGGATCCGGGTTGAAGAGTATCGCGAGCAGTATCTGGCCGATCCCATAGGCGCCTATGAGATAGAGTTCCGAATGCGCGGCAAGAGTGGTCAGTATCACTGGGTGCTGTCCCGTGGTCGGGTGGTGGAATTTACCACCAACAATGAGCCCAGGCGTATGCTGGGTACCCACAAGGACATTACCCGCAGCAAGAGCAACGAAGTGGCCTTGCTGGAGGCCAAGAAAGATGCCGAACTGGCCAATCTTTACAAGAGTGAATTCCTGGCCAATATGAGTCATGAGATCCGCACGCCGATGAATGCCATCATAGGTATGCTGCAACTGGCGCAGCGCACCAACCTGACGGCGCAGCAGAAAGATTATCTGGAGAAGGCCGGTTTCTCGGCCCAATCATTGCTGCGGATCATCAATGACATTCTCGACTTCTCAAAGATTGAAGCCGGAAAGCTGGAGCTGGAGCGGGTCTCCTTCCCGTTGGATAAGGTGTTGGAGCACGCCCTGGATATCAACTCGCTCAAGGCGCAGGAGAAAGGAGTCGAGCTGTTGCTGTATGCCCCTGTGACCGCCGGGCTTATGCTCAAGGGCGATCCTTTGCGTCTTGGTCAGGTGCTGGTGAATCTGCTGTCCAATGCGGTTAAGTTTACCTCCGAAGGGGAGATTGAACTCGGTTGTGAAGATGTCGGCGAACGCGATCATCGCATCACCCTCAAATTCTGGGTTCGGGACACTGGCATAGGGATCAGCAAGGAGCAGCAGGAGATACTGTTTGATGCCTTTGCCCAGGCAGATGGCTCCACCACCCGTAAATATGGCGGCACAGGCCTTGGCTTGTCCATCAGTAAGCATCTGGTGTCCATGATGGGCGGCAAGATGCAGGTGCAGAGTGAGCCGGGTGTCGGCAGTGTATTCAGCTTTACCATTAGCTTTGAGATCGCCGAAGAGGCCAAGATTGAACCTCTGGTGATGCCGGAACAGCTCAACAGCCTGCGGGCGCTGGTGGTGGACGATAACCCCACGGCGCTACAGATATATTCGACCCTGATGCGCGACTTCCACTTCGAGGTGGACACGGCTGCCAGCGGTGCCGAAGCCCTTTATAAGCTGGAAAAACAGGAAACCGACCTACTGCTAATCGACTGGATGATGCCGGAAATGGATGGCCGCGAGGTGATCCGTACCCTGGATGAAATGGTGGCCGATGGCAGAATAAGCAAGCGCCCCGTGGTGATTATGATGACGGCCTATGCCGCCGGTCCATTGGCCCAGGAAGTGGAAGATGCCAATGTGTTTGCGCTGTTGCAAAAACCCTTCAAGGCCTCGACTCTGTTTGATGAGATAATCTCAGCCTTTGCCGAGAAACCTCACCCGGCGACTGTGGCTGAAATTACTGACAATCAGAGTGGTGGTCACAAAGGCTTGGTGCTGCTGGTGGAAGATAATCTGATTAACCAGCAGGTAGCCTCCGAACTGCTGCGCAGCGCCGGCTATGAGGTAGATTTGGCCGACAATGGCCAGATTGCCCTTGAGATGGTGGAGCAGCGTCAATATGACGCGGTATTGATGGATATTCAGATGCCTGTGATGGATGGTCTGACGGCGACCCGGGAATTGCGCAAAAAATACGACAGGGAGACGCTGCCGATTATCGCCATGACGGCCCATGCCATGTCTGGCGATCGTGAGAAGAGTCTGGCGGCGGGAATGAACGCTCATATCACCAAGCCCATTATGCTCAATGAACTCTTTGATACCTTGAGTGAATGGGTGGGCAGGACTTGAGATAAACCGGCCGATCCCTTAACTTGAATGGCAACTTACAGATAACAATCAGGAGATGGGATGAAACCTCAAAGTTGGACCTTGTTGTTGGCGCTGATCGCGGTACCCGGATTGGCGCAGGCGGCACAGGAGAGGGAGGCCGCCGACGTCATCAGCGAAAGCACTCAGGCCGAAGGTTTTATCAATCTCTTTTATGATGCCAAGGCCGGGCAGCTGTATCTGGAACCGAGCAGACTCAACCAGCCTATGTTGCTGCTCTCCAGCTTGCCCCACGGCGTTGGCTCTAACGACATAGGGCTCGACCGGGGGCAACTGGGATATACCCGCATGGTGCAATTTGAACGCCAGGGGCCCTATATTCTGCTCAAACAGCTCAACACCCGTTTTCGCGCCGATACCGATGACCAAGCCGAGCAAAGAGCCGTGCATGAAGCTTTTGCCGAATCTGTGCTCTGGCGCGGCAAACTCCTGCCGGGAAAACGTCTGCTGGTGCCGGTCAATGACTTGATGTTGCAGGACCTGCACGGCATCAGCCAACAGTTGGCGGCCAGGGGCCAAGGGCATTATCGTCTGGACACCAGCCGCTCAGTGGTGTTGCCAACCTCGGTCAAGTCGTTCGAGCGTAATTCGGATGTGGATGTGCAGCTGACCTTTGCCAGTGATAAGGCCGGCGCCAGAGTCGCCGAGGTGACTCCGGATGGTCAGGCACTGTCTCTGAGACTACGCTACTCCTTTATCGCCTTGCCCGAGCCGGGTTATCAGGCGCGCCGTTATCATCCCATGAGTGGTTATCTGTCTGATGAGTACAAGGATTATGCCACCGCCATAGATCAGGATATCAACCAGCGCTTCTTGCTGCGCCACCGGCTGCAGAAGGTCAATCCCGGCCCCGAGCCAAGCGAAGTGGTTGAACCCATTACCTATTATCTGGATCCCGGTGTACCAGAGCCGATTCGTGGTGCCTTGCTCGAAGGCGGTCGCTGGTGGGAGCAGGCTTTTAATGAGGCGGGGTTTATAAATGGTTTCAAGTTGGAGCTATTGCCGGAAGGTGCCGACCCTCAGGATGTGCGCTACAACGTGATCCAGTGGGTACACAGGGCCAGTCGTGGCTGGTCCTACGGCGCGGCGGTGACAGATCCCCGCAGCGGTGAAATCATCAAGGGCCAGGTCACTCTGGGGAGTCTGCGGGTGCGCCAGGATCACCTGATTGCCCGTGGTCTCACTGCCGGGTGGGAAGACAGACAAGCGGCCGATGCAGCCGCCATGGCCTTATCTCTGGCGCGTATTCGCCAGTTATCGGCTCATGAAATCGGTCACACCCTGGGGCTGGATCATAACTTTGCCGCCTCCACCAATAACAACGCCTCTGTGATGGATTACCCCCATCCCTATGTACGCCTCGACGGCAAACGGGTGGACATCAGCCAGCCTTACGCCGAAGGCTTGGGCGCCTGGGATAAGTTTGCCATCAAGTACGGTTATGGTGACTTTGGTGATGAGCCCCAAACCCAGACCGCGCTCAAATCGCTGCTCAAAGAGGTGCAGCAACAGGGGCTGAGATACATAGGCGAGGGTGACTCGCGAGCGGCTTCAGCCGCCCATGCTTATGCCAGTCTTTGGGACAGAGGCGAGGATCCGGTCAAGGAGTTGGCCAGAATGCAGCTGGTCAGGCGCCAGGCGCTTGAGACATTCTCCGCCAAGGCGCTGTTGCCGGAGCAACCCTTGGGCGAACTCAGTGATGCCCTTGTGCCCATCTATCTGTTGAATCGTTATCAGATCAGCGCCGCAGCTAAGTTTGTTGGCGGTATTGATTACAATTACCTGGCAGATGCCAATAGCGGTAGTTGGCATTATATTGCGCCGGAATTGCAGAAGCGGGCATTGGAGACTGTGCTGGCGACTCTGGATCCCAGAGAACTGTATCTGCCAACTGAGCTTCTGGAGCAACTGGTGCCCAAGGCCGGTAACTATTACCGCAGCCGCGAGAGTTTTGCCTCATCTCTTG
Organism: Shewanella indica; assembly: GCF_002836975.1. GTDB lineage: Bacteria > Pseudomonadota > Gammaproteobacteria > Enterobacterales > Shewanellaceae > Shewanella > Shewanella indica. The sequence continues at coordinate 178,231 of NZ_NIJK01000029.1, read as the reverse complement.
GGGTTGCCGTGGATCAGCTGAGCATGGCAGAAGTGCTCAGTCGCCATACAGTGTCGACGCTGTTGAACCCTGAGCGGCTCAACCGAGTGGATCAGGCCTTTACCAGGGACACAGAGCAGCTGTCGGTAGAGGATTTGCTGGATAGATTGCTGGCTAAGACACTGCTGAAATCTCTGCCTTCGGGAGATCAGACCAGTATTGCGATGCGGGTCAATGCTGTGGTTTTGGATGGCATGTTGCAGAGTTTCGAGAGTGACGCCAGTAGTCCGGAAGTTAAAGCCATATTGAGAATGAAGCTGGATTATCTGCTTAAGCAGTTGCCCAGAAAGGAAAAAAGAAGTTCAGGTTACAAGGCGGCCCACTATGGACAACTGCAAGCTGTGCTTGAGCAGGCACTGAAACAAGCCGGGGTTAGAGCGATCAATAAACCTGCGGAAATGCCACCGGGCTCGCCGATTTAGTACGTCGTAAGGTATTGATTATGTGACATAATTATTTTATTACCTTATATTGGCATCTTTCATGTTCCAGAGGTTCGGGCCCATTTTGCACCGAGCCTCTGTTTTTTTAGGGAATTGGTTATGCCAAAAATTCTGTTTCTCAGAGTCTGGCTTGGCAGCTTATTGCTGCTGCTCTGTTTCATTGCCAAGGCCGATGGGCTAAGCCTTAGCCCCCGCGTACACCAGGGCCAACTGGATAACGGTCTTAAATATCAATTGGTGGATAACAAGACTCCGGCGAATGCCATAGTGATGCGGATGCGGATCGCTTCCGGCTCACTGAATGAGGCGGAAAATGAGCAGGGGCTAATGCACCTGCTGGAGCATATGGCATTTAAAGGCTCCGTCGCTATCCCGGAAGGGGATATGATCCCAAGGTTGCAGCGTCTTGGTTTGAGTTTTGGGGCCGATACCAATGCCGTGACTGACTTTACCGAGACAGTCTATAAGTTCAACATCACTCAAGGGAATGAGCTAAAGCTGGATACCGGGCTGATGTTGATGCGGGAAATTGCCGACAGGCTCACTCTGGATCCCAAGGCGCTTGAACAGGAAAAAGCCGTGGTGCTGGCCGAGCTTAAAGAACGTCAGTCGGCTGAGCTTGAAAATTATCGTAACCAACTGCGTTTCTGGTATCCCTCCAACCTACTATCAAAGCGTTTCCCTATTGGCGAAGCAGATATCATCAAGGCGGCAGATGTCGCCAAGTTGCGATCTTTGTACCAACGTTTCTATACCCCGGAGCGGACAACGCTGATCCTGGTAGGCGACCTGGACATTGTCCGTACTGAAGCCCAAATCAAGCAGTTGTTCGCCGATTGGAAGCCGCACCCTCAGGCGGTTGCCCCGGCACAGGTGAAGCTTTCTCCGCCTGTAGTCAGAAAGCAGCCTCAGGCAGACACTTTCTTCGACCCCAGTTTGCCGACTCAAGTCTCTCTTGGGGTGCTGACGCCCAGAACACCAAAGCCTGACAGTATTGAAAAGCGTCAACAGCAGATGCTTGAGTCGCTGCTGGGGAGTATGCTTTATCAGAGGTTGCTGCCACACCTGTTTGCCGAGGAAGGTATGAGCCATGCTTCTGTTGAGTTAGGTGAAGAGTTTGGCACAGCGGTAAGGGTGGAATTGGCTCTGGAGACCCAGGAAGACAACTGGCCGCAAGCTGTGGCTCTGTTGGAGCAGACCATACGTCAGACCCTGCAATATGGCTTCAGCAACGAAGAGTTGCAGCAGGCGCTCAGGCGTCAGCATAGGCAATATCAACTCACTCTGGCCGGCAGTAACACCATTCACAGCCTGAATATGGCGGAGGCTTTGGTATCAATGGATGCCAAAGCCATGATACTGATAGAACCAGCAGATGAGCTGGCTATTTTTGAGGCCTTGGCGCCGCAAATTACCCCGGCGCTTATCCAACAGACACTGGCCGAACTCTGGCAGGGACAACCCGGTATCTATCTTTCCGCTGCCAAGGCGCCAACCGCGGTAGAAACACAACTCTTGGCGGCATATGAGCAGAGTCAGCTGCAGCCGGTTACTCCCTATAAGGCTAAACAAGCCAGCGAGTTTGCTTATCAAAGCTTTGGTGAACCCGGGAAGATAGTGGCCGATAAACGGGATCCCGATACCGGAATACGCCAGTTGCGTTTTGCCAATGGCACTCTGCTTAACCTCAAGCCTACCGAATTTGAACAGGACAATGTGGCTATCAGCTTGTCATTGGGATTCGGTGATTTGCCATTTCCGCGCCAAGAAGGTTTGGGTACCCTGTTCAATCAAGCCTTTGTTTACGGTGGGCTGGAGCAGCACTCCTGGCAACAGCTGGGGGATATCTTTGCCGGGCAGAACATCTCGGCAAATATTGGCGTCAGTATTGAAGGCTTTGGCGGCGTGACCAATACCAACGCCGCTGAACTCAAAACTCAGCTGGGGTTACAGGCTGCCTTTTTAACCGCCCCGGGCTGGCGCCAAGAAGCCATCAACCTCTTTCGGCAGCAAGTTAAGGCTGAAAGTCAGAGCCGCAACGCCAATCCTAATAGCGCTTTCTGGGATGGTCTGAGTGGACTCCTGCACCCCGGCGATCCCCGATATGGTTACGGCCGGGAAGAACAGGTATTACAGCGGGACTTTTCTGAAATAGCCAAGGTATTGGCATCGGCGCTGGATAAGGGAATGCTGGAAATCGCGCTGGTAGGTGATTTTGATGAGGCTCAGGGAATAAAAGCGGTTGCCGAGACATTCGGTGCCATCAAGCGGCACCCGACCAAGGAGTCGGTCTTCGAGCGGCCGGTATTCCCCAAGGTGCCGGCTCAGAGACAGATTTTCCATCGGGGCGCCGAGAACTCGGCGGCATTGGCCTGGCTGTGGCCGACCACCGACATGCAGGATGTTCGGCGTCACAGCGAACTGATGTTACTCGAACAGGTGATGGGCATTTTGTTGAATGAAGAAGTCAGGGAAAAAGCCGGCGCCGGATATTCGCCTTATACCTTCAGTGATGTCGATTGGCATCCAACAGGTTACGGTTATCTGGGGCTGTTTACTGTCACAGATGCAGCCAAGCTGAAGGAGGCCGAACAGGGCTTTGCTGCAGTCGTGGCCAGAGTCAAGGCTCAAGGCGGCATAGATAGCGATCTACTGGAGCGGGCGCGCCAGCCATTGTTGCAGTGGGCGGATAGTACTAAAGCAAGCAACGGTTTCTGGTTGGATCTGGCGGCAACGGCTCAGAGCCGACCGGGCCGTTGGCAGAGTTGGCATCAGCGCAGGCAAATGCTGGGGCAACTGGATAGTGAAGCCCTGGAAGCCGTGGCTCGAGAGTATCTTCAGAATGATCGCCGCTTGAGTGTGACCACAACTTACGGCGGCTAACCTCCGCTCTTGGGGTTTCTCGGATAGAAGCGCTCCGGCTTGCGCTGCAGGTGTTCGAACCTGCGGGTATTTTTATAGGGCAGCTTCATAAACCCCGAGACCCCTTGACCTTGGATCTTGTCCACATGACTGAGGATCCTATCCAGACAGGCGCGAAATTGCGCCTGTTTTCTCGGGTTGAGTAGTCTAAGGTAACTGTGGATCTTCATATGGGTTGGCAGGGCTTCGAAGATGATGCAGCCTGTGTGGTGTATCTGGTTGAGCCAGCCCAGCTCTGTCATGATTTCCGCAGGCAGCTCGAGGTTTTCATCCGGATCCCGGCCATCTTCAAAATAGGAGTGTAGCCGGGATTGATCCTCGAGGGTCGGTACATCGCCCACCTCAAAGGGCAGCAGCTGATCTGCCTTGGCCTTGAACGGCTCTGAAGGGCCGCTTCGCTCCAGGTGCAGGGTATCTTTGGCGTTGAAGAAACAGGCCTTGAAGATACCTATGCGATGAATTCCCCGGGCCAGAGTCACCATGTTGTTGACCGCTTGAATTAATGCCGGCCTGAGCTCTTCATCATAAAGGGCCAGGTTGGAGTCGATATAGACGCCTGTCTCCTGCCAATGAATCGCCAAACCGCCCACAATCGGATACTGACCCAGGCGGCCAACGGCGGCGATAAAGCCCTTCTCTGTGTCTCCCATGCCGGCGAGGAAGTTGCGGTAGTACTTCTCCAGCTGAATATCTTCGGCGCGAATAGCCTCGGCATCGGCGTCCGGATGATGGCTGCGCAGAAACGATTTCCGCGAACTGTAGCTGACTGTTTCCACGTCCCGGGCCCGTTTCTGTACCCAGACGGGGATCTCGGCATTCAGCTCTTGTGGCAACGGTGGCAGTAAAAGATGCTGGCTGTATCTCATGCTGCGCAGGAAGTAGTCGCCGGCCTTGAGACGGGTGAGTGGATCTGAGCCCAACATGCCTTCGAGGATCCTGGCCAGTTCTAGCGGCAGACCTATGCTGGTGGGCGGGATCACTTGGGAACCGAAGCGGCTGGCCTGGCCGGACGCCAGAGCATAGAGGGTGGCGGCAACCCCTTGTTCATCAAATCTGGGGCTGGAAAGCGCCCCCGAGAGTTGCTCATCGCCGATAAAATAAACATCGCCCATGCGGGCGTTGGTATGCTGTTGATCGCTCGACATTAGCTCCATCACATTGCCGCCGACCGGGCGGTTATCGGCATCGCGCTGGGCAAATACCGCCGAGCCCCAGTCAATCAAAGACAACTTGTCTTCTTCTGGGTCATAAACCAGGTTGGAAGGTTTGATATCCCCATGAACCAAGGGTCTGCCGCTGCGCAGATATTGCAGCAGATCTGCCAACTGCCTGGCAATGCTCATGATCTCCGCCACAGGTAAGGCTCCATGCCGACGACAGCGCTGATCCAGATCCTGGCCCTGAGCTCTGGCCATCACCAGGATCCCCTGGCGTCCAACTCTGTCGAACTTTATCAGTGGTGGCACATTGGGATGATTGACCTGAGACAGCATGAAGGCTTCTTCTTCCAGTCTGTCCTGTACCTGTTGGGGCAGGGTGATGCGGGAGAACTTGAACACATGTTCCTGGCCATGGCGGTTTCGTCCGGCGAACACAAAACCATAGGCGCCTTTGCCTATCAGTTGCGGGTCATCATAGCCCAACTTGATCAGTTGCTGGCGGCAGAGGCGGATCCAGGCTCTGTGCTTGCGAGCGTCATCGGCCTTGAGCAGATAGACAGATTGCTCTTCAGAAATATAAAAGTGCTGCAGCTCAGGTGTTTGCAAGCGATTTCTCCATTGGCAGAGGCAAGGATACAAAATAACAACAAGCAGAAGCTCATTAAAACAGCAAGGGATAACCGCGGCAAGTTGTGACTCTGGGATCCAGCTCAGAACAAGGCTTCCTAGCGTATCCTTTTGGACGGCACTTTGACCTATATCAATTTCATTGCGCCCTCCCCAGAGTAACCTGTTTGCAACAAGCCGCAGTGGCAGAAGAGATTTGGAGGCCTTATGTCAGTGCCAGATAAGCAGGAGCTGATCGCATTGTTCGAGTATGCCCGCCCCAGGGTGATACAGTCGATGGAATTGCGTCATTGTCCCCATGCGGGTTTCTATAATCCAGTGGATGAACGCTGTAATTTTTGTCATCAGGGCATGGAATGTATCTGGATGAACCAGAATGATGAGCTGGTGGATCTGGAGCAGAAATCACTCGAAGAGTTGAGGCAGCAGTTATTGATAGCGGTCGACTTTGTCGATTCCAGCCTGAGCCCGCATCATTTGTCACGGCGCAAATGTCAGTGTGATAACTGCAATTGGCTGCGCAAGGTGCAGGAGACCCTGGCCAGATTAGCCTGATACCACCCCACCCCCAAGTTTGACTTGCCACTCAGTGATGCCGGATTATTGGGCTAAGCGAACTTCCTGATGGAATGGTATTGGAATTGCGCGATACCATTCTTTATCTGGGATCAATTCCAAATAATCTGCTACATATCCATCTTAGTTATAACCATATGTTTTTATATGGTTTATTCATTAATGGCACAAACATTATCCTAACGCTGTTTAAAATACGCCATGGCAGCCACAGATATGGCAAAATAATGCCATTGCTTATCAACCAGACTCAGAAGATGAACAGGATCAAGAAACGCTTTGTGGCCGGTGCCAAATGTCCCAAATGTCAGGCTCAGGACAGCATAGTGCTGTTCAAGGAGAACGGCATAGAAACGGTCGAGTGCGTCGAGTGTGATTACCGCGAGCAGCAGACCGATGACAAGGTCAGTGACAAGGCGACCGGTGAAGTGATAGGCCTGTTCAAACCTGAATAATATTCTTTAAAACCCGCAGCGGATCCCGCTTTCTTTACCGGCCCTTCAATTGCCAAGGGTGGGGCTTTCCATTAATTTAAGGGTTTTGCTGTATTGAGGCGGTTTGCCCGCCTGTTGCCGCGAGTGCCGGGGCCTCTGGCCTTTTGGCGCTTGCTGTCTGCATAAGGATTTATATGCCAAGCTTGATTCGAATAGTGCTGATCGACACCCATCTGCCGGGCGTGGTGGAGCTGAAGCTCGATGGCCATACCAATATCTGTGGTACCAACGCCTCGGGCAAGACCACGTTGCAGCGTCTGGTGCCTGTATTTTACGGTGAATACCCCAGCCGGGTCGTGCCTTCGACCCGTGACAGCTTCGAGCGCTGGTATTTGCCCAGAGAATCCAGCTATATCATTTACGAATACCAAAAGAGTGATGGCTTGCTGTATCAGGCGGTGCTGGCCTCGGCCGGCGACGGCAAAGGGGTCAACTATCGCTTTATCGCCAAGGGATTTGAACTGGAAGACTATATCAAGTCCCAAAACGGCGACACTATTTTATGCCATACCATGGCCGAACTGGGCCGCGAGATGAAACGCGCCGGAGTGAACCATACCAAGCTTTTGAATACCCGAGAGTTTCGCGCCATCATCCAGAATGACCGCACCTTGCTCAACACAGGCACCAGCCGCACCGAGCTGCGCAGCTATGCCCGTTTGTTCTCTCTGTGCGAGGCCGACCATTCACTGCGCCATATCGAAAAACTGGCCAAGGCGGTGCATTCCAAAGAAGGCAAAATGGAAACGGTCAAGTCGATGATCGCCGCCATTTTGGAAGAGGATGGCGTTAACCCGCCGGCATCAAGGCTCAATCCACAACGAGTCGAGGCCTGGATCCGCGAGAGCCAGCTGATCGCCGGGTTCGAGCAGATCCGTCCCGAATTTGACAAGCTGGAGCAGGAGTTCAACGAGCTGCTGTCGGCCGAACTGCGTCTTGGCAGCCTGGCCAAGGGCTATCGCAATGACGAAGTGCTGGAGGCCCAGCGTCAGGAGCAAAATCAGACCCTGTCGCGGGAGCTGAACTTCCGTCTCAAAGCATTGGATGATGAGTGGAAAGAGCAGCGCGACGAGCTTAACCAGGAGCTGTCTGCCGCCAAGGGCGATGTCGCCAAGCTGGAATATGAACTCGACGCCATCGAAAACCAGCATGCGGCGTTTCTTGATGCCGATATCGAACAGGCCAAGGCCAATCTGGAACAGCTGCCGCTGTGGCGCAGCGACCTTGAGAACCTCAGCGAAAGACACAAGCTGCAGACAGAGAAGCACCAGGACATAGAAGCCGCCTATAACGCCCGCCGCAGCAAGATTGGCGAACAGCTCAACAAGGAGCTGGAAAAGCTGCAGCAGGAGCTGGATAAGCAACGCGAGGCCCGCGACAAGCAGCGTGAAGTGGCCCGGGAAGACTTGGCGCGCCTCGATGCCGAATTCCGTGAGCAGCAGGAAAACGGCAAGGCCAAATTCCAGGAGCAGGAGTACCAACTCAAGCTCAATGCGGCCGAGCTCAAGCTGCAGGTCGACAGTGTGACTTATACCGAGGAGGAGAAGCTCAGCCTGGCGGTGTTCGACGAGCGTATCGACCGTGCCGATGCCGAGCAGGAGGCCGCCAACGCCAAGGTAGAGCGGCTGATGAGCGAAGAGCGCAAGCAGCGCTCACTCAGGGATCAGGCCAGCGAATCTCTCAGAATTGCCGCGCTCAGAGTCACGGAGCGCCAGGGCGATCTGGACGATCTCAAACACATGCTGTTTCCCCAGTCCCATACCTTACTGGAGTTCCTGCGAAAAGAAGTGCCGGGTTGGGAGCAGCACCTGGGTAAGGTGGTACATCCCGACTTGCTGCACCGCACCGACTTACACCCCAATGTCGGCGCCGAAAGCGACAGCCTTTTCGGGATCTCATTGGATCTCAAGGCGCTGGAGATCCCCGAATACGCCAGTTCAGAGCCTGAGCTGAGGGCCAAGCTGGCCAAGGCCGAAGACGCGCTGCAAAACGCCTATGGGCTGCAGGAAGAAGCGGAAGAGCGACTGGTGCAGGCCAACGAAGCGCTGGATAAACTGAGCCGTGAGCTGACCTTTGCCCGCACGGCATACAAGAATTTGCGTGACGATTTGCGGCGTCTGTTCGAGGAGCGCCGCACTGTGCAGGAGCAGATTAACAAGGCGTTGGCTGAGCGTAAGGCGCAGGCCGGTAAACGCCTGACGCTGCTGGATCAGGAGATGAAACAGCTGCGCAACCAGCACCTGGAATGGCTGGAGGAACTCAAAGAGCAGGCACTGGATGCCAGAATGGAAAAGAACGCCTACTGGCAGGAAGTGGTCGGCGCGCTGGAGCAGCATCTGGAGCAGCTCAAAGAGAGCATCAATCAGCGCCGCAGTCGTGCCAAAGAGGAGCAAAAAGCCTGCGAGCAGTGGTACAAGAACGAGCTCAAGTCCCGCGGGGTGGATGAAGACAAAATTCTCGCCCTCAAGCGGGAGATCCGTGAGCTGGAAGGTGCCATTGCCGCTGCCGAGCAGCGTCGCAGTGAAGTGCTGCGCTATGACGACTGGTATCAGCATACCTGGCTGGTGCGTAAACCCAAGCTGGTGACCGACCTGGGCGAAGTCAAGCGCGCCGCTTCCGAGCTGGATCAGCAGCTGAAGAGCAAGGCCAACGAAGTCAAACATGCCCGCCAGCAACTGGAGCAACAAAGGCGCCAGTCCGATGCCGCTCAGGTAGAGGCCTCGGAAAACCTCACCAAGTTGCGCGCCTTGCTGCGTAAGCTGGCCGAGCTGAAATTGCCGCGCAACGATGAAGAGCCTCAGGGCAGCCTGGGTGAACGTCTGCGTCAGGGCGAGGAGCTGCTGCTCAAACGGGAGCATCTGCTGGGTTCGGTCAGGCAGTATGTGGATCATTTCGATCAGGTGATTGCCAGCAAGTCAGGCTCCAGCCTATCCGAGTTCTGGGAAAAGGCCCGTGAGGAGTCCAGCTCAGTCAATGACAAGGGCATTCGCCTGCTGGATTACCGCAAGTTGGTGCCGCATCTGGCCCAACTGCTCAATGTGATGGTGCCGCAGTCGATTACCGCGCTGCGTGAACAGGGCCGAATCTTCGGTGTCGACCTGACTGCCTTCTACGATGTTTTGGCCGATATCGACCGCCGTATTGCCTCCCAAAGTGCCCGTATTACCCGCGAAGTCGGGGAGGAGCTGTTCCTTGAAGGCGTCTCCGAATCTGCGGTCAGGATCCGCTCGCGGATCAGCGAACTGGAGTTCTGGCCGGAGCTGGAGCAGTTCGTCAAGGCGTTCCGCGCCTGGAAGGCCGAAGGCTTCACCGGCCTGCCGGATGAGCACTATACCAACAGCATGCGCCGGGCCCTGGATATCATAGGCCGCTCGGCCCTGACCGGCGGCATTGCCAAGCTGCTGGAGATTGAGCTGCGCCTCAAGGAGGGCAACTCGGATCTGGTGATCCGCACCGACCGTCAGCTCAACGAGTCATCCAGTCATGGTATGGCTTATCTGATCCTCTGTAAGTTCCTGCTGGCCTTTACCCGCTTGCTGCGGGGCAAGGCGGATGTCACTGTGCACTGGCCGATTGATGAGCTGGGCACCTTGCACCACGCTAACGTGAAGAAGATCTTCGATGCCTGTGAAAACAACAATATCAGCGTGTTGGGTGCTTTCCCCAACCCTGAGTCCGAGGTACTGAATTTGTTTGCCAACCGCTACATCATCAATAAGCAGACCAAGCGACTGCAGGTGGTTAAACCCAAGGTCGATCCCATAGCGCAAAAGCTCTCTGAGCGCTTGGCCAGGGAGGCGGTGTAATGAGCGAACTGCAAAGCACTATCGTCGGCTCCGGCGCCCTGATTGAGCGCCTGCTCAAGGGTGAATTTATCTGCCGCACCACGGATGAGGAAGGTTGGCGCTCACTCAAGAGCCCGGCCACCCGTGACAGAGTCGAGGCCTATCTCAACCAAATCAACCGCACTGTGGCCCAGGCCGCCGAGGGCGAAGTCTTCTTCTGTGGTTATCTGCAGTTGGGGGAGGACGAGCGTAAAGTGATTTCGGCGCAGTTTCGCGATATCTGCCAGGCGTTGATCCCCATGGTGGAATGGTTGGTGTTGGTGCAGGAAGCCAGCGGCCAGGACGCGCCTCTGACCGAAGGCGCGGCGGTGCGGCTTACCGAATTGCAGAGCCGCATTGAGGATACGCCGGCGTTTCGCGAGCAACTGGCCAAGCTGAGCCAGTATCGCTTGTTCGGCTCCAGCTCAAGCAGTGTCGATGGCCAGATCAAACTGGTTTTCAAGCGCTTGCAGGAGCTGGGTTATCTGGTGCGGCCGAATCCGGAAAAACAGATCTATATCGCCACCGGCAAGCTGGATTACCTCTACGAAGTGATCCGTTTTATCGATGAAACCGAGGGCCTTAGTCTGGAGGCTCAGGCTGAAACCGCCACCCAGAGGGATCTGATATGAGCAGCAACCTGCATCAGGCCGGGGTCAAGCTGCTGAGGCTGCTTGGGCGTAACGCCGAACTGGTGATGGACGCCTATCTTTCCGGTAGCTTGGATGAGACCCAGCAGGAACCTGCGCTGCTGAAGAAGCTTACCGATAACGGTATTCTCTGGCGTCCCGAGCCGGACGAACCGCTCAGGTTGTCGCGTAATGTCAGGGCCCTGCTGGAAGAGGGCCTCAAGGATGAGCGTAACCGCCAGATCAACGCCAACGTCGGTTCGGCCCTGGCCACCATCAAGACCTTGGCCAATCACTACCGTGAGGCGCGCGCCAGCGTGGATTACAGCGCCGCCGAGGCCTATCTGGCGGACTTGACCGAACACGTATTCAGCTTCACCGAGAGCCTGCGTTACTCCATTCGTGTGCTCTGGGGCCGGATCAATAACGAGTTCGGTTATGTGGGTTCAATTAACGCCAAGATCCGTGAAAACGAGCTGGCCCAGAGCCAGGTATCGGAACTGCTTAACGGCCTGGAGCTGTTTGAGTTTACCGAGCTTGGCGAAATTGCCGGGGATATCCGTGAGCTGCGCCGCCTGCTGGTGACCATGCTGCAGGATACCCTCAGCGATTGCACCCAGGAGCTGAGCGTGGTGCAGGGGCGGCTACTGGAATTGCTGGGACGCTTCAGGCAGATCCGCGGTCGTACCCGTCTGCTCAAAGGCTGGTTGCTGTATACAGATTTGCACCCCGACTATCAGGTGGCCGACCACGTGGCGCACAAACAGGTGCCTGTGCTGTTCAATCATGCCGAGGCCTTGCTGGCACCGGCATCTGTGGATGTGAACAACAGCGGTCAGGAACTGCAATTGATGGAGATGGTGGCCCGTATCAAGGCTATCAGTCGTGACCATCTGCCCAAGAGGTTGCAGGAGCACGACGTGCCGGTTGCGGTTAGTCCTCAGGAAGACTTTGATATGCCGGATAACCCGCTCAAAGAGGCAGTGGATGAGTACTTCTGCGCCGTCATTGACTCGGGCCGCAACACTTCGGCGCTGGAATATCTGCAGCAGCAACAGCTGTCCTGGGATCCGGAAAGCTGGCTCTATCAGGTGATAGGTGGCTTCGAAGGGCTCAGTGAAGAGCACAAGCGCTTCTTTGCCCTGGAGCCTTTGGGTGAACCCCATCCGCTTTATTCGGGTAACTTCATTATCCGCGACGTGGAAGTGGGGCTGAGATAAGCCCAGCTGAGAATGTGATCCGGCGCCGGTTTTTCCCTCTGTCATACCGGCTTTACATTGGTAAAACTCAAGGCGAGACAAGATGACCAATATGGTTGTTTTGTCTCGCAAACTTGTTAATTTTTCTTATTATTCCACCTTACTGATGACTCTGGCTGCACTGCCCTTGCGTCTGCGGCTTTGTTGCGGTGCCAGGGGCCGCCACTTATAATGCTTCGGCCCGCCAGCGGGCAGCTCATTGACTCGTCTGTTAATCAAACGTAAGGAATCGAATAATGCAAAGACGCAATTTTTTAAAAACTGCGGCTATTTTGTCGACGGCCGGTATCATCAGCCCTGTGATGGCGGCCACATCGAAGACCAAGGCCGTCGAGCATTATTCCGCTGACGGCCGTAGACATTTCACCCTGACTCAAGATTACCAACTGATCGCACCCGAGGGCTCAGAGGGCGTGGTCAAGTTGTGGATCCCGCTGGTGGAAGACACTCAGTTTCAGCAAGTTCGTAAGCTGAACTTCAAAGGCAATTTCCAGGACGCCTATATCACTGCCGATAACAGTTATGGTGCCAAGACACTGTTTGCCACCTGGCCTGATGCCAAAGGCAAGATGGAGCTGCAGTTGGTGATGGAGCTGGAAACCCTCGACTGGGAACCGCTGAAAAACGGTGAACTCGAGCATTATCGCGCCCCAAAAACTATCCAGTACCCAGTGGATGTGGAGCGCTATCTGCTGCCCACCAAGCATATGCCCATTGATGGCATAGTGAAGCAGACTGCAGACAAGATTGTTGGCAAGGAAACCGATCCGCTGAAAAAGGCCCGCCTTATCTACAACTGGGTCAGTGCCAATATGTTCCGCGACAATGACGTTATCGGCTGCGGCACAGGTGATGTGGCCACTATTCTCGAGAGCGGCAAACTGGGGGGTAAGTGTACTGATATCAACTCGGTATTTGTGGCCTTGGCTCGCGCCGCCGATATTCCGGCGCGGGAGATGTTCGGGATCCGGGTCGGACAGGCTATTAAGATGGGCAAATACTCCAAGAAAGCTTTCGGCAGCAGTGATGCCAATGGCCTGGCCAAGGTCAGTGGTGGTCAGCACTGCCGTGCCATGTTCTATCTGGCGGGTTACGGTTGGTTGCCGGCCGATCCTGCGGATGTGACCAAGATGCGTTTGACCGAGAATAAGCAACATCAGGATCCCGATGTGCAGGCGGTCAACGACTATCTGTTCGGTAACTGGGAAATGAACTGGGTTGGTTTCAACTTCGGTCGTGACTTTGATCTGGCGCCCATGGCCGAGCAGACGCCGCTGAACAACTTTGGTTATCCTTATGCCGAAGTGGATGGCGACCCTGTGAACTATTATGACCCTAAAGTTTTCGCCTATGATTTCCAGTCAACAGAACAGCTCTAAGGGTTTTTTGGCGACACTGGCGGCCGCCGTTGTTGCCGCTGTCGCCTCCAGTCTGTGCTGTATTGGGCCGCTGATCTATCTGGTGTTTGGGGTATCGGCGGCCTCGCTGTCGGGTGTTGAACAGCTGGGCTGGCTGCAAGTGCCTATGTTGGCGCTGTCGACTCTGTTGATCCTGTTGGGCTTTTGGCGTTTGTATTTTTCCAAAAAGCCCCTGTGCACCGCGACCATGAGCCGTACCAGTATGTTACTGCTCTACTGGCTGGCCGTGCCTGTGGTATTGGCATTTCAACTTTACCCTTTTGTATTACCTTGGCTGTTAGAGGTGTTTGAATGAGAAGCTTGTTACTGGTTTTACTGCTGCTGTGTACACCGTTTGCCTGGGCGGGCAATCTGGTAGTCACCCTGGATGTCAAAGGCATGACCTGCCCTTTGTGTGTCACGGTAATCAACAAGGCGCTGCGCAAGACCGAGGGTGTGATTAAGGCCAAGTCCTCGCTCAAGACCCAACAGGCCAGAGTGATAGTGCCTGAAGGCTTTGATATGGATGCGTTGATAAAGGCGGTGGATGAAACCGGCTATAAGGGCAGTATCAATAAGATAGAACCAGAGGCCTAAGAATTAAGATTTAAGACCTGGTTCATTTAATAGATTCAGCTTGAACCAAAGCTCTGTCCAAAAAAGCGTGCTTTAAGCACGCTTTTTTGATGGATTCAGGCCTTGAGCAATTCCCGGCACAGTTTGACGAAGTCAGAAGAGGTGATTATGCCCTGCACCTTGTTGTGCTCGTCCACAACCGGCAGACAGCCATGCTTGTTGGCAATAAAATAATCCACCACTTGAGTCAGCGGCGCATCGGCCATGAGTGGTTCAAAGTCGGTTTCAATCAAGTCGGCTATCAGGGTGCCGCGTTCCTTTCGTTCCAGCGCCCCCTGGCCGTAGCGGGTCAGCAGATTGACTACTGTGGCAATCATCTTCTTATGGGTAAGTATTCCAACCAGAGTGCCGCTGGTTTCTGAGATCACCGGCAGATGGCGTATGCCGCGGGAATGCATTAGTTGGTGGGCGTCCTTGACGCTGGCGCCATCACTGATACACACCACCTGGGTACTCATGATGTCTTTGACTTTCATTGTTTTGTTCCTTCAGCAGGGCCCTGATAGGGCTAATTATCTGTCCTGTAAGGCATTTTGCCCCCTGTTATCAATGTCTGCAAGTTAAGGGGCTTAAAGCGGGCATCATTTTATTTAACTTACTGAATTCATTTGAATACCAATAGGTATTTACCTGTTTGTCACAATTGTGCAATAGTTTGACTTCACAATCTGGACATCCGACCTCATACCAGCATGATGAAGCGTTTTTAAAGGAATAATAACAATGACCCGTAACTTCTCCCGTCGTGACTTTATTGCCCTCTCAGCCAAAGGTGTTGGCGCTGCCGTGCTTTCATACGGCCTGATGGGCTGCTCCAGTGACAATGATGACAATACAGTCGCCGCCGATTTTCTTCATGGTGTCGCCAGCGGTGATCCCATTCAGGATGCCGTGATTATCTGGACCCGGGTAACGCCGCAAACGGCGGGGGATGTCAGAGTATCCTGGCAGGTGTCCCGTGATGGTGCCTTCAGCGACTTGGTGACCACAGGTGAAATGGTGACCAATGCCGAGCGTGATTACACGGTTAAAGTTGATGCCATAGGGCTGGAGAGCGGCAGCCGCTACTTCTATCGTTTTATGACGGGTGACAAGACATCCACGGTCGGTATGACCAAGACCCTGCCCGAGGGCGCGGTCGATTCGGTTAAACTGGCGGTGATGTCCTGCGCCAATTTCCCGGCCGGTTACTTCAATGTCTATGAACTGGCGGCGCAGCGGGACGATCTCGACGCCATGCTGCACTTGGGCGACTATATCTATGAATATGGCCGTGGTGGCTATGCCAGTGAACATGCCGCCGAGCTGGGCCGGGAGGTGTTGCCGGCGGGAGAGCTGCTGTCCTTGAGCGATTACCGTAGCCGCTATGGTCAGTATCGCGGCGATGCCAGTTTGCAGAAGCTGCACGCCAAGCTGCCGTTTATTACCGTCTGGGACGATCACGAAGTGGCCAACGACACCTGGAAGGATGGTGCCGAAAACCATAACCAAGGGGAGGGGGATTTCGATGCCCGTAAACAGGCGGCATTGCAGGCTTACTTCGAATGGCTGCCTATCCGCCCATGGCGCGAGGGCAATCATGAAGAGATCTACCGCAGTTTCAGCTTCGGCGATCTGCTGGATCTGCATATGCTGGATACCCGGGTGTTGGCCCGTGATAAACAGTTGGACTATGGTAACTATCTGGATCCGGCTACCGGCGCTTTCAACGATCAGCAGTTTCTCGCCGACGTGACCGACACTCAGCGTACGCTTCTGGGCCAGACCCAACTGCTGTGGCTGCAGGGGAAACTGTTGCAATCCAGCGCCAAGTGGCAGCTTTTGGGGCAGCAGATTCTGATGGGGCGGATGATGTTGCCGGCGGCGATAGCCACTCAGCAGCTGTCTATTCCGCAGTTTGCCGAGTTGGCGGCATTGGCCCAGTTGGCGGCTCGTGCTCAGGCCGGCGATCCGACTCTGACCCAAGCGGAACTGACCTATCTGGCTGCCAACCAAGCTAAACTGACGCCGGAAGTGCTGGCACTGTTGCAACTGCCGTCGATTCCTTACAACCTGGATGCCTGGGATGGCTATGCCTATGAACGTGAAGTTGTGCTGGCCACTGCCAGGGCCTCGGGTAAAAACCTGGTGGTGATTGCCGGTGATACCCACAATGCCTGGGCCAATGATCTCAAGGACAAAGATGGCAACATGGTTGGGGTTGAGTTTGCCACCAGTTCGGTTTCCTCCCCTGGGCTTGAGTACTACCTCAACCTGCCACCAGAGCAGATCCCGGCGACAGAGGCGGCCGTTGTAGGGCTGGTGGATGACCTTAAATACGCCAACCTGTTGAACCGGGGTTATATGACGCTGACCTTCAGCAGCGAAGAGGTGGTCAGCGAGTGGTTCTATGTGGACAGCATTCTGAGCAAAGATTTCACTGAAGCAGAGGAGCGCCGTGCCATTGCCCGCTCCTTGGATGGAAAGCCGGGGATCTTGCTTGGCTGATAATTGACTTATATTTTTACCAGCCGATCCACGGTGAGTTTGGATGAAATTGTTCAGCCATGACAAGGCGTTTTCTGGCATAACCTAGGTTTCCATAGGTTATGCCAAGGTCAATTAACCACTGACAGGCGGAAAATCCAAAATAGCGGTGGCGACATTGAAGTAGACGATGACACCTATGATATCGGCTATCGAAGTCACCAGCGGCGCGCTGGCCGAGGCCGGATCCAACTTGAACTTGCTCAGCAAGAAGGGCAGGGACATGCCTATCAGGCTGCCGATAATCACCACAAGTTGCATGGTCAGAGCGACCACCAGGGCGATATCGCCGCCACGCCAATAACCCAGGGTAAATACCGCAATCGCCATGGTGGCACCCAGCAAGCCGGCCACAAACAGCTCTTTGGCCAGTAGCGACAGCCAGTCTTTGATGACGACCTCCCCGGTGGCCAGTGCCCTGACCATCAAGGTGGCAGACTGCGAACCGGCGTTGCCGCTGCTGCCGATGAGCAGTGGCAAGAAGAACACCAGAGCAACATAGGCTGTGATGGTATCTTCAAAGTAGGCGATCCCAGTGCCGGATAACACATTGCCGAACACCAGCAATACCAGCCAAAAGACTCGCTTACGATAAAGCATGCCAATGCTGGCTTCCTTAAAAGAGCAGGCCAATTGACCCACGGCGCCGTGTTTGTTGAATTCGGCATCGGCCTGGGCACTGGCTACATCCATGGCATCATCATAAGTGACTATGCCGACCAGTTGGTCTTTGCCGTTGACTACCGGCAGCGCCAGCAGGTCATAGTGGGCTATCATCTGCGCCGCTTCTTCTTTGAGGGCTTCCGCTTCTATGGCAATGGTTTGCTCTTTCATAAACTCTTTCACCAACGCCTTGGGCGGCGCGATGATGAGCTGACGCAGCGACACATTGCCTATCAGGCGGCCGCGCTCATCCACCACATAGGTCTGGTAGATGGTTTCCAGATCTGCGGCCACTTTCCTCAGGCTGTCTATGGCCTCTTCCGCGGTTTGATTGACCCGCAGCAGGGCATAGTCAGAGGTCATAATGGAGCCGACCTTGGAGTCATCATAGGCCGCCAGGGTACGCATATCCTCGCGCTCCGCCTTGGCCAGTGTCGGCAGCAGCAGGGCCTGCTGCTCAATCTCCAACTCGTTGTAGAGATCGGCGCGCTCGTCCGCTGCCATCTCCATGATAATTTTCCCAAGGGTTTGATGATCCAGCGCTTCTGCCAGCAGCTTTTGCTGCTGATGGGGTAGATACCGCAGCAGCGCCGCCGCGGTTTTGGGCTGGCACAGGGTCAGTATTGAGGCCGTTTGCTGGCAGTCGAAGGTCGGCAGCACGGCGGCTATGTCCGCAGGATGAAGCTCAGATGCCAGCATCTGCATCGCCTTGGCGTCTTTGTTGGTCAGGATCAGATGCAGGTTGAGTATGATGTTGTTGCTGTTCATAGGTCATTCTCCCAATGAGCTATCAAGAAAAGAAAAGTTGTAGGCCGGCGCCAAATTGGCGGTCGCCACCGCCATACTGATTGCCATAACCCAGTTGCCACTGCCAACGGGCGTTGGGTTGGTTTTGCCAGAGTAGCTGGTAGCCATAGTCGCCTTGGCCCAGATACTGGTTTTCAAACAGCAGGGTGTGTTGCTGTACTTTGAAGCCGGCTCCCAGGCCAAAAATCATCGCCGGGCCTTCACCCGACTCCAGGCTCAGCCCTAAGTTATTGCGCACAAAGAAGCCCTGGGTGGCAATCGGCAGATCGCTACTGACCAGGGCGTGGCCCTGCCAGCCATCTCTGTGATGACGCCCCAGCTCCAGTGCCAGAGCCTGAGTCTGAACCTGGGATAAGCCGTTTGTTGCCAGCGGTTGTTTGTAGCCCAGCTGCCAGCCGCGGCTCTCATGTCTGTCCCAGGGGGGCATCCCGGTTGTCTGTTTGCAGTTCCAGCGCCAATTCGCCGCCAAAGACGGCTTGGTTGAGCCCCAGGGCAAAGTCGTTGTTGCCTGTTTGCCGCTGCCAGTCGATTGCCAGCTCAGTTACTGTGGCGATGTCGGGATCTTCCAGCAACTGAATGCCGGCATGCAGTTGTCCGTGCCAGAGCAGGCCGCCCAGCAGCCAAGTGGTATATCTGAGTGTCATGTTTGTTCCTCCTGTGTGGGGGAACACTCAAGGTCGTAGATGGGGCAGCAAGGCTGTCCTAAGTAAAAACCTTTGTGGTTGCATTAGTTTGCAGCCACAGGAGAACACTGCGGCATACGTGAGCATGTCAAGCTCAACAAGGTTTTTATGGGGAGTAACGGAAAAAGGATTCTTTAATACGCTACTGCCAGGCTCGGCAGTAGTTTGCGAAGCTGCAGACTAGTGCCGGGCAAATAATCCTGTCTGACTGACAGGGCATCTACTGTCACCTATGTGTGTGTCCACAGTGGGTCTCCGTATGGTTAATTAAGCGGCGATTGTATGGTTGCAAGCAAACAAGTCAAGAGGGAGATTGAAAAAGCGCGTTAAACAGGGTTGTTTAGCCACAAATAACGGCTTTTTGTTGTTTGTTTGTTGTGCTATTGGGCGCCATTGGGGGGAATGGGTAGCCGGGAAGTTGTTTTTTGGGGGGCTATTGGACAAATCCCAGCAGCGGCTTAATATCAACACTATTACTCAGTAGGGTTACCGGAGCCGCAGCGCTTTTCATGTCTTCCAATATCCGTATCGCCAGCCTGAATCTGTTCAATTTTGCCATGCCGCCGCTGGCGTTTCATGAGTTCAACAACATCTATACCCAAGGACAGTGGCAACAAAAGTGCGATTGGATAGCCCGCTGGCTGCAGCAAGCGCAGCCAGATCTGGTGGGCTGGCAGGAGGTATTCAGCCCCGAGCCGCTGCGTGAATTGTGTCAGGCTGCCGGTCTTGCCCACTTTGCGCTGGTGGATTCGCCGGTCGTAGAAGGCTTTATTGCCCGCAAGAGTGTAGTAGCTCTGGCAAGCCGTTATCCAATCGTTTCCCTGGCGGCGGTGGCGCTGGATGCCGAACTGGCATTTTCACTGGGGCTCAAGGATGAGTTTCAAAGCAGTCGTCAGATATTGAGAGCCACCTTGATGCTGCCTGGGATCGGCCACTGTGATACCTATGTGGTGCATTTCAAATCACCACGCAATAAGTTGCCCAAGGGCGCGGTCGAGCAGCAAGGTGCCGCCGGGCTGCTGGCCGAGAGTGCGCTGGGCCGCTGGTCAGCCACTTTGCAGCGTGGCAGTGAGGCAATGTTGTTGTATCAGGCGATACTCAAGCGGCGCCAGCAAAGCGGCAACGCTGTGGTACTGATGGGGGATTTTAACGCCGGCATAGACTCCAGTGAACTCAAGGGGCTGTTGGTGGGTGCCGGGCAGCTCTATAACGGGGATATTCGCGCCGCGGGCCTTTACGGCCTGCCCGATGAAAGGCTGAAACTGCAGCTGGCGCATTTTCAGCTGTTTGACGCCTGGCAGCTCTGGCGAGAAGCTTCTGAGCAAAGTGGCGAGCGAGTGACAGTGACTCGGCCCGTGACCCATTTTCACGGCTCTCAAGGCGGGGTGATCGACTATCTGTTGTTGAGTCAGGAGTTTGATGCCCGTAGCCAGCATAGCCTGGCTGAAGTGGTGGATTACCGGGTTTATGACAGTCACCTGCTGCGGCCGCAGTTTGAGCTGGATGCCCAGGCGAGCGACCATACACCGATTTTGGCAGAAGTCTGTTTACGCCATCCCTGATTAGGGCGTGATTTGGTCAGCTTCTGGTTTTTAACTGGCTCAGAATGATTTCGTTGCTGCCTGCTTATTGGGTTTGGGAATTTACAGCCGATGCGCCCACCCTTTACTCGCCGAAGAAAAGGGGCTTAAATGCGGCAAGGCCTTTTAAGTAAATCAGGAACAGAGGATGTTTAAGAAATTACTCGCTGCAGTTGGCGTTGGTGGCGCCAGTGTCGATACCCGTTTACTCAATGCCAACCTGCAACCAGGGCAAACCTTCGAAGCCCGAATCGTGCTCAAGGGCGGCGAGGTAAGCCAGAGTATTGCCGGCCTGGAGCTGGCCCTTATGACTCGGGTTAAGGTCAGTGATGGCGACAGCAGTCATTTTATCAATCATTGTCTGGCCAGCTGGCGTATCAGCGAAGGCTTTGAACTTCAGGCCGGAGAGGTGAGAGAACTGCCTTTCATCGGTCAGTTGCATCCTGAGACCCCATTTACCGAGTTGCCGGTGCGTAACAATCAATGCCGGGTCTGGCTGCAAACCGGGCTGGCGATAGATTACGCTATAGATCCGGGCGATCAGGATCTGTTGCAGATCCAGCCTACCCAGCTGTTGCTGCACCTGCTGCAGGCCATGGAAGAGTTGGGCTTTATCCTTAAAAAAGCCGATGTCGAGCAAGGCTATATCAACACCTCTGGGTTTCGCAGTGGTTCAGGTTGCTATCAGGAGTTGGAGTTTGTGCCCGCAGGGCTTGGGATCCGCCTTTTGCGTGAAGTGGAGCTCACCCTGGTACCTGCCGGAAAGCAAACCCATATCTTGCTGGAGCTGGACCGGGCTTTTCGCGGCGATGGCTATCTGAGTCTGACCTTGGATAATCAGGCCGATTATCCTCAGGTATTGGCTGCGTTGCGACCTCATCTGACTTGAATCGGTTTAATATCGTTCCCCTATTTTACAGTGTGCGGCGATAACGCCGCTTGAGAGGAGAGTCCTATGTTGATTGCGTGTCCCCAATGCGCTGGAATGAACCGGGTGCCGGAAGAACGCCTGTCTCAAGGCCCTAAGTGCGGCCACTGCAAGCAGCCTTTGTTTCAAGGCCTTCCAGTAGAACTGACTGATGCCAACTTTGCCAACCATGCCCATAAGTCAGAGCTGCCGTTGGTGGTGGATTTCTGGGCCGGCTGGTGCGGCCCTTGCAAACAGTTTGCTCCCATATTCGAGCAGAGCGCTGCCGAACTGGAGCCGGAGTTTCGTTTCGGCAAGCTGGATACCGAGGCTCAGCAAGCGCTGGCGGCCCAGTATGGGATCCGCTCCATTCCGACCATAATGCTGTTCAAAAATGGCCGAATGATAGCCCAGCAGGCCGGTGCTATGCCCAAACAGGCATTTCAGCAGTGGCTCAAGAGTCAGCCTGCTTGATGCTAGATAGCAACAAAGCCTTGGTAGTGTTGGTGCATGGCTTCAATAAAGATGAACGTGATATGGGGTTTCTGGCCCAAGGTCTGGCCCGGAAATACAGGATCCTGTGCCCCAGATTGCCCACCCGTTTCGGCTCACTGCAACAAGCGGTAGTGACCTTGCGCCAGGCGCTGGATGAGCAGAACTGGCAGCAGTATCCCAGAGTGCACTTTGTGGCTCACAGCATGGGAGGCTTAATCGTCCGGCAACTGCTGGCAGAGCAACCGCCCGGCAATGTGGGTCACAGTGTGTTTATTGCCACGCCCCATGATGGTTCACCGCTGGCGAGTCTGGCCGATAAGCTTCCGGGATATTCCCGGCTATTTCAGCCGCTGCAATCTCTGTTGCCGGGGCAGCGCTGGGCAAGCTGGCGCATGGATAGCCGGGCTCATCTTGGGATCATCGCCGGCAGTGGGACTCAGGATCCCTTGGGTGCCTTGATTGACGGCGAGTCCGATGGCCGGGTACCCCTGGCTTCTACCCGTTGTGATGATGCCAGTGATTGGCTGGTGTTGCCCCTGTGCCATAAGGCCATACATTGGCATCAGGATACGCTGGCGGCGGTACAGAGCTTTCTTGAGTGCGGCCGCTTTGGCGCTGACTCATGAGCGCTGACTAATAAGCTAGGGTTAATAGACCTTGGCTAAGGACTCTGACTAAGGGCTCTGGCTAAGGGGAAATGAGGGCCGCTGAGTTTCTCTGGTGCGCCGGATAAGCTTACAGATTGGAATTTTGGGCCGGGTTCGCACCTGGCAAAATACTCAATTATTATTCACAGAGGGTTTCCTGGCTCACTCAGTTTCAGGTGCACTCAGTTTCAGATGCACTCAGTTTCAAGTGCGCTCAGTTTCAGGTGCACTCAGTTTCAGATGCACTCAGTTTCAGGTGGGCTTATTTATCAGGAGCGAATTTGGCCGCGAAAAAGGGATGGTTTAGGCGACTGACGGCCTGGCTGATAAAACTGTTGTTGGGGCTGATGATACTGTCTCTGCTGATGGTGATTGCCCTTAAGTTTGTTAACCCACCGCTGTGGAGCTGGCGTATTGAACGCTATTGGTTTCCACCGGCGCCGGTAACACAGGTACAGCACCAGGTGCAGCATCAGTGGCAGCCGCTGACTCAGATATCTGCCAATATGCAGCTGGCGGTGATCGCCAGTGAAGATCAGCGTTTTGCCCTTCATTCCGGTTTTGATCTCAAGGCGATTCAGACTGCCATAGAAGATAAACTTCAGGGAGAGCGCCTCAGAGGCGCCAGCACCTTGAGCCAGCAAACCGCCAAGAACCTGTTTATGTGGTCTTCGCGTAGCTTTATTCGCAAGGGGGCTGAAGCCTGGTTCACCTTGCTTTTGGAGGCGGTGTTGGATAAGCCCAGGATCCTTGAGTTGTATCTGAATATTGTTGAATTCGGCCCGGGGATCTACGGCGTTGAAGCGGCGGCGCAACACTATTTTCATAAGAACGCCGCTCAGTTGTCGTCCCGCGAGGCGGCCTTGCTGGCCGCCTTGTTACCCAATCCCTGGCAATATCAAATCAATCCGCCCAGTGCTTACATGAACCGCCGCGCCGACTGGATCCAGCAGCAGATGCGGCAATTGGGGCTGCAAACACTTAAAGACCTGGATTGATTTCAATGTCGGTATTTAACCCTTGGTCGCTAGCGCTTGAATTGGCGACGACCCGATTGCGACCACTGTTTTTGGCTTGATAAAGTGCGTGGTCGGCTCGTTTGACGGCCGCTTCTATCGATTCTGTTGCAACTTCAACCTCGGCCACGCCCAAGCTTATGGTGCAACTTATCTTGTCTCCCGTGTCGGCGGTCAGTTGCATAGCTTCGACATTGAGGCGCAGCTGCTCGGCTCGATGCAAGGCTTGGTTTAGTGTGGCTCCCGGCAGCAAGATCACGAACTCTTCGCCGCCGAAACGGGCCGCCATCTCGGCTCCTTGGCAGTGTTGTTTCAATAATTTGGCCAGGGCGACTATCACCCTGTCGCCCAAGTGATGACCAAAGTTGTCGTTGATCTGTTTGAAACTGTCTATATCCAGAATAAGCACAGAGATAGCCTCGCCATTGCGGCCGGCCAGCTTAAGTTGATAGTCGGCTTCGGAATAGAAATAGCGCCGGTTATAGAGTTTGGTCAGAGGGTCGGTGGCCGCCTGGCGTTTAAGCTCTTCCTGCGAGGCGCGAATATCCTCAAGAATTTTGATCCTATAGGAGATGATAAACGCCAGGGTGAGGGCTTCCAGCATAATGCCTATGCCGACTCCATGACTGCTGAGGTAGCTCGGAGAGATCAAGCCCTTGTAGAAGAGCACGGCTATGCCGTTGAAGATTACGAAGAAGCTGTGGCCCACCAGAAAGTATTTCACCAGAGGATTGCCCTTGCGATAGAGGGAGATACTCACAGAGAAGGTTACCAACATCATGACTGCCGCCATACTGCTGGCGGGTTTGAGTGCCGCTGAGATATCAAACAGCCCCCAAATCAGAATGGCAAATAGCAGCAACAACAACAATTGCAACACCTTGTGCTCTGTGGGGTAGAACTGCCTGGTTTCGAAGATAGCCGTCATAAACAGCAGCAGGAAAATCGGCATGGTGAGCAGCGACAGATTGAGCATGAAGACGTTCGAGCCGTAGGCGTTGAACACGCTGGCGACTAGGCCATAGGACAAGGCAATCCACACCAGACCGGAGATTAGGTACAGCGAATAGTAGATGTTCTCTTTCTTGCTGCTGGCGAAATACAGCAGGCAGTTGTAGAACACCAGCGCCAGCAACATCCCCACCATAAGCGCAATATCATAGTGAGTACTCACCAGAGCGCGCCGCGAATTTTCTCCATCCATCAGTGTCATGGCAAACCATTGATGGGAGTAAGCGTGGCTACGAATATACAAGGTTGTTATCTGATCTGGCGCCAGAGTCAGTGGGTAGACCACTGTGCCCCGATACATAAGTGGGTTGTCGGCGGCCTGTTCGAGATCCAACTGCTCGTGTCGCTGCAGTTGTTGGCCGCTTTCTTCATAGATGTCGATTTGCTGCACATGGTAGGCATGGGGCAGGTGCAACAACAGCGGCTTTTCCTGCGAGAGTCTATTGTGCAGTATCAGCTTGAACCAGGTGACCCTGGCGTTGGTACCCAAAGTGGTGACATTATCGGTTACGCCGAAAGGTTTCTGGCGTGCCTGCTCAAAGCCAAGGTTCTGGCTGTTATCAATAAAATAGCCGATTTTGAACTCTTCGAGCGCGACGCTGTTTTGTTCTATATTAATAACGGGAAGCTTAACCTGCTCTAATGCAAATAGTTTTAGGCTGGTTAGTAGCAAAAACAGGCACAGCAACGCGTATCTCAATTCCATTCAGGTATCCATTTTCCCTGGCGCCGGCATGTCCAGGCGCTTCTTTATTGTTCAATGGTACCCAAGGATAAAAAGTGTCGCCAGCAATACCGCTTGTTATGCGGTTTCTTGTTTGAATGACAGTATCTTGAAGTTCGGAAAATTATTGAGTGATGGATTGATAGCGCCTCATTTAGTTGTTGCAGCTTATATTTAGGCTCATTTTTGGCACTAAAAAAGGCGACCCTGAGTCGCCTTCTTGCTTGGATGCCGATTATCGGCGATTAACGTGGGCCCGGCTCGGCATAATGGGTCATCCAGTCTTTGACCTGGTTATACCAATAGATGGAGTTGTTGGGCTTCATGATCCAGTGGTTTTCATCGGGGAAATAAATCATCCGCGATTCCACTCCACGGCTTTGCAGGGTGCGGAACAACTCAAAACCTTGCCCCACTGGCACCCGGTAGTCCAGCTGACCATGGCTCACCAGGGTCGGTGTATTGAAACCGGCGGCAAAGTAATGGGGTGAAATCGACTGGTAGATCTCCGGTTTTTCCCAGTAATGGCCGAAGCGGGTGCTGTGCACGGCGAAGTCGGAAGCCATCTGGGAGTACATGTCGTACACGGCGGCATGGATCAACAGCGCCTTGAACGGATGTTTCTGCCCGAGGATGATGGAGGTCAGATAGCCGCCGTAGCTGGCACCACCGGCCACCATGCGATCGCTGTCGATCCAGCTCTTTTGTTCAAACCAGTCGGCTGCCTTGAGGACATCATCCAGAGACTTGTTTTTCCAGTCCGGGTTGATGGCATCGGCAAACTCCTGGCCGAAGCCGCTGGAACCGTGGAAATTGGGCCAGGCGGTGACATAACCCCAGGAGGCAAAGGTCTGGGCGTTCCAGCGATAGTGGAAACCATCACTGATAGCGTTGTGTGGGCCGCCGTGTACCAGCATAAACAGCGGGTACTTCTTGCTGCGATCGAAACCCGGTGGGTAGTGCACCCACATCTGGATATCCTGGTTGTTGTAACCCTTGTAGGTCACAGACTCATAGCTGCCCAGATCCACATCCTTGAGCAGTTCATTATTGAACTGCTCCAGCCTTTGGCCTTTACCGTTCTTGGGATTGATCGCCAGCAGTCGCGCCGGATAAAGGAAGCTGTCGTTGAGGGCAATCAGGGTGCCTTTCTTGCCTATCTGCGGCTGACCATAGTTGGTGTCCTTGGTGATCGCCTTCACTTTGCCGCTCTTGGCATCAATATGATAGATACGGCTGGTGGCGGCATCATCAATGGCGGCGTAGAAGCCTTTACCATCCGGCGTCCAGCTGAACTGAGACACAGATCTGTCCCAATTGGCGGTCAGGGTCTTGAGCTTACGGCTGTGGATATCCAGCAGCATCAGCCTGGAGGTGTCGGCATAGAAACCCGGGATCTTCTGGCGAGTGAAGGCCAGCGTCTTGCCGTCAGGGCTGAAGCTTGGGCGGCTATCGGGCGCTTCGTTGTCCGGTGTCAGGTTTTCTGCCTTGTCTGCGCCTATCTTGCCGAGGAAGATATCCAGCTTGGGATCGACCCGGTTGTCGGAGCCGTAGGCGTTGAAGGCGATCAGTTTCTCATCGGCAGACACATCATAGCTGCCGGCGCTTTGACTCGAGCGAGGCAGCTCATGGCCCAGTGTTTGAGTAATGGCTTCTATCTCGCCGCCCTTGGCAGGAATTCGGAACACATGCGCCTGACGGCGTTCATCCAGCCAATGATCGAACTGGGCATAGGGCAGGGCATTCCACTGCTTGGCCGAGGTCTTGTTGTCCTTGTCGGCTTTCAGCTGCTCTTGCATCTGCTTCCAGTCCTGCCCGGGGAAGATATTGCTGATGAAATAGAGATGGTTACCTACCCATTTGATGCCGTACACGCCGGTAGGCACCTCGGTCAGCCGCTGGGCTTCACCCGGGCCATTCATCGGCAGCAGATAGATCTGCCCGGCATCGTCCTCATTGCGCTGGCTGACAAAGGCCAGAGTGTTGCCATCGGGAGAAAATACCGGGTTGCTCACCTTGAGTCCGGCGGCAGTCAGTGGGCGTTGATGTTTGCCATCGGCATCAAAGTACCAAAGTTGGGTCGACCCTTTGTCGGCCTTGACATCATACTCGGTCACGGGGGCGATGATATGCTCGCCGCCGGGCGATACTACCGGGCTACCGATACGCTTGAGTTGCCACAATAGCTCAACCGACAAGGGCTTGCCCGGCTCTGCCCACGCCGATGCCAGTGGCATCAAGAGGCAGAGTAATAGAGTTCCAACCTTCTTCACGGAAAGTCTCCTTTAGATACAGATAGTTATTATATTTGGCAGCGAAGGCTGCCTCGGGAGTATATCTCCGGATGATGAAAACAAGCTTATCCGGGCACGGTTTGATGGGATTATTTTGTGTAACTTTCTGTTAGCGCTGGTACGGTATCGTGTGAAATTTGGCCGTTTTGTGTGGGGTTAAGCCAGGTCATTTATAATCAGAGGCTATAAAGAATAATAACTTAATATTTTGTCGTGCTTAAACTAGCGCTTATTATGCGGTAGATTCTCTCTCTATATACCGTTTCCCGTATAAGGTTCCATATGTCTATTGCAGTTATCGCAGCCATTGCGGTATTTCTCGGCGTTCTGTTTATTCTGTTTCACCAACAGCAAAAAGAGCACAAATTATCCCGTCTGGTGCTGATCGGCTTAATCCTCGGCAGTGCCTATGGTTTCCTGATGCAGTCATACTTTGGCGTGGATAGCCCGGTCACTGCAGAGACGCTCAGTTGGATTGCCATAGTCGGCGGTGGCTATGTGGCCTTGCTGAAGATGGTGATCATGCCCCTGGTACTGGTGTCCATGGTCGCGGCAGTGGTCAAGTTGGATAAGGGCGGCTCGCTCGGCAAGATCTCCTCCCTGACCATATTTATTCTGATGGCGACCACGGCCATAGCGGCTTTGATAGGTATTCTGGTCACTTCCATCTCTGGGATTTCTGCCGAGGGGCTGATCGCCGGTAGCCGGGAAACGGCGCAAATGGCAGTATTGGATACCAAGGCGGCTTCGATTGCCGATCTGACTGTACCGCAAATGCTGCTGAGCTTTATTCCGGTAAATCCTTTTGCCGATCTGGCCGGTGCCCGTTCCACTTCCATCATTGCCGTGGTGATTTTCGGTATCCTCCTCGGGATAGCGGCCCGCAAGGTGATGCATGAGAAAGAGCAACTGGAATCGCCCATACGGACCTTTGTTGAAGGTGCACAGGCGATTGTTATGCGCTTGGTGAAGATGATTATGGCGTTGACCCCCTATGGTATTGCCGCGCTGATGGCCAAGGTGGTCGCCTCTTCCAGCGGCGCCGATATGCTCAATTTGTTGGGCTTTATTCTGGCCTCTTACGTCGCCATTCTGCTGATGTTTGTTGTTCACGGCATACTGGTGGCCATGGTAGGCGTCAGCCCGCTGGACTACTTCCGTAAAATTTGGCCCGTGCTGACCTTTGCCTTCTCGTCGCGCAGTTCGGCGGCGACTATTCCATTGAATGTCGAGGCTCAGGTGACCCAGTTGAATGTGCCGCCGGCCATTGCCAATCTGGCGGCCTCGTTCGGCGCTACTATCGGCCAGAACGGCTGCGCCGGTATCTATCCTGCGATGTTGGCTGTCATGGTGGCGCCCAGCATGGGCATAGATCCACTGGACTTGCATTTCATGCTGTCCTTGATTGCCATAGTGACTATCAGTTCTTTCGGGATCGCCGGTGTCGGTGGCGGCGCAACATTTGCGGCGTTAATTGTCCTGCCTGCCATGGGACTGCCGGTGGCCATTGTGGCGCTGCTGATCTCCATCGAGCCGCTGATTGATATGGCGCGTACCGCCTTGAACGTATCCGGCTCCATGACCGCCGGTACCATGACCAGTCGGCTATTGAAGCAAACCACGGAAAACCAGACGGCCGAACAGCAGTAAGTTGCTCCGGCTAACGGCTTGATAAAAAGGATGCTGCGGCATCCTTTTTTAGATTGGCACAGGTAATGAAAATCTTACTTCAAAAGGACATTAACCCGCATCCGCTTATGGAAATAGCATTTAAAATTAATATCTTATAGCTAGATTTTTTTAATTATTTTCTTGGCATTCTCAAAAATGGAGTTGGAGATATGCTCTGGAAAACCCTCCGGTAGATTCGCCCTTACTTGTAAGATTGCCTCAGGTAACGCACCTTTCATTTCATCCATTATTCTTTGCATCTTATCCTGACTAAAATTCACAGCTTTAGCAGTATCTAAGAAGTGACGAGGCAGGATTTTATTGATTTCATACTTCTTGCCTTTTGTGGCTTTCAACCCCATTGCGAGCTTAAGTTGTCTAATATTGAGTCCTTTTCCTCCCAACAATGGGTAGGCAGACAAAATGTCGTAGAATGGAGTGAGTCGATAGCTACCTCCTTTATCAATATAGATAGAAAAGTTTTTAGCATGTCCATCCGTAGCCCCAATGATCCATTGAAATACCTGGAATCTCATGAAGTTATATCGATCTTCAAGTGCATTACTTGAACCCATTAATAACTCCATGATCTGTGCTATACCTGGGCCACCTTGAGATTCATATTTGATGGATGATGGCATACCAAACACTTGGCAAATATCTTCTTGAGGTAAGCGTAGCAAGCCTGCTCTGTCTTTTGTCCAGCGTCGATCAAATCGTTCTACAGCTAAAGCTTTAAGGTTGTCTGTTTTGATTATATTGACGCTGGGAACTGCGAATCCCAGAGCTTTAGCTAGCTCAATGCAAAGATATTCATTTTCTACGCTATCTTTGAGATCCAGTGTCGCGTTAGCTTGTTGTATTTCGCCTATTGGCAGCTTGATAATGTGAGTGGTTGGGGTGTTTCCTTTCGGGATACACCATTGTCCATCAACGAATAAGAGTGCAGTTTTCTCTTGAGCACCTGCCACTGAGATCCTAAAGTCTTCTTCCTCTTTGAGCATCCCGAGGGGAATATCAGACTTGTATGCAGAAAGAATCGCCTCTAGTTTCTTGTCATCCAATACTTCGTAGCTGAGTGGCTCTTTTTTATAGGGGTGTTCGGGAGGAAGTAATGCAATTGCACCAACACTATCCTTTCCGATTGCTTTTAAGAGATCAAATGGTTGTTTGGATGAGGCTTTGTACCTTGCAACGATCCTATCTCTGACTTGTGGGCTGTCTGGTAAGAGATTGTCAAAATAGTTGATAACGGCATCGGAAGTGATAGTCGGTAATTGAAGCTTTAAAGACAGTGACAGTGGGCGAGTCTTCGCATTGGTTATCCAGTCCTTATCATATTGAAAAGTGTGAGCGCCGTTCTTATGCTTCGCCAAGGTGCCAACAAGTTCACCATTCATGTATGCTATTAGCTTTTGCATTACCAACTCTCATCATCATTTTCATTTAGCGAAGTCAGCTGTGTTTTTTCTTGGATACTCAATGTTAGATCCATAGCTTGTACAAGCTTAAAGAAGGTAGAAAGCGTTGTTTTGTTGGGGTTGTTCTCGAAGTTCGAGATCGTCGCTTGCTTTATACCGACTTTTTTCGCTAACTCTGACTGAGTCCAGCCATTCTTTTGGCGTATCAGTAGCATCATATCTGCGAGTTGCTTTGGACTATATATCATTAGTTCCAGCCCTCAATGATTAGAGATGAATTTTAAAGTTATCTCATATCCCCACTAGAGGATTAGCTAGCATTTATCCCTTTATTGGGATAAATGCTGATTTATACCTACCAGGGGATAAATACTGCTTTATACCTATTAGGGTATAAGTGACTAAATATCCGCTATTGAGGATATTTAGTCAATAGAAGTCAGAAGGAACAATGATATTTAGTTGAGTCATAGACTGCTCTAGCATCCTGTTTAGTTTTGATCCGCACTCTTATCCCAAAGGACAAACCCCAAAGGGGACAAGTTGGATTTTTGTTGTCTCAGACGGTTATAATTCCGCCATCCTCACTTATTGGAGCTCACGCCAAAATGAACAACTGACACCTGATCACCAATCTTTTTTACTTTTCCATTATTAGATTGGCAGGGTCGGTCGGCGTGTTCGCTCAAGTCTTTATTGTTGCAGTCAGTTGGCACTCATTCGCCATATCAGTGCCGCGCTGGCGCTCTTTTACCAGGGCTCTGGCTTGCCTGAGATACACAGCTTGAGTTTGGCATCCATATCGAAGCGCCCGGCGCAAAGCGGCGCTGCTCGCTGACGCAACTGAGCAGTACCCGCTCCACCGGAGGGAAGTCTGATTGCCACTCATGGGAGTATCTGCCTTGGGTAAGAGGTTTAAGCTGCATCTGGGGCCGAAAACCGAGGCTTGGTAGGGGAATTATCCTGCCAATGGCGCAGATGGCAAGCAAGGATTGGTTACAGTAACGGTTTCAGGATTGACCTTTGTCGTCAATCATGGAACCCTATCGGCATTCTTGGGCCATACAGAGCAAAGTGCAGCATGGGGTTTTCACTCGGTGTTAACCGCTTCTCCCTCAGAGACAGGGCGCTGGTGTCATTGATCATCAGTCTGCTGGTGATTCTGCTCTGTTTTGGTCAGCAGCTTTCGCTGTTTGGCTCCTGCCCGCTCAAGGCTCAGCATCAACTGACGCAACTTGGTGTTGATACTGCGCCGACTCACGCCAATGATGCGGGTAAGGCGCAGCTCAATGAAGAGCCCTGCCATCTGTCTTCCCATATGCTGAACCTGCAACCTGTGGTACTGCAACTGGGACTCACGGCCCTGTTGCTGTTTCTGCTGTTGCTCAACTGGCTCGGCAGTACCCGACCTTTCAGTGTTTATCTCTCTCACCCCATAGTCTCCAAACGAAGGCGACACTCAGTGTTGTGCGTGTATCTGGAATGAAAACATCCTGAACTTTTGCCGGTTAACACCGGGTTCTGATGTTTTGTTTTGGAGCTAATTTCATGTATTTAAAAAGAATATGGCATGCCTTCGCGGTATGTCTGATGCTGCTCAGCCAAGTTGCATTGGCAGAGCCGCTGAGCAGTGGCTGGCTCAAGCACCCGGATCATCCTCCGGTTAAGGTGCAACTGACACTGGCCGATGTCGATGCCGGCCAAGTCGGTGAGCTCAACGCCTTGCTGGATGTGGCCCTGAGCGGCGACTGGAAAACCTACTGGCGCGCGCCGGGGGAAGGCGGGATCCCGCCGACTCTGGACTGGTCCGCCTCGGAGAATATTGCCACGGTCGACTGGCACTGGCCGTTGCCGCAGCGCTATGTGTTGCAGGGCATAGAAACTCTGGGTTACAAGGGCGATACCCTGTTTCCACTGACTATTCGCCTCAAGGATCCCGGGCAGCCGTTTCGGCTCAAGGGCACCCTGACCCTGTCTTCCTGCACCAATGTCTGTGTGTTGACCGATTACCCTGTGGAGCTGAGCGGTCAGGCCGCCGGGCTTAAGGCCGATGATGGCTTTTTGCACCAGTGGGGCGAGGCGATGGCCAGGGTGCCACAGGGCAATGGCGGCGCGGTATTGCAGTCGATTGTCTGGGATGAAAAACAGCAGTTGCTGCAACTGGCCATAGAGGCTGCTAGCCCCTGGCAGCAGGCAGATCTGTTTCTGTTCGGCGAGGATGAGACAGTCAGTGAGCTGATCTTCTCCCGGCCGCAGATCCAGACAGATGGCAAACGGCTGATCGCCACTTTCGGGGTCAAACATTGGCTGGGAACGCCGGAGCTGGAGGGCAAGCCGCTGCTGATTCACCTGGCCGACACACACCTTTCGGCCGAACTGAGCGGCGCCATCGCCACAGGGCATGTTGCCAAGCCGCAGCCGAGCCTGCCGCTGTGGAGCCTGTTTCTGATGGCGCTGGCTGGCGGCCTTATTCTCAACATCATGCCTTGCGTATTGCCTGTGCTGGGCATGAAGGTGCACGGAGTCATGATGAGCAGCCAGGGCAGTCGCAGTCAGGTTCGCGGCCATTTTATGGCTTCGGCACTGGGTATTTTGCTGTCCTTCTGGTTGATTGCCGCCGGTCTTAGCTTGCTGAAGTTGTCCGGTCAGTCGCTGGGCTGGGGGATACAGTTCCAGCAGCCCTGGTTTATCGGCTTTATGGTGCTGCTGACCTGGGGCTTCGGCCTCAATCTGCTGGGGGTGTTTGAAATCAACCTGCCTTCCAAGTGGCAAACCCGCCTGGCCGGTGCCGGTGATGATTCGCGCCTCGGCCACTTGTTGCAGGGGATGCTGGCTACACTGCTGGCTACGCCATGTACCGCGCCGTTTCTCGGTACTGCGGTGGCTTTCGCTCTCGGCGCCGACTACCCCATGCTGTTTGCCCTCTTCAGCGCCATGGGGCTGGGAATGGCCTTGCCCTGGTTGATGCTGGCGTTGTGGCCGACGTTGGCGCAGCGTTTACCCAAGCCCGGGCGCTGGATGAACTGGGTCAAGCCTGTGTTCGCGCTGATGATGCTGGCAACCTGTCTCTGGCTACTGAGTCTGCTGCAAAGCTTCTTCTCCGTTGCGGTCATCTTGGGGCTGGGCGCCTTGATGTTGCTGCTGACACTGGGACTGCTGGGCAAGCGTTACGGCACTCAGGTAATGGTGTATGCCATTGGCGGCAGTTTTCTGTTTGCCAGCCTGGCGCTCGGGGTAGGTTATCTGACACGGGATGCCTGGGTCAGCCCGCTGCCTTCGGATCACCATTGGCAACCGCTGAATTTGGTGCAGCTTAAACAGGCGGTCGATGAGGGCAAGACAGTGTTTGTCGATGTCACGGCCGACTGGTGCATTACCTGTCAGGCCAACAAGGTGGGAGTGCTGCTGCAAAACCCTGTCTATGATGCCCTTGGCGATGACAGAGTGCTGCTGATGCGTGGTGACTGGACCAAACCCAGCGAGGAAATTACCGCCTACCTCAAGGCCAATGGCCGCTTTGGGGTGCCTTTCAATCAGGTCTATGGCCCGGGAACCCCCGCCGGTAATCCATTACCGGTAATTCTCAGTAGCGATGGGGTATTGGCGGCCTTGGCCGAAGCGGAGAGCAGACAATGACCCAGAAAAATAAACCGGCCCACAAGGGGCTTCAATGGCTCAAGACCCTGCTTGGCTATGGGCTATTCATTCTGGTGGTGAGTGTTGCCCTCGATGCTTTTCGCAGCCGCGAGATGCCGGAAACCTTGCCACTGCAAACGGTTCAGAGCCTGGCCGGCAGCCAACTGGATATCGCCGCCATGAGTATGGAGCGCCCGGTTATTTTGTACTACTGGGCCAGTTGGTGTGGCGTCTGCCCCTTGGTGTCCGGCACTGTCGATGGTTTCAGTGACCGCGAGCAGGTGGTGACTGTGGCGCTGCAATCGGGCAATAACACCCAGGTCAAGCAGTACCTGCAAAACAAGGGCTACGGCTTTGAGGTAGTCAATGATCCCAGCGGCGCCTTGGCGCGCTCCCTTGGAGTGTCGGCGACACCGACGCTCTTGTTTATTTATCAGGGCGAAATCCGCAGCAGCACCACAGGAGTCACAAGTTGGCCGGGGATCTGGCTGCGACTCTGGCTGACAAAAATGAATTTAATTTGAGGAATAACAAGATGAAGTATTGGATAGTATTGAGTGCCTGGCTGCTGGCGGCCAGCGGCAGTTTACAGGCGGCAGAGCAGCAGCTGAGCCAACAAGAGGAACAGCAATTGGGGCAGATCCGCAGCATTTTGCTCAAGCATCCGGAGATCATTCCCGGCGTGCTCGGCAGCATAGAGTCTTATGTGGAGCAGCGGCAGTTGCAGCAGCAAGCGCTGGCCAAGCACAAGGACTGGTTGTTCAACAACCCGCAGATGCCGATTATGGGCAGCAGTAAGCCCGAGTTACAGCTGGTGGTGTTTACCGATTACAACTGCCCCTACTGTAAGCGGATGGAACTGGAATTTGCCAAGCTTTTAAAGGAGTTTCCAAACTTGCAGGTGGTCAATGTGTTTGTGCCATTGAGGCAGATAAAGGCCCAGGGCACTGAGCTTTCCTCCGGCGGCTTTGCCCTCGAAGTCTGGCAGCAGGATCGCAAGGATTTCCCCCGGGTACATGAACTCTTGATGGCCAAGAATGGTATGCACACAGAGAATTCACTGCAGCAGGTCGCCAAGGCCACGGGCACTGAACAATACCTCAAGCCCAGCGGCCGCGCCGACGAGTTGATGCATACCAATGTGAGAGTCTTCTCTGAACTGGGCTTTGGCGGCACGCCGACACTGCTCATAGGTGATGAAGTGATCCCCGGCTATATCGACTATGCCACCCTCAAGGCCGTGGTACAGCAGGTGCTGGAGCGCCAAGGGTAATTGGCTTGCGGCCGTTATCGCCTTTCTGGGATAATTGCCCGTCGCCGGGGCGAGCGCCCCGGCTTTCCCCGCACAGATGATTAAGAGTCGAGATGAAACACGTAAGCCTGCAGCTGACCGAAGACGGGTCACATACTCTATTTAATGCCGAGCTCAATGAGACCTACCACTCCCACAAGGGGGCGTTGGCCGAATCCCGTTATGTGTTTATCCATGCCGGGCTCGAGCAGGTGTTGCAGGACTTTGACCATCTGGCGATTCTGGAAGTGGGCTTTGGCACCGGGCTCAATGCCCTCATGACCCTGGGTAAGGTGCTGGAGCTGACAAAGGCGCGTCAGCACAGTGGCTTGGCGCCGCTGCCGGTGCGTTATGTCACCATAGAGCCTTATCCCTTGTCCGCCGAGCTGATTGAGGGGCTGAACTACAAGGGCATGCTACCCGACTGGTATGCGCCGCTGTTCGATGCCTTGCACGCCGCCCCCTGGGATCAGGATGTGGAAGTCATGCCGGGTTTTGTGCTGCGTAAGGTCAAGGGCAAACTGGAGCAGCTCGAATGGCAGGGCGAACCCTTCAACTTGGTGTATTACGATGCCTTCGCCCCCAGCAAGCAGCCGGATGTGTGGGCGCTGGATAACTTCAAAAAGTGTTATGGGTTGCTGGAGCAGGGCGGCTTATTGGTGTCTTACTGCGCCAATGGTCAGTTCAAGCGAGATCTCAAGGCCGCCGGTTTTCAGGTAAAAGCTTACCCGGGAGCCCTGGGCAAGCGCGAGATGACCCGCGCCTGGAAGTTAGACCCGCTTTAAGCTGCGACGCAGGCCGGGCAAGGCCTCCAGCGAGCACAGCAGCAGTCCGGCCCAGATGAGGGAGAAACTCACCAGTTTCACCTCGTCAAACACCTCTCCAAAGATAACCACCGCCAGCAAAAATTGCAGGCTGGGCTCAATGTATTGCAGCAAACCCACCATGGACAGACTCGTGTATCTCAGCGCCAGGCTGAATAGGATCAGCGGCGCCAGCGTCACGGGCGCCGAACCGATATAGAGCATAATGCCTTCGCTGCCGCCAGCCAGTGCGGCGCTTTGCTCTGTGCCCAGCAGATAACAGAGGTAGCCCAAAGCAAAGGGAGTCAGCAGCAGTGCTTCCAGGGTAACCGAGGTGAAGGAGTCAAAGCGGATAAACTTTTTCAGCAGCCCGTAGAGGGCAAAAAAGCTGCCCATCACCAGAGACAACCAGGGCAAGCTGCCGTATTGGTATACCTGCCAGCCTATACCGGCAATGGCCAGTACCACCGCGGCCAGTTGCGCCTTACTCAGCTTGTCGCCGAGGAACAGTACCCCCAGAGCGATGGCAAACAGAGGGTTGATAAAGAATCCCAGGCTGGCCGCCAGTACCTGACCATGGGTCAGGGCCCAGGTGAAGCTGACCCAGGAGATACACATGATAAGCCCGGCGGCAAAGCACAGCAGCAATGAGCGTTTATCACGCCACAGCGCGCCAAAGGCAGGTAACGGTCGTCTCAGCAGAACAAAGACCAGCAGCATAAAGGGCACAGACCAGATGACCCTGAAGGCCAGCAACTCAAAGATGGCCGCATCCGGCAGCAATTGATAGTAGAGGGGTAATATTCCCCAAAGCACGAAAGAGAAGGCCGCCAGAGCGTTTCCCTTGAGAGAGCTGGACATGATTGTCACCGAAACAACACAATACTCGGATATGGCGGTTATTCTGGCATGGCCTTTATAAAAGGGAAGTGAATTAACTCACTGTTTAAAAAATCTTTTCATTCTTTAAACCCAGCCCGCTGCGAGAGAATTCATTCTCGGACTTTTAAACTCTATTTGTGCCTTTTTTGATTGGCCTCAGAGCTTTCAAAATGATCTTGGTCATTTGGGGAAAGGGCGGCGTTCTTGATGGCGAACAGACAGAGTGAGTCGGGGAAAGTGGGCAGCCAACTCTGCTCCTCATCGATTCACTCAAGCTGAGTATTGGTGCGTCTTTCAGTCTGAAACTGTGAGGCTATTCTTTTATCTGAGACTATTATTTTACACCTGTTGGACTTTGCATCTGTTACTCGAGTCGCTAGAGTATCAAGATTTTCTGATGAACAGGATGGATAGATGGAACCCGGATTCTGGCATGAACGCTGGCACAAACAGCAGATAGGTTTTCACCAGCAGGATATTAACCCCTTCTTGGTAAACTACTGGTCCACACTCGGGCTTAGGGGCAATGAGCAGGTTTTTGTTCCACTTTGTGGCAAGTCTTTGGACATGTGTTATTTGGCCGAGAAGGGCCATGATCTGCTCGGCTGTGAACTGAGCGAGTTGGCGGTAAGGCAGTTCTTTGAAGAGAATCGCCTTGCGTATCAACAAAAAGCCTTTGGCGAACTGCAGGCTTTTTCCAGCGAACAGATGACCCTGTTACAAGGCGACTTGTTTGCATTACAGGCTCAGCAATTGGCGTCGGTAGGTGCTTTCTACGATAGGGCAGCGTTAATCGCTTGGCCTGAGGAGATGCGTTTGCAATATGCCGCCAAGCTGGCTGCCTTGTTGCCGATTGGTTGTTGTGGCCTGTTGATCACTCTGGAATATCCTCAGGATATGCTCAAGGGGCCGCCATTCAGTGTGACCCGGGAGTGGATAAGGGAGCATATGAGCCAGTGGTTTGAGGTCACTCTGCTGGAGCAAGCCGATGTGTTGGCCGATAACCCCAGGTTCATTGCCAAAGAGGTGCCTTGGCTCAACGAGAGTGCTTATCTTTTGAAACGTAAATAAGTTTCTCTGGCGAAGATAAGCGTTGAAGGCGTGAACAGCGCTTGGTTAAAAGCTCGATAAACAAAAAGGCGACCCTGAGGTCGCCTTTAGTTCAACAACTATCTCAACAGAGATTAGAAGTCGTAACGTACACCCACGGTGAATACGTTGTCGTCTTCCAGGTCAAACTTAGCACCATTAGTGTCTTTGAACTCGCCTTGGTAGTTTGCGTAGTGAGCAAACAGCAGAGTAGACTTGGCTACACGGTAGTCGGCACCAACAGTGATGTTGGTGATTTCGGCATCATAAGCTGTCTTAACAGCAGTGCCATCAACTCCGATGTTCTGGAAATACTTACCGAAACCGGCTTCGTCATAACCGTATTGCAGCTTCAGGTTAACGCCGTTCAGGTTGTAAACTACGTTCACGAAGTAAGTGTTGTTGTCGTCAGAACCGTCAACGATGCTTTCAGAGTTCTGGAACAGACCGCCCAGTTTGAAGTCACCCAGCTTAACTTGGCCTACGGCACGGTATGCATCGATACCACCAATTCCCTTGTTGTAGGCGATGGCAGCATAGTAGTTCTGAGCTTTCAGCTTTTTGTCACCGATAGTGGCGCTCAGAGCGTAAAGCTCATCAGCTTCAACAACATTACCATTAGGATCTTTAACTGTCTGGTAATTATCATCCATCAGGTAAGTGGCGTTCAGAGTGATCAGGTCAGCGATCTTTGGTGAGTAGTACCAAACACCGTCACCGCTACGAACTTGGCCGCCAACCATACGGTCGATATCCGCGTTGGTGTTACCGAATGCGTCTACGCCGCCTTCAGCTTGCTTGAATACTGTGTCGTTACGACCGACCAGTACAGTACCATATTTGCCTTTCGCACCCAGGTAAGTGTTACGGGCTTTGAAAGTGTCGCCAGAACCAGAAGTGTTCTCTACTTGGAACTCCATCTGATAGATGATGTCTATACCATCAGTCAGCTTCTCTGAACCTTTTACACCCAGGTGTGAGAAGTTGTTTTCGATATAAGTGCCATTTTCGCCTTCTTTCACACCGCTAGTGCCAGTCTGAAGTGTGCTACCTTGGTCAGAGTTAGTAACAGCCAGATCCAGACGGCCATACAGAGTTGGGCCATCAGCCAGTGCACCGAAAGAGGCTGCGGCCAGAACTGTTGCTACTGACGCAGAGATAAGGGTCTTCTTCATGTGTTGTGCTCCCTAGAACCTGAGTTCTATTCCATGTATTTATGGTTATTTAACAAACGAGTGTTCCTGGATTTGTAGCGGACATCCTGTCCGTCACAAAGCTGCGCTGATTCTTACAGTTTTGTTTGCTCAAGATTGTGGCCTAGATCAAACTTTTTGCCCCATTCTTGTGGGAAAAGCCTTAATCTGTGACCAAAATGTCCATTTCGGTTAGAAACTATTCAACCGCCATTGTTCACAAAATCAGCATAATCATCTTTTCGCTATAAAAAGATAACTTTGCAGTATGAAGGACTGTATCAGCTGGTTATTTTTAATAGATCAAATTGTAAATTAGTGATAGATGAAGTTTTAATAAAAGTGAAATTTTTCATCATAAAAATGATATTTATGTGCTCTGGTTCTCATTTAGGCACCCAAGCCGGCCAGTGGCAAACTCTGCCTTATATAGCCAACTAGCTGTCCCGGTTCACTCCATGATGCCCTATCTATCCCTAAAAGAAGCTCTGCATTTACTAAGCCGTTTATATCCATAAGCCCAAGCAAAACACACCCGGGATATACACACTCTCTTACTCGGCTTGGGGATAGCCGGGTATTCGGCTAAAATGCCGCCGAAGATAATTGGGAACCAAGTTATGCAAGATACAGACACAGAACTGCTGGAGTCCGAAGCCTATCAACAGCGCTTTGGCGGCATTGCCCGTTTATATGGTGTTGCTGCACTGGCAGCCTTTTCCAAGGCTCATGTAATGGTGATAGGTATAGGTGGCGTCGGCACTTGGGTTGCAGAGGCTTTGGCCCGCAGTGGAATAGGGCACATCAGCCTGATGGACCTAGACGATGTGTGTGTGACCAATACCAACCGTCAGATCCATGCTTTGGCAGACACCATAGGCGAGTCCAAGGTCGCCGTGATGGCGCAGCGGATTAAGGCGATTAATCCTCTATGCCGGGTGGATGAAATAGAAGACTTTATTGCAGCAGATAATCTGAGTCAGTATCTGGCACAGGACAAGGGCATAGACTTTGTGGTGGACTGCATAGATGCGGTAAAGCCCAAGGCGGCCTTAATCGCCTGGTGCAAACGCAATAAGATTAAGTTGGTGACTATTGGCGGTGCCGGCGGTCAGACAGATCCAACCCAGATCCAGCAAACGGATCTGGCCAAGACTTTTCAGGATCCATTGCTGGCCAAGGTACGCAACTTGCTGCGTAAAGAGTATGGTTTCAGCAAGAATCCACAGCGGCGGTTTGCTGTTGATGCCGTGTTTTCCAGTGAACACCTCAAGTATCCCCAGACGGATGGCAGTGTCTGTTCCACCAAGGTTGGTGTCGAAGGCAGCATGAGAATGGATTGCTCCTCGGGATTTGGTGCCGTGACCATGGTGACCGGCAGCTTTGGCTTTGTGGCAGCCAGCCGGGTGTTGGCGCGCTTGGCGCAGGAAGCCAATAATCCAGGCGATAATGCGAAGCCTGAATAAACAGCACAAAACATGATCTGAGTCTAATGCAGCAGGTGTCTGGATTGTTAGAATCCAGACACTTTTTCGCTACAGATATTCAGCTTATGCGACAAGCGCTGCTCAATCGTTTCCTGCGGTATGTCAAACAGGATACACAAGCCGATCCGAACTCCCAGTCTATTCCCAGTTCCCAAGGTCAGGTGGCCTTTGCCAGGCAGTTACAGCAAGAACTGCTCGAGTTGGGATTTGATGATGTCTTCCTCAGTGAATCATGCTGCCTTTATGCCAAATTAGCGGCGAATACTGCCAAGGTGCCGGCAATCGGCTTTTTGGCTCATATGGATACGGCGGCAGATTACTCCGGCGCCGGGGTAAAACCTCGGGTGATAGATGACTACCAAGGGCAGATCATTGAACTGGAGCAGGGGGAAGCGCTTAGTCCTGAGCAGTTTCCTTCTTTGCTGAACTATCTCAATAAAACATTGATCACTGCCGATGGCACTACGCTATTGGGCGCGGATGATAAGGCAGGCATAGCCGAAATCATCACGGCGCTGCACTATCTATTGCAACACCCTGAAATTCCCCATGGAGAGATCAACCTCTGTTTTACGCCCGATGAGGAGATAGGGCGAGGTACTGATGGCTTGGAGCTCGAGCGTTTCGGCGCCGATTGGGCCTATACAGTCGATGGTGGCGCAGTTGGCGAACTTCAATATGAAAACTTCAATGCCGCCACTGCGGTGATCACCGCCAAAGGCAATAATTGTCATCCAGGCAGTGCCTATGGGGTGATGGTCAATGCCTTGACCATGGCTGCCAGATTTCACGCCAGAATGCCACTCAATGATGCACCCGAGACCAGCGAAGGTTATCAGGGCTTTTTCCATCTGTTATCCATGGAAGGCCAAACAGAAGAAGCCAGGTTGGTGTACCTGATAAGGGACTTTGATAGGGCTCAGTTTGAGCAGCGCAAGGCCTGGCTGCAGGAATCTGTGGCCAAATGCAATGCCGAGCTGCAGGCCGGTAGCCTGGAGATTAGCATCAGCGACAGTTATTACAATATGAAGGACTGCATCTTGCCTGTGCCTCATGTGACAGATATTGCCTGTCAGGCGATGGAGATGGCCGGTATCATACCGGATATCAAACCTATCCGCGGCGGCACTGACGGTGCGCAACTGTCCTGGAAGGGGCTGCCTTGCCCCAACATCTTTGCCGGCGGCCACAATTTCCATGGCAAACATGAGTATGTGTGCCTTGAGTCAATGGAAAAGGCGGTAGAGGTGATCATCAATATCGCCAGGTTAACCACCCAAAGATACGCCGAGTAATCTAAATAAAGAGTTCTACCCTGTCGTCATCGGCGGGGCGGGACTCTATCACAGCCGGGAAGCGAACCCGAAAGTGTGCGCCGCCGAGGCTGGAGTCATTGAGAAGGGTGATATTGCCCTTCAGTAGTGTGACGGCATTGAAGGCCGCCGCCAATCCAAGCCCGGTGGCGCCGGTTCGTCTGCTGGTGGTAAAGAAGGGCTCAAAGATCTGGCCGGCAATCTCGGGGGCAATTCCCTTGCCATTGTCTTCGATATCCAGCTGTAGTTCTTGACCCTGCTGTTGTGCGCTGATGCTGATCTGATGGCCGGTATCACCCTCAAAGGCGTGAGCATAGGCATTGGAAAGTATGTTGGTCACTATCTGCTTCAGCAGGCTGTGGCTGCTGGTAAGCCAAAGATCGGCTTCGACCTGGATCTCCACATCTACCTGGAATTGCTTGAAAGATAGCGCTACAGCATCGGCAAATTCCTGCAATACCTGGAGTAGCAGCATCTGTTCGTGCACGTCATTGCCTTGCTCGGCAGCAATCGCCTTGAACTTCTGGATCAGGTTACTGGCGCGGGTAATGTTACTGATGATCAGTTCACAGCTCTGTTGATATTCGTTGAGAATGGCATTGAGCTCTTCCAGCGTAGCGCCATCGTTTTGCAACAGTTCAACCAATTCATTGATATGCTGCAGCTGACTACTGGCAGCGGTGAGGCAGATACCTATCGGGGTGTTTATCTCATGGGCGATGCCGGATACCAGACCGCCGAGCGCGGCCATTTTCTGCTGTTCGACCATCACCTGTTGAGCCCGTTCCAACACCAACAGCGACTGTTCAAGTTCTTTGGTTTGTTCTTTGACCTGCCTTGCCAGCTCATCTTTATAACTGCGTTCCAGTTCCAACAGTCTTTCCCTGTCACTCAGAGCTTCTTGCAGTTCGTAGCGGGAGCGGTTCAATTGTGTGAAGGAGGCGCGCAGCTGTTGCTGCATCAAATTGATGGCCAGGGCAACCTGGGTAAATTCATCCTGTTTGTCCCGGCGCTTAAACTGCAGTGGTTGATAATCCTGCTCCAAATCGAGCTCTGAGCAGTACTCACTCAGTTGCAACAGGTGCCGGGTAATGGTGGCCCAAACCAGATAGAGAATGAAACCGGCCACCAGAAAGGTCTTGATACCATTGGCCAGTAGTATCAGTAAGGCCTTGTTCACCAATCTGTCGTAGATTTTGG
This sequence comes from Shewanella indica, assembly GCF_002836975.1. Classification (GTDB taxonomy): domain Bacteria; phylum Pseudomonadota; class Gammaproteobacteria; order Enterobacterales; family Shewanellaceae; genus Shewanella; species Shewanella indica. The sequence continues at coordinate 134,886 of NZ_NIJK01000029.1, read as the reverse complement.
AGAGATCGGCTTGAACTCTCAGCTCACCGACATTGAAATTTTGGCTGCTGGTCTTGTGCACCAACGGAAAGCGCTTCTCTATTACACCTTGGTCTCTGTACTCGCCGGCGGTCCATTCTTTACCACTGTCATCTTCTATGACCACATAGCTGGTATCCGGCAGTTGGTTGAGTCCGTTGAGTTGGGTCTTGATAAGCCTTTCATCTATTACCCAGATACTTGCCGCCAGCACATCCAGGTTGGCTTTTTCAATATTGGCAAACTCATCGTTGATTCGGCCAATGTCACCCTTGTAATCGGAAACCAACTGCAAACCTGTGGTCACCAGAGTGATCAGTGAGCTGAACAAGATAATAGCCAGAGTCAGCCTGCGGCCGATGGGACTACTGATGAGCTGCTGCATAAAACCGGGCATTAATTTCAACTATCTTAAGTGCTTGCTGTGGATAGCTTTAAGCATAGCTTCGCATCTGACTTTCGCGGCATTTTTTGTTGCTGCTGATGGCAAAGTTCGCTGAGCAATCCTGGCACTGGTTTTGCTTGATTAGCGGTTGGAACAATTTTCTGACGCTGGATAGAGCCATGAAGAGACTGAAACTTGAGGTATTGAAAGAGGGCAAGTTCAAGGCCGCTGCATTGCAACTGACACTGTGGGTGCTGCTGATAACCACATTGCTGCTGTTTATGCCAAAGTCCTTGCTGGCCCTGTTGCATTTGGAATCCTGGGTAGACACCAATGCCCATTATATTGGCCTGACACTGTTGCTGGCCTTGGCCTATATTGGTGCGCTGGCCGTCAATCTGTTGTTGGATGAAGCGATAAGCCGTTTGAGTGAGCGCCGGATCAACGAAATGATTGAAGCTAAGGTGAGGTTGTTGGATCCGGCCGAGCGGGCCTTGTTACGAGAGTTCTTTTTGCAGGGAGCCAGTGTTTTGACCCTGCCGCAAAATGAGGCTCCCGTACAGGCGCTGCTCAAGGCGCATATACTCGAGAGCCTGGGAAATGAACGCCATTACGCTATTCAAGGCCCCACCGCCGAGTACAAGATAGCGATGGCAGCCCGTAAGCATTTAAATCGAAGAGTGTTGCGTCTTCCTCCGGGAGAACCGAGTCAGGAAGAGTTGCAATATCTTATCAAGGCAAGACCGCAATTTATCAATGCTATTGCCCAAGTACGGAAACACGCTGCTTAATCGCAATAAAAAAGAGGGCAGCCACAGGGCTGCCCAAGCAATACTCAAAAATGTCATTGCATTTAAAAGAACATGGAAGTCAAAGCTAAGGCTTTGCTGACTTTACAATAAACATCCACATAATGTAGGAGATGATCCCGATAGTACTGAAGATAACTATCATCGACAGTAAACCTATGGGGTTTCCGAACATTAGATCTAACCAGAATGCCATCACTGAAATCCTCTTTCTTGTAAAGTCAAAGCTAAACTAATCAAATTTGCTAAAACTGAAGCTGATCTCGATCAACAAATGTTGTCAGAGTTGTTAATTGGGTAAATCGCCTTGTTAAAATATGAGCTGTATCATGTTTTGCTTAAATTAGCTGAGTGAGAAACAAGGGCGTTATTTCGCTGAAGGGAATAGGAGCAAAGGATAATATTCATCACCACATTAAAGGAGTAGGGTGGCTTGGGCTGAGACTGTTCATTGGCAAGGAGCGTGCGATGCAAACATCCCAAGGTCTTTCGAAATTGATATTAAGCCGGTGGCAGTTTTATCTGCTGTTGCTCTTGTTGCTTTACCCCTTGTGGAGCCTGTTACACGGCGGCAGTTATCTCGCCTTTGGTTCTCTATTGGCTGCCTTGATAGTGCTGACTTGGCTTGGTGCCAGACAGCTGTCCAATCTCAAGCGCTTGGAAAATGCCGCCCGTCATCTGGGAGAAGGCGATCTCAGCTATCAGTTGTCGGAGCAGGATGCCGGCATGTTCCATTCTGTGGTCCACGGTATCAACCGTATGGGAGAGGACGTTGGTCGCACCATTCTGTCTTTGGTCAATACTGCCGATACGATGAAGAACGTGGCCATGGATATCAAGTCTATCAGCGATGCCGCCCATACCGGAGTGGAGGAGCAGGAAAAACAAGCTGAATTGGCCGCGACCGCTATGAATCAGATGGTTGCTACCGTACAGGAAGTCAGCCGTAACGCAGCTTGTGCTGCCAATGCCGCGGAGGAAGCCATGCAGGCAGCTCGCAGCGGCGACCAAACCGTCAAAGAGGTGGTACGGCAGATAGATGATATGTCGGCTCAGGTTGAGCAAACCCAGTTAGTTATCGCTCGTCTGGCCGAAGACAGCAACAACATAAGCACCATTATTGACACCATTTCCCAAGTGGCTGAGCAAACCAATCTGTTGGCGCTGAACGCCGCTATTGAGAGTGCCCGCGCCGGCGAGCATGGCCGAGGTTTTGCTGTGGTTGCCGATGAAGTCCGTAGTCTGGCGCAGCGCACATCTACAGCTACAGTTGAGATCCAACAGCAGATACTGCAGTTGCAACAGGGTGCCGATGAAGGCGTGAAAGTGATGAGAACCAGTGTCGAGCAGGCCAGTGCCAGCCATGCGATGGCTCATCAGGCGCAGCAGGCATTGGGGCAAATTGTGGCGCAGATTGAAAGCATTACAGATATGTCGCATCAAATAGCGGCGGCTTCGGAACAACAGCAGACAGTTGCCGAAGAGATCAGCAACAATATCTTCTCTATGGCGCAAGTGGCGGTCGAAAATGCCAAAGAAACTCACAGTACCAACCTATCCAGTCTGAAAGTATTCAATATGTCGCAGGAGATCAGTTCCCTGCTTGGGCGTTTCCATGTCGACAAACGGGCGATGGAGCAGTTGGAGAAACGCCATCGCTTTGTTGAGTGGGGGCCGCAGTTGGATCTCGGCATGGAAGAGATTAATCGTCAGCACCAACGTCTGGTATCCCTGATCAATGAACTTCACCGCACTCTGGAAGAAGCTTATGGCCTGGAAGCAATTAAACGCATAGTACAGGGGCTGGTGGATTACACTGCCAATCATTTCGCCTATGAAGAGGAGTTGTTTGCCCGTTTCGGTTACCCGCAGACCGAACAGCACAAGCTTAAGCACCAACAATTGGTGGCTAAGGTACTGGATTTCCAGAAGCGAGTGGCCAGTGGTGAAGATGTTGCCGATGAATTGATGGCCTTCCTTAAATCCTGGCTTATCAACCATATTCAGGGCAGTGACAAGGAGTACACAGGCTTCCTAATTGCCCGCGGAGCCCAGTAGTCAGAGCGAATTTTGTCCAACCGAACAGGATTTTGGTAAACAGGCTCGTAAAGCGCTTGCCATTGAAGTGAGCACAGGTATAATTCCGTTCACTCGCCGATGAGACATCGTCGCGAAACAATCTAAATGTGCCAGAGTGGTGAAATTGGTAGACACAGGGGATTCAAAATCCCCCGCCCTTAAAAGCGTGTCGGTTCGAGTCCGACCTCTGGTACCATCTCTCTTAGAGAGAGCAGAAACCGACCTTGAGTCGGTTTTTTCGTTTTTAGCTCCGAGTCAGGTCTGGGTAGGTCTGGGTAGGTTTGGGCAGGTTATTGCGCCACGCGCGTGTCGGCTGGAAGGCCAGCCCCGTCGCTCCGACCTCTGGTACCATCTCTCTCTTAGAGAGAGTCGAAACCGACCTTGAGTCGGTTTTTTCGTTTTTAGCTCCGAGTCAGGTCTGGGTAGGTTTGGGCAGGTTATTGCGCCACGCGCGTGTCGGTTGGAAGGCCAGCCCCGTCGCTCCGACCTCTGGTACCATCTCTCTTAGAGAGAGCCGAAACCGACCTTGAGTCGGTTTTTTTTGTGGCTAAAATAAGGCGTTACACACTTTTGCCTTGGTTGGTGTTCGGTGCAAACACTCGTCTTGCCTACCCCTAATCCCTCCCAATTTAACATTCTTTGCAGGGCGCTCCAGCGAAACAGTCACAGTAAATACGTCCATTTCGAGTCAATAGGTGAGGGGGAATCCTTCCCTTTTTAACCTCAGAGCGTGAATTTGGCTATGGTCTTTTGAATACCCACCACATCAGTGCCGCGTTTTAGCTCTTTGACCAGGGGCTCTGTCTGGCCTGAGATCCACAGCCTGAGTTCGGCATCCATATCGAAGCGCCCGGCGGTTTCCACTTCAAAGTGTACTATCGCCTTGTAGGGGATGGAGTGATAACTCACTTTCTTGCCGGTCATGCCTTGTTTATCTATTAAGATCAGGCGCTTGTTGGTGAAGACAAAGATGTCGCGTACCAGTTTATAGGCCAGCTGCAACTGTTCGCTGTCGGCCATAATAGGCGCCAGTTCTTCGTTGAGTTTATCCAGATCCACTTCACTGGCATTGCCCATCAAGGCATTTAAAAATCCCATATTTTTCTCCTTAACCTACCAACAGCATTTCACACTTATGGCAGTCGAACACCAGCTTGAACTGCTTGCCACCCAGCTCCATCTCCAGCGGCTCAGCCTTGATCCCCGGCACTTCTTTGGGGCACATGTTGTAGCTGTAACGTATGCAGTGTTTGGTGATCATCAAAGGCGCATCGCCTTTCACCGGCCGCACTTCATAGGCATCACGGATGGATACCACCCCGTGACGGGTATAGAAGTCCTTGGCTTTTTGGTTGGCCACATTGCCAAGATAGGTCAGGCTGCGCTGCGGGAAGCGGGCGCTATCGTCCCGTATCCAGGGCGTGGGTCTTTGATACCCCTGAATGCGCGCTTCGTCCAGGGCTGCAACGGCATCACGGCGCAGGCCATTGATGATGGATGCCGGTACAAAAACGGCTTCGGCATCGCCCAAATCTACCTGTCCGAGACGAAAATCGCTATTGCCCAGCTTGGCGAGATGCTTGCCGAGTGATTCACGGTTGCGGCCAATATCCTTGGCTTGCTGTTTTTCGAAGTCAGCGGTCACTGTCGCCTGATGGCCATGACGGTCGGCGGCGGTCAGCGCCAGACCTGTCTGGGTATTGCTGAGGCTGAAGTCCACCAACAGGGTGCGCTCGGCAGACTCTTTGGCCAGCAGGGCTTCAAAGGCTTGATCTTTGTTGCGATACAAGGTGGCACCGACATAGAGATCTTTCGGCATGTTTTTTAGATACAGGGTGTTGCCCTCGGCGCGGTTGACCCGAAAACCTGTCAGCTTGTCATCCGACAATCTGGCCTTTTGATAATTGGCGGCGAAGAAGCCCAGGCCATCACCGTTGTGGAACTCGGTATCCGAGTCGACCTGGATAAAGTCTTTGCCTATCTTGCTGACTTTGCCGACCTCTATTCCCAAGTATTTCGGGGTGCGGAAGTCGCCGATGTCCGCCTTGCGCTCATTGACAAAGTAGTCCGTCTTGCCGCGGTTAAAGCTCTTGTCAGGATCCGGGGTGAAGCTGTAGCTGCAGCGGCCGTGGGACGAGGGTTCAAACTCGGGCCGACGCGCCATGATGGCATCCAGTTGCTGGCGGTAGTGAGCGGTAACATTCTTGACGTAGCTGAGGTCCTTGAGTCGGCCCTCTATCTTGAAGGAGCGGATCCCGGCGTCGATCAGCGCTTCGAGGTTATCTGTCTGGTTGTTGTCCTTCAGCGACAGCATATGGTCGTTGCTGGCAATAATGTCGCCCTGGCGGGTCTTGAGATTACCCGGCATCCGGCATTGTTGTGAGCATTCGCCGCGGTTGGCACTGCGGTCTGTGTAGGCTTCACTGATATAGCATTGGCCGCTGTAGGCCACGCACAGGGCGCCATGGATAAAGAACTCAAGTCGCATCTTGGTCTCGGCGGCCACGGCGCGAATTTGGCTCAGGCTCAGCTCCCGCGCCAACACTACCTGAGAAAAGCCCACATGCTCGAGAAAGGCGACTTTGGCCGGAACCCGATTATCCATCTGAGTACTGGCGTGCAGTGCAATTGGGGGCAAGTCCAGCTCAAGCAGCCCCAGGTCCTGCACAATAATGGCATCGGCACCTGCCTCGTACACCGCCCAGATCAGGCGCCTGGCTTCTTCCAGTTCATCGTCCAGCAATATGGTATTGATGGTGACAAATACCTGAGCGTGATATCTATGGGCAAACTCACAAAGGCGGGTAATGTCCTCTATGCTGTTACCGGCGGTATGACGGGCACCAAACGCCGGGCCGCCAATATAGACCGCATCTGCCCCGTGGCGAATGGCCTCAATACCGAAGTCGGCATTCTTGGCCGGCGCCATCAGCTCTAACTTGTTATCGGCCAATTGCACCATTTGCTTGGGGGCCGCAGCAGGGGCTTGTGTCTGTTGGCCGGGATTAAAGAGTTCAACACCTGTAGTGGACATGACTTACCGCTCGTCTGGAATTGGCTGAGAAATTTCGGGCACAAATTATAGCAGAGCCTGCCATTCATGATAGGGGAACTGTGACTTATGCCCTGTTTTTGCTGTTTCAGCCGATAATAGCAGTAGAGGCAACACTGCGCCCGACAGTATTCAATACTTGCTGTTGGATAATTAACCTCTAACTCTCAATGTCTTACTAAACTGAGCTTGGTTTGGTGGCATGAGAAGATACTCATACCTGGCAAGGAGTGCTATAGACATGCTTACTCAATCAGAACTTCCGGTAGACTCCCGCCTCCAACTGCAACAAAGAGCCAAAATATGGCTCTTTGTGTCGGGATAACTGCTGATGCGCGCCATTATTATCTAACGTGTTAGCGGCTTTGTTGTGCAGTTTTTACCTGTTGCTTGGTTTTTGTGCAAGTTTGAGCACTTGCTCTAAGGTGAGTCCATCGATTTTTTTACCCACCAGGGCAAAGTCAATTTGACCCGCTTGATCTGAGTGTTTCATCGCGGCCAGAGGACTGTCGAATTCGGCATGTTGGATTTTCATCAAGGCCATCACGAATTCCTGTTTGTCATGAGAATTTAATGTTCTCATGATACTAATAACACCTCGTTGGGTGGATTCTGCACTGCTGCCGTCGAAAACCATGGCTGTTGGCGTAGAGCTGCAAGCTACTAGTCCGGTTAAAAAGACCGCAATTATTATATTTTTCATATGCAAATTTCCGTATGTTGTTACTCATGTGTCTGCTGCTGAGTACTTAAAAGTATGCTTTCAAAAACCTAAGCTTGAGAGAATGCCTGGTTGAAAGCTGATTTTTGTCTATGTTGTTGACTTATATTTTTTATAAAATTACGTGCTTTGCCCAACTTTGAATGTTAGCAGCTTTGTTTCTGAGCGGTAAATGAGTTGTTTTTTTTGACGGGTGATTTACTGAACAATAAATCATCTGTCCAACTTCCCCAGGTTGCACTCTTCACAGAGTATTTGCAGATTATTGATATCTAATGCCTTGTCTTTGTGTTTGCTGCGAGGTAGTACATGGTCAACATGCAGCACTATATTGTGTTCGGCTTTAGTACGGTTACACTTTGCACATCTGTGCTCGTGAGTTTGCAGCACCTGATATCTGAGCGCTAGCCAAGCCCTGGATTGATAAAAGTTATCTATGGTTTGGGGCTCAAATTCACTGAGCTGCTCTGGTTGTGTAAAGATGCGGTGGCCCTGTTCGGGGGAAAAGAAGCTGGCTTGAATATCTCCCTGCTCCTGATGCTTGTTGAGCCATTTCCAAATGCCCCGTAAGGCACCTTGTTCACTCTTGTAGCGTCGGGTTCTTATGCTGTCTCCTGTGCGAAAAGTAACTTGGATCTCTAATTCCATTATTTCTCCTATATGTCTAATTCATTAGGTGTTTTTCAGCATCAAGCGTTTTCCTTTTCCGACAACTCATTACATTCATCGAGTTGTTTGAGAAGCTGAGTTTGTTTTTTGGAGAGCTTAATAATCTTTAATGCTTCCCAGAGCGTGATGGCCGAGCCAATGGCGATTAATAGATAGCAATTGATAGGATTATTGAGCGCCTGGATGAAGGCATCTCCTTCGGCGATAACCAGGCCATAGAGTGCCAAACCTATGAGTAAGATGCCTGGTGCTCCCAGTAGTTGGGTGATTGCCAAAGAGCGCTTGACCTGAGCCAGCTCGGCGTGCAGTTGAGTCTTCATAATGCCTCCTTTGAAGGGAAGGTATAACGTCGGCTGCGGCAGCAGAGAAAACGGCATTCCTGCGGTAATGCTCTGCTATAGCAGAATCTGCCCTGTTGCAGCGCGGAACTCAAGTGATATTTGCCTCTTAAGTTGCCTTCAGGCTAATCCGGAAGCACTATTATCCCCAGAGGCTCTAACAGTTGCTCCTGTTGCCAGGCACAGATCTTGACCCCCTCGAGGTTGACCCGCCTGGGATCGAGTCCATCCAGATCGGCAAAGGTCAGGTCACAGCCCCGCAGATTGACCTGTTGCCAACAGTCGCGGGAGAAGGTGCCGCGGCTGAGGTCGGAGCCCATCAAGGAAGCACCGCTGAGATTGGCATTGCTCCAGTTATTTTCAAACAGCTCGCACTTTTCCAGGCATTGGCCACTCAAATTGGCATAGGCCAGGTTGCAGCCTGAGATATAAGCCGCACAAAAGTACATTTTATGGCTGACTTGATTGTAAAAGCGGGCCCGGGAAAAGTTGGCGCCCTTGAGATCGCATTCCCTGAACTCTATGCCAAAGCAGTTGGCACCGCTGAAGTTAGCCAAAGACAGACGGCAAGCCTTGAAACTGGCATCGCGCAGATCGGCATAGCTGAAGTGGCACCCTTCAACGGCACCGCTTTCAATGAAACTGCAATCCTCGAAACTGGCATCCCTTAGCTGACAGTGGCTGAAGTCACACTGATAGAAGCGGCAGCGGCGAAAACGGCTGTCACTCAAATCCTGGCGTGAGAAATCCTCTTGTTGAAAAACTTTATCGATAATATCCATACGGCTTCCTTTAATCAGGGAGGGCGCTACCTCTTTCGGCGAACTCTGCCTAGGCAGGCAAATATGGGGTTGGTTTGCGCCTTCCCAATAATCTTTGCAGGCTAACATCGGCACTCTGGAATATCACTAAAAATAAAACTTTTAAAATCATGACTTTGATAAGTGCTTAAAACGCGATTTTAAGGGGGTAAATCGACATTTTGAGAGCCTTTAGGTGAAGGCGTCGTGAAAAATAATGCAAGCCTTTGGTGAGCTGCTGACGTGGCTTGCTGGATGTGAGGACTTTCCTTTCGAATGGTTTTGTTAAAAAATATATAAATACAATGAGTTAATAAGCATTGAAACCCGGGTTTGTATGTTGAACCACCTTTGACAACACTTAAGCTGGGCGCGAGTAAATCCTCGTGACCTTCTTTCTGTCGAGAGTGGCGTGCACAACCATTGGCACTCAAGGCATAGCACTGAAGACCTGCAGAGGTCCTTCCTATAGATATAGTTGTCCGGGGGGGTAGTTATGCGCTTACTTTTTCCGCTATTGCTCTATTGTTGCAGTGTGCTGGCGGCTGCGGATCTGAGCCAGCTCAGGTATCTCACTGAAGAATACCCTCCCTACAATTTTAGTTTGGGACAGGGTCAGGTTTCCGGATTCACAACCGACATTTTGCATCTTGTTTGGCGGGAGATGGCGGTTGAGCCGCAACCCATAGAGATATTGCCATGGGCCAGAGGCTACTACCTGTTGGCAAGCCGCGATAACGTGGTGTTGTTTTCCACGGCCCGCATAGATGCCAGGGTTCCCCTGTTTCAATGGGCCTGCAGTCTGGGCACTTTGGAGTTAAATCTGTATGCATTTAAACAGATGGCGCCGAGATTAACCCGCCTGGATGACGCCAAGCGGCTAGTGGTGGTGGCAGTCAGAGATGATGTGGGTGAGCAGTTGCTATTGAGTCATGGTTTTAATCCCGGCTTGTTGGTGCGTACCAGCAGCCTGGAGCAGGCGATTAGGGTGCTCAGTAGTGGCCGAGCCAATTTGTTGTCCAGCAACCGATTAACCTTGGTGAGTACCCTTAAACGGCAAGGCTATGAACCGGACATGATGGCGCCTTTGCTTGAGGTCAGTCATAAGCCTTTGTGTTTTGCATTCAGTGCCGGTATCCCTGCACAATTGGTGAGTGACTTTCAGGCTGTGCTCAACCGTGTTTTGAGCTCGGAAGAGGGGCGGCGTCTGAGGCAGAAGTACTTTGATGAAGAAACCTTGCTCAGCGTTCCCTGAGGCGGGAATGTGAGTTGTCTTGAGGATCCCCTCTGAGCCTTGAGGTAGACTGCAACTCTGTATTTGCAACGGAGTTGTTATGCAAGTTGTCAGCTTTACCGCCATAGGCCATGCCGAAACCCAGTACACAGAATTGGCCAATATGCCGATCCAGGGCAGCAAGGTCGCCGATAACCAAGGGGTCTTGGTGATCCATCCCGACTACGCCGAAGGGTTGGCCGACCTCGATGGTTTTTCCCATGTTTATGTGCTGTTTCATCTGCATCAATGTAAGCAGGGAGCACTCAAGGTTAAACCTTTTCTCGATAATCAATTGCGTGGTGTATTTGCAACCCGCTCACCCAAGCGCCCTAATCCCATAGGCCTGTCGATACTGGAAATTGACCGTTTAGAGGGCAACCGTATCCATGTTAAGGGGATCGATATGCTCAATGGCACTCCCATCATAGATATCAAACCTTATATTCAGGCATTTGATTGCGTGCAAAATACCCGTGATGGTTGGTATGAACAGGGCAAAGATCCACTGCAAACCCTCTCTGATGACAGGTTTGCCTGATACAGAAACCGTTCTTATTTTATCACCGGAGCAGCATATCCTGGTTGCTCTGGTTTCCTCGCGCCTGGCCACGCCGACATTCTCGCCGCAGTGAGCTGAGCTTTTTATCCGTTTAGTCGGTTTTGACTATGGTGTAAATTTTTTCCCTCTTATTGATTCATATCACTTTGTTGGTGTTTTAACTTGTTTCCAATGGCTGGAATCGTCAAAATCCACCCTCCCGCCAAGGGATCTTAAGGATGCTCTGGCGGCCGCCTCGACTGTATTGACTGTGCTTATTATCGCGGTCGAATTGAATTTAAGTGAGCCCTGGATGGGCTCAGGCCTTAAGGCCATCGAAAAGGATTGTTTTGAAAACTGCTATTGTCGTTCAGTTTCCCATTAGGCCGCTGGTTAATCTAGGCCAAACGCTTCCTTCCCCTTTATTTGCTCTGTATACGCACCTGGCAAGCCCCCTTAGCCATGCCAAGTTGTTTTTATGTTTGATGGGTGCTTTGGGGCTATTTCATCATGCCGTTTCGATATACGGACGTGGCTATCTCTTTACTGTTAACAACAGGAGTCTCAAATGAGAGCTGCCAAATGGATTTTACATTCCCCGAAGCAGGCCGGCGCCCCGCAGTTGCAGCTGTTGACGCCGCTGGCTGACGGCCGTCAGCAATTGCTTTGGCAGTATGAGTTACCTCAGGCCGAGGATGAAGTGGTGCTGAGCGCCTTCTACAGCGACAGCGAATTTGTGGTCGCCACCTGCTCCGGGCAGATCTATGCCGGTGATATCGAAACCGGGCCTCGGCTGATGGTCAATCTGCCAAATGTCGGCATCTATGGTCATGGTTGGCTGGATAAAGACAGAGGCGAGTTCTGGTACGTGGCCGAGCAGCCAAGAGGGGATGATGAATATCCCTGTCTTCTGGGCTGGTCGCTGGCCGACTGGCGGCCGATTAACGATATCTGCTTGCCTGAATATCTGGATAATCGCCGCCTTGGCAGCACCATGGTGCGGCGCCGTGACGGTTGTTTTTTATTCTATGAGCGTAAATGCGGCTCTCTGGCGCAGCGGGAGCATGGCTTCTGGTGTATCAATGTGGTCGATGGCCAGAGCCAATTTCACCGGGTTGAGGGCAAACCGCTGCTTAAAGGCGTCCGTTACCCGAGTATACACCTTTGCCCTGACCGGCAGTTGGCGTTATTGCCGGTTTCTGAGTGTCTGTTGGATGAGAGCGGTGACAGTCCTCGCATCGCTCTGCAGTTGCAACTGGTAGCACTCGAATCTCTTGATGTGCTTTGGCAACAGCCGGTGCTTTGGTTTGACAGCCATGATGGCTTGTTGGAACCGGATGAGTTTTCCACTTTGCTTGAGTCGCTCAGGAGCGGCGAAGATGCCTGTGATGAAGAGGAGCTGACTGACGCGCTCGAAAGCCTGTTTGACGGGCTGAGCGGTATCCGCCTTTGCCGGGATGAAGCCGCTTTTTGGCTGAGTTGGCGCAGTGGCGAGCTGATGAAAGGCTATCTGGCGCCAGAGGAACACTTCCGCCTCAAGGCGTTGTCGCCGCGCTATCGTGCCAACGAATGCCCACTCCCCGGCGATGAAGCCAATCCCTTTGCCCTGGTAGCCTTTGACCACTATGACTATCAATTGACCTCTGCATCAGCCAATCGTTTGCTGCTGGTGGGGTTCGAGATATATGCACTGGATACCAGCACTGTCAGGCCCATGTTGCCTGGGGAAGCCGAGTGCCAGAGTTTGCCCTGTTATTTCTGGCCTAAACCTGAGTTGGTGATGAGTGAGCAGCAGAGCCTGGCCCATGGTGATGCGGGACTCAATCTTATTGAGGCCGATTATCTGGAGCTGGGGGAGTGTTTGCTGGCCAGCGCCAAAGAGATGGTCAGCCGTCTGGCCGACTTACCAAACAGCGTCAAGGGTGAGCGCCTGGAGTGGCGTTTTAGCGACAGACATGGCCGTGAATGGACCGAGGCGCAGTTTGTGGCCGCGCTGATAGTTGTGCCGGGCGGCGCCGAGCTGTTGGCAGAAGCCGTTGAGAAGCTGCTGGCCTATCCGGATGCGGCAAGTCTGCGCAGCGGCGCCGACAAGTCGGCCTTGTCGGACACAGTGCTGGCGCTGGCCGGTGATGATATAGCTTATCTGCCTTTGTTGGCTCGTTATTTCAATATGCTGGCTGATGCTCCAGGCGCCGCCTTCCATCAACAGCACTCAGTGCCGCTTATTCAAAGGCGCCACGGCCTGGGGCTGCTCAAGCGCCGCCAATATCGCCGTTTTGTCCAGAATTTGCCCTGGCCGATTTCCCCCGCCTGATTGCAAATCACAGGAATAACTTCATGAATGCCAATGTAAGAACCAATATCCGCCTGCAACAGGCCAAGCTGTTTTTTATCGGCCCTGAACTTATTCAGGTTATCCAGAGTTCTGCCGAGGCCGACACCCTGTTGTGGCAATGTGAGTTGCCGGGAACCGAGGATGGCGAGCTGGCCTTGTTGCAGTGGCTGGATGACACTCGCTTTCTGGCCTTGGGCCAAAATGGACTGCTTTTTGTCTGCGATTATCAGGCGCGCAGTTGTGAGCAGGTGCTGGATTTACAAATCACCGGAAGCCCAGGGGCTTGGCTCGATAGCCACAACCAGACCCTGTGGGTGGTCGGGCGGGTGGGCATCGCTGCGCGCCGCGGCCACAGCTTGCTCAAGGTCGATCTCGCGGCCATGGAGCCGGTGCAGCATTGGCCTGTGAGTGCCGAAATCGAGCCTGAGTCACTGATTCTGACCCGGGATGGACGCGTGGCCTTTTATGGTCGCAATGAGCATGGCGGTTATCGCTTCCGCTTTCAGCAACTGGTGTATTTTGACCCGTCAAACGAAACCTGGTCCGAACAGCCTCTGCCGGGGAAACCGGCTCCAGTGCAGGTTTCAACGCAGGATTATTGGTTCCAGAACCGTGCCAACGGCCTTATCACTACCCTGGCCGCCGATGGCGTGAGCCGTCATCAGGCCGAGGGCGAGCCTGTGCGTTACGAAGCCAGGTTGCAGCTGATAGATATGAACCTCGGCCGCCAAATCGATGCCGGGGTGCGCTTGCTGGCCATGGCCGATATCTGTGATGAATATGATGCCGAAACGGTTCAGGAGGCGCTGGAGCGGATTGCCGCCGGTGAGATATCCCACCAGGATAACGACGAGTGGCAGCAACTGCTCAACAGCCTGACTTGCAGCTATTTTTGCGAGCAGGAGCAAGTCTTGTGGCTGGGCTGGAAAGGGGGGGTGCTACAAAAGGTGTCGCCGGAGGGCGAGAGGCTTTCCCCTCTGTACCAACTGGGCAGTCAAGACACTGTGGGGCAGTGGCGGCCCTTGAGCCACTATGGTGATGATCTGGTCATGATCAAGGGGGTTAACCAAGGGCGGCTCTGGTTGGCGTTCGGTGATCTCGATGAGCCCAGTCACTACTCGGTCGACATCGACTCTCAAGCTGCTGTGCCCCAGAGCCTGCTGGCTGCCGAACAGCAAAAATTGTCGCTCAATTGCTGCAGCTATCAACCCAAGCCGCTGCAAATTCCCAGCCAACTACAGGCCGAGCCTTGCCCCAGTGGCAGGGTGACTCTCTATTGTGACGATCTGACATCGGATCAAGGCAGGCAGCAACTCTTGCAGCAGCTACTGGCGGTGCTCCCCAAATTGGAGCAGACCCTGGGGGAGGCGTGTGGAGCGCCCTTAGCCTCAGTAACAACCAGAGCCCCTGTAGCAACCAGAGCCGGCTGGCTTGGCCGCTTGAAACAGAAAATAACCCATAGTGCGGTTACTGAGCCTGGCAGGCTCTGGTTTGCCTTTGTCGATGGTTTGGGGAATCGGCACAGTGAATACGACTTCTTCCACTATGCCGTGCGTCTGGAGCAGGGGCCTGAGTTGATAGCGGCCATCCTGGCGGCATACTGCCGTCTGGCCCAGGCCAGGTGTTTGCTGGGAGCCGAGGGGCGGCCAGTGCTGGCCGAGGCTGCCTTGGCGCTCAGCCAGCACAGGCAGGCACTGCCGCAACTCGCGGACTATTTCAATGTTCTCAGCGCCTTGCCCGTGCATCCATTTCATATCAATCGCACCTTGAAAGTGATCTTTGCCGAACATCAGGACTCGCAACAGTTGGCGGCTTTCCTGGCGGCGGTCCCAAGCCCCTATAACGACCCGGAGTTTAAGCTGGCCGAGAAAGGCGACTATGACGACGAATAATTCGATAACGACGATAACTGGCAGTCGCTGGTATTTTTGAGCAAAGGATAAAGAAATATGTCATTCACAAGTTCGCCGGTTGGCGACGGTAAACTCATCTATATCGATGCGGACAATGGCTGCCCTTGCCTGTATCTCTATGAAGCGGCAGATACGGGCTCGGGTTATCGGCTCATCTGGAGCACAGACTTTCCCATGGCTGAGGGCACTATGCAGGTCAGTGGCTGTTTCCATGGGGTGCCGGGGCGTGAGCAGAGCTGCGTTATCTGGGATCAGCAGGGCTGTATCTACTTGGTGGATCTGGCGCGTCGGCAGCAGGAGTTTTTGGCTCATACCGGGATGGAATATCTCAAAGTCGCGGTATTGAGTGATGGCCGAACCCTGGCATCACTGGGCGAAAATGACCGGCGCTGCTGTTATGACTTAACGCTCTGGCACTGGCTGGAGGACAGGGATCTCTCGCCCTCGGCTGCCATGCAGCTGAATGATGAGGTGAATAATCAGGGCAGCCCTTGGGCCGAGGTCGATGAGACCGGACTGCCGGACAGCATGGGGCTGAGTTTTACCGATCGCCTCTATGCCGGGCCGGATAACAGTTTGATCCTGCATTGTCACCGCAGTAGGCGCCGTCGGTCCCAGGCCTGGCAGTTTTTGCTGCGGCTGGACCCTATGGCTGTCGTGGGCAGTGACCCCGTAGGTAGTGACCCAGTAGGTAGTAGCATTAACCAAGTTCAATGGCAGGGCCGTTATTCCGAGCTCTTGCAGGTGGCGGCCATGCCTCTGCCCAATCCGCCGGGGAATGAAGCGCTCTGGGAGTGTGCCCTGGCGCTGGACAGTGAGCGCGGTGAGCTTACCCTGCCGGCCATGACGTTAAGCCGGGTAGCCGATGCTGAAACAGAGGCGCTGGCGTATCAGCTGCAGCGCATCGACTTGCGCCTTGGCCGCGAGATAGGCCGTTTTTACGTGCGTCAATATACCCGCGAGCAACTGGCCGATGACGCCGACATGCTGTTAGCCCCGGCCGATGTCGACAATCTCGACTGGCAAGAGGCGCAGGGGCGTTTCTGGCTACAGCTGGATGATATTGCCTACTGCGATGACGAAGCGGCGCTTTGGCTTGGCTGGCATGGCGGCGCGACCCGCAAGGTTTCTCTGGACGGGCTGTGGCGCTCACCCCTGTATCTCCCGGATGGCGAAGATGACTTATACGACGAGGAGGGCATGAAACTCCTCGGCAAGGGAGCCTTGCTGACCGACTGGCATTATCTGTGGCGCGTCAATCCCAACGTCAATCCCAATCCCACTCTAGAGCTGGTCAGCCAAATGAACCAAGCGCCCGCCGCCATGGAGGCGAGCTTTGCTGTGCAATTACAGCAGACAGAATGGAGCAGCTTCCATGCCCAGGCCCAGGTGCAGGATACAGTTCCCCCTTTGCTCGGTTTTTCGCGAATCGAAGTCAGGGATCTGCAGTCAGCGAGTGCGAGGCTTGAGGCCTTGGACAAGCTGGTGCTGCGGGCATTGACAGATTTTGAATCCCTCAAGTCGGGTAAAGACTTGCGCCTCGGTTTTTATGATGCCGACGAAAGCTGGGATGAGGCGCGCTTCTTTGAGGCTGTGGCCCTCCAATTGGAAGGCCGGAACTATATGGCGCGTCTGCTGGGGCTATTCATTGCCAATGAGCGGCTCCATTACTGTTACAGCGATCCACACATCAGCAAGCCGGCACTGGCCGACTGTGCGTTGCAATTGGGATTGGCCGGCAGCCAATATCTGCCGCTGGTGGCCCAATACCTCAACTGTATCGATGTCGATCATGAGCTGTTTTTCCAACAGGATGGCAATCTGGATACCTTGCTCGGCAAGTATGCCGATACCCCTGATGGCGAGGCCTTTAACCGCCGCTTGCCATATGAAATGAGCCGTCAGGATGAAGACGATTATCAATAAAATGATGATTAACTAAAGGTAATCATCATAAATAACAAAGGGTTGTTTTGTGATTGATATTTTGGATTTTACCCCCTATTCAGAGAGATACGCCCAGGGGGGCGAATTGGGCCCCAGGTTGCTGAAAGTAAAGTCTGATATAGGTGGCCCGGTTCTTCATCTATTGCAGATGCGTCCACTCGATGACGGCGGCACCGAACTGCTTTGGGCTGCCGAGTTGAGTTCATCCAGTTCTGACTGGCAAGTATTTCGAGGAGGATGAGCAATGGGATTGAGACAATCGTCCAACAGCATGGCTAAGGTGATTAGCGATCTCTTTGTTCAGCCAGAGTTTGGCGGGGCGGAACAAGCCCGCGACCGGAGTCGCTATTTTACTGCGCTGCTGCCCATGCTGGCTATCCATTATCAGTGGCAACTGGTGTACATGTTCTCACCTTCACTGCTGCTGGCAATTCGAGAGGTCGACTTCTTTATTTTACTGTTGGCTATCTTGGCAACTGGGCTGCAACTCAGTATAGGTGCAGGGTTGCTGGCAGCGCATGTCGCTATTGGGCGACGGGCGTTCGGGTATTGGTGCGGTGTGCCGCTGGCATTGGTGAATATCCTGTTCGGCTTCTCCTACCCAACGCTACTGAGCATGCTTCAGTTTGACAAGACTATGCCTTGGCTTGGCTTGATGTTTGCCTTGGGCTGCGCTGTTGTTTGGCTGGTAGTGCAGTTACTGATCTACCTGTTTCGGCCTCCCTTGGTAAAAGTTGAACCTGAACACCCTTTGCTGGCTCATCGTAAGGGGTGCGCCCCCGATCGTCAGACGCCGGCGTTGGCTTTCTTTCGCAGCAGCATGATACTGGGGCTTTGCAATGGATTGTTTCTCGGATGGCTGACCTTTATGGTGCAAACTTCCGGTTCTCCTGCTTTTGCGTTGCGGTCTTTGCTGCGGCTTGAAGGGCAGGGGACAGGGACGCTCATCATGTTTTGGTTACTGCCCAGCCTCTATTTCGGCTACAGGATTATCAGTCGCAGGGCTCGTAATCTGGGGTGGTCAGTCGCCAAGACGGTATGTTTGATGTTGTTTATTACTCTACTGTTATTACCCGGGAGCGGTGTGGTTTTCGGTCTGGCCCTGTCCTTTATGGATTCCTACGTCAGTTATATCCTTATCAGCATCTCACTGATGCTGCTTTGGGGAGCTATGCTCTCGACTTCACTGCTGAATATGATGCTGCTTTGGCTGGTGCCAAAGGACCCAAGAAGCAGTCGTGAAACCCAGGCCGCCTGGGTGAAGCTGAAGCAGTAGCGAAGCGGCAGACTGCCGGATTCTGCCGTTTGTTGGTATTTTGTCTGTATGGGGCCCCTGTGACTGTGGGCTCCTTTGTTCTTTTGATTCTCTTGGCCTTATCACTCTCCTTGCTTTTGTGAATGGTCCCTCCCTGACCGGGCAAACTTGCAATCAAGCTCATAAATCCTTATGGTCTTAAGCGTTTTATCGTATTTACTGAAATAGTCAGCAATTCATACAAGCTGGACACAAATATCTCATCACGTAACAATCCTATTGATTTACGTCACTTTTTGTACGTTTTCCGGATAAAGATAATCGACTGGATGGCGACTTGTGCCTATTTTATCCGGCATGGGCCTCTGCCTGTGGCCCCAGCTCCCGAACGGAGACAAACAGAAGAGCAAAAGCATGAAAAAACACTTCGAACTCATAGATAAAGCCACTTTCTTTGGTGCTCTGGGCCTGCTGCTTGCGGTGGTGATCCCGCTGGCGCTGTTTCCGGTTGAAGGGGCAGAATGGATAGCTGTTGCCAAGGCGTTTATGACGGATAAGTTGGGTTTTGCTTACCTGTCGCTTGGGCTAGCCGCCTTCTTCTTTATGATTTACATCATCTTCTCTGACATCGGCCAGATTAAGCTTGGCGATGCCGATGAAAAGCCGGAATTTGCCACAGCTTCCTGGGCAGCGATGCTGTTTTGCGGCGGTATAGGCGCCAGTATCCTCTATTGGGGCACAATTGAATGGGCCTATTACTATCAGCATCCACCATTTCAACTTCAAGCCGGCAGTGAAGAAGCGGTGCGCTGGGCCGCCACTTATGGCCTCTTCCACTGGGGGCCTATCGCCTGGAGCATCTATTTGATCCCTGCCATCCCCATTGCTTACTTCTTTTATGTTCGCAGACAGCCTGTGCTCAAGGTATCGGCGGCCTTGATGCCCGTCATAGGGGAAGGCCGCAGTCACGGCAAGCTCGGCAAGTTTATCGATATATTGTTTATTTTCGGCTTGCTCGGTGGGGCGGCTACCACTCTGGGGTTGGCGGCGCCGCTGATCAACGAAGGCCTGAGTTACTTGTTTGAGCTGCCATCGACCACGGGTAGCCAGATTGGGGTTTTGCTTCTGTGTACTGCACTGTTTGCCTATTCCTCCTATAAGGGGATGGATGAAGGCATTAAGGTGCTGAGTAATATCAACTTCTGGGGCGCGCTGGCGCTGCTGGCATTTATTCTGTTTGCCGGCCCTACTATTTTCATGTTGGAAACCGGCCTGGACTCTCTGGGACGTATGTTGAACAACTTCTTTATGATGGCCACCTGGGCCGAGCCTTTCGGTGGTTTGGGGACTTTTGAGAATACCCATTTTCCTCAGGACTGGACCATCTTCTATTGGGCCTGGTGGTTGGTGTTTGCCCCCAGCATGGGCTTGTTTGTGGCGCGGATCTCCCGCGGCCGAACCATCAAACAGATGGTGGCCGGTTCAATTTTCTTCGGCTCTCTGGGCTGTGCCATGTACTTTATGATCTTGGGTAATTTCGGCCTGTCGTTGCAGTTGTCGGGGGAGCTGGATGTGGTGGGTATCCTCAATGAACACGGGGCGACCAGGGCAATTTTTGCGATATTGGAGCAGTTGCCGTTCAGCTATCTGGTCATCGCCGTCTTTACGCTCTTGTGTATCATCTTTACCGCCACCACCTTTGATTCCATCTCTTATATTCTGGCGTCCGTGGTGCAAAACAATGTCACCGAGGAGCCACTGCGCTGGAACCGCCTATTTTGGGCCTTTACTCTGTCTTTTATGCCTTCGGTACTGATGTTTATGGGTGGGCTCGCCACCTTGCAGACGGCGGCTATCGTCGGTGGTCTGCCGCTCTTGGTGATCGCCGTGATGCTGATGATGTCCGGGGTCAAGGCGGCCATGTTGGACTTGAGTCATCAGGATGGTTACGAGGATCCCGTGATTAATATTTCGGATCTGCCAGAGGTTGACCCCTGGAGCCGCGAAGGCCAGGCGCTGGCCAAGTTTGAACAATTGCGAGACAGCGCCATTGAGGCCGCCGATGCCGAGCGTGAAGCCCTGGACGCTATCTGGGAGCTGAAAAAACAGCTGCGTCGTGAAGCCTTGAGCCGCAGTGAATCGCACCTGGAATTAGGGGATGCGCCCGATGAGTCACTTGCCGAGCTGCAGCGCCTCACAGATGAAGCCATGACGGCAAAGGAGCGTAAACTGCAAGCCTCGGAGCAAGCCCAGTCTGCCCGCATTACCTTCAATGAGCTGATGCGGCAGAAACAGGAAGAGGAAGCATTGCAGGCGCAGGAAGAAGCCAAGGCGCAGATTATTGAACGCCTCAATGGCCGCGACTCGTAACGTTATGGCCCGGTTTGCCGCCCGGGCCTAAAACGGCTAAAATTTTTGTCGCATCAATCGATTGAATATAGGACGTTATACATGAATGGAGCGGGAGGGAGTTCCGGCGGCATTGGTCAGTTTTTTATTGGCCTTATCATGATGTGTGGTGGCGGTTATATGCTGCTCAACGCCATTCGGGTATCCAGCAACTTTGGTCTGGGCACCCGCTTGTATGGTGTCCCCGCATTTGGCAGCCAGTGGGGGATCACCGGCGGTATGATCTTGGTGCCCTTTATTCTGGGGGTTGGGATGATTTTCTATAACGGCAAGAATATTCTTGGCTGGTTATTGGCGATTGGCTCAATCACAGCGATGATCTTTGGGGTGATCTCTACCATTCACTTTAACCTGCGCAGCATGAGCAGTTTTGAACTCTTGGTGATCCTGGTATTGCTGACAGGTGGCATAGGTTTGTTGCTGCGCTCACTCAAAGGTAGCTGAAACTGTCTCAAAAAGGCGTTACTGCGTTGACCGGCAACGCCTTTTTAGTCTTAAAACAACTTATTCAGCATGCGCCTGACGACGCTCGACTCATCTTGCTTGAATGGCTCAGTGTTTTCTTTGGTGAGGAAATTATGCTTGGCGATTATTTCCAGCAGGCGTTTGCGCTCATCTGCGGTCAACAGCCCGGACATATCCGGCAGCCGCTGCTGGCTGGCCAAGTGGATAATGAAAGACTCAGGTTGCCGCCCTTCGTGCATGGCAAAATACACAGTGGCTTGTGGCGTCACACCTATCCTATCCAACCAGAGTAGCGCCCAGAATTCCTTGTCGGCTTCAAGTTGCAGGCTCACATCGACATCGCCTATGCTTGAGTGCCCAAGCGCTTCATCCTGCCAACGCTCGGCCATATTCAGATGACCTTCGGCAACCAAATGGTTGACATAAGCTTCCCTGACACTGGGACAGCCTAACCAGTGCAGCCCTCGTTTCCCAAGACCGCTGAGAAACAGTGCCAGTCGCTCTCCCATCTCGGTTGGCAACAGCCAGACAAAGTCTGCCACGCCAACCTTGCCGCGATAATCGCTGTAGGGATCCCAGCCTTGCAGAACCGGCAGCTTCAAGGCTTGTGGTGTCAGGTTTTCCAGGCTTTCGCCGCTTTGTAAATAGGCCTGTAACTTGTCATAGACAGCCTTCGCCGCTGCCGGTTTGAGTTTTTGCTCCAGGCCGCGTTGCAGGCTGAGGTTAAATAGCTCAAAGGTTTGCTGCGGCAAGGGGCGCTCCGGGAAACAGGCCTTGAGATCGGCAATAAATCCCAGCATGGCAGTTTCATCGCAATAGCCGAGGGCATCCAACAGCTTTTGCTGAGCCAGCCAATGGCTGCGGCCTATCATGCTGTTATCTTCGG
The DNA here is from genome assembly GCF_002836975.1 of Shewanella indica. Classification (GTDB taxonomy): domain Bacteria; phylum Pseudomonadota; class Gammaproteobacteria; order Enterobacterales; family Shewanellaceae; genus Shewanella; species Shewanella indica. The sequence goes on along the minus strand of NZ_NIJK01000029.1, from coordinate 112,991 downwards.
GATCGCCTTCGGCAAAGCTTGCCAATCGCTCCAGGTAACGTTGCCAGAAGCGCTCATTGGCCGGCGCATAGCGCGCGATGCGCCTGTCTTGCAGCAAAGTATGGGCATCCAGCTGCGCCTCGCTGACTCCCAGTGCCAGCAGCTTTTGATGCAGGCTCTGCTCTGTCTGCGGATCATCTATGGCGGCATATCCTTCATAGTTTGCGTAAAACTGACTGATGCGGCTGATAAGCACCATAGGTGCCAGTTTCAAAAGCAGTTGCCAGTGGCGCTGGGCCAGGAGCTGCAGTTCGGTGTGAGCCTTTGGCAGTTGGCTATTTAACAGGAAAAACAGGCTGAGCAGGCCGCGCTGGAAACCATCGTCCGGGAAAAACAACCAGTAGGCCGCTTGACGCTGGCTTATCTGGCTTCCGCGTTTTCCCCCATCCTTGCCAAGTAGCGATTCGGCAACGGCGGCCATAGTGTCAGCATCCTGCTGCTCCTTGACCTCAGTGAGCCAGGCCTTGAGTATCAAATGCTGCGGATTATCGCTATTGAAGCGGCCACCATGCCGATTGAAGACACGCATATAGGCAGTGAGGAAATGCTGCTCCAGCCAGCCAAGCAGCGCCTGGGTTTCTGCCTCTGTGCACTCGGGGCGGCCGAGCCGATAGGCGGCATAGGCGACGCCTCCCAAGTGGGTCGGCAACTTGTCCAGTGCCGCCGGCAGACGCTCGGCAATGGCTACATCCAACTGTGCGAAGTCACTTTGCTTGCAGGTATGGCTAAGCAGGAAAAAAGGCAGCTCATCCAAGCTGGGTAGTGGGCAGTCGCCTTGAGTTTGCCCGGAGCTCTTGCCACTTTCCGGCTCTGCCTGGGCGCTGCCGGTATCTGTCTTATCCTGCTGCCAGGGGGCGAGTCTGTCGTCCATCAACCAGGCTTCGGCAACCTGTGCCTTGGGCTCAACGCCGAGCGCATCCTGCAGCGCCAGCGCTTCATCTTCCACCCTGAGCCCCAAGATCAATTGCTGCTTGACCTGATCCCGCCACAGCTCAGTGTCTTCAAGTTCCGCTTCTACCGGCCAGTCGTCCAGGCTGTAGAAGAATTCCAGTATTGGCTGGGTTTGTTCCAGCGTTTGTTCATCGGCATAGGCCAGTAGCGGGGTTTGCTTTAGACGTTTGAGCAGCTGCGCCTTAAACCAGGTGTAATCGTCAGCATGCTCGCTAAAGTGTTCCAGCAGGCTGGGGTTGACTGGATCACCCTCGGCGGTTTGGAAAAAACAGCGGCGGCTCTGTTCGCCATCACAGTGCAGATAGGCGTGGATCAGTTCGCGGCGCCAGCCGAACTCCTCTACCAGTTTGCCCAGCAGTTCCACGGGGGTATAGCCGCTGTCCAAATCCCAGTAAGGCACCAGAAAGGCGGCCAGATAATGACTCAGTTCGGGATATTGCCTGGCCAGCATGTAGAGGGCTTCTACCCCGAAGACGTTGTAGTCATCGAGAAAGAGATCGCTAAAGTCGTTACGACTGCGGGAGAAGGCCACCATGGCCTCGGCAGTTGCCTTGATCTCGTCCAATAGCTCGGGGAAGTTCAGCGCTGCGGCAAACAGCACGGCTTCAGTGCAATATTTAAAGGTGTGGTGTGCTCGAGCGGCGCTGAGTGCATGCACCAGCAAGTTGCGGTTGTCGCCAGCATCGTCATTGCTGAGCGGCCGCTGTTGCTCGTTGACAAACTCGATATTGAACAGCAGGGAGCCTTCAAGACGAAAGGCGCTGCCATCGTGCAGGTGTTGCCGGTATTGCTGCAGCGCCAGGGCGATGCTGGCGGGATCTTGTGGCTTGAGGCTAATGCTGAGGGTTTTGTCGAACTGGGACATATTGCTTCCTTGATATTAAATTAACGCTTTTGCCGGTCGCTGCCTGTGTGGCACTTCCTGTTAAACAACCGGCGACCGCGCCGTGAGCCAGGGCGCGGGCAGTTATCCTGTTATTAGTTGTTTATTGGGGTGTTCCCAACTGCTTTTTTATCTATGCCTTCCTTAAGAGCCTGCTATTAAGAGCCTTGCCCCAAATCTTTGGCCAGTTGCCGGACCGCGGCAGACTCGTCTTGCAGGAAGGAGCTGAAAAGCTCGGCGTCAACCCCGGCTTGCGCCAGCAACTTCAGCAGGCGTACACGTTCGTCTATGGTCAAGAGCTGCGAGGTCTCCGGCAGTCGGCCCTCATCGGCCAAATGTTTGAGGAAGGGCGCCGGGGCGCGGCCTTGGCTTACGGCGAAATAGACAGTGCTTTGCGGCGCTACGCCTATGCTGTCGAGCCAGCCAAGGGCCCAGTTTTCCTTGGCACTCTGAAAGGCTAACCCAGTGTCATAGTCGCTGTGACGCTTGTGTCCTACGCTTTGATCTTCCCAGCGCTGCGCCATTGAGAGACTACCCTCGGCAATGAGGTGGTTGACATAGGCCGTCTCCACACTCGGCCGGTGAAGCCAATACAGGCTTTGGGTTCCAAGGCCTGCGAGAAACAGGGCCAAAGCTCGCCCCTGCGCTTCAGGCAACAGCCAGACAAAGTCGCTAAGCTCCGCCGCATCGGCGGGGTCGTCCGAGCGGCAAGGCGCCCAGTCCAGCAACTCGGCCGTGGCTTGGGGCGTCAAGGGCTCAAGCCCTTCGCCCGATGCCAGATAAGTCTTGAGTTGGCGGCAGAGGTTTTGCGCCTGCTGTTCGGGAAATGATTTGCTGAAGCTTTGCCGCAGGCAAAGATCAAACAGTTCGAAAAATGCCTGCGGCAGAGGAGTCTCGGGGAAGTTGGCCTTGAGATGGCCAAAAAAGCTCAGCCTCGGCAGCTCGCGGCTTGTGTGCAGCGCTTGCAACAACTGCTGCTGTTGCTGCCAGAGGCGGCGGCCTATCATGCTGTTATCCTCTGGGTCGGCTTCGGCAAACCGGCTCAGCCTGGTGATATAACCTTGCCAGAAGCGTTTATCGGCCGGGCGATAGGCAGCCACCTGTTGTTCTGTCAGCAGGCAATGAGCATCGAGCTGCGCCTCGCTGACACCCAGCTTGAGCAGGTTTTGCCGCAATTCGGCCTCGATATGCTCATCATCAATGGCGGGATAGAAGGCGTAGTCAGCCCAGCAATAATAAATTTTTTCAATCAGTTGCAGCGGATCCAGCGTCAGCCATAGCTGCCAATGCCTTTGTGCCAGGGTTTTTAAGGCCTGCCACTGCGGCGCTTCGAACTCCGGGGCGCAGAGCAGGAAATACAGCGCCAACAAGCCGTTTTGGAATCCTTTATTGCCATTGGACCACAAGAGTGCAATACGCTTTTCGTCCTTACTGGTATAGAGTATCTCAGAGGCAATTTGAGCCATCTTGGCAACATCGCCCTCTGTGTCTATATCCGTGAGCCAGCTCTTGAGAAGACGATGTTCACGCCTTTTCTTTTGGTACTCCCCGCCCTCATAGAAGATATGGTGCTGAAACTGTAATGGCAGCTGCTGCGCCAGCCAGCGAAGCAGCGCCGCGGCCTCGTTGGCCTTGTCGGCTTCCGGGCTTAAGCTGTGGGGCGAGTTCAGGCAGCTCAGGCGATAGGCGGCATAGGCGCAGGCGCCAAGGCTCTTGGGCAGTTCGGCCAGCGCGCTCAGCATAGCCTCTCCCACTTCGGCATCCAGCTCTTCCAGCTCGCCAATCCTGAGATAGTCTTCCGGCTCTTCCAGGTCATAAAATAGCGCGGCATAGTCAGAGTCCGGCTCGTTCTCATCATGCTCCCAGTCATAGTCCTCTGCCAGAGCCTGCTCTTCCCCGGTTTGCCATAGACTATGGCGGTCGTCTTCCCGCCAGGCCTCTGCCACTATTACCAGAGGTTGGCTCTGCTCGCTCAGCTGCGCCAGCAAGGAAAGCGCTTCATCCTCTACCCGGCGACCCAAGATCAATTGCTGCTTGACCCGATCCCGCCACAGTTCAGTGTCGTCAATGTCAGCCTCTACCGGCCAGTCGCCCAGACTGTAGAAGAACTCCAGTACCGGCTGGGTTTGTTCAAGCGGTTGTTCATTGGCATAGGCCAGCAGTGGCGTTTGCTTTAGACGCTTGAGCAGCTGCGCCTTAAACCAGGGGTAATCGTCCGGATGCCCGGCAAAATGTTCCAGTAGGCTGAGGTTGACTGAAGCACCCTCAGTGGTCTGGAAAAAGCAGCGGCGATTCTGCTCGCCGTCGCAGTGCAGATAGGCGTGGATCAGTTCGCGGCGCCAGCCGAACTCCTCCACCAGTTTGCCCAGCAGTAACACAGGTTGGTAGAAGCTTTCCAAGTTCCAGTAAGGCACCAGAAAGGCGGCCAGATAATGGCTCAGCTCGGGATATTGCCTGGCCAGCATGTAGAGGGCTTCCACCCCGAAGACGTTGTAGTCATCGATAAAGAGATCGCTGGAGTCATTGCGGCGGCGGGAGAAGGCCACCATGGCCTCGGCAGTGGCCTTGAGCTCGTCCAATAGCTCGGGAAAGTTCAGCGCTGCGGCAAAGAGTACCGGTTCGGTGTAAAAGCTGAGTCTGTGATCCCGGCGGGCAGTATCGAGGGCGTGTTCCAACAAGGAGCGATTGGCACCGGCATCGTCACGGTTAAGCGGCCGCAGCTGCTGATTGACGAACTCGATATTGAACAGCAAGGAGCCATCGAGTCGAAAGGCGCTGCCGTCGTTCAGGTGTTGCCGGTATTGCTGCAGTGCCAGGGCGATGCTGGCGGGATCCTCTGGATTGAGGCTGACGCTGAGGGTCTTGTCGAACTGAGACATACTACTTCCTTGAAACTGGGGGTCCTGCCCGGGCACTGGGATGTGACGTTTTTCGCCATGAGGCCCAAGGCTTGGCTAGTCTAACGACAGTGGCTTTGAGGGTAAACGCCTTATCCGCCGCGGTGGCATTTTTGTGAGGCTCGCAGTTTGCAACCTGTTTGCTGTGGCGTAGCGCTCACTTTCCACAGTTGCGGGGGGTAGGTTGTTTGTCAGGGATTGCCCTTCACAGAGCAACTGGCTAGGGTTAAGGCCTTTTTGTACAGGAGTTGGTTTTCCCTCCGGCGGAGCCTGTCATGGCTTGGGTGAAGTCGTCTCGATGGGACAGCCCAAGTCAATCAGGCGGGATGTGGGAAAACAAATACGGCATTGGCTCAATCAAACTCCTGTCACGGAACGGTATAAATAAAAAATAAGGAAGCAGCAGTATGGCGCCAAGAGTTTGTTCCAGTGCACTGGAAGCGGTATCCCTGATAGGGAATGATGAATTTATCTGGACCCACTCTATGGGAGCCACCCCCAGAGTCTTGCTGGAGGCGCTGGCACAGCATGCCATGACGCGGCAGAACCTGACCTTGCTGCAACTGCATACCGAGGAAGCCGAGGCCTTGAGTGTGCCCGAGCTTAAGGGCCATCTGCGCCATCGCTGTTTCTTTGGCGGCGCCCCGACCCGCGCCCTGCTGGCCAGTGGCGAGGCGGATTATGTGCCTGTCTTTTTATCCGAGGTGCCCAAGCTGTTTCGCTCCGGCGAGCAACCCATAGATACGGCGCTGGTACAGGTGTCACCGCCTGACAGCCATGGCAACTGTTCGCTGGGGATCAGTGTCGAAGCCAGCCGCGCCGCTTGTGATGTGGCAGGCCGCATCATAGCCCATATCAACCCGCAAATGCCGCGCACCCATGGCGACAGCTTTGTACCCTATGACCGCTTTGCCGCCGTGTATGAACAGAGTTCGCCTCTGCCCGAACACCCCATGGCCGGAGCCGATGCCATCAGCCAGGCTATCGGCAAGCATGTGGCCTCTCTGGTTGAAGACGGCGATTGCCTGCAGATGGGCATAGGTGCCATTCCGGATGCCGTTTTGGGGCAGTTGGCAGACAGACGAAACTTAGGGATCCACACCGAACTGTTTTCCGATGGCATTCTGGCGCTTTATCGCTCCGGGGCGATTAACAACAGCCGCAAGAAGGTGCATCCGGGTAAATTGGTCACAGGTTTTGCGCTTGGCAGTCGCGCCCTCTATGACTTTGTCGATGACAACCCCGAAGTACTGTTTCTGGATATAGAGCAGGTTAATGACACCTCGGTTATCCGCCGCAACCCGCAGGTGATGGCCATCAACTCGGCGCTGCAAGTGGATATTTCCGGCCAGGTGTGCGCCGACTCCATAGGCACCCGAATCTATTCCGGGGTAGGCGGGCAGATGGACTTTATTCGCGGCGCCGGTCTTTCTCCCGGCGGGCGCTCGGTTATCGCCCTGCCGAGCACGGCCGCCAATGGGGCGGTTTCCCGTATCGCGCCTGTGCTGAGCCCAGGTGCCGGGGTGGTGACTACCCGGGCCCATGTGCACTATATTGCCACCGAATATGGTTGTGCCAATCTCAGGGGGCGCAGTATCCGCGAGCGGGCCAGAGCCTTAATCGACATAGCGCATCCGGATTTTCGTGAATCCTTGTGCCGGGAGACATTCGAGCTCTGGGGTTTGAGTATTTGAGTTAATGCTCATTAGGTAAAACTTAACACTGTTATCATGGTGTTAACTTTGTATACCGGGTAAGATGCGGTCAATCTCTTATCGCGGTAGGTTTCATGAGCGACAGCAGCTTCTTTTTGGGTAATTGGCAGGTCGATCCCGGCAGCAATAGTTTGCGGCTGGGAAAGCGCCTGCGGCAGTTGGAACCCAAAGCCATGGATGTGCTGCTGTATCTGTGTCGTCGCAGCGGCGAGGTTGTCAGCAGCGATGAGCTGCTGGATGCCTGTTGGCCCGGCAGCGACATGGGCGATAACCCGCTGCACAAGACCATCAATCAGCTGCGCCGGGCGCTGGACGACAAGGCCGGCGATCCTTCTTTCATCGAAACTATCCGCAAACGCGGCTATCGAGTTGTAGCCGATGTTCGTTTCCCCATCGGCCACGAAGCCAGTTTGCCGTCGCTGGCCTGGAGCCAGGGCTCACCATTTCCCGGGTTAAAACCCTTCAGCGCCGATTATGCCGGGGTGTTTTTCGGCCGCAGCGAACAGATCAACGCCTTACTGGAACGCATAGCCAGGCAGATTAAACATGGCCGCGGGTTTTGCTTGCTGCTTGGCCCCAGCGGCAGCGGTAAGTCATCACTGATCAACGCAGGCATTTTGCCCAATCTGGCTTCGCCTCAGGGCTTTCACGGCATAGGCCTGGCCTGCTATTCGATACTGGATCTGGCCGATGTCGCCGAAGATCAACTGCTGCTGGAATTGGCCGCCGCCATGCTCGACTGGGAGCTGGACGATGCGCCGGTATTGGCAGGCTACAGCGCCGAAACGCTGGCGCATGCACTGGAACAGGATATCGACAGCCTCTGCGCCCAACTCTGCCAGGCGCTGCCGTCCCAAAGTTGGGAGAAGCCCAGGTTCGGCCTGTTTGTCGACCGTCTGGAAGTGCTGCTGTCTTCGCCGCGCTTCTCGGCCGCCGCCCGTGAGCAGGGGCTGGCGCTGCTCGACACCCTGGCGCGTTCCGGAGCCGTATTGCTGCTCAGCGCCTGTCGCAATGAATTCTACCCTCAGGTGGTTGCCAGCCCCAGCTTGATGGCGGGCAAGGGCAATGGCGCCCATTTCGATCTCTTGCCGCCCAGCCGTCAGGAACTGTTGCAGATGATACGCTTGCCGGCCGCAGCCGCAGGCTTGAGTTGGGAATTTGACCCTGAATCGGCACTGGGCTTGGATGAGCTGCTGTGCCGTGAGGCCGCCAGTAACCCGGATACCCTGCCCATGTTGCAGTATATGCTGCAGGCCCTGTATCTGCAGCGCAGTGACGACAACCAGTTGCAACTGGCGGTTTATCACCGCCTGGGTGGGCTGGCCGGGGCTATAGGCCAGGCCGCCGAAGATGCCATCGCCTCCTTGTCGAGCTCGCAAAGGGCGGCCCTGCCGCGGGTGCTGTCGCTGCTGGTGACCCTCAGGGAAGATGAGCAGTCGGTCACCAGTCGCAGTGCCAGATATTCCGAATTGGCCACGGATGCCGAGCGCGCCTTGGTTCAGGCCTTGGTCGACAGTCGGCTGTTTGTCTCCCATCTGGAGGACAGCGAACCCGGTTTCAGCATAGCTCATGAAGCCTTGCTCAGACGCTGGTCCAGGGCCAGAGACTGGATAGATAGCCACAGGGAAGGGCTGGCGGCCAAGGCCAGGCTGTTCCATCAGGCCAGGCGCTGGCAGCAACAGCAGTGCAGCCGCGATTTTCTGCTGCCCCAGGGCAAGCCGCTGACCGAAGCGCTGGCGCTGAAAAACGATCCCCTGCTGGAGCTGGATCCTGTCAGCGAAAGCTATGTTGCCGCCTCCAGCGCCAGAGGACAGCGCCAGCGGCGCCTCAAGGGCGCGACCTTCATGCTTTTATGTCTCTTGACCCTGATCTCGGTATTCATGAGTTATCGCAGCGTTGAAGCCGAGCAGCAGGCGCAGGCCAAGCGCCTGGCGGCAGAAGACTTGCTGGGCTTTATGGTGGGTGACTTTGCCGACAAGCTGCGCAGCATAGGCCGGATGGATCTGCTCGATGGTGTCAGCAACAAGGCGCTGGATTATTTTCGCGAGGCCGACAGCAGCCTGAGTGAGGTGGCGCTGTTTCGCCATGGTCAGACACTGGAAGCCATGGGGGAGGTGGCCTATTCCCGTGGCCGGGTGGATGAAGCGGAAAAGGCGCTGCTGGCCGCCAGAGACAAACTCTTGCCGCTGCTGTCCGGCAGTACAGATCAGCTGGAGCTGTTAAAGACCCTTGGCGCCAATGCTTTCTGGCTCGGGCAACTCAAGTATGACCAGAGCGATTGGCAGGGCACCCGCCCCTGGTTCGAGGCTTATCTGCAACACAGTCTTGCCATGTACCGACTGGCACCGGACAACAGCGAAGCGTTAATGGAACTCTCCTACGCCCATAACTCTCTGGGGTCCTTATCGATGGAGCTGCAGGACTTCAGCAAGGCGCGCCAGGGCTTTGAAGAGTCGCTGCGGCTCAAGCTGATTGCATTGTCCGAGTCGCCAGATGATCCCCAGCTCTTGGCCGATGTCGCCGATACCCGCTCCTGGCTCGCCAGTGCTGCCAGCGCAGATGGGGATATTCAAGCAGCCATCGCCATTCATAGACAGATAGCCGAAGAGTTAAAGCGGCATGCTCAGGGAGAACCCTATCAACTATATAGATTATCCGGGAACCTGGAGATCTTGGCTCAGTTGTACAGTGCGGTGCAGCAAACCGAATTGGCCAGAGAGAGCGCAATGGAAGCCAGTCGGGCTATTGCTGCCGCGCTTGAGGCCGATCCGGAAAATGAGCGCTGGCGAATGCAGCAATCTTTTGTTGAGGTGTTACTGGTTAGCTTACTACCGGCATCAACAGAAAAAACGGCCATGCTAAATACTTTGAGTGGGCATCTGGCCAGTAAGCCGTCAAGCAAAACCTCGACTAAGCAGCTTAAATTGGAGGCTCGTTTTTGGTTGGTCGCTGCCAAGGCGCGGCTCGAACAAGATGATTATCAGCAAGCGCAGAAACTTGCTTTGTTGGCAGAAGCGTTTTTTACAGCATTAGGGCAGAAGACGGTTTTGGGCACTGTGGATATGGGAGCCTTGGCCGAGACAGGGCTTGTAACCGCCTATAGTGTGTCCATGTTAAATAGCGATTTAAGCTTTGCCTATACTCACTGCCAGAAAGTCAGCCAAATGCTGCAACCATGGGTCACAGTGAATCGTGATGCCCGTATACTCGCGCCTTATGCTATGGCTTTGGATTGCATTGATGACCAACAAGAACTATTGAAAATGAAGGCTAAATTTGAGCCGCTTGGTTATCGTTTTCGTCAATTTAAATACCCCCTCAAAAACTAACCTGAAACAAGGATGAAGCTATGTCTGTACCCGTAAAAAATATCATTGTCACTATTACGCTGGATGACAACCGCGTACCTCAGTTTGCCTATGAGCCGGAAGGTCCCGTGTTAGTGGATAAGCCCAACACTCATATTATCTATAAGCTGCAGGACAAGACAGATATGGATCTGGCCTTTGTCGGCGCTTCTTTCGATACCCCCTTCGACGGCATTATCGATGCGGTCAAGACCGAGGCCCCGGATATGTTGATACTGATGGATACCAACTCAGTGGTGGGTAAGACAGGCTTTAGGCTGATCCTCAGTAACAGCAGCAACACTCTGCTGGTTTCCAGCCAGGATCCTCAAGTCGTGAATACCGGCAATAACTGAGTTAGTTTTATGGCCGAGTACTTAAATCTGGCTTGATTGCATTAATCTGGGTGGCTTCTGTCCTGGAGCCACCCAATAAGTTTGTTATCTCCACATAAGGCATGTGGAGCGAATTAATATGGAGTCGTTATGCGTATTGCTTTGATGGCCAGCGCGCTGCTGGCAAGCTTTCCCCTGGCACTGAGTGCCGCTACTCAGGCCGAGATCGATCTGGCGATGGCACCGGTAAAGAGTGACGCCGAGTTGCAACTCTTGCTGGCCGAGCCCGGATCCTGAAGTCGTAAATAAGCCTGACTAAACAAGTTGTAGAAGTGAGATATTCTGCTTGTTTTTGTTTAAATGTGGGGGCTCTAATCTTAAAGCTGTCACTAAGGATATAAAGTAACTATTTTCCCCGAATCGTGCCGAACGGGGGATTCTTTCCCGCCCGAAAAGCTCCTTTGGTTGCCAATCATTGCCGTATTTCTGTGGTTGGACGCCTTTCCTGTCTACAGAAGGTTGGAATTATTAACGATATTTTTCAATAAATTACATCGTAAGCTTATCAGAAGGTTTGCCTTGTACGTACGCGCTAGAGTTATCCCTGTCGAAATTGAACAACCCGCAGGTCGGGAGGGAGAACAGCATGGCAAGCCCCTACAGCAATGAAGCTGGTTTTAGTCAGTGTGAGTGTGACAGCGAGGCTTTGGCGACCCTGATTGAGTGCATGCAGCAACCTATGGTGCTGGCCGATGGTGAGGGCAAAGTGTTGGCGGTGAACTCTCCGGCGGCCGAGCTGCTGGGCGATCAGAGCGAAACCTTTGCCGGTGAATTCTGGCATACCTGGTTGGCGGCGCCTTATCGTAGCCGCTACGCCAGCATGTTCAGCAGCCAATATGGCCGCCAGGTACCGCTGCAACATGGCCCCTGGGAAGTATTGCTCCGACGTGTCGATGGGGTGGAGCTGCCGGTGAATCTGTCGCTTTCCTTTATTCAGGGCTTGCTGCCACTGTTTGTGATTGGTTTGCATGATCTCAGCGGCCACAGGGATGAAATTAAACGCCTGTCCACCCTGGCGGCGACCGATTATTTGACCGGACTGGCCAATCGCCGCACCTTTACCGAGACACTGGAACGCCAGTGGCAGCAGTGCATCGATAAGCACAAGCCCATCAGCACCTTGATCATAGATGCCGACCATTTCAAACAGTTCAACGATCAGCATGGTCACCTGATGGGGGACGAATGCCTGAAATTGATGGCCAAGACCATAGCCGCGGCGTTGCCATCGCCCCAGTGTCTGGCGGCACGTTTTGGCGGTGAGGAGTTTGCCCTGGTGTTGCCCGGATTCAACAGCGCCATGGCCTGGGTGGTGGCCGAGCAGATAGCCGAGGCCATTCGTAGTCTGGACTTTGTCAAATTGGGGCTGAGCCGTGAGGTTTGTGTCAGTGTCAGCCAGGGGATTGCCACTGAGATCAATGGCCAGTACCGCACGGCCGAGGCCATGCTCAGCGCGGCGGACACAGCCCTGTACCGGGCCAAGAGCGATGGCCGCGACAGGATCAAGTTATCCGCCTGAGGAGGAGAGGATGAACTGGTATGTGATGACGCTGATGCCCAGCGCCCGGGAGCGGGCCGACTGGTTTGTCAATATTCAGCTGCGGCGCTACTGCCATTCGCCGAAAAAAGCCGCCCTGAGACTGTGGAAGGGCTACTGCACCGAACCTTTGGTAAGGCAACTGCTGAGCGACTTACAACAGATAGCCGCGGCCGAGGGACAACTCCCGGCGGAAGAGCAGCGCTATTTGCAGGCCTTGCTGGCCCACTTCGACTGGTTGGCGAGTCAGCAACAGATGCGTTTGAGCCTCTCCTGAGCCTCACTGTGAAAGTGATAGAGAGCATCCTGAGGCTTGTCCTGACGCCAAAGTGCCTTGTCATCCAGGCCCAGCAACAGGGCGCGCAGGATAATCCCTGTCAGGCCGTGCGACACAAGGATCACCCGCTCCGGGGTTGCCGGATCGGTCAGCCAATGTGCCAGCCGCTGTTGCACCTGGAGTAGTGTTTCTGCGCCCGGGCCCTGCAGATACCAGTCATTGCGCCCGGCAAGCTCGGGTCTGGCGGCGTGGATATCGGCGACCCGGGTCTGCTCCCATTCACCTAAACCGCATTCAATCACCCTGGGCTCGGCAATAATGGCGCCGGGATCCCGGCAAAGCACCTCTGCCACCAGAGTCGCCGTTTCCATAGCCCTTCCCAGCGGGCTGGAAACCAGCTGAAATTCTTGTTCAGGATTGCCTGCCGATTGCCGCAGCTGTTGTTGCAAGGTAACACCATAGGCCTTGGCCTGTGCCCTGCCGAGTTCGGTCAGCGGCGAGTTACAGTGTCCCTGCAGCTTACCGGCGGCATTAAATTCAGTTTGGCCGTGGCGTAGTATAAATATTTCCTTTGGCATGGCGGTCAATTCCCGATACTGCTTAAACGGTTGGCTGCGAAAGAGGGTACTCCCCGGCTGGGGAAGGAGCAAGTTGCAGCGCCTTTGGTAACTCGAATTTGTTAACCGAGGAGTGTCGGCATCGGCCGAGCGCAGGAGCGGCTGCCAGATTGGGGCGGTGAGTTGTCTTATCAAAAAATGGCTTGTTGAAGCATACAAATATTCTGTAGTAGCGGCCCATTGCTCAAATTAACCGAGGGAGATGGCTATAATTTTGAATGTGCGTCCAGGCGCACGGGGATGTGTTGAAATACTGCCAAGCCGCAGCCGCGTGAGTGCTCCGGCCCGAACGATTGCAGAGGGAATATGAAATATCTTTTAGCGAGTATCCTGGCATTGCTGGGCAGTTATCAGTGCATTGCTGCTGAGCCTGAGTGGAAGCTGGCTTTTGGGCTTCATGATTTTCAGGTGGAAAGTTCAGACACCCTGGGGGCCCATGTGGCAGTGAGCCTGGATTATCTCACCGAGTCAGAGATCGCCCTTCATGGCAACCTGAACATCTATCTCGATAACGATAAAGACAAGCTGGATCCCGATCATATTCCTATCTGGTTTCAGTCCGGCTACTTTGCCCGGGGCCAGTGGCTAACTCTGACGGATAACTTAACCCTGGATTGGCAACTGTCGCTGCGGGGAAAGCGTAATACCGTCAGTTCGGTAGAAAAACAGATTAAGCTCTATCCTTCGTTGTTACTGGATTACCATCGGCAGGCCGTTGGCATGACTGCCGAGGTGGGAATGGGGTACTACTATCTTGAGATTGACGATGATGTGCCCAAGTCCCGCGGTTATCAACGTGGCGAGTTTGGCAATGATGCTACGGCCTGGACTACTGCACTGGGGGGATTTTGGTTATTGGCCCCGAGTTGGAAGCTTGAGGGCCATCTAGCGTATTGGGCCGATGGCAATGAAACTCTGGAGACGGTTTACAAGGTGGGCCTGACTGTGAATACCCCGAAGTTGTTCAAGGCATCTGAGTTAACCTTATCTATGGAACATACCCGCTACAACTTGGACCATTACGATAAATGGCCCAAGGAGAGTGTAGAGTATCAACCTATTCTGCCCTGGGATGAAGATACTTTATATCGGCTCTATTTCACTGTCCCCTGGTGAGCCCAGGCTATCAAGTCCATCTTATTCGGCTTGACTCTAGTGGCGGTCGATTGGGTTTGAGGGCTTGCATTCAGACCTGTAAGTCGACGCAGAGCACGCATGGGACTTGTTCGCACCTTCTTTAAATTATTCGTAATGGGTTGCACCGGAAAAAGAGGCCGATAATGGTATATAAAAGTCGATATTTAGGTGACTGAAATATACCATCTCGGCCTTCTTGGCGGTGATGACTGTTACGTCTTACATGTGATATTTAACGATAAAGGAAAAGTTGTTTTGGTCTTCGCCTTTAACACCATACTTGTTGAGCCACAGAGAGTATTCTACTCCTATCATGAGTTTATTCTTTTTCCCCATTAGATAGGCTCCCAAGTCATATTTTAATTGGGGATTGAAATGGAATGTTTCCTCCTTAATGGCTTCATCGTAAGAAACTACCCAGTCAATATAGCCATCAAACACTATCTGGCTATCACCCAACGGCCAGCTGAATTTGAAACTGGGTGAGAGTTGCCAACCATCACTGATATTGTCACTATTCAGCCCCTGACGCCGATAAAAATTAACCTTGAAATAGTCTGCGGTTGGCAGATTAAAGTCGACCCCCAAACCATAAAGCAGGCTCTCTACATCGCCTTTGCCTTCTTCAAGACTCAGAGCCAAAGATAAGTCGTTGACTATGTTGTTGTCGTACTTTACGTCAAATATTTTCGCCGAACTAAAGCGGGTTGTCAGTTCGCCGTAGTTGCTTCGCTCACTGCCAAGGGAGTGATGAAAATGCGTAAAGTCCTGAAACAAAAACCAATCGCCATAACGCCAGTCTCCAGCAGATTCCAGGGTCAGGGTAAACTGTTGATCGGATGGTGCCAGTTTAAAGTCTTCGCCATAGAGGCCGGTTACGCTGAAATCATGCCAGTTTACCAAAGGGGCGGCCTGAGTTGGCAGGGTGAGCATAGCCAAGGGTAGCAGTAGTCGTTTCACTCGAACTCTCCTACTTGGCCAGCTTGAGGCAGACACCGCCCAACATGGCCATCATGACTATGCGGGTGGCATCACGCAGACCGTTCCAGTGCTGAGATTGCCAGCTGGCAAACCATTCACCACCTGCCGCCTGGAAAATAAAGCCCCATACTAATACCGCCAATCCCATGGCTATCAGGGCTAATGTCTTCTGCTGTTCAAAGGTTTGACTATCAGAGTTAAAGTGTTTGGCAAGCTTGAACAGCCCCAGGAAGCCGCAGAAGGTGAGGGTAGCTTCGATAATGATGATGGAAATAAAGCCTATCATATGGACAGAAGGTGCGGTGACGGCACGCCACATAATATCCGGGCTGTTATAGGTGGTGTCCATGGAAAATACGTGGCGCACAAATTGTAGGTTGGATTCTGAATCAGTGATATTACCCAGACAGCCGATAGCGGCGATGGTCGTTACTGTCAGAACTATCATCATTGAAAAAAAACGAAACGCATTGGTTGAATTAAACATGGGATACTCCGTTATTTTTAGTGGTCGCAACTATCTTTCACTTATTTTATTTTTTAGGGTATTCCAATGTTAATAAGTGTGGCTGGCGCGTAGTTTGATAGGGTGTTTTATGATTTTTTTTCGAAAACCATCGGCGCATTATGATCTGAAAGGAATTAAATATTAGTTGATTAGATGTTGGTTGAGCTTGCTCTTGTCAGTAAGAATAAAAATCTTGTTATCAGGGAAAGGCATAAAATCATCAAAGCTGGGATAATGCCGACTCTATTCGGGTATGAGATGTATTATCCAAAGGGTGTTGCCACCGAAGGTTATTAATGACTCCAAACAGTATGTTATACAGAGGGATTGGCTTGAGTGATGCAGGTTCCTCTTCCAGGATCAAGGTTGTCGACAGTGCCATGGCCCCCCGTTGAATGCATAGCACTGTATTGCGGCAAAGGGCGATTTGTTCATCGCTGGAAAGTAATTCCCCCTGCAATTTGGCGCGTTGCAGAAAACGTTTGGTTCCCTGACAAAAGGGGATTAACTGTTTACGTAGTTGTTCCTGGCGTTCTTCTGAGGCACTGGCCGATATTTGGGGCAGTTCAGCGAGTACAGAAATACTGGTACTGAAACGATTTGGCGAAATAAAGGGAAGTAGGTTTAATGTCAGCCAGGTTTCTGCCGGACGCAGTTTCATGCAAAGCACAGAGGTGTGCATCACCAGCAAGCGTTGGGTCTCCTTAGCCATCAGGCTAACCAGTAGGTCTTCTTTGTTGATGAAGTGGCTATAGAGGGTGCCCATACTGCAGTTGGCTCTTTTAGCCAGTTGCGAGAATCGGAAGGATATTAACCCCTCTTCTTTAATTATTTGATCTGCGGCATTGAGAAGAAGCTCCTCCCTCCTTTTAAATTTTTCGCTTTTTACCTGCATGATACTGATAGTCAATGACTTATTTCTAAACCATATCAGCCTAAGGCTTTTTTTTCATCCGCTTGTTTACGTGCTTGTTCACATAAAAGTTATAAAAAACGAAGAATTATCATAAGTATAGAAAATGTTATTTTTTCAAAGGGCTATGCGTATTATTGGTGCTCGCTGAGCCGGATGCCGGGGCATCTGTTTATATTACTTCGAGCCTCGACATCCATGTCTCTGCCACGTTATTTGTACCAACGGCTTTCGGCGGCTCCGAAGGGGGAATTGGTGCAATTCTTCCCACATAGAGTTGTTTTGAGCTGCAGACATACGCCTATTTTCCAGGCATAGGCGGGACTGTGACCTTCCGAGCCAGGGATGGCGAGGCAGAGCTTACATGGACGTACTTGAATAACGTCCCTGTTTAACGGTCAGCTCGTCATCCATGACTCGTGCTCGAAAGCATGTTGCTGCGCAACTCTCGCCGTGTCACAGGATCGCCTGTGCATAAGCCTGCGGCAGGCAATGAGCAACATCCGTTGCCGGAAGCTCGGGCAATATTAGCTTAGATACTTATAGCTGGAGCCATGATCGCCGCTGTACCAGCGTCCTAAAGTCGTGGAGCTTCGCCCCACACCCGAGGAAAGGGGGCTGTATCGACTCGCCCCCTTTCCAAACCCCCAGCGACCCGCGACGCAGCGGAAAACCCCTTGTGCTTATGATGCCAATTCGCTATCGCGCCAGACGCTCATCCCTGATTCGACTGGCGCTGCTTCGGCATCCATGCCTCGCTACGCGATTGTCATCAACGCCCTGCGGCCGCTTCGAGCGGGAGCCGGTGCAATTCTGTAATAATAGGGTTGCTTGAAATTGCTTGTATACCTACAGACATACGCCTATTTTCCAGGCATAGGCGGAACTGTGACCGTCGAAAACAGGGACGTTTTCGTCGAGGCTACACGGATGTATTCACAACAACTTCCCTGTTTAACGGCCAGCTCGCCATCCCTGGCTCTCGCTCGTAAGCATGTCGCTACGCGACTCTCGCCATGTCACAGGATCGCCTGTGCGTAAGCCTGCGGCAGGCAATGGGAGACATCCGTTGCTGGAAGTTCAATCTATGTTATTTGGCTATTTTGAGCTGAAAGCAATGCTAGCCGCTGTGCCAGCGGCGTAAAGTCGTGGAGCAAATGCATCCATGCACAAGGGCCAGTTCGCCATCCCTGGCTCTCGCTCGTAGCCAGTCGCTACGCGACACTCGCCAAACCACACCGGGCAAGGGGCTTTGCTTGTCCAAAACCCCTTGCATCCCCAAGGACACCCCGACGTAGCCGAAATCCCCGCTGGCTTATAAAGCAAATTGGCTACACTCAGGACTCGCATCCTTGCTCGACCTTCGAGCCTCGACATCCCTGTCTCGGCTACGCCAATTTGCAACAACGCCCGCGGCGGCTCCGAAGGGGGAATTGGTGCAATTCTTCCCACACAGAGTTGTTTTGAGCTGCAGACATACGCCTATTTTCCAGGCATAGGCGGGACTGTGACCGTCGAAAACAAGGATGTTTTCGACGAGGCTACATGGACGTATTAACGCCGAGTCACAGGATCGCCTGTGCGAAAGCGCACCGCAGGTGATGGGCTGCATTGAGGCCTGAAGCTATATTAGCCTCAGTGGCAGGGCTCGCTATGCAGCGGACAATCTCTTGTGTTTATAAGGCAATAGCGGTTTGGCATTAAGCCCCGCTATTGCCAAACCCTTCCTCAGTCGCGTGTCTGACCTGTGCCATTGACCAGGAATTTCTCCGTGGTCAATGACTCCAGTCCCATGGGGCCGTAGGCATGCAGCTTGGTAGTGGCGATACCGATTTCGGCACCGAGCCCCAGCTCGCTGCCGTCGCTGAAGCGCGATGAGGCGTTGACCATCACCACAGAGGCATCGACCCCTTGCTGAAACTGTTGCGCCGCTTGCTGGCTTTCGGTGCAGATCACCTCGGTATGGTGGCTGCCGAAGCGGGCGATATGCTCCATGGCATCCGCCAGTGAGTCGACCTGGCGCACGGCGATTTCCAAGCTCAGGTATTCCTGGCCGAACTCATCTTCCGTCAGCACAGTGGCCTGGTCGAAGAAGGGCGCCGCCTTTTCATCGGCATTGATCTTCACCCCCTTGTCGGCCAAGGCCTGAGCGGCGATGGGCAGCCAGACTTTGGCGATATCCTTGTGTACCAATAGGCCCTCCAGGGCATTACAGACGCCGGTGCGTTGGGTCTTACCGTTGAGCAGCAGGTTGAGCGCCTTTTCCACATCGGCATCTCTGTCGACATAGAGATGACAAACGCCTTTAAAGTGCTGGATAACCGGGATTTTAGAGTTGTCGCTGACAAAGTTGATCAGGCCTTCGCCGCCTCTTGGGATCACCAGGTCGATATAGTCGCGCTGCTGTAACAGTTCCAGCATCAGGGCGCGGTCGGGATCCGGCACCACGGATACCAGCGCGGTTGGCAGTTTGAACTCTTGCAGCACTTTGTGCAGCACTTTGGCTATCGCCAGGCTGGAGTTGAGTGCCTCTTTACCGCCGCGCAGTATTACCGCGTTGCCCGATTTGAAACACAGCGCTGCGGCATCCGCGGTCACATTGGGGCGCGCCTCATAGATCATACAGACCACCCCGAGCGGCACTCTGAGCTTGCTTATCTGAATACCGTTGGGACGGCGGCCAAGCTCGCGGCGCTGACCCACGGGATCGTCCAGCTTGACTATGGTGTCTATGCCGCTGGCCATGGCGGCGATCCGCTCTGGCGTCAGGGTCAGCCGGTCGAGCATGGCTTCGCTGAGGCCTGCACTGCGGGCAGCAAGGAGATCTTCCTTATTGGCCTTGAGAATATTGTCATTTTCAGCGAGAAGCGCTTGGGCCATCGCCTTCAGTACCTGATTTTTGGTTTGGGTATCTATGAGTGCCAGCTCTCTGGCCGCCTTGGCCGCTGAGCTTGCCAGTGTGGTTATCAGACTCATTTAGGTCCTCCTTTGTTCGTTGCGCTACTCTGGTGGCGGGCCGCTGTTATTTCTCCAGTTGCGGCGTTTTACAGAGCAGGGCGATATCTTTTTCCGAGACTATGCCGCCCAGGCTATCGGTGAAGCTGTCGGCCAGCTCGGGGTCTTCCTGCTCGGCAATAAAACTCAGCAGGCGGCTGCTGTAGTTGCTGCGAGCCTTGGCCAGACGGGTGCCGTCGTCACTGCACAGCAGTATGGTATCGCCGGCGGCAAAGTTGCCTTTTACCTCAAGTACTTCATTGCTGGAAAGCTCGGCGCAATCCTTGGCGCTATCCATCTCTTCATCGGAGGTGACTATCACTTCCCCTTGAGCCCTCACTGTGTGGGTCAGCCAATGCATCCGTTCCTGCAGCGGGGTTTCGGATGCCCGGAACAGGGTGCCGGGATTGCGGCCCGACAACAGGGCATTGAAGCTCTCCTCTTTGAAGCCGTTGACTATGTAAGTATCAATGCCGTGGGAGCTGGCCTTTTCCGCCGCTTCTATCTTGGTGCGCATGCCGCCGGTGCCGACATCGCTGTGACTGCCGCCGGCCATGGCATAGATGGTGGCATCGATTTTATTGACTTCGGGCAGCAGCTCGGCATCGCTGTGCAGATGCGGGTTCTTGTTGTAGAGACCATCAATATCCGAGCAGATCACTAAGGTATCTGCGTCGGCAGCGGCTGCCACCATGGCCGACAGGTTGTCGTTGTCACCCACCTTGAGCGCATCTGTAGTGACGGTATCGTTTTCGTTGAGGATCGGCAGTATGTCGTGATCCAGCAGGGTGAACACGGTTTCCCTAATCGACAGATAGCGCTCTCTGTCGCGCAGATCGCCATGGGTCAGCAGAATTTGCGCCGTGGGAAAGTCGAAAAACTTATCCCAGGTCGCCATCATCTCAGTCTGCCCGGCGGCGGCCATGGCTTTTTTCAGTACCACCTGGGCCTCTGGGCTATTGACTTCACTGCCAGGTTTGAGTGGAAACCTGTGGGCTCCGGCGGCAATTGAGCCGGAAGAAACCAGTATGGTTTGAATGCCTTTGGCGCGGCAGCGCACAATGAATTGGGCTATGGCCAGCAGATAGCGCGAGCTACAGCCCTGTCTGTCAGGGGCAATCAGGGCGCTGCCGACTTTTAGAACAATTCGTTGCCTTGGTTGCTTATTCATAACTTCCTTAACCTGTTTGAGGTGTTACTTCGAAGCGGAGTGGGGATTGAAACCAGACCCGGTGTCTGCCACCGGGTCTAATTGGGGAGCTGTTCTATCCAGTTATTAGTTGACCTGCAGTAGCTTTTCCCGGGTCGCATGGAAGGTCTTCTGCACTGAGTGTGAGGGATCCTGACCAAAGTGACTGACCAGCACTATCGCCGCAGAGCTCATGATAAAGCCGGGAACTATCTCGTAGATCACGCTGGAGAGTGTCTTGCCATCGGGCAATACCGGCAGCAGGATCCACAGCAGCACTGTGATGGCGCCGGTGAGAATACCGGCAACGGCGCCCGAGTGGGTCATCTTCGACCAGAACAGACTGAACAGCACCAGTGGCCCGAAGGCGGCACCGAAACCGGCCCAGGCGTTACTCACCAGTGACAGTATGCTGCTGTTGCTATCCAGGGCCAGCAAGGTGGCCACGGCGGCAACGGCAAATACCCCGAAACGGCCTATATTCACCAGCTTCTTCTCGTCTATGTCCTTGTGGAACACGGCGCGGTAAACATCCTCGGTCAGTGAACTGGATGATACCAGTAGCTGTGAAGAGATAGTGCTCATGATGGCAGCCAGAATCGCCGCCAGCAGGAAGCCACTTACCAAGGGGTGGAACAGAATTTCCGAGAACAGAATAAAGATGGTTTCCGGATCCTGCAGCCCTGGGTGGAACTTGTTGACATAGGCGACACCGATAAGACCTGTGGCCAGGGCGCCGAGTATGGTCACCAACATCCAGCTCATGCCTATGTTGCGGGCGGTCTTGATATCTTTCACCGAACGAATTGCCATAAAGCGCACTATGATGTGTGGTTGACCGAAATAGCCCAGTCCCCAGGCCATGCTGGAAACAATCGCCAGCAGGCTCATTTTCTCCACAGATTCAGACAGAGGCACTATGGTGTGATTGGCCTGCGCCATCATTTCAGTGCCATTGTTGAACTCCTGAAAAGCCACTATAGGCACCATCACCAAGGCGACAAACATGATACAGCCCTGCACAAAGTCGGTCATACTGACGGCCAGAAAGCCCCCCAATAGGGTGTAGGCCACCACCACTGAGACAGTGATCACCAGGCCAAGTTGGTAACTCAGGCCGAAGGCGGATTCAAACAGTTTGCCCCCGGCGACCAGGCCGGCAGAGGTGTAGAGAGTAAAGAAGAGTATGATCACCGCGGCAGAAATCATCCGCACCGAGCCATTTTTCTTCTCGAAGCGTTTGCTGAAAAAGTCCGGCAGTGTCAGGGCGTCATCGGCTTCCTGGGTATAAACCCTGAGCCTGGGGGCTACCAGCAGATAGTTGAACCAGGCGCCGATAAGCAGGCCCAGCGCAATCCAGATGGTGTCGAAGCCGATAACAAACATGGCGCCCGGCAGACCCATCAGCATCCAACCACTCATATCGGAAGCACCTGCCGACAGCGCCGTGACCTGAGGGCTGACCTGACGGCCGCCGAGAATGTAGCCCGAAATATCATCGGTAGAATTGCGATAGGCAAACAGGCCTATCGCCAGCATGACCACAAAGTAGATGGCCAAAGAGATATAACTCGAATAATCCATAGATTAGTGCCCGTTATTGCCACTGAAGGCTTGATTGAGTTTTTGTTTGCAGAATGGGTACAGGTAGGTTGAGAGTACGAGCCAGAAACACCCTAATTGGATCAGGTACTTGGCTTTATCTCTGAGGCTGATTTGGTAGCGTGAAAGATGACTGTCAGACTCCTGTGAGCTGTTGGCATTCATCGTGATTCTCCTTCCTTAAGTTTCAGCTAAAGTTGGACTGGCGAAAAACCACTTGAAGGCTAACCAATCAATTGATTAGTGTTCAAATGGTTTTGGTTCGAACGATATTATTCATGTTTATCAGAAAATGATCAAGTTTATATCTGAGTGAATCACTAGGCTATTACTGGGTGATTGGTGTTTTGTTTATTTAAAATCATATAGTTATTCTTTTATTTTCTTAAGCTTATCAATTTTTAATATATTGCATGCAATTATAAGACAAGTGATTAAATCTCGATTTGAGCTATAACTGTTTTGTAATCAAGCTCTGAAATAAGCCGGAAATAATTAGAGTTTAAAATTAATTTGCGATAGCGTCCGCTTCTGCCAAGCGAACCACTGCAAACCCGTGTAATCACTGGGCCAGCTCTCCAATTCCAACTCGATAAACTCCTCAAAATAGCGCTTGAACTATAGGCGTTTTTATATATGATTTAGCATATATCTGGTTATCCATATGTCTTGCCGGTTGCTGAAGGTGTTCAATTGAGTGGCAACTGAAACGGCAGATGTATGGCTGGCCGAATATTGGCCTTAAGGAGCGGCATTTATCATGGAACTACCGAATTTTTTCAAAGCCTTGGCTGATGAAACCCGGCTGCGCAGCCTGCTGTTGATCCTGCAGCAGGGAGAGCTTTGTGTCTGCGAGTTGACTGAGGCCCTGGCCTTGAGTCAACCGAAGGTTTCCCGTCATCTGGCGCAGCTGCGAACTCAGGGGCTGCTGCAGGACAGACGCCGGGGCCAATGGGTGTTTTATCGTCTCAGCCCCGAACTGGCACCCTGGTGCGAGCAGTTGCTGCGGGACACACTGACGGCCAACCCTGGCTTTATTGCTAATGAGCTGACTCGGCTGGAGGCCATGGCCTCGAGGCCGCAAGCTTGCTGTTAAAACCGGCCAAAATCTATCACTTGAGCGCCGGAAGTTAACCGCCGGGGAACCGGAGAGGGGGATGTATGGGCATTTTTGAACGTTGGCTTAGCCTGTGGGTAGGGCTGTGCATTTTAGCTGGGATAGCGCTGGGTTATCTGGCACCTGGTGTATTTGCCGCAATTGCGGCGCTGGAATACGCCCATGTCAATCTGGTGATCGCCATACTTATCTGGGTGATGATCTATCCCATGATGGTGCAAATCGATTTTTCCGCTATCAAGGATGTTGGCCGAAATCCCAAGGGATTGCTGCTGACGCTGGTGATCAACTGGTTGCTGAAGCCTTTTACCATGGCGCTGCTTGGCTGGCTCTTTTTCCGTTTTCTGTTTGCCCCTTGGGTAGAGCCGCAAACGGCGCAGGAGTATATCGCCGGGATGATCCTCCTCGGAGTCGCTCCTTGTACCGCTATGGTGTTTGTCTGGAGTCAACTGACCCGCGGCGATGCCAACTACACTCTGGTGCAGGTATCGGTCAATGATGTGATCATGATTTTTGCTTTCGCACCGCTGTCGGCGCTGCTGCTGGGGGTGAGCGATATACAGGTGCCATGGGAAACCTTGATTCTGTCTGTGGCGCTGTATGTGTTGCTGCCTTTGTTAGCCGGGGTATTGACCCGCAAACACTTCAATAGCCGACCAGGGGCGATCACGGCCTTGCTGTCCAGGCTCAAACCCTGGTCGATATTGGGACTGCTGCTGACGGTAGTGCTACTGTTTGCTCTGCAGGCCGAAACCATAGTGGCCCAGCCGCAAAATATTGTGCTGATCGCCATCCCGCTGTTACTGCAAACTTACGGTATTTTCCTGCTGGCCTGGTGGCTGGCGAAGCGTTTGCGCCTGCCCCACAACATAGCCGCTCCGGCTTGTATGATAGGCACTTCCAACTTTTTCGAACTGGCGGTTGCCGTGGCTATCTCCCTCTTTGGTATGCATTCGGGAGCGGCACTGGCCACAGTCGTTGGGGTTCTGGTGGAAGTGCCTGTGATGCTGTCTCTGGTGGCATTTGCCAATCGCCGCCGCGGTAATTGGCTTGCGGCCAACAAATAAAAGGAGAACTGAGATGACAATAAAGGTGGGAATTAACGGCTTTGGCCGTATGGGGCGGCTGGCCTTGAGGGCTGCCTGGGATTGGCCGGAACTCGAATTTGTGCAGATCAACGACCCGGCGGGTGATGCCGCCACCCTGGCGCACCTGTTGGAGTTTGACTCGGTTCATGGCCGTTGGTCGCACCCAGTCGAGCATGAGGACAACGCCATAGTCATAGCCGGGCGGCGGATAGCGACCAGTCGCAATCAGGCCATTGCAGACAGTGATTGGTCTCAATGCGATCTGGTGATCGAGGCCTCGGGCAAGATGAAAACCAAGGCGCTGTTGCAGGCCTATCTTGATCAAGGGGTGAAACGGGTGGTGGTGACAGCGCCGGTTAAAGAGGAAGGCGTCGCCAACCTGGTGATGGGGGTAAATCATCAGAGTTATGACCCGGCCAGGCATCCGATAGTGACAGCCGCATCCTGTACCACCAATTGTCTGGCGCCTGTGGTCAAGGTCATCCATGAGAACTTCGGTATTCGTCATGGCTCCATGACCACAATTCACGACATCACCAACACCCAGACTATATTGGATGCGCCCCATAAGGATCTGCGCCGTGCCCGTGCCTGTGGTCAGAGCCTGATCCCGACCACCACAGGCAGTGCCACCGCTATTACCCATATTTTCCCTGAGCTGAAAGGCCGCCTCAACGGCCATGCGGTCAGGGTGCCGCTGGCCAACGCCTCGCTGACCGACTGTGTGTTTGAACTGGAGCAAACAGTGACAGAGCAGCAGGTCAACGACTTGCTGCAACAGGCGGCCGAGACTGAGCTCAAGGGCATTCTCGGCTTCGAGTCGCGGCCGCTGGTGTCGGTGGACTACAAGACAGATCCCCGCTCCTGCATAGTGGATGGGCTGTCCACCATGGTGATCAACGGCACTCAGCTCAAACTCTACTGTTGGTATGACAACGAATGGGGCTATGCCAATCGCACCGCCGAGTTGGCGCTGATGGTGGGCCGTTTGGACCGGGATGCCTGAAGGACAACACCATGGCTGAAATGAGTCCGGCGCTGCGCCAATATCTGTTGATCACCGGCAACTACTGGGCCTTTACCCTGACAGATGGCGCGCTACGCATGCTGGTGGTGCTCTATTTCTATCAGTTGGGTTACGGTGCGCTGGCCATTGCCATGCTGTTTATCTTCTATGAGTTTTTCGGTGTGGTCACCAATCTGTTGGGCGGCTGGCTCGGCGCCCGTTTGGGGCTCAACCGCACCATGAATATCGGCCTCGGGCTGCAGATAGTGGCGCTGGCCATGCTGTTGGTGCCTCAAGCCTGGCTGACCATTCCCTGGGTGATGGCAGCCCAGGCACTGTCGGGGATAGCCAAAGATCTCAACAAGATGAGTGCCAAGAGTGCCATCAAGACCCTGGTACCCAAGGATGCGGCCCAGGCGGGACAGACTCTGTATCGCTATGTGGCGCTGTTGACCGGCTCCAAGAACGCCCTCAAAGGGATAGGTTTCTTCCTCGGCGGTGCGCTGCTGAGCCTGTTGGGGTTTGCCGGTGCCATTGCCGCCATGGCCGCTGTTTTGACCTTGGTGTGGCTGAGCTCGCTGCTGTTTCTCAAGGCAGAACTGGGCCAGGCCAAGAATAAGCCCAAGTTCAGTGAGCTGTTTTCCAAGAGCCGGGCGGTGAATATTCTCTCTGCGGCCAGGCTGTTTCTGTTTGCCGCCAGGGATGTTTGGTTTGTGGTGGCCTTGCCCGTGTATCTGGCCAGCCAATTTGGCTGGGATCACTGGCAAGTGGGGGGCTTTCTGGCCGGCTGGATTATCGCCTACGGCTTGGTGCAGGCTCTGGCGCCCAGGCTGACCGCCAGGGCCGACGGCAAGACAGTTGGCAAGCATAAAGGCTCGGCCTTGCCGGGACGGGCGGCGGCGCTCTTCTGGTGCGGCTTGCTCACTCTGGTGCCGGCGCTTATCGCCCTTGGGCTTGGCAGTCAATACTCGCATGTCTGGCTGATCGGCGGCCTGTTGCTATTCGGCGCCTTGTTTGCGGTGAACTCTTCGTTGCACAGTTTTCTGATTGTCATTTATGCCCGCGAGGATGGGGTATCCCTGGATGTGGGGTTCTACTATATGGCTAACGCCGCCGGGCGCTTGCTGGGCACAGTGCTTTCCGGTGCGCTGTTTCAGTGGTGGGGGCTGGAGGCTTGCCTCTGGGTTTCCAGCGCCATGTTACTGCTGACTCTGATTATCTCCCGCGGTCTGCCCCAAGAGCATGAGGCGTAATGATCCATTGCAAAATTAGACTATAAGGGAGTGTCACTTTTTCCCATAAGGGCATAGGCTTAGGGAAGGTGCGAACAAGTCCCATGCGTGCTCTGCGTTGGCTTACAGGCCTGTATGCAAGGCGTGGTTCGCAGCAAATGGCTAGTCCTTTACAAGAAGCACAACATAGCAGACAGGTTTGTAAGCAACGCCCTTCGGGGCTTTCACAGCAACCGGCTCTCTGCGTTATCCGACTTCGACAGGCCCCGGCATGCCTTCAGTCAGATGCCTTGAACGCCAATTGCTGTGCAAGCCAGAGTGCCACGAGGACTTATTCGCACCTTCCTTAGGAAGGTGCGGCAGAGTTTTCCCGAGATCCTGGCTTAATAGCGTTGGGAAGATTATCCGTAGCATCATTGGCCGAATCGTTTCAAAGAGGGAAGTGTTATGTCCATGAGCTTGCAGTTTTGGGGTGCCACCCAGGAAGTCACAGGTTCCTGCCATCTGTTGCGGGTCAACGATGCAAGTTTGTTGTTGGATTGTGGTCTTATTCAGGGAGGGCGGCAGGATGAACTGCGTAACCATGAAGCCTTTCCCTTTGCTCCTGAATCCCTGACTGCAGTGGTGTTGAGCCACGCCCATATCGACCATTCTGGGCGGCTGCCCCTGCTGGTGAAGCAGGGTTTTAGCGGCCCTATCTACACCCATAAAGCCACCATGGATCTGTGCGCCATCATGCTCAAGGACGCGGCCATGCTGCAGCAGCGTGATGCCGAGCGGCAGAACCGCAAACGTGCCAGGCAAGATCTCGAGCCGATAGAGCCACTGTTCACCGAAGAAGATGTCGAACTGGCACTGACCCGTTTTATTCCACTGGACTATGGCACCAAGCTGGATCCCATTCCCGGTGTGACCCTGTGTTTGAGTGATGCCGGCCATATTCTGGGGTCGGCGCTACTGGAGCTGTGGATCAATGATGGCAACACCCAGAAAAAACTGGTGTTCAGTGGCGATCTCGGCCGTGCCGGTATGCCGATCCTCAAAGATCCTACGCTGATCCAACAGGCCGATCTGGTGTTGATGGAAAGCACCTATGGCGACAGGTTACACCGTAGTTGGGAGGCGACCCTGGAAGAACTCAAGGGGATCTTCGCGACAGCCATCAGTGAGAGCCGCGGCAATATCCTGATCCCTGCTTTCTCGGTTGGCCGGGCGCAGGAGCTTTTGTATCTGTTTCACCTCTATGCCGGGGAATGGGATCTGTCACGCTGGAAAATCTGCCTCGACAGCCCCATGGCGATAGAGGCCACCAAGGTGTATATCAATAACTATCCCTTGATGGACGAGGACTTCAAGCGTTTCGTGCATCAACACCCCGGACAGCACCCACTGCTGTCTGGAATAGAGTTTATCCAAAGTACCGAAGAGTCGATGGAACTCAACGACGTACACCAGGGGCTTATCATTATTGCCGGCAGCGGCATGTGTAACGGCGGTCGTATCCGCTGTCATCTGGAACACAACCTGTGGCGGCCCGAGTGCGACATCATCATCTGTGGTTTTCAGGCACTGGGAACCCCGGGGCGGCTGTTGGTCGATGGTGCCAGTGAGCTCACCATCAACGGCAATTCGGTGAATGTCGCCGCCAGAATTCACACAGTCGGCGGGTTGTCGGCCCATGCGGATCAGGCCGAACTGCTGCGCTGGTATCGTGAGTTTGAAGGGGCGCCGCCACTCATTCTGGTTCACGGTGAGCCGGATGCCCAGCGGCAACTCCTGAGTGTGCTGGAACATGCCGATAGCGTGCAGCCCAAACCCAGACCGCAGGCCTCGGCCATAGCGACCGAAGGCGACAAGCTGGATCTCAGCCGTTTACCTGAACTGAGCTGGGTTGTGGGCTAAGTGTGTTGTCAGGCTTAACAGCTTCAGGGAATTAAACAGGGTTATTTTATCTTTGCCATTAACAAAAAATAAAAACGCCCCTTAATAAAGGAGCGTTTTTATTGTTGGCGCAAACTTGGCTTTAGCCTTGGCGCTGCCAGAGGATCTCCAGCTCATCGGCTTCGCCCATTGCGGCTTCCAATAGATTGATGAGTTCGGCATCGGCCTCTATGGCCTTAAAGGTTTCTAGTTGAGTGCGGTTCAGCCAGTAGTCCTGGTCGGCATCATGCTCTTCTACCAGGTTGTCGATCAGAAACTGCAGCTGTTGTTCGGAGATATGGCCGATAAAGGCGCCGGTTTCTTTATTGCTGAGTTGGATCATTCTCTCTCCTTGGATTGCTGTGGCCTTATTGGCCGAAAATCTTAGCTTGCACTATATCCTCTTCAGTAAGTGCGTTGAATCCCTTGTTTTGTCATAAAGGTCTCTTCATAAGCGACCCCTGCCAGGGTGGCGATAGCCAGGCCAAGCACCAGTGCCAGCAGTAGAGGCTTGCAAACCCCCATGGGCACCAGCCAGATCAGTAACAGTGCCAATACGCAAATGCCCCCGCTGATGGGGTTGAATAAGAGTTCCAGACTGATCTCGAAAACATTTAAGGTTTCAGCGTCCTGATAGCGCCGGAAATGGAGCAGGAAATAGAGGGCTCCGCAGAGCAAACTGACACTGGAAAATGCCAATAGGCCGCTGAGGCTGAAAGTTTCTTTGAAGTATAAAGTGGCCTGGTAACCCGCCACAGTCAATATTGCCAGCCAGATAATAAGCAGTGGCGCCAGGATCAGTCCCATTACAGTCCTTTGGTTAGACGTCCATGTTTACAGGTGACTGTAACCTAAAAACATTTTTACAACAAACCACCAGTGGATGATTTGTGGCCTGGCTCGCTTCTCTGCCAAGATTTGCTAGCTCTAATAGCGGTAAAACCACTTTTTTCAATATTTAACAGCTTGGTTACTTTTTAAGCTGTTTGCAGGATATACTCAGACAAGTAATTGTTGTCGGAAGAAAACTTGTTTGGAGAATCCTTATGCGTTTTATTAAGACACTGTTTATCCTGCTGGCACTGATAGTGGCTGTGCCGCTGATTGCCGCTCTGTTTGTCAAAAGCGACTATCAGGTGACCACCAATGTGGTGATAAATCGTCCGGTGGCCGAGGTCTATGACTATGTGAAGTATCTGAAGAATCAAGATAATTTCAGCGTCTGGGCTAAGATGGATCCGGCGATGAAGCGCAGTTATCGCGGCGTTGACGGCACTGTTGGCTTTGTCTCAGCTTGGGAGAGTGATAACCCAGAGGTGGGTCAAGGTGAGCAAGAGATAGTCGCCATGGAAACCAACAAACGCATAGATTATGAGCTCAGATTCCTGACTCCCTTCGAGGCCACTGAACCCGCCTACATGTTATTTGAGCCCTATGAAGGTAATAGAACCAACCTCAGTTGGGGCTTTAAGGGGCATCTGGATTATCCGATGAATCTGATGTTTCTGTTTGTCGATTTTGAAACCATGATCGCCACGGATCTATTGCGCGGGCTCAGTAATCTTAAGCTGTTACTCGAGTCTGCACCCGCGCCACAAGAACAAATTCAGAGCCCGTAAATCCAGGCGACCCATTGACGGTAAAGATTAAGCCCTATCAGCAGGTTAATCGGGAAAGTAACCCCCAGCGAGGCCAACATGGCCACGCCGATATTGGCCGATGGAATGGCCGCGCGGATCGCTGCCGGTGCCGCAATATAAGAGGCGCTGGCGCAGAGGCCGGCCAGTACCAGTGCCGAACCGGCGGGCAGCCCCAAGGCGTGACCTGTAATGATGCCCACCCAGGCAAGGACAAAAGGCGTAACGGCGGCAAATACCAACAGGCGCCAGTGACTCAAGGGCAGCGGAGCACACACCCTGGCGGTACATAAGCCCATCTCCAGCAGGAACAGCGCCAGCAAGGTCTTGAATCCCTGCATCAGCACAGGGCTCAAAGAGGCCAAGCCCTCAGCGCCGTAGCCCCATCCGATAAGCACGCCGCCCCCCAACAATATCACCCCACGACTGGTAAGCGCTTCCAGCAGAATATTGCCACTGCCTCCCGTTTTATTCCGATTCAGGCGTCGATAGAGCCACAACATGACTATGATGGATGGCAGCTCCAGCAGTACCAGATAGAGAGTGGTTTCGGGTTTGAGTGGCCAGCCCAGCTGCTCCGTCATGGCGTAGACAACGGCAAAGGTCCCGGCACTGACCGAACCGTAGTGGGCGGCAATACTGATGGCATCGCTCTGGGATAGGCGAACCACTTTTTTCAATATGGGATACAGCGCCAGCGGGATAGCCAGTCCCAGGCCTATCACCAACCCCAGCTCGGTAAAGGACAGCTGATCTGTGTGGCCGTGCAGTGCCATGCCACCCTTTAGGCCCAGGGTCAGCATTAACAGAATGGAAAGGGTTTCGTAGGTGGATTCGGGGACTCTGAGATCTGATTTGAGCAGACCGGCCAACAGGCCTAGGCCGAAAAAGGCAATAACAACATCAGGCATGGGGTTCTCCTTGTTAGACGGCTGGAGATTGTGCTCGCCCGGCGCTATATTGGAAAATAAATTATTCACTACATATATATAGATAATTATCTATGGATCTTCGTCATCTCAGCCTGCGCTTGTTGCAGGTGTATATCGAAGTGGTCCGGCGGCAGAATATTTCAGCCGCTGCCAGACACCTTTATCTGACTCAGCCGACCGTATCGCTGCAATTGAAAAAATTGGCCGAGCTGGTGGGGGAGCCATTACTGGAAAACGGCCCGGGAGGACTGCGACCGACCCAGGTCGGCCAGGAGCTGTATCGTGCCGCCGTGGATGTGATGACTCGTTTGGAAGACTTCAACGGTATGCTGGCCAAGGTGCGGGAAGGGCAGAGCGGCCACATCAATATCGGCCTGGTGACCACGGCTAAGTATGTGGTGCCGCGGATCCTCGGCGCCTTCTATCGCCATTTCCCCGGCGTCCGAGTCACACTGAACATAGGCAACCGTGCCCATGTACTGAATCGCTTTGAGCATCTGGAAGATGATCTTTATCTCTTCAGCCATCCCCCCAGGGGCGATACTGTGCAATCGGCGCGGATCATCCGTAACCCTCTGCAGTTGATTGCCCCCAGAAACCATTGGGCTGCCGGGCAGAGTGAACTCAAGTTTGAGCAGCTCAGTCGCGAGCGCTTTCTCATCCGTGAGCCTGGTTCGGCTACTCGGTTAATGTTTGAGTCCTGGCTCAGCGGTCAGGGGATGGAACTGGGCGACTGTATGCAGATCGAGAGTAATGAAGCCATTCGTCTGGGGGTTGCTTCTGGGCTGGGGTTATCTGTTATTTCGGCCCATACCCTGGAGGAAGGGCGTGAGCGCCCGGCTATTCTGAACGTGAAGGGCTTCCCGTTGGAGAGCAACTGGTATCTGGTGAGTCGTAAAGACAGGCGTATGCCTTATGCGGCGCGGCAATTGGTGCACTTTATGGCTGAGCATCTGCAGCAGTGTATAGAGGCTGAATGGGTGGCCGGTGATATAGCCCAGCTGCCGGCCAACCTGGGGTTGAGCGCCGACTGAGTTTGACCTCGGGTTTCCAATTGTTAATATTTCGTTGTAACCTGGGTATTCCTTATGCTGTTTTGCCATAACAGGTGGAAACTGCAGCGATAACAATAACTACACGAGGTTGGAATGGAAACGATAATGGAGTGGGTTAGCCAGCTTAACAGCCTGGTTTGGGGTGTGCCCATGCTGGTGATGATCCTGGGGGTAGGACTGTTTCTGTCCATAGGTTTGCGCTTTATGCAACTTCTCAAGCTGGGGAGAGGCTTCCGTTTACTCTGGTCCGGGCGGATCCCGGATAAAGACACCAATATGAAAGGGGAGATCAGCCCCTTCAATGCGCTGATGACGTCACTGTCGGCCACCATAGGAACAGGGAATATCGCCGGAGTGGCGACGGCAATTTTTCTTGGCGGCCCGGGGGCATTGTTTTGGATGTGGTGCACCGCGCTGGTGGGGATGGCTACCAAGTTTTCAGAAGCCGTGTTGGCGGTCAAGTATCGCGAGGTCGATGACAGCGGCAACCACATAGGTGGCCCCATGTACTACATCAAGAATGGCCTCGGCCAGAAATGGGCCTGGTTGGGAACGCTATTTGCTTTATTTGGTGGCTTTGCCGGTTTTGGTATCGGCAATACAGTACAGGCCAATTCGGTGGCTGACGCCTTGGACAGCA
Organism: Shewanella indica; assembly: GCF_002836975.1. Classification (GTDB taxonomy): domain Bacteria; phylum Pseudomonadota; class Gammaproteobacteria; order Enterobacterales; family Shewanellaceae; genus Shewanella; species Shewanella indica. Next base: position 80,382 of record NZ_NIJK01000029.1, on the reverse strand, counting down.
ACTTTGGTGTTCCAGCCTGGGCAACTGGCCTGGTCATGATGATCCTGGTGGGTGCAGTCCTGATGGGCGGTATCAAACGGATTGCCGATGTGGCCGGTAAGTTGGTGCCCTTGATGACTGTGTTTTATATCACAGCAGGCTTGGCTGTGATTGTGGTCTATTTCGATCAGATCCCGGCGGCACTGGAGTTGGTATTCGAGAGCGCCTTTAGCCCAGTGGCGGCCCAGGGTGGTTTCGCCGGGGCGGCAGTTTGGGCTGCTATACGTTTCGGGGTCGCCCGAGGGGTATTTTCCAATGAGGCCGGTCTTGGCAGTGCACCTATTGCCCATGCGGCTGCGCAGACCAATAACCCAGTGGCTCAAGGTCTGGTAGCCATGCTGGGTACCTTTATTGATACCATAGTGGTCTGCTCCATCACAGGTTTGGCGATTATCGTTTCCGGCGCCTGGACCTCGGGGGAAACCGGCGCAGCCTTGACCTCCTATGCTTTCAGCCATGCCTTGCCCATAGGGCATTACATAGTGGCGGTGGCTTTGGCAATTTTCGCCTTTACCACTATTCTCGGCTGGAGTTTTTACAGTGAAAAGTGCGTTCAGTATCTGTTCGGCATTCGCGCCATAGTGCCGTTTCGCTTGGTCTGGACTCTGATGGTGCCGGTAGGGGCTGTTGCGTCTTTGGACTTTATCTGGCTGGTGGCCGATACCCTCAATGCCATGATGGCTATCCCCAACCTGATAGCCCTGGCGCTACTCAGTCCTGTGGTTTTCGCGCTGACTCGGGAATATTTCATCAAGCAGCGTCAGGCCGAGTTGCAAAAATAGTGATCCAATTGGTCCTGAACCCAAAACAGGGCAACTCGAGTTGCCCTGTTTCTTTATCAGTCGGCGTTGCTGTCAAACTCAGTGTCTTCCTGCAGTTCAAACATGGGTTCGGCATTGGGTAACTGCTTGAATAGATGACTGAAGTGCCGCTGAACGCCTTTGAGGTCTATCCCGGCCATCCCGGAGGCGAAACCAAACCAGGCATAGAGGCCACTGAAGTTATCAAACATGGGCGGTAGATACTTGGGGGCGGCAATAAGCCCCTCTCTATGAGCCTGATAAAGTACAGGGATATCTTCAATGGCCAGCTTACCGACAAACAACATGGGGATGATCTCCGGGATCCCGGCTGTGATGGCGGAGCGGATAAAGTTAATGTTTTCCACATAGCCGCGCACATAGGAGATATCCTTGGTGAAATAACTGCCACCTTGCACCATACCACCGCGAAATACCCGCTGAGTCACCCGGTAACTGTCTCGTTTACTGAGATTCTGGCCGCAGAAATAGTTGAATACTTCTATGAAGTCAGCACCTTGCTCGGCCATGTCGACCGCAGTGATCCTGTCGCTGATGCGTCTTGCCCGCCCTGGGTTGGAGCTCAGGGTGATGGTTTCCATCAATACCGCCAACCCTTCCTGGGCTGCGGCTACCCTGGGGGAGCCGACACTGAGCCAGGTGGCCCAGGGTTGAGCCCGGCCATTGAGGGTTGTGCCCACATGTACCCAGCCCTCATGTACCTCATAAACATCGAGATCCGATTGGCTGAATAGCGCCTTGCTGTTGAGTTTGACCGTATCGCCACCCACGGCGGCATCCGAGACTATGCCGTCACTGAGGCGTACCCGAATATCGTCGCTGTGGAAATAATCTTTCAGGCGGCGGCCGAGTATGTCCACCGCCTCCGGCGCGGCGATTTCTTTGGGGTGATGGCGATTGCTGCGCAGCGCTGCCGGCAGCGAGAAGATGTAACTCAAACGATCGCCGAGCTGTCTGAGGTTGTGTCTGTCGCCGTGGAGCTTATGGTTGGCGCTGCCGTAGAGGCGACGGCTGAACTCACCGAAGTCGGCCTTACCTCTATGTTGCAGCATGTCGATAACCTGAAGATACTGCTCGATATTAGCCACCAATATCTTGCCAAGCTTGTCGTATCTTCCCAGACGCTTGCGGGTCTGCAAACGCAGTTCGGTTAACTCTTGGCGGGTCTTATCCGGGTCAAAAGGCAGTGGCAGACGCTGGTAAAACTCGGCGTCTATGGCAGGTAATTGTCTGCCGTTATTTTCGAGAAATCGGGCTTCCACCTCCCTTGGCCATTTGATGGCATCGAGGATTTTTATCGGTTTCTGCAACCGGATAAGCTCGTCCGAGAGGCGCCGCAGATCCTCTTTATAGGTACTTGTGTCTGGCATCAATGGTCTCCTCGGAAGACACAGGTTATTGGCGGCTATCATCTTGGATAACGCGCTGTCTGGCAACAGAATTTATCCTTGCCAGATCTTGGTGCAGTTGCTTGGTTATTGAGCATAGTCGGCGCAGATGATTTAAGCTAATTAATTGATATTCATCATGTTGTAATATTGGCACTCAAGCTGCTTATTTGAGGTTGTATAGGCGAACTTTCAGGAGCCCTTATGGCAAATATGAGTTACTTGAGTGTGATTGAACGTTTTCATGAGTATCAGCCGCTAATCGATGAACTATTGCAGTCGATTTTGACCGGAATGGCCGATGCTCAGCTCTTTGATGACACAGGGCGGGCCATTAAGGTGTTTTCTGAAGTGTCGGCCTGTTATCCCTTTGTGGAATTGATGTATTTGCTGGATGAAAATGGCCAGCAGGTGAGTCCGAACCTGGCCCTTATCCAGCAAAAGATCAAACTGCTGGCGGTGGGGGAACATCCGGATCGCAGCCAGCGCCCCTATTTTCTCAATACCAGTGATAAGAGTGGGGTACAGATAACTTCGCCTTATCTTTCCAATGCGTCCGGGCAGTTATGTTTATCGGCGTCCCTGGGCGTGAGCCGTTTGGATGCCAGTCGTGGCTTTGTGGTGGTAGATATCAACCTGACCCGGCTGATTGAGTTTATGATGGGCGACAGTTTAAGACGCAAGGTGACGCCGCTGTTCAAGGCGGTTTATCTCACTCTGGTGACAGGGCTATTCATCATAGTCGGGGTATTGGTGTTGATCTCGGCCAGGGATATCTGGCATTTGTTGGCGCAGGGGCCGCAGTTGGCTCATGATTCGCTCAAGCCGTTTGGGATCATCATCTATATCACCCTGGCGTTGGCGATATTCGATCTCGGTAAGACCATACTGGAAGAAGAAGTGTTGATGCACAAAGACATCTTCCGCCACAGTTCCACCCGGCGCACCATTACCCGCTTTGTTTCCACCATATTGATCGCCATCTCCATCGAGGCCTTGCTGACCATGTTCAAGGCATCACTCGGACAGGTGGAGTATATTCAGGGAGCGATTTTGATGATGTTGGCGGTGGTTGGCTTGTTGGTGGCCTTGGGACTATACGTCTGGTTGGGTGCCAAGGCCGAAGCCCTGCTTATCCAAACCCAGTCTTTGCGGGGGCGGCAAGGATAAGGAGGATGTTGCTGACATCCTCCTATTTCTGAAGGCTAAAACATATCGTCATCATCGAGCCCCATGGCTCGTCTGAGTTCCAGGCGTTCCAGATAATCCTCCAAACGGCGTTTTATCTGGCGTTTGTGTTGCAGCGCCTTCTCGGCCTGGCGGTTTTTTGGGGTGGTCATCGCTTCAATTTCAGCATCGTTGGGCACGAGTTCAACAATATGGGCCATCACGAATTCCTCATGGTTTATCCAAGGATTTTCTAGCCAAAAAAGCATTGGCTGAAAAGCAAAAATTTTTGTCTAACAAAGCAAATGATTCTGTCCGTCCCTCTAGTCAATATTAGTTTTGGTTAAACTGAAATCTAGCATTGAGCTTCTGTTGGATGTGAGATCGAGACAACATTTTGACGATATTTTCCAAGAACCTAAATCTTGGGGATTTTGTGCTGTTTTTGACTTGTTTTTTTCATGAACCCGACCAGAATTAACCCCATGGCATTCGCTTAATTGGCTAAGGACTCGGCTGTTTATGATCCCGGACGATCGTCTCACCGCATCATCCACCTCTGTAAAACGCTTCGGCTTTTCCACTCCGGCCTCGGTTTGGGTGATTATCCTGGTTGCACTCCTTTTTACTTGCCTGGGTTGGTACCTGTTTAATCAATATGCGGAGCAGCGTGGACGTGAGCGCTTTGAGTATCAGGCCATGTTGGTCAAAGATGCCATAAGAGATCGTCTGTTGACCTATGAGCAGGTACTGCGGGGTGGCGTGGGCCTGTTTATGGCATCCGATGGTGTGACCCGTGAGGAGTGGCACGAATATGTGACCAACGCCAAGATGGAGAGCTTTTATCCCGGGATCCAGGGAATAGGCTACAGCGTTATTGTATCCCCGGAGCAGTTGATTGCTCATGAGGCAGCTATCCGCGCTGAAGGTTTTGAAGAATACCGGGTGTACCCAGTCGGTAAGCGTGATACCTACCAGGCCATTATCTATCTGGAACCCTTCGATTGGCGTAATCGGCGGGCATTTGGTTATGACATGTATTCCGAACCGACTCGCCGAGAAGCGATAGACAGAGCCATCAACACCGGGGAGGCGGCAATATCCGGCAAAATTACCCTGGTACAGGAAACTCAGCAGGATATTCAGGCCGGCTTCTTGATGTACTTAGCACTTTATGATGAAACTTCTGTCGGCCCCAAAGCCGCTACAGGTGTGGTCTATGCAGCCTTTCGAATGAATAACCTGATGCAAGGCATTTTGGCCGACAAGTTTCCCAGTCTGAATCTAGAGATCTTTGATGGCGACACCCCCTCTGACACTTCGCTGCTGTACAGCACTGAGGAGGAAGGCCAGGTTACCAAAACCTACAACCATGTGCTGCCGCTCAAAGTCGGTGGTCATCAATGGTTGCTGCAAATTGGTGCCGACAAGAGTTTTGTCACCGAAACCGAGAAACTGCAAAGCAAATTGATGCTGGGCATAGGCGTACTGTTTATCTTGGCACTGCTCTATTTTCTGCTTAGTAACGCCAGGGCCAGATACCAGGAAGGCTTGCTGGCCAATGAGATCCTGGCCAATGAAAAGCGCTTCCGCTTGGTTATCGAGGCCTCGCCATCGGCGCTGATCATGGTCGACGGTCATGGACTCATCACTCTGGTGAATGCCCATACAGAGCAACTGTTCGGTTATGCCCGGGATGAGCTGCTGGGCCGCAGCGTGAATATACTGCTGCCGGAGAGCCTGCACAAGTCGCACAATCAACACATGGGGGGCTACCTGCAGCAGCCGATTGCCAAGAATATGTCCCAGCGTGATGACCTGTTTGGTCGCGCCAAAGATGGCTCTCTGGTGGCGGTTGAAGTGGGGTTGACCCCAATTCATTTCACTAATGGCCAGTCGATTCTGGCCACTATCAATGATGTCTCGGATCGCAAACGGATTGAAGCGGAAAAAGCTCGCCACACGGAGGAGCTGGAGAAAATAAACCGTGAGCTGGACAGTTTTGCCTACATAGCTTCTCACGACCTCAAATCGCCACTGCGGGGCATAGAGCAGTTATCCGAGTGGCTAGCAGAAGATCTCAGTGACAACAGCAGCGAACAGGTACAAAAGTATTTGCGACTGATCAAGAGCCGGGTCCAGCGAATGGTACTCTTGCTGGACGGCTTGTTGACCTTCTCGCGCATAGGCAGGGTGGATACCGAGTTGACCGAGGTGGACAGCAAACAGTTACTGCAGGATACCTTCAGCCTGGTGGCACCGCCAACTGGGTTCAAGCTGGTTATCTTGTCTGAAATGCCTGTGCTGACCACGGCCAGGGTGCCGCTGGAATTGGTTTTCCGAAACCTGTTCAGCAACGCCATCAAGCATCACGATAAAGAGGAGGGGGTACTCAGCGTCAGCAGCGAGCGCCAGGGCGACTACTATTGTTTTTGTGTTATGGATGACGGCCCTGGGATAGCGGCCAAGTTCCATCATAAAATTTTCGCCATATTCCAAACACTTAAGCCAAGAGATGAGGTTGAAGGCAGTGGTCTGGGGCTCTCTTTGGTGAAAAAGTCGGTGGAAAACATGGGCGGCAAGATTTGGGTGAAATCGGAAGGGCGTGGTTGCAGCTTTTATTTCACTTGGCCGGTCAACTTCAAGGAGGAGTCATGAGTCAAACTGCCGGATATAAGGAAGTGACTATTCTGTTGGTGGATGACGATGATGTCGATTACATGGCGGTGCAGCGGGCGATGCAGCAGCTCAGATTGCTCAACCCCTTGGTCCGAGCCAAAGATGGCTTGGAGGCCTTGGAGATGCTGAATGATGGCCGGGTGCACCACCCCTATCTGATTTTGTTGGATCTCAATATGCCAAGGATGAATGGTCTGGAGTTTCTCAGTGATATTCGTAATGACCCTGCATTGTCTCTCTCAGTAGTGTTTGTGTTGACTACTTCAAGCGCCGATGAAGACAAGGTTGAAGCTTATAAGCATCATGTGGCCGGCTATATGGTCAAGCATGAAATAAGTGATGGTTTTTATAATATTTTCAATATGCTGGAAAGTTATTGGCGTATTGTCGAGTTGCCGGAAGCCTGAGGGATGGAAAGCATGAATCTGTTGTTGATCGATGACGATGAGATAGACAGAGCCGCTATCATCCGCGCCCTGGATCAATCGTCACTGGCGTTTAAGGTGATGGAGGCCAACTGTGCCCAGAGTGGCTTGGAGTTCGCCTGTCAGCAGCGTTTCGACGGCATACTGCTCGACTATATGTTGCCCGATGCCAATGGCCTGGAAGTATTGAGCCGTCTCAATGAATCTGCCGGAGAGCAGACCGCGGTAGTGATGATTTCCCGTTATGAAGACGATAAGCTGGCACAGCGCTGTATCGAACTTGGGGCGCAGGATTTTCTGCTCAAGGATGAAGTGAATACCAGCCGCTTGACCCGTGCAATCCGCAATGCCAAACAGCGGGCCTCGATGGCGTTGGCACTGCGCCAAAGCCACGAGAAGCTCAAAGAGCTGGCTGAACATGATTCCCTGACCAAGCTGGTCAATCGCTACGGTTTTGAACTCTGCCTCAATCGTACCTTGAGTCAGGTCAAGCGCCATCAGGACATGCTGGCGGTGATCCTCTTGGATCTGGATGATTTCAAAGGTATCAACGACACCTTAGGGCACCAGGTGGGGGATATCCTATTGGTGGAAGTGGCCAACCGTCTAAGCGCGGCGCTCAGGGAAGGAGATCTGATTGCCCGTCTCGGCGGCGATGAATTTGTGGTGTTGGTGACAGAGTCCGAGAATCGTTACTTTCCGATGGCGGTGGCCAATAGGCTACAGCAGGCCTTTGAAGAGCCTTTCCCGCTTGGAGAGCATGAGGTGCTGATCGGCGCCAGCATTGGCATTGCAGTGTACAGTGATTCTGTCTGTGATAGTTCTGAGCTGCTCAAGTGTGCCGATATAGCCATGTATCGCGCCAAAAAAATTGGCCGCAATCAGATCCAGTTTTATTCTGAAGAGTTGGCCAGGGAGGTGAGGTTTCGTAACCGTATCGAAATGGGGCTGAGAACTGCGCTGGAGCGGGATGAATTCAGGGTCTTTTATCAGGGGAAATTCGATGCAATTTCCGGCGAGCTTTTGGGAGTGGAGGCGCTGCTGCGCTGGCAACATCCGGAAGATGGCCTGCTGGCGCCTGACAGTTTTCTGCCTATAGCCGAAGAGATAGGCCTGGTGGATGAGATAGGTGAGTGGGTGTTGGCACAGGCCTGCGTGCAAACCGTTGAGTGGCTAATGATGTTGACTCCCGTAGGCAAGCGGCTATCAGTGGCGGTAAACCTGTCACCATCGCAGATCATTCGTGAAACCCTGTATCAGACCATAGTCAGGGTATTGCAGCAAACCGGGTTGCCGGCAACGCAGCTGGAGCTGGAACTCACCGAAAATGCCCTGATTGAAGAACCGCTGGAGCTGGCCAAGGTGTTGGAGCGGATTGCTGCCTTGGGGGTAGTGTTGTCTTTGGATGACTTTGGCACCGGCTTTTCATCTCTCGAGCACATCAAATATTTTCCTATCAATGTACTTAAAATCGACAAGAGTTTTGTGGCTTCGGTCGAGCAGGATGAACGTGGTAAACGTCTGTTGTCTGCCTTGATTAATTTTGCCAACGGTTTTAACGTGGTGTCTGTGGCTGAGGGTATAGAGACAGAGGCGCAGGCGCAGTTTTGTCGTGAACGAGGCTGCAATCTGCTGCAGGGATATCTTTACTGTCGGCCGATTCGGCCCACGGATTTTGAAGTGCAGCATATTTTACCTTTGCTGGCCGAGGGGAATGTTTGATTTTGCTTGCCTATTGGCAAAGTATGGTCAAAGATGCCTGCTCTTTTTGCTGGGCCATAACTCTCTTTACCGGGTCTTCCAAACATGAAAATCGGTATCCTCTCTCAATTTCCCGAGCTTTATTCTACCCGCAGGCTGGTGGAAGCCTGTGAGGGACGCGGTCATCAGGCCTTGGTGATCAATCCACTCAACTGTTATATGAACATCAACTCGGTGCAACCCAGTATTCATCTTGAAGGTGAAGAACTCAGCGGTTTTGATGCCATTATCCCGAGGATCCATGCCAGTGTGACTTTTTATGGCTGTGCCCTGGTGCGCCAGTTCGAGATGATGGGGGTGTACGCCGCCAATGATTCTATCTCCATAGCCCGCTCAAGGGATAAGCTGCGGGCACTGCAGTTGCTCTCTCGCAAAGGGGTAGGTATGCCGGTCACCGGCTTTGCCAGCAAGCCGGACGATATTCCGGATCTTATCGCCATGGTGGGTGGTGCGCCGCTGGTGATTAAACTTTTGGAAGGCACCCAAGGAATAGGCGTGGTGCTGGCCGAAACCAAGAAGGCCGCCGAGAGCGTTATTGAAGCCTTTCTGGGGCTTAAGGCCAACATTCTGGTACAGGAATATATCAAAGAAGCCAACGGCAGTGATATCCGCTGCTTCGTGGTGGGCGACAAGGTGGTTGCGGCCATGAAACGCCAGGGGCCGGAAGGAGATTTTCGCTCCAATCTGCATTTGGGTGGCAGCGCCGAGAAAATCAAGATTACCCCTCAGGAGCGCAAGAGCGCCATAGATGCAGTCAAGGCGATGGGGTTGGCAGTGGCCGGGGTGGATATTCTTCGCTCCGAGCGCGGCGCCTTGGTGCTTGAAGTCAATTCGGCTCCGGGTATTGAAGGCATAGAACTGACTACAGGCATCAAGGTGGCAGAGCCGATAGTGGAGCATATCGAAAAAATGGTTGCTGCCCGTAAACACAATCGAACTGTTATCGCCTGATTGCGCCTCGGGCTTTTCCCATATAGGAGTTCGCACCTTCCTTAGAATTCGAACTCATAGACATAGCTGAGCACTATCTTGGCATCGTCGTCCGGTAGATCCGTATCGGCTACCATAAAGGAGACAGAGCCTATGCCTGTGTCCTTGCTGATGGCCAAGTGGTAGTCGGCGTAGTCGGAAACCTGGAACCAGCTCTGCACCACATCGCCGTCTGAATAACCATAGTGTGCCGTCAGCGTCACGGTTTCCGTGATGGGATAGCTGAAACCCGCGTGGATATAGCTCAAATCCTTGTTATCCAGCGGCGCTTTGGCTACATCATCACCGGCATTGACCACCTTGGCATAACCCAGCTCAAACCACTTCCAACTGAGGGTCAACGCCAGTTCGCCAAAGTCGATATCACCCTTGGCATCAGGATAACCATAGTAGAGATAGCCGATGTCATAGCCAAAGTCTTCGCCTATGCTGCCGGAGTAACCGCCGTAAAAATCGAGCTCGTAACTGGTGTCATCACCAAAGTCGACATTAGAGGCCCAGGTGCCCAGGTAAAAGCCAGAGTCGTGGCTGTAGTCTATACCGCCTTGAACGGCGACAGAGTCATTTGTTTGGGTAACCCCGCGCCACAGATAGTTGGAGGCGACGCCGATATTCCCTGATACAGTCGCCTGGACTTCGCCGGCCAGCAACAACAGACCTGCAATAACTGACATTGAAAACTTGGTGTGTTTCATTCTCATCCCCTCGATGGTTGGGTTCCGGAACCGGGCAAGCTTGACCGGCGCAGACACTCGTTATTGTCTTTGTGGGATGAGCGAATCTTGTGCCAAGTTTAAATGAATATGAAATACAGAAAGTTAGCTTTTATTCTGAAACTAAGTTAACAGATTATTGCCTTTAGTTAGGGCGTTTTGCCCTTTTTCTGTGCAGTGGGATGTTGGGAACTACAGACAATAAAAAAACGCCTCAATATGAGGCGCTTTCATCCGTGAAAAGCAGTTTAGTTGACGCTGTCACGCAGAGCCTTACCGGCTTTAAACTTGGGAATAGTGGCTGCAGGGATCTGGATCTCTTTGCCGGTTTGCGGATTACGACCTGTGCGCGCCGCGCGGGTTGAGGTTTCGAAAGAACCAAAGCCTACGATGGAGATTTTAGATCCTTCTTTCATGGCATCAGTCACTGCTACTTCGAACGACTTGAGGGCGCGGGCAGCTTCTGCCTTGGACAGGTTTGCATGTTCTGCCATTTTTGCGATTAGTTCAGTTTTGTTCATCTGGAGCGTCTCTTCTTTCCGTCGATTGAATTATTATTGCCCATCTAACATGCCATAAGGTTTTTGGCTTGAAAAGGCCTTTCAGCGGGCTTCTTGGGCTTTATTCGCTATTTTTTAACCAAAATTATACAAAATTGTGAGCCGGTCGCTGATTTCCTTAAATTCAGTGCGATCTAGTCAGATTTTTCCTGTTGCAAGAAGCGTTTTGTGTTGGCGGAAAAAGCCACCCAATACTGGAATGCCAGCAAGGCCAACAACACAGCCGCCAGCGGCAGCAAGGGGATATTGCGTCCAGCCAGCTCAAGTTTGACATCTTCAGGCGTTATCTGCAGTGCCATCAATGCAGTAGTGGCCAATGCCAGTAGTCCCAGAGTCTGGATAAAGAGATAGATACGCAGTGCCCACAGCGACCAACTTGTACGTAACATTATGCCTACCAATACTGGGATGACTCCCAAGGTAAACAGATCTACTGCACCTGTGCTGATGGTGCGCCACAGTGCTACCCCGGCCAGTACCAGATAGAGGATGCAAAGCAGTACCAATGGTATTGGTCTTGAAATGGACATAAATGACTCCTGTGAGAAATGGGCCTAAGTCTATGGAAAGCCCTGGGGTGAGTCCAGCCGGATTTTAATCGCATTTTCCGGTAAAATGAGCGCCGACATTTTTGGCAGGATAACACTCAATGACAGAAGAGCAGTTCTGGGAGCTGGTCAGCCGCGACTATCCCGATCAGGAACAACAGGAACTCCAGGCGCGTTTGACCGAAAAACTGCAAAGCCTGGGCGATGATGAGCTGGCAGAGTTTGATAAACACTTTGCCAGGCTGCTCAGGTTGAGTTACAGCTGGGATCTTTGGGGCGCAGCTTACATCATTGCCGGAGTTGATTCAGATTATGGTTTCGCCGAGTTCCGGAACTTCCTGGTGACTCTGGGAAAGGAGCGTTATCAGGCGGCCTGCAATGCAGCGGATTCGCTGGGAGAGCTGGAAGTTTGGCCGCAATTGAATGGTTACGCCTATCCTTTTGTTGAGGAGATAGACCTGCTGGCCGGCCAGCTATACGAGACCCGTACCGGCAAAGAGTTACCGTTTGTGCCTTCGGGGCTGAGTCAGCCCAAGGGCAAGCGTTTCAACGATCAGCCCAAGGCACTGCGTAAACTGTACCCCAAGCTCAGCGCCCGTTTCCCCTTCTAAGCAGGCTTAGTCATTACGCATCTGCTCGCACTGAAAACCCTGGCGGCGGGAGTCAAAGCGGCAGTAGCTGCCGCACTCCCAAGGAGCCCCTTCTGCGGCCTGGGACTTCTCGATGGCGAACGCTTTACAGCTGGCATAGTCGCCAAAATCGTCCTCTTTGAGATAACGCCCCGAATCGAAACCATGGGTATAAATGAAGGCACTCCAGGTTTCCGGCCCCTTGGGTTTAGCATCCTGATTGATGGCAACGAGAACAATTCCCAGAGCGGTAAACAGTCCCAAAGTAATTAGCAAAGGCGGTGAGAGTTTCACTGGTGCTCCTGTAATGGCTCGGTTTTCGGTCTATTAGATTACTTCAGCGGGGCTGACTCAAGCCGCATTGTTTGAAAGTTTGTTGCTGCGGCTACAAATTGATACTCAAGTTAATCTTTCTGGATGATGTATTACGAAAAATATCACATTAAAATAGCTACTTATAGTACAACACTATTCGCATATTAGTTTTGCGTTAAGCCCGGATTCAGGTTAAATTTTATACTCTGAGTTTGAAGCAAAAGCATACTGACAATCGCTCCCAAAGGAGGCTGATATGAAAATCAGACATCTGTTACTTGTAAGTGCCCTGGCCTCTGGCTCGGTGCTGGCGGCCGATAAGGCCGATGAAAACCCTGTGACTGAATCGGGTAAGGTCAAAATTGAGTGGCAGTCACCCAAGGATTTTCGGGATATCAAGTCTGCCAGCGAGCTGCAATCCCGTTATGAAAAACGTCTGTTTGATACCTTGACCAAGACTCTGGATAAAGATGTTTCATCATCTCTAAAAGACAACCAAAAGCTGGAGCTGACGGTCACAGACGTGGATTTGGCCGGTGATGTGCGGCCTACCTTTGGTGCTACTGCCAACGATATACGTGTAGTCAAGAACGTTTATCCGCCCAAGATAAGCTTCAGTTATCGCTTGTTGGAAGGCGATCAGGTAGTCATTGCCGGCGATGAAAAGCTGACCGATATGCAGTTTCTCGACCATGTGGACAGAATCAACAGCGACAGCTTCCGCTATGAAGAAAGAATGCTGAAAGACTGGTTCCAGAAAACACTCAAGCCAAAACTTTAAGCTGTTTTCGGCATATCCAGCAAGCACAGCCCTTGGGGGGTGTGCTTGGCCTGCTTTTTCGCCAGCGCACACAGGCGGGATAATTCATGTTCGTTGGCATCCAGACTCAATGGCGGTGGCAGTATTCCGACGCTGAGGCGCAATAGCGGTTGAAAGCATTCCTGCTCTTGTCTGTCCTTGGCAAACAAGCGCTGTCTTTGCCAATGTTCATCACTGAAGAATTGCCTTTTACTCTGCTCAAACTCGGCCAATATCTGCTGGCAAACCCCGAGTAGTTTTGGCTCTGTGCCTATCATCACAAAATCATCGCCACCCACGTGGCCGATAAACTGCGCTTTACCATATTGTCTGAGCAGGCCGGCTACGGCCCTTATCACTTCATCACCACGACTGAAGCCATAGATGTCGTTATAAGGCTTGAAATGGCATAGATCAAAATAGGCCAGATAGAAATGCTGTCGTAGTTTCCGTAGCCGTTGCAGCTCTTCCTGAATGGGTACATTCCCGGGCAATTCAGTTAACGGGTTGGCGTGGCGCGCCATCTGTATTCTATGTTCAGTAATGCGCTGCAGCAGCTCGCGGGTGTGACCAAGACCGATAAACTCACCTTGACGCAGGATAATGAATTCCTGCGCTATTTCGGAGCCAGGCTTGGCGGTAAGTTTTTGGCTCACCAATGACAGAGGTGTGGCCGCATCGACCATAAGCACGTCTCTGTCCATGAGTTCAGTCACCGCCTGGTGTTCATGCAAGGCGCGGCCATAGGGACGGGAAAATAGCTCCATCAGCCGATGGCGATAGACCAGTCCCAAGGGACGTTTATGCTCCAGCACCACAATGCACTGAAGCTCCGGCTGGGAGAGAAAGCGTTCGCTCAACTGCTTGAGCTCAGTCTCGGAGGGGCAGGTTTGTGCCTGATGGCACAGGCTCTCCGCCGCCTCGTTGTATCTAGGTTGCTCCTGCTGACGAATGGTGAGATAGCGGGTTTGCAGTTGTCTATCCGGCTGCGCCTCGGGTCTGCCGAGTAAGAAGCCCTGACAATAAGTGATCCCGAGCTGGCGCAGTATCGTCAGCTCGGCTTCAGTCTCTATACCCTCGGCGATGACTTTACAGGTCAGGCTTTGGCAAAGCTCTATGATGGAGCGGACAAACTCCTGTTTTACCGGAAACTTGTCTATTTGGTGAATAAAGTGGCGATCAATTTTGACATAGTCGGGGGAGAGTTCTGACCATAGACGCAGGCCAGAATAACCGGCACCCAAGTCGTCGAGAGCGGTCAAAAACCCCTGATTGCGATAGTGATTAAGGCAGGCTTTGAGCTGATCTATGTCATCGGCAGGGTATTGTTCCGACAGCTCTATGACCACATTGGATGGCGCTATGCCGAACTGTTGCAAGAGCTTGAGTGTTTGCCCCTTGGGATGGGTTGGATCCAGCAGCGCCTTGGGTGAGATATTGATAAAAAGCTTGCCAGGCAGTTGTTTTTGCTGAAATTGGGCTATGGATACCCGGCGACACAAGGTTTCCAGCTCGGAGAGGCGCCCCAGGTGTTCGGCAGCACTGAACAGATGAAATGGAGAGTGAACGCTGCTGCCTATGGGGCCGCGGCTTAAGGCTTCAAAACCATGAATACTGTTGCTGTCTATGTTGATAATCGGCTGAAACAGTGCGGTGACATCCTCGTTATCCAACACACTTCCGAGTTCAGCTATTCTGTCTATGGCCATCAAACTGCAATACCTTACAAGGCCCCAAATCGGATAGAGTCTAGGTGTTGCAAGTGACACTAAGATGACAAGGCCGGGCTTGGCCCGGCTCATATTATTGATTCAACTGATTGAACTCTTGCTATTTACTCTGCTGTTTAAATTGTTGCAGCGTTTGCAACAAGACTGCCAGTTTCGGCAGTAGGGCTTCCAGCTGTTCCGGGGTGGGTGCCGTTTCGGCTTCAAGATCCGCTACCGCCTGTGCCAACTCCTGTACATAGGGGAGGAAGCGGTTACTGCATGTGGTAAAGCCTTGCTCTTGAGTGAATACGGCAGAAAACTTTCCATGACCGGCTTGTTGCAGCTGATCCAGACGATTATCGGCATCGACAGCCTGGCGGTAAGCGGTCTGCAGATTGGCTTTCAGTTGCTCAATGACCTTGGTGTATGGCATAACAGCCTCTAACTGATGAACTTTGGCTGAAATTATAAGGAACAGGGATGCGCGCAACAAGTCGACTGCTGTGGTTCTTCTTCGGATGTGGCTTACTTTTAAGTGGTTGGGCCCAAGCAAAAGATGGTGATACACCACCCTTCTACCAGTTGGAGTTTGCCGGTAAGACGGCTTTTCTCATGGGCTCAGTGCATGTCGGCAAGGCTGATTTTTATCCACTGCCAAACCAGATAGAGCAGGCCTATCACAATGCCGGTGCTCTGGTACTGGAAGCTGATATTCGCGATCCTGCGGCGCAGCAATTGCTGCAGCAGTATGGCTTGAAGGCTGCAACACCGGATGAGGAAACTCAGACGCTGCTGCAGGGATACTGTGGCGGTAAACCTTTATGTCGGCAATTGGCTATGATGTCCCCCTGGTTGCAGTCGGTACAGATCAGTATGCAACGCTTCGTGGAGCTGGGTTATCAACCCAGCCTGGGTGTTGAGCAGTATCTGTTGGATGGGGTAGGTGGCAAACCTGTGTTAGAGCTGGAAAGTACAGAAATGCAGTTGGCACTGCTGAACTCGCTGGCGCTGAAGTACCAGTGGAATATGGTTAGGGAGAGCATTCGCGGTGAAGATAGGGAGATCCAGGCGCTGATCACGGCCTGGCGCAGCGGGAATGAAAAAGCGTTGGCCGAATTGATGCTGCATCAGCTGTCCACCGAAGGAGAAAACGTATTGCTGGAAAAACTGCTGTGGCAGCGTAACCAAGGCATGGCCGAGCGTCTGTTGAGTCTAATGGGTTCCAATCAGGCGCCATTATTTGTGGCCGTCGGTGCCGGGCATCTGGCCGGCAAAAGGAGCCTACTCGAGTATTTGCATAAAGCCGGAGTCGACAGTCGTAACTGCTGGCAGCAAAGCTGTGATATACCGTCCGGCGAGGCAAACTGAGGGGCTGAGGTCTATACTTGCTGTGCTTGAACACAGGGAGTTGAGATGCAAGGCATTAGCGATGCGTACAAGGGGTTTGAAGGAACAGTTCGTCAGTGGGATCAACGTTTTGGCAAGGTGGTTGCCAGGGTCGATCCCGGCGATTTTTATATTACAGGTGCCGATGAGTACATTTTTACCCGTTTGGGTTCCTGCGTGGCGGCTTGTATCTGGGATCCCGTACTCGGCATAGGTGGCTTGAATCACTTTCTGTTACCCGAGCGCAAACTTCACGAAGATTGGCAGCAACTGACCAGTTACAGCTGTCGTTACGGCAACTGGGCCATGGAGCAGTTGGTCAACGCCATACTCTGTGTCGGCGGTCAGCGACATAGATTACAGGCCAAGATTTTTGGCGGTGCCAGAATGGGCCAAAACAGTGTGCTGAATGTCGGCCAGTCCAACATAGATTTTGTACTGCGTTATCTCAAACTTGAGCAGATCCCTGTGCAGGCGGAGGATTTGGGCGGCCCTTGGCCGCGCAAGGTGATGTTTCACCCCAACAGCGGCAAGGTCTTGCTCAAGCACATGGATCCCGAACGTCTGGCACAGCTGGTGCCGGAAGAGAACCGTTATCTGGATCAGATAGTGGATAGCAAAGATCAACCCTCGATCGAGTTATTCGGCCCGGATGCCTTGTGAGCAATGAAATGCACGTAACGGCCCAGAGACAGATAGGGTTGCTGGCGTGAGTATTTCAGCTCCATCTCAAGTAGTTGCTGGAAGTCGAAATTATCCGGCAAGCTCTTTTTAAGATAGTCATGGATGACTCTGACCCCGGATTCACACCTCAACTCCAGTTGCCACTCCTTAAACCAAGCTTGTACGTCAGCTATTTGCAGCGGATGTTTCGGGCTGAGGCGGACTTTTTTGCGGGTTTGCAGATCGGCAGACACATAGTCGAGATTACCTGACACCAGGGCGTGAAAGCGCATCGCTTCCTTATTGAAAAACATCAGTGAAAACAGGCCGTCATCTTTCAAGAGTGACAGCAAGCCCGCCAGCGTACCTTTGGCATCATGCAACCATTCGGCAACCGCATGGCAGAGAATGAGGTCGAACTGGCCCCGTTCTGTTACGTTCAGCTCCTGGATAGCGCAGTGCAGCAGTTGAATATCCAAGGGGGCGGCCGAGGCGGCTATCTGTTCCCGGGCTTGTTCCAGCATGGCCGATGAGATATCGCACAGCACCACCTCATGCCCCATAGCCGCCAGTTTCTGACTGAAAAAACCGAAACCGCCACCGGCATCCAGTACTCTGAGTTTACGGCCGGCAAAGTAGGGTAACTGTTCCTGCAGATCGCGCCAGAGCACCGCGGCTCTGATCTGTCCTTTAGGGGTTCCATAAATATTGTTGGCGAACTTTTGCGCCAGCTTGTCAAAGTTCTGATCTTGCACTTTGGAGGGTTCTGAATGACTTGAAGGCATATAGTGTCTCACAAGCCGCAGCCCTTGGCATCAGAGCCAAGCGCTTATGGCGGACAGATCGCAAAATCATAGATAGCTCCGAAAACGGCAGGGATGAGGTATAATGCTCGGCTTGGAATACTCAAGGTGGGCTTTTTGGTTATGGAATTCAGTGTCGAACTGCGAACAATGCCTTCGTTGTTTTCGCTGTATCGCAAGATTTTTTTCGGGCGAAAGCCTGGCTGGGACAACCAGCCTTTACCTCGTATCAGCGTTAATACTCCCGGCGTGGCTTTGGAGCCCGGCAAGGTGGCCGACTACGCTCAGGTGTGTGGCTTCGAGTTTGATGGCAAAACTCTGCCGCCTACCTATCTGTACGTGATGGCCTTCAGGTTGCATGCGGTGATCTTTACCCATGACGCTATCACTTTTCCTCTGCTGGGAATGATCCACCTGCGTAATCGTATCAGTCAGTTTCGCAGTGTTACTGTGGATGAGCGTTTCGATATCGACTGTCGCCTCACTGATAGCCGAGAGACAGATTCCGGGCTGGAGTTTGACCTTATCTCCAGGGTGACTGTGGCCGGAGAGCTGGTGTGGGAATCCCTATCGACTTATCTGTATCGCATAGATAAGCCGGGGCGCAGGGCAAGGCCACCCAAAGCCGGGGATATTCTGTGGGAAAACCCCAGTGTCTGGGAGTTGGGTGACGATTTGGGGCGGCGTTATGCCAGAGCCTCGGGTGACTATAACCTGATCCATCTGCATCCCCTGCTTTCCAAGCGTTTTGGTTTCGACCGGGTGCTGGCTCACGGCATGTGGTCCAAGGCCCGCTGCGTGGCTCAGTTGATGCCTGAGCTGGGCAATAAACCCTGTGTCATTGACGTGGCGTTCAAGTTGCCGCTGTTTATGCCGGCCAGTGTCTGCTTCTGCGCCGAGGCCATGGAGCAGGGCTATAAGTTTGAACTCAGGGATCAGAAGGGGCGTAGGCCACATCTTTGTGGTGAGCTCTCCCTGCTCTGAGCTGTCGGGGCCCTGGTTTTCCACCTTGGCCCCCTGTTTGGCTCTATTATTCCTGCGCTCGCTATTTTCCTTCCGTTCGGAAACTGTTTTTCGGCCAATTCCGGCCAGAGATTTCTTGACTCAGATTAAGGTATTGCTGAATAAAGAGCGCTTCGACTTTAGCTTGAAGCCGGAATGGCCTAGTATGCGGGTCCTTTGATCTATTTGCTTTGGCCCTTGTGGGAGTTTTACTGAATGTTGAAGGACATAGAGATCTCTAGAATGACGCCGAGGCGTCCCATTGAGCATATCGCTACTGAGCTGGGGTTGCGTCCCGGTGAGTTCAGCTGTTACGGCGACCACAAGGCAAAAATCCCGCTGTCGTTGCTCGAACGGGTCTATGACTATCTACCCGGTAAGCTGATTCTGGTGACTGCGATAACGCCTACGTCACACGGTGAAGGCAAGACGGTGACCAGCATAGGTTTGACCCAGGCCCTGCATGCGCTCGAGCACAAGGTCTGCGCCTGTTTGCGCCAGCCCAGCATGGGGCCGGTCTTTGGCGTCAAGGGTGGGGCTGCCGGCGGTGGTTATGCGCAGATAGTGCCGATGGAAGAACTGAATCTGCATCTTACCGGGGACATTCACGCCATTACCAGCGCCCATAACCTGGCCGCCGCTGCGCTGGATGCCAGGTTGCATCATGAGCAGCGCCTCGGGGCAGCAGAATTCAGCCGTCGCAGTGGCTTGGATGCGCTCAATATCGATCCGGAAAAGCTCTTTTGGCACAGGGTGATGGATCACAATGATCGTAGCCTACGGCAGATTCAGATAGGGCTGGGAAATAACAATGGCCCGGAGCATGAGTCTGGCTTTGATATCACCGCCGCCTCGGAGCTGATGGCGATTTTGGCCCTGAGTCGCGATCTTGCCGATATGCGCCGCCGTGTTGGTCAGGTGTTGCTGGCGCTCGACACCGCTGGACAGGCGATTACCGCCGAACAGCTCGGGGTTGCCGGTGCCATGTGCGCTATTTTGCGTCAGGCGTTGGAGCCGACACTGATGCAGACTCTCAACGGTGCCCCTTGTCTTATCCACACCGGACCCTTTGCCAATATCGCCCACGGTAACTCCTCTATTATTGCCGATGAGATGGCGCTGAAACTCAGCGATTATGTGGTCACTGAAGGCGGCTTTGGCTCGGATATGGGCTTTGAAAAGTTTTGTAATATTAAGGCACCTGTTTCCGGACGTCAGCCTGATTGCACCGTCTTGGTGGCGACCTTGAGAGCACTTAAGAGTAACGCAGGACTCAAGGGCGAGGCAGTAAGCCGGTCTAACCAGCAGGCACTGGAGCAGGGCTTTGCCAATCTGGCCTGGCACCTGGCCAATGTGCGCCGTTACGGCACACCTGTGGTGGTGGCCGTCAATCGCTTCCCCGAAGATACCGAGCAGGAGCTTGAGTGGTTGAGACAGGCCTGCCTCACCGAGGGTGCCGATGCTTGCGAACTCAGTGAGGCTTTTGCCCTCGGTGCTGATGGCGCCAAGGCTCTGGCCGAGTCGGTATTGGCAGCCATAGGCAAGGGCGATGGCTTCAAGCCTCTCTATGACCCTTCGCTTGGACTCGAGGCCAGTCTGGCAACTCTGGCCGAGCTTGGTTATGGCGCTGCCGGGGTTGAGTTGTCGGCCAAGGCCCGTGAGCAACTTGCCGAGATCCAGCGCCTTGGCGCAGACAAGTTGCCTGTGTGTATGGCTAAGACGCCTATGTCTATCAGTCACGATCCCAAACTCAAGGGGGCGCCCAGCGGTTTTACTTTGCCTATTACTGAGCTTAGGCTCAATGCCGGAGCCGGTTTTGTCACCGCTTTGGTGGGCAAGGTGATGACAATGCCTGGGCTGGGTTTGAACCCCGGCTATCTGCATATCGATATTAATGAGCAGGGTGAAGTGATAGGGCTTTAATTCGACAACAAAGGGCGCAGATGCGCCCTTTGTTGTATTGGAGACTGCCGCGCCGATTTAACCGCGATAGAAGTGTACGTCCCGCTGCGGGAATGGAATGCTGATCCCTTCCTCGTCGAAGCGCATCTTCACCGCCCGGGTAATGTCCCAGTAAACCTCCCAATAATCTTCCGGCCTGACCCAGGGGCGCACCACAAAGTCCACCGAGGATTCACCCAATAGGTGCAGTTTAACCGTGGGCTCAGGGTGTTTCAGTACCTTGGGATGCTCTTGTACCAGTTGCTCCAGCACGGCTTCGGCCTGTTCGATATTGTCGCTGTAACTGATGCCGAAGGTCATATCTACCCGTCTGTGATGCTCGGCGGTGATATTGTTAATGGTATCGCCCCAAATTTTGTTGTTGGGAACAATCAGTCGTTGGTTGTCCAGGGTCTTGATGGTCGTTGAAACCAGGCTCATATGGCTGACTCGGCCTGTGACCCCGGCGGCATGGATCAGATCTCCCACATCGAAGGGGCGATAGATGAGGATCATCATTCCTGAGGCGAAGTTGGATAGGGTATCTTGCAGCGCAAAACCGATAATCACCCCGGCAATGCCGAAACCAGCCAGTAGAGGCCCGAGTTCGAATCCCAGCTGTGACAAGGCGATCAACAAGCCCAAAGTGAAGATGACCTTGCCCGAAAGCGAGGTGAAGAAGTCTTGCAGCAGCTTGCTGAACTTGAGCTTGGAGTTACTGACCGCCTTGGCAACGATTCGCTTGGTCAGTTTGGCCAGCAAGACGGTAAGTAGCAGGATAAACAAAAAGATAAATATCTTGAACAGTATATCCGGCCCGCCTTCAACCAACTGCGCCTTGGCGATTTCAAACCATTGTCCTGCCAGGCTGGAGACAACATCGATATTGAGTACATCCTGGGTGATATCCCCGGAAATGGCAAACAGGGTCTTTTTCAGATCGCTGGTATCCACATCCAACTTATCCAGCATGCCTATCACTGCGCTCAGGCTGCTGCTGTTGTTTTCCAGTCGCTCTTTCAGCAGGGTCAAGGTCTTGCTCTGCTCGCTGCTGACATCTTTGCCCGCCAGCGCATTTTCGGCCATTTGCACGGCCAATTGCTGCTGGTTATAGCTCACCAGGCTCTCCAGCAACCCGGCTCTGACGATAAGACGTTGCTTGAGTGATTCTTTCGCCTGGCTGACATCCTGCCCCAGTTGTTCTGACCAATTGAGCAGTTCCAGCAAGCCTTTTTGAATTTCATCCTTTTCCAGGCTGCGGCGGGAGATCTCAAGCATCAGCTGTTGATCTTCCCCTTTGCCGAGCTTGCCCTGCAGCGACACTATCTCCTTGTCGAGATATTGCACCATCTGCTGCAGGAGTTGCCGCTGCGTTTGCAGGTGCGGCAGAACGTTCATCAGGGCCTGAGGGGCTGCATTCTTGTCGCCAATGGCATCTATGCTCTCTTTGAGTTTATTTCGCTGTGCCAGAGTCAGTGCCTTGATCCTAAACTCAGTCACTGCCTTGAGTTCGCCCTTGGCAGTGCGAAGCTGTTGGATATTTTGTCTTATAGTTTGCTGTATCAAAGTGAACTGCTCGGTGGCGAGCGGTTCAGGTTCAGATGCAAAGGATTGCCAGGAAAGAGTTAAACACAACAGGAGCAAGAGAGATCTAACCATGTTTTTAGTCCGATTTTTATCTGTTTTTCTGAGGTGTTGGAGTTAATAAATATGACACGAAAATTTCCATGGTGCCTAAAAAGCGCATGGATTTGTGGTTTTTCGCACATGGGAGATATAAGGCGGACGCCAGCTTTGCTAGAATAGCGCCCCTTTGTTGAATTCGCCGGAGAACGCCCGAGTGTTATGCTCCAATTGCAATAAAACCTTTAATGTTTCTCAGATAGCCCAGCAGCGGGGCAGCGGCTTTTCTGCGCAGATCCAGTGTCCTCATTGCGAGGCCTGGCTTGGAAAGACACCTTGGTTATTGAAATTGAAACTGGCGGGGTTTTATCTGGGGGTGGCTGCGACTATTTGTGCCTGGTTGATACCAGAGACCAGACACTTCGGGATACCTGTCGCAATCCTTGGGCTGATCGTCTTGCTGATCAGCCACCTGATGGATCATCTGCACACGGTTGAAGCGCCGGTTAAAGTTGAAGAGGATGATTCGGCGCAGCGGCAGAAGTATCGCTGAAGGCTCAGTCTACCACTTGTACCTGATTGGCCAGGGAGGTTTCTACGTAATAGATGCCACCTAAAATTGCGCCACAAAACAGAATGGCAAACAGGATGATTCCCAGGTTATTTTTGAGAAATGCCAACATAGCTTTTCCTTTGGTTAGGCTGCTCCCATGGGCGGGCCCGTGCGAGCACAAAGAGTATAGGGTAAACCTTAACCGGCAGAGCTTAAGCAGAACTTAATCTCCGCCCGGCCTGTGATTTGCGCCGAAACCTCTGCGCCGTTACATATCTTGTAACTTTTAGTTTCAGCTTCGCCCTGTTAACCTTGTTGCAACCTCGGGGCAGGCTGGCTTACACTAGCGCCGGATCTATCTGGGGGATGTTAGGTTTGGATATCGCTGTTCGCACAAGAAGCACTATTGCCATATGGCTTGCCGCCATATTGGTGCTCTTGTCTGTGGCTGCATCGGCCCACAGCATCTCCCATCTCCAAGAGGGTCATAAGACCCACTGTACTCTCTGTTTTCATCAGCATCAGCTGAATAAGGTCATGCCCGGCACTGGGCTGCATCTGGATGCTGTCAAACAATCCTATATCAGAGTCAATCTTACGGCTCCTTCCTGGCAGGCGCCCCACGTTCGCCTGTTCAACAGTCGTGCTCCCCCTGTCACAGCCTGAATTTAAAGAAACCTCTATTTAAATTTTGCTATCGACCGCATGGGATTGCGGTGCGATGACTGCTGTATTTCAGGAGCTAAAATGACTGTTTTTTCAACTCGTATTTCGCCTTTGGCCTTGGCCTGTGGCTTGGTTTCCACCTGTGCAATGGCCCAGGATCCTACGCTGACCAATCCGGCGATCAGTGCGGTTTTGGATGGCTATTATCAAACGGCGGATCGTCCCTTGGCCGAGCGTCAGGAAGGTTTTGGTCTGGGGGAAACCGAACTGGCGCTCAGCGCCAATATTGACGATATGTTCTATGGAAAAGTCACCACCATCATAGAAAACCATGATGGTGATACCGAAGTGGAGCTGGAAGAGGCTTTTATTCAAACTTTGGCGATGCCGGCAGGGTTTGCGGTGCGTGCCGGTCGTTTCCTGTCTGACGTGGGCTATCTCAATAACCAGCATCCCCACACAGACGCCTTTACCGACCGACCGGCGGCTTACCGTGCATTCTTGGGCAATCACTACTTCGATGATGGTATCCGCTTGAACTATGTGGCGCCGACTGATCTTTACTGGGTCATGGGGCTGGAGGCCTTCAAAGGTGACAAGATGCGTGCCGAGGATGAACACGGTGAACGCGAGTTCGAGGATGTGGGTGTCTACACCGCTTACACCAAGATAGGCGGTGATATAGGGGCAGACAGCTCATGGCAGCTTGGGGTGTCATATCTGCGCAACGAAAATGGCCGCATGACCCCTTTTGAAGAGCACGCGGGTGAGGAAGAGGAGCATGATCACGACCACGAAGGTCACAGTCATGGTGCTGCTTATACGGGGGAAAATACCTATATTGCCGACTTTGTTTACAAGTGGGCGCCCAACGGCAACTACAAGTATCAGCATCTGACTGTGAGTGGTGAGTATTTCCGGGTGGCGGATTTCGTTGCCGAGGCCGAGCATGAGCATCATGAGGATGAACACGCTCATGCTGAGCCGAAAGATTACCATCAGGGCTGGTATCTGAGCGGTGTCTACCAATGGAGCCCCAGCTGGTCTACCGGGATCCGTTACGGTGAGCTGGATACCCAGCAGGCCCATGACGATCATTTCCACGGTCAGAAGCTGAAAGAAACCGAGGTCAGCTTGGCTTGGCATCACAGCCACTTCTCTACCGTAAGACTGCAGTACACCAATCAGCGTGGCACTAATTTCGACGGTATTGAAGACGACAATGTTATCACTCTGCAATACGTTATGACTCTGGGGGCCCACGGTGCGCATCAATTCTAAATTTGTCGGCCTGGCCACGGCCGCTTTGACTCTGGTGGCCAGTTGGCAGGCTCAGGCCAGCCTGAATATTTTTGCTTGTGAACCTGAATATGCCGCGTTGGCCAAGAGCTTGGCGCCGGATGCGGACATCTATTCGGCCACAACGGCCTTGCAGGATCCTCACCAGGTGCAGGCGCGGCCCAGTTTAATCGCCAAGATGCGCCAGGCTGATCTGGCGGTCTGCGCCGGTGCGGATCTGGAAATCGGTTGGTTGCCTATGCTGCAGATGAAATCTTCCAACGCCAAGGTGCGCTCTACGGATCAGGGGCTGTTTTTTGCAGCCGATCAGGTTGAGACCCTGGATAAGCTGGATTCGGTCGACCGCAGCATGGGGGATGTGCACGCCAAGGGAAATCCGCATCTGCACTTTGACCCTTATCGGATGCTGGATATCGCCAAGGCGCTGAGCGCCAAGCTGGTGGCCCTGGATCCTCAAGGAAAAGCCGACTATGAGGCTGCGCTCAAGGCATTCAGCGAGCGTTGGCAGCAGGCTATTCCCAACTGGGAAGCCGAAGCGGCATCACTCAAGGGCAAGAAGGTTATCGCCTATCACACCAGTTTCCGCTATCTGTTCAACTGGTTGGGAGTTTCTCAGGTCGCGGATCTTGAGCCCAAGCCCGGGTTGCCTCCCAGTAGTTCACATTTGGCTTCGCTGCTTGAGCGGGCAGGGCAAGGGGATGTCAGTGCCGTGGTAGTGGCATCCTATCAGGATGAACGTGGCGCCAACTGGTTGGGTGAAAGAGCCAAGCTGCCGGTATTGGTATTGCCCATGTCGGTCGGTGGTAACGCCCAGAGCCAGGATCTTTTCAGCCTGTATGACAGCGCCATCTCGCTGCTCAAGAGTGTGAATTGATTATGGACAGCGGATTGTTCAGCATACTTCTGCCGGCCTTTGTGGCCGGCCTGCTGGTGCTTTCAACCCATGTGGTATTGGGGCGCCAGGTGTTGAAGCGCGGGATCATCTTTATCGATCTGGCGATAGCCCAAGTCGCGGCACTGGGGGCGATAGTGGCGCATCTTAATCATGATTTGGAGGAGATCCCTTATTCTCATGTATGGATGCCGGCATTGTTTGCCCTGGCCGGGGCCGGAATCATAGCCTGGTTGTCACGTAAAATGGCCTCTGAACTGGAGGCCATGATCGGCTGCTTCTATGTGTTGGCTGCAGTGGCTGCCATGTTGTTGCTCTCCAACGACCCCCATGGTGCCGAGCTGCTCAAGCAACTGATGTCGGGGCAGATCCTTTGGGTCAACTGGCCACAACTGATCTTGCCGGCTCTGGTTTATGCTCTGGTGTTGGGGCTATTGCTGTGGCGCCCGTCTTTGCTCAATGGCGCCGTGTTTTATCCCCTGTTTGCCCTGGTGATAACCCTGTCTGTGGAGCTGGTGGGTGTCTATCTGGTGTTCAGCACCTTGATTCTGCCGGCACTGGCGCTGAATAAATACAGCGGCCGTTTCGCACTTGGCTGGGCCTATCTGGTCGGAGTATTGGGTTATGTCGCCGGTCTGTGGGCCTCGGCGAGTTATGACCTGCCTAGTGGGGCCGCTATAGTGGCAACTCTGGCACTGAGCGCTCTGCTGTTTCGTATACTGTTAAGTTTCAGCGATCGTCACTGAGTTCAGGAAACTGAGAACAAGCCTCAAAATGCGGCCCGGCGGTCGCATTTTTTTGCTGTTAAAAATCAGCGCACAGATGTAAACAAAAGATTGAGCCGCAGCAGGCCTGTAGCTATACTGTCCGCCGTTGCATAAGCGGAGTAAATTTATGCTGTTGATAGTCCGTTCTCTGCTGCTGGCAGTGCTCTTGTTGCTGGCCTTTGTTTTTGGTGGCATTTTTTGCATTTTACGCCCGAGACACAGAGATAATGTACACCTGTTTGCCCGACTTTTTTCGGCGGTAGCGCCCATACTGGGTGTTAAAGTTATAGTGCGAGCAGGCAAAACCAAACCGGGTGAGCCCTGTATCTTCCTGGCGAATCACCAAAATAATTTCGATATGTTTACCCATACTGCTGCGGTTCCCAAGGGCACTGTCAGCCTGGGGAAGAAAAGTCTGTTGTGGATGCCGCTATTTGGTCAGCTTTATTGGCTTTCGGGTAATATTCTCATCGATCGCAAGAACCGTGCCCGCGCCTTTGAAACCATGGCCGAAACGGCGCGCAAGATCAAAGAGAAATGCCTTTCTGTGTGGATCTTTCCTGAGGGTACCCGTAGTCGCGGTCGCGGCCTGTTGCCCTTTAAGGCTGGAGCATTTCATACCGCTATAGCCGCCGGAGTGCCTATGGTGCCTGTGCTGGCTTCCAATCAATGCCATATCAAGCTCAACCGCTGGAACAATGGTGTGGTGATTATTGAGATGATGGAGCCGGTGGAAACCCAAGGCTTGAGTAAGGCTAATGTCAAAGAGTTGTCCGATAAGATCCATGCCACCATGGCCAGTAAGCTCAAACAACTGAATGCCGAGGCGGCAGCACTTATGGGTAAAACTGTGCCCGCGGATATCGTATAATACCCTCTGACCTATTTTTTCGGAGACAAGCATGTCCATTGAACGTCTGTTGCAGGCACAGAAGCAGGAAAACCGTGACATTATTCAGTCCTTGCTGGATGACGGTTCTGAGGCCGATGCTGAATACACCATAGAGCACCATTTTTCGTCCACTAACTTTGACCGTCTGGAAAAAGCCGCAGTAGATGCCTTTAAATTGGGCTTTGAGGTTAACGATGCTGAAGAGGTGGAACTGGATGACGGTAGTCTGATTTTCTGCTTTGACGCTATAGCCTATCATCAACTGGAAGCCGAGCTTCTGGATAAGGCCTGTGAGCAATTGCTGCAGCTTGCGGTCAAGCACAAGGTCGACTATGACGGCTGGGGCACCTATTACATAGGTGACGAGCTGGAAGATGAAGACGACGAAGAGCAGGACTAAGTCCTGTTACCAATAAAAACACCGGGTTCTTGACCCGGTGTTTTTGTTTCTGCCACCTTTACCGGCAGATTGATTTTCAGTTGTAGTCTACCGGTTTTTCGCCAATGACGACCGGAAGTTCTATCTGTTTACCGGCGCGGATCACCTGCAGGGTGACCTTGGTACCCGGGGTGGTCTCGGCAATCCTGTCCATCAGCATATAGATGCGGGTAACGTCTTCACCCTGATACTGAGTGATTACATCTCTGGGTCTCAAGCCAGCCAGCGCTGCCGGGCCATTAGGTTCTATGCCGGTCACCACTACGCCGCGAAGATCCGGCAAGTTGAGTATTTGTGCCACAACCGGGCTGACGTCTTCACCCGAGATCCCCAAGGCACCGCGAATAACCCGGCCATCCTTGATCAGTTTGCCCATGACGGCGTAGGCCAGCTTGATGGGAATGGCGAAGTTGATGCCATGGCCCCCCCCTTCACCACCTATCTGGAAGGCAGCAGTATTAATGCCTATGAGTCCCCCATGGGTATCAATCAAGGCGCCGCCCGAGTTACCGGCGTTGATGGCGGCGTCGGTTTGCAGAAAGTCCAGGTAGCCTGTACTCAGGCCATTACGGCCGGTGGCACTGATGATCCCCTGAGTGATGGTTTGTCCCAGGTTATAGGGGTTACCTATGGCCAGCACCACATCGCCCACCTGAGGAGGACTGTTGAGGTTAAGCGGCACCACGGGCAGATTTTCGCCTTGGATCTCCAGCACAGCCAGGTCGGTTTCCGGATCCTGACCAACCACTTCGGCACCGAATTTTCGGCCGTCCTGTAATGCCACGACAATCTCATCGGCCTTCTTGACCACATGATAGTTGGTGAGAATGTAGCCTTCTTTGCGCATGATAACGCCTGAGCCCAGGCCCTGTAGCGAACCGCCGTTAAGGGGGCGGCTTTGGTTGATGCTCAGGCTGTAGATATTCACCACTGCAGGCGCGGCGCGGCGTACCGCTTTGGCAAAGGACAGCTCTGCACCACTGTTTCCCCTGAACTGCAACAGGTTGCCACCAAGATTGCCTTCGCCCATAAAACGGCTGACCAGCAGAAAGACTGCTGCCATTACCAGGCCAAAGACCACTGCTTTGCAGATATAGATCAGGGTTTCTTTCATTGTGATGACATTGCTGAATATTAAAAAAGGCTCGTTAGATTAGCATGTTTCTTGCTATTGCGAACAATAGTCAAGGCTCGGGAAGTTAATTTTGTCCTGAATTGGGCGCCGGAAATAAAAAAAGCGGGGAGCACCCCGCTTTTTCAGGATGGTTGTTAACTTCTGAGGATCAGATACAGGTTGCTATTGCCCCTGACTATCTTCAGCGCCACCGCGCCTTGCTGCTCTTTAAGCTCCTCTTTCAGCGCTTTTAGGGTGGTGGTCTTGGTGCGGTTAACCCCAATAATCAGGTCACCTTTTTGTAAGCCACTCATGGCCGCTGGAGAGTTCTGGGCGATATCGGTGATTTCGATACCTTTCTTGCTGTTCTCCAGTGTGGCACCGGTCAACATCGGATGAACAGCACCCGCCGCAGTTTCTTTCACCTGGCTGGCTTCGCCCAGGGTAACTTTGACTGTCTTGTCATCACCATCACGTATCAGGCCAAGCTCTATTTTACTACCGGCACCCATGGTGCCAATCTTGGCCCGCAGTTCTTGGAAGCTCTTGATCTTGCGCCCATTGATGCTGACGATAATATCGCCGGCCTTGATGCCTGCCTTGTCGGCGGCGCTGCCTTCCATTACTTCGCTGACAAAGCCACCGTGCTGGGTCTCGAGACCGAAGCCTTGAGCCAGTTCATTATCCAGATCACGACCCATAACCCCCAGCACGCCGCGGCGCACTTCGCCGTGTTCGATTATCTGATCCACCAGGCTGTGAACCATGTTGGCCGGTATCGCGAAACCGATACCTACGTTACCGCCGCCGGGAGCCACAATAGCGGTATTGATACCGATAAGCTCGCCGCGCAGGTTAACCAAGGCGCCGCCTGAGTTACCGCTGTTGATGGCGGCATCGGTTTGAATAAAGTTTTCCAGCATCTCTATGCCAAGGCCGGTGCGCCCCAGAGCACTGACGATACCTGAGGTGACGGTTTGCCCAAGACCGAAGGGGTTACCTATGGCTACGGCAAAGTCACCGACTCTTAAGTCATCCGAGTCGGCGGACTTGATTGCCGTGAGGTTGTCGGCTTCAATCTGCAGCAGAGCGATATCGGCGTCTTTATCTTTACCTATCAACTTGGCCTTTATTTCACGGCCGTCGTGTAGACCTATTTGAATATCATCGGCGCCATCAATCACATGGTTGTTGGTGACTATGTAGCCCTTATCGGCATCTATGATGACACCGGAGCCCAGGCCGCGGAAGGGGCGCTCCTGTACTTGCTCCTGAGGGGCATTGGGGCCAAAGAAGTAGCGGAAGATATCCGGTACCCGTTGGCGGGAAACCTGAGTGCCGGAAACGGCGACAGAGACAACTGCTGGAGTAGTTTGCTCCAACATGGGGGCCAGGCTCGGCATGGTTTGGCCGGCAACAGCTTGAGGTAGAGCGGCCTGGGAAACCACAGGAGCCAGTGTCAGTGTGGCTCCAAGCAGGGCGGCGGAAACAAGAGATAACTTGGTCTTCATCTATGCATTGCTCCTAATACGGGATCAAATAACCATGTACTGTTTGCCACCAAGGTGGCTGAATCTTAAAGGCTCTTTTACGAGCGTTCGGTAATTAATCCGACTTTAATCTTGTTTAAAAAGTTCATCCTTCATTAATAAAGATTAATTTTTAATGCTTTCCGGCGAGAGTACGGCGTCACTCTTGTCATCAAGGTCACTGATACTGGTTTGCATAAATGGCAAAGGGGCCAGCTGCTCCTCTTTGGCTAATCTTTGGCTGCCCTGATTCCAGTGCTGATTAAGGCGATTGATTTGCTCTGTCAGTTGTCCCAGCAGTGCTCTTTGTTCAGCCAGATGATCACTGACTTCCTGTTTGTGTTGGCTCAACTCCATCTTGCTGCGTTCAATAGCCACACTTTTACTACTCTTGCCGAGTCCGCGGCTGACCAAGGTCTTGCCGATATAACCCAGTATTAACCCCAGAATGAAAGCCGCAAACACCAGTGGCCATTCCATATCGACTCCTTAAGTTTGTCTTTGTGTCTTAAGTTTTTGCCCGATCCCATAGGGATAATAGGCAAAATATACCCCGAGCGTGGGTCTCATGATACCATTTGCCGCCCCGACTCTGTTGCTTGAGTTGGGTTAGGGAAGATGCGAACCAGTCCTTGTGGGACTGGTTCGCATCTTCCCTAGTACCCATCAAATAAGGTTAAAAGAGAAGAATTCAAGTGTCGCAGTTAACCCCTTGGCAGCATTACCAACAAGATCTCACCCGTGAAGATTTCAGCCATGACCCGGCGCAGGAGCAAGCGGTAAAGGCATTGCAGCGTGTTTATGATGAGCTGCAAAGGCCGCAAAAGTCCGGATGGCGCAATTGGTTCAGCCGGGAAAAAAACAGCAAGGTTCAGGGGCTTTACCTCTGGGGCGGTGTTGGGCGCGGCAAGACCTACCTCATGGACACCTTTTTTGATGCCCTGCCGGGTGAGCAGAAACTAAGGGCGCATTTTCATCGCTTTATGCACAGAATTCATCAGGAGCTGGACGCGCTCAAGGGAACCAGGGATCCTCTATTGGTGATAGCCAAACAGATGGCAGCGAAATATAGAGTGATCTGTTTCGATGAGTTCTTTGTTTCGGACATCACGGATGCCATGTTACTGGGCACTCTGTTCGAAGCCCTGTTTAAGGAGGGCGTGGTCTTGGTGGCCACCTCCAACATAGTACCGGATGATCTTTATAAAAACGGTTTGCAGCGGGCCAGATTTTTACCGGCTATCGCCGAGATCAAGGCCAACTGCCAGGTGCTGAATGTCGATTCAGGAATCGACTACAGACTGCGAACTCTGGAGCAGGCTGAGATCTACCATCATCCACTCGATGAAACGGCCGAATCCAACCTGCAACGTTATTTCACCCAACTGGCGCCCGAGTCGGAAGTCTCTGAAACGCCGCTGGAAATCGATGGACGCAGCATAGTGATCCGCAAACAAGCCCAAGGTGTTTTGCTGGCTGACTTTAGAGCCCTGTGCGATGGACCGCGCAGTCAGCGGGACTATATGGAACTGGCGCAATTGTTTCATACTGTGCTGCTCAGCGGCCTGGAACAGATGGGCGCCCAACAGACAGGGGATGATATCGCCCGTCGTTTCCTGGCGTTGGTGGATGAGTTCTATGAACGGCATGTGAAACTGATCATTTCGGCTGAGGTGCCGCTCGAGCAGATTTACACTGATGGGCAATTGAGTTTCGAGTTCCGCCGTTGCCGCTCCCGCCTGATTGAGATGCAGTCCCGGGATTATCTGGCGCTGGAACATCTGCCATAGCTAAAGGGAAAATCCGCTTAGATGCGGGAAATTCAATCAAATAGCCATACTCAATAAGCCTTGGATGGCGGCAAAGTGCTAACAGCTTGAAAAAGATCGTCTTTTAAGGCGAGATATTAAAAAGCAGGTGATTTTTAGTTCAGCTTTGACTATAATCCGCCACCTGCCCACGTTACTCCGCCGATTGGGCGGATTTAAAAGCCAGTTTCTTTGCTCGAAGGGGCAGAGAAAGGCATTTTTGTGTTATCTGCATCCGCAGGTAGCATGTGACAGAATTTAACTTTGGGTTTTTGTAATAATGAAGACTTTTACTGCTAAGCCAGAAACTGTAGCTCGTGACTGGTACGTTGTTGATGCCGAAGGTAAGACCCTGGGTCGTATCGCCACTGAAATCGCTCTGCGTCTGCGTGGCAAGCACAAGGCTGAGTACACTCCTCACGTAGATACCGGTGATTACATCATCGTGATCAACGCCGAGAAAGTAACTGTGACCGGTAACAAGGCTGCAGGCAAGACGTACTACTCGCACTCAGGCTTCCCAGGTGGCATCAAGCAAATCAGCTTCGAGAAGCTGCAAGCTCACAAGCCAGAAATGATCATCGAGAAAGCAGTCAAGGGTATGTTGCCAAAAGGCCCCCTGGGTCGTGCCATGTTCCGTAAGCTGAAAGTTTACGCTGGCGCAGAGCACAACCACGCTGCACAACAACCTCAAGTTCTTGATATCTAAACGGGATTAAGCAAATGGCTGCAACTCAGTACTACGGCACTGGCCGTCGCAAAACTTCAACTGCTCGCGTATTCGCTAAAGCAGGTAGTGGCAACATCGTTGTTAACCAACGTCCTCTGGATGTTTACTTTGGTCGTGAAACCGCTCGTATGGTTGTTCGTCAACCACTTGAGCTGGTTGAAATGACTGAAAAACTGGACATCTATGTAACAGTTAAGGGCGGTGGTATCACTGGCCAAGCTGGCGCTATCCGTCACGGTATCACCCGTGCTCTGATGGAGCTGGACGAAGCTCTGCGTCCTACTTTACGCTCTGCTGGTTATGTAACCCGCGATGCTCGTAAGGTTGAACGTAAGAAAGTGGGTCTGCGTAAAGCACGTCGTAAGCCACAGTTCTCCAAGCGTTAATATCGCTTTCGAGATACCAAAAACCCAGCGTATGCTGGGTTTTTTTATGGTTGAGATTTATCTCTGACAGCCCTGTATACTTTGGGCACTTGTGGCATAAAGGGAGAAAATCATGAGTTGGCAATTGTTGTTGATAGCCTTGGGTTTGGTATTGATACTTGAAGGTCTTGGACCCTTATTGTTCCCCAACCGCTGGCGTCGTTATCTGCTGGAAGTGGCTTCCCAACCGACCGCCATCATGCAACGCCTGGGCGGCGTCCTGGTTGTTGCAGGAATCGTCATATTGATTATTTTTTCATAAATACTTGCCCCTTTCATGCCAATATCTGTTAGAATCCTGCTTTAACCGCAACCTTGCAGCAAACAATGGGCAAAAATGTAGTTGTTCTCGGCACTCAATGGGGTGACGAGGGAAAAGGTAAGATTGTCGACCTTCTGACCGAACAGGCAAAATTCGTAGTCCGTTACCAAGGTGGCCACAACGCTGGTCATACTCTGGTTATCGATGGTGAAAAAACCGTTCTTCATCTGATCCCCTCAGGCATTCTGCGCGATAACGTCAAGTGCATTATCGGCAACGGCGTGGTTTTGGCGCCCGATGCTCTGATGAAAGAGATCGGCATGCTGAAAGATAAAGGTATTCCGGTAGAGGAACGCCTACTTATCTCTGAAGCTTGTCCTCTGATCCTTCCTTTCCACTGTGCGCTGGATATCGCTCGCGAAAAAGCGCGTGGCAATAAGGCTATCGGTACTACAGGACGCGGCATAGGCCCGGCTTATGAAGATAAAATTTCCCGTCGCGGTCTGCGCGTAGGGGATCTCTTCAATCCGCAGCTATTTGCCGAGAAGCTGAAAGAAGTGATGGCCTATCACAACTTTATGCTGACAGAGTACTATAAGTGCGAAGCCGTTGATTACCAGCAGACTCTGGATGAAGCGTTGGCTCTGGCAGACTATTTGAAAGGTCTGTGTGTGGATGTCACCGAATTGCTGGATCAAGCCCGCAAGAATGGCGACAACATACTGTTTGAAGGCGCTCAGGGCACATTGCTGGATATTGACCACGGTACTTATCCATTTGTAACCTCTTCCAACACTACCGCGGGTGGTGTGGCAACTGGTTCTGGATTCGGCCCTCGTCATCTGGACTATGTCTGCGGCATCATCAAGGCTTATACCACCCGTGTGGGTGCCGGCCCATTCCCGACTGAACTGGAATGTGAAATCGGCGATCACTTGGGAACCAAGGGCCAGGAATTTGGTGCGACAACCGGTCGTAAGCGTCGTCCGGGTTGGTTGGACATAGTGGCTATGCGCCGCGCGGTTCAGATCAACAGCATCAGTGGTTTCTGCCTGACCAAGCTCGACGTTTTGGACGGCTTGAAAGAAGTGAAGCTCTGCGTAGGCTATCAGCATCCAGACGGTACTGTGTCCAATGTGACTCCGCTGGCAGCAGAAGGCTATGAGCACGTTACTCCTGTGTATGAAACCATGCCAGGCTGGAGTGAAAACACCTTTGGTGCCACTTCACTGGAGCAACTGCCACAGGCAGCAATCAATTATATCAAGCGGATTGAAGAACTGCTGGAAACACCTGTCGATATCATCTCAACCGGGCCAGACCGGAATGAGACCATGATTCTGGTGAATCCATTCAGTTAAGTAAAAAGGCCGCCTAAGCGGCCTTTTTCGTTTATGGGGCTTACACTGTTTGCCCTTAAGAATTGGGTTATACTGCCGATGAAAAGACAGTCTATTTGTCATCAGGACAGCTTATGTTGCGTATAGCCCTATTACTCTTGTTAGTAACCAGTGCCAATGTGTTGGCCGAAGAAACCAAGGCCGTGGATATCTACAGCCAGGAAGAACTGCTGGAGCTTATTCGCAGCAAGCAATACCTGACCCGGGTCAAAGCCGATGACTGTCAGCTGGTGCAGGATATTGAGGCACGCGCCGAAGTGCTCAAGCAGCCGTTGTACCAGTACCTCTGGGGTGAGATGCTTAATTTCGGCATCTGCGTCAAGGCCAATCCACCCAGAGGAATATCGCTGCTCAGGGATGCCGCCGAGCAGGGCAGTGCCGAAGCCATGGTGCGCATTGCCGAGTATTATAAAGATGGCAAGTTTGTACTGCAGGACAAAGAACGTTCGGTGCAGTACCTGTTACCCGCTGCCGCCAACGGTGACTTGCCGGCCAGGATGATGCTGGTCGAGCTGTTTGCCAAGGGGTATGGCAGCCCAAGGGATTATGTCTTGGGGTATCACTGGCTCTACAACCAGGTGTTCAGCGATGAACAGACCCAGCAAGACGCCAAAAGATTATTGCAGCTGTTAGCGGCTAAAATGCCCGCCAGTCAGGTGGAGAAGGCCAAAAATGAACATCTGCAAAGCCGTTAATTAGCTTGTCGCATTGGATGCGACAACGAAGAAATTGGAAATTGAATGATAAAAGATCCTCATTTTGAGCGAGAGCAAGATAAGTACGACAACCCCATTCCCAGCCGGGAATTTATATTGGAATATCTGCGCTCGCAGACCTCTCCCCTGAATCGTGAGCGGATCGCCACGGCCCTCAACATCTCCGACGAAGAACAACTCGAGGCGCTGCGGCGTCGGCTGCGTGCCATGGAGCGCGATGGTCAGCTGGTATTTACCCGCGGCCAGTGTTACGGCCTGCCGGAGCGGATGGACTTGATCCAGGGCACAGTGCTGGGCCACAGAGATGGCTATGGCTTTTTCCGTCCCGATGAAGGCGGTGATGACCTGTTTATCAACCATGGCGATATGCTCAGGTACTTCCATGGCGACAAGGTGTTGGCGCAAAAGGCCGGAGTCGATCGCAAGGGGCGCCGCGAAGCCCGCATAGTGCGCCTGGTTGCCGAGCGAACCGCCGCTCTGGTGGGGCGCTTCCATGTCGATTGCGGCATGGCCTTTGTTATCGCCGATGATAAGCGTATTACCCAGGAAATATTGATAGACAACGCCGATCGCAACGGCGCCCGTCAGGGCGATGTGGTGGTGGTGGAACTCACCCGCAGGCCGGGACGCTATGTCAAAGCCGCCGGTAAGGTGGTCGAGGTGCTGGGTAAAGAGATGGCACCGGGAATGGAAATAGAAATTGCCCTGCGCAACTATGATCTGCCCCATACCTGGTCTGCCGCCATCGAGAAGAAACTGAACAAGATCCCCGATGAAGTGCAGGAACAAGACAAGGTAGGGCGGGTCGACCTGCGACAACTGCCCTTGGTCACTATAGACGGTGAAGATGCCCGCGACTTTGACGATGCCGTCTATGCCGAGCGTAAGCGTAGCGGCGGTTGGCGCCTGTGGGTGGCCATTGCCGATGTCAGTTATTATGTGCGTACTCAATCGGCGCTGGATCAAGAAGCCCGTGCCCGAGGCAACTCTGTGTACTTCCCGTCACAGGTGATCCCTATGTTGCCGGAAAAGCTCTCCAACGGCCTGTGTTCCCTGAATCCGGGAGTTGACCGCCTCTGTATGGTGGCCGAGATGACAGTGTCGGCGGCGGGTAAGTTGTCCGGCTACAAGTTCTATCCGGCGGTGATGCATTCCCACGCCCGCTTCACCTATACCCAGGTGGCGGCTATGCTGGAAGGCGAAGAAGGCCTGGAAGAGCATAAGCCTTTATTGCCGCATCTCAAGGTGTTGCAGGAGCTGTATCTGGCGCTCGATAGCCAGCGGGCCAACCGTGGCGCTATCGCCTTTGAGACGCTGGAAACCCAGTTCATCTTCAATGAGCAGCGCAAGATAGACAAGATAGTGCCCAGAGCCCGTAATCAGGCGCACAAGATCATCGAAGAATGTATGATCCTCGCCAACGTGGCGGCGGCCAAGTTTGTCAAAAAGCACAAGGGGGAAGTTCTCTATCGGGTGCATGAAGCGCCATCCGAGCAGAAGCTGACTCAGTTCAAGGAGTTTCTGGCTGAGCGGGGCCTCTCCATGGGCGGCGGTTTAGAACCCGAGCCCAGTGACTACCAGGCGCTGATGGAAAAAGTGCAGGGGCGCGCCGATGCCGAACTCATTCAGGTGATGTTGCTGCGCTCCATGCGCCAGGCGACTTACACACCGGACAATGAAGGCCACTTTGGTCTGGCGTTGGAGGAGTATTCTCACTTTACGTCGCCCATTCGCCGTTATCCTGACTTGGTGTTGCACAGGGTGATCCGTTACCTGCTCGCCAAAGAGCGTGGCGAAGCGAGCGATAAGTGGACCCCGGACGGCGGCTATCACTATCAGCTCGATGAGCTGGATCAGCTTGGCGAAGAGTGTTCCAACACCGAGCGCCGCGCCGATGAAGCCACCCGGGACGTCTCCGACTGGCTCAAGTGTGAGTTTATGCAGGACCATGTGGGTGACACCTTCAATGCGGTGGTGGCTTCCGTCACCAGCTTCGGGCTGTTTGTGCGTCTCAATGATTTGTTTATCGACGGTTTGGTGCATATCTCCACTCTGGGCAGCGACTATTTCCAGTATGATCCCATGCGCCAGCGCCTGATAGGTGAGCACTCAGGGCAGATCTACCAGATTGGCGATGCTGTGACGGTCAAAGTCGCCTCGGTCAATCTGGACGACAGGCAGATAGACTTGCTGATGGTGGACGAAGAGGGCCGCAGCCAGCGCCGTAAAGGCCGCAGCAAGAGTAAGCCGCTGACCGCGCGGGAAAGGGTCAATATTGAAGGAGCCCGCCGCTCGGCCAAGGCACAGAAGCCGACAGGTAAAGGGAGCGCCAAGTCTAAGTCCACAGGCGCATCCGCCAAAAGCAAATCAACCAAGGCTGCCGGCAACGCCGGGGCGAAAAAGCCCAAGGCAGCCAAACGAGTCAAGAGAAAGAAGTAAATGAAAAAACAGGAACTGGTGTTTGGCATTCACGCGGTCGAGTCTTTGCTGAAACACGCTCCGGAGCGGGTATTGGAAATGTGGCTGCTCAGTGGTCGTCAGGATGACAGGATCAAGCCCTTGTTGGAGATGGCGGCTCAGTGGGGCATTCGCCCCCAGCAGGCATCCCGCAAGACACTGGATGACAAGGCCGAAAGCTCTCAGCATCAAGGGATCATCATCCGGGTGCGTCCGGCCAAGGTCTTGACCGAAAACGATCTCGAAGCCCTGCTGGATAAGACAGACTCGCCATTTTTGCTGATCCTGGATGGGGTCACAGATCCCCACAATCTGGGGGCCTGTCTGCGAAATGCCGATGCGGCCGGGGTTCACGGCGTCATAGTGCCTAAAGACAACTCCGTGGGACTGACGCCGACCGTCAGCAAGGTGGCTTGCGGCGCGGCCGAGACAGTGCCGCTGTTTCAAGTGACCAACCTGGCGCGTACCATGAAGCGTTTGCAGGAACGGGGTGTGTGGATTGCCGGCACTGCAGGCGAGGCCGACAGCACTTTGTATCAGGCTGACCTCAAGGGGGCTCTGGCCATTGCCATGGGCGCCGAAGGCAAGGGGCTGAGACGCCTGAGCCGCGAAAGTTGCGACACCCTGATCTCTATTCCTATGGCGGGCAGTGTCTCCAGTCTGAACGTGTCGGTGGCGACCGGCATCTGTCTGTTCGAAGCTGTGCGTCAGCGTCTCTAACTGCCGAATATGGCAGCCTCTCTTGAGAATACGGGCCATAAACTGTATAGCAGTGCCGGCCCGTATCCCATGCAACTGCAACAAGGCTATCTGGGTGAAATCTATGGCATGGCGTTCTTCGAGCGCCTGGGCCGGGATTATCATTTTCAGGCAACTGAAAGCCAGTTAACAGAAATCCACTTAACTGAAAGCCACTTAATAGAAAGCCAAGCCGCATTTTCTCTACTGTTCAAGGTGGAACAATATACTGCCAAGGCTTTGCTGCAATTGCTGCCTGAACTGACGAGTCTGGATGAGGCGTTGCAGGAGCAAGTGCGCATGCAAGCGCAAAAAGAAGTGGACAGTTGGCTGAAGCTTCCCTGGCATGAGTTGCTTGCGGCGCTCAGCCTCTGGGTTGAACCTTACCAGCAAAAATATGCCAAGTGGGCGGATGATGCCGAGATCAACTCTGAGTACGGCGCTGCCTTTCGTCTATTGGAGCGGCATGAAACCGCCATCTATCGCTATCTGCAGGCGCTTGAGCGCGGTGACAAGCGTTCAGCGTTAAGCCTGGAGTGTTTTCTTGGAGCTCTTTAGTTGAAAGAGCTCTTCAAGCGA
This sequence comes from Shewanella indica, assembly GCF_002836975.1. Lineage (GTDB taxonomy): Bacteria > Pseudomonadota > Gammaproteobacteria > Enterobacterales > Shewanellaceae > Shewanella > Shewanella indica. The sequence goes on along the minus strand of NZ_NIJK01000029.1, from coordinate 41,155 downwards.
GGGAGTTACTGAAAGGTATAGAGCAGGTTGAAGGTGGTGATGGTATCTGTCTGTCTACTGCCTTCCGGCACCACTTCTGTATATTTGACGTTAAAGCCTATTTTGAAGGCCCAGTCCTGAAACAGGGTATTTTTATAGCCCATGTCCAGCGCCAGGGTGTTGTTGTTTTCGCCCACCTCGGCGGTCAGGTCGGCAGTGAAACTGGTGTATTCGTGGATTTTCTGCTCGAACTTGGCCGCGGTTCGCAGGATCACATCCTTTTCGGCCACAGGGTCCGGAGCGGCATCGGTTTCCTTGGGCATGTTGTATCGGTAACCCGGGCCGACTTCGAAGCTCAACTTGGTACGACGGGTACTGATGGCATCGAAACCATAACCACTGGACGCGGTATAAATTTCTGTGTAAGAACCGAACTTGTCCCAGATAAATTCGCCGCGGCCGAAGATATAGCCGCCGTTGAGTTTGTAGTTGGACTGCAGTTGCAGATTGTACTTCTCGGCAGTGGTTTTTTCAGAGTCAGAGGCGAAATAGGCCTTGAGGGTTCCTTCCTGTTTGGCGTTTTCCGTGTCGTAAACCAACTTGGTGCGACCATTGAAACTGCTTGAGTCTGTGTTACCAGTGTTGAGCTGAAAGCCGGCCTCAATCTCAGCGGTGAAGTCGCTCGGAGGCTCGCGATAATCCGGAGGCACCAAGGCCCACGCCGAAGTCGGTAGCGCAAACAATAACGCCAATACAGAGGATCTTGTCATTATTCTTGTGTCTTTTGCTGTCACTGCCATAAATTTAGCGTCACATAATACCTGCTGATGGGGCCGAGGCAAAGTTATTGCTTGAATTTACCGCGGCCTTTATGTACTATTTCGCGCCTAATTCAGTCACATTAATTTTCGTTCCTTGCCTCCATTTGGTCTGACTGAGCCAACCACGAGGCTAGATAACCGTAAGGAGCACTAAATGCGTCATTACGAAATCGTATTTATGGTTCACCCTGATCAGAGTGAACAAGTACCAGGTATGATTGAGCGCTACACAGGTGTTATCACCGAAGCTGGCGGTCAAATCCATCGTTTGGAAGACTGGGGTCGTCGCCAACTGGCTTACCCAATCCAGGATCTGCACAAGGCTCACTATGTTCTGATGAACGTTGAGACCACTGCAGAGTCTGTTGAAGAGCTGGAAACTGCTTTCCGTTTCAACGACGCCGTTCTGCGTAGCCTGGTGATGCGCACTAAAGCTGCCATCACTGAAGCATCTCCAATGGCCAAAGCTAAAGACGAGCGCGATTCACGTCGCAGCGCCGTTAGCGAAAAAGCTGCTGAAGAAACCCAAGAAAACGCTGAAGCAAGCGCTGAGTAAGTTTTTCTGTGACCACCAATCACTTGGTGTTGTCCGGTACCGTCATTCGGTCCAGACACTTTGATAGCCCGGCTGGAATACCTCACACGGTACTTCAACTGGAACACAGGTCGCAGCGTTTCGAGGCCGATTTGCCCAGAAACGTCTACTGCCAACTTCAAGTGATATTGAGTGGTGAACGCTTCAAGAGCGTAGCAGACAAGCTGAAAGCGGGTGTGGATATCCAAGTCAGTGGTTTTCTGGCTCTACAACAGAGTCGCAATGGCCAAAGCCGACTGGTGTTACACGCCGAAAATGTCGAATTGAAAAATTAGGAGACTGTCAAATGGCACGTTATTTCCGTCGTCGTAAGTTCTGCCGTTTCACTGCTGAAGGTGTTACGGAGATCGATTACAAAGATATCGCTACTCTGAAAAACTACATCACAGAAAGCGGTAAGATTGTTCCAAGCCGTATCACTGGTACTTCTGCCAAGTATCAGCGTCAACTGGCTCGCGCTATCAAGCGTGCTCGTTATCTGTCACTGCTGCCATACACTGATCTGCATCAGTAATCGGCACTGTTCTAGCTAGAGGAATTGATAATGAACGTTATTCTGCTTGATAAAATCGCAAACCTGGGCAACCTGGGTGACCAGGTATCAGTTAAGGCCGGTTACGCTCGTAACTACCTGCTGCCAAAAGGCAAAGCTGTTGTTGCCAACGCTGAGAACGTAAAAGTTTTCGAAGCTCGTCGTGCTGAGCTGGAAGCCAAACTGGCTGCCGACCTGGCCGCTGCCACTGCTCGTGCAGAGCAGATCTCTGCTCTGGAAGCGGTTGTTATCGCTTCTAAAGCCGGTGACGAAGGCAAGCTGTTCGGTTCTATCGGTACCCGTGACATCGCTGATGCAGTAACTGCTGCCGGCGTTGAACTGGCCAAAGCCGAAGTACGTCTGCCACTGGGCGCTCTGCGCACTACTGGCGACTTCGAAGTTGAAGTTCAGCTGCACACTGAAGTAAAAGCGGTAGTTAAAGTAACTGTTGTTGCTGAAGCTTAATCCCGGCTTTTACTAGAAAAACACCGCCTTCGGGCGGTGTTTTTTTATGCCTGTTTGGTCGCTGAGTGCCTCGGGGGCCCCCCTTTCTTCTTTGCCTGCGAATGCCCAAATCAAGCATCTATTACCAGCACACCTTCACTACTATATAGTCGCTTGTTCACGTCGCTATTACAGCGGCATTGATTGAAGATTTGTTATCTCTGGTAGAAGCGCTGCTGACTTGATTGGCGATGACTACAGAGACGAAAACACCCGCCGGGGCGGGTGTTTTCAGGGGTATTGCAGATTAGTGGCTATCAGTTGCGCACCAGTTCCAGCTCTTTGAGCAGGTTGTCGGCATGATCTACTTCATCCATCATCCACAGAATGTAGCGGATATCCACGTGTACGGCGCGGGTGATGGTGGGGTTGAAGTACCAATCTTTGGTGATGGCTTCATAGGTGGAGTCAAAGTTGAGACCAACCAGCTCGCCCTTGCCGTTAAACACAGGGGAGCCTGAATTGCCTCCTGTGGTATCTACGCTGGAGAGGAAGTTAACCGGTACAGAGTTGAACTCGGCCGGGTTATCCAGGCAGGAGAACAGGCGGCACAACCAGCTGCGGGGATCCTGATACAAGTGCTGCACCTTATGCTCGCCCAGTCGTCCCTGCTTGATGGCATCCAGCAGCTTTTGCGGTGCATTGTAGGGCTCGACACCTGTGTGCTTGGCAACTATCCCTTCCAGCTTGGTAAAAGGTTGCTTGTAGAGCGCATCACGGGACTGATAGCCATCGACCATACCATAGCTGATCCTTAAGGTGCCGTTGGCATCCGGATAGACAGGCTTACCCATGGCCTTGTTATAGGCGATGATCGCCTTCATGTAGGCGGGGCGGGCGATGGACAGCTTACCGGCCAGTTCCTTGTCGGCTTTTTCCTGCGCCATATTGGTGTCGTACAGGGCTACTGCCATACGAATGAAGGGATCGCTGCTGCTCTCGAAAGCTTCTGGCTTGGCCTGCATCCAGTCGAGGCGTTTTTCTGGGTCGGTCAGCTCGGTCAGGGCATACATGCCTTCGAGCTTGTCGCCCAGGCTGATGCCTTGCTCGGGTGTCAGCAACTGATCCATCACGGCGACCCGGTTATCCTGCGCCAGGTAGGCGTCGATATCCATCTGCCATAGTGTCTTGTCGACGCTGATATCGAAGCTGGAATCAAGTCGCTTGAGACGGGCAGCGAACATCTTCATGTCACGTTCTTGATAACCCGCTTCGCGCTCGGCATCCGGCTTTTGGTTTTCTTTGGCCAGGCGATAAAGCTGCTTGGCGGCGCCGAGCAGAGCACTGGATTGAGCGTTGTCAAAATAGTAGCTCTGCTGATACTTGTGCTGTTGCTCGGCCAGCAGTTGTTCGAGCTCACTCAGTTGCGCCATCAGCGGCTGTGCGTCTTTATCTTTGGCCAGCCAGTCGCGGAAGGCATTTTCCTCGACCTGCTTGATGGCGGCGATGTCAGTGGCGTGGAAGCCATCCAATAAGCCGTTGAGTTTTTTCATCCGGTTGGCCATGCCGGCCAGAGTCCCGGCATACTTGATGGCGATATCCTTGTCGGAAGCGCCCATGCCCTCAATGGTGTCGATTTTGGCCTGATAGCGGGCGGCTTGGGTCGGATAGAGCCAGTCGCTGGCGAATCTCAGCTCTGAGGTCAGGCGGTAGCGGCTGGTTGAACCCGGGTAACCGGCCACAAACACGCCATCACCGGCCTTAACGCCATCGGCATTGACCTTGAGGAAGCTCTTGGGCTGATAAGGCACGTTATCCTCGGCATAGGCTGCCGGTTTGCCATCCTTGCCGACATAAGCCCTGAGGAAGGTAAAGTCGCCGCTGTGACGAGGGTATTCATAGTTATCTATGTCGCCACCGAAACCGCCAACACTCTCGGGTGGCGCATAAACCAGGCGCACATCGCGAATAATCAGCTGTTTGATCAGGTAGTATTCAAGTCCATTGTGGAAACTACGTACTGAGCAGCGGTAGTTGTCGTCGGCTTCACACTCTTTGACCACCGCCTTGCTGTTGGCCTGGATGGCTTCATAACGCGCCAGTGGCTCGCTCGGCAGGTTGACCGTTATTTTATCTGTGACATCTGTGACCGCCTCGGTGACATAGAGGCGCTCGTTGGGACCGGCCGAAGGCTCCAGGCGTTGTTCTTTGGCCAAAAAGCCGTCGGCCAGATAGTTGTGTTCTTTGGTGCTGTTGTATTGGATACCCCGATAGGCACAGTGATGGTTGGTGACAACCAATCCTTGGGGTGAGACGAAACTGGCGGTACAATAGCCGAGGCCCACCACGGCGTTCATGGGGTACTTTCCGAGATCGGCCAGTTGCTCTGCCGGGATGGCGATGCCGCGCTCACTGAGCTTGTCGGCAATAGAGGGCATTTGGTAAGGTTGCCACTGCCCTTCATCGGCTATGGCGAGGCCGGAGGTCAGCGCCAAGGCTGCAGCCAATGCATTGCGCATGTTCATTCCTTATTTATTGTTAGTGTCCGTTTGGATATGAAAAACAGGTGATTGTAGGTGTAAAATTCCTGTTCTGATTGAACCGGGTTTTATATCACATTTTGCCTGATTGTTGGAGAGTTGGAGATTTATGCAACAGCAAGGTGCCTTTAAGGCCAAAGATAAGCGAAGAGACGTCCAGGTTGACGCGCTCAAGCTGCCCCCCCACTCCATTGAGGCGGAGCAATCCGTGCTCGGGGGACTAATGCTGGATGCAGAGGCCTGGGACAAGGTGTCCGAGGCCGTGGTCAGAGAAGACTTTTACTCCCGTTCCCACAGGCTGATTTTCGGTGCCATGCAAAAGCTAGTAGAAAATGGCCAACCCATAGATTTGATTACGGTTTCAGAACAACTGGAACTGACTGACGAGCTGGAAGATGCCGGTGGTTTTACCTATCTGGGTGAGATCGCCAAGAATACCCCCAGCGCCGGTAATATTCTCTCCTACGCCGAAATCGTGCGCGAGCGTGCCGTGGTGCGGGAGATGATCCGGGTGGCACATGAGATTGCCGATGCCGGTTACAACCCAGAGGGGCGGGACTCAGGCGCCTTGCTGGACTTGGCCGAAACCAAGGTGTTCAAGATAGCCGAGCAGCGCGCCAACGCCAACGAGGGCCCGGAGGGGATCAAGACCATCCTCGAAAAAACGGTCGACAAGATTGAGCAGCTGTACAACAACCCGCACAACGGTGTGACCGGGGTATCCAGCGGCTTCTCCGATCTGGATAAGATGACCGCAGGTTTCCAGTCCGGTGATCTGGTTATTGTCGCGGCCCGTCCTTCCATGGGTAAGACCACCTTTGCGATGAACCTTTGTGAATACGCGGCGCTCAATGAAGACAAGCCAGTGCTTATCTTCAGTCTCGAGATGCCCTCGGAACAGATCATGATGCGTATGTTGGCGTCGCTTGGCCGGGTGGACCAGACCAAGATACGTACCGGCCAGCTGGATGATGATGATTGGGCGCGGGTGTCATCCACCATGGGGATCATGCTCGAGCAGGGCAAGATGTATATCGATGACAGCTCGGGCCTGACACCGACCGAAGTGCGCAGCAGGGCCAGGCGTATCGCCCGGGAATACGGTGGTCTGTCTATGATCATGGTCGACTACCTGCAGTTGATGCAGGTGCCGGCGTTGGCCGATAACCGGACCCTGGAAATTGCTGAAATCTCCCGCTCGCTCAAGGCTTTGGCCAAGGAGCTGGAGATCCCGGTGATCGCCCTGTCACAGCTGAACCGCTCATTGGAGCAAAGGGCCGATAAACGCCCGGTAAACTCTGACTTGCGTGAATCCGGCTCTATCGAGCAGGATGCGGACCTTATCATGTTTATTTATCGTGACGAGGTGTATAACGACGATTCGCCCGATAAAGGCACGGCAGAGATCATCATAGGTAAGCAACGTAACGGCCCCATAGGCCGGGTCAGGCTGACTTTCCAGGGGATGTTCTCCCGCTTTGACAATTACGCCGGTCCGCAATTTGAAGAGGACTAAACCTCTGCGGACGGTTTTCCCGGCGCGGCCAGAGAGCGCGCCATCCAATCCAAGATTGAAGGTAAGCTTTGAAACCCTTTCCCAGAGCAGAGATTAGCAGCCGGGCGCTGCAACATAATCTGGCCAGGCTGCGTGAGATCGCGCCCGCCAGCAAAGTTATTGCTGTCGTCAAGGCCAACGGCTATGGCCACGGCTCACTGAACGTGGCCAAGAGCCTGAGCAGTGCTGACGGCTTCGGTCTGGCGCGGCTCGAAGAAGCGTTGGAGCTCAGGGCCGGTGGCGTAACGGCCAAGCTGTTGTTGCTCGAAGGTTTTTTTCGCAGTACTGAGTTGCCTCTACTGGTTAAGCATGACATAGACACTGTGGTGCATCATGAGTCGCAGTTGCAGATGCTGGAGCAAGCCAAGCTGGATAAGCCGGTAACTGTGTGGCTCAAGGTCGACAGCGGCATGCACAGATTGGGTTTTCGCAGCGACGAGTTTAGCGAGGTGTATCAGCGGCTGCTGGATTGCCCGCAAGTGGCCAAGCCCATCAATCTGATGACCCATTTCGCCTGCGCCGATGAGCCGGACAATGACTATACCCGCAAGCAGTTGGAGCATTTCAACCAGCTCACCGCCGGGTTGGATGGCGACCGCAGTCTGGCCAACTCGGCCGGTGCCCTCTATTGGCCCAGCAGCCAGCAAAACTGGATTCGCCCGGGTATCGCCCTCTATGGGGTGTCCCCTGTTGTCGGTGACCGAGGCGCCAACCACGACCTGCAACCGGCCATGAGTCTGGTGTCACAACTGATAGCCGTGCGCGAGCACAAGGCCGGGGAGAGCGTGGGCTATGGAAGCTTTTGGCGTTCATCAAGAGATACCTGTCTCGGGGTGGTGGCTATAGGTTACGGTGACGGTTATCCCCGCAATGCCCCCGAGGGCACGCCTGTGCTGATTAATGGTCGCCGGGTGCCTGTGGTTGGCAGGGTGTCGATGGATATGCTGACTGTGGATCTGGGGCCTGATGCCCGGGACGCGGTCGGTGATGACGCCCTCTTGTGGGGGCCGGCGTTACCGGTGGAAGAGGTGGCGGCTCATATCGAAACCGTGGCCTATGAACTGGTGACCAAGTTGACTCCCAGAGTGGCTGTCTGCCTCGATTGAGTCTGAATCATGCCATTGAGTTGGCAAATAATAAAGGGCGCCTCGGCGCCCTTTGTCATTACTGTCCTTCGAAACAGATCTCTATGTAGGCCGAGCCCTTGGGAGCGACAAAAGGCATGATTATCTTCTTGCCCTGAGCCTGATGGGAAATCTTATGGCCTATGCCGGAAACCACCACAGGGGTGGCCATTTCAAACTCATAGCCCTTGTCCGACAACAGATTCTTGGCGCCGCTGGTCACCATGTTGGTGATTTCCCCCACCAGATCTGTCACTTCTTCATTGATATTGCCGGGGTTTTCTCCCAGCATATTTTGCATTATCTCCAGGATCAGCTCTTGTTCAAAGGTGATCGACAGTGATCCTTTGGTCTGTGGGCCCACCATACCGATAAGCCCGGAGACATCACCTTTGGCCAGGTTGTCTGTCTTGAGTCTGGGCTTACCCGGGGTCAACTGCATGTTGGCCATGGTGGAAACTACGTTGAGGAGTGACTGAAGAAAGGGATTGATAAAAGTGACATTCATGCCGGATTTGTTCCTCTTGCTGCCAAGGGATGCGGATAGTGCAAGGCTAATCCATAAGCGGTTTCACTCCAGCCCACTGGATCACACTCTTATTAGCTTAGAACAATGGCTTGGGCTCTGTGGCGATTTCTTGCCCGGAAAAACTGTGCCCGGCATAAAAACCGGGCACAGAACGAGCTTCAGGAGACTTTTTCGATTTTGGCCGGCAGTCCCTGGCGGGCCGAGGCGCCGCTGGCCCAATCCACCAGGGGATAGGAACCCGAGCGGCTGGGATCCAGCACGGCGAGATCGTTGAGGTTAACCCCGGCGCGGATCAGCGGGTTGGCGGCAACCTGCTTGTCATCTATGCTGAATGCCCGCGCGCCGAGCTCCTTGTGACCAAAGCCGTGTTCGATGGCGATACACTCGGGATGCACGCCGGCGACGCATTCCACCAATGCCAGCACACTGCCGTTGGGGGTGCTGATTTTCACTGTATCCCCTGTGGCTATCCCCAATCTTTGGGCCGTGTCTTTATTGATCCGCACTGGATTATTGGGGTGCACCTGTCTGAGCCTGTCAGAGCCGATACTCATGGAGCTCATGGTGTGCGACTTGTAACTCGACAGCAACATGGGCCAGGACTGGCGGTCGAAGGCTTGCCTGAGTTCTGTGCCATCGGCCAGGCGCTGACCATAACTGCGCGGACAGCCACTGAGAAACTCGCCGCTCTGGGAGTGACGGCGACTGCCCACCTGAGGGTTCCACAACATCATCGGCTTGGGCCAGACCTTGGTGGGGTTGCCTTCGGCGTCCCTGGCCTGGTTCATTGATTCGAAACGGCCGCCGCGGGCATAGAGATAAGCCACTCTCGATGCTTCCTCTTCACCGAGACGAGCCTTGAGTTCGGGAATGATCCTGGCAACCCCGGACCAATAGAGATCTTCCTTGCCTATGGCGGGGACTTTTTCTCCCAACCAGGCGACGTTGGCGGCGCCGTAGAGAGAAAAGTCGGCGGCGCGAGTCAGCGGGTGGCGTGTGCCATCATGGGCCAGCACCGCATTTTCACCGAAGCCGGGCAAGGCCAGCGCCATGGCAACCCGGGTAAGAAAGCTTTCCATGCACACGGGATCGCCATCCACTGTGTGCTCTACCCTGGGTTTGACTATCGGCCAGCGGCCGGTGGCTATCTTGGTCATGGTGCCCTGCCAGGCCGAGGTCCAGCCCCAGGACTCATAGGTGAGGGTGTCCGGCACTATATAGTCGGATAACGCCGTGGTTTCGTTGATAAAGCTATCGATACTGATAAACAGCGGCAGCACCTTGGGATCTTTGAGTTTATCGCCTATGGCGGCGCCGAGCCCGGCCTGACCATAGACAGGGTTGCCCATATGGTTGATCCAGGCCTTGAGCGAATAAGGGTAACCGTTGACCGCCGCAGTTAGATGCTCGCTCAACATGGGCGCCGAGATCGGGAACCAGGGCTCCTTTGCCGGGTAGGGCGACTCGCCGGCCTGCTGCTTGCGCTTGTATTCCGAGCTTTTTTCATAGGGGAAACGGGAGCGCGACAGGAATACTCCCTTGGGCTGCACCATGCCGTCAAACTCGGCCAGATTGTAGCGTGGGCCTTTGCCGAAGGCCGGGAAAGTACCGCCCTTGGCCAGCGCGCCGCCCTTTTGGTTGATATTGCCTATCATGGCGTTGAGCATCATGATGGCCCAGGCGGTATAGAAGCCATCACTGCTCATGGTGCCGCCGTGGCTGATCACCGCCGCCTTGCTGCCATGGCTGGTGAACTTGTTGGCCAGGGCTTCAATCTCATCGACCGGCACATCGCATTCGGCGCTGTATTGCACCAATGTCTTGAGCCGGGCCGATTCGGCCAGCAGGCTGAAACTGCTTTTGCAGGCCAGGCTCTGGCCATTTGGGCCTGTGAGTCTGCTGTCCACTTCAAGCTGCGCCTTGGGGCAGGCCTCGGCGGCCATGGGTTCACCGCTGATGGCGTCCAGCACCAGCAAGGGGTCTTCATCACCGAAGGGCTTGCCGCTGAAGGCCAACCCCAATTCGCTGGCGTGCAGATATTGGCCGTACCTCGGATGCGCCTGGTCTGAATGCACCAGGAAACCGGCATTACTGAAACCGCGGAAACCGGCGGCTTTGGCGGCCTTGGCATTGGGAGCGCTGAGAAACTCGGCGCTGTAGCGCTGATTGTCGATGATCCAGCGCAGCATAGCCATCGCCAGCGAGGCGTCTGTGGCCGGGCGGATCGGCAACCAGACATTGTCCGGCGCCGACGCCAGATTGGAGGTGTTGGGCAGCATGGGCGAAACCACAACATAGCTGAAGTTGCGGTTGTTGACCCTGGCATTGGCCATTTGCCGCGCTTGGCGCTTGAAGGGGTTGCCGGATTGCTGCGGTGAAGTGCCGATGAACAACAAGAACTCGGCATGATCCCAGTCCGGTTTCAAGTGGGCGTACTTTTTCAGATCGTCCAGCAAGGCGCCGGCACCGGCCCGATAGCTGAAGCCACAGTAAGAGCCGTGGTTGGCAAAGTTACGGGTGCCGAAGCTATTGAAGGTGAAGCGTTTTATCAGCGTGTCCCGCCCCTCATCCGAGGCGTTGCTGACCAATAGCTGATTGGCCTTGGGACCATATTCAGGGTTGGCGGGATCCAAAGGCGTGTTGAGATCGCGAATCGCCCTGAGTCCATCCACATGGCCTTCACCAAACAGATCGCCACCTTCGACAACCTCCTTGAGCAACTGCTCGAATGCTATGCTCTGCCACTGGCCCGAACCTCTGGGGCCGACCCGTTTCAGGCAGCGTGTTACCCGATAGGGGCTGTCCAGTAACTCCAGCATGGCGTTGCCGCGGGCGCAGGCGGTGGAACGCCCGGCAAGCCCCTGCTCCTGCCAGGCGCTGGTGGACACCAGGGCATCGCGCACCGGGGTGTCAAAGTCCAGGTGTTCACGGGCCGACAGCGGATGATAAGGATTACCACTGATACGGATAATGCTGTCGGTTTCATTATCGATACGGGCCCGTACCCCGCACTTGGTCCAGCAGCCGAAACACATGGTGTTGGCCAGGTGCTGGTTGTCATTGGCGCTCAGTTGGCCGCTATTCAGGTCAACCCTGAGCTCAGGTGCCAGCGAGTTGCCATGAATCGCTTCTTGGGTATTTTTGCCCGAGCTGCCATTGACCAGGCCCTTGCCCAACTGGGTCAGGGTGTGGCTGTAGCCTGCAACAAACAGTCCGGTACCACCTGTGATGGCAGCCCCTTTGATAAAACGGCGTTTACTCTTGTCCATTATGCGGCTCCTTTCAGTCCGGTGGCAGACTGACGTATCAGTTCGGAAATCAGGGTGATCAGGGCCAGCCATAGGCCAAAGGTACCCAGGATCCCCAGCAGCCCCTGTGGGCCCCAGGGCAGTTCATAGAAGTAGGTGCCGGCGCCATACTTGGGATCCGTCTGTGCCTGGATAAGCACCAGCCAGCGAAAGCCCCAAGCCAGGTGGATGGCGGCAAAGCTGCCAAACAGCAAGGCCCAGCGGGGCAGATGTCTGAAGGCCAGCAGCAGAGCCAACAAGGCCAGGGTTGCCAGCACCCAGATAGCGGCCAGTTGCCAACTGGGGCTGTCGCCGAGCAGTAATCTGGCTTCATTGGCGCTGTTGCCGCCACTGAGGGCCCAGCCGATAAGCAACAGGGCAAACAGGGCGAAGGAGCCACGCAGCCAGAGCAGCAGCTGTTTGTCGGTCTCCTGCTTATGGCCATTGAACAGGCGGTTGAGCCAAATCAGCATGCCGCTGCCGGCGGCCAGGGCACTGGCGGCGAACAGGGGCGGCAGCCAGTAGCTGTGCCACAGTGGCCTGGCCTTGATGGCCATGGTTTCCATGCCGGTGTAGAGGGCGATACTCAGGCCGCTGAGCAGGGCAACCCAGGCCATCGGCTTGAGCCAGGGCTCACCTTGCCAGTTCCCCAGGCGTAACCAGTATCCCAGGCGGCTCCAGCCATCTTTGGGCTGAGTCGGAAGGGAAGGGCGCAGCAAGAGGTAGGCAAAGGCCAGCGCCGCTGTCATAAACAGCGGCAGTAACCAGGCGCCATACCACATCCAGGAATCCGGTCTGAGCTGCATATAGAAGTGCCAGGCGCGGGCGGGTTGGTGCAGATCGGCCAAGAGTGCCACAGGTGCCACTATGGCGGTGCTGAGGATCAGGCTGCCGCAGAGTGTCAGCAGGCGCTTATCCTTGGCGCCGGGGCGGATAATGGTCAGCGCCGCAATCCACACCGCGGAATAGGCCAGTCCCATCATAAAGAAGTATTGCACCGCCCAGGGTAACCAGGTGATGGCGATATCCGGGGTCAAGATCTCTTTAATGTCCATGGTGCAACTCCTCTCCAGTGGCGGTCATCAGGCTGCGAACCGGCGCTTCGCCGCGGATCCTTTCTTCAAATGCGGCTGTCATCCCCAGATAGAATACGCAGGGCGAGGTTTCGGCCGAGGGCTTGAGTACCTTGATCTCGTCTCTGTGCTCGGCCAGCATGCGACTGATTTGGCTGCCGGGATCGTTGAGATCGCCGATGATCCTGGCCTCACCGACACAGGTTTCGACGCAGGCCGGTAGCAAGCCCGCTTCCAGCCGATGGGCGCAGAAGGTGCACTTGTCGGCGGTGTTGGTGTCATGGTTGATAAAGCGCGCATCGTAGGGACAGGCCTGGACACAGTAGCCGCAGCCGACACACCAGTGGCTGTCGACTACCACTATGCCGTCCTGGCGCTGGAATGTGGCGCCTGTGGGGCAAACCGGGATGCAGGGTGGGTTTTCGCAGTGATTGCAGAGCCTGGGCAGCATCATAAAGGCGCTTTCCTGCCCTTGGGTCACTTCATACTGGTTGACTGTGGTACGAAACTGCCCCAATGGGGGTTGATTTTCTATGGTGCAGGCGACAGTACAAGCCTGGCAACCGACGCAGCGGCGCAGGTCGATCAGCATGCCATAGCGTTTGCCACTGGTTGCCTGGGGCTTGGCGGTCGATGCCTGGGCGACGGGCAAAAACGCAGCTCCGGCGCTGATGGCGGCGATTTGCCCCAGTAGTTGACGTTTACTCTTGTCCATACAGACTCCTGAGTCTTGCGGTGATTGGAAACCCACCGGGCTCCTGTTGCCTGTATTCTCGGCAACTGGCGCCCCTGGTCTCTATAGTGGTTTTCCACATATCGGGGCCGCTATTGATCCAGCGCAAGAAATTGAGGCTAGAATGGCGGGCAGACTGATGCTGACCCTGCCGCTTGTGGCCGCAACATTTCCTAACCGGAGCCAAAACCAAGAGATGAGAACCCTGTATCTACTGTGTTATCTGTTTGCGACTGTACTGCTCGGCCATTGGCCGTCAGCTGCGGCAGCGACTGAGCCTTTGCCGCTATCAGGCCCAGCCATGACAAGCGGAGCGCTGACCGATAAGGCGGTGGTGGATATAGGTGTGTTGGCTACCCGGGGCTACAGCGACAGCATCAACCGTTGGCAACCCACCATGAATTGGCTCGAGCAGCAGATCCCGGGATATTACTTTCGCCTGCACCCCTTGACGCTGGAGCAGCTGTCGCAGGCGGTGGCTGCTCAGGAGCTGGACTTTGTGATCACCAATCCGGGCCAATCTGTGCTGTTGGCGCGGCAGTATTCCTTAAGCTGGCTGGCAACCCTCAAGAGCCGCCTCAATGCCGGTGAGCCGATGCAGGTGGGTTCGGCGCTGGTGGTAAGAAGCGAGTCCAGCTTGCAACATCTGCAAGATCTCAGGCACAAGCGTCTGGGGATAGTCTCGACCCAGGCCTTCGGCGGCTACCTGACCTTGGTGTATGAAGCGCGGCTCAAGCAGATTGATCTGCCAAGCTATGTGGCCGAGATCCAATCTTTGGGATTCCCGCTGGATAATCTGCTCTATCGCCTGCGCGATGGCAGCATAGACGCCGCCGTGGTGCCAGTCTGCCAGTTGGAGCAGATGGCGGCGGAGGGGCTTATCGATGCCGGGCACTATCGGGTGCTGGACAACCAGGCGCCGGCAGGGTTTGCCTGCGAGGTGTCGACCCGCCTCTATCCCAACTGGTCCATGGCCAAGACCAGCCGTGCCGGTCAGGGGCTGGCCAAGCAGTTGACCCTGGCCCTATTGGCACTGCCGGAGGACAGTGAGGCGGCCAAAATGTCCGGCTCGCTGGGGTGGACCACGGCGGTCAGTCAACTGGCCATTGATAAGCTGCTCAAGGATCTGGACCTGCACCCATTGCAGGCGCCTTGGTGGCAAAGGGCGTTGCAGTGGCTCAAGGCCCACAGTCATTGGGGCTGGAGCTTGCTGGCGCTGCTGGTGCTGCTCAACGGTTATCACTTCTGGCTCGAATACAGTTTCAGTCGCCGCGGCCGGGAACTGGCCAAGGCCCAGCGGCAACTGAGTGAAAACCTCAGTCTGCTGGAACATGCCCAGCGGGCGGCGGTGGCCGGTGAACTGGGTGCCAGCCTGGCCCATGAGCTGAACCAACCTTTGGCGGCCATAGGCAACTATTGCCACGGCGCCAGTGTCAGGCTGCAACAGGGGCAACTGGACAAGTTGCCGCTGGCACTGGAGCAGATACAGGCGGAAGTGGGCCGCGCCCACGGTATCATTCAAAGGCTCAGGGGGCTTTTGAAAAAGCGCCCGCCGCAAAAACAGTTGCAGCCGTTCAGCCCCTTGCTGAGCGAGACGCTTATTCTGCTGGGGCATGAATTGGAGAAACAAGCGATCCGCGTTGATTGGCAGATTGTCGGCGAAGAAAGCCCCATGCAACTGGATACGGTCGCCATGCAGCAACTCTTGTTGAATCTGCTTAAGAATGCCATCGAAGCCTTGGCTGAAGAACCTAAAGCCGAGCGAATTATTGCGCTGCGGCTGGATTATCAATCTCAGCCCGGCAAGCTCTTGCTGGAAGTGCAGGACAATGGCCCAGGGCTTAAACAGGATGGCAAGAGCCTGATGCAGGCCTTTACCAGTACCAAGACAGATGGCCTGGGGCTGGGGCTGGTGATCTGCCGCGAAATCGCCGAGAGCCATGGCGGCAGCATCAGCCTGCTGCAGCCGCCAGAGGGCGGTTGTCTGGTCACTGTGGTGCTGGCTTAAACCCGTTTTGCCAAGGAGAAAGAAAAATGCCGGGACAATTTGCGGCCCAAAACAGTTCACCAACCGATGACAAGCGTCAGTCAGTCTATCTGGTGGATGACGATGATTCGGTGCGGCGCTCGTTGGGGTTTATGCTGGAAGGCTATGGTTTTGAGGTGCAGGCCTTTGAAGATGCCGAGCATTTTCTCAAGGCGCAGCTGTTGGATCTGCCCGGCTGCCTGATCCTCGATATGCGTATGCCAGGGCTCAGTGGGGCGCAGCTGCAGCAACTGCTCAACGAGCGTAATAGCCCGCTGGCGGTGATCTTTCTCACCGGCCATGGCGACGTGCCGCTGGCGGTGGATGCACTTAAATCCGGCGCGGTGGACTTTTTTCAAAAACCCGCCGATGGCGCTCGCCTGGCCGAGGCGGTCACCAAGGCGCTGAGTCACTCTGCCGAAATCGCCAAGCGCCGAAAGCTGCAAGGCATCTACCAGGCGCTGACTCCGAGGGAGAAAGAGATATTGCATCTCATCGCCAAGGGCTATAAGAACCAGCAGATAGCCGACGAACTCTGCATCGCCATGCGCACAGTGGAGATCCACAGATCCAACCTGATGAAGGGCATGCAGGTGAGCTCGCTGGCTGAAATGTTGTTGATTTATGCCGGGATAGAGACAGAGTTTGAGTAACTCGGGTCAAAAGTCTTCGGCGGCAAAAGAATGACCTTTGATTCGGGTTTATGAGCGGGATTTATCTGCGGCTGTCGTTTTATGGCCGCAGAGGGTAAAATAGCGGCCCATTTTTTGCGTACCGGATCTGTGAATGCCAAGCCCTATCGATGCCAACCGCCGTTTTTCCATTGCCCCCATGTTGGATTGGACGGACCGCCATTATCGTTACTTTGCCCGGCTGATGTCGAGTCAGACTCTGCTCTACACTGAGATGGTGACCACAGGCGCGATACTGCATGGCAAGGGCGATTATCTGGCTTATAACCAGGAAGAGCATCCGTTGGCATTGCAATTGGGTGGCTCCAATGTTGAGGATCTGGCCCGCTGCGCCGAAATCGCCCGGCAAAGGGGGTATGACGAAGTTAACCTCAATGTGGGGTGCCCTTCGGATAGAGTACAGAACGGCCGCTTTGGCGCTTGTTTGATGGAAGAACCCGAGCTGGTGGCCCATTGCGTCGATGCCATGCGCCAGAAGGTGGATATCCCTGTGACGGTCAAGACCCGTATCGGCATAGACGATAAGGATTCCTACGAATTTCTTTGTGACTTCATTACCAAGGTGAGTGCTGCCGGCTGCGATACTTTTATCGTTCATGCCCGCAAGGCCTGGTTGCAGGGGCTTAGTCCCAAGGAAAACCGTGAGATCCCGCCATTGGATTATCCCAGGGTTTATCAATTGAAGCAGGATTTTCCCGGCCTGCATATCAGCATCAATGGTGGTATCAAGAGCTTTGAAGAGATGCATGCTCATCTGGCCCTGCTGGATGGGGTGATGGTGGGGCGCGAAGCCTACCAAAATCCCTATCTGCTGGCCGAGGTGGATCAGAAGATCTTTGGCCTCGATAGCCAGGTTATGAGTCGCGATCAGGTGGTGGATGCCATGTTGCCCTATGTGGAAGCTCATTTGCAGTCGGGTGGCCGCTTGAATCATATCAGCAGACACATGACAGGCCTGTATCAGGGGATCCCCGGCTCTCGCAGTTGGCGCCGTCATCTGAGCGAGAATGCCCACAAGCCGGGTGCCGGCATAGAAGTGCTGCTTAAGGCCCGTGAAATGATGCACAGCGGGGTTTGACCTTGCTGTAATACCCGAGTGGTGAAAATCGCTATGGTGATAGTGCTTTTTACCAACAGATAGGAAATTGCTGTATTTTTGTGCTGTCACGGTCAGTCATTCTGTGTTAATGATTGGCCGTTTTTATTTTTATTTCATTTAATATCATATCCTTAATCGAAACTTTTCCCAGTTGGCACGCCCTTTGAATTAGTCATCTTGACCGCTGACCCGTTCAGCTTAACCAGAAAGGGATGACAAGCATGAAAACTTCCAACCTGACTATTCAATCTCTGTTTCTTGGCGTTGTTATGGCTTCAGCCAGTGTTTCAGCCCAGGCCGATGTACTGCCTACCCAACCTATCTTCAGTGCTGTTGAACAGAACCTGAGTCAGCAGGCTCAGACCATGTTGCTCAGTGCCAAGCGCGAAATGCTGGCCTCTCTGCAACAGGAACTGGAGCGTAGCGTGGCCCAACTGAGCGACGAGATGACTCAAGAAACCCTGAGTCAGATCACCGAGTTACCCGTGGAGACCAGTGTTCTGACCCAAGCCAAGGATTGAGGTGCCTATGTGGATAAATAGCACTTTGGCACTACTGATGTTTCTGCCGTTGCTTGGTTACACCCTGATGGCGTTGTTAGCCTGCGGTGCCCGGCAGATACAGTTAACGAGATAATCGGAGTCAGTTATGTTTGATTTGGAACGCACACTCAAGGGAAATTCTTCCATCGTCTGTGGCCTATGCCGCGATATGGCCGAGCGTTTTGGCTGGTCGGTATTCTGGACCCGCATTGTTGCCGCAGTCATCACTCTGATGCACCCATTGCTCGGAGTGACGGCTTACTTTGCCCTGGCACTGTTGTGGCCCAAGTGGGTGAAATGAGTATGTATAACAAGAGTCGAAACAAGCACAGAAGATATAGGTTGCTGTCTCAGTTACTGGTGTGGAGCATAGTCGGCGCGCTGATCCTTATGGTCTCTCTGCTCAGCCGCGAGTTTATGTCAGTGGGGATCTGGGGTAGCCCGTTTTTATGGCTGGATGCCGAAAATTGGAGCTGGGTGTTGACCCTGATAACCGCGATGTTGGCATTGGTGTGGGCCGCAATGACTTTCAGTGTGTTGGCAGTGGTGTGCGTACTTTGTGTTGCTGCGGCATTACTGATGTTTATCAGCGGCTTTGCAATGATTTGGCCGGTGCTGGTTTTGGCATTGGCAGTATGGGGAATAGGCAAGTCCAGTCAATGGCAGGAGTAGTGTTGCTGCAACTGGCTTGATGTCAGCCCAGTCGCAGCAACATTGGATTCAGCTTCGATGATTTAACCTTTGTTGAGAAACTGGCGGAAAACCGCTTTGGCTTCATCGCTCTGCAGACGCTGGCCGAAGAGTTCCAACTCCTGATGCATCTGGTGTTGTACCCGGCTCTTGTGTGGCCGCATAAGTTGTCTGGTGAGTTGCAGCGCCTGAGGTGGCTTGGAAGCCAAGGCTTTGGCCTTTTCCAGCGCATAAGGTAAGAGTTCCACCGGACTCAACATGCGGTTGATGAGTTTGAGATCCAGCGCCGTTTCGGCATCGAAACTCTCGCCCAGCAACAGCAGCTCAGAGGCCTTTTGATAGCCGACCAATTCAGGCAGTAGCAGGCTGGAGCCGGCTTCAGGCACCAGTGCCAGGTCGATAAAGGGCAAGCGGAACTGGGCTGTATTATCGGCATAGACCAGGTCACAATGCAGCAATAGCGTGGTGCCGATCCCGACAGCGGCTCCGCTGACAGCGGCGACCAAGGGCTTTTTCAGCTCCAGCAGGCAAAAGAGAAATCGCACTGCAGGGTGGTTGGGCCCCAGATCCGGCTGCTTGAGAAAATCAGCCACATCATTGCCTGAAGTAAAGCAGTTTTCACTGCCTGTCAGCAGAAAGGCGCGGATCTCGTTGTCCGCTTCCCCCTGGATCAGGTATTCTGTAAGCTGCTTATACATATCGAGATCGAGGGCGTTACGTTTATCCGGGCGGTTAAAACGTATGATACGTACACCCTGCTCATCCTGAACCTGAATCGTGCTCATTCGTTGTTTCCTTTACTGACGAAATGGGTTTTACATGGAGTTTAAGACATAGATGGCGATATTCAAACAACTGTTTAAAGTTATCTTGCTGGCCGGTATCAGTGCCAGCGCCTTCGCCTCGAACATAATGCTCGAACAAGGATATATCCGGGCCATGCCCGCTTCTGTTCCCAATACGGCGGCGTATCTGACACTCAGCAACCATGGCGCGGCGACTGAGCTGGTTTCTGCCAGCACCCCTGCGGCCCGTGAAGCCATGCTGCATACCCTGATCGAAGAAGATGGCCTGGTTAAAATGCGCCATGTGGCGGCTTTCCCGCTGCCTGAGCATGGTCAGTTGACGCTGCAAAGCAGTGGCGATCACATTATGATTATGGGCCTCAAGGCGCCGTTGCAGTTGGGGCAAAAAGTGCCTATGACACTGAGTTTTGCCAATGGTGAAACCCTCAATATCGAACTCGAAGTAAAATCCCCCCATGATGCTCCTGCAGCCCAAGAGCATCATCATCACCATCATTAAGGAGAACCCGGGATGCAAATGACATGGAAAAAAGGTGTCGGTGCTGCGGCCATAGTGTTCGTTATCGCATACGGCATCAGTGTTTGGTGGAGTATTGAACCCGATGTATTGACCCCTGAGGTGATGACATCGGAAAAAGGCGAAAAGATAACAGGTTATGCCACCACCAGCGCGCTGATAAATACCATGGAGACCTTGCTGGATAAGCAAGGAGGTTGGTTGTCCAACGACATGATGCCGCCTTCTGTGATGATGGACAACATGCCGGCGTTTGAATTCGGCGCCTTGGAACAGGTGCGGGATCTTGCCTTGATCATGCGTAAAGAATTCAGCCGTTCTCAGTCACAGTCCACAGCCGATAAAGATCTGCTGGAAGCACACTCCAAGCTGAATATCGAGCATACCAGTTGGCTGGTGCCCAGTGCCGAGAGCGAATATCGTGATGCCATCAAGCTATTGAAGGTTTACCGGGCGCGGATGATGGATCCCAATAACCCGGATGCTCAGTTTTATGCTCGCGCCGATAACCTCAATGAATGGTTGAAAGAGGTGCAGAAGCGTTTGGGCAGCATGTCACAGCGTCTGGCAGCCAGTGTGGGTCAGGAGAGGTTGAATACCGATCTTGCCGGCGACAGTGCCGCCCGTCAGTCGACCCCCAACCTGGCGAGTCAGCAGATTAAGACCAGCTGGTGGCAAATAGACGATGTTTTCTATGAATCCAGAGGCTCTGCCTGGGCTTTGCTGAATTTCATGAAGGCGGTAGAAGTCGACTTTGCTGACGTACTGAAGAAAAAGAATGCCGAAGTGAGTCTCAAACAGATCATCCGTGAACTGGAAGCGACTCAGCAAACAGTCTGGAGCCCAATGATCCTCAACGGTTCCGGATTCGGTTTGGTGGCCAACCATTCCTTGGTGATGGCCAACTATGTGTCCCGCGCCAATGCCGCGGTGATTGATTTAACCAACTTGCTTTCACAGGGTTAATTTATGAAAAAGACTTTATTGGCGACAGCCTTGCTGGCTTCTTTGATGGCGACCTCCGCCCAGGCAGCAACAGTCGTAGGCTTTAAGGTAGGCGCCGATTACTGGAAAGGAGATGCCAGCGGTACTTTCGCCGAGAAAGGCCAGCCGCAGCAGGAGTTCAACTATGACTCTTCCGCCCAGTACAGCCTTTGGTTCAGCGTTGAGCACCCTGTGCCACTGCTGCCCAACCTGAAGATCCGCGAAAACCGCCTGAAAGAAGATGGCGCGATGAGCAATGCCAACTTCAACTTCAACGGCCACAGCTTCAGCGGTGATGTTTACGCCACGGCTGACCTGAGCAACACAGACTTTATCCTCTACTATGAGCTACTGGACAATGACCTGGTTGCTCTGGATGTAGGTGGTGCCTATAAGTTGATGGATGGTTCTTTCCGGGTGGCTGACAAGGGGCATCCGGAAGAGCGTGATATCGACAGCGGTGTGGTCATGGGTTATGCCAATGCCGAGGTGGGCCTGCCTTTCTTCGGCCTGTACGCCTTTGCCGATGTGTTGGCCGGTATCAATGAGTCCAGTGTTTATGACTACCAAGTAGGCCTAGGCTGGGAGTTTGATGGTGTGGCGCTGGATACTCGGGTGCGTGCCGGCTATCGCGACTTTAAATTTGACGTAAACGGCTTCAACGGCATGAGCAGTAATATGCAGTTTGACGGCTTCTTTGCCGGTGTGGAACTGGTGTTCTAATTCCGTTATCCGTTGATAAGTCACAATAAAAAAAACCGCCAGCTGGCGGTTTTTTTATTGGCTGAGCTCCAGCTTATTGCTGTGCAGGAGTTGTCAGGCCGTTATTGATTGAGATGACGTCATCTTCATTCAGGGTGCCTGTGGCCTGCTTCAGTGCCAATATCGACTTGATATAGCCGTAACGGGCGTTGGACAGCTGGCGTTTGGAATCATACAGATCCCGGGTACGGTTCAGCACGTCAACTATGGTACGGGTACCTACTTCAAAACCGGCTTGAGTGGCTTTCAATGCACTTTCGGAAGAGAGCACTGACTGCTCATAGGCTTTGATAGAGCTGATAGAAGCACCAACATTGTTGAAGTTGTTGCGAACATTTTTGACTACCTGGCGGTAGGTCTGCTCCAATCTCTGACTGGCTTCAACATAGGCATATTGCGCTTGTTTCACCTGAGAGCTGACTTTGAAACCTTCAAAGATAGGCACGCTCAGGTTAACGCCTACGGTACCGTTATCGAAGTCAGGTTGATTCTGACTGCCGATTTCTTGCTCCAGGCCCTTGGTATAACCGGCATTCAGGCTCAGAGACGGCATATGGCCGGCTTTATAGAGGCTGATGGTTTCCTGAGCGATATCTTTACCGATACGCTGGGTCAGCAGATCGACACTGTTGGTCTCGGCCATTTTAAGCCAATCGTTTGGCATGGCTGGAGTTGGGCTGGCCGCAGAGAAACGGTCTGTATCCAGAATGTCGATGCTCTTGTGATCTATGCCGGTGATTTCACGCAGGGCTTCATAGCTGTTGATCAACTCGTTCTCGGCCAGGATTTCGGCTGCGGTCGCCAGGTCATACTGAGCCTGTGCTTCATGGACATCGGTAATGGCTGTTAGACCAACAGCAAAGCGCTGTTTGGTTTGCTCCAACTGCCGCTCAATGGCACGCTTCTCGGCGCCTTTGAACTCGTAATTATCCTTGGCGGCCAACACGTCAAAGTAAGCGGTTGTTACCCGGGTGATCAGTGTTTGCAGAGCTGAAGCATAGACGGCGTCGGCCTGTGATGCGGCTTTCTCCGCCAGGCTTAAACCGACCCAGGCAGAATGATTATAGATGACCTGGTTAAGCTTGATTGCACCTGTCAGGCCACTGGTGTCATCAGAAGGATCGTTCCAGGCTTTGTCATAACCAACATTGGCACTGATAGTCGGCAGCAGAGGCGCACGACTTTCTTCAATTTTTTCATACAACTGGTCTCTTTGGGCCTTGGCCTGGAGCACCACTGGATCATTGGTTAATGCCTGCTGATATATCTGAAGTAAATCGTCGGCTTGAACGGCCGGGGCAGAAACTGCGAGCGTTAACGCCGCGCATAAAGTGCGGATCTTGAATTTCATTGGCTGTCCTTATAGACAAACACCCTGTGACGGGCGGTTTCAACTTCGTTAGACTGTTAATGCCTTTGATAAAGGCGGTTTGCGCTTCCCGACGCTTCCCGATACAGCAAAACTTAATGGTTTTGATACTAAAAAATCAACCGTTTTCAAGTCAATTCGGAAGTGTAACAGATTTTATTGGTAAATGGTGCCGGGTGGGTTGAAATTGCATCTTTTATAGCTAAAGCGGAGTGAAAATGGCAGTAGAAAAATTCACCAAAGAGGATGTTCAGGTGCTGGGGCAGCGCACGCTATACCGTGGCTTTTTCCGGATGGAGGAATATCGTTTCCGTCATCGGCTGTTTGCCGGGGGCTGGAGTGAGGAAGTGAGTCGCGAGGTATTTGAGCGGGGTCACGCCGTAGTGGTTTTGCCCTACGATCCGCAAGAAGACAAAGTGGTGCTGATAGAGCAGGTGCGATTCCCTGCATTGGAAACCAGTGAATCCCCTTGGCTGCTGGAGTTGGTGGCGGGTATGATTGCCCCCGGCGAAGTGGCCGAGGATGTCGCCAAACGGGAACTTTTGGAAGAAACCGGACTCAACTCCAGTGCAATTTCGGCCGTAAGCAGCTATCTTTCCAGCCCCGGAGGTTGTAGTGAGCGTTTCTACTTCTATTGGGCTGAGGTAGATTCATCCAAAGCAAACGGGCTGCACGGCTTGGCCGAAGAGCATGAAGATATTCGGCTGCATGTGCTTTCCCGCGTTGATGCTTATGCCAAAGTGCTCAGTGGCGAAATCGACAACGCTTCAACCGTACTCGGGCTGCAATGGTTGCAGCTCAATTATCAAGATTTACTGCAGGCCGATGAACAAGAGAGATAGTGACAAGAAATACCAGCCGGATGTCAGCCGCTTTTTAGCTTTGTGTGGTCGCAACTACGGTCATATTCAACGCTGGTTGCCGGAGCAAGGTGAAGTGGGTGAAAGCTGGCAGGTAGAAGGTGATTTCGGTTGCCTGGATGTCGAGCTGCTGGAGAATACCCGCTATACCCAGCTGGTGAGTATTTCCCGTCATGTGGGGAAGGGCGGATTGGTGCCTGTCCCCAAAGTTACCGTGCGGATTTATCATGATGCTAAATTAGCAGAAGTGTTAAGCAGCCGACAGATTTACCAATTGCGGCCGGTGTATGATTATCCGAACTTACGCATGTATCACCGCGATGAAAAGTACCAGGTAAACGCCTTCCTGGAGGAGTTATTGAAAATAGACTGTCAGGCGCGCCTCGTTTGTCAGTCCTGAGATTGGGTAATCAATGTGCTGAAAGAGGCAATCACATACGGTATTCCTGAGGACAAGAGTGTTCGTTTGGTGCAGATCACAGATCCTCACCTGTTTGCCGAACCTGAAGGACAGCTTCTTGGCGTCAATACCGCCAACAGTCTCAACGCCGTTATCAATACTATCCAGGCCGTCAAGTATCCCGCTGACATGCTGCTGGCCAGTGGTGACATCAGTCAGGATTATTCCGGTGAGTCATACCGTAACTTTGTTGAAGCCATCAAACCGCTGAATTTGCCTTGCCATTATTTGCCGGGCAACCATGATGACCCCAGGATCATGTATCTACATATGCAGGGCGAGCGTGTCTATGGTCACAGGCGGGTGTTGGCCGGGAGTTGGCAGATTATCCTGCTGGACTCTACAGTGCGGGGAAAACCCGGTGGTCATATGGCCGAAAGCGAAATTGAGATCATCCGTAGTGCCATCGCCGCCGAACCTGACAGGCATGTGCTGTTGGTGATGCACCATAACCCTGTGTTGGTGGACTGCACCTGGTTGGATCAACATTGCATGGACAACGGCGCCCAGTTCCTCAAAGAAATGGGGCGTTACCCTCAGATAAAGGGCATGCTCTGGGGTCATGTTCATCAGCAACTGGATACTGAATATCAGGGGGAAGGTCACAAGCTTTCCTTGATGGCGACACCATCGACCTGTATTCAATTCAAACCCTTGTCTTCCTATTTTGCGCTGGATGCACTACAGCCAGGCTACCGTTTACTGGAGCTCAAGCCAGATGGTAGCATGCTCACCAATGTTTATCGGATCCCGGGCGAACGCTTCGCACCGGATGCTGAGGCCAGCGGCTACTGAGTTTGCTTTGGAGCAGTGGCCCCTTGTGAGGAACTATGCTGCTCTATATTCACGGTTTCAACAGTTCTCCTTTGTCTGACAAGGCTGTGCTTACCCGTACCTATATTGAACAACACTTTCCCGGTGTGCGACTGGAACAGCCACAACTACCCACTTCGCCCAAGGTGGCGATGGAACTACTGATTCAGTTGACCGAAGCCGCCAAGGCCAGCGGCGAGCCACTGGCGTTTATCGGATCATCCCTCGGCGGTTATTTTGCCTCTTGGTTGGCAGAGCGTTATGGCGGCAAGGCGGTACTGATAAACCCGGCGGTGCGCCCTTTTGAGCTCTTTGGTGATTATTTGGGGGCACAGTACAACCCCTATACCGATGAACACTATCAATTATTGCCGGAGCATCAGCTACAGCTGATTGAATTTGATACGCCGGTCATTCTCAATCCGGATCGTTTTTTTGTATTATTACAGCCTGCCGATGAGGTACTGGATTATCGCCAGGCTCTGGGCAAATATCACTGCTGTGAGATGCTGCTGGAAAGCGGTGGAAACCATAGTTTTGTGGGTTACGGCGACAAGCTGGGCTCAGTCTGCCGTTTTTTACACTTATCTTGACAATCAGATCCTCGCGGCCCACCATGGCCTGAACATAAAAGACAGTGTGCGCTATGACCAATCAATACACCTCCGATGCCATTGAAGTACTGAACGGACTGGATCCGGTAAAACGCCGTCCCGGCATGTATACCGATACCACTCGACCCAACCATATGGGTCAGGAAGTCATAGATAACAGTGTCGATGAGGCCTTGGCCGGGTTTGCAACTCGAATCGATGTGGTGTTGCACACAGACAACTCCCTTGAAGTCACAGACGATGGCCGTGGTATGCCGGTGGATATTCACCCTGAGGAGGGGATCCCCGGGGTCGAGCTGATCCTGACCAAATTGCACGCCGGTGGTAAGTTTTCCAACAAAAACTATCAATTTTCCGGTGGTTTGCACGGGGTGGGGATCTCTGTGGTCAACGCTCTTTCTCGAAGAGTCGAGATCACTGTGCGCCGCGATGCCAAAGTCTATGAAATGGCCTTCGAGCATGGCGATAAGGTCGAGAGCCTCAGGGAAACCGGTACCTGCGGGCGCCGCAATACCGGCACCCGGGTGCAATTCTGGCCTGAGCCCAGCTATTTTGATTCGCCCAACTTTTCGGTCACCAAGCTGACTTACCTGTTGCGGGCCAAGGCGGTGCTCTGCCCCGGGCTCAGAATTCGTTTCACCAACAAACAAAACGCTGAGGTCCATGAGTGGTTTTATGAAGAGGGTCTGACCGACTATCTGAAAGACTCCCTTAAAGAGGCACCGGCTCTGCCGCAGGAGCCTTTTGTTGGTAGTATCAAAACCAATTTGGAAGCCGCCGACTGGGCCATTACCTGGCTGCCCGAGGGCGGAGACAGTATCAGCGAAAGCTATGTTAACCTGATCCCAACGCCGCTTGGTGGTACCCATGTGAACGGTTTCCGTCAGGGACTGCTCGAGTCGATGCGTGAATTCTGTGAGTTTCGCAACCTGATCCCAAGAGGAATTAAGCTTAGCCCGGAAGATATCTGGGATAAGGCCAGTTTTATTCTGTCGGTGAAGATGCAAGATCCGCAATTTGCCGGTCAGACCAAGGAGAAACTCTCCAGCCGCCAGTGCTCTGCATTTGTGTCGGGTGTGGTGCGTGATGCCTTCAGCCTCTGGCTCAACAGCAACACAGATCAGGCCGAACTGCTGGCCGAAATGTGCATCAATAACGCCCAGAAGCGTCTCAGGGCGGCGAAGAAAGTTGCCCGCAAGAAGGTCACTTCCGGCCCTGCTCTGCCCGGTAAACTGACCGACTGTACCGGCCAGGACCCGGCGCGTTCCGAGTTATTTCTGGTGGAAGGGGACTCGGCCGGTGGCAGTGCCAAACAGGCCAGAGACAGAGAATTTCAGGCGATCATGCCGCTGCGGGGTAAGATCCTCAACACCTGGGAAGTGGAAGCGAGCCAGGTGCTGGCCTCTCAGGAAGTGCACGATATCTCAGTGGCTATAGGCTGCGATCCCGACAGCGACGATATTTCCGAACTCAGGTACGGCAAGATCTGTATTCTCGCCGATGCCGACTCAGACGGTTTGCACATAGCGACCTTGCTGTGCGCGCTGTTTCTGAAGCACTATCGCACCTTGGTTGAAAAGGGGCATGTGTATATCGCCATGCCGCCACTGTTCCGTATCGATATAGGTAAAGAAGTGTTTTACGCTTTGGATGAGCCTGAAAAGCAAGGCATTCTTGACCGGATTGCCGCAGACAACAAGAAAGGTAAAGTGCAGGTCACCCGCTTTAAAGGTCTGGGTGAGATGAACCCACTGCAACTGAGGGAAACGACCATGGATCCCAACACCCGTAGATTGGTGCAGCTGACGATAGACGATGTCGACGAGACGGTGGCATTGATGGACATGTTGCTGGCCAAAAAGCGTTCGGGTGATCGCAAGTCGTGGCTGGAAACCAAGGGAGACCTTGCTCAGCTGTAATCGCCCTTGATGTGCCAATAACTATAAAATTTAAAGGCAAGGATATGATGAACCTGAATAACAGAATCGGTATCGCGGCCGGTGGAGGCTTGCTCCTGTTGGGAGCTGTGTTGCTGAGCGCAGCGGCCCATGCATCTCAGTCGATGATCATTACCGTGACTAAAGGCTTTGGTGTTTCTCTTTATGCTACAGATGTTGGCGATGCCAAACAGATGGCAGTAGGAGATGAAGGCACTCTGTTTGTCGGTTCTCACAAGAGCGGTACGATTCACGCTTTGGTCGACAGTAACCATGATGGCCGGGTCGATAAACGTTATCTGATAGCCAAGGGCTTGGATTACCCGGAAGCCTTGGCTTTTCACAAGGGTGACCTTTATGTTGCCCTGGAAGATAGAGTGGTGGTGTACCAGGATATTGAACCTAGGCTCAGACGTCCTCCGCGCGCTCGGGAAGTCTATGATCAACTGCCGGGCAATGGCAGAAAGAGTGCCAGAGCCATGCGCTTTGGTCCGGATGGCAGGCTCTATATTGCTATCAGCGCCCCTTGTAATGTGTGTGAGCCCAGCGCCCCTTTTGGCAGCATCATTGCCGTGAATGTAGACTCGGGCGGGAGTCAGCAGATAGCACTCGGAATACGTAATGTCATAGGTTTTGACTGGTCGCCACTGGATAACCGCCTTTGGTTTGCCGATATGAGCCGTGATTGGATGGGGGATAATCTGCCTCCTGATGAAATCAACCGGGTTGACGTTGCCGGGGCGCATTATGGTTTCCCTTATGTACATGGCAAAGATGTCCAGGAACCTGCCTATGAAGAACCCAAGAGCCTGAATATCACCAAGCCAGTCTATGAACTGCCGGCCCATGTATCCCCTATGGGGATGCTGTTTTATCGCGGAAACCAGTTTCCCGCTGAATACCATAACCGGATTTTATTGGCAGAGAACGGCTCCTGGAACCGTTCCAGCAAGGTGGGCTATCAGATAGTGGTGCTGGAAACCGATGGCCGCCAGGTGAGCAATCGCCGCACCCTGGTGAGTTTTCTCGATGGTGAGTTTCCGGTGGCCAGACCCCATTCACTGGCGATGGCCCCGGATGGCGCCGTCTATATTTCGGATGATCTGAAGGGAAACATCTACCGCCTGTACTACAAAGACACTGGTGCAGAAGATGCTGAATCTGAGTCGGACTATGCGCCGGCACCTGAACAGGAAAATAAATAATGAGTGATGCGATAGCCTTGAGCCTGGATGGCGTGGAGCAGATGCCGCTCAGGCGCTTCACCGAAGAGGCGTATCTCAACTATTCCATGTATGTGATCATGGATCGGGCCTTGCCGCATATCGGCGATGGCCTTAAGCCGGTGCAACGGCGAATTGTCTACGCCATGAGCGAGCTGGGATTATCGGCGGCGGCCAAATACAAGAAGTCGGCCCGTACCGTGGGTGACGTGCTGGGTAAGTATCACCCGCACGGCGACAGCGCCTGTTACGAAGCTATGGTACTGATGGCGCAGCCCTTTACCTATCGCTATCCCTTGGTGGATGGTCAGGGTAACTGGGGGGCACCGGACGATCCCAAGTCGTTTGCGGCCATGCGTTATACCGAAGCCAGGTTATCCAAGTTTTCCGAGGTGCTGCTCAGCGAACTTGGTCAAGGTACAGTGGACTGGGGCGTCAACTTTGACGGCACCCTGAAAGAGCCCTTGGTACTGCCGGCCAGACTGCCGCATATTTTGCTCAACGGTATTACCGGTATCGCTGTGGGTATGGCGACGGATATCCCACCCCATAACGCCCGCGAGCTCGCCAGCGCCTGTATCGAGCTGCTGGATAATCCTAAGGCTGATCTGCCGCGGCTGATGGAATTGGTGCCAGGGCCCGATTATCCGACAGCGGCCGAAATCATTACCCCGAGCGCCGAAATTGCCAAGGTCTATGAGTCGGGCCGCGGATCAATCAAGGCCCGTGCGGTTTACACAGTGGAAAACGGTGAAGTGGTAATAACGGCTTTGCCGCACCAGGCCAGCTCCAGCAAGATCCTCGAGCAGTTGGCGGCGCAGATGCAGGCCAAGAAGTTGCCCATGGTGACAGACTTGCGCGATGAATCGGACCATGAAAGTCCGGTGCGCTTGGTAATAGTGCCGAGATCCAACCGGGTCGATATCGAACAGATGATGGCGCACCTGTTTGCCACCACAGATCTGGAAAAGAGTTATAGGGTCAACCTCAATGTGCTCGGTCTCGATGGTCGGCCCCAGGTTAAGGGCCTCAAGCAACTCTTGAGTGAGTGGCTGGAGTTTCGAATTCATACAGTGCGCCGCCGTCTGGAATTCCGTCTGGATAAAGTACTGGCCAGGTTGCATATTCTTGAAGCCTTGATGATTGCCTTCCTCAATATCGATGAAGTGATAGAGATCATCCGCTTTCACGATGAACCCAAGGCCGAACTGATGCGCCGCTTTGGGCTGACAGACAAGCAAGCCGAAGCGATTCTGGAGCTCAAGCTGCGCCATCTGGCCAAGCTGGAAGAGATGAAGATCCGTGGTGAGCAGGATGAGCTCGAAGCCGAGCGGGAAAAGCTGCAACTGCTGCTCAGTTCGGAACGTCGCCTGAAGACCTTGATCAAGAAAGAGTTGCAGGCAGATGCGGAAACCTATGGTGATGACCGCCGCTCGCCACTGGTGGTGAGAAGCGAATCAAGAGCCTTGTCGGAGCAGGAGTTGGTGCCAACCGAGCCCGTGACTGTGGTGCTATCTGAAAAGGGTTGGGTACGCTGTGCCAAGGGGCATGATATCGACGCCGCCGGGTTGTCCTACAAGGCAGGTGACAGCTTCCTCTGCGCCGCGGCCGGACGCAGCAACCAGCAATCTGTGTTTATTGACAGCGCCGGGCGTGCCTTCGCCACGGATACCCATACTCTGCCTTCGGCCCGCAGCCAAGGGGAACCTATTACCACCAGATTCAATCTGGCCCCGGGGGAGAGCATGGAGCACGTATTGCTCGGGGATGATGATAACTGCTTCCTGCTGGCGAGTGATGCCGGTTACGGCTTTATCTGCGCCTTTAAGGACATGGTGTCGCGCAACAAGGCGGGTAAGGCTTTGCTGACGCTGCCGACCAATGCCAAGGCTTTGACGCCACGTAAACTGGACAAGTCCAGACCCAGTTCGATTCTGGCCATCACCAATGAAGGGCGGATGCTGATGTTCTCCATGGAGGCACTACCGCAGTTGGCCAAGGGCAAGGGCAATAAGATCATCGGCATCCCATCGGAGCGGGCGAAAAACCGTGAAGAGTTGGTGACTCACCTTTACTTGGTGCCGGAAGGCGCCAATGTCACCCTTTGGGCCGGCAAGCGTAAGCTGACACTAAAGAGCAGCGATCTGGAGCATTATCGTGGTGAGCGTGGCCGCCGCGGTGCCAAGCTGCCTAGAGGGTTGCAAAGAGTCGACAGTGTTGAAGTCAGTGTGGAGGAACCGGCGCTGTAGCCCGACCCAAAAGTAGCCCGGCCCAAAAACCACAAAAGCCGCATCATGATGCGGCTTTTGTTTTTTACCTGATATATCAGGCGACTTCGTAATAATTGGGCTCAAGATCCAGCTGATTTTGGATGATTTGCGTCGCCATCCGTACACACTTACCGCATTGATCACCCACCCCGAGGCGTTTTTTCACCTCGCTGAGGCTAACATCTCCCTGGCTGACTGCCTGCTTTATCTGGGTATCCGTAATTGCATGACACAGACAAACGTACATTTATCGGGCTCCGGTTACTGCTGGTAAGTGGACGTTATTTTTCAATACGCAATTCTAAATGAAAACTGTTATCAATACTAATAACGCTTGGATATATTTTAGGGTAGATCACCCTTTAGTTGGTTATTAGGGAAGGTGCGAACAAGTCTCATGTGTGCTCTGCGTCGGCTTGCGGGCTTGGATGCAAGGCGTGGTTCGCAGCAAATGGCTCTAGTCCTTTGCAAGAACTTCCTTAGGTCTTTAGTCAGCAAATAGCACCGCGCCCGGAGGAATGGGCGCGCTAGAGGAAGGATTAGTAACCTCTGTCGAAGTACACCAGGTTCTCCAGTGATTCAGCATTGAGATAGTGGTGATAGTTGCGGGCGAAGATATCGACCACCTGAGACGGGAAGCTGGGCGCTGAAATATGGGGAGTGATTACCGCATTGGGGCGATCCCAGATGGGATGCAGCGGTGACAGCGGCTCCTGGGCAAACACATCCAGCACGGCTTTAAGCCGGTTTCTGCGGCCGAGTTCGACCACCAGGGCATCGAGATCTAGGGCGTCGCCGCGGCCTATGTTGAACAGTATCGCGCTGTCTTTGAGTAGTGCCAGTCTTTCTTTGCTCAGCAAACCTCGGCTTTCCTGAGTGCTCGGCAGAGTGTTGACAACCACATCGGCCTGGGGCAAAAGCTCATCGAGCTGGGCCGGGCTGATGATGCAATCAAAGCCCGCGACGGCCCTTTGGCTGCGGTTCATGCCCCAGACCTGCATTTTGAAGTGTTTGGCGCTGGCGGCCAGGTGCTCGCCGATGGAACCTGTGCCCAGGATCAGCATCTTCATCCCCTGCAAGGTGGCCAGAGGACCTGGGTGCCAGTATTTCTCCTGCTGCTGGTGATGATACAGCGCATGTTGGCGAACTTCGGCGAGCAGATAACCGAACACATATTCACTCATCAAGGGGCCGAAGATCCCCTTCACATTGGTCAGCAGGTAGTCTTTCCTGGTTTTAGCGCCAAGCAGTTTATCGACACCGGCGAAGGTTGATTGCAACCAGCTGAGATTCTTGCCGTGACTCAGCAGCGGTTGGGCCAGAGCCGGCTCGGCCAGCCAGATATCGGCACTGGTGATATTGGCCGGGTCATCGCCCAGAATAGTGAGGCCAGGAAGTGATTTTTCTGACAACAACTGTCGATATTCAGCATTTTCCCGGGTGAGTAACAGCAGCTTGTATGCCATAGTATCAGTCCTTGTTGTTTTCGTTATTTTTATGGATTTATATTTTAATGGATTCAGTTACGCAACTACTGACCCAGCTGGGCAGTCAGCTCTATCCCTGGCTCAATGAGATAGCTACCGCCATGGTTGCCTGCGTCATTTTGGTGTTCGGTGCCGACTTCAACCGTTTTCTGCGCCGTAAGCTCGGGGCACGCAATTTTGTACTGCGCACGCTGATCTTTATTCTGGTCAACGCCTTTGGTTACGGCATGCTGATAGTGGCTCTTAGCCCCTGGCTCGCCAGGCAGCTGGCGCACCTACCGGCGCTGTGGACTTTACTCTTGGTCAGTGGCACTTTTATTTTTGTCGGCGGCTGGGCCCAGCGCAACAACCAGAGTTGAACAATCTAACCAGAGATCATTCAAACGACTGCTCACTCAAACCAGTGGCGGTAGTCGGTTTGTGACTCCTGAGTCAATGCGGCGGCGGCTTTGTCTGGATAGTTGGCAAAAATTCCATCTACCCCCAGCGCCGCCAGCGCCCTGATATCATCGGCATCATCTACGGTATAGACATACACTTTGGCGCCGCGCTGATGAGCATCGGCTACCAGTTCACGGTTGATAAAGCTGATATCCAGATGCAGTGACCAGGCTTTGAGCTCACTGACCACGGCGGCTTGGTTGAGCGCTATCCCCTCGAGCAGTGGCGCTACCGGTACGTCGGGCAACTGCTGTTTTACCTGTTTGAGCCAGAGATGATTGAATGAAGACACCAGTAGTTGCTCTGGCTGATATCCGAGTTGCAGTAGCTGCGGGTATTGCTGGATAAAAGGCTCGACGCAACCCACTCCCTTGAGCTCTATGTTGACCGTCATGCGCCCCTCGATAAGCTCAAGTACCTGGCGCAGGGTAGGGATAGGCTCTCCCTCGACCCTCAGCTGTCTTAGATAGCTGCTGCTTTGCTGCGCGAGCAGCCCTTTGCCGTCGCTCTTGGGACTCAAACGGCGGTCATGAAACACCCAGAGCTCACCATCGGCGTGGTGCACGTCCAGCTCAACTGCATCACAACCAAGCTCTAGTGCCAGCGCCATCGCCTTAAGGGTGTTTTCCGGCGCATAACCACTGGCGCCACGGTGTGCGAAAATCAACATCTGCGATTAACCTCTGATAATACCGCTGGTGTCTTTGTTGTGCGTGTTGCTGATATGCACTTCGAGCTGAGGGTAGGCCAGCTCCAGCTGGTTCTCCTTGAGCTTCTTGCTGATCCGCTTGTGCAGATCGTGGCGCAGCGGCCAGCGGGAAGACATATCTTTGGCGTAAGCCCTGACTTCATAGTCTTGAGTGTGCTTGCCGAAACCGGCGAACCAGACTTCCGGTTCTGGGGTCTCCAGTGCGTTCTCACACTCTTTCACCGCCTGGTAGAGCGCGGCCTCCACTCTAGCGGGATCTGAATCCCTGGCGACCGAAACATAGATGATCACCCGGGTAATGGGATCCGACAGCGACCAGTTAATTAGCTGCTCTGTGATAAAGGCCTTGTTGGGGATGATAATTTCTTTTCTGTCCCAATCTATGATGGTGGTCGCGCGGATTTTGATCTTGGATACCGTACCTGTAAGGTCGCGAATAGTGACGGTATCGCCGATCCGCACCGGCTTTTCAAACAGTATGATAAGGCCCGAGATAAAGTTGGCGAAGATCTCCTGCAGACCAAAACCAAGACCCAGAGTCAGCGCTGCAATTAACCATTGCAGCTTGGACCACTCCATCCCCAGGGTGGCAAAGCCGATGACAATACCGATAAAGACCACCAGGTAACGGGTCACAGTGGTGATGGCAAAGCCGGTTCCCGGGGAGAGATCCAGTTTTTGCAGTATAGTCAGCTCCAACAGGCCGGGCAGGTTGGTGGCTATCATCATGGAAAAGCCGACCACGATAGCGCCAAATACCAGTGATTTCATGGTGATGGGTAGCGGTTGCTCGACTCCGCCTATTCCGGTAGTCGTTGTAGTCCAAAGAGTAATGCCATCAAGGAAGCTGAATAGGGCGGTATGAGTTTGGGTCCACAGGCCGACCAGGCAGGCGAGAAACGCCAGCAGCAGCAGGGATCTCACTAACCCCAGTGATTGGCTGGACATGGTTTCCAAATCGACAACCGGCTCTTCATAGGTGTCCTGATGATCGTTGTTGCTTGATGAGGTATCACCTTTTTCCCGCTGCGCCAGACGCTCGGCCCGGCGGGCCTTGGCGCGATCGAAGGCGATGCGGCGCCTTTCAATCAACATCCAGCGTTTCAGCAACTGGTACAGCAACAGAAAGCCGAGTCCCAGCAGTAAAGAAAGCTGCAGCTGCAGCAGCATCTGGAAGGCGGTGAAGTAGTAGCCTCTGAATGCCAACACGGCGCTCAGTGGCGGCACCAGCAACAACAGTAGCCACAATAGCTTTTGCAGCAGACGCTTATTCTTGTCGTCCAGATGGCTTTCACGATAGCGACGGGACAGAGTCAGTACGTCCCGATAGAGCATAAACAGCATGATACAGAACAGAATAAAGGCGCCGCGGCCTATGCTGTTGCGCACCAGAGATGAGTCGAGAATTTCGGTAAAGCCCATGACGCCCACCAAGGGCATGGTCATGATAATAAAGCGGCGAAAACGCTGCTGGCCCTGGCGGATCACCTCTTGTGGCCGTTTGAAATGGCCTATAAGCAGGCCTTTGTCCAGTGCCAGTAGATAGATGAAGCGATAGAGCTGGTACAGGCTGCCTATAGCCAGCACGCCCATACCTATGGCTTGAATGGGGTTACTGTCGGACTGCAGCATAATCAAGCCGGCCGCCACTATGGGAAAGGGTTTGAACAAGCTGTAACCGGCGCTGATTAGCAGCGCTTGGATGGTGTAGATGAACTTATCCTGGGTCACCTTGCCGACCGGCGCCTCACATTCGCGCATCATGGTCTTGAATCTGGGGGTGAGAATATCCTGTGCTACCAGACACAACACCGCCAGGATGATCCACCAGGACCAGTATGGACTCAGTTCGGTCAGCCCCTGCTTTATCTCAGGCAGGTCGGTTTGTTGCCAGAGCCAGAGACTGGAGCGCTGCAGATCCGTCAGCCACAGC
This sequence comes from Shewanella indica, assembly GCF_002836975.1. Classification (GTDB taxonomy): domain Bacteria; phylum Pseudomonadota; class Gammaproteobacteria; order Enterobacterales; family Shewanellaceae; genus Shewanella; species Shewanella indica. Next base: position 5,709 of record NZ_NIJK01000029.1, on the reverse strand, counting down.
TTGCTGATGCTGTAGGCATTGGGTACCCAGAACAGGTGTTCATTGAGGGTGGACTTGAGTCTCTGATAACTGTCGGTGAGCAGCTCATACTTGCTTTTGAGCTTGGCTAGTTCACTGAGGTAGGTGTCATAGCCTTTCAATAACTGACTCAGCAAGGCCTGTTGCGATTCAAGCAGTCGTAACTGAGATTCATTGTTGTAGGCTTGGGTCGTTAGCAGTTGCTCATTGGCGGCAAATTGCTGCTCAATCTGATAGCGATTGAGTCTGGCATCGGCTATCTGGGTTTGCAGGTGTTCTTGGTTGGGGGGCTTTGGCAGTGACTGCAGGATCTGCAAAAAGCGCTCACCGAAAACCGGGTTCATCTTGACCCAGCTGATCTGCTCTTTGATGTTGTCCAGTTGCTTGCTGTGGGACTGATCCTGCTTCTCCGCCTGCTCCTGCAGGGCAATGGTCTGTGCCGTCTGCTCAGTCAATTGCTGTAACTGCTGACCATACTTTTGGTTGGCCAGACTCAGCTCTGTGGTCAGGCGATCGCGGCCATCAGCCTCGGCATTAAGAGTTTCGGCCAGTGTGGCATTGACCTGCTGCTGCCTGGCATCGGTAATGGCGCGGTTAAGCTGTTCGATAAGCAGCTCTTGTTGCTGCAACTGCTTGCGTACCAGTTGCAGTTGTAACTGATGCAGTTCGCGCTTTTGTTGGCTGACCGCCAGTTCGCTTTCCAGAGTGGTGAGCTGTTGCTCCAGCAATAACAACTGTGCCTGTTGCAGCTCTTTGGCGGCATTGTCACCGGCCACCGCCTGACTCTTTTGCTGTTGCAGCAGGGCCTGTCTGATTTTTACTATTTCGGCAGGTAATTCGCTGTGGCGCTTGAGCATGGCGCTGTTGGCCTGACTGAGGCTGGTTTCACTCTCTTTCAGTTCGGAAAGGCGCAGATAGGCCATGGAGGCCTGCTGATCCAGATCCTGATGGCGTTCGGGCTTAAGTGGTGCGGCGGCTTCCTGCAGCAGATCATAAAGATGCTGGCGTCGGCTCTCGAAATTAAGTTGCAGTTCCTGATAACTGCGGTTGGTGTCGGCAAGTTGTTGAATGCTTTTTTCCAACTGCGCCAGTTGTTGCTCCTGCGACAGGGTTTCAGTGTTTTGTTGGTTAAGACCCAGACGTTTATCCAACCCCAGTGGCGAGTTGGCCTGGGCAGAGGCGATAAAAAGACAAAACAGCAGAATGCAGGCTCGAACCATAGTTAAATTCAAAGAGTTAAATACAAAGAGTGAATCGACAGCTCATATTAGCTAAGTTAAGCGGGTTTTGATATGTCAGCCAAGGTTCTTTTTCGGGGCTTGTGATTTGTGACTCTGTGATGTTTCAAACAAGGCGGTTGCCACCACCAGAGTACCGCCGATAGCGGTTGTTAGCGTCAGCGACTCATCCAGCAGCAACCAAGCGAGCATGGCGCCATAGAAGGGTTGCAAGCAGGAGACTAAACCGACAGTTTTGGCGCTCAAGTATCTGAGTGCCGAGGTAAACAAGGCATGGGGCGCCGCGGTAAAGACGACTCCCAAAAGCAGCAGTAATCCCCAGGTTTGGTTGCTGATGTCTCCGGCATCAAGACTGTGCCAAGGGGCCAACACCAGCACTGCCACCGCGGTTTGGTAAAACATCGCCTGCTGGCCGCTGTAGGCGGTGAAGTGGCGTTTGTGCAATAGGTTGCGGGCGGTGAACAAGATGGCGGAAACAATGCCGACCAGGATCCCAAGGGTAACATCGTTGCCCAATGACGGCTCGGGGATCAGCAGAATCACCCCCAGCAGTACTGCCAAACCGCTGATAAGATCTCTAAGGTGTAAGCGACTGCCGGTAAACCAGGGTTCGACCAGCACTGTCATCACGGGATAGGTGAAAAAGGCTATCATGCCGATGGCGACAGAGGAGAGTTGCATCGCCGCAAAGTAGGTCACCCAATGGAGGCTGACGATCACCCCAAGCAACAGGGCAACAAGGTAATCTTTGCCGCGCAGCAAGCGCAGGCGCTGACGGCTGAGTTTAACCAGCAGCGCCAGAACGATGGCGGCGATAATGCAGCGCAGCAGAGTGATATCGAGGGCGCTTAAGGGGATAAGCCGGGAGAACAGGGCGGTTCCTCCGAACAGGAGTACCGCCAGATGAAGTTCTGTCAGGCCTGTACGTGCTTGCCCCTTGGCAGACAAGTTCAGTCCTCTATTTTGGCAAAAGGTGTACCCATACGGGTTACGGCACCTGGCTCAACACCATCGGCAAATTCATCCAGGGCGTCCTTGGCAAACAGCATGACCACGGTACTGCCCAATTTGAAGCGGCCCATCTCGGCACCTTTCTCCAATGTGATGGCATCCGGCCCTGTGGTGGGGTATTCCCAGGTAAACACGCGCTTGCCTGTCGGCGGCGTGACAGTACCGGCCCAAACGGTTTCTATGCTGGCCACTATGGTGGCGCCGACCAATACCATTGCCAGGGGGCCAATCTCGGTTTCGAATATGGCGACCACTCGCTCGTTACGGGCAAACAGTCCGGGTACATTGCGGGCGGTCAACGGGTTGACTGAGAAGAGTTCGCCGGGCACATAAGTCATTTTTGACAGCGTGCCTTTGATGGGCATATGGATTCTGTGATAGTCCTTGGGAGCCAGGTAGATGGTGGCAAAGTCACCGTCTTCGAAGCGTTCGGCGTCTTTGGCTTGATTCCCCAGCAGGGTCAGAGCCGAATAGTGGTGGCCTTTGGCCTGAAAAATACGGCCGTCTTCAATGGGACCACACTGACTCACGGCGCCATCGACCGGGTGCACTATATATTCTGAGTCCTGATACAGAGGGCGTGCGCCGTCTTTCAGGGCGCGGGTGAAAAAAGCGTTGAAGCTCTTGTAAGCTTCAGGCTCGCTTTGGGCCGCTTCTGACATATCTATCTTGTACTGTTTGATAAACCAGCGAATAGCCCAGGTAGTCAGCTTGCCGGCTTCGGCCGCTGCCAGTTTCCCTACCAGGCGGGACAACAGGTGTTTGGGCAGCATGTACTGCAGTGCAATCTTCACTTTATCCAATTTTTGCTTCCTTCAAATGGGCTTTGCCAGCTTAAATGTCGTCCATGCCGGCGCGGAAGTGGCGGGCGTGACGCTGTTCATCCAGACTGGAGATAATTCTGTGATAATTGTTGAATCTGTCTTCGGCAATTTTGCCTTCCTCTACCGCTTTACGCAATGCGCAGCCGGGATCGTCCAGATGTTTGCAGTCGCGGAATTTACAGCCGCCGAGAAAATCCCGGAACTCCACGAAGCACCAGCCGACACGGTCGGCAGGTAAGTGCCAGAGGGCAAATTCGCGAACCCCGGGGGAATCAATCAGATCGCCACCGCTGGGCAGGTGAAGTAGTTTCGCCGTGGTGGTGGTGTGTTGACCCAGGCCTGAATTTTCCGATATTTCCCCGGTTTGCAACTGCGCCTGCGGTAGCAGGGCATTGATAAGAGATGATTTACCTACCCCGGATTGCCCGGCGAATACACTGGTTTTGCCTTGCAACAGGGTTTTCAGTTGTTCTATCCCTTCAGCAGTTTTACTGCTGACTTTATAGACCGGGTAGCCGATAGCACGGTAGCGGGCCAGGGCGGTTTCCACTTCAACAGTCTGAGTCTCATCCAGCAAGTCGACCTTGTTGAGAATGATCACCGGCGGGATCTCTGTGTCTTCTGCCGCCACCAGGTAGCGGTCAATAATCTGGGTGGTAAAGCTGGGCAGTACAGATGAAACTATGAAAATTTGATCTATATTGGCGGCAATAACTTTAACGCCATCATAGAGATCAGGCCGGGTCAGTGACGAGCTGCGTGGGTGGACGGCTTCAACCACTCCTGCGACGGTAGTTTGTGGGTCGGTCGCCAGACGTACCACCACTTTATCGCCGGTAACCAGGCTGCCTATGGTGCGGCGAAGATTACAACGAACCAGTTGGCCATCATGGGTTTCAATATCGGCATGCTGGCCGAAACGGGAAATAACCGTGGCCTCCAGTTCGGGGCCGAGTGAGCTATCTTGTATTTCAGGAGCAGCCTCAGCAGCGTTTTTCCCACGTTGCAGACGCTTCTGGTGATTGGCTTTCATACGGCGCAGTTGGCCATGGCTCAATGGTTTCTTTTTACTCACAGGCAGCTCTTCGCGGTATAAGGTGATTTTGTGTCTTGGCAAAAAGCAGTATGATACACGGTCTTAAATAAAAAAGCCTGAATTTAGGCGAACTGGAACGGTGGGCTGAGCTATGGTTGCGGATGAAAATAACCTGATTTGGATCGATCTCGAGATGTCCGGGCTGGAGCCTGAAACCGATAGAGTATTGGAAATAGCAACCTTGGTTACAGACAAGGAGCTGAACATTATCGGTGAAGGGCCAGTGATAGCCATTCATCAGAGTGATGAAGTGTTGGCCGCCATGGATGATTGGAATCAACAGCATCACGGCGCTTCCGGGTTGATTGAGCGGGTGAAGGCCTCCAAACACACAGAGGCTGACGCCATAGCTGAGACTATTGCCTTTTTGAGTAAGTATGTGCCTAAAGGCGTGTCTCCCATGTGCGGCAACAGTGTTGGTCAGGACAGACGCTTTCTGAACAAGTATATGCGTGAGCTGGAAGAGTACTTCCATTACCGCAATATCGATGTCAGTACGGTGAAGGAACTGACTAAGCGTTGGCAGCCTGAAATTATGAAGGATTTCAAAAAGCAAAATACTCATCAGGCGTTGATGGATATTCAAGAGTCGATCGCCGAGCTGAAGTTCTATCGTGAGCGAGTATTTAAAATTTGAGCGATCGGACGATAAATCTGTTTTAGGGGGTTGCAGCAGATGGAAATTTCCATATAATGCGGCCTCACCTTTTCGCTGGTGGTAACCAGTGTGAACGGTTAAAGTAAGTGGAAATGCGACATTAGCTCAGTTGGTAGAGCGGTACCTTGCCAAGGTACAGGTCATCGGTTCGAACCCGATATGTCGCTCCAAATTCCAGACACCCACTGTCTTTAAATGTGGACTTAAGTGATGCGACATTAGCTCAGTTGGTAGAGCGGTACCTTGCCAAGGTACAGGTCATCGGTTCGAACCCGATATGTCGCTCCAAATTCCAGACACCCACTGTCTTTAAATGTGGACTTAAGTGATGCGACATTAGCTCAGTTGATAAAACAGAAGTCGGTACCTTTGTTGATTATCAGCTCGGATGATGCAGCAAACAAGCGATGCGACATTAGCTCAGTTGGTAGAGCGGTACCTTGCCAAGGTACAGGTCATCGGTTCGAACCCGATATGTCGCTCCAAATTCCAGACACCCACTGTCTTTAAATGTGGACTTAAGTGATGCGACATTAGCTCAGTTGATAAAACAGAAGTCGGTACCTTTGTTGATTATCAGCTCGGATGATGCAGCAAATAAGCGATGCGACATTAGCTCAGTTGGTAGAGCGGTACCTTGCCAAGGTACAGGTCATCGGTTCGAACCCGATATGTCGCTCCAAATTCCAGACGCTCACGGTCTTTAAATGTGGACTTAAGTGATGCGACATTAGCTCAGTTGACAAAACAGAAGGTCGGTACCTTTGTTGATTGTCAACGCAGATGATGAAGCAAACAAGCGATGCGACATTAGCTCAGTTGGTAGAGCGGTACCTTGCCAAGGTACAGGTCATCGGTTCGAAC
>NZ_NIJK01000005.1 GCF_002836975.1 Shewanella indica | reverse complement strand
AGAATACCATCTTTGCCGGTCAGGTCTTTACCTGCACGCAGAGCTTCAATGGCGGCTTCCATGTCGAATGTAGGTTTGGTCGGCAGCGATCTCCTTGCTGTGCTCGAAAAGCTGAAGCGGGATCCGCAAGTGATGAGAGTCAAGCTGGATAGGGCGGTACTTAAACAAGAGCCTATGTGAGCCGCTGAGATGATCCACTAAAACACAAACAGGCCCGGGTCCCACCGGGCCTGTTACTTATTGGCCAGCAAAAACTCCACAAAGGCCCGGTCGGCCTGGCTTACCGGGCGCTGTTTCTTCCAGGCAATATGCAAGTCGAGATACACTGGCGGTGCGAAGGGCAGGGCGATGATGTCATCTCTTTCATTGACCACCATTTCCAACACGCTGGTGACGGCAAATCCTTGACTTACAATCTGTTTTATTAGGTTTATCAGATTGGTTTCAAAGGCGATCTTAGGTTCGAGTTGCAGCTCTCTGGCTCGGCTCAGCATCCATTCACGATGAAAATAACCGGGTTTGAACATCACCAACTCATGGGCGAAAAACTGCTCCAGCGTTACGGCCTCGTTTGTGGCCAAGGGGTGTTCAGGGCTCGACGCTACCACCATCTGTTCTCTAATTAACAAACAGGACTCGAACTCGGGCTTGAGGTCCTGGGCCGTGATAATCGCTATATCCACCTCTTCCTGTTCCAGCATCCTCAGGGCATCGCGGGTGCCTCCCTCAAACAGCGACAGTTTCAAATCCGGATACTGATGGCGAAAGGCCATCACCCGTGACGGCAGGTAGAATGAGCCCAACATACCGGGCACGGCAATTCGCACTTCGCCCTTTGCCAGCTCGGCCATGGCTCGGATATGGGCTTCTGCCTGATTCAGTTGCTTGAGGATCAATACCGCGTGTTGATGCAGCGCCAGCCCTTCGGCAGTGAGGCGAATGCCGCTTTCCTGGCGACTGCCGCTGCGATTGACCAGAGTGACGCCGAGCGATTGCTCCAGCCGCTTGATACTTTGACTGAGGGCGGGTTGGGCCAAATTCAGCTTCTCTGCCGCCCGGGTAAAACTGCCGTACTTAACCAGGTGATCCAGGTGTTTTAGTTGTCTGATGTCCACGTCACGCCTTATTCTTGCGATAATCCTGAGGAAGTTATTAATCATAACAAAAATTGATAAAATCGATATTATTTATCTATTATTGTTATGCGCCGCCCGGTGCTAATCTTGTTTGGTGAATCCTTTGCTAATTTAAGAGGTCGGAGTGACTAAGGTCAAAGCCGTTGGCCGGCATGCGCGTGATACCCGTTTGATTTGGGCACTGTGCGTGGCATCAGTGGTGGTTTATATCAATCTGTATTTGATGCAAGGGATGCTGCCCTTGATTGCCGAGCATTTTCAGGTAACGGCGGCCAAGTCGACTCTGGTGCTGTCTGTCACCAGCTTTACGCTGGCATTTTCCTTGCTTGGCTATGCCATAGTCTCGGACAGGATTGGCCGTCACAAGCCGATTATTATCAGCCTTTGGGCTTTGGCGCTGTCCAATATCTTGTTGGTATTTGTTAAAGACTTCAATGCGCTGGTGGCGGTTAGGTTGCTTCAGGGGATATTGCTGGCGGCTGTGCCGGCTATCGCCATGGCTTATTTCAAGGAGCAACTCAGACCTGAGACCATGCTCAAAGCCGCAGCGGTTTACATTACCGCCAACAGTTTCGGTGGCATTATCGGTCGGCTGTTTGGCGGGCTGATGTCGCAACATCTATTGTGGCAGGATGCCATGTGGCTGCTGCTGGCGGTGAGTCTGTTTGGGGTGGCATTGGTCAGTTATTTGCTGCCCAATGCCGTCAGCGCTGCCAAGCGAGAACGGTTGCCGAAACAGTGGCGTTTCTGGCGCGGTGGCAGTGAAGACTTACGGGGCTTTGTACATCACCTCAAGGATAGTCAAATGCGACTGGCTTACCTTATTGGTGGGCTGGCATTTATGATGATGGTCAACCAGTACAGCTTTATTCAGTTGCACTTGATGGCACCGCCTTATGATTGGAGCCGGTTTGAGGCGACGCTGATCTTCCTCTGCTATTCGAGCGGTACACTGGCATCGTATTATACCGCCAGGTGGATTGCCCGTTACGGGCAGTTGCCTCTGTTCAGAATTTCTTTGTTGCTGATGTTGTGCGGCAGCCTGCTGACTGTGTTGGATACCCAGGTGTGGATCTGCGTGGGCTTTTTGCTCACCTCCTGCGGTTTCTTTATTACCCACAGTTGCTGTAACTCCTTTGTGGCCATGCGCGCCAGCAGCCACAGGGCCAAGGCCACTTCATTGTATCTGTGCTGCTATTACCTTGGCGCCGCAATGGGAGGCCCTTTTTTGATGCTGTTCTGGCAGCGGGGAGAGTGGCAGGGTGTGGTGATGGGATCCATGGTTTTGCTGTTTTTGACTTCGCTGGCGGTCTGGCGCCTTGGCTGGCGGCAAAAACAGCCGCTCAGCCAGGAGATGGATACGCCTCAGGGGGCATCGTTGAGGTAGTCTTTACGCTCAAGAGCATATTTGCGCATCTTGTCGTAGAGGGTCTTACGCGGTAGCTCCAACTGTTCCATGGTCAGCTTGATGGAGCCCTTGTTGTGCGCCAGGGCTTCTTCAATCAGCAGTCTTTCGAAAAACTCCACCCTTTGAGTCAGTGACATGCCGCTTTGCAGGCTGTCACTGCTGCCTATGGCGCCGGCAAAGGCAGCCTCGGCACCAAGCAGAACATAACGTTCCGCCAGATTTCTCAATTCGCGCACATTGCCGGGCCATTCATGGGTACTGATACGGGCCTGCTGCTCACCGCTAAGGGCAATCAGCGCCTTGTGGTAGCGGGCCGAAGCGATGCGGGCAAAGTGCAGAAACAGCAAGGGAATATCTTCCCGTCGCTCCCTCAGCGGCGGAATGGCTACAGTCACCAGATTGAGACGATAGAAGAGATCTTCGCGAAAGCTGCCCTGGCGGCACAGTTCTTTGAGGTCGACCTTGGTCGCGGCAATCACCCTGATGTCCAGCGCTATGGATTTATTGGAGCCCAGACGCTCGACTCTTCTGTCTTCCAGTACACGCAGCAGCTTGACCTGCAATGCCATAGGTGTGCTCTCAATTTCATCGAGGAACAGGGTGCCGCCGTTGGCGTACTCAAATTTGCCTATCCGGGTCTTGTCGGCGCCGGTAAAGGCTCCTGCTTCTGCACCAAACAGCTCACTCTCTATGATGTTTTCCGGGATAGCACCACAGTTGATGGCGACAAAGTTGGCGCCGTGTCTGGGGCTGTGATCGTGCAGGTAACGGGCAACCAACTCTTTGCCAGTGCCGGTTTCACCCTCGATCAGGATATCGGCCGGAGTATCCAGCACCTGGTGGATGAGATGCCGCATCTGACGGATCCCCGGACTGTTGCCGAGGATCCTGGGACCTGGCAGGCTCTGGGATTCCAGCTCCTGCTTGAGCTTGCGGTTCTCCAGCGTCAGACTGCGTTTTTCCAATGCCCGCTTGACGACGTCCAATATATGTTCATTGTTGAAGGGTTTTTCCAGAAAGTCGTAGGCGCCCTGTTTAACGGCGCTGACCGCCATGGCGATATCGCCAAAGCCGGTGATCAGTATTACCGGCAGATCGGCATCCAGCTGTTTGATTTGCTGCATAACACTGATGCCATCCATGCCGGGCATATTGACATCGGTAATGACTACTCCCATCCAGTCACGGCTGAGGTGGCGCAAGATCTCTTTCGGTTGGGTCGATGCTTTGGCACTGATGCCTTCGAGTTCAAATAATTGGCTCAGCACTGTGCCTATATGGGGTTCGTCGTCCAGGATCAGGACAGTGTATTCTTGTTCGCTCATTGGGTTTCCTCGCCGTGGTACAGAGGCAACAGGATCTGAAATACAGCGCCGCCTTCTGCGGCGTTGGCGACGCTGATGGAGCCCTGCATGGACTCGACAATTCGGCGGGAGATGGAGAGTCCCAGACCCAATCCCTGTCGTTGGCTGGTGGTAAAATAGGGTTCGAAAATTTTCTCCATCTGGCTTTCGTTGACGCCGGGGCCGGAATCTTGAATTCGGATACACAGCATATCTTCTACGCTGATGCTGATGGTCAACAAACGCTCATCGACTCGTTGCATGGCGACTATGGCATTGCTGATAAGGTTCACCAGTACCTGTTGCAGGCGTATTTTATCGCCGTAGAAGCACCAGGGCTTACCCGGGAGCTGCAGTTCGAGCCGGATCCCCTGTTTGTCGATTTCCGGATGCACTATGGTCAGCGCCTCCTGCACGGTTTCATTGATACTGGTGGGCTTGTCCTGGCCCTGGCTCTTACGGGTGAAGCTCTTGAACTGGGCAACTATTTCCGCCAAGCGGTCGGTCAGGCTGATGATGGTGACCAGGTTTTCCTGCGCCTTGTCATGCATGCCCCGACCAAGAAAGGTTTGAGTGTTTTGGGCATAACTGCGCAGCGCCGCCAATGGTTGATTGATTTCATGGTTGATGCTGGCAGACAGACTGCCGATGACAGTCAGCTTGGCAGCCTGGATCAGTTCATCCTGGGTTTGTTTCAGTTGGGTGTTGGCATCTTCCAGCTCCCGGGTACGTTCTTTGACCCTATGTTCCAGCTGGCTCTGGGCTTGGCGCATGCGTCTTAGGTTACGGCGCCGCTCGAGACTGAACAGCAGACCCAATGCCAGCAACAGAAAGATACTGGCGGACAGCAGCATCACAGGGGGCAGTGAACGATACAAAGGGGCAACGGGTGTCAGCACATGCACATACCAGCCTACCTTGATCATTTCATTGCGGGTATCCAGATATTGGGCCCGGCCCTGATCGTTTTCTATCCGATACAGTGCCCTGTGGGGGAGAGTTTCCTGCCGGTAGGGCGGATCTATCCTGAGTTCCTGCAGCTTACGGTCGGCATAACGGCGGCTAAGGGTTATCTGCTGTAACCTTTCCGCAGCCAAGGGTCGCAGAGACCTCAGGCGCCAATTAGCAATACTGGCGAGAAAGATGATTTCATCCTCACCGCTGATGGCCAGTTCATACTGGCCCGCCTTGGCCAGCCCCGTCATCTGCTCTTCAATATCGGCAATATCGACCTTGACCACTATGACACCGAGCACCTTACCCTGATCGTAAATCGGGTAAGAGAAATAAAACCCTCTGGTGTTGGACGAGGTACCGACGGCGTAATAGCTGCCCAGTCTGCCGGCGATGGCTTCTGTGTAGTAGGGGCGAAAGGCATAATTCTGACCGATAAACGAATAGGCTTGTTGCCAGTTACTGGCGGCAATAGCATCCCCTTGGCTATTGAGCAGATAGATATCAGAGGCTTCGGTGACATGCTGTATCTCTTCAAAGTACTTGTTGATTTTGCTGATTTCGCTCTTGTCTGCGCTACTCTTGATTACCCGGGCCAGCATGGGGTTGGTGGACAGCACATGGGGAATACTCTCATAGCGAATGAGTGCGCCTTCAATAAAGCTTATGACTTCGCTGAGCTGTTTGTCTGCCAGGGATTGGTATTGGGTGAATCCCTTATCCAGATGGTACCAGTAGGTCAGTTTGAGGGTAATAAACAGACCCGTCACCAGCATGGTGGTGATAAGCAGGCGCTTTCGGGTCTTGTTGTTGAGCGGCATCTTATTGTCCCGGCGTTATTGCGGTGTAATTCCGGCGTAAGAAATCGGCGAGTCTTAGACTCGCCGATAGCCCTGTTGATTTCAAGGATTAAAAGCCCCGCAGTGAATCCAGATACTCAGGCAGGAACAGAGACACTTGAGGAACATAGGTGATCAGAATAAGGAACCCCAATAACAGCAGCAGCCAAGGCAGGCAAGCGTGGATTACCCAACCTATGCTCTTGCCTGTGATCCCCGAGGTCACAAACAGATTAAGCCCCACCGGCGGCGTCAGCATTCCTATCTCCATATTGACTACCATGATGATCCCAAGGTGAATGGGGTCGATCCCCAACTGGGTGGCGATGGGAAAGAGGATGGGCGCCATGATAAGCAAAATGGCTGATGGCTCCATAAAGTTACCTGCGGCCAGCAACAACAGGTTGACTATGATGAGAAAGCCCCAGGCCGGCAGGCCCATGCCGACTATGTTTTCGGCAATCATGTGAGGGATCCGTTCTGTGGTCAATACATGGGCGAACAGCATGGCGTTGCCTATGATAAACAGCAGCATGATACTGACTTTGGCGCCATCCCTGACGACGGCGCGTATCTCTTTGTCGGCTGGTGTTTTGAGTAATCCCAGCAGGCTGTACCCCAGATTGCGACCTATGGCTTTGACTATTGGCTCACCAGGATTGCGCCAGGCGACATTTTTCAGTGGCCCGATATCGCGATAGCCGAAGACGGCAATGAAATAGGCATAGACGCAAGCGACCGCCGAGGCTTCCGTGGGGCTGGCGACCCCGCCGTAAATGGAACCCAGCACTATGACAATCAGCATCAGGCCACCCAGCGCCTTGGCCGTTGAGATAGAGAGCTTGCGAATGCCGGGGAAGGGCAGGGAAGGTAATCCCTTGATACGGGCCACTATATAGATGGCCAGCATGATCAGCATCCCCGCCAGTAACCCAGGGATCAGCCCGGCCATAAACATCCGCGCTGCGGACACTTCAGTGGCTGCCGAATAAACCAGCATCACAATCGATGGTGGGATTAGTATTCCCAGGGTGCCGGAGGTGGTAATAACCCCGGCGGCAAATTTTTGTGGATATCCGGCGCGGATCATGCCGACGATAACTATCGAGCCGATAGCTGCCACTGTGGCCGGAGAAGAGCCGGAGACGGCGGCAAACAACATACAGGCCATGACCGAGGCCATGGCTAAACCGCCGCGGATATGGCCGACACTGTCCATGGCGAAGTCGATGATCCGCCTGGCGACACCGCCGGTGGAGAGAAAGGCCGAGGACAGAATAAAGAAAGGGATCGCCAGCAAAGTGTAGTGCTCTGAAGTGGACTCATAGAGTTTCAGGGCCACAGAGGCCAGCGAATCGTTGGAAAACAGTAAAATAGTCAGCATGCTGGAGAAACCCAGTGCAATGGCAATGGGCATGCCGAGCAGCATACAAACAAATAAGACGATAAAGAGGGTAGCTATTGTCATGGCGTTACCTACTCATGCTTGGAGTTGTTTTTGTCTTCGCCGGCTTCGTTTTCGTCTGCCAGGTGCATGCTTTCCTTGGCTTCATCGTGGAAGCTGAATCCTTGTGAGCGGTTGGTCAGAATGGCAAAAAACAGTTCAATGAAACGCCAGGTCAACATGGCAAAACCGATAATCAGAATGCTTTGGGAGATCCACAGTGGTACTGCCGGATCTTCCACATCTATGCGCAGGGTTTCCCAGGCAAAATCGGGGTCCAGTTTGGCAACCAGGGCATGGGGGAAGTCGATATCTTCCATGGGTATTCCAATCTGATACATCTGGCTGAGATAATCCCAACTGCCTTTAAGGAACAGGCCGCAATAGATCAAACAGATGACCGCAGCCAGCATGGCGGCGTATTTGCGGCCTGTCCTGGGGAGCTTTTTGACGAAGGCATCGACACCTATATGGGCACCGACTTTAACGCCGTATGACATGCCAAAGAGGACAAACCAACCACAGAGGGTCAATGTCAGCTCCTGCATCCAGAGAAATCCTGTATTGAAAAAGAAGCGGGCAACGACTTCGACAAAGACAAGTACCGTCATCAGGGTGATCAATAAGTTGAGAAAGCCTTCCTCAAAGTAGCCCAAGGCGCGTGAAATCATATTGCTCTCCGCAGAAATTGCGGGGGCCGGAGCCCCCATACTGACTTACTGGTTGGCGGCCACGGCGGCATCTATCACGTCTTTGCCGATTTGGTCTTCAAATTTGGCCCATACCGGCTTCATTGCATCAACCCAGGCCTGGCGTTGCTCAGGGGTGAGCTCAACCACCAAAGAACGTTTGGAGTCGATGATCAACTGGCGGTCCTGGTCATTCTTGTCACCGGCAATTTTGTTGCCGTAGGCAATGGCTTCATCGAGCGCTTCCTTGATGATTTTCCGCTTATCGCCGGGCAAGCTCTTCCAGAAGGTGTTGGAGGTCACCACCATGTAGTCGAGCACACCATGGTTACTTTCGGTGATATGGCTCTGCACCTCGAAGAATTTTTTGGAGTAGATATTGGACCAGGTGTTTTCCTGACCATCTATGGCGCGGGTTTGCAGCAAGGTGAACACCTCGGAGAAGGGCTTTTTAACCGCAGTTGCATCGACGGCGGCAAACTGAGCCGCCAGCACGTCAGAGGCCATGACCCGGAATTTTTTGCCGCTGGCATCCTTGGGCAGCAGCAGTGGCTCATTGGCAGAGAACTGCTTCATACCATTGTGCAGATAACCGAGACCAACAACGCCTTTTCGCTTCATGGAGTTCAGCAGCTTTTGCCCGGCTTCACTCTGTTGGAACTTGTCGACAGCGGCCATGTCTTTGAACAAAAACGGCAGATCGAACAGCTGCAGTTTTTTGGTGTAACGCTCGAACTTGGAAAGTGATGGCGCAACCAACTGCACATCGTTGAGCAGCAGCGCGGCCAGTTCATTGTTGTCTCCGAAGAGTTGTGAGTTGGGGAACACACTGACCTGATATTCACCTGGCAGGCGTTCTTCGACCAAGGCCTTGAATTTCAGTGCCATCTGGCCCTTGGGGGTGTTTTCTGCCACAACGTGGGAAAATTTTATCTCTACCGGTTCTGCCAGAACCGAGAAGCTCGCCAAGGCGCCGGCTAAAGCCGTCACTTTGGCAAGGGTTCTCAGCGGCCGGGTAAAGAGTTTGGATGGATTGAATGCACTCATGATGTGTCCTTTTTATATGCTCTTGAGTTATTGAAAAATACGTACCCCAAAGTCCGTATTTCCAGCGGGAATACAGCCGATTTTCCCTAAGGTCTGTATTGGGTAAGGCAAGTAGCGCGCCAATTTGATTGCTTTTTTGTAACCTATTGGTTGCTAAAGTGTAGTTTATTTGATGTTTGTCACGTCTTTTTGCTGTTTGAGTGAGATCTTGCTCACTCTGTCGTCGGTTATGGGTGGAAAACCGCCTATTGTGATTTTGATTTACTTGGGGGGATCTATGCGCTTGAGGACGGCGTCACTGGGCAGCAGTTCCAGGTGCCCCTGTTCGTCAAAGTACCAGCCGGTAATAAAGCCTTTCTGACGCATGGTCACCAGGTTATGCATCACTTCTCTGGCTTCTTTTTGTGCGGTTTGTTCGTCATAGTCGTTGGTGTGCTTCAAATAGGCCGCAATGCTGGCGAGGGAAGCCGATTGGCTGATTCCTGTCATAGCCTCTGCTCCACAAAAAAGATGCTTCCCTGAAGCGTAGTTGAAAATTTAGTCAGTGTGAAAGAAGCAATGGTATTACGGCCTAGGGTGATGATCTGAGCCTGCCTTGTGCATGTCATGTCACAGCTGAGCAAGTCAGGACCGCAATATCTATCTTGTGACTGTCGGCCAGAGCCCTTTTCCCCTGTAGGGTTAGGCTGCTAGAATATGCGCACTTTTCATTTGCCTGCCTGGCAGGCGTTTATTCTTAAGGTTAGTGTTCAATTATGACCACCAAGACGCGTTTTGCTCCCAGCCCTACCGGCTTTCTTCATGTGGGCGGTGCCCGTACGGCTCTATACTCCTGGTTGCACGCCCGTGCCAATAATGGCGAGTTTGTGCTGCGTATCGAAGATACGGATCTTGAGCGTTCTACTCAGGAGGCGGTTGATGCCATTCTGGAAGGGATGGAATGGTTGGGCCTGAATTGGGACGAAGGTCCTTATTATCAGACCAAACGCTTCGATCGTTACAACGAGATTATTGCTCAGATGCTGAAAGAGGGCACGGCTTACAAGTGTTATTGCTCTCGTGAGCGCATTGAAGCTCTGCGTGAAGAGCAGGCCTCCAAGGGTGAACGTCAGAAGTATGATGGTTGCTGCCGTGATGCCGCTCCCCGTGATACAGATGAACCATATGTAGTACGTTTCAAAAATCCCCAGGAAGGCAGCGTGGTTTTTGATGATCATGTTCGCGGCCGGATTGAAATTGCCAACGAAGAACTGGATGATCTGATCATTGCCCGCAGCGACGGTACACCTACCTATAACTTCTGTGTGGTGGTTGATGACTGGGATATGGGTATCACTTGCGTGGTTCGCGGTGAAGACCATATCAATAACACTCCAAGACAGATCAACATTCTTAAGGCCCTGGGTGCACCTGTTCCTGAGTATGCCCACGTATCCATGATCCTGGGTGACGATGGTGCCAAGCTTTCCAAGCGTCACGGCGCCGTGAGCGTAATGCAGTATCGTGATGACGGTTATTTGCCGGAAGCATTGCTGAACTATCTGGTGCGTTTGGGCTGGTCCCATGGCGATCAGGAGATCTTCTCACTGGAGGAGATGAAGCAGTTCTTCAAATTGGACGATATCAATAAGGCGGCTTCGGCATTCAATACCGAGAAGCTGATTTGGTTGAATCAGCACTATATGAAGTCGCTGGATCCAGAATATGTGGCTGGTTTCCTTGAATGGCATATGCGTGATCAGCAGATAGATACCAGTAATGGCCCGGCCCTGGCTGAAATCGTTACTGCATTGGCAGAGCGCAGCAAGACACTCAAAGAGATGGCTGCTTCCAGCCGCTACTTCTATGAAGACTTCGAGGCGTTTGATGAAGCGCAGGCTAAGAAGCACTTGCGCGGGGTCGCATTGGAGCCCTTGCAACTGGTGCAGCAGAAGTTGGCGGCTTTGCCTGAGTGGACCGTGGAAGCGATTCACAATGCCATTGAGTCAACAGCGGCCGAGCTTGAGGTGGGAATGGGTAAAGTCGGTATGCCTTTGCGGGTTGCCGTAACTGGTGCCGGCCAATCTCCTGCTGTGGATTTAACCTTATTTCTCATTGGGAAAGCTCGTTGCGAGCAAAGAATCTCCAAAGCGGTTGAATTTGTAGCAGCCAGAATAAATTCCTAAAAAAGGCGTTGACACATTTGGGTGTGCTGCATAGAATGCGCCTCGCAGTTGAGACACAGGGCAGCAAGTTGCTGGCAGTACACTCAAATGTAATGAGAGATAGCTTGGGGCTATAGCTCAGCTGGGAGAGCGCTTGCATGGCATGCAAGAGGTCGACGGTTCGATCCCGTCTAGCTCCACCAACTACTCTCAATCAGCTCTTTTTAAGCAGAGTTTAAATGCTTAAGTCCGGGGTCCCCTTCGTCTAGAGGCCTAGGACACCGCCCTTTCACGGCGGTAACAGGGGTTCGAATCCCCTAGGGGATGCCAATTTTGCAGTGTTTAGTAAAACCTGTACTCTTATCACAGAGTCTAAAGCGTGAGTCCGGGGTCCCCTTCGTCTAGAGGCCTAGGACACCGCCCTTTCACGGCGGTAACAGGGGTTCGAATCCCCTAGGGGATGCCAATTTTGCAGTGTTTAGTAAAACCTGTACTCTTATCACAGAGTCTAAAGCGTGAGTCCGGGGTCCCCTTCGTCTAGAGGCCTAGGACACCGCCCTTTCACGGCGGTAACAGGGGTTCGAATCCCCTAGGG
>NZ_NIJK01000040.1 GCF_002836975.1 Shewanella indica | reverse complement strand
CACGTGCGTTAAAAATGAGTAAAAACAAGTATCCCATTAAGCCTAAGAAAAATGCCGTTCACACTAAGTGAACGGCATTACCGCATCGCGGGCTTTTCTTCGAAGGGGTAAGTCTTACAGACGGATACCAGCCTTCTCCAGGTCTTTGGCAATCACACTTCTTGGCAGTGCAACATAACCGTCTTTCTCAACAACCTGCTGACCCTGCTTGGACAGGACATAGCGGACAAACTCGCGCTGCATGGGTGACAGCTCTTTGTTTGGGTGCTTGTTGATGTAAACGTAGAGGTAGCGTGACAGTGGGTAAGTACCGCTGGCAGCATTCTCAGGCGTTGCCGCGATATAGTCGTCGCCCTTCTTCGATAGAGCCACAGCTTTCACACCGGCAGTCTTGTAGCCTATGCCTGAGTAACCGATAGCGTTCAGCGACTGAGATACAGACTGAACCACTGAGGCGCTGCCTGGCTGCTCGTTCACGTTGGCTTTGAAGTCGCCCTTACACAGCGCTTTCTTCTTGAAGTAACCGTAAGTACCGGATACTGAGTTACGGCCGTACAGCTGAATGTCTTTGGCAGACCAGCTTCCGTCCAAACCGGCATCACCCCAACGAGTGATATCGCTGCCACCACACTTGTGGGTAGAGGAGAAGATGGCATCAACCTGCTCTATGCTCAGCCCCTTGATGGGGTTGTCCTTGTGCACAAAGACTGCCAGAGCATCAATGGCTACACGAATCGCAGTAGGCTTATAACCATAGTGCTTTTCAAACGCTTCCTCTTCGTTTGGCTTCATCTTGCGGCTCATAGGGCCGAACTGAGAAGTCCCTTCGGTCAGGGCTGGAGGCGCAGTTGAAGAACCGGCAGCCTGGATCTGGATGTTGACGTTAGGGTACATCTGTTTGAATTCTTCTGCCCACAGAGTCATCATGTTGGCCAGAGTGTCAGAACCGACAGAAGACAAGTTACCGGATACGCCACTTGTTTTCTCGTAGGTTGGCAGTGACTGATCGATAGCAGCCATAGATGCTGCTGAGAATACACCAGCGGCTGTAAGAGTCACCGCACCGACAAGCTGTTTCAATTTCATTATTTGCTCCAGTGTTTACCGAAATTGGTTTCTAAAACGCAGCCAGTATCAATTGCCACAATGACAAGTCTATGACTTTAAAATGACAGTTGCATGACAGGCCAAGATAAATTCGCAGCAAATGAGGGATTGAAATTAGCGGATAGCACAGTTTTCAATAGTTTCAACATTAAGGGCCTTCGAGTAAAAGTATTGTTTAAGCAGTTCACTTTCTGTAGCGAAGAGTTTGTATAATCATAATCTGAAGCTTGTTGCTGGTGACACAAGCAGCAAAATAAATCCCCCTTCGCACCAGATAGTAAAAAAGGAGCCTACGGCTCCTTAATAACATTAGTCTATTCCAGCGCTTCAAGAATCTTGCTGCTCCAGCAGATGCTGCGGGATCACAAAGCTGAAAGTACTGCCCTTACCCAACTCGCTGGTCACCTTGAGTTCACTGTGGTGATGACTAAGGGCGTGTTTCACTATCGCCAACCCCAAACCACTGCCACCGGTTTGCCGCGAGCGGGCACTGTCGACCCGATAGAAACGTTCAGTCAGGCGACTGATATGCTGCGGTGCAATTCCTTCACCACTGTCTTTGACGCTGAACATGGCGCCGGTTGCCACCCGTTGCCAGCGCACCTCAATACTGCCGCCCGGTTCAGTGTAACGTATGGCATTGGACAACAAGTTGGAGCAGGCACTGCGCAGTTGCAACTCGTTGCCATGGGTATTGAGCCCGGGTTCGGCATGGAAGCTCAGTTGGTAGCGACCACGGGAGAGCGCTTCGCCCTCCTCCTTTAAGGTGGTCATCAACTGCTTCATATCCACAGTGTGTTCCAGATTGATATCGGCGGCATCTTCTATCCGCGACAATGCCAACAACTGCTCTACCATGGATTGCATTCTGCCGGTCTGCTGCTGCATCAGCTCCAGCGCCTTGACATTGGGGGAATCAGGTTCGGCCATGCTCTGCATCATCTCAAGATACCCCTGCAGCACAGTGAGCGGCGTCTTCAGCTCATGGGAGACGTTGGCAACAAACTCCTTGCGCATTCCCTCGAGTTGCCTAACCCGGGTAATATCCCGGGCAATCAGCAACAGCTGCCTGTCGCCATAGGCCATCAAACGCACTTCCAGCAAACGTCTATCCGAAACCGGGGACGGCAGCTCCAGCGGCTCCTTGTAATGACCCTTTTTCAAATAGGCCGAAAAGTCGGGATGCCGGATAAGGTTATCTATTCGCTGACCATTATCCTGCGGCCAGACAAAGCCAAGCAGCAGCTGCGCCAGCTTATTACACCAGAGAATATTGTGCTCTGAATCGAGTACCACTGCCGCATCAGGAAGCGCTTCGGCCCCCTGACGAAACCGTCCCAGCAACCCTGCCAACTGACTCACCCGCTTGCGGTTTTTACCCTGCAGGCGATAGATGCCATTGAACACCCCTTCCCAGCTGCCGCTGCCCTGAGGCGGCGTTAAGCGGCGATCGCGCCACAACCAGTAATTGAGCCGAATAAGCTGGCGATAGTGCCAACCCAATAATAGAAAAGCTCCCAGACACAACACCAAGAGCAACTGACCAAGCAGCAACCCAAGCAGCAGACAAGCCGCCAGGTACAGCATCAGACGGGAAAACAGCCGATAACCCGAATAGGAATCAAACATAGAAAATGCCCAGGCAAAAGGCCGATGGTTGCACAAGATAACGCAAAAACCGACCCGTGCCCATTGTTACCCCGCTAGATACGGGTAGAGAAGCGGTAACCTGCGCCGCGAACCGTTTGGATCAGTTTATCGTGCCCGGACAGCTCCACGGCTTTCCTTAAGCGACGAATATGCACATCCACGGTTCTGTCTTCGACATAGACATTGGTGCCCCAAACATTGTCCAGCAGCTGCTCACGGCTGTAGACCCGTTCCGGGTGAGTCATAAAAAAGTGCAGCAAACGAAACTCAGTCGGCCCCATCTCCAGCACTGAATCCCCCACTGTGACCCTATGACTGACAGGATCCAGAGTCAGGCCCTGCACATCTATGGTTTCTTCCAGGCGGGTTGGCGCGGCGCGTCTGAGAACCGCCTTGATGCGGGCCACCAACTCCTTAGGGGAAAACGGCTTGGTAATATAGTCATCGGCGCCCACTTCCAGGCCTTTGACCTTGTCCTCTTCCTCACCGCGGGCGGTGAGCATGATAATGGGGATCTGACGGGTAAACTCATCTTGCTTCAATCGCTTGGCAAACTGAATACCGCTGCCGCCCGGAAACATCCAGTCCAGCAGAATAAGATCCGGATAAGGCTCCTTGAGCAGTGCCAGGGCAGAGTCAAAGTCCTCGGCGGCACTGGTGGTGTACCCGTGTTGTTCCATAACAAAAGTCAGCATCTCGCGGATAGCCAACTCATCTTCTACTATTAAAATCCTTGCAGTCATAACGGTTTCTGTCAGTGAATTTCCACGTGGCCATTATTGGACAGTTTTATTACAAAATTATGAAAAAGACTCGTTTAAGCCCTATTAACGCCACCATTTTGTCATAATTTTCCGGATTAAACACTTGAAACCCTGATAAAAATATCTTTAAAACCTCTCCATTAGCCGCTATCGACAACAATCCTAATGCGTGTAAATCCATAACAAAAATATATACTAAACAATATCTTACCTGGAAATAAATCCCACATTTCCCAAAAGATAATAATCAAGTTGAACCAGGCTCGGAACATATGACACAGACCAAGGCGCTGACACATATTCTGCCGATGCTTAAAGTGATCGCATGTCCGGTCCAACTTGCCGGTCTGAAATCAAGTCAAATAGTGTGATTACCGGCGATTTTTGGCGATAAACAACCACAGGAGTTCAATGAAGCGCCACCAGGTTAATACCTGAAACCGGCCCGAAAACGAAAGCAGCTCATCACCTTAGAGTACGAACCTGAGGCTGGCGACGCCATGCTAACGAGTTTTATTTACCAAGAGGCTTGATGATGCTGGGGAACAATGAAGCTGAGTAACAAAAATCCGATGACATATTTACATCGGATTTTTATCTTTTGCATGAACCCCTTAAAGTCGCCAGATAGATATGTTCGGGATTGCATTCTTTGGGCATTATTGCAAACTTATCTATGCCTTGAACAAGGCCTCTACCGACAATCCCTGAGAGGAGAGTATGTCGCGCAGGCGTTTCAATGCCTCCACCTGAATTTGCCGCACTCTTTCTCGGGTCAGGCCAATTTCCGAGCCTACATCCTCCAAAGTGGAAGGTTCATATCCCAGTAGGCCAAAGCGTCTGGCAAGCACTTCTCTTTGCTTGGTATTGAGCTCATTAAGCCACTTAACCACAGAGTTGGAAATGTCTTCTTCCTGCACCTGGGCATCCGGTGTCATATCATCATCGTCTGCCAACACATCGAGTAGGGCCTTGTCGTTGTCACCGCCTATCGGGGTGTCGACCGAGGTGATCCTCTCATTCAGCTTCAGCATCTTGCTGACATCGCTGCTTGGTAGTTCCAGCTTTTCGGCTATCTCTTCGGCTGTGGGTTCGTGATCCAGCTTATGGGCCAACTCCCGGGCAGTACGCAGATACACATTGAGCTCTTTAACCACATGAATAGGCAGGCGTATAGTACGGGTCTGATTCATTATGGCTCGCTCAATGGTCTGGCGGATCCACCAGGTGGCATAAGTGGAGAAACGGAAGCCGCGCTCGGGGTCGAACTTTTCTACGGCACGGATCAGACCAAGATTGCCTTCTTCAATCAGATCCAAAAGCGCCAAGCCACGGTTGTTGTAACGACGGGCTATTTTGACCACGAGGCGTAAATTACTTTCGATCATGCGGTTGCGTGATTTTTCACAACCTTTGAGGGCCTTGCGCGAGAAAAAAACCTCTTCTTCTGCACTCAGCAAAGGGGAAAATCCGATTTCACTCAGATAAAGTTGGGTCGCGTCTAAGTTTTTTTGCAGGTCATCCTGAACCATTTCGGCCAGAGCTTCTTCCTTCTTTGACGCCACTTCCGTGTCGTTTACGGATAAATCTACAAGCTCTTCCACGGGTGCGCTAGCATTTTTGCGGCTCATAATATTCTCTCCCAAACCTTAACAAACTAATTTACATCGTTTTTTATCCTCCATATGCCAATTTTGGCTCCCAAACAATCAGCGTTTGGGTAAATAATTGAGTGGATTGACAGACTGACCATGGTAGCGGATCTCAAAGTGCAGCATGACCTGGTTGGTGCCTGTGCTTCCCATCTTCGCAACCGTCTGCCCGGCAGACACATGCTGCTTTTCCTTGACCAAGATCTTATCGGCGTGGGCGTAAGCACTGAGATAGTCATCACTATGTTTGATAATGACGAGGTTTCCATAACCCCGCAAAGCATTACCCGCATAGACCACCCGACCATCGGCAGTGGCTTTAATAATATCGCCTCGGTTACCGGCTATCTTGATTCCTTTATTTCCCTGCTCTTTGGCAGAGAATGCGCCAATCACCCGGCCATTGACCGGCCATATCCAGCGACTGACTTTGTCCGGCAGAGTCGAACTCGGCTTATGGACAACATGGTTAACATTTTGTTTACCATTGGATACAGGGTAAGCAGACTTTGATTTGGGATCAAGTGTTTTTTTCGGCTTATTTTGCTTGGCTTGAGCAACGGCCTGCTTCTGTTTAACCGTTTGTTTTTTATANTAAGCAGACTTTGATTTGGGATCAAGTGTTTTTTTCGGCTTATTTTGCTTGGCTTGAGCAACGGCCTGCTTCTGTTTAACCGTTTGTTTTTTATAGACCTTATCTTTTGATTTTTGAGGTTGAGGTTTGGAGTTTTTACTCGAGTTCAGCCACGAACCGCTTTTAACATTTTTTTTACCTCCCAGGATAAGTACCTGTCCAGGGTAGATGGTATAAGACTTATCTAGCTGATTTAACTTGGCTATTTGCGCATAGTCTTTACCGGCTCCCCAGGCGATGGAATAGAGGGTATCGCCTTTTCTCACCTTGTAAGTATCAGATTGGATTGAGCCTCTTTCGATTGCCGGCCGTTTTACACCATAAATAGATTCGACCGGAGCGGGTCTGTGAGCCTGAAAACTACATCCAGAAACCAGAGTAACCAACAGCACTGAGCCAAGACGCCAAAATAATGATGTCTTTCGTTGCAATAACCGGCTGAAATGCAATGGATTCAAGAATACTCCTGCACGCTGTAATAACTATCAGGCTAAGCCGCCACTGATTAAGGGAACAAATTTCACCGCCTCGATAACCTGAGAAGTAAACTGTCCCTTCTCCCGGCGGATCTTCAACAACTGCTGGCTCTCATCACCGACAGGGATCACCAATACGCCCCCCTCAGCCAACTGTTCCAGCAGGGCGGCAGGGATATCAGATGCCGCCGCGGTCACCATGATGGCATCGAAGGGCGCCCTGTTGGGCCAGCCTTGCCAGCCATCACCATATTTGAAATGGACATTATGCAGATCCAGCCGCTTGAGACGTTGACGAGCTTGGATTTGCAGACTTTTGATCCGCTCGACGGTAAAAAGTTCAGGCACCAACTGCGCCAATACCGCCGCCTGATACCCGGAGCCGGTACCAATTTCCAGCACCTTGGCAGGATTATGCTCCAGTAGTAACTCGGTCATTCTCGCCACAATATAAGGCTGGGATATAGTCTGACCCGAGCCTATAGGGAGAGCAGTATTTTCATAAGCCTTATGCGCCAATGCGCCATCAAGAAACAACTCTCTGGGGGTTTTGGCCACCACCTGCAACAGACCCGGGTGACGGATCCCCGCTTCCTGCAGTTTTTTGGTTAAATTCAATGCCGATGTGGAGGCTACCCGGGTCATAGTTTTTCTATCCAGTGTTGCAATTGAGAAAGCTGCCGATAGGCGGTTAAATCTACAGTTAATGGGGTGATGGACACATATCCCTGAGACACAGCATAAAAGTCGGTGTCTTCACCCACATCCAGTTCAATCCCGGGGGGCCCCAACCAGAATACCTCGCGGCCATGAGGATCTCTGGCTCTGACCATCCCCTCCGCCTTATGGCGGGCGCCGAGCCGAGTAACCCGTATCCCCTTGATTTCATCGAGAGGCAGATCCGGCACATTGATATTGAGGATCTGATCCGAGGCAATGGGATGCTTCTTAAGCCCCATAATGATCTTCACCGCATAGGCCGCCGCAGTGTCATAATGCGTAAACTCACGCCCCACCAAAGATACGGCCACCGCCGGTAACCCCAGAAAACGCCCTTCCATCGCTGCCGCCACTGTGCCTGAATAGAGGGTATCGTCTCCCATATTGGCACCGGCATTGATCCCCGAGACCACCATGTCGGGTTCGCCTTCATAGAGTTCACGAATCGCCAGATGAACGCAATCGGTCGGCGTACCGTTTACCGAGACGTAGCCATTCTCTAACTTATTAATCCTTAAGGGGTTCGTCAAGGTTAAAGAGTTACTGGCGCCGGAGCAGTTGCGATCCGGTGCCACAGTCAGCACTTCGGCAACGGCTGACAAGGCTTCTGATAGAGCGCGGATCCCAGGTGCCGTTACCCCATCATCGTTGCTGACCAAGATTTTCATGCGGGATTTCCTTCCTGAGCCGCCTGGCGCTCACGCCACAGACGTTCGGTCACATCATCATAGTCGAGCAGTTCCCGCAGCACTGAGGTTGCAAAGCTGCCCGCGGGAAGGCTGAACTCCAGCTCCAAAGTGTCCGGCTCGATAAATTGGTACTTCATCCCCTCGGGACGCAGCAACAATGGTCGCCTTTCCTGCTCGAGCCCGGCTTTTTCCAAACCTTCACAATCGGCGCTGTATTCGGCCAGCACCTGAGTCTCAAAGGCCAAGGCATCGGCACTGCTGAGTGGCTGGCCCCTACCCCACATGGGCGCCGACAACAAAATATCTTTCTCTGCCAGTCTTTGTTGCAACACCTCATCCCAGCGCTCGGCAACAAAGAAGCTGCGACTGCCGGCCAGCATGACACAATCACCGTCCAGACACTCAAGCCCATGGGTCGCCAGGCGCTGAGAGACCAGTTGATTGAATAATAATGAGCGCAGCGCCGACAGGTAGATGGAGCGCTTGTTTCTGTCTTTCACTTTGCGCCCCTGTAACATCTGCCGCGCCATTTCTATGTTACGGCCGTTGTGGCCAAAGCGCTGTTCACCGAAATAGTTGGGTACGCCGCTCTCGGCAATCGATTCCAGCCGCTGCAATACATCTGCCGGCTGGGTTATCTGGCGCAGAACCAGCTTGAAACGGTTACCGGAAAGCGCACCAATACGCAGCTTCTTATTATGACGCGCCGCACTCAGCACAGTGATCGACTCGCTATTGAGGCTCAGCCAATCCGGCGTTTCCTTGCCCGGAATTCGTACGCCGAACCACTGCTCTGTGATGGCATTCTTATCCTTCTGGCCGGCAAAGGTCACCTCTTTGGGGTGCACCTTGGCCAATTTGGCCAGCATCTCGGCCACCTGAACCGTATTCAGGCCATCTTTACGAATATGCAGCAGATGGTGCTCACCCTCGCCCGAGGGCAGAAAAGGCAGTATTTCCTGCACCTGAAAATCGCTGTTGCTGGTGCGCATATCGCCTTTTGAGAGCGGCTTGCCATAAAGAAAGTGTAATGAATTCATCTTATTTGAATCTTTTCCTGTAAATGAGTCGGTATTACATACCGAACATCAACACCACGGCTTCTACCGCAATGCCTTCACTACGGCCGGTAAAGCCGAGTTTTTCTGTCGTGGTCGCCTTGACGTTGATGGAGTCAAGATCTGTGTGCAGATCTTCGGCCAACATCTGTCGAATGGCTTCAATATGCGGCGCCATCTTGGGCGTCTGGGCAATAATGGTCACATCCAAGTTGCCGAGACGAAAGCCCTTGTCCAGCGCCAGGCGGTAACAATGACGCAGCAGCACCCGGCTGTCGGCTCCCTTGAATTCGGCCTCGGTATCGGGAAAGTGTTTACCTATGTCACCAAGTGCCATGGCGCCGAGTATCGCATCTGAAATCGCGTGCAATACCACATCACCATCGGAGTGCGCCAACAAGCCTGTGTGATGCGGTACTTCCACCCCACCCAGAACCAAGGGCGGCTCACCACCGAATTTATGTACATCAAAACCGTGTCCAATACGTATATTCATTGCTTGTTCCTGTATTCAGTTACCCCGCTGATGCGCTAGATAAAGCGCTGCCAGCGGCAAATCGTCCGGATGGGTGACCTTGATATTGTCACTGCGGCCGCTGATAAGCGCCGGGTGTACCCCGCGCCACTCCATAGCCGAGGCTTCGTCTGTCACCAGCACACCGGCGGCCAACGCAGCTTTCAGCGCCTCGGTCAAAGCAAGCAGTGGAAACAGCTGCGGCGTTAGCGCATGCCAGAGCGCTTCTCTGGCAACCGTTTCACTGATGCAACCATCAATCCCGCTGCGTTTCATGGTATCGCGCACCGGCGCTGCCAGTATCGCCCCTTGCGGATATTGTTTTCGTGAAGCAAGCAACTTATCAATATCGCCATGGGTCAAGCAGGGTCTGGCGGCATCATGCACCAAGGCCCAGGTAGTAGCAGGCAATGGCTTGTCGGCAACCAGACTCTCAAGCGCCGCCAACACAGAATCCGCGCGCTCTTTACCGCCAGTGACAGTCTCCAACTTGGGATGACTGGCCACAGAGAGTTTGCCAAAGAAGCTATCTTCCGGGTTCAGCGCCACTATCACCCTTGAAATACCACTGTGGCTCAGCAAAACCTTGAGGGTTTGCTCCAAAATGCATGAGCCGGCAAGCGGCAGATATTGCTTAGGGCAGTCAGCGCCCATGCGACTGCCTATTCCAGCGGCCGGTACTATGGCAATCACTTGTTCATCACTGGGGAGCCCGGCCGTTATGGCTCGGGAGGAAATAGCTTCACTCATGGATATCCGTTATGTTGAAATTGGGCCGTTATTGATTGGCCAAAGACATAGAACGCTGTTCACCACCAACAACCCGGTAAAAGGTTTCACCCTTCTTGATTAACCCCAGCTCATTGCGGGCACGCTCTTCCAGGGCTTCGGTACCGCTGCGCAGATCGCGGATCTCCTCTTTCAATACCTGGTTACGTTCTTCGAGCCTGGCATTGCTGTCATTTTGAGCCGCTATCTGCTGCTCAAGATGAAAGTACTCCGGCAGACTGTTTTCTCCCAGCCAAAGACGATATTGCAGTAACCCCAGCAGCAAGACGATGACAAAAAGCAGTCGTTTCATGGTGATAAATTCAGCTCATGCCCTAAAAATACGATTAGTGTTGATAGTACAACAAAAAAGGCCACCAAGTGGTGGCCTTTTGAAACTGGAGGCGAAAATTACGCCTGACCTTTGATCTCACTCAGGCCACGGTAGGCTGCCTTGGCACCCAGTTGCTCTTCAATGCGCAGCAGCTGGTTGTACTTGGCAACACGATCAGAGCGGCACAGGGAACCTGTCTTGATCTGGCCGGCTGCGGTACCTACTGCCAAGTCGGCAATGGTCGCATCTTCAGTTTCACCTGAGCGGTGAGAGATAACGGCGGTGTAACCGGCTTCCTTGGCCATACGGATAGCGGCCAGAGTCTCTGTCAGAGAACCTATCTGGTTGAACTTGATCAGAATCGAGTTGGCAACGCCCTGCTCGATACCGCGAGACAGGATCTTGGTGTTGGTCACGAACAGGTCATCACCCACCAGCTGGATCTTATCACCGAGGATCTTGGTCTGGTAAGCCCAGCCGTCCCAATCAGACTCATCCAGGCCATCTTCGATAGAAACGATAGGATACTGTTCGGTCAGTGACTTGAGGAAGTCAGAAAAACCGTTGGAATCGAATACCTTGCCTTCACCGGCCAGGTCATACTTACCGTCTTTGTAGAACTCGGAAGCGGCACAGTCCAGCGCCAGAGTCACATCAGTACCCAGTTTGTAGCCTGCGGCTTCAACGGCTTCTTTGATAACCGCCAGGGCGTCGGCATTGGATGACAGGTTAGGCGCAAAACCACCTTCGTCGCCCACGGCAGTGTTCAGGCCCTTGGACTGGAGCACTTTCTTCAGGTTGTGGAAGATTTCAGCGCCCATACGCAGGGCTTCGCGGAAGCTCTTGGCACCGACTGGCTGTACCATGAATTCCTGAATGTCGACGTTGTTGTCGGCATGCTCACCACCGTTCAAGATGTTCATCATAGGAACCGGCATGCTGTACTGGCCAGGAGTCCCGTTCAGTTCGGCAATATGAGCGTAAAGCGGCATCCCCTTGAAGGCAGCAGCGGCCTTGGCGGCAGCCAAAGACACAGCCAGAATGGCGTTGGCGCCCAGCTTGTCTTTGTTTTCGGTGCCGTCCAGCGCGATCATAATGCCGTCCAGCTCGGCTTGAGCCGTGGCATCTTTACCCAGCAGGGCTTCACGGATAGGACCGTTGACATTATCAACAGCCTTGAGCACGCCTTTACCCAGATAGCGAGCCTTGTCGCCATCACGCAGTTCCAGCGCTTCACGGCTACCGGTAGAAGCGCCTGATGGAGCGGCTGCCATACCAATGAAACCACCTTCCAAATGCACTTCAGCTTCTACAGTGGGATTACCGCGAG
The DNA here is from genome assembly GCF_002836975.1 of Shewanella indica. Lineage (GTDB taxonomy): Bacteria > Pseudomonadota > Gammaproteobacteria > Enterobacterales > Shewanellaceae > Shewanella > Shewanella indica. The sequence continues at coordinate 133,572 of NZ_NIJK01000040.1, read as the reverse complement.
AATCCATGATTTCGCGTCCTATGACGTTAATGATCTTAGCCATAATGTCCTCGATTAAAGTTAAAGAAAAAAACCATACCCATCTGAGCGTTCAGCGTCTCTCATATGGGTATTGGACTTTCACTTCACACTTCCCGGTGCAGCGGGGATGAAAAAGCCGGAGCTGCCATAGCAGTCCGGCTCTTCTAGTTTAACCCAGATTACGCTTTTGGTAAGTACTGGCAGCGGCGACAAAACCTTCAAACAGAGGGTGACCGTCGCGAGGTGTTGAGGTGAATTCCGGATGGAACTGACCGGCAACAAACCAAGGATGCGCCGGGATCTCTATCATCTCCACCAGTTTGCGATCGGAAGACAAGCCGCTGAATACCAGACCAGCCTTTTCCAAACGCTCACGGAAAGCGTTGTTCACTTCGTAACGATGACGGTGACGCTCAATACAGGTGTTGCTCTTGTATGCGGCTGCGGCCTTGGTGCCTTCAATCAGATGGCACAGCTGAGCGCCAAGACGCATGGTACCACCCAGATCAGAAGCTTCATCACGCTGCTCCAGATTACCTTCTTCATCAACCCATTCGGTGATAAGGCCCACAACAGGGAAAGGTGTTTCCTTGTTGAACTCAGTAGAGTGGGCACCTTCCATGCCGGCGACATGACGGGCGAATTCAATCAGGGCAACCTGCATCCCCAGACAGATACCAAAGTATGGCAGTTGGTTTTCGCGGGCATATTGAGCGGCAAGGATCTTACCTTCAACACCACGCTCACCAAAGCCGCCGGGAACCAGAATGCCGTCCAGGCCTTCCAGCACTTCAACGCCTTTGACTTCAACCGTCTGGGAATCGATATACTTGATGTTCACCGAAACCCGGTTTTTGAGGCCGGCATGCTTGAGTGCTTCGTTGACTGACTTGTAGGCATCCGGCAGTTCGATGTACTTGCCGACCATACCTATGGTCACTTCATTGTTTGGATTGGCTTCCTGATAAACCACGTTTTCCCATTCGGACAGGTCGGCTTCAGGACAGCTCAGACCAAAGCGCTTGACGACCAGCTCATCCAGACCTTGTGAGCGCAGCAGCGCCGGGATCTTATAGATAGAGTCCACGTCTTTAAGGGAGATAACCGCCCGCTCTTCAACGTTACAGAACAGGGAGATTTTGGCTCTCTCTGTAGCCGGGATGGCGCGGTCGCCACGGCAAACCAGGATATCCGGCGCAATACCGATAGAACGCAACTCTTTTACCGAGTGCTGAGTCGGTTTGGTTTTCACTTCCTGAGCCGGGCCGATAAAAGGCACCAGAGTCAGATGCATAAACAGGCTGCGTTCGCGGCCCAATTCAACACCCAACTGACGGATAGACTCGAGGAAAGGCAGAGATTCGATATCACCCACAGTACCACCGATTTCAACGATGGCGACATCATGGCCTTCACCGCCTTCGAGGACTTTTTCCTTGATGGCGTTGGTGATGTGCGGAATAACCTGAATGGTGGCACCCAGGTAGTCACCACGACGCTCCTTGCGCAGCACTTCCTCGTAGATACGACCCGTAGTGAAGTTGTTGCGGCGGTTCATCTTGGTACGGATGAAACGCTCATAGTGGCCCAAGTCCAGATCTGTCTCTGCGCCGTCCTCAGTGACAAACACTTCCCCGTGTTGGGTTGGGCTCATGGTTCCCGGATCAACGTTGATGTAAGGATCCAGCTTCATGATGGTTACATTCAGGCCTCTGGCCTCTAAAATTGCCGCGAGCGATGCTGCTGCAATGCCTTTACCTAGTGATGAAACAACGCCACCAGTAACGAAGATATACCTTGTAGTCATGCTGAACCTGAGAAAAAAGAATGATAAATAGGTGCTCGAATGAAAGCACCAGGACGGGGCGACAGTATATCAAAGCCCCCGCCATTTACCAAACAGGAATGACGATAATTTTTACGCTCTGTTCTCATTCGCGCATTTTTAATCCAGGCTTAACCTGCTACTGGATTTCACCGCGCTCTTCACGCTTGACCTGATCCCAATAAGCATCCAGTGCCTGCAGATCATGTTCTGCAAACGGCTTGCCGCTGGCATTGGCTTTTTGCTCGACAGCTCGAAAACGCCGCTCAAACTTGTTATTGGCTCCTCTGAGGGCCTGCTCGGGATCCACCCCCAAGTGGCGCGCCAGATTCACCGCAGCAAACAGCAAATCGCCCACTTCATCCTCAACCCTGGCCTTATCCGGCGTGGCTTGACGCGCTTCGTGCAACACCTCTTCAATCTCTTCCTGTACCTTGTCGACTACAGGTTCAAGCTCGGGCCAATCAAACCCTACTCTGGCGACCCGCTTTTGGATCTTACCCGCCCGCGCCAACGCCGGCAGCGCCTTGGGAATATCATCCAGCACTGAGTGCAGTTCGCGCCCGGCGCGCTCTGCCGCTTTAATGCGCTCCCAGTTGTTCTTGGCATCCGGCGCCGAGTCAAAACTCAAGTCGGTATCGGCGGCAAACACATGGGGATGACGATTGATAAGCTTGTTACATATCCGCTCGAGCACAGTGGCGAAATCAAACCAGCCCTTTTCCTTGCCAAGCTGGCAATAGAACACCACCTGAAACAGCAGATCACCAAGCTCAGAAGGTAACTCCTGCCAGTCGCGGCTTTCTATGGCGTCAGCCACTTCATAGGCTTCTTCCAGGGTGTAGGGCACTATGGAGTCAAAATCCTGTGCCCTGTCCCAGGGGCAACCCAGCTCAGGGTCCCTGAGCTTTGCCATAATCTCAAGCAATGCATTGATATCTGCCGCCACCGCCGTTACTCCTTTGTTGCTAATACGCTTACCAATCCAACGACTCTTTGATAAGTCTTAAAAAACAGCAGGACGCAACCTAGGCGTCCTGTTTTAAATACCGGTCGAATACCGAACTGGCCTCAGAGCCTGCGGGCTTCTATTACCCCGTCTATCTGGGTCAGCTTGGAGATAACCCTAGATAAACCGTCGAGGTTATAAAGCTCCATCTCAAGTTCAATGGCCGCCGTCTGGTTCTTGAGATCCGATGAGGAACTCATCGCCAGCACATTGGACTTTTCCGCCGCCAGCACAGAGGTGAGATCCCGCAGCAAACCGGTTCTGTCATTGGCCACCACTCGAATACGGATCTTGTAGCCGCCGGAGTAGTTTTCGCCCCAGACCACATCCACTACCCGCTCTGGATGGGCGCGCATCAGTTCCTTGACCTGCTCACAATCGGCTCTGTGCACCGAAATACCGCGCCCCTTGGTAATAAAACCGAAAATCTCATCACCGGGCACCGGCTGACAGCAGCGCGCCAGATGGCTCATCAGATTACCGACACCATTGACCTCAATCTGGCCGCGATTGGCGCCTATGGGTTTCTGCTGACCTTTCTTGACCAGCTCTTCCAGCGCTTCTTCGTCAGAAGGCTCCTGAGTTCTGAGTCGGCTCTGTACATGATTAACCACTTGGTTGAGGCGCACATCGCCGCCACCTATGGCCGCCAACAGGTCGTCCATGTTGGTCATGTTGAAGCGCTCAATTGCGCTGCCGACATCCTTGAGTGTCAGCCCCACCCGCGCCAGTTCGGCTTCCAGCATCTCGCGTCCGGCCACCAGGTTCTTGTCCCTGTCCTGCTGCTTGAACCAGTGTTGGATCTTGCTGCGGGCTCTGGAGGTCTTGATATAACCCAGGTTGGGGTTAAGCCAATCCCGCTTCGGATTGGGATGCTTGGAGGTGATGATCTCGATGCGCTCACCGGTTTCCACCTGGTAGGTGAACGGCACTATGCGGCCATCAACCTTGGCGCCAATACACTTGTGGCCCACCTGGGAGTGGATATAGTAGGCAAAGTCCAGCACGGTCGAGCCGGCTGGCAAGTCCACCACTTCTCCGGACGGGGTAAACACATAGACCCTGTCTTCGAAGACCTGGGCACGGATCTCCTCCACTAGGTTGCCGCTCTCAACCACATCTTCCTGCCACTGCAAAATCTTGCGCAGCCAGTTGATCTTCTCTTCGTAGCCACTCTGTTTACCGGAGTGATTACCCTCTTTATATTTCCAGTGAGCCGCCACCCCGAGCTCGGCATCTTCATGCATCTGCTGGGTACGAATTTGGATTTCGACTGTTTTGCCCTCCGGCCCCACCACCACAGTGTGAATCGACTGGTAACCGTTGGGTTTGGGGTTGGCAATATAGTCGTCAAACTCTCTGGGAATATGGTGCCAAAGGGTATGCACTACACCGAGCGCGCCGTAGCAGTCCTGCAACCGGTCGGTGACGATTCGCACCGCACGCACGTCAAACAGCTCGTCAAATTTAAGCTGCTTGCCGCGCATCTTGCGCCAGATGGAGTAGATATGTTTGGGGCGGCCATAGACCTTGGCACGAATGCCTTCTTCATCCAGCCGCGTTTGCAACTGATTGACAAAGTTGTCGATAAAGACTTCACGGTCCAGGCGCTTGCCATCCAGCTGCTTGGCAATCTCTTTATAGGTCTCGGGATGCAGATAACGAAACGAGATATCCTCCAGCTCCCACTTGAGCTGACCTATGCCCAAACGATTGGCCAGCGGCGCGTAGATGTCGGCAATTTCCCGGGCCAGTAAGACCCGGGTTTCTTCATCGTCATTTTTCACGGCCCTAAGCAGGCATACCCGCTCGGCCAGTTTGATCACCACGGCGCGTACATCTTCCACCATCGCCAGCAACATCTTGCGGATATTGTCGATTTGCGGTTCGCTGCTGCGGCTGTCATTGCCCACCTTGAGTGCGCCTATGGCATCCATGGTCTTGACGCTGTTGACCAAGGTAGCCAACTCGGGACCAAAGTCTTCAGTGAGCTTGGCTTCATCGACTATGCCCACCTCGAAAAACACAAATAAGATGGCGGCCTGCAGGGTTTCGATATCCATGTTGAGCGGCGCGAGGATCTCTATCATCTCCCGCGCCTTGGCCTGAAGCTCGGCTTTAGGACGCTTGCACTTGCCCATAGGCAGTGCTTCCACCTTGGCTATCAGCTCCAACAAACGCCCGGCATCGGCGGAGTCGGCCACATAACGATTAACCCACTCATCCAGATTGAAATCAGGATCCTTAAAGTGTGCTTCGCGAACAGATACCATCTCACCTTCCTTTAGTGTCCGATTAACAGACTCAACAAGACTCCCTATCTTGAGCATACCCGATGGTATGTCAAACCCCCGTGAGTACCTTTATTGATAAAATTGACTCGATAGACAATAAAAGCATCAATTCCGCACAAACAATGCCATGGCTTCGGTGTGATGAGTCTGGGGGAACATGTCCAACACACTGAGGCGCCCCAGGCGATAGCCTTGCGCGAGCAATAACACGCTGTCCCGCGCCAAGCTCGCCGGATTGCAAGAAACATACACTACTCGCTCTGGCGCGATGTTTTTCAGGTAAGAAAGCGTCTCATAGGCCCCGGCACGGGCGGGATCCAGCAGCAGCTTATCCACCTTGCCAAGCCAGGGCTCGGCCGAAAGGTCGGCGCTAAGATCGGCGCAAAAGAACTGCACACCTTCAAGCCCGGCTTGTTTGGCATTTTGCCTGGCCTGCTCAACCATGGCGGGCACACCCTCGACACCTGTGACCCTGGCGCCGGTGGCCGCCAGCGGTAGGCTGAAGTTACCCATGCCGCAAAAGAGATCCAGTATGTGCTCACCGGCCTTGGGTTGCAGCCAATCTATGGCCTTGGCCACCATGGCGCGGTTCACTTCGCCGTTGACCTGAATAAAATTCCCCGGATTAAACTTAAGCGTCAGCTCATCGCCATCGACGCCGGGCAAGCGGTAGCTTGGCTGACTGCCCGTAAGATATTCACACTCGCCCTGATTGTCCTGCAGCACCAACTGCAATCCTTGCTGCCCGGCAAAGGCCTTGAGCTTTTCCTTGTCTTTATTCACCAGTGGCCGGGTAATTCTCAGCACCACAAAACGACCGGCTTCGGTTTCAATCAGCTCCACATGACCAAGCTGAGCCACGCCCTGCAGGTGCGCCAGTTGCGCCGCCAACGGTTTTATCAGCTCAGACAACGAAGCCGCCAACACAGGGCATTCGCCGATGGCAACTACCTTACTGCTGGATTTAGCCCTGAACCCCAGGGTGAATTCGCGACTTTGTTTGTCATACCAGGTCGCCAGTCTGGCCTTGCGTCTATAATGCCAAGGGGCAGAAGCCAACTCGCCTATCTCCGGCAGTTCCGATAAGCCAGAGAGCTTGGCAAACAGCTCGGCCAGGGCCCGGCGCTTGTGCTGCCGCTGGCTCAAATCTGACAAGTGTTGCAGATCGCAGCCGCCGCAAAGCGCATAATGGGGGCATTGGGGTTCAACCCGCTCCGGGGATGTTTGGCTGATGCGGATGAGTTTACCCCTGGCATAGTTCTTTTTTTGTTCGGTGAGCTGCACCTCGGCGCTCTCACCGGGCAATAAGCCGGGAATGAACACCACTTTGCCCTGATATTGACCGATCCCGGCACCCTGATGATCCAATCCGGAAGCCGTGAGTGACAGTTTTGCGGAGACTTTCTTGGATCTGTTTGGTTTTTCTCTAAAAAATTGTGCCATCTAGGCCCCTGAAACGATAAAAAACTGGCAAAGACGCCGGGATATCTGGCAGTCTATCTATAGCCGTAAAACAAACTAGCTGGAATACCTATACCGCCCATGAACAGTGCGAATAACATGACCAAGTACAGCCTCAGATCCTGGGTGCTGGTATTGGCCCTGGCTCCTACCATTTTGGTCGGTATTCTTCTGGGCAGTTACTTTACCATAAATCGCTTTTATGAGCTTGAAGATACGCTCATAGAACAGGGCAGTAATATCATAGAGCCGCTGGCCATCGCCAGCGAGATAGGCCTGGCTGCCAACAACCGCGAAGCCACCAAACGCCTGCTCGCCGCGGCTCAGCTCAACAAGTCGACCTTGGTGAAATCCATCGCCATCTTCGATGCCGACAACCAGCTGTTTGTCACCTCCCATTATCACAAAGACTTTGAGATCATGCGCTACAAGGGCGCCATCTCGGATCTGGCCCGCACCGAATACGATCAGCTAGGCGACAGCCTGGTGCTTAGGGCACCGATTTTCGCTGCCGGTAGTCTGCTGGCGATAGACGACGCTCCCGGCTTCAATGAAAAACCCCTGGGCTATATCTCTTTGCTGCTCAACAAGGAAAAGGCGCTGCTGGAACAGCACAGAGCCGCGGTGGCGGCTTTTATCATAGTGCTTATCGGGGTGCAGCTGAATCTGCTGTTCACCTTCCGCCTGGTAAAGAATGTCACTCAGCCGATCACCGACATGGTGCGGGTGGTGGCCAAAATCCGTGAGGGCAAGCTGGATACCCGACTGGAGGGTAATCTCATCGGTGAGCTGGATCTGCTCAAACGGGGGATTAACGCCATGGCGGGCTCCTTGTCGGAATACCACGACGAGATGCAGCAAAATATCGATCAGGCGACCTCGGATCTCAGGGAAACCCTGGAACAGATTGAAATTCAGAACGTCGAACTGGACTTGGCCAAGAAACGGGCACTGGAAGCCAGCCGGATAAAATCCGAATTCTTGGCCAACATGTCCCACGAGCTAAGAACGCCGCTCAATGGCGTGATAGGTTTTGCCCGTCAACTATTGAAAACGCCGCTGCACGCCAGCCAGATGGAATATATTCGTACCATTGAACGCAGTGCCACCAACCTACTGGGGATCATCAACGACATCCTCGACTTCTCCAAGCTGGAAGCCGGTAAGATGGTGCTGGAAACCATGCCATTCGCCCTCAGGGAAACCCTGGATGACACCCTGATGCTGCTGTCCGGTTCCGCCCACGAAAAAGGGCTGGAACTGGTCGTGGATGTAGCCCCAGAAGTGCCGGATGCCGTTAGCGGAGACGCCATGCGGGTTGGCCAGATCATTACCAATCTGGTGGGTAATGCCATCAAGTTTACCGATCAGGGCAGTGTGCTGTTGAAGGTAGATATCAGCAACATCAAAGAAGACAAATTGCTGCTGCACTGTGAGGTATCGGATACGGGGATTGGCATTGAAGATAGTCAGCAGGAGTTGCTGTTCCAGGCGTTTGGCCAGGCCGATTCATCCATCTCCCGCCGCTTTGGCGGTACTGGTCTTGGATTAGTGATAACCAAGCGCCTCATTAATCAGATGGGCGGCCAGATAGGCTTCAGTTCCAGGGTGGGCAAAGGCTCTACCTTCTGGTTTACCTTACCACTGATGACCAGCCAATTCTCCATAGGTGAACCACTGCCACTGGAACAGCTTAGCGCCAAGACGGTATTGCTGTTTGAACCCAGACCCTTGACCCGCTCTGTGCTCAACCGCCGCCTGCAACATTGGCAGATGCAGGTCAACAGTGTCCACACTGTGCCGCAACTGGAAGCCGAGCTTGCTCAGAACAAGGCACATTTCGACTATGTGCTGCTCGGTTGTCACGGCTTCGATGGTCCATCACAATTGCAGTCAGTACTTAAGAGCGCCAGACAAGTCACCGAGGCCCTTATCGCCCTATTTGACTGCCATGACCAGGAAGCGTTGGAGCGTTATATCCGTCCCGCGGTGGATCTGGTGTTGAGTATCCCCGCCAGCGAATACCTGATGGCACGCAATATGATTTATCTGCCACAGGAGTCGGAGCTCAAACCCGCCCGCCCCCAATTGGTAGAGCCGCAGCCACGCCACAAACTCAATGTGCTGGCGGTGGATGATAACCCGGCCAACCTCAAGCTGATTGACACCCTACTCGATGAACTGGTTACAGGAGTAACCACGGCCAGTAATGGCGAGCAGGCGGTCAACCTTGCCAAAAAACGCAGTTTTGATTTGATCTTTATGGATATTCAAATGCCGGGGACTGATGGTATTACCGCCACCCGGCTCATCCGTCAGGACTCGCTGAATCGTAATACACCGATAGTCGCGGTCACGGCTCATGCCATCAATGAGGAGCGCGAGCGGATCCTCAATAGTGGCATGGACGGCTATCTGCCCAAGCCTATCGATGAAGCCGCACTGAAAGGAGTGATCAGTCGCTGGATTACCCGGCCCAAGTTTACTCATTTTGATCAACATACTCTCAACTGGGAGCTGTGTTTGACCCAGGCCAACCAGAAGCAGGAACTGGCACTGGATATGCTCAGAATGTTGATTGATTCCATGCCCAAAACCAGAGCCACCATACAAGAGTCACTGGAACAAAATGACGTAGACGAAATGAAGGCCTGTATTCACAAACTGCACGGTGCCTGTTGCTACTGCGGCGTACCGACGCTGCAAAAACTCTGTCAAACTGTGGAAGGCGGTCTCAAGCAAGGCAATAACATTACCGAGCTGGAGCCGGAAATACTGGAGTTACTTGATGAGCTAACTAAGGTAGAATCCGCGGCAAAACAAGTGATATCCCAACTTTCGATGGATTTAACCAATGACAACTAAACCTGGCTTCTTTAAACGCCTGAAGGCACTGGAACTGCCGCAAAAAAAACTCTTTGCCGTGGCATTATGCCAACGTATGTACCCCAACTACCAACTGTTTTCCGAAGTGTGTGAGTTCGGAGATCCCCAAGTATTGGATACTGTGCTGAATCTGCTGTGGCAGTCTTTGTATGACCGTAAACTCAAGTTGAACCTTGAGCTGCAGATGGCTAAATTGGAAGAAAACACCCCGGAACCGGCCCAATTCGACGCCTATGGAGTCTACCCTGCCATGGATGCTGCTGTGGCGCTCAGTTCACTGCTTGGCGCGCTGGAAAGCAAGGTGGAAGACGACATCACCAATATCTCCAAGTTGTCATCCGGTACTGTCGCCAACTATATTGAAGCCATTGCCGATCCCGAATTGGATGGAGAGGCATTGGACGAGTTTGTCTTCAGCCACGAAGTGATGCAGGAAGAGCGCGAGTTGCAGGCATCCTTGCTGGAAATTATCGAGGAAAACCCGCAGATAACCGCAGATTTTGTCAAAGCACTGCGCAAGGAAATCGTCATGAACGGCGTATCCAACATAGGAATAAGCGTTCAACAAGATGCGTAAGCTGGTTTATCGCGGTTATATCCTCAGTAATACCGATGGCCTTACCGACAGCTGGACCCTGACCATAGGCCAGACCAGCCGCACCGGCTCTTTGTTCGAACTGAGAAGGCAAATCAACTTCTTTGAAGAGTTGGGGGTATTGCCACAGCCCAGAATGACTGATCAGCAGGTCACAGACAATTCATCGGCTCCCCAAGGGAAGACAAGAAATAAACAGCTCTCCCCAAAGCAACATTTCCGCAAAAGCAGTAAACCATAAGGCCGGACGGGCAAATAGTCCGGCTTAGGGTTTATCTATTTCAAGCATATCCAACATCCATAAACCCTGCCCTTTTGCGGTTTGGATGCTTTGAAGGGTTGGCTCTCCAGGGCCTTGAATTTAATCAAATCATTCTTGTCTCCCTCCTGGCTATCAATTACTCTGAAACCATATTGGCAATGGATAGCTTAACTTCAGCCCATAAGGTCCAAACCTAAGAAGCGACATAAAGCTTGATGTAAAGCAACCGCTTTAGGCCGGGACGTGAAGGCTAGATGGGATGCCCTCAGGATCATCCACCAAGTAACAGGGAAGTTTGTCATCTCTCCCAGTTGCAATAAATCAACTCAACATACTGTCTGGCGGAATTCAAGATGCTTAGTTCATCAGCATCATCCAATAGTCTCTGTGTGAAAAGTTAACCAGAAGTTTCTCTACGGCCAGTATTGTTATATCTCTACCATCTCAGGTATTAGCCAAAAACAATCACTTTTGGGAGACTCAACTTGACCATTAAAGCGCTGCTTTTTCTTATCTGCCTGTCGGCATCGGGTATTGCCCATATAAAAACGGCCAAAGCAGACACTGTCGCCGATCAAGCGCCAGGGTCTGAACATGCACTGCAAAGACTCAGTAGCAAAAGCCAGCCCAAGACCCAGGTGATGATACTCGGCACCCTGCACCTAAGCAGTATTCAACAGCAATTGGACAGCAGCTCGCTATCCTCCATCCTTGAGCCCCTCTCCCGTTACCAGCCTACGGCCATAGCGGTGGAGTCACTGCGGCCACAGGATATCGCGGCCATGATCAACGGCTCTGGCGAGTATCAAACTGTGTTGGATCATTTTGTGGGACAAAGATTTCTGGCGCTGGCGATAAAAGAGCAGCAGGCGTTGCGACTCTCGGCGCAAAAGGCGCTTGAGAGTCTGGAGCCCTTATTGGACGAAACAAGCCTTGAACCTGTGCAGCGAGCAAGGCTCATCAAGTTAGCCGTTGCCGCCTATCACAAAGAGTTAGCCCTGCTGCACTGGCATTATTTGGACAAAACCGCAGCGAGTTCAACTATTTCCACCGAGTTGCAGCACTATCTGGAGCAACTTGCCGCGAGCAACAACGAGAAAAACACCCTTGGCAACAACCTGGCCATGACACTGAAGCTCAAGTGGATTTATCCGATAGATGATCATCTGGATAAAGATCTCTACCGCCCCATCGAAGCGCGACTGCTGGAGTCTTACAATCAGTCGCCCCATGCCGCCGCTTTGGCCAAAAGCGACTATATCAACAAGCCACAAAGACTGAAGACAGAGGCGCTTGAAACAGGCAACTGGTTGCCGCTCTTTTCCTGGCTAAACAGCCAGGAGTACCAGACGGCCGTCATTGACCAGGAGTGGAGCCTGTTTATCGATAAAGATTTACCCCCGGATGCGGCGCTCTCCCGGGTTGCCCTTTGGGAGATACGCAATCTCAACATGAGCTCCCACATAATGCGCGTGGTGGCGGCTAACCCTGGAGGTCGGGTGCTGGTGATAGTCGGAGCCAGCCACAAGGTGTTTCTGGAGCAGTATTTGGCCAATATGTTAGGAGTTAAACTGATCCAGCCGCAGCAGTATTTTACTCCCCCCAAAAGTCCACATAACAACCACTAAAGAGCCAATAGCTGGTTTTAGTTGTCAACAAGGAACCCCATGAAACAATTACAAAGTGTCGCCTGGCTACATGAGAAAAACGCTGAAGTCTTGTGTGTCAAATCCAAGGGCAAAGATAAATTCTTTATTCCCGGCGGCAAACCTGAACCAGGTGAAACCCTTGAACAAGCCCTGACTCGGGAGTTAAAGGAAGAACTCAGCATAAAACTGCAGCAAGACACCATTTGCTACAGATTCAGCATCACGGATAAGGCCTTTGGCCTTGAGAACACTGAGCTGACGATGCACTGTTTCAGCGCGGGCTTTAGTGGCAACATCAATTCTGCCGCCGAGATAGAAAGTCAGGAGTGGATAGGTATAGCAGATATGGCAAAATGCGCACCGGCGGCGCAGCAGGCGATTGCAAGACTGCTTGACTGTGACCATTGAATCGACGTTTGCTAAAGCAGCCTTGTCCAACTTGGTCTATCCAGCCGCCAGATAACACAGAGTCAGGCTCGCACTCGCAAGCGAGCCAGGGAGAACACAAATGGACAAAAAACGGCAACAAACTGACGGTAGCGTTTCTATCGACCATAAAATTGCTGCCTTGGGCGGCTGGCGCGCCGAGATGCTTGGCCATATCCGTGAACTTATCAAGGCCGCTATTCCCGAGGTAGTTGAAGAGTGCAAATGGGTAAAGCCAACCAACCCGTCCGGTGTACCTGTATGGTCAAGCCAAGGCATACTCTGTACCGGCGAGTCATACAAAGCCAAATTAAAACTCACATTTGCCAATGGCGCTTCGCTGGCGGATCCCCACAAACTGTTTAATGCTGGCCTTGAGGGCAAACAGCGTAGAGCCATAGATATTACCCAGGGCCAATCTTTGGATGAAACGGCTTTCAAGGCACTGATAAGCGCCGCTGCCGACTTCAACCACAACAAAGCACTGAAACAATCAAAGCGCTAAAAGGGCTGCCACAGCGGCAGCATAGATGCACCAAGCTAAAGATATACAAATCTAAGGAAGATCAATGAATAACCCGTTTATTCGCCGTTTAGCAATATTATGTTTGCCCTTATTTTCCCTCTGCCTGGCGCCCGCGGCATTTGCCGAAACGGATGAGCTTTTTAAGCAGTATCTACAGGGCAATTATCAGCTGGTTGGCAAAGCCATTGATTCAAATGCCAGCTACACCGGCAAGATGAGCATTTATGAGCAGGGCGGCGAACTTAAGGTACACCGGGAGATAGAAGGCTTAAGCATTCAAGGGACTGCGGCGATAGAGCCAGTGCTGAACGGCGATGCCAAGGTACTTAGGATCCGCTTTCAGCAACAAGAGCGGGATATTGAAGCCAGCTGCCTTTGGCGCGGCGATTTGGATAACTATGCCCGCATCAGCTGTTACCTGTATCATCCGGGGCATGACACAGAAAACCCTGGCCTGGAGGCACTGTTTCACTTGAGACAGCACTGATGGGCAGAATTAACAAACCAGGCTTGCCATCACACATTCAACACCTTTAACTTATTAATTCTCTTTAGCAATCAAACAGGGAAGTCACTATGAATCGTAAACTCATCACTTTAATCAGCAGCGCCTTAATGCTGGTTATTGGCACTACTGCGCAGGCCTGCACCCGCGCCGTCTATCACGGTGAACAGCAGTTGGTGATCACCGCTCGCTCCATGGACTGGCGCGACGAGATCCCGGCGAGTCTGTGGCTGTTTCCCCGCGGCATGCTGCGTCATGGGGCAGTCGGCGACAACTCAGTCACCTGGACCTCACGCTACGGCAGCCTGATCACCAGCGCCTTTGATATCTCCAGCACCGACGGCATGAATGAAAAAGGTCTGGTGGCCAATCTGCTCTGGCTGGCAGAGTCGAGTTATCCCGAGTACCAGGGTAAACGAAAAGGCTTGTCGGTCGCCGCCTGGGTGCAATATGTACTGGATAACTTTGCCACTGTTGCAGAAACAGTCGAGGCGCTGAGAGCCGAACCTTTTGCGGTGGTTTCCGCCAATATTCCCGGTACCCAACGCTTTGCCACCCTGCATCTGTCGATTTCCGATGCAGCAGGTGACAGCGCCATATTCGAGTATATAGACGGCAAGCTGGTGATCCATCACGATCCAAAGTACCGGGTCATGACCAACTCCCCCATCTTCGAGCAGCAACTGGCACTGAACCAGTATTGGCAGCAGATTGGCGGCTTTACCATGTTGCCTGGAACCAACCGCGCCGCCGACCGGTTTGTCAGGGCCTCTTTCTATATGGATGCCATTCCCAAGACAGCCAATACCCGGGTGGCGGTAGCCGGCGCCTTCAGCGTCATACGTAACGCCTCTGTGCCTTTCGGTATAGCTTCCGAGACCGAACCGAATATCTCTTCGACCCGTTGGCGCTCGGTCTCTGATCATAAAAATCGGGTGTATTACTTTGAAACCGCCTTGACCCCCAACACCTTCTGGGTCGATATGAAAGGCATCGACTTTGGTAAGCTGCAAGAAGTGAAAAAGCTGGCCATCAACAACAGCAGCATCTACTCAGGTAATGCGTTGCAAGACTTTGTCACGGCCAAGCCCTTTAAGTTCGCGGGGCTTTAATCTCTAAACAGACTGGGAGCCTAAGACTCCCAGTCTGCCTTGCCCAACCTGCTATTGAATGCACCTACCGAATAAAGGACTCAAACTGTTCAGCCCGGCTTAAGGCTGATAGCTGATACTGTGAACTCTAAGAACCTTTGCAGGAGTCCTGTGGATGAAGCAGTCCAACACCTTAGGCAAAAAATATTTCCCCGCCAAAAAAACTGTACTCTGGATGTTTTCGGCCCTGGCCCTTGGCTCACTCTCCGGCTGCGGCTGGTTTGCCGCAGATGAAAAGACACAACTGGAGCAGCAGTGGCTCGCCAAAGATCAAGAGTTACAACAAGCCATTGAGCAGATCCGCTCTCAAGGTCTGGATGCCATCAATCGCAGCGCCGAGGTCAGCTCAATGACCGCCTGCGTCGCTGAAAAGCTCAGTCACGATCCGCTTGGTGAACTGATCCAGGTCGATGGCGTCCTGGCAGAGCCCGCCAGGGTCAGCGAGCTGCTCGGCCAAATTCAACAGCTACTGGAGCAAGGCTTCAGCTTTGAAAACGCGGCCGCACTACTGAATAAGGGCGCGGATCTCGCCGCCTATGTCAGCACACTTATCGAATCCCAGGGAATAGACAAGGCTTTGGCAGATGTCGAACAGCTACTGAAAAACGGCACTGATATTAAGGATCAGCAACTCGGTGGCCACTTGCAAACCCTGCTGAACCAATGCCGCCAATCCCCTCCTAAAGGAAATGGATAGCGGCTGAACGTCATTCCGCTAAAAAAAGGTGGCGGCTATCCATTACCTGCCACCACCTTAAGCAAAGCTCAATCACTGTTGGGATCTTACCGCCGCTCTCCCCTCCCCTTGCCCGCCAAGGACTTGGCTACAGGCGCCACAGACTCACCAAATAAAAGAGAAATCCCAGTTACCCAATTAGATATTCAAACCAAAAACCAGTTTTTATCGCCACCAAAACAACAAAAACCAGACAATTGCGCCATAGCTTTAAATCTTGGCTGTGATAGAGTCTCTTTGAACAAGGATCCGAGTCTGAATGTAATGGAGGCCATATGAGTACAGCAGTTCCACGTACCGTCACATCTCCCAAAAAGTTCATTATTGGCAAAGGCTTATTGTCGCAAATGCACGAATATGTGCATGACTTCGGCGACAATGCTTTTATTATCGCCGATGAGTTTATTCTCAGCAGGCTTGAGGACGAAGCCCTGACGGGGCTTGAGCAAAACGGCATCAACAACCAACTGGAAAAATTCAACTACGAGTGCAGCGAAGTCGAGATCCAGCGTCTTGTCGCCCTGGCTGAACAGGCCCACGCCAACGTCATTGTCGGTGTCGGCGGCGGTAAGACACTGGATGCCGCCAAGGCCGTTGCCTTCCACCTTAAGTACCCTGTTGTCCTGTACCCCACCATAGCGTCAACCGATGCACCCTGTACGGCTTTATCAGTGATTTATACCGAAGCGGGTGAATTTGAACGCTATCTGTTCCTGCCACAGAATCCGGATGCCGTGATTGCCGACACCAGCATCATCGCCGCCGCGCCGGCGCGTTTCTTTGCTGCAGGCATAGGCGACGCTCTGGCCACCTACTTTGAAGCCAGGGCCTGTTATCAAGCCGATGGTGTCAACCTGGTGCTGAAAAAACCTTCGCGTACCGGTCTTGGTCTGGCACAACTGTGCTATCAATTGCTGAGTGAAAACGTGGCCGCCGCTATGGATGCGGTAAACAACAAGATAGTGACCCCGGCGCTGGAGCAAACCATAGAGGCAACCATCTATTTAAGCGGTGTTGGTGCCGAAGCCGGTGGCCTTGCGGCAGCGCACGCCGTCAATAACGGCATGTCGGCGGTTGCCGAGCTGCATGGTGCCCAGCATGGCGAAAAGGTGGTCTTTGGCCTCTTGACCCAGCTGGTGCTGGAAAACGCCCCACAGAGCGAAATCGACAATGTTGTCCGCATCATTAAAACCGCAGGTTTGCCGCTGACTTTGGCGGATATGGGGCTAAAACGCTTCCGTGAGGAGGAGTGGCGTAAAGTTGCCGAAATTGCCTGTGCCGAAGGCGATACCATGGGCAATATGCCTATGGCGGTCAGTGCCGATGATGTTTATCAGGCGATGATCGCAGCCAACGCCATGGCCGAGCGCTATAGTCACCGAAACTGACGATATACAAACAGCACAACCCCTCTCCCGAAAGAGAGGGGTTGCATCTTTCCTCACGCAAGATCAAGGCGATAAGTTGCACTTTTGTTAACCTCTGCTGTTTTTAAGCTTTTTAAAAACAAAGAACTAACAAGAAAGGACTAAAAATCACCAACCGATAGACATCAGACTGCCGACGTGACCGAGATCACACAAACATCGCCATTTAAAGCGTAGAAAGGTTTGAGCTTTTTTTGCCACTCACCTCTGAGGGGCAGAACCCACGATAACTTCAAACATTTTCACCCGATGCCAGGAGTTGGCGTCAATACCCTATTACTTGCAACGCTGGGAGGAACACATGGCATATGCAACGATCAATCCCTTCACGGGAGAGCTCATCAAACAATTTCCCAATGCCACTGACGCCGAAGTCACTGAGGCAATTGAGTCGGCCCACCAGGCCTTTTTGAGTTGGCGCAATACCTCTTTTGCCGACAAAGCTGAAATACTCAATCGGGCTGCAGCGCTGCTCAGAGACAGCAAGCGCCGTTACGCCGAACTGCTGACCCTGGAAATGGGTAAAGTCATTGGAGAGGCCGAAGCTGAAGTCGAACTGTCGGCGCAGATCCTCGAATACTATGCCCAGCATGCCGAGAGACTGCTGGCACCACAGAAACTGCCGGTGGCCGATCCCGCCGAAGGGGAAGCGCTGCTGGTCAATGAACCTCTTGGGGTCTTACTGGCTATTGAACCCTGGAACTTCCCCTATTACCAGATAGCCAGGATCCTGGCACCGCAACTTTCTGCCGGCAACACCCTGCTGCTGAAACACGCTTCCAATGTGCCTCAGTGCGCCGCCGCTTTCGAGAGCCTGATGCGGGATGCCGGCCTGCCACAGGGTGCCTTCCAGAACCTGTATGCAACCCGGGATCAAGTCGAGCAGATCATCAACTCACCCAAGGTACATGGCGTGGCACTGACCGGCTCTGAAGGTGCAGGCGCCGTTATTGCCTCTCAGGCCGGTAAGGCACTGAAAAAATCCACCCTGGAACTGGGCGGCTCTGACGCCTTTATCGTGCTGGAAGATGCCGAGCTTGAGAAAACCATAGATTGGGCGGTATTTGGCCGTCACTGGAACGCCGGTCAGGTGTGTGTTTCATCCAAACGGATGATCCTGGTGGAAGCCATCTACGACAAGTTTATGGAAGGCTATACCAAAGGCGTAGCCGCGCTTAAAGCCGGTGATCCTATGGATCCTAATACGACTCTGGCACCTCTGTCTTCCCAGGGTGCTGCCGATGAAGTGAAACAGAAAATTCGTGAAGCGGTTGAGCATGGTGCCACAGCCACCGAAGTTGGCCCCAAAGTGCCGGAGCAAGGCGCTTTTGTACAGCCAACCATACTTACCAATGTGACCCCGGACAACCCGGCTTACTATTGGGAGTTCTTCGGACCTGTCTCAATGATCCTTAAAGCCAAGGATGAACAGGAAGCGATTGCCATTGCCAACGACTCGCCCTTCGGCCTCGGTGGCTCTGTGTTCACCGCCGATGAACAACGCGGTCTGGCGGTAGCCAAGCAAGTCTCTACCGGGATGATGTTTGTGAACCATCCCACCATGGTTAAGGCTGATTTGCCCTTTGGCGGTATCCGCCGCTCCGGCTATGGTCGTGAGTTGATAGACCTCGGATTGAAAGAGTTCGTTAACCACAAGCTGATCAACGTGGTGGATATCAACGCCCCCTTCTGATCTCGCTTGAAGCATACTTGATTAGATCAAGACCCGGTCACCTGGCCGGGTCTTTTATCGCCACAATCAAATCGACTTGCAAACTGACAGGTTTCGGCACAAAGCACAGAACGCGGCAGCGCCCAAAGCGGAATAACCAATGGTATGACCCTTGTATTCAGTACCTTGCCCATGTCATCTTAACCGATACCTAATACTCAAAACCGCGTAATTCATGTCCGGACTGGAAAAGAAACTGCCGCCCCTGGCGCTCTTGCTGCTGTTTGCGCTACTGTTGCAGCTAACATCCTATTATTTGCCTTCTTCAAACCTGCATCCGACCTTTAGTTTGGGGCTCGCTGTTTCTCTGTTAACTGCTGGGCTGGTTATTCCTTTGGCTGGAGTACTGAGCTTCAAACGCCATGGAACCACGCCGGATCCCAGGGTGCCCGAACAGAGTTCGGCCTTTGTGACCTCAGGTATTTACCGCTGCTCACGCAACCCCATGTACCTGGGGTTTGTATTCTTGCTGCTGGCACAGGCCGTCTTTCTCAACTGCCTATGGGTACTGTTTTTAATCGCCCTTTTTGTTGCCTATTTGCAACGCTTTCAGATCCTTCCGGAAGAAAGGGCAATGCAGCAACTCTTTGGTGACAGCTACCGCTTGTATTGTCAAAAAGTCAGACGCTGGATTTAGCCGCTTATTTGGCGAAGGAAAGCATAGCTGCCCCTAAGATTCTTGCTCACAAAGCACTATGGCTGTGACCCAGTTCACAACCATATTATCCGCCGCTAATTCAGCTTCCCAGTTTGCATCTTTAGCTCATACCCGAGACGCTATCACTGCACATCTCTGGCATAATTGATGCTGACGGTCAACCACATATTTTTGAGACACTGCCATGCCCCTGTTTGCCAGAGCCTCCGCCTTCGCCGATTTTATCTACCGCCATTCCCGTGCCGTACACACGGTAAAACTGGCCTTGGCGCTGTTTATTGCCGCCGCCATCAACGCCATCTGGTCCCTGCCTCACTTTGTCTGGAGCATGGTCACCATAGTGATCATCATGATGGGCCTGCCACAAGTGGGCGGCGCTATCGAAAAATCACTGCAGCGGGCCATAGGCACCTGCCTGGGCTCGGCTTACGGGGTCTCATTGGTGATCTTGATGAATGGCTATTGGGATCTGATGGGGTTGCTGATCCTCGGGGTCAGCATAGTCTGTTATCTCAACGCCGGCCGTTACAGCTATGCCTATCTGGTGGCGGGATTCACCATGATTATAGTGATAGGTGACGCCAACCACGACACCTCGGAAGCTCTGTGGCGTACCGCCAATATTCTTATCGGATGCGTGATTGCCGTGCTGGTCTCCCTGTTTGTATTGCCAATCAAGGCCAAACAAGACTGGCGGGCACAGCTGGCAAGCTCACTGAAAATCATGACCCAAGTACTGGAACAACATCTCAATGCCGGCCAGGAAGAGCCGGAAAATGCCCGTAAATCGCTGGAGACGGCAATGAAGGCGGTGCTGGCGCAGAAAAAGCTGCTTTTTTCGCTGGAATGGGAAAGCCAAACATTAAAGAAAGAGGCCGCTACTCTGACCGAGCTGGCCAACAAACAGATAAGGGTGATCACTCTTTTGGAGCTGCTACTGCTCACCCGCTGGAAGGCCGAAGAAGATGCGGCTTACGCCAGAGTCAAACAGGTGGCCAGTGGGCTACAGCGAGAGTTCGCCTATCTGGCAGACTATGTGGCCGGCAACACACCCGACTGTCCCAAACTCCCCCTGGGACTTGGTTATCAATTGCAGCAACAGCTACTAAAGCAACTGCCATCTGAGCCGAGCGACGACTCGCCGGAAGCGGCCCATCAAGACTTTGCGCTCAGCGGTTACAGCTGGCTTATCTATCAACTGGCCCAGGCACTGCTGGCCATTCATGGCGAGCTGGCCAGCCTGGATCTGGCCTATAAGCGCAAAGCATCTTCCCAGCGCCAGTTGGATATTCCCGATTAACCCGTCAATTGCCGGGCGTTACAGTCGCAACAGATCCTGCTGATGAAAGTGGATCACCACCTCGGGGTCGAGCTTGAGTGCCAAATCCAGTATATGGCTGATGCTGATGGGTCCCTCACCCATCTGGCTTAAGCTGTTGTAATAGCCGAGTAAGGGTAAGGCCCAGTCCCGGCGCCTTTCAATCAGCTGTTGGTACAACAGGGCCGCCTCTTGGTATTGTTTCTGCTCATAGCTCAGCATGGCTTTGAGATAGACAAGCTGAAAATACGCACGGCCCTGACGCTTTAATCCCTTATCGAGCTGCGCCATAGCCTCATCAGATTGTCCCAACGCCCGCAAGCTGACAGCCTGATAGAACTGCAGCTTATCCAGATAGTCATACTGCCTCGCAGCGCGTTGATAACTCTTGAGCGCTGCCTCATGCTGGCCCATTTGTGCCAGGATATTGCCTTTAAGCATCTGGCCATCGGCCCAAAGCTGAGGCTGGTTATTGAGATAGCGGTTTATCTGCTCCAGCGCCGCCGGATAGTCCCGGGTTTCATAGAGTGTCCTGGCAATATCCAACCTGAGATCCCGCTCCGATCCCAAAGCCTGAGCTTTGCGGTAATCGGCCAGTGCGCCGGCATAGTCCGGACGCAGGCGCTGGGAATAAGTAGACAGCACCTGAGCCTTGGCTGCGGCGCGGAAAAAATACAGCTCAGAGTCCTTGGACAGCGCGGACTCGGCCTTGTCATAGGCCGCCACCGCCTTGGGGTAATTGGGGAGATTGCTGAAGTAATAAAGCTGCCCAAGCAAAAATGCCAGCCGAGCGGAGTCCGGGTAATTTGCTATGGCCGCATCCAGTCTGGGCGCCGCCTCTGCCATCTTCCTTTCAAAAATAAGCTTTTGAATCACTTTAATTTCTGAGTTTGGCACTTTCTGCCCGGCGACAGCATGTTGCAACAGGCTTGAGCCCAGTGACAGACTCAACAATAAACCCGGCAACACCCGCCAGCATAGACGATTTACGATGAGAGAACTGGACGACATAAGCTTCCTTTCTTTATATCTTTGGCTTTTCGCGATTAAATTTGTATCTTTCGAGTTTTCAAATACTGCGTCTTGGCATCAATCCCAAATCAGTTCGCGATAATGCTTGCGACATACAGACTCATAACTCTCGTTGCCACCTATGGCTACCTGTTCACCTTCTCGTACCGGGTTGCCTGAACCGTCACGACGGATCACCATATTGGCCTTGCGACCACAGTGACAGATGGTTTTCAGCTCTACCAGCTTATCGGCCCAGGCCAACAGGTACTGGCTGCCGACAAACAGTTCGCCCTGGAAATCGGTACGCAAACCGTAACAGAGTACGGGAATATCCAGAATGTCGACCACATAAGCCAGCTGCTTGACCTGCTCTTTACTGAGGAACTGGGATTCATCAAACAGCACGCAGTGCAAAGGTTGGCGCTCATGTTCGGCGCGGATCATCTCAAGTAGATTATCGTCATGGGCAAAAATGCGTGCATCACATTCAATACCTATCCTGGAGGCGACCTTTCCCACGCCAAAACGGTCATCTATCGCCGGGGTCATCACCAGGGTGTGCATGCCGCGTTCACGATAGTTATAGGATGACTGCAGTAAAGAGGTGGATTTTCCGGCATTCATCGCCGAATAGTAGAAATAAAGTTGCGCCAAAACGGCTCTCCCCTGAGAAAAATTCCGGCCGCAATTTTACACTTTTTACCACATAAATACAGGACGCGTGCCCCTTGCGGCCAAACTTGGGAATTGATTCAGCATTCACTAAATCTACTCATTAAAATCAATTTGTTACACTTCTATCTCAATCAGCCTCTGGCATATAAACATCCGGATTAGGTAGGCTATAATCATCAAATTCAGCCACTTTTAAGCAACAAGTGCTAAATTGCGCTAAAAAACTCATAACTAAAGATGGAAGTCATATCAATGCGAAAATCTCTTCTGGCGCTGGCCGTTGGCGCCACTCTGGCTATTTCTGGCTGCAGTACCCACACGCCTCAGGATACCAATCTGACAAGTGCTGAAGCCACCCAAAACAACCCACTTTTTGCCAAGAGCACCTTGCAATATCAGGCTCCGGATTTTCGGCTAATCAAAGATGAACACTTCAAGCCTGCGCTGGAAGCCGGTATCGCCGAGCACTACCAGGAAGTGCTGGCCATTGCCAACAATCCAGAAAAACCCACTTTTGCCAACACTATCGTGGCGTTGGAAAAGTCCGGTGAACTGCTAAACCGCGCCTCAAGCGTTTTCTATAACCTGACCAGCTCCAACTCCAACCCTGAACTGCGTAAAATTCAGGGTGAAATGGCGCCCAAGATGGCGGCCCATTCAGACAACGTCAACCTCAACCCAGAGCTGTTTGCCCGTATCGACAGCCTCTACTCCCAGCGTCAGCAACTGAACCTGAGCAGCGAAGAAGTGCGCCTTATTGAGGTGTACCACCAACGCTTTGTGCTCGCCGGCGCCAAGCTGACCGAGAGCGAGAAAGCCCAGATCCGTGCTCTGAACGAAGAACAGTCCAAGCTGGTGAACGAATTCCAGCAACGATTGATGCGGATGAACAAAGAGATTGCCGTAACTGTGACTGACGTCGTCCAATTGGAGGGTCTGTCCGACTCGGCCATTCGCAATGCCGCGGCCGATGCCGAGGCCGCCGGTCTCGATGGTCAATACCTTATCAGCATCACCAACACCACTCGCCAGCCTGTGCTGACGCAGCTGAAAAACCGAGAGCTGAGAAAGCAGATCTGGGAAGCCTCGGCCTACCGCGGTCTTGAAGGTGAGAATGAAACCGCCTCTCTGGTGGCTCGTCTGGCGCAGCTGCGCGCCGAGCGTGCCGCCCTGCTGGGCTTTGATAACTGGGCCAGCTACCGCCTGAGCCCACAGATGGCCAAGACACCCGAGGCCGTCTATGAAATGTTCGGCTCCATGGTGCCGGCCGTTGTCGCCAACACCCAGAAAGAAGCCGCCGATATCCAGGCGATGATCGACAAGACAGGTGGCAATTTCCAGCTCAAACCTTGGGACTGGGCCTTCTACGCCGAGCTGGTGCGCCAGGAGAAGTATGATCTGGATGAGGCCAGCCTCAAGCCTTACTTTGAATTCAATCGGGTGTTGGAAGATGGCGTCTTCTTTACCCTCAACCAACTCTATGGGGTGACCTTCAAGCCTCGGCCGGATCTGCCGGTTTATCACCCTGACGTCAAAGCCTGGGAAATGTTTGATGCCGATGGCAGCAGCATGGCCATCTTCTACGGCGACTATTTCGCCCGCGAAGGCAAGCGTGGCGGTGCCTGGATGAGCTCTTTCGTCAGTCAGAACCTGCTCAAGGGTGAAAAGCCTGTGGTGGTCAATGTAATGAACATCAAGAAGGCGCCTGAAGGCGAAGCCACCTTCGTCAGCTATGATGAAGTAACCACCATGTTCCACGAGCTGGGCCATGGCACTCATGGTATGTTCTCCAAGGTGACTTACCCTAGCCTGTCCGGTACTGCAGTATCCCGTGACTTTGTCGAATTCCCATCCACCTTCGAAGAGGACTGGGCCGGTCATCCACAAGTGTTGGCCAACTACGCCAAGCATTACCAAACCGGTGAACCTTTACCCAAGGCGATGCTGGACAAGTTGCTGAAGTCCCGCAGTTTCAACCAGGGCTTCGACACCCTGGAGTATATGGCAGCCGCCCTGGTAGACATGGAATGGCATTCGCTGGACAAGGATGCACCGCTGCAAAATGTGGCCGAATTTGAAGCCAAGGCGCTTGAAAAACACGGCCTGAATATTGAAGCCGTGCCACCACGTTACAAATCAACCTACTTTGCCCACGCCTTCCCGGGTGGCTACAGCGCCAGCTACTACGCCTATATGTGGAGCGAAATCCTCGCGGCCGATGCCTTTGCCTATGTGCAGAGCCAAGGCGGCCTCAAGCGGGATATCGGTATGAAGTATCGCAAGACTATCCGCGAAGTGGGTAACAGCGTGCCACCTATGGAAGCCTACAAAAACTTCCGTGGTCAGGAGCCTACAACCGATGCCCTACTCAAGCGTCGCGGTCTGCTCTAATAAGCCTTCACCTAAGCCATAGAGACACCTCTGTGGCTTAAATAACAAAAAGCACCTTGGTTGTTACCTAAGGTGCTTTTTTATTCGTTTCCTAAAAGCGTCACGATTATCTGGCTAACAATCCAGTTGCCGCAACGTCAGGAGACCAGTTAAATCGTATTGTTTGCGAAAGTCATCAACTCAGAGACCGGTTTCATCCATCCGATGGCGCCATACCGCTGCCGCCAACAATAGCCAGCCCACCAGGAAGCAGCTGCCACCGAGGGGGGTTACCATGCCCAGCCACTTGGTGCCAGTCAGGGCATACAGATACAGCGAACCGGAGAACATAAAGATCCCGACGATAAATAGCCCGGCAGCCCAGTCAATCAGACGCGACTTGAACCAGTGACCGGCAAAGGCCAGGGCTATCAAACCAAAGGTGTGATAGAACTGATACTCTACCCCCAGGTTGAATATGGCAATCAACTCGGCAGGTGCAATGGTCTTGAGTCCATGGGCACCGAAAGCGCCCAAAGCAACGGCAAAGAAACCACTGATGGCCGCCAGTAACAATAACCCCTTACGCATAACTAACTCCCGATAAATAAAAGTGATTCTTTCACGGCATCCTGCAGGTTAGCCTTAAGATCCGTTCCCGACGACTTGCGCGGCACAAAACTATGATCTCCGTCGGTAATAAAGCGTACTTTGGCCTGCTCGGGCAGCGCCCAGGAGGCCAACTGCTCGCGCTTGCCAAAGCTGTCACGCTCACCCTGCAGAATAAGCAGAGGCGAGGCGCACTCCCACAAGGGCTCAAGTCTGGGCTCGGTTTTCTTCGGCGGCAAAAACGGATAACCAAGGCAGATAACGCCGCTGGGGGTCATCGCCAGTTTATCATTGGCCGCCAGTACGGCCGCCATCCGCCCGCCCATGGATTTGCCCATCAAAAATAGTCGCTTGGGCGCAAACTCGGCAACCGCTGCTGTCAAAGTCTGCTCGAAGGCCTGCAACAACACCGGAGCCCGGTCCGGCGGACGCCGCTTGCCATCCTCGCCGCGCTTGACCATGTAAGGAAAGTTAAACCTCAGCACGCTCGGGCCGCTGGCGGCCAACAGCGCGGCATAATCCGCCATAAAGTCGCTGTGCATATCGGCACCGGCGCCATGGGCGAACAACACCAGAGTATCATTGTCCTTACCTTGATCCAGCAGCCAGTTAGTATTCAAGTTCATCATCAGCCCTGTTCGAAGATACAATAATTTTCATGCTTGGATTCGAATAAACCACAATATTAAATACCGTACTTTCCTGACAAATCAACTTATTAAAAAATAGCGTTAAAAAACTACCAAGCGGTAATTATATATCTCTTACCCATACCGTTTTTACATGTTCTTTCAATAAATCAATCACACTTTGATGAATAAACACCAAGCCTAAGTCCTCTTCCAGTTTAAATATTAACCTTTGTTCCACAGGAATATTTTCCAGTTTAGAAAAATCGAACTCTGTCGAATCAGTATCTAACCAATTCAACTTACCAAATTGCTTTTCTTTATCCGTCAATCTGTACGTCTGCTGGATATAAGGCATTCGATAGTTGTCATATACCTCGAGTTGTTCATCCGAAGGTTGACTTGGCGAGTTATCAACACGAGCATCCAGCCATTCAACACCATGCTGCACCAATGGCTCCAGTTTGGATGCTATATCACCAATAATGAACAGCTTTGGAGAAAAGGTCATTTCCAATAACAGATCCGGTGCTGCAGCACCTACTGGTGCAGGTGTTTGTTGGAATGGGAAAGTATCCATATTTTGTTTAGTGAGTATCGAGTATTCATCTTTCACTTACTATTATCTCCTTGGTGCTTCATCATCGACATCAAACTTAAAAGCGGTCAGTCCACAAGCTAACCCCTGTCGAGCGATAATATACAATTCATCATATATTTCTGAAGAAAAGAAAAAGCTGTTGGTGCCTTTAACCCTAAAAATATGCCTGCGGTTCATAGGGTAGGTTTCGAGTTTTTCCCGGTCCAGATATAATTTTTGAACTAGAACGGAATGAAACGACTCTCTCTCTTCAAGAGGCACATCATAACCATGTTCTTTGGGATCGTAATGTTCAACAAAAGATTCAATATTTGACTTTTCTTCATCCAATACATCCAACTCGTTATTTATCGCGATAATATATCGCTGCTGAGTCGACAGACCATCCATGCACTGTAATTTATTGGGCAAAAAAGCGACGCCATATGGGTCAAAGCTCATAAAAACGTCTGCAATGGGTTTGGTAACGCTTAAATCCCCTGAATTTGTGATATCGAAAACAGCTTCT
The DNA here is from genome assembly GCF_002836975.1 of Shewanella indica. GTDB lineage: Bacteria > Pseudomonadota > Gammaproteobacteria > Enterobacterales > Shewanellaceae > Shewanella > Shewanella indica. The sequence continues at coordinate 106,685 of NZ_NIJK01000040.1, read as the reverse complement.
GAATAACTGTCTTCATCCTCCCAAATAACCGCACTCAATGCGCTCACTGGAATGTAGTCCATGTCTTCGTACAGGTGCCCTCTGTTATCAGAGCAACTAAACATGGCATCACTCTCTTCCGTGTTTTCGTTTATGTATGCCAGTTCCATCAAAGTTCCCTATAAACTGCAAGCTTTCACTTCTTTGTAGTGCCTTCCTGTATATGCAGAGAAACGTGTTACCGACTTATCCCGGCAACAATTCACTACGTGACTCCTCGGCAAACATATCCAGCATCCATTCGCGGAACGCGACAATTTTACCTAACTCGGCATGCTTTTGCTGGCACACCAGATAATAGGCATCTTTGCTGACCAGAACCTCCTGGAACGGACAGACCAAACGCCCGGCATTGATGTCGGGGCGGGCGAGCACGCTGTAGCCCAGAGCAACCCCCTGGCCATGGGCCGCCGCCTGCAGTACCAGAGATGAGTGGCTGAAAATCGGCCCCTGATTCACATTGACATCTGTTACGCCACATTGACGGAACCAGGCCTGCCAGTCATGGCGGCTCATATCATGCAGCAGAGTGTGATACTTGAGATCGGCAGGCTTTTCCAATGGTTTGGGACCGTTGAGCAGCATTGGCGAACACACGGGGATCAGCACTTCGTTGCGCAGTTTGTCGGCCCTGAGCCCAGGCCAGTTGCCCTGACCATAGTAGATAGCTACATCCACATCGTCTGACAGGGCACTGAACTCGGCATCCACCGCCTTGATCCGCACATCGATATCGGGATTCTTCTCGCTAAATTTCGCCAGACGCGGCACCAGCCACTGAATGGCAAAGCTGGGCGACATGCTGACTGTCAAGGACCCCACAGCGCTACGGGCCAACAGCCTGTCGGTGGCATCCGACAGTTGAGTAAAAATATCCTTGATATCGAGGAAGTAGCTTTGCCCCTCTTCGGTCAGCAGCAGCGAGCGGTTCTTTCGGCGAAATAATTTTAATCCCAGAAAGTCTTCCAGCGCCTTGATCTGATGACTCACTGCGGCCTGGGTAACGAACAGTTCTTCGGCGGCGCGGGTAAAGCTCAAATGCCTTGCTGCCGCCTCGAACGCCTTAACCGCATTCAGCGGAGGAAGTCGTTTTGACATAGTGATCCACTTCTCGTTTTTTAATTAGTTTTTCTAATCCAGATTGTTACATTTTATCGTTTGTTAAAGCCAGCGCTTTTGATTAAATTTCACCCCGAAAAGTTGAATATTCAGACAATCTCTGAGCAGTCGAAGGGAAGGTCTGACACTGGCACTCAGTGCCCGTTCTCACCCGGAGGCATCCCATGTTGAACTTTAAATCCGCTTTTGTGCTCCTGCTGCTTGGCATGAGCACCAGCGCAGTGGCCGCGGAAAACCTTTCTGCGCCAACGCAAGCTCGTCCACTGCCCAGAGTCGCTGTCGAAGCCCCTGCGGTGCAGATAGACTTCAAACTGCTTGAGCAGGAGCTGAGCCGTAACATTGCCGCCAGCGGCGAAGAGCTCAGAACCCATGCGCTGGACGAGCCGACACTGCTGTTGGCCGAAGACGCTACAGCCAGTCCATCAAAGGTTCAGCTTAACTGAGCCCCAAAGGACTTCGCTGAACGTCAGCAGCAAAAAGCCGCCTCAATAGAGGCGGCTTTTTGCTTATCAAGGGCGGTAAACCTTGACGTTACCATGCCCTTGCTCCTGAAGGTAGAGCGCCTGCAGTTTGCTCATCACGCCGCGGTCGCAATAGAGCAGATAGGTCTTGCTGCTATCGAGCTCGGCAAAGGCGCTGGCCAGTTTAAAGAAAGGAATATGAACTATCTCGGCACCTTCCAGTTGCAACGGCTTGCTCTCTTCCTCTTCCGGCGCCCTGATATCCAGCACCACTTCACCCTGGCCGACACTGGCGACGGTTTCGGTTTCCGTTACTTTGGTATCCATGTCGGTTGCTATCTCCCGAATATCCATAACCACGGCATCGGCGATAATCCTGTCCAGCAGATCTTCAGAAAACTTGGTTTCCTCGGCTTCGACCTTGGACAATACTGCCTTGACCGTGGGTTTTTGTGAAATCACGCCGCAGTATTCAGGCATGGACTTGGCAAAGTCTTCCGTACCTATCTTGCGGCTCTCGTTGATGATGTCCTGCTTGTCCATGGTGATCAAAGGTCTGAGGATCAGGGTATCGACACAACGGTCAATCACATTGAGGTTGGTCAAGGTTTGGCTGGATACCTGTCCCAGGCTCTCACCTGTGACCAGTGCCTGAACCCCCATACGCTCCGCCACCCTGGCCGCAGCGCGCATCATCATCCGCTTGAGTATGACGCCCATCAGGCCATTGTCTATACGCTCGAGGATTTCGGCCACTACGGGCTCAAAGGGAACGGTCACAAACTTGACTTTATGCGACTCGCCATAGGTCTTCCACAAATGGTGCGCCACCTGCTTAACTCCGATTTCGTGCTGGGCACCGCCCAGGTTGAAGAAGCAGTAGTGGGTACGGGAACCCTTCTTGATAAATTGGAAACTGGATACCCCTGAGTCAAAACCGCCTGAGATCAGGGACAGCACATCTTCCTGGGTCGCGATCGGGAATCCACCAAGCCCGGGGATCTTTTTCTCTACCAGGTAGAGTTTGTCGTTGTTGATCTCCAGATGAATGGTCATATCCGGGTCTTTGAGGCGCACACCGGCAGCTTCGGTAAACTGGTTCAGGCCACCACCTACATAACGCTCCACATCCTGCGAACTGAAGTCGTGCTTGCCGCTGCGCTTGGCGCGGACACAGAAGGTCTTACCCGCCAGCTCGTCAGCATACACCTTGAGAGCATGCTGGTAGATATCATCAACAGTTTCAAAGTTGTATTCATTGACCTGGCTGATGGTAGAAATCCCGGGAATACAAGCTAAACGCTCGGCAAACACTTGCTTTAGCTGGGGTTTGTCTTTGGGAACCTGCACCATAATCCGATCCCACTGACGGGTAACGGCAGCGTCTTCATCCACTTTTTTGAGTACATTGCGGATATTGGACTCGAGCATCTTGGTAAAACGCATTCTTACCGGTTTACTCTTCATCATGATTTCTGGATACAGCTTTACGATAAACTTCATGGGGATCCCGAGGAAAAAAAATTTCAAACAGCAATCGTGGGATTATAACAAAGACCCGCTAACTGGCACAGAGATTTGCCACGCCAAAGCCGTGTCCGGATTGCAGATGCCCAAAAAAAGCAGCCGTTTTCAGGCTGCTGTGATTCCGATGCTGCTGCGCCATCAAAGATTGGGATCGACTTCAATCTCATCAGACTCTTTGGCCTTGCCCTGCTCAATGGAGATTTCCACCCTGCGGTTACGGGCGCGATTCTCCGGCGAGTCGTTGGGCACCAAAGGCGCAGTGGAGGCCATGCCCACCACTTTCATTCTGCTGGCATCAAAGCCGGGCACCTTGACCAATTCGTGGGCCACGGCCACCGCCCGCTGGCTGGACAGGTCCCAGTTGGAACTGTACAGCTCATTGCTTATCTGCATGTCATCGGTGTGGCCGGAGACAGTGATGATCCCGGGCACATCTTTGAGTAGCTCACCAACCGCCTGCACCACAGGCTTGAACCTGGGCTGCAGGAAACCCGAACCTGAGGCAAAGGCGCCCTTCTCCCGAATACGGATGATAATCTGCTGTCCCAGAGACTCGATTTCAATAGCGCCGTCCACTATCTCTTTGTTGAGCGCCTCGGCCATCTTCTTGACCTGCTCGTTAATCTGATCCTGAGCTGCCTGCTGCTCCTGGGTCTTCTTGTCTTCGGCCTGCTCTTGCGCCGTGGCCGAAGCCTCGCCGCCACGCTGCTCGCCCCTTTGCTGCTGCACGCCACCGGCACTGTCGTCATCCCCTTCCTGATACTCGAGGATCTGCTGGGTCATCTCGTTGGTTTGCTGGTTAATTATTTCAATCGGGGTGGGATCCGGACGTCCGGGGCGAAACTCCAGCGCAATCACTGAGGTGCCTTTGGGAATATCTTTCACTTCCACCTTGTTCTGCACCCCGAAGGCGTATTTCATCGAGCCGGCTATCTGTTTGAACTTCATGACATCCATTTCAGAGAAAGCCAGCAGCAACACGAAGAAACACATCAGCAGCGACATCAGGTCGGCAAAGGTTGCCAGCCACATGGGTGCACCGGGTGGCGGACAATCACACTTGGGCTTGGCCATAGTGCTACTCTCCGTCCGTTGTATCTATTTTGCGCTGTTTCTCTGACAGGTAGTTTTTGAGGAAGCCCTCAATCACCCTGGGGTTCTGGCCATCCTGAATAGCCAGTACAGCGTCCATAATCAGATTGCGGTTAAGCATCTCTTCGTTCATCCGCAGCGCCAGTTTATCGGCAATCGGGATCGCCACCATATTGGCAATAATGGCGCCGTACAAGGTGGTCAACAAGGCCACCGCCATTGCCGGGCCGATGGATTTGGGATCATCCATGTTGGACAACATGGCCACCAGACCAATCAGAGTACCTATCATACCCATAGCCGGTGCCACATCACCCAGAGCCTTGAAGATACTGATCCCCGCCTTATGGCGCTCTTCGGTCAGTTGAATATCTTTCTCCAGCGCTTCACGCACCACATCGCCGTCATGGCCATCCACCAGCATATCAACCGCTTTTTGCATAAAACTGTTGGAAATTTGCGCCTCTTCCAGCGCCAGAAAGCCCCCTTTACGGGCAGCGTCTGCCATGGTAACCGACTGTTCAATCAACTCTTCAGGTTTGTCCAGTTTGAACATAAACGCCTTGGCGGCAATCTTGACCGCCCCTAAAAACTGTTTGAGGTTGAACTTCATCATCACCACAAACAGCGAGCCGACAAGCACGATCAATACAGAGGGTACATCGATAAAGATGGCAATGCCGCCACTGCTGACCATTGCCATGATAATAAAAGCAAAAGCACCTACCAGTCCTATCAGGGTTGCTAAATCCACAGTGGCTCCTCACCTCTAAAGCAGACCCGACACAGTGTGGCCGGGATCTCTATCCCATACAAGCCGATCCGCCCCAAAGGGTGATATAGGATCTTGGCTATTCACAGGAGATGAATATGATAATTTTCAATAGTTTCTATTTTGAGTTATCGGACAGGGCTTAAGCAAGTTTAGGAAGATTTTAATTTTCTCTAAAAAAAATCAGCGACAAAGCGTGCTGTTGAGCAAATAACGGGCGCTTCAATTTGACCCTTATCGCGCCCTGATATACCTTGTGTCACGCTGAACATAACGCCAAGACACCTGCAGCCCTCCCTCTCTCCTTTTACCTTTGCACCGTGCCAATCAGGTCGCAGGAATGGGCCGGCAACCAAGGTGCATCAAGGAAACTGATTGTGGCCAAAAAACCCGAAAATCTGAGTTTTGAAGAATCTCTCAACGAGCTGGAACGCATAGTCGTCGAACTGGAACGCGGTGAAGTATCGCTGGACGACGCGCTAAAACAGTTCGAACGTGGCATAGGTTTGGTGCGCAGCAGCCAAGCCAAACTGGAACAGGCACAGCAGAAAGTAGCCATACTGCTTGCACAGGATCCCCAGGCGCCATTGAGCCCATTTACAGTCGAGGGTGAGTGAGTGTTAACCCAAGCTATTAACCAATACCAGCAGAGAGTCAATCAAAGAATTGCCACCATACTGGACACCCTGGATGATACCGAGCCCAGACTCAAGGCCGCCATGCGTCATGGAGCCCTGCTGGGTGGAAAGCGTATTCGGCCGTTTCTGGTCTACTCTGTAGGTGAGATGCTCGGCGTCCCCCTTGAGCGTCTCGATGATTGCGCCGCCGCCATAGAATGTATTCACGCCTATTCGCTGATCCATGACGATCTGCCAGCCATGGACGACGATGCCCTGCGCCGCGGTCAGCCAACTGTGCATATCGCCTTTGACGAAGCCACCGCTATTCTGGCCGGTGATGCCTTGCAAACCTTGGCCTTTGAACTTATCAGCAGCGACATTGAAGGCCTCAGCGACCGCCAACACCTGCGTCTGGTACAGGCGCTGGCAAAAGCCTCCGGCTACCGCGGTATGTGTGGCGGCCAGGCGCAGGATCTCAATGCCACAGACAAAGAGATCTCCCTTGCGCAGCTCACCGCCCTGCACAGATTGAAGACAGGGGCCCTTATCCGCTGCGCCGTCGAGTTTGCGGTAATTGCCGCCGATATTGACGCCAAAGAAGAACTGGCACTGCTGGAATACGCAGATGCCGTGGGCCTGGCGTTCCAGGTACAGGATGACATTCTCGATATTACCGGCAGCACAGAAGAGCTTGGCAAACCCCAAGGGTCGGATCTCGATGCCAACAAGAGTACCTACCCGAAACTCTTGGGGCTGGAGGGCGCCAAGACCACAGCTCAAAAACTGCTGGAAGATGCACTATCAGCGCTGGCAAAATTGCCATACAATAGCCAGTTAATTGCCGAATTCGCCCGCTATATCGTTGAGCGAAGAGTATAAAAAGAGACAAAGTATCTCGTTATGAGTCTGGATATCACTCAGTTTCCTGTGCTGGCACAGGCCAATACCCCGGAAGAGTTACGTCAACTTCCACAAAGCCTGCTCCCTCAGCTGGCCGACGAGCTCAGGGAGTTTTTATTAAAATCTGTGGGCATGTCGAGCGGTCACTTTGCCTCTGGCTTAGGTACGGTCGAACTGACCGTGGCGCTGCATTATGTCTACAACACCCCTTTTGACCGCCTGGTCTGGGATGTGGGTCATCAAGCCTATCCGCACAAGATCCTTACCGGTCGTCGCGATCGCATGCCTACCATACGCCAAAAAGGCGGTCTGCATCCTTTCCCTTGGCGGGAAGAGAGTGAATACGACACCTTCAGTGTTGGTCACTCAGGCACCTCAATTTCCGCCGCGCTGGCAATGGCCGTCGCCGCCGATAAAGAGCAAGCCGGCCGTAAAGTGGTGGCCGTGATAGGCGATGGCGCCATGACGGGCGGCATGGTATTTGAAGCCATGAATCACGCCGGCGATCTGCACAAAGACATGCTGATGGTGCTCAACGACAACGAGATGTCTATCTCGGAAAACGTTGGCGCCCTCAACAACCACCTGGCACAACTGATGTCCGGTCGCTTCTACACCACAATACGTGAGGGCGGCAAGAAGGTACTCAAGGGCATGCCCGTCATCAAAGAGATGGCGCGCCGCACCGAGGAACACCTTAAAGGCATGGTGGTTCCGGGAACCCTTTTTGAAGAGCTGGGATTCAACTACATAGGCCCTATCGATGGCCACGATGTGGATGCGCTGGTGGAAACCCTGCGTAACATGCGCAGCCTCAAGGGGCCGCAGGTACTGCATATCATGACCAAGAAAGGCAAAGGTTATGAGCCTGCAGAGAAAGATCCCATCGGCTGGCATGCGGTGCCCAAGTTTGACCCTTCACAATTTTGCAAACCGGTCACCAAACCCGGGAAACCCAGTTTTTCCCAGGTGTTCGGCAAATGGTTGTGCGACATCGCCGCCAAGGATGACAAGGTACTGGGGATCACCCCGGCCATGCGTGAAGGCTCCGGCATGGTGGAGTTCTCCCAGAAATTCCCCGAGCAATACTTCGATGCCGCCATCGCCGAGCAACATGCTGTGACCTTAGGCGCAGGCTTTGCCTGTGAAGGCTATAAACCGGTAGTGGCCATTTACTCCACCTTCCTGCAGCGCGGCTATGATCAGTTGATCCACGATGTGGCACTGCAGCGCCTGCCTGTGCTGTTTGCCATTGACCGTGGCGGCATTGTGGGCGCCGATGGCCCAACCCATCAGGGTGCCTTCGATCTCAGCTATCTGCGCTGCGTACCCAACATGGTGATAATGGCGCCATCCGATGAAAACGAGTGTCGGCAGATGCTTTACACCGGCTACTGCTACGACAAGGGCCCAAGCGCAGTGCGCTACCCTCGCGGCAATGCAACCGGCGCCGAGCAGATTGAAGAGATGACGGCCATGGCGATAGGTAAAGGCCTTGTCAGACGCCAGGGCAAACAGATTGCCATTCTCAACTTCGGCACTACCCTGGCTGCCAGCCTGGAAGCCGCTGAAAGCCTGGATGCCACAGTCGCCGATATGCGCTTTGTCAAACCCTTGGATGAAGATTTGATCAAGGAACTGGCCGCCAATCATGACTTGCTGGTAACTGTGGAAGAAAACGCCATCATGGGCGGCGCCGGCAGTGGCGTGCTCGAGTATCTGGCCAGCCAGGGGATCTGCAAGCCTGTGTTGCAAATTGGCCTGCCGGATGAATTTATCAAGCACGGCTCACCGGAAGAGATACTGACTGAGCTCAAGCTGGATGCCAGTGGCATTCTCGAGCAGATCCAAAACCGGTTCGCATAAGATAAGCATCCGCTATCATTATAAAAAACCGCCTCAGGGCGGTTTTTGCTTCTCCGACCACAGTAAAGCCAACTAGAGTTAAACTGAGATAGCCAAGCAGTGTCTGCAAAATAATACCTTGGCATTCTCTTATGGTTTTGGGCTTTAGCAAAGGAGGCACTGTGCCGGAAAGCAGGGCTTTGGTGTTGGGGGGCGGTGGTGCCAGGGCGGCCTATCAGGTTGGGGTGCTCAAGGCACTGGTGCAGTTTTATCCCCGCAATCACGCCATTCCATTCAAGATTGTTTGCGGCACTTCGGCCGGAGCCATCAATGGCACCGCTATCGCCACCCATGCATCCTGTTTTCATCTGGGGCTGAGAAAGCTGGAGTGGATCTGGCGTAATATCCACACAGAGAGAGTCTACCGCGCCTCCAATACCGGCGTGCTGGCACACCTGGCCAAGATGGCCCTTCGTGGCATGCAGGGGGATCTGGTCAATACCGACGCCGGCAGTTTGCTGGACAATGAACCCTTGCGGCAACTGCTCAATGAGCTGATTAACTTCGAGCGAATCGATCGCAATATCCGCGGCGGCTCCCTGATGGCACTGAGCATAGACACCTCCTGCTACAACAGCTCCCGCTCCGTGACCTTCTTTCAGGCCCACAAGGAATTGGAAAACTGGCAAAGAGCCAGACGCAGCGGCGAGCGCACCCGGCTGCACACAGAGCACCTGATGGCCAGCTCCGCCATTCCTTTGGTGTTCCCCTCAATTAAGCTGTCCCAGTCTTACTATGGCGATGGCTCAGTGCATCAATTGGCACCACTGTCCAGCCCGATACATCTGGGCGCCAAGCGGATCATGGTGATCAACCTGGACAGCCCACACAAGAACACGCCCGTTGAACTGGATTATCATCCCAAGACGGCCACCATTGCCGGTCATCTGCTGGATACCATATTTTCCGATACCCTTAACTCAGATCTGGAGCGGCTCAGGCGCATCAACAGCACTCTGGCGCTGGTGCCGGAACAGAGCCGCCAACAGTTGGATTTGAGGCCGATTGATACCTTGGTGATTAAACCCAGTGAAGATCTCAGTGAGCTGGCCAAGCGTTACTATCAAGAGATGCCCTTCGCCATTCGCCGGCTGCTGGCTTTGATTGGTATAGACAGCCAGTCGGACACCAGTATTGTGTCTTATCTGCTGTTTGAGAACGCCTACACAGGCGCCCTGATAGATTTGGGTTATCAGGACGCCATGTGTCAGATTGATGAATTGAAAGCTTTTTTCGATATCAGTTGAGCATGGATCAGGCGAAAAAGATAAGTAAGGCCACCACCAGCAACACTGAGACCAGAGTCACAGCAAAGGTTGGTGTAGAACCTTGCTGCCGCTCATTGGCGGTCACGGTTATATTCTCAGCCCCCTGCTGTAAACCATGGGAACCGCTCTCTTGGTTGTCGACTATGGTTTGCACTATCTGGTGGCGCTGAAACGGAATAAAGGGCTGGTTCGGGTCGCCGACATAGAGACGCACTTCCCCCGCATCACTTCGGCTCACCAGCGGCGGCAGTATGGTCAGCGCATCCAACTGATAATCCAGGGTCAAATCTCTCAGTTGGACAAGTGTATAACCCAGCGCCTTGGCCTGATCCTGCAAGGCGGTCGACATCTCGTAGCTGGCCAGCTCGGCATCGAGAATTACCAGCTTACCGGGTTTGCCTTCGGCGTGTTGCCACAGACAGTCGGCCAGCCAGATCCCCTTGAGTGAGGCGTGACGGGCAAACAGTGCTTCCACCAGTTCCCAGGCGTCGGCCTCTCCGGTGAGCCAAGGGCTGATTTCCACATTGTTGACCCGCAGCACGCAGTCTTCACCATTGAGGCGCGCCGCCATATAGCTCAGGTAGGCTTGCTGATCTTCCAGCGGCAGCACGAGTTTGCCCGCCAGATCCAGCAACAGCACTTCATTGATATGAGCGGTCAGAATAAGCCGTTGCCAATGAATGGGTTTGAGATAGTAATCATCCGGTTGTTTAAGATTCTCTGCAAGCACCCGACTCGCCTCAGGCTCATCCATCATGGGAAGGTAGGCATAACAATGACTGGCCTGTTCATTGCCATCGATATTCACCGGCAGGATCAGCGGCACATCGCCATCACGGCAAAACAGCAGCTGCTGGGTAGAAGTCAAAATCTCAAACAGTTCCTCGAACGAGATATCGAGGCCATGATTACTGTCATGGGTCACGGTTGCCAACTCCTTGTAAGTCACTCGGGTTTGCGCTTATTCAGGAAAAGTCGCTGCAACATGCAGCCAAGCTGTCCTTCCCGGCATTCAGCTCCACAAAGGTCGCAGAGTACCCCATTTAAAGTGCAAATAAAACCAACGCCAGCGGCCGGGTAATCAGCCTTGAAGCAAAATAACTTCGGCTTTCTCCACCCTTCTGGGCTTGCCGCGAATAAGCAAGGTATCACCGGCGCGAAACTGCCAATCTTCATCCGGCGGCTCGTACTCCCTGCCGCCGCGGCGCACTGCTCTCAGTTCCACCCTGAGCTGTTGCCAGGGGATCTCGGCACTGAATTTCCCCACGGCGCTGGCGCCTCTTGGCAAAGCCACTGCATGCAGTAGCTCGAGAGAGAAGTCGGCTTCCTCACCGGAAAAGAAACCGTGCAGATACTGATAGTGATTGCGCCGCTCCGACTCCAGCCGTTTGAGGATCCGCGACAAAGGGACCCCTGACTGATACAACACCTGAGATACCAGCATCAAGCTGCCTTCCAGAGTTTCCGGAATAACCTGACTGGCACCGGCCTGCTCCAGTTGCTCAAGCTCGCTGTCATCCCGGGTGCGCACCATGATCCGCGCTTCGGGTGCCAATTGCCGGCACAGCACCAAGGCCTCTTCCAACTGCGGCTGCTCACAAAAGGTCAGCACTATGCTCTTGGCGTGGCGCACATTGGCTTGTTTGAGCAAACTGCGCTTACAAGCATCGCCGAAATACACAGGCTCACCGGCCCGGCGCGCCTCGGCAACCCGGGAGGGATCCCGGTCGAGGGCAATAAAAGGGATAGCTTCGGCCTTGAGAAACCGCCCTATGGTCTGCCCAACCCGGCCATAACCCAGCAGCAGAACCAGATCTTGCTGGGGATCCAAAGGCGGCAGGTTTTCTGCCGGTTCCGGCCTGGGTTTAAGGCCCTGCAACAGCCTGGCTATGTCTATGCTATGACGCACCAATGCCGGTGCCAGCGCCATCGACAGTACGGCCACCATCACCAAAGTGTTACTGACACTGGGCGCCAACAATTGATAACTCACTGCCAGTGCCAGCACCACGAATGAAAACTCTCCCACCTGTGCCAGGCTGAGGCCGGTAGACATGGCTACCCGAAAAGGCTCTTTAACCAACCTCAGCAAAGCAAAGACAATAACTGTCTTACCGACTATAACAGCCAACAGCAACAGCAAGATTTGCCACCAATAGGCCAATACCAGACTGAAGTCGAGCAACATACCAATAGAGATAAAGAACAGTCCCATCAAGAGGTCCCGAAACGGGCGAATATCCGCCTCCAGCTGGCGCCGGTACTGACTCTCCCCCAGAAGCATCCCGGCCATAAAGGCCCCCAATGCCATGGACAACCCCAACCATTGGGTAAAGGCACCGGTCAAGAGCGCGACTACCAGAGTCGACAACACAAACAGCTCGTTGGAGCGGGAACGGGCAACTTCATCAAACAGTTTGGGCAGGGCCCACTTACCAAAGGCCATCAACACAATAAAGGCCAGGACCCCCTTCCCCAGCGCAGTCCCAAGCTGCAGGACAGTCAAAGACTCGCTGCCATCGGCCAGCAAAGGCAGCAGAATAAGCAAGGGCACTACAGCTAAGTCCTGGAACAGCAACACACTGACCGACAGTTCGCCATGGCGGCGCTTGAGCCAGCCCTTGTCGTTAAGCAGTTTCAGCACTATGGCGGTGGAAGACAAAGCCGTCACTGAACCTATCACCAGCGCCTGAGTCACGTCGCTGATAAAGAGTAATCCGGCCCCCATGGCCAGCAAGGTGGTCAATACCACCTGAGCGCTGCCGAGGCCAAATACAGTGCGGCGCATGGCCCAGAGCCTGGGGACGGAAAATTCCAGTCCCAGGGTAAACATCAGCAGTACCACCCCAAGTTCGGCTACCGATTGCATCTGGTGCTGCGAGAACCAGTTGAATCCCGAGGGGCCACTGATAACCCCGGTCAACAGATAAGCAAGAATAGCAGGTAAGCCTACGCGCCTGAGCAAAGCTATCGCCGTTATGGCGATAACCAGCATCAGAAGGATCTGGATAAAGAATCCATGTTCCATGCACACTCCCCCGCTATCAATGGTTCAGTTCATTATTCTGTCAGTGTCAAATACTTGTCACCCCAATATACTTAGCACTACAAAGCTTAACTCAATGAGATCTCGATACAAATTAGCCCAAGGTCGACCAGGCACGAATCTTGCAGATTAACTATAGAAAAAGGTTCTGCCTTATTGGAGTATTTATGATGGACTTTGGTCTGGCAACAGAGTTTTACCCTGAAGACTATCAGTATCTGTCTGATCAACCTCAGGCTATCCACCCCAGAATGGATCTGCTACAGGCGGTTCAACGGTTACACGCAAGTCTCGATCCGCGGACAGTATTTGCCTGCTATGGCAAACTGTTACAACAATATTTGCCGGTACAGGGAGTGCAGTTACAAGTTCAAGGACATCAATTTCATTGGGGACGCACCTCTCAGAGCACAGTAAGCAGAGAACTGGTCAGTAAACTGGGTACCGCCAAGTTACTCTACCGGCTGCAAAGAGTATTGAGCCCAGTAGAACAGGCGGAACTTGAGCAGATTGAGATTTTGCTGTCGCAGCCACTGTTCAACGCTATCGCCTATTCGCAGATGTCAGAGCAGGCGATGTTTGACTCACTGACCGGACTTGGCAACCGCCACTATTTCGGTCAGTGTATCCGCACCTCGCTCGCAAGAGCCGGACGAGCCCACAGCCCAATATCTCTGGCGGTGCTTGACCTGGATAATTTCAAGCAGCTCAACGACAGTCTCGGGCACAAGTTCGGCGACAGAGTGCTGACTCAGTTTGGCAAGCTGCTTAAGCGTGGCATCCGTAATGCCGACCAGGCTTTTCGCATAGGCGGCGATGAGTTTGTGGTGTTGGTGGAAGGCGATCTGGAGTCGGCGGTGCGCATGAGCGAACGCTTGCTCGAAATGCTCACCAAGGAGCCGCTGTTTCAGCGCCACGGCATAGCCAGCAGCATAGGTATCGCCGTCTGGAGCGCTGGAATAAATCAGGATCAACTGTTTGAACAGGCCGACCGCGCGCTTTATCGCGCCAAGGCCACCGGCCGTAATAGATATTGTGTCGCGACCCGCGACTGAGACAGTCGGCGATTGTGACTAGCCCGCGATCGAGACTATAAGTCGCGGCGCTGTGCCCCTCGATTTGCCCCTCGACCAAGAGGACTCTCTTGGTTTTCATATCAACCGCGCGGATTTGGTACTCAAATCCATCTGGGGCTCGCGCTCATAAGCGTATTCGCTAATGGCGAGTATTCGCCCTCAGCCACGTTATTTGCACCAACGGCTGTCGGCGACATCGAGGGGGATTGGTGCAATTCTGTTAGCACTGAGTAGCTTGAAACATCTGAAGTGCTTGCAGCGAGTCACAGGATCGCCTGTGCATAAGGCAGTTCTCTAACATCCTGTTCTTCACTGCATTCGGGCTTCCTGCCCATCCCTGCGGCAGGTAATGGGACACATCCGTCGCCGGAGGCCCTGCCAATACTAATTAGCGACTTTTAGCTGGAAGCTATGATAGCCGCTGTGCCAGCGGCCTAAAGTCGTGGAGCTTCGCCCCACACCCGACCAAGAAGGGATCAACAGCAATCCCCTCTTGGATCTCCCTTGCCGCCCCACACGGTGTCGAAAACCCCTCGGCCTAATGGCGCAAATAACTACCGCTTCAGACGCTCATCCCTGATTCGACTGGCGCTGCTTCGGCATCCATGCCTCAGCCACGTTATTTGCGCCAACGGCTGTCGGCGACACCGAGGGGGGACTGGTGCAATTCTGTGAGAACTAACTTGTTTGAAGCTACCTATATGCCCACAGAAATACGCCCATATTCTAGGCACAGGCGGAACTGTGACCGTCGAAAACAGGGACGTTTTCGTCGAGCGCCCAGGGAGGGGTTCACAGCGAGTCACAGGATCGCCTGTGCGAGAGCGCACCGCAGGTGATGAGCTACAGTTTAGCTGGCAGCTAAACGCAAGTTTATTGGTGAGTTCTGGCTTAAAGCCATGATAGCCGCTGTACCAGCGGCTTTCGGCGACACCGAAGGGGAGCTGGTGCAATTCTGTTAGCGCTGAGTAGCTGGAAACATTTGAGAGTTCTGCAGACATACACCTCATTTCCAGGCACAGGCGGAACTGTGACCTTCCGAGCCAGGGATGGCGAGGCAGAGCTTACAAGGACGTACTTGCAGCGAGTCACAGGATCGCCTGTGCGAGAGCGCACCGCAGGTGATTGACTACACCGTGGCCGGAAGCTCGGCCAATACTAACTTAGGAACTTTTAGCTGGAAGCTATATTAGCCGCTGTGCCAGCGGCCTAAAGTCGCGGAGCTTCGCCCCACACTNTCGGCCAATACTAACTTAGGAACTTTTAGCTGGAAGCTATATTAGCCGCTGTGCCAGCGGCCTAAAGTCGTGGAGCTTCGCCCCACACTCGAGGAAAGGGGGCTGTATCGACTCGCCCCCTTTCCAAACCCCCAGCGACCCGCGACGCAGCGGAAAACCCCTTGTGCTTATGATGCCAATTCGCTATCGCGCCAGACGCTCAGAGTCACATCCATGTGACTCTGGCCCAGCTCAACATCCTGTTTCGCGCTCGTTAGCTCGTCGCTAAGCGACACTCGCCCCTGATTAACTGGCGCAGAATGGGCAAGGAGTCCCAATGCCGTGAAGGGCAGGACGCCCGTGAACGGCCATGCCTCGCTACGCGATTGTCATCGACGCTCTGCGGCCGCTTCGAGCGGGAGTTGCTGCAATTCTGTGAGAATGGAGTAGCTTGAAATATCTGAAGTGCTTGCAGAAATGCAGCTCATTTTCAGGCTCTGGTTCTAGTTCTGGTGGGACTATGACTGTCGAAAAAGGGAAGAATGCAAACACCCAGTCAATTCTGCTTCAAAAACACCTCAAATCAGGGTTTTGTTGCCTTTGTCAAAACTTGACCTTTGGCTAATTGTTTTCACATTCAATGCAAGCTATTGTATAACTAATTCAATAGCTTGGCTTTAGCACTTCCTTAAGCTTAAGGTCAGAAACAGCACTTTTCCGTTTTCAGCGGAATGCAGGGACGAACAGAGTTTGGACCCGTACGGTAGCCATGGCTTTACTTAACGTTTTTTGTAAGACCTGGGTTTTAGGGCCCTTATTTGCAGGGCTTGAAGCGCTCATGGTAAGTGCCTAAGAACTGATTTTCTATACAGTATTATTGACGTTCTAGGAAAAATGCCGGAAATTTGCAGCTAAGTTTGCGCGTTATTTCTGTAACATTTTAGAAAATACTATTAAATTCATAACGTTAAAAAATACAGCTGGTAGATAATAGGTTTGGAAACCGCGCATGCGCGTTTAGCTGCAAGGGATATTAGGACTAAACTCTATTATATCCAGCTAATACAAACAGATAGCGGTGCGCGTTTACACTCCTCTGAGGACTAAAACGCGCATGCGCACTATACAGCTGTTATACGAATAGAGGTAGTCTATGAGTTTTCTGATCTATTTAGATCAAAATACTTTGAGTAACTTACGTCAACGTAAGCTGAAAGAGTCTAAGAACGAGTTGTTTGAGTTGCTTAAATATGTATTAGGAACTGAACAAGTAACGGTTGTATATTCTCACGTCACCTTAGATGAAATTCTACAAATATCAAGAACTGAATATCAACAGGAACATCTCGATGTCTTGATCGAGTTACAAGCAAAATATATTGAACCTTTGAACCGGAGCTTAAGTTCTCAATCTCCCGAAGTAGTTTGGCGAGCACATATTGACAATAAACAATCGAATATTGATTTGGGCATCACTAATCTAATGGAAGTGAGCCAGTTATCTTCTCGCAAATTGTCTGGACTTCCTATCGATGAAAGCTTCGCTGATATCAATGAAAAAGTTAAATCGAGTTTGGATACGCTACTTAGTAACTGTGAAAATCAGCTTGCATCAATTGATATCGAGAGCTTAGACGAACCTTTCAAAAGTTACTTTTCTAATATGCAGGGTCAAATGGACCAACTCAGAGTTAAAGCTGCTACATTACAGGCACCAGCTATTGCAAGTGATCAGCAACTTGGACCACAGCCTTTCAGAGATATTCCTGAAGTTAAAGCATTGGAGCTAAAGGCTCTAAACGTTGATAGTGTTGTAAGTGCGATAGAAGCGACATTTAAAGTTGAGAACAGTAACTTCAATTTGGCTGACTATTTCGAGGATACTCCTCAAACTGCTGTTGCACGAGCGTATAGTTTAATGAATTGGGCGGGTTACTACGCAGACGATTTCACTAAATCAAAAAAGGGCAAAGATCGCTTCAATGCTTCTCACAATGATATGCAGCATGCTGTATCTGCTTTAGGTGCAAGCTTCCTTATCTCTGATGACAAAAACTTCGTCAAAAAAGCCAAGGCATGTTATGCATATGTGGGCTCTTCAACAGTTGTATGCGAACCAAAGGGATTCATCGATCAATATTGCAAATTCGTATAACAAACTGTTTAAGAGTGATTCGCAACGCGTGGCATTTTTACTATGCGTTAGTTTTAGTGGTTAAGGCGGTATGCGGCGGCTTAGGTATTGCGTTGCTCACACCTTAACAGGGCGTTATAAGCCGTGGGAGGTGCAAGTTGAATAAAGTGCTCATAGGGAAAATTAATGCGGGCAGCGTGTTTATTTCTTGGTTCGGCTTGCTATGTTTTTTCATCTGGTTGACTTATGCATTAATCACAGATGACAGCACCTACGACTATACCGTTTTACTTACAATAGGACTCACCGTTGTATTCGGTCTGGTTCATTTCGTTACAGCTTTTTGGGTACGCTGCCCACACTGTAATAAGTGTTTAACCATTCAGGGATTTAAAGAGCCACATCCAGATTCTAGTGGTGATTGGGGTGCAGTCGTGTTCAAGTGGTTTAGTGGTCGCGTGGTTTGTATTCACTGTGGTAAAACGGTGGATACAAATGGCTTATAACAAGTTAAAGCATCGGAAAACCACTCGCTACGCTCGCGTTTTCCGCTGTTCAATGCGTTATGAGAAAACCATGAATAGATTACTTGCCATATTTCTACTTCCGATAGCTCTGTCTTCACTCGCATCGCCAGGTATTACTGAGCAAGAAATCACGTATAAGAACTCAAGGGATCTAGGTTTCGCTGTAACAGTTGAAGTTACCTCAGAGGCAACATCTATCAAGTTGATTGGTCCCAAAAGCATTAACGGCAACTGTACTCCCGCGCGTAGTGGTAATGCACTGATGTCCGCAGCTGGCGAAGAGTTAATGGTCTATCAAACCAACTTACAACCTGGAGATTCGGTGCCAGTGGCATTTGGGTACTTTACTCAAAAAAATACAAATATGAGTGTTTGGCTAGATTACTTCTGTCCGCCTGGTCAAGAGCTTGAAAGCCGTAGGTTTGTCATTCCTTCGGTAGCAAAGTATCTCATAACAAGTCAATCAACTTCGCGCCTGACGGCGCCGGACAGCCTGCGCTACGCTTCGGCTGCCGGTTATTGAGGCGTTAAGTATCACAAACTAGTTCGGAGTAATGGATTGAAATCACGTGACTTGCACACAACACCTGTTCTGATTGTGACTAATTACACAATAACACCAGATCCGTCTGGAAAGTTTTTACATAAATTCACTCCAGAAAACACACCAACAACATATCAATTTCTAGCAAACAAAGAAGCGGTATTAGAAGCTGGTGAGCGCTACAACGTTGGCTACGAAGTAGTCGCGGGTATCAATTGGGTTGATATTTCAGCAACCGCAAAAGCTGATGAAGTGAATCCATCTGTGAGTCATTACTTTGCAAGAACTCTTGGTGAACAACTGCGAAAAGTAGAGACAGAGAAATCTGACACGAGGGTATCGCATAGCGCAAATGATGGTCATTATTTGGGTAAAAAATATGCTTGGCGTATTTACGGTATGTCTGTAGCTCGAGATACTTTTGATGATTATCTTGAAGCAATAAAACACCCTAAAGTTAATTGCTTCACTGAAGGATCTCCGTCAATAGCGTATAAAGATGTAGGTATCGATGTTGCTATGGATAATTTAATTAAATCCTGCATTAAAGTCGGCAAAGCAGGGAACAGATTTTCATCTTATTTGCTGCCAGCGAAGAGGTGGTTTCAAGTTAAAGGGTTAACTGCAATTACGGATAAAAAGTGATACTTAACAATCCTCGTCATTCGGGGCCTACGGCCCCTGCGACGCTCACAAGTTCGCGCGCATGCGCGGGGCGTTATGTTTCCAATTGAAAAACTGCGTAATACTACTTGAGTGCTGTTTTTATATCCAGTATTGTTAGTGTTTTCCATAGTTTGAGCATGTGCGTAAATGAGAATAATAATTGATGGTTGTAACTTCAATTTGGATAGTGTTTCAAGTTTATCTAGAAACAAGAATTTAGGAGTTTATTCGTTACAAGGGGTAGATGACAACTTAGCTAAGTTCGCCAGTGATTCGATAGAAAACAAGGCGTATTTCGATATTGAAGTTTTAGACAAAGATCGTTCAGTGCTAGTTGGTGAACACTGCTTTTTCAACAATCTTAATGTTTTCAATAAAACATTAAAACTGACGGTCAACTGGGTAGAACACTCACTTTTTGACTAAGTCGATAGCGAAACATACAAGCATTCAAGCTGATTCGCAACGCTCGGCGCTTTCGGTTATAAGCACACTCGCCACCGGAGAGCATTCGCCCTCAGCCACGTTATTTGTGCCAACGGCTCTCGGCGACACCTAGGGGCAATTGGTGCAATTCTGTAATAATAGCGTTGCTTGAAATTGCTTATATACCCTAAGACATACACCTATTCCCAGGCACAGGCGGAACTGTGACCGTCGAAAACAGTGACGTTTTCGTCGAGGCTACAAGGATGTATTCACGCCGTGTCACAGGATCGTCTGTGCGAGAGCGCACCGCAGGTGATTGACCGCTGCTTAACCACGTTATTTTCGCCAACGGCTGTCGGCGACACCGAGGGGAATTATGGGTTCACAACAACTTCCCTGTTTAACGGCCAGCTCGTCATCCATGACTCGCGCTCGAAAGCATGTTGCTACGCGACTCTCGCCATGTCACAGGATCGCCTGTGCGAAAGGGCCGTTCTCGGACGTCCTGTCCTTCACGGCATTCGGGCTTCCTGCCCATCCGCACCGCTGGTAATGGGCTACAACTTAGCTAGCCGCTAGGAGCAAGTTCATTGGTGAGTTTTGGCTTAAAGCCATAATAGCCGCAGTGCCAGCGGCGTAAAGTCGTGGTGTTCCACACCACACCGGGCAAGGGGCTTTGCTTATCCAAAGCCCCTTGCATCCCCAAGGACACCCCGACGTAGCCGAAATCCCCACTGGCTTATAAAGCAAATTGGCTACACTCAGGACTCGCCAAATGCATCCATGCATAACGGCCAGCTCGCCTTCCTTGGCTCGCGCTCATAAACTTGTTGCTTCGCAACATTCACCTTGCTCGACCTTCGAGCCTCGACATCCCTGTCTCGGCTACGCCGATTTGCAACAACGCCAACGGCGGCTCCGAAGGGGAGCTGGTGCAATTCTGTTAGCGCTGAGTAGCTGGAAACATTTGAGAGTTCTGCAGACATACACCTCATTTCCAGGCACAGGCGGAACTGTGACCGTCGAAAACAGGGACGTTTTCGTCGAGCGCCCAGGGAGGGGTTCACAGCATGTCACAGGATCGCCTGTGCGAAAGGGCCGTTCTCGGACGTCCTGTCCTTCACGGCATTCGGGCTTCCTGCCCATCCGCACCGCTGGTAATGGGCTACAACTTAGCTAGCCGCTAGGAGCAAGTTCATTGGTGAGTTTTGGCTTAAAGCCATAATAGCCGCAGTGCCAGCGGCGTAAAGTCGTGGTGTTCCACACCACACCGGGCAAGGGGCTTTGCTTATCCAAAGCCCCTTGCATCCCCAAGGACACCCCGACGTAGCCGAAATCCCCACTGGCTTATAAAGCAAATTGGCTACACTCAGGACTCGCCAAATGCATCCATGCATAACGGCCAGCTCGCCTTCCTTGGCTCGCGCTCATAAACTTGTTGCTTCGCAACATTCACCTTGCTCGACCTTCGAGCCTCGACATCCCTGTCTCGGCTACGCCGATTTGCAACAACGCCAACGGCGGCTCCGAAGGGGAGCTGGTGCAATTCTGTTAGCGCTGAGTAGCTGGAAACATTTGAGAGTTCTGCAGACATACACCTCATTTCCAGGCACAGGCGGAACTGTGACCGTCGAAAACAGGGACGTTTTCGTCGAGCGCCCAGGGAGGGGTTCACAGCGAGTCACAGGATCGCCTGTGCGAAAGGGCCGTTCTCGGACGTCCTGTCCTTCACGGCATTCGGGCTTCCTGCCCATCCGCACCGCAGGTGATGGGCTGCAACTTAGCTGGCAGCTAAAACCAGGTTTATTAGTGAGATTTGGTTCAAAGCCATAATAGCCGCGGTACCAGCGGCTCTCGGCGACACCGAGGGGGGAATTAGTGCAATTCTGTGAGAATGGAGTAACTTGAAACATCTGAAGTGTCTGCAGACATACACCTATTTCCAAGCACAGGTGGAACTGTGACCTTCCGAGCCAGGGATGGCGAGGCAGAGCTTACAAGGACGTACTAGCAGCGAGTCACAGGATCGCCTGTGCGAGAGCTCACCGCTGGTGATAGGCTACAACTTATCTAGCCGCTAGGACCAAGTTCATTGATGAGTTTTGGCTCAAAGCCATGTTAGCCGCTGTGCCCAAACTATTGGCGCTAAGGGGTTGCTTCAGCAACCAGTTTCAACACGATTCCGGGTTCAGAGCCAGATGCCAGTGCGCTACGCTCGACAAAACCACCGGCCAGCGCCAGCAGTCGGCCATTTTGCATCAGCAGTGGCACTCTGTCTCTGAGCCAGGGCGGTACCCCGAGTTCATGCCAGAGTTTCTTGAGCTCTCGCCTCTTGTCTCTATTGTGAGGCTGACAGCGGTAACTGCCCTTGAGCCCCAAGACCAATTCAGGCGCAGCAGCGGTATCTGATGGCTGAACTTTTGCCCCTGGTGACGCCGATAGTGACGCCAGTTGCAGTGCCGGTAATGATGCCATTAGCGAAGCCAGTTGTGGGGCCATTACTTGAGCCAGCGCCACCCTGGGCCCTGAGTCAGCCAATGTCAGCTCCAGGCGCTGCCAGGGGGAGGTGAGCCCAACACTCAGACTCTGCCCTTGGCTCAATGCTTGCAGCTGCTTTTGGCTCAGGGTCAGTTTCGAGAGTCTTGCAGCCACATCTTCAGCCGAACCTGCGCTATCAAGTAATTGGAATGCTGCCCCTGGCAGAGGCGCCATGGCATAGATCTGTTGCCCATAACGCCTGAGGAGCAATCCTTTAAAGCTAAGCTCAAGCTGAGCATCCTCCCTGGCATCAAGTAGCTGCGCCAAGGCTTGCTGCAACTGCACCTGCGCCGGTAAGGGCAAGCGCTGCATCTGAATAAACTGCCGCAGCAACTGCGCCTGCCACTGGGGTGACAACACTTTGAGCCCGGCGCTATCCAGCACCCTAACGCCGCTGAAGCGGCAACGGCCGAGCAAGGGCTGCAACTTTTCGGCGCTGACTTCATCGAGCAGCAACTGCTGCTCGGCGCACAGGGCGGCGCTGCGTGAGGCCGTAGTGGCAATCGAAGGCCAGCGCTGCTTGAGTACTGGGATCACCTCGGCGCGCAGGAAGTTGCGGTCATACTGGGTGTCCTGATTACTCTCATCATTGATATAGGGCAGCTCGAGACTCGCCACCGCCTGCTCTATCTGAGCCCGGCTGCTGTCCAGCATGGGCCGTAATTGCCAGCATGGTGCACTTTCTGCCCTGGATGTCTGAGCCAAGGAACTTTCTGCCTTAGATATCAGAGCCAAGTGCTGAGCTTGCCCCATGGCCGCCAGTCCCTTGGGGCCCTGACCGCGCTTGAGTGCCAGCAGCAGCGTCTCCAACTGATCGTCCTGATGATGGGCCGTCAGCAGAATATCGCCGGGATTGAGCAGCTCGGCAATCGCCTGATAGCGAGCGCGCCGCGCCTCGGCCTCGATACTGACGCGCGGGCCGAGCTCAAGTTGCACCTTCCGAAGAACAAAATTCAGGCCATAATGCTCGGCTCTTTGGCGACAATGGGCCGCCCAGGCATCGGCATTACAGCTAAGGCCATGGTGTACGTGCACCAGGGAGATTTGATAAGGCGTCTTGGGGTGAGTCTCGCCAAAGCGCGCCAAGGTATAGGCCAGCAGCTCTGAGTCCATACCGCCGCTGTAACCCAGCCAGAGGTGGTTGTCAGCCGTGGCGCCGATTTTATCCAGCAGCGCCGTTAACTTGAGTACCAGGGTATCAACCAGAGTGTGGGGCATTAGAAGAGGATCCTGACCTTATCTGTGCCGAGCATAGCTTCCAGTGCCATCATGAGTTCATCACTGGGGTTTACCCGCCAGTCGTCACTCAAACGGAACTGTCCCTTGGCCTGGGCCTGACGATAGTTAATCGCCACAGGCACAGAGCCGCCGCGCCAGGGCGAGAGAGTCTCATAAAACTGTGTCAGCCATTCCGGGCTCAATATTGCCGCATCGAGATCCAGTTCCACCGCCGCGGCAAAGTGGCTGCGGGCTTCGCCCATATCTATAATGTTGCGCGCCGTCATCCGGTTACCGCCGGAGAAGTCATCGAAGCTCACTTCACCTTCACAGATGAGGATCCTGTCTTTCTCCAGCAGGTGATTGAATTTCTCGAAGGCCTCGGTAAACAGCATCACTTCCAGACGGGCACTCTTGTCGTCCAATGTCAGCAGCCCCATCTTGGAGCCTCGCTTGGTCAGCATCACCCGGGTGGCGACCACCAATCCGGCGGCCTTGACCGTCTTGCCCCTGTCTGTGGGGTGAATATCCTTGAGCCGCCCGGAGGTGTAGTGCCTGAGCTCTTTGAGATATTGGTTGATGGGATGACCTGTGAGGTAAAGCCCCAGGGTCTCACGCTCCCCTTCCAACCAGACCTTGTCCGGCCAACGCGGACAGTCGACAAACTGTTGTTTGCTGTCCTCTGGGTCGTCGTTGAGCAGACCGAACATGTCGCACTGGCCTATGGCTTCGGCCTTGGCGTGCTGATCGGCGGCGCGTATCGCCTCCGGCAAGGTAGCCATCATGGAAGCCCGGTGTGGCCCCAGATTGTCCATGGCGCCGGCATTGATCAGCTTTTCAATCACCCGGCGGTTGAGTTTTTTCAAATCCACCCGGGCGCAGAAGTCGAACAAGTCTTTGAACGGCCCACCCTTGCGGGCTTCCAGAATCGATTCGACCGGCCCCTCGCCCACTCCCTTGATGGCGCCTATACCATAGACGATATTGAGCTCTTCATCGACGGTAAACTTGAACAGGCCCTTGTTGACATCCGGCGGAATAAGCTTGAGTCCCATGCGCTCACACTCATCCACCAGGGTCACTATCTTGTCTGTGTTGTCCATATCGGCGGACATTACCGCCGCCATAAATTCAGACGGATAGTGGGTCTTGAGCCAGAGTGTCTGGTAGGACACCAGTGCGTAGGCGGCCGAGTGCGATTTGTTGAAGCCGTAACCGGCGAATTTCTCCACCAGATCGAAGATCTTCATCGCCAGTTCGCCATCGACGCCGTTTTTTATCGCCCCGGCTTCAAAACCGGCACGCTGCTTGGCCATCTCTTCCGGTTTTTTCTTACCCATAGCCCGGCGCAGCATGTCCGCGCCGCCCAGGGTATAACCCGCCAGCGTCTGGGCAATCTGCATCACCTGTTCCTGATAGAGGATGATGCCGTAGGTAGGATCCAAAATCGGTTTAAGGCTCTCGTGTTGCCACTTCTCATCCGGGTAGGAGATGGCCTCGTGGCCGTGCTTACGCTCGATAAAGTTATCTACCATCCCCGACTGCAAGGGACCTGGGCGGAACAGGGCTACCAGAGCGATCATATCTTCAAAGCAGTCGGGCTGCAGACGTTTGATAAGATCTTTCATGCCGCGGGATTCCAGCTGGAATACCGCTGTGGTTTCGTAGCGTTTAAGTACCCCGAAGGACTTGGCATCGTTCAGCGGAATGGCGGCAATATCGACCGGCGGCTTGCCGAGCTTGGCGAGCCTTGGGTTAATCATCCCCAGCGCCCAGTCGATAATGGTCAGGGTTCTGAGACCCAGGAAGTCAAATTTCACCAGACCGGCGGTTTCCACGTCGTTCTTGTCGAACTGGGTCACCGGGTTTTTGCCTTCGGCGTCGCAATAAAGCGGCGAGAAGTCGGTGATCTTGGTCGGCGCAATCACCACGCCCCCGGCGTGCTTACCCGCGTTACGGGTCACCCCCTCAAGCTTGCGGCACATGTCGATAAGGTCTTTGACATCCTCATCGGCCTCATAGGCTTCAGGCAGCGCCGGCTCGACCTCAAACGCCTTGGCCAACGTCATCCCGGGCTCGGCCGGGATCATCTTGGAAATTCTGTCGACAAAACCATAAGGGTGCCCCAGCACCCGGCCCACGTCACGCACTACCGCCTTGGCGGCCATGGTACCGAAGGTGATGATCTGCGATACCGCGTCCCGGCCATAGAGTTCGGCCACGTGATCGATAACCTCGTCGCGCCTGTCCATACAGAAGTCGACGTCGAAGTCGGGCATCGACACCCGCTCGGGGTTAAGAAAACGTTCGAACAGCAGGTCAAATTCCAGCGGGTCCAGGTCAGTGATCTTAAGCGCATAGGCCACCAGGGAGCCGGCACCCGAACCCCGCCCCGGGCCCACGGGGATACCGTTGTCCTTACCCCACTGGATAAACTCCATCACGATAAGGAAGTAGCCGGGGAAGCCCATCTGGTTGATAACCTTGAGCTCAATATCCAGACGCTCGTCATACTCACCGCGCTTTTCCGCCCGCTCTTGTGGATCCGGAAACAGGAACTCGAGACGTTCTTCCAGCCCCTCTTTGGAGCGCATCACCAGATAGTCCGCAGTAGACAGCTCACCCGTGGGGAAGTTGGGCAAGAAGTACTCGCCAAGCCGCACGGTAACGTTACAGCGCTTGGCGATCTCCACCGTGTTTTGCAGCGCTTCCGGAATGTCGGCAAACAGCTCGCACATCTCAGCTTCAGTCTTGAGATACTGCTGCTCGCTGTATTTCTTGGGTCTACGGGGGTCAGCCAATGTGTAGCCATCGTGGATAGCCACCCGGATTTCATGGGCCTCGAACTCTTCCGGGGTCATGAACACCACCTGGTTGGTGGCAACCACAGGCAGGCCTGTGTTGGCAGCATGTTCCACCGCCATGTGCAGGTAGCGCTCTTCATCCGGGCGCCCGGTGCGGATCAGTTCAATAAAGTAACGGTCGTTGAAGTACTGCTTATAGAAATCGGTCAGTTCCTGGGCCTGGTTCTGGTTGCCCTTGAGCAGCGCCTTACCCAAGTCCCCTTCCCTTGCGCCGGAGAGCAGCAAAATACCGGCGCCGTGCTCCAGCAGCCACTGCTGATCGATAGCGACTCTGTCACGCACCTGACCGCGCAGATAGGCCTTGGAGATCAGTTGAGTCAGGTTCTGGTAGCCATCGTTATCCATAGCCAGCACGGTAAGCGCGCAAAACTCATCTTCAAAGCCGGGCACCAACATCCAGAAGTCGGCCCCTATGATGGGTTTTATCCCGGCGCCATGGCAGCCACCGTAGAATTTCACCAGACCACAGAGGTTGTTCTGATCCGTCAGCGCCACTGCCGCCATGCCCTCATCGGCCACCTTGGCCAGAATGGGCTTGACCTTGGCCAGACCATCGGTCATGGAAAAGTCTGAGTGAACACGTAGATGGACGAAACGGGGCTGTGACATGAAAATCCGATTACTCTGACAAGCTGAAAATCAATAGGCAAAGATAACACGCCGGGAGAGGTTCACCAAAGTTAAAACCGGCCATTTAACCTTGCTGTTGATAGAAGCGCCAATTAACCGAGAAATGACGCTCGGCTCAGATTCGCTTTTCACCGACATACCAACAAAAAGATGTAACAGCAAAAAATGACAGGGCAGCAGCGGCTGCCCTTTGGGTTGCATCTTTAGGTTTCAGAACGGCTTATGAATGCTGCTCCAGCCATTCGCGTACCGGCCTGAAGCTGCGTCTGTGTTCAGGCAAGACACCGTGTTGACTCAAGGCTTCGAAATGCGCCTTGGTGGGATAGCCCTTATGGGCGGCAAAACCATACTCAGGGTGGCGGAGGTCAAGCTCGGCCATCTCCCGGTCGCGGGTGACCTTGGCTATGATAGAGGCGGCGCTGATGGCCGGGATCAAGCCATCGCCCTTAACCACTGCGGCCGAAGACAGGCCAAAATCCGGGGTCCGATTGCCGTCTACCAAGACTTTTTCGGGACGCACCTTCAAGCCCGCAACGGCGCGCTGCATCGCCAACATGGTGGCATGCAATATGTTGAGCTCATCGATTTCCGCCGGGCTGGCTCGACCGACTGAGACCGCCAGCGCCTTGGCCAGAATCTCTTCATAGAGGGCATCGCGTTTCCTTTCGCTGAGCTTCTTGGAATCATTGAGACCGGTGACGGGATTGGCGGGATCCAGGATCACCGCGGCCGTGACCACATCGCCGACCAAGGGGCCACGCCCCACTTCATCTACCCCGGCGACCAGCCCCTGGCACAACAGCTGCGCTTCGGCCTCCGAGAGTTGCTTATAGACTGTCATCTTTCCTCGGCTTTTTTATCCAGCAATGCCACAACCGCCTGGGCCGCCTTCTCACTGGCGTTGCAGGCCAGCAGGCTGTGCAACTTAGTAAACTCGGCCAGCAGCGGCCGGTTATCTTTATCCAGCAATTTACCCACCTCTTCGGCTATCCGCTCGGCAGTGCAATCATCTTGGATAAGCTCTGCCACCAACTCTCTTCCGGCCAACAAATTGGGCAAAGAGAAGTGGTTTATCTGCATCATCCGCTTGGCAATACGGTAAGTGATAGGGCTGACCCGATAGCCGACCACCATAGGGCGCTTGACCAACATGGCTTCCAGCGTGGCGGTGCCCGATGCCAGCAAGATGGCATCGCTGGCGGCCATCACTTCCCGCGAGCGCCCTTCCGTCATATGAATTTCCAGATCCGGCGCATAGGTTTCCAGCGCGGCAAGAAACTGCTGGCGGCGTTTTTCATTCACCAAGGGGGTAATAAACTTGAGATCCGGATAGCGCTGTTTCAGCAGCCTGGCCGCCTCCACAAAGGGCTGGGCCAACATCTTCAACTCGCCACCACGAGAACCCGGCAGGATGGCCAAATATTCAGCCTCGACTTTCAAGCCGAGTGCTTCTCTGGCAAGACGCTTGTCATTCTCCATCGGGATCTCATCGGCCAAAGTGTGGCCGACAAAGGTACAAGGCACCTGATGCTTGTCGTAGAAGGCTTTTTCAAACGGCAGCAGTGACAACACCATATTGGTGGCGCGGGCGATTTTGAAGATCCGCTTAGGACGCCAGGCCCAAACCGACGGGCTGACATAATGCACCGTCTTGATCCCACGCGCCTTGAGCTTGAGCTCCAGGCCGATATTGAAGTCCGGGGCATCTATGCCGATAAAGCAATCCGGCTGCAGCGCGGTTATCTGTTTGACCAGACTCGAGCGTATCTTCAACAATCTCGGTAGACGGGAAAGCACCTCGGCAATTCCCATCACGGCCAACTCTTCCATGACAAACAGCGACTCGAATCCGAGCGCCTCCATGCGAGGGCCTCCTATACCGATAAAACGGGCGTCCGGATAGCGCTGTTGCAATGCTCTCATCAGGCCGGCACCTAAAATATCGCCGGAGATTTCTCCGGCGACCATTGCAAAGACTAACTTTCTATTTTGTGTCATTCGTTCTCACTGTGTCAGCGAATAATTCCTCGATTTGAGGAGGTCACAAAATCAACAAATGCTTGTACCTGCGGCTCTTTTGCGGCGTCTTCAGCCATAGCTGCGACGGCCTCTTCCAGAGTCAGGCTGCTGCGGTACAGGGTCTTGTAAGCCCGGCGCAG
This sequence comes from Shewanella indica, assembly GCF_002836975.1. Classification (GTDB taxonomy): domain Bacteria; phylum Pseudomonadota; class Gammaproteobacteria; order Enterobacterales; family Shewanellaceae; genus Shewanella; species Shewanella indica. The sequence continues at coordinate 77,934 of NZ_NIJK01000040.1, read as the reverse complement.
CGCTTGCTGGGTCTCTTTGGAAAAACCGCGGCGCTTCATGCCTTCCATATTCAGACCCCGGGGAATGGCCGCCTGGCCAGAGGCCATCACGAAAGGAGGCACATCCTGCAGCACCAAAGAGCAACCTGCAGTAAAGGCATGGGCACCAATGTGCACAAACTGGTGCACTCCTGTCATACCGCCGAGAATAGCCCAGTCACCCACATGGCAATGACCGGCAATAGAGGCGTTGTTGGCCATGATCACATTGTCGCCCACCACGCAGTCGTGAGCGATATGTACATAGGCCATAAACAGGTTGTTGGAGCCGATACGGGTCTCGCTGTTGTCCTGCACTGTGCCACGGTGAATGGTGACAGATTCACGGATGATATTGTTATCACCCATGATAAGCCGGGTAGGTTCACCGGCATATTTCTTGTCCTGGCAATCTTCACCAACTGAGGCAAACTGAAAAATCCGGTTGCCCTTGCCAATGATGCTGGGTCCCTTGATAACCACATGGGAACTAATCCAGCAATCATCGCCGATCTCCACATCCGGTCCTATATAACTCCAGGGACCGATAGTAACATTCTTACCTATCTTGGCGTCGGGGTGAACGAAAGCTAATTTATCTATCACTTGCTAATCTCTCTGCGGGCACACATGATTTCGGCTGAACACACCAGCTCACCATCCACTTTGGCCTCGCCGTAGAAAACGCCAATCCCGCGGCGTTCCTTGATCATCTTCACTTCAAAGTGCAGCTGATCACCTGGCTCAACAACCCGTTTGAAACGAGCATTGTCGATACCGGCAAAATAATACAACACGTCCGGAGACGGCTTGTCGCTCATGGTCTTGAACGCCAACAAGCCGGTGGCCTGCGCCATGGCTTCCAGAATGAGCACGCCAGGCATAACCGGCTGCACAGGGAAGTGTCCCTGAAAGAAAGGCTCATTGATGGTAACGTTCTTGATCGCATGCAGAGTCTCACCCGGAGTAAAATCCAGTACTCTATCGATCAACAAAAATGGATACCTGTGTGGCAGGTAAGCCAAAATCTCTTTGATATCCATTGTATTTAATTGATTAGACACGAACTCGTTTCCTCATGCCGCTTAACACACAGCGGTATTAATCTTGGGGTTTAACGGTTTTTTCCAGGGTCTTGACCCGCTGGAACAGCTCGTCCAATTGACGGAAGCGAACCGTATTTTTACGCCACAGCCTGTTGGGCATGGCCACAGTGGCGGAGGAGTATACCCCAGGTTCACGAACATCGTTAGTAATGTTGGTGCTGCCAGTGACATGCACCCCATCGGTAATGCTCAGATGACCGGAAATCGCGCAATTGCCACCAATGATACAATGTTTACCTATAGTCACGCTGCCTGCCAGCACAGTGCAGCCGGCAATCGCAGTGTTGGCTCCAATAATATCGTTATGGGCCACTTGCACCTGGTTGTCGAGGATCACACCATCATGAATTTCAGTATGGTCGATTGCGCCGCGATCTATGGTAGTACCGGCACCAATCTCCACTCTGTCACCTATGCGCACGCCGCCGGTTTGAGGGATTTTGATCCACTGACCGCGTTCGTTGGCATAACCGAAACCATCAGAGCCGATAATCGCCCCCGAGTGAACGATACAGTTTTGCCCCATATGCACATTGTGATAGACGGTGACATTGGCCCACAGGCGACTGCCTGAGCCTATGATGACATCCTGACCAACCACAGTACCGGCACCTATCTGAACGTTTTCGCCCAAAATACTGTTGGCACCTATTACCGCATTAGCGCCAACCGCAACGCCCTCACCCAGTTTGGCACTGGGATGAATTTGCGCCGAGGGATGGATATCCTCTGCGGCGGCCGGCGTACTGTCCAGCAATTGCGCGACTCTGGCGAAACCGACATAAGGGTCATTGAGCACCAAGGCGTTACCGGCAAAACCGTCCAACTCTTTAGGCGAGATCAATACCGCACCAGCCTGAGTCTGCTCCAGCTGGCTACGGTATTTGGTGTTGGCCAGAAAGGTGATCTGATCCGGCCGCGCCTTTTCGAGTGTCGCCACCGAGGAGACAGTCACACTGTCATCCCCGCGAACTTCAGCCCCTAGTAGCTGGCCAAGCTCTTTCAACGAAAAAGACTTCATCGATTTACTGGCCTTTGCTCAAGGCTTCAACCACTTTGGAACTGATGTCGGCAGCAGGCTTAACATAAACCACGGCGCCGCGTTGCAGTACCATGTCGTACTTCTCTTTTTCAGCTATGGTATTAATAGCCTTCTGCACCTTTACCAGCAGTTTGTTTTGTTCTTCGCCCTGACGACGACGCAGATCTTCATCCAACGCCTTACCTTTGAGCTGATAGTCAGCCTTCAGAGATTCCATTTTACGAACCAGTTCGGTCTTTTGCGCTTCGCTCATCAGCGCGGCATCACGCTGCTGCTTTTCCAGCAAACCACGAAGGTCTTCCTGCAATTTCTGAACTTCGGCCATACGATCACCGAACTCAGTCTTGAGTGCGTTGCTGATCTGCTCACGTTGTGGCAGTTGTTCAAACACAGCGCCCATATCGACAACCGCCAGTTTCTCAGCTTGGGCAGCCAGAGGAGCCCCCATCAACATCAGCGTCATCAGTGCGCCGTTTACCATTTTTTTCAAAGTCAGACTCCTTGTTTTTCTTCAGCAATGCTTGCCGAGTTTATGTAATTTAGAAAGTTTTGCCAATATTGAACGAGAAGATCTCGGTCTCGTCATCGTCGTATTCCTTAACGGGCCAGGCCAGGCTGAACACCATGGGACCCATGGGCGACAGCCATTGCAGGCTAAGGCCCCAGGAGGCACGGATACGGCTCGGATCACTGTAATCGGCCAACTTGGAAAACTCATCCGCCGGCAAGAAACGATAGGAGTCATAATCAAACTCCGTATCCCAGACGTTACCCGCATCGATAAAGAAGCTGGTACGTACTGAGTTGCTATAGGCCTCATCCAGGAAAGGAGTCGGCACAATCAACTCCATGCTGGCCGTAGCGATGGCGTTACCACCGATAGAACGACCTGAGCTGATGTAAACTTGGTTGGGATCGCCCGGCAAGCTACAGCCTTCACCATCCGGATTGGGTCCACAAGAATCGCTGCCACGATACAGATAGAAGGCTCTGGGCCCCACTGAGTTGGACTTGAAGCCACGCAGTGAGCTGGAGCCACCTGAGTAGTAGTTTTCCCAGAACGGCAGGATCTGGTCGTTGTCATTGAAACCACCATAACCGTTGCCATAACCCAGACGGGCACGGGTCAAGAGCACAAACTTATGGCTACGGGTGAGCGGCCAATAGAAGTTGGTATCAAAGTCAGTCTTGAAGTACTGCAGATCCGAACCTGGAACCGTGATCTTACCACTCAAACGCTGGGATGAACCGTCGGTTGGGAAGGTTCCGCGGTTGAGGGTGCTGCGATACCAACCCAGGCTAAGTTCGAAGTTATCGAAGCTCAAGTCAGAGTTGGGATCCTCGTTGTCACGATAGATGTTATAGAAGCGGATCGCCTGCTCATAACTGGAAATCTCAGAAATGGTGTTATGACGATAGCCTATGCCGCCGTTGAGTCTGTTGTACTCGTTGATGGGGAAACCACTGTTAAGCGCAACACCATAGGAGCTGTTCTTATAGCGTTCAAGGTTAGCCTCATTAGCATCGAACTCGTTCCAGTAGATGCTGCCACCCAGGCTGACCCCATCTTTGGTGAAATAAGGATCGGTATACGACAGGTTGACGTTCTTGGAGTACTTGTTGGTATTCAGGTTAATCCCGGCCTGGTTGCCCGTACCGAGGAAGTTGGACTGCTGAACCCCGAACTGCAGGCTCATGCCTGACTCGGTACCATAACCTATACCAGCGTTAAAGGAGCCTGATGGCTGCTCTTTCACCTTGAAGGCCACATCCACCAAGTCGTCTGTGCCCGGCACCTGCACGGTTTCAGTATCGACAGTTTCAAAGTAACCCAGACGGTTGAGTCGTGCCTTGGATTGCTCGACCAAGGCCGAGTTCAACCAGGCTCCTTCCATCTGTCTCAGCTCACGGCGCATTACTTCATCTTTGGTTACTGTGTTACCGGTGAAGTTGATGGCGCGGACATAAACACGCTTGCCGGGCTTAACGTTAACATTCAGGGTCACTTCCTTGGTTTCATCATCTATCTCAGGGAAAGTCTTCACCTCTGGATAGGCGTAACCGAAGCGGCCCAGATACTTACTGTACATCTCTTCGGTAAAGGTCACATCTGCGCCGTTGTATTGCTCACCGGCCTTGATAGGCAAGATACCCTTGAGCAACTCTTCACGACCCATGAGTTCACCGGTCAGGTTGACTTCCTTGACCTTGTACTGCTCGCCTTCATCGACGTTAATGGTGATGTAAAGGCCCTTACGATCCGGCGTCATCGCCACCTGAGTCGAGGTCACCTTGAAACGGATATAACCATTATTGTGGTAGTGGGTCTTGATGGTCTCAAGGTCGGCCTGCAGTTTTTGTTTCTGATAACGGCGCTCGCCGAACAGATCCCACCAGGCTACATAGTCTTTGAGCTCCAGCATGCCGATAAGGTCGGCATCGCTGAAGCGCTCGTTACCCACTATGTTAATCTGACGGATTTCGGCCGCCAGACCTTCGGTAAACTTAAACTTAAGTTCTACCCGGTTACGAGGCAGGTTGATCACCTGGGCCTCTACCTTGGCACCGTATTTACCCACGCCGTAGTAGAAGTCCTGCAGGCCCTTCTCAATACCCGAGAGCATGGTGCGGTCGAGGGCTTCGCCCACCTTCACACCACTGCCGTCCAGGCTTTCCTGCAGTTGCTCGTCTTTGATGTCCTTGTTACCGTCGAAGGTCACGGCACTGATGGTCGGTCTTTCACGTACCGACACTATCAGCACCCCACCATCGCGGGACACCTGAACATTTTCAAAGTTACTGGAGGCATACAGGCTCTTTATCGCCTGTTGCAACTTGAGTTGGTCGACTGTGTCACCCACTTTGACAGGCAAACTCAGCAAGGCCGCACCGAGTGCCACTCGTTGCAAACCTTCAACTTGGATGTCGGTCACTTCAAAAGGCTGGAAAGACTCTGCCCAACCATTCCCTGAAAACGACGCGCCGACTAATAACATCGAGGCAAAAAGTTTATTCAATCGCATAGCGCACTTCTAATTATTTGTCTGTCCTTGCTCAGAGTCGGGCAAAATCATTGAAAAGGGCAATGCTCATCAACATCAGCAGCAACGCCGCCCCAAATCTGAATCCAATTTCCTGTACCCGTTCGGATACAGGCTTACCTGTTATTACTTCCACCAAGTAATACATCAAGTGTCCCCCGTCCAGCACTGGCAACGGCAAGAGATTAATAATGCCGAGGTTTACGCTTATCAGGGCGAGGAACCCGAGAAAATATACCAACCCTATGTTGGCGCTGTTACCTGCCCCCTGAGCGATGGAGATGGGGCCGCTCAAATTTTTAACCGAAACATCACCGGTAAACAACTTGGCGATCATCTTAAAGCTGACGACTACAAGTTGCCATGTTTTATCTGCCGCCACCGAAATGGATTCAAGCGGGCCATACTGCAGATCCAGCAGCATATTGTCCGGCCACTTGGGGGCTTTGGGCGCCAGGCCGATGACACCTTCCATTTCGCCATTGGCACCCTTGCGGCTGTCCGGGATCAGAGTGAAAGTCTGTTGTTCACCACTGCGCTTAACCGTCAGTTGCAACGGCTTACCGGCTGATACTTTAATTTGTCCGACAAAGGTTTGCCAGTCGCTGTATGCCTCACCATTGACGGCCACCAGAATATCACCGGCCTTGACCCCGGCCTTGGCGGCCGCACCGCCCTCGGTAACCGTCTCCACTTCAGGGATCACATCCGGGCGGAAGATATCCAGCCCCAGCGTACTGAAGGGGGATTCTTTTTCCGGATCGAAACGCCAGTTGCGGATATCCAACTGATAAGTACGCCCGGAAGGCTCAAGACCATCGTCAGGCTGAGATATCTGGTCGAGCGGCCTCAGGGTCAAGCTCATACTGTCATCGCCGATATGACCGACCAGTGCCAGGTTCACTTCTTCCCAGGTGCGTACCTTTTGCCCGGAAACCGCCACTATCTGCTGAGGGCCATCTATCTGCATCACGGCCGCAGGCGAGCCGGGTCTGACATCGCTGATCACCGGCTTGAGTGAAGGCACGCCGATGAGATACATAATATAGAGCGCGAAAATGGCAAAGATAAAGTTGGCTATCGGCCCGGCAGCGACTATCGCGATACGCGCCCAGACACTCTTGCGATTAAAGGCCTGCTCTTTAAGCTCCTCGGGTACATCCTCGACCCGCTCGTCGAGCATTTTGACATAGCCCCCAAGCGGGATCATGGCTATCACATATTCGGTGCCATCTTTGCCGAGGCGACGCCAAATCGCCTTACCAAAGCCGATAGAGAAACGCTCCACCTTGACACCACAGCGCCTGGCTACCCAAAAGTGGCCATATTCATGGGCGGTGATCAGTATCCCCAAGGCGACGATAAAAGCGCCCAGGTTCCATAAAAAATCAAACATCAGACCTTATTTTCCTCACTTGCATCCGGCGATAGCTTCCTCGGCATACTGACGACTTTGGCCGTCCAATGCCAGAATATCCGCTATGGAATTTAAAGGCGATTGCGGCACACGGGCCAAACAGGCTTCATTGACCCGGGCGATATCGGTAAAGCCAATTTCCCCTTTAAGGAAGCTGGCAACGGCCATTTCATTGGCTGCGTTGATCACTGTGGTCGCCTCCTGCCCCGAAGCACTGGCAGTCATTGCCAACTCAAGGCATGGATAACGGGCAAAATCCGGCTCACAGAAGCTCAATTGTCCGACTTTGAAAAAGTCCAAAGGTTCAACCCCTGAAACAATTCTCTCCGGATAGGCCATACAATGAGCAATCGGAGTACGCATATCCGGATTACCGAGCTGCGCCAGCACGCTACCATCCTGATACTGCACCATGGAGTGAATCACACTCTGGGGGTGGATAACCACCTTGAGCTGCTCGGCACTGGCGTTGAAGAGCCAGCGCGCCTCTACATACTCAAGCCCTTTATTCATCATAGTCGCCGAATCGACAGAAATTTTAGGCCCCATAGACCAGTTGGGATGCTTGATAGCCTGGGCCGGTGTCACACTCGCCAAACTGGCAAGATCGGCGCTCAAAAATGGCCCACCAGAGCCGGTGAGCAGAATCGATGAAATGCCTGCGCCTTGAAGGTTGCAATAACCCAGCTGTTGCTGCACAGCTTCCGGCAGGCATTGGAAAATAGCGTTGTGCTCGCTGTCTACCGGCAGCAGAGTCGCGCCCGACTGGCGGGTGGCTTCCATAAACAAGCGCCCGGACATCACCAGCGCCTCTTTATTGGCCAGCAGCACCCGCTTACCGGCCTTGACTGCCGCCAGCGTTGGCAACATGCCGGCGGCGCCGACTATGGCCGCCATCACGGTATCGACCCGGCTGTGAGCCACCAGCTCAAGTAGTTCTGACTCGCCGCTGCTCACGCGGGTAGCAGAGGTGGCCCCCAAACGCTCGGCCAATAGCTTGGCAGCATTGGGGTCAACCATATGGGCAACTTCAGGTCGGTGGATCGTACACAACTCGGCCATCTTGTCGACATTGGTATTGGCCACCAACGCATAAACCTGATATGCCGCCGGGTTATGTTGGATCACACTGAGGGTACTGGCACCAATAGAACCAGTCGCTCCTAAAATCACCATGTTTTGCATAGCACTACATCCAGAATGCAATATAGATAAGGGTAAATACAGGCAAGGCTGCGGTCAGGCTATCGATGCGATCCAGCACACCGCCGTGACCGGGCAATATAGTGCCCGAGTCTTTGATTTTGGCGGCGCGCTTGAACATACTCTCGGACAGATCGCCGAGCGCCGAGGCCAAAGCGGTAAATAGGGTCACGGCTATCAGCAGTCCAAGCTCCTGCTCTGGAGAGAAATAGCAAACACCGGCCACCACCACCATGGTGGTCAACAGGCCACCAAGTAAACCTTCCAGAGTCTTGGCCGGGCTGACGTTGGGCATAAGTTTAATCCGCCCCAGCGCCTTACCGGCAAAGTAGGCGCCTGAATCGGCGGCCCATACGGTCAGCATCACCAAGAAAACCAAGATACCGCCAAAATAAGGGTCAGCAGGACTGCTGAGCGCCTTGAGCGCGATCAGGGAAGCGAAACAAGGAAGCAAAGTCAACTGACCAAACATAGACTTGAGCATGGGACTGCCCTGCCAGAGTTTGGCACTGCGGGGATAGGAGATCACCAGCACCAAAGAGAATAGCCACCAGCAGGCGCCGATAAGAATGATGGCCAGCATGATGGGGTGTAACTGACCTCTGGACCAGACGGCATCGGTCGGTACCAGGAGGTTAATCGCCACCAATACTATCGCCAGGGTAGCGGTAAAACTCCATTGAGTGACCTCACAACGGCTGTCGATAATACGGCCCCACTCTTTCGCCGCAATCAGAAATACCGCCACCAAGGCCCATGAAAAATAACTCGCCGGGAGCAAAAAAATGGCCCCCATAACCAGTGGGATTAACCAAATTGCTGTTATTATTCGTTGTTTTAGCAAAAAATGTCCCTCGTAAGATGTTATTCGCTGCGTATTTCTTCTATCTGACTTCCGGTCAGACCGAAACGACGCTGGCGGCTGGCAAAAGTCGCCACAGCCTGGCGAAATGCCTGCTCATCAAAATCTGGCCAAAGGGTGTCGGTAAAGACCAACTCGGCATAAGCCGCCTGCCAGAGAATAAAATTACTGATGCGGTAATCCCCGCCCGTACGGATCATTAAATCAACTTCATGTTGATTTTGCATGCACAAATGCGCTGCCAGGGCCTCTTCACTGAACTGACTGCTGGTCATTTCACCGGATTCGACTTTTTCTGCCAGTTTGCGGGCGGCCTGCATTATGTCCCAGCGGCCACCATAATTAGCGGCGACATTAAGGGTCAGCTCTGAGTTGGCAGCGGTTTTCTCTTCGGCGGCACGGATCTGTTTTTGCAGTCTCTCGGAAAAACGACTGGTATCCCCAATAATATTCAACCGGACACCATTTTGGTGCAGCAGCTTGATTTCCCGACGCAGCACGGTAAAAAATAGCTCCATCAACAGGCTGACTTCCTGATCCGGACGACGCCAGTTCTCACTGGAAAACGCGAACAGGGTCAATGAACGTACCCCGAGCTGCCTTGCTGTACTCACGGCCCGGCGCACGGCTTTGACTCCGGCCTTATGCCCAAAAACCCTGGCTTTACCCTGGGCCTGAGCCCAACGGCCGTTACCATCCATAATGATAGCCACATGCTGCGGGATAGACTGTTTTACCAGCTCTGAAAGCTGCTCAGGTAAGCACTCTGAAGTCTGGCAGTCACCTGTGCTGGTTGGAGTCGTAGGATCGGCTTCCATATTGGATGACATCTGAATAAACAACCCTTATAAATAGACAAACGCCGCGTAGTATACCCCTACACGGCGCATCAACTCTAGTTTAGCGAGTCAATATCAGACTTCCATCAATTCCGCTTCTTTCGCGGCCAACAGTTCGTCTATCTTCTTGATATGTACGTCAGTTATCTTTTGTACTTCATCTTCGCTGCGGCGTACATCGTCCTCGGTACACTCTTTGTCCTTCTCCAGGTTCTTCACCGCAGAGTTGGCATCACGACGAACGTTACGCACGGCGATACGACCGTTTTCAGCCTCGGCACGCACCACTTTAACCAGATCACGGCGGCGCTCTTCGGTCAGAGCCGGCAGAGGGATACGGATAGTGGCACCGGCAGACATAGGGTTCAGGCCCAAATCTGAGCTCATGATCGCCTTTTCTACTGCCTGGATCATGCTACGGTCGAACACGTTAACCGCCAGAGTGCGGCTGTCTTCAACTGAAATATTACCCACCTGCTTGAGCGGGGTCATGGTGCCGTAGTAAGACACCTGGATAGAATCCAGCAGTGCGGGGTGAGCACGGCCGGTACGCACCTTGGCCATTTGTGCCTTGGTGGCTTCCACACACTTGTCCATACGAACCTGTGCATCTTCTTTAATCGCATCAATCACGTTAAATGTCCTTTTTGCAATCAGTCGGTTATTTCGTTTTGATCAGCGTGCCTTCGGCTTCTTCACCCATGATAACCCGGCGCAGCGCACCTGGCTTATTCATATTGAAGACCAATATAGGCATGTCGTGGTCACGGGCCATGGTGAAAGCAGCCAGATCCATGACTTTCAATTCTTTATCCAGAACTTCATTGTAACTCAGTTCATCGTATTTGACGGCTTCAGGGTTCTTCATAGGATCATCTGAATATACGCCATCAACTTTAGTGCCTTTTAGCACGACTTCTGCTTCAATTTCAATCCCTCTCAGGCAAGCAGCAGAGTCTGTGGTACAGAATGGGTTACCGGTACCGGCAGCAAAAATCACCACGCGCCCGGACTTGAGCAAGCTGATAGCTTCGGCCCAATTGTATCTATCGCACACGCCATTGAGCGGAATAGCAGACATCAGACGGGCATTAACATAGGCACGGTGCAGCGCATCACGCATCGCCAGACCATTCATCACTGTCGCCAGCATACCCATGTGATCGCCCACCACGCGGTTCATACCGGCCTTGGCCAGCCCTTCACCACGGAACAGGTTTCCGCCACCGATGACCACGCCAACCTGAATGCCGAGCTCAACCAGCTCCTTAATCTCCTGGGCCATACGATCCAGTACCTTGGGATCGATACCGAAGCCTTCTTCGCCCATCAGGGCTTCGCCACTCAGTTTCAGCAGAATACGTCGAAATGCAGGTTTTGGGTTGGTGCTCATCTTTTTCTGTCCTGGTCATAACAAGACCGCAGCGGCTGCTGCGGTCTTGGGAGGGTTAAGAATTGGCGATTAAGCCTTCTTGGAAGCAGCGATTTGGGCAGCTACTTCAGAAGCAAAATCTTCTTCTTTCTTCTCGATACCTTCACCCACTTCCAAGCGGATGAAGTTAGTCACAGTGGCGCCTTTCTCTTTCAGAACTTCGCCAACAGTTTTCTTTGGCTCCATGATGAATGGTTGACCAGTCAGAGAAACCTCACCGGTGAACTTCTTCATGCGGCCGGCAACCATCTTCTCAGCGATTTCCTGAGGCTTGCCTTCGTTCATAGCGATTTCAACTTGAACGGAACGCTCTTTCTCAACCACTTCAGCTGGAACGTCTTCTGGGTTAACGTACTCAGGCTTAGAGGCAGCAACGTGCATTGCAATGTGCTTCAGCGTTTCTTCATCGGCTTCACCGGTAACAACAACACCGATGCGATCGCCGTGACGATAGAAAGCCATCTTGTCACCGTCGATGTACTCAACGCGACGAACATTGATGTTTTCACCGATTTTGGCAACCAGGGCAACACGTGCTTCTTCGAACTGGGCTTTCAGATCTTCAACAGTCACTTTGGCAGCAGCGGCAGCGTCCAGAACTTCGTTGGCGAAAGCCAGGAAGTTGGAGTCTTTTGCTACGAAGTCAGTCTGGCAGTTAACTTCAACCAGAGCAGTGTAACCAGCACCGTTTTTGATCAGGATAGTACCTTCGGCAGCGATGTTACCGGCTTTCTTGGCCGCTTTAGCCGCGCCGCTCTTACGCATGTTATCGATTGCAGCTTCGATATCACCGTTAGTTTCGGTCAGGGCTTTTTTACAATCCATCATGCCTGCGCCAGTACGGTCGCGCAGTTCTTTAACCAGGGCAGCAGTAATTGCCATTGTTAAATCCTCAATTGATAATTCGACAAATTTAACCTATTGATAAGTAGGTATAAAACAGGGGCCATATGGCCCCTGTTAACCAATCATATCTCTTGGTTAATAAGGGTGATGTACTAGCATCGCACCTTATTATTCAGCTTCGATGAAACCGTCTTCTTCAGCTTGAACAGCCAGGTCCTGACCACGGCCAGCTTTGGCAGCAGCAGCTACAGACTCAGCATACAAACGGATTGCACGCATAGCGTCGTCGTTACCAGGAATGATGTAGTCAACGCCATCTGGAGCAGAGTTGGTATCTACTACGGCAACAACTGGGATACCCAGGTTGTTGGCTTCTTTGATAGCGATGTGTTCATGGTCGGCACCGATAACGAAAATGGCGTCTGGCAGACCGCCCATGTTCTTGATACCACCCAGAGACTTCTCAAGCTTTTCCAGCTCACGGGTACGCATCAGCGCTTCTTTCTTGGTCAGCTTGTCGAAAGTACCGTCAACAGACTGGGTTTCCAGATCTTTCAGGCGCTTGATTGACTGACGAACGGTTTTCCAGTTGGTCAGCATACCGCCGAGCCAGCGCTTGTCCACGTAGAACTGCTCGCAAGATACGGCAGCTTCTTTGATGGCTTCACTGGCAGCGCGCTTGGTGCCTACGAACAGGATTTTACCTTTCTTGGAAGCAATGTTGCTGATGAAAGCCAGAGCTTCATTGAACATTGGCACAGTGTGCTCGAGGTTGATGATGTGTACACCGTTGCGAGCACCGAAGATGAAAGGCTTCATCTTAGGGTTCCAGTAACGGGTTTGGTGACCGAAGTGTACACCGGCCTGGAGCATATCGCGCATTGAAACTGTAGTCATTTTCTATACCTTAATTTAAGGGGTTAGACCTCCACGCATCCCATGTCTTCGACCCTTTGGTCAAGCCGCGGGCACCCCGAAGAATGTGTCGATACGTGTGTGATTTAGTATTTGAGTTAAATGCCATGTATAATGGCCGCCATCTTTACTCTTACCTGCCGACAAAATGGGTTCCCCCATCAAAGGCAGCCGACTTGAAGCTAATTCGAACTCATAGAGTCGTCAACTCAAAGTCACTTAGAGTCAAACATAACGGCGCGCTTTATACCATAAATCGCCGGCAAACACAAACTTTTTACCGCTCTCATGTCGGCCTTAAACTCAGTTCAAAGCCGCGTCAGTAGCGTTATTTTACCGTTTCACAAACAAGGTGAATTGGCCTTGGCCAAGGCACTCGTTATTAAGAGAAAGCCCCATGAGTATAGTCATCAAGACAGCAGAAGAAATTGAGAAAATGCGCGCCGCCGGCAAGCTGGCCGCCAATGTGTTGGAAATGATAGCCCCACACGTCAAGGTCGGGGTCAGTACCAACGAACTCAACGATATCTGCGCCAAGTACACCGAAGAACAGGGCGCCATCTCCGCGCCGCTCAATTACCACGGTTTTCCCAAGTCCATCTGCACCTCTATCAATGAGGTGATCTGCCACGGTATTCCCAGTGATCGCGTGCTCAAGGACGGCGATATCCTTAACATTGATATCACAGTTATCAAGGACGGTTATCACGGCGACACTTCCAAAATGTTCCTGATCGGTGATGTCAGCCCGAAAGATCGCCGCCTGTGCCGTATCGCCCAGGAGAGCCTCTACGCCGCCATCCGTAAAGTTCGCCCCGGCATGCAGCTGGGCGAGATTGGTACCACAGTTGAGAAGTTTATCAAGGCCAGCAAGTCAGGCCTGGACAAATATTCAATCGTGCAGGATTACTGCGGTCACGGTATCGGCGCAGGCTTCCACGAAGAACCACAGGTGGTGCATTACAGAAACAACGACAAGACCATATTGCGCCCCGGCATGTGCTTTACCATTGAGCCGATGATCAACGCCGGTCGCCACACTTCTGTACTGAATAAGGATGACGGCTGGACTGTCACCACCTCAGATGGTAAAAATTCAGCTCAGTGGGAACATACTCTGTTAATCACCGAAACCGGCGTAGAAGTTCTGACGCTGCGCGCCGAGGAAGATTTCCCGAGGATCATCAATCACGCCAAATAAGGCGTCACCCAAGGAATAGAATGAGCACAGCGCTGGCAGCCAAAACGGCACTTTGTGAGCAGAATCAAGCCCTGTTTGACAGGTTTACCTCGCGAGAAAAGATAGTCGAACTGGTTACCAGCCGCTGTCGCTTTGTCGATAAGCAGCTGATTGAACAATGGCAGGCCGAAGGCTTGGATGCTTATCCCATCGCTCTTATCGCCGTCGGCGGCTATGGCCGCGGTGAGCTGCATCCCTACTCGGACATAGATCTGCTGTTTCTGGTGGATGACAACCTGGACCCAGCAGCCGAGAGCAGGCTCAGTGCTTATATCGCCTTTCTCTGGGACGCTGGTCTTGAAATCGGTCACAGTGTCAGAACCTTGAAAGAAACCCTGCAACAGGGTCGACAAGACATCACCATAGCCACCAACCTATTGGAAGCCAGACTGCTTACCGGCCCGGAAATCCTGTTTGATACTCTCTACGACGCGATTCGCGAGCACCAATTCTGGCCCTCAAACGCGTTTTTCAATGCCAAGCGAGATGAACAGCGTGCCCGCCATGCCAGGGCCAACGCCTTCGATCTTGAGCCCAATATCAAGACCTGCCCCGGTGGCCTGAGGGATATTCAGACCATAGCCTGGGTCGCTATGCGCCACTTCGATGCCGCCAGACTTGAAGAACTGGTCGAGCATGGTTTTTTGCAGCAGGCCGAACTCGAAGAGTTGCTTGAGTGTCAGCACTTCCTCTGGGAGCTGAGATTTGCCCTGCACCTGGCATCGGGCCGCGACGAAAACCGTTTGCTGTTTGACTTGCAGCGTCAGGTAGCCGGCCTCATGGGTTACGAAGACGCTACCCAACTGGCGGTCGAGCAGATGATGAAGCACTATTACCGCACAGTGCGGCGGGTGATGGAGCTCAACGAGATGCTGCTGCAACTGTTCAAACGCGCCACCCTGGGACACACTCAGGCGCTGGAAATCCAGCCTATAGATGAACACTATCAGCGCCGCGGTCGCTTTATCGAGGCGCTGGACTTGGCGCTGTTTGACGATCCGGAAGAGATCGTCAGGCTGTTTTTGCATGTGGCCCGCAATTCCAACATTCAGGGAATTTACGCGCCAACCCTGAGGGCGCTGAGAAGAGCCAGACGCGCCCAGCCGCAACCTCTGATGGCCCGGGAGGGCTGCCGCAGAGTATTTATGGAAATTCTCCGTCATGCTCGCGGTATTGCCGCCCTGTCGCTAATGCACAAACACGGAGTGATGTCGGCTTATTTACCTGCCTGGCGCGCCATTGAAGGCCAGATGCAGTTTGACCTCTTCCACGCCTACACGGTAGATGAACACACTCACAGGCTGCTGCTCAATATCGACAAATTTGCCCAGGCAGAACAGAAAGAGGAATTCCCACTCGGCTCTGTGCTGATCAATCAATTGCCAAAAAAGGGGCTGCTGGTATTGGCGGCCATTTTCCACGACATCGCCAAAGGCCGCGGCGGCGATCACAGTAAGCTCGGCGCAGTCGATGCGCTGGAATTTTGCAAACTGCACGGTCTCAACGACCACGACGGCCGCTTGGTCAGCTGGTTGGTAGAAAATCATCTGTTGATGTCGATTGTCGCCCAGCGGCGGGATATTTCCGATCCGGAAGTGGTCGCCGACTTTGCCGATAAAGTTCGCGATGCGGTGCACCTGAGTTACCTCTACTGCCTGACGGTAGCCGATATCTGTGCCACCAATGAAAAAACCTGGAACAACTGGAAGGGCTCCCTGCTCAGGGATCTCTATTTTGCCACTCAGAGAGTGCTTGCCCGCGGTAAAGAAAAGCCGGTGGATATTCGTGCCCGGGTACGGGAGCATCAAGCTAAAGCCAAGAAAGAGTTGCTGCGGCGCGGCTTCAAGGAGAAGACTCTCGATCTACTGTGGCAGAGATTCAAGGCCGATTACTTTTTGCGTCATCAACCCAATCAAATCGCCTGGCACGCTGAGGCCATTCTAAAGCACAAGCAGGATGAACCGCTGGTAATGGTATCCAAACACACCACCCGTGGCGGCACAGAGCTGTTTGTCTACTGCCAGGACAAACCCAAGCTGTTTGCCACTGTGATGGCGGTGCTGGACAACAAGAATATCAATGTTCATGATGCCAACATCATGACATCCAAGGACAATTACGCTTTGGATACCTTTGTGATCCTCGAGCAGGACGGCAAGGCGGTTAGTCAGTTATCGCGGATACAAAGTATACGCAAGGCCCTTGGCAAAGCGCTCAGTGGCGAACAACCCAAGATCCCGCGCTTTCGCAAGTTGTCGCGCAAGATGAAACCTTTTAAAGTTCCGACTCAGGTCAGTTTTCTGCCTACCCGCCGCCATGGTACAAGTATGATGGAGCTGATAGCCTTGGATAGCCCAGGTCTGCTGGCCAAGATAGGTGAAACCTTCTATCGCTGTGATGTCACCCTGCTGGCGGCCAAGATCACCACGATAGGCGAGCGCGCTGAGGACTTTTTTATTCTACAAACCAATCAGGGACTGGCACTGGATGAAGCCCAGCAACACAGGCTGAAAGAGTCACTGATCAGTGCCCTGTCCCAATTCGGGACCCCAACAACCTAAGTAAACGGGAGAAACCAATGGAGGCTTTACGCCAACGTATTGAGGCGGCTTTTGAAGCTCGCGCACAGATAAGCCCAACCACAGTTGACGCCGAGCTGCGTGCCGACGTGGAACGAGTGATTGACATGCTGGACAGAGGCGAGGCCCGAGTGGCCGAGAAACTGGACGGCCAATGGCATGTGCACCAATGGCTCAAGAAAGCCGTTTTGCTGTCTTTCCGCATCTTCGACAATGGCGTAATCGACGGGGCCGAAACCAAGTATTTCGACAAGGTACCACAGAAGTTTGCCGACTATGATGAAGCGCGTTTTCGCGCCGAAGCCATACGTGTTGTGCCACCGGCTGCGGTGCGCAAAGGCTCTTTCATCGGTAAAAACACTGTGCTTATGCCCTCTTACGTTAACCTGGGCGCCTATGTGGATGAAGGCACCATGGTCGACACCTGGGCCACGGTTGGCTCCTGCGCGCAAATTGGTAAAAACGTGCATCTCTCCGGCGGTGTCGGCATCGGTGGCGTACTCGAGCCACTGCAGGCCGGCCCGACCATTATTGAAGACAATTGCTTTATCGGTGCCCGCTCTGAAATCGTTGAAGGAGTCGTGGTCGAGGAAGGCTCAGTGATCTCCATGGGGGTCTATATCGGCCAGAGCACCCGCATCTATGACCGCGAAACCGGCGAAATTCACTATGGCCGGGTTCCAGCAGGTTCTGTGGTGGTGTCAGGCACTCTGCCTTCCAACTGCGGCAAGTACAATCTTTATGCCGCCATCATAGTCAAGAAGGTAGACGAGAAGACCCGCGGGAAAGTGGGTATCAACGAACTGCTGCGAATGGTCGACTGACCCTTGCCCTCGGGAACTGACCTAGAGCAATAAACACTTTATTAGGTCAGTATCCCCATCTATGTGTCTGTCTGATCTGCCCATAAGGGCACAGGCAGACACATTTACTTACCAAGAGACAAACTTCCACACCTTGGGACACACCCTGCCCAAACAGCAACAACTGCTGACAGAAAGCCTCAATTCCATCGCTGGCAAATGCCGCTGCTGCGACTGTACTTAAATGGTACTTGAAGCATCCCGAAAAGGAGCAAGCCATGAACCTTTGCCAACGTACCCGCACCGGCGCAGTATTACTGGCTGTCGCCGGCCTGAGCTTCGGCTCTCTCAGTGCCCAGGCCGTAATGGATCCTTATATCGAGCAGGCCTTAATCCAGGTCTGTAAATCCAGTGCCAGCAACAGCATGATAGAGTTTTCCACCACCTTACGTGAATACCGGATCAATGAACAGCGAGTATTCCCTCGACTGGTATGCAATGGTGAGTCACTGCATCAATTTGCCATGAGTCATGGCGCCGATCGCACAGCCAAAAAGATTGGCCGCTTCCTGCCCGGCAAAGTGACCATTTCCGATATGGCCATGATCCCAGAAGAGGAAAAACTCTACGTGAGTTTCCGCTGAACTCACTGAGCCCAAAACACTCGGATTAAAATACCAAGGTTTTGTTGCCGTACACCACAACCTGTTCATTGAGTACCAGCGCCAGAGCCCGGCTGAGAACACTTTTTTCCACATCTCGGCCGGCTTTGGCCATATCTGCCGCGCTGTAACTGTGATCCACAGGGATAACATCCTGCTTAATGATGGGCCCCTCATCCAAACAGTTATTCACAAAGTGCGCCGTGGCCCCAATAATTTTCACCCCGCGCTCCCACGCCTGACGATAGGGATTGGCACCGATAAAGGCCGGCAGAAAGGAGTGATGAATATTGATAATCTTATTGGGATACTGCTCGACAAACTCTGGGGTAAGCACCCGCATATATTTGGCCAGTACCAGGTATTCAGGCTGATAGCCGGCGATAATCTCCAACATGGCACGCTCGTGGGCGCTGCGATCCAGCCCCTGATGGCTGACATGATGAAAAGGTACCTCAAACTTGGCAGCCAGCGGTGCCAGCGTATCGTAGTTGGCCACTATGGCGGCTATTTCCACATCGAGGGCACCATAGTAAGTTTTCATCAAGAGATCACCGAGGCAATGGGCCTCCTTGGTCGCCAACACCACTATGCGCTTGCGTCCGGCATCCACCAGTTTCATATGGTTTTGCTTGGGCAGAACTTCAGCCAATTCTTCTAACAGCTTAGCTTCATCGAACTCACCTTCAAGCTCGGTACGCATGAAAAAGCGCCCCTGCTGATTATCAACAAACTCGTTGTTTTTGATGATATTCAGTCTGTGCTGAAAGCATACCCCAGTAACTCTGGCGATAAGCCCATATTCATCGGCACAATCAATCATCAGTATTTTGCGTGGCATATCGGCTCCGATTACAGCATTAAAGTTTGAATATGCCACAGTCTCGCCACTGGCGCGCTTAAAATTTATTCATCAAAAGCAGCTCGTTATCTCCGGCTTGTCTGGCGGCTGTCCAGATACTTTTGCAAAAGCCCTCTCAAGGTCTCGGCCTTGGTGCCAAACACCACCTGAACGCCCTGCCCCACCACTATTACGCCCTTGGCTCCCAATCCCAACAAGCGTGACTTGTCCACCAGCTCAGGACGTTCAACACTCAGGCGCAACCGGGTCATACAGGCGCTGAGGTTGCGGATATTGGCGGCGCCGCCGAGCGCGCCTATCATGGCCAGCAGATTGCCGCCCGAAGTGGTTTCCGGCTCCAGCCGCCCCGGCGTCTTAAGATTGAATGCCATGATGGAAGCCCGGAAAATCAGGTAATAGATGACTGCGGTCAAGGGGCCCAGGATCAGAAACCAACCGGCGTTGGCGGATTGATGCCACAAAAGGGCAAAATCCAACAAACCGTTGGAAAACACCAGCCCATAGTGAATGTCGAGCCAGATACAGACAGCATAAGCCAGCCCGGTCAGCAATGCGTGCACCAGATACAGCAAAGGCGCCACAAACAGGAAAGCAAACTCAATCGGCTCAGTTACCCCGGTGAGCCAACTGGTGGCCGCCGCCGACAGCATAATGCCGGCCAGCCGATTGCGTTCACTCTTGTCGGCACAGCGCCAAATCGCCAGGGCCGCCGCTGGCAGGCCCCACATTTTGATGAGATAGCCACCGGCCAGGTTGCCGGCCTGGGGATCGCCGGCGAGGTAGCGCGCCACTTCGCCTCTGAGCCATTGACCATCCTGATAATACTGCCCAAGCTCGAGATAGAAAGGCGCATTCCAGATATGGTGCAGTCCAAGCGGCAGCAAGAGGCGTTCCACCGTGCCATAGATGGCAAAGGCCAGCTGTGGCTTTTGATACACGGCCCAGTTGGAGAACACCTCAATATAGTGCGCCAAAGGTGGCCAGATAAGCGCCAGCAAATAGGCCAGCAACACCGCCAACGGCAGCATCAACAATGGCGCGCTGCGGCGTCCCTCAAAGAAGGAAAAGATAGCCGGCAAACGTAAATGACGACTCATGGCCATCGCCAAACAGGTCATTACCCCAAGCAACATGCCACCGGCTATACCTGTATCTATGGTTTCCACTCCGAGCCAAACCGAGGTGTGCACGGGGTTTTGCGAGGCCAGCAGCGATAAGCTTGAGTTGAATACCCCATAACCGAACGCAGCACTGAAGGCGGCAATCCCCTGATCACGGCAAAAGCCTATGGCAATCGCGATGGCAAACAACAACGGCATCATAGTGAAGATGAGATCGCCAGTAGTGGCAAACAGCTCATTGAGCGAAGGAGACAAAATACCTGTCGGCGTGCTGGCCAGGCCTTTCATCACTCCGGCAGCAGGCAGGATAGCTATGGGGACAAGCAGCGCCTGACTCAGGCGCTGAGCAAACTTAAACCAATGTTGTGAAAAGCCTTTCAGGCGCCCGCTTCTGTTTTCAGCAGGGGTAGCCAGTTGTTGAGCCATGCTTGAGCCTCGACCTCGGGTTCCATGGTTTCGCAGGCATCAATCTCCAAACGTTCACCGATACGTTTGGCGCCAAGCTCCGCAAACAGTTCATCCAATTGTTTACCTGCGCCGCAGAAGGTCTCATAACTCGAGTCTCCCAGGGCAATAACTCCGTACCTGAGCTCAGGCAAGTAGGGGGCCGTGTCTTTCAGTTCCAAAAACCAGGGCAAAATATCATCCGGAAGATCCCCTTGCCCGGTAGTGGAAGAAACCAGCAACAGATACTCATCGGCCGCCGGTATATATCCTTTAAGCTCATGACTTTGCCAAAGTTTAGCTTCAAAGCCATGAGTCTGGAGCTGCTTCTGGAGCGTCTCGGCAACAAACTGGGCATTACCATAGACAGTTCCAAACACCAGGTTCACTTTTTTCATGTTATACTCTGCACCTCGGAGTCAATACTCATTGTTCTCCACCATACTGTATCGTCTGCTTATGCTGCAAGCATAAGCATCAACAGACACCCAGCCGACACGCCATTGGCGATAAGGAAACGCAGCGATGCGACAGAGCAGCAGACAGAAACTTCAGAAGCAACATCAAAGGGCAACTCATGTTCGCCGTATGTGTTACTTTAGAGCCGCTCAACAAGACCAACACCATGCCCACTATCCACTCGACGCTTACCGTCCCTTGCTTGACATGATGCACAAGCGCACCAATAAAGACGAAACCTAAGGAAGGTGCGAACAAGTCCCATGTGTGCTCTGCGTCGGCTTACGGGTCTGGATGCAAGGCGTGGTTCGCAGCAAATGGCCCTAGTCCTTTGCAAGAAGCACAACATAGCAGGCAGGTCTGTAAGCCACGCCCTTCGGGGCTTTCACAGCAACCGGCTCTCTGCGTTATCCGACTTCGACAGGCCCCGGCATGCCTTCAGTCAGATGCCTTGAACGCCAATTGCTGTGCAAGCCAGAGTGCCACGAGGACTTATTCGCACCTTCCCTAAGCCAGCAGTAAACCGCTGTCTGACTCAAGCAGGGACTCATCCCAGCCCAGGCCATCGAACACTTGCTGCCATTCAGCCTCCGGCTCTGTCACTATAGTGACGGGTTCGCCTGTCTTTGGGTGAGTGAAGCTCAAGCTCTGAGCCAGCAACCATAAACGGTTGAGGCCGAAGTGTTCACGAAAGAAACGGTTTTGTTTGCCATCGCCGTGGGTGGTGTCACCTATGATGGGGTGACGCAGATGAGCCATATGCCTTCTGAGCTGATGCTTACGTCCGGTCAACGGCGAGAGGCGCATCAAGGCAAAACGACTGCTGGGGTACCGCCCTGACGGGAAAGGGATCTCGGCATTGAGCAACGGCGCATATTGAGTAATGGCATCCTGGGCTTCCTTGTTGCGGTCGGCATCTTTATCGGCCACGGCATCCAACTCCTCTTTGAGTGGATAGTCCAGCGTACCGGCTTGGTGCATATTACCGCGCACCAGGGCCAGATACTCCTTGCGCGTCTCGCGCCCGGCAAACTGCTGACACAGAAGAGCAGCAACTTCACTGCTTTTGGCAAACAACAAGACGCCCGAAGTAGGCCTATCCAACCTGTGCACCGGAAACACATGGCAACCCACCAGATCCCGGGTCAGCTGCATGGCGAAAAAACGCTCTTTTCGCGCCAGATAGGTTCTGTGCACCAGTAATCCCGCCGGTTTATGGATGGCAACCAGGTGTTCATCTTCATAGAGGATACGGATCTCGGGGCACTCTTCATCCACTGGTGTCAAAGATTGCTCCGAAATCTCGGCTTGAAGCTGGGTCTCATCTTGCTTGTTTGGTAAGGAGTTCATCCAAGGTTCTCAACAAAGTGATCAAATTACGATATGTGGGCGCTTCACCCCATACATGCTCGGCCATAGGCGCAGTTGCTATAGCTGATGGCAGCGGCATTTGTGCTTCTATCAGCGCGCGCATTTTCGGCAACAGAATAAACTGCAACCAGGCTTCAAACGCCATACTGTCACAGGCAAAGGGCGCCTGGCTGGCCATGGCAGTCGCGCCAGGAGCCGTTGCGCTCCACATTCCCAGCGCTTTCAATTCGACCTCTATGGCCAACAGGAGTTTTTCAGTCGCCAGAAAAGGCATCTGTTACCTCATAGATCCAAAACAATAAATTGGCGTCAATCATACCATCGGGCCAAGCTTATCCCTATAATGCACCGCATTTGTTGTACAAGAGTCAAACGAGCATGGACAGTATCACTACCCTCAGCGAACTTCTCACCGCCGCCAACACCCAGTATCAGGTCTATGATCTCGGCCGCAGGGTGCAGCACATAGATCCCATGGCTTTTCATCAAATAGAAGCCCTTCAAAGCCCTTACCCCTTTCCCATACAAGGGCATGCCCAGTTTGCCCTGGTGTTCTGGGATGGCAGCAATCAGCAATATATCTGGTTCCTGAAATTACCCTTGGATGAGCGCGGACTCCTGGTCCCAGCTGCGCGTAGCCAGTTTATTCAAATGCTGCTTGAAGCCATGGGGGAAAACCTGACCCGTGAACTGAGCGAAGCCCAGCAGCAACAGATGGCCAATCATCCCTTCAGTTTCAAGCCATCGCAGGAAAAATTGGCCCTATTCAACGCCTTGGTGCGTAAACAATTGGGACAAGCCGCTTCTGTACAGTATGAATATGCCTGCCAATACCTGAGCGGCAAGGTGGCAGCCGAAAACTGGCAACATCTGGGACTGCAAGGGCTGGCGGATATCTGTGCCAGGGTCAATGAACTGGATCACTCAGCCCTGTTGCAACAAGGATTGAACAAAGGCGCCGCCGAGGTACAGATTGCCCTTTGCCAGCAATTGGAACATATATTGCTGCCTGAGCCGCTTGCCGAAACGCTCTTCCAGGCATTCAAAGAAGCGGCCCCCGAACATAAGGTTTACTTCCTTCGCGCCTTGGCGTCTCACCCCGAACTCTGCCAACAGGCGATAACTGAGCTGAACAAGCAACAAGCGCTAAATATTGATGCCTTGGTTGCCATCGCCGCCCGCTGCTGGCTTAGTCTGAAACAGGATGGATGCCGCAAAATTTATCTCGAGGCTTTGGCTTTACAGGAGCAAAGCTTCTTTAATCAAATCTTTGCTGATATTGTGGCCATACCCGGGATACGTACCCAGGTATTGAGCGAACTTCGCAATCCTCACCGCAGTGACCGCCTATCCGGCGCCATTGGCGGTCTGTTCAGGGCGACCACAGAATGATGACAGATTTTCTACTGATCGCAGCGCTGGTTATGATTGCTGCGTTTTTCTGGCAGCTGCGACAAATGGCCGAACTCAGCCGGGTATTTGCCGAAAGGGAATGCCAGCGACAAAAGGTGCAGATGCTTGCCATCGCCATGGAGTCGGCGCGTCCCAGCATAGGTGGCCGGAATGGTCTGTGCTGGAAGGCACGCTTTATGTTTGAGTTCAGTACCGATGGCATCAACCAGTATCGCGGCCATATTCTGATGCACGGCAAACAAATCCAGAAAATCGAATGGCCCATCTTTCCCGAACCCGAATGGCATGAAGCGCCAACGGCCAGGGGCAGTGTCGGTGGCGGTTGTGGCTCAGGAGGCGGGTGCAATTCGGGCAGGTGTCGATGAGGCCTTCTCTACCCATGAAAGCTAGTTAGGGTTGTTCTGCCATTAAAATTCAGAGTATGAAGCGACTGAGTTTATCTATTCTCAAAGCCCCGAAATAAGAAAGGGCGCGACAATTAAGCCGCGCCCATCTGTTTCTCTGTTAAGCCTTCCAGCTATTAAGTTGCTTCCCTGCACCATCCATGCGTCTGCCGTGCGTCCTGCGCTCCCTGTACCATCCTGGTGAGTCCCTGTACTTGCGTACCTGTTCCCTTAGTCCCGATTATCCCTTGATCGGGCCTTGCTCTGTCCTTAAGCGTGTCCTGTATCGTCCTTGTGCATCCTTTCAATACATCCTGTTTCGTCTTCCTGACGCTGACCATATTCCTTGGGTCAGTAGCTTTCCCTGTTTGCCATCATCCTGATAAGCATCTTCCTTGAGTTATCCCTGGACCGTGTTCCTCACGGTTGAGGCCTTCCTGACCTTGTTCCCTGAATCATCCTTGTCCTTGGATGATTTAAATACTAATACAATCCCGGCCCAGGAGTTGTACATAAACCGCCCAATAACTCTTGCAACTTTTTTGCAGCAATCAAAACAAGGTTGGTAAGCAATTAATTTTAAATGGTTTAATTATTTTTCAGTGACAAAACCCGCTATTTAACTCTTGTTTGTCTCACAACCTTGTGAGATATCTCGCACACCAACCCCAGCTTTAATGGAAAACGATGTGTAGTGAAAAATATATCGCCTATAAACCTGCAACAGAATCACCCAAACATCAATAATCTCAATAGAAGATAATAGTGTCACCCTAAAATACATTAACACTTTTCTATAAAAGCCTCTTGCCAGGAGCTTATGCCCATATGCGATATTTAGGGTTTACATTTCCAAGATGAAAGCTGAGCAGTGATTACTGCGGGGGGAAATTTCTAATAGAAACCTTCGTCTGGCATAGCTGAATGTCCACCTTCTGCTATGGAGGTGATTTACGGCTGAAAACAAAAACCCGCCATATAGGCGGGTCTCTGTGCGAACACTTGCGTCTTTATATAGCGGCTTATTTAGTAGCCAGCTTCTCACGGATACGTGCAGACTTACCTGAACGCTCACGCAGATAGTACAGCTTGGCACGACGAACGCGACCACGACGCTTAACTTCGATGCTGGAAATCATTGGGCTGTGCGTTTGGAAAGCACGCTCAACACCTTCACCATTAGAGATCTTACGTACGGTAAATGCAGAGTGCAGACCGCGGTTACGCTTAGCGATAACCACGCCTTCAAAGGCCTGCAGACGCTCTTTGTCACCTTCTTTAACACGAACCTGAACGACTACGGTATCACCGGCACCGAAATCAGGTACGTCTTTTTTCATTTGCTCATCGTTGAGCATTTTAATGATGTTGTTCATAACTTACTCCGTTCTAGAATTAACTGAGCTGCGACTAGGCTGAGTCCATTGCGTCAACGAACTGCGCTAATAGAGTCGTCTGTTCGTCAGTCAGAGCTAGATTTTCAAATAATTCTGGCCGTCGCTGCAGTGTTCTTATCAAACTCTGCTGTAGACGCCAGCGTCTAATTTGTTCGTGGTTGCCGCTGAGCAACACCGCCGGAACATCCAGTCCATCAAGACATTCAGGCCGGGTATAGTGAGGACAATCCAATAATCCGTCAGAGAAGGAATCCTGCTCTGCCGAGGCCTGTTTGCCCAGCACGCCGGGAACCAGTCTCGAAACCGAATCTATCAGGGTCATTGCCGGCAATTCACCGCCCGAGAGCACGTAATCACCAACCGACCACTCCTCATCCACTTCCGTCTGAATGATGCGCTCATCGATACCTTCGTAGCGACCGCACACCAGGATCAGCTTGGATGATAGTGCCAACTCAGACACGCCTTGCTGAGTCAGCTTGCGTCCCTGAGGTGACAGATATATCACCTTGGCTCCCTCACCTGCCGCAGCCTTGGCTGCATGAATGGCATCGCGAAGGGGCTGAACCATCATCAACATTCCGGGACCACCACCATAAGGTCTGTCGTCCACAGTGTTGTGTCTATCATGGGTGAAATCCCTGGGATTCCACATCTGTACTTCCAGCAGGCCATTCTTCACGGCCCGACCCGTCACGCCAAAGTCTGTTACTGCTCGAAACATCTCCGGGAACAGGGTGATGACCCCTAACCACATAAGCTGTTTCCTCGACTCAGAAGTCCGGATCCCAATCCACTAAAATCTGTTTTGCCGAAACGTTCACCTCTTTGATGAACTGTTCGGTGACAAAGGGGATCATACGTTCCGCTTTGCCAAAGCTATCTTTGGCGTTAGCCTTCACCAGCAAGACGTCGTTGGATCCTGTTTCCACGATCTGATCGACCTTGCCCATGTTGTAGCCCTTGGTGTTGATCACTTCGCAGCCGATAAGATCGCGCCAGTAGAATTCATCTTCCGGCAGGTCTTTCATCTGCTCAGGCAGTATGCCGATCTCACAGTTAGTGAGCATCTGCGCCCGCTCCCGTGTCTCTACCCCTTCAAGTGCGGCAACAACCGCCTTGCCCTGATAGCGCCACTGGGTGACCTTCACTTCACGCCATTCGCCCTGCTCTTTAATGAGCCAAGGTGAATAGTCAAAAATACCTTCAACAGAATCGGTATAGGCGGTGATTTTCAGCCAACCTTTAACGCCATAGCTGGAACCAAGTTTGCCCAACACGATTGGCTGTGGGTTACTGCTCATCAATCTATACCTTAAACGCTATTAAGCAGCTGCTTTACGAGCGTCTTTGATCAGTTTTGCTACGCGTTCTGTAGTTGCAGCACCGTTTGAAACCCAGTGCTCAACACGGTCCAGATCCAGGCGCAGAGTTTCTTCCTGACCTTTGGCCAGAGGGTTGAAGAAACCTACACGCTCAATGAAACGACCGTCACGGGCATTGCGGCTATCAGCAACAACGATGTTGTAAAATGGACGCTTTTTAGCGCCACCACGAGCTAAACGAATGGTAACCATGCGTTCTTTATCCTCTAATGATTTGCTTTTCAGCAAAAATAAAAACTGGAACCCCGTGTTCGCGAAGAGTCCCAGATAGAAAGCCGGAAGATTTTACCTGACTTTCGGGCGATTGCAACCGATCCCGGCTAATTTTACAACGCCCATTCACAGCTTATCCCAAGCGGGACAATAGCTAAGGAAGGTTTTCAGCTTCCTGGTAAGGTTATTCTGTATCAGCGACCAGGGAACTTCATTCCCGGAGGCAGCATGCCTCCCAGGCCGCGCATCATCTTATGCATGCCGCCTTTGGCAGACATTTTCTTCATCATTTTCTGCATCTGGGTAAACTGCTTCAGCAAGCGGTTTACATCTTGAATTTGAGTGCCTGAACCGGCAGCTATGCGGCGTTTTCGTGAGCCTTTGATCATATCCGGACGCTTACGTTCATTTGGCGTCATGGAGTTAATAATAGCTTCCATTTGACCTGTGAGCTTACCGTTTTGCACCTGCGCCAAAGCATCGGGAGGCAGTTGACCAACGCCGGGTAGTTTTTCCAGCATCCCCATCATGCCGCCCATATTCTTCATCTGCTGCAGCTGCTCACGGAAGTCTTCCAGGTCAAAACTGCCGCCTGACTTCACTTTAGAAGCCAGCTTAAGGGCTTTTTCCTTATCGACACCGCGCTCAACTTCTTCGATGAGCGACAACACGTCACCCATTCCCAGAATACGGGAAGCTACCCGGTCTGGATGGAAAGGCTCGAGCGCATCAGTTTTTTCACCCACACCCAGGAACTTAATCGGTTTACCTGTGATGTGACGAATGGACAGGGCGGCACCGCCTCTGGCATCACCATCCACCTTGGTGAGGATCACCCCGGTCAGCGGCAGCGCTTCATTAAAGGCCTTGGCAGTATTGGCCGCATCCTGACCTGTCATGGCGTCAACCACAAACAGGGTTTCAACCGGCTTGACCGCGGCGTGCAACGCCTTGATTTCATCCATCATCGCCTCGTCCACATGCAGGCGACCGGCGGTATCCAGAATGACTACATCAATAAACTTACGCTTGGCGTAAGCGATGGCGGCATTGGCGATATCCACCGGCTTTTGGCTGACGTCCGATGGGAAAAATTCGACTTCGACTTCATTGGCCAGGGTTTCCAGCTGCTTGATCGCCGCCGGACGGTATACGTCGGCACTGACCACAAGCACAGACTTCTTCTGTCTGGTTCGCAGGAACTTACCCAGCTTGGCAACACTGGTGGTTTTACCCGCGCCCTGCAGTCCTGCCATCATCAATACAGCAGGTGGCTGAGCGGCCAGATTGAGAGCCTCGTTGGCCTCCCCCATGGCTTTTTCCAGTTCACTCTGAACGATTTTGACAAATACCTGCCCAGGGGTCAGGCTCTTAGCCACTTCCTGGCCAACGGCACGTTCTTTGACGCTGCTGACAAATTCCCGCACCACAGGCAGAGCCACATCGGCCTCCAGCAGTGCCATACGAACTTCGCGCAGGGTGTCCTTCACGTTCTCTTCAGTCAAGCGACCCCGACCACTGATATTTTTCAGGGTGCGGGACAATCTGTCGGTGAGATTCTCAAACATCGTCCAGTTCTATACCGTTTATGAATGTAAAATGATGGGGCATATTATAACTATAGCCGGAGTATTAATGCAGCCCTGTTCTCAACATGGGGTTAAATAGACGCTTATCAAGGTACAAATGAATGTTTTTGACGGGAACCAATTACCCTTTATTACGCACTAATCTACTGGGCACTGAGTAATTTTGTCGTCTGGGTCACTGCCCAATTACCGGTGGCTCATGTTATTCTAATACCTGCAAGTTTTCTAAAGCTGCCCACAGAGGCCAATTACACATAAGGATAGGTTAATCCCAGATGGTCATTCTCTCTGCTGCCGCGATGTTTTTCTACAGCATAGCGCTGATATTAGTGACAAGCCGCTTGTTTCACGCCGAGGGGCCCAACCGCCGCACCGTTGCCGGTTTTGCCGCTTTGGGTGTGATACTGCACGCTGCAGCCTTGTACCAGGCAATCTTTACTGTCGATGGCCAGAATTTCAGTCTGACCAATGTAATATCCATGGTGAACTGGATTATCGCCCTGGCCTTTACCTTGGTACTTTCACGTATCAAGGTCATTGTGCTGGTACCTGTGGTGTACGCCTGCTCCGTGATATCCGTATCCCTGTTATGGCTTTTGCCACCTAAGTACATCACTCATTTTGAAGTGCACCCTGAAGTATTGGTCCACGTGGTATTGTCACTGATGGCCTACAGTGCCTTGATGATAGCAGCGCTTTACGCCATACAACTGGCTGTAATCCAAAATAAGCTAAAGAAAAAGCAACTGATTTTGAACCCCGCGCTTCCGCCACTGATGACGGTAGAGAAGCAGCTGTATCATCTGATCATCATAGGGGTGATTCTGCTGAGTCTGTCGCTGGCCACCGGCTTTATTTTCCTTGATGATATGTT
Organism: Shewanella indica; assembly: GCF_002836975.1. GTDB lineage: Bacteria > Pseudomonadota > Gammaproteobacteria > Enterobacterales > Shewanellaceae > Shewanella > Shewanella indica. The sequence goes on along the minus strand of NZ_NIJK01000040.1, from coordinate 48,418 downwards.
TGCCGATGGCAAGGGTCACAAGGCGGTACTTTCCATTCTGGCCTGGTTCGTCTATATCGCTATGCTGTGGCAGCAATATACCGTGGGTTGCCGTATCCGCACGGCAGTGATCTACAGTCTGACCGGTGCCAGCCTGCTCTCTCTGGCTTACTTTGGCGCCCGCATCGTCAAAGAACTTATCCTGAGCTAATCTGAATTAAGTCAGGCAGGGCTAGACCTTTGCCTGACTTGACACTCCATCCAATTGCCAGTATTTACTAACTTTCGCTATTCCTGACGGGGCCCCTTTTTGGACGATATATCGACCGGCATACTCCTGATAATTCTCCTGCTGTTAATCCTGATTTCGGCGTATTTTTCCGGTTCGGAAACCGCCATGATGACCCTAAACCGCTACCGGTTGCGTCATCTGGCCAATAATGGCCACAAAGGTGCCAAACGCGCCATCAAACTACTCGACCGTCCCGACAAACTCATAGGCCTGATCCTCATAGGCAATAACCTGGTTAATATTCTCGCCTCCTCAATCGCCACGATTCTGGGTATCCGACTCTGGGGCGACTTGGGATTAGCCATCGCCACCGGGGTACTGACACTCGTGGTATTAGTGTTTGCCGAAGTGACGCCCAAGACTGTGGCTGCACTGCATCCAGAACGCATCGCCTTCCCATCAAGCCTGATACTCAAGTGGTTGTTATGGCTGTTTTTGCCTCTGGTCAAAAGCGTCAACATCATCACGTCTTTCATACTCAGACTAATGGGGATCCGCACCATACGTGCCGATGATGCCCTGAGCCAGGAGGAACTCCGCACTGTTGTTCATGAAGCAGGAGCCCTTATCCCCAGACGCCACCAGGAAATGTTGTTGTCAATTCTGGATCTGGAGAAGGTCACTGTGGAAGACATCATGGTGCCCCGCTCTGAACTCTACGCCATCAATGTCAATGATGACTTCAAAAGCATCAACAAACAGGTTATTCAGAGCCCGCATACCCGGGTACTCCTGTATCGTGACAACATAGATGATGCCGTAGGTTTTGTGCATCTGCGTGATGCGTTAAGACTGCAATCCAAGGAACAGTTCAGTAAATCTTCCCTGCTTAGGGCTGTAAAAGAGCTGTACTTTATTCCCGAAGGCACGCCGCTCAACGTGCAATTGGCCAACTTCCAGCACAACAAGGAACGCATCGGCCTGGTGGTAGATGAATACGGGGATATTCAAGGATTGGTGACGCTGGAAGATATTCTTGAAGAAATCGTCGGCGACTTTACCACTTCCATGATCACCACTCCCAGCGAAGATATTACCCCGCAGCAGGATGGCAGCTTCCTGATCGATGCCACCATCAACATCCGCGACCTCAACAAAGAGATGGAGTGGGACTTCCCAACCGACGGCCCCAAGACCCTCAATGGTTTGATCCTGGAATATCTGGAAGAGATCCCCCAGGCCAACACTAGCCTGAGACTCGCAGGTTACCCTATGGAAGTGGTAGAAGTGGCCGACAACATGATCAAAACGGTACGGATCATGCCGCAATTTTATCGTCCATCCTGAAACTCAACTTGCTTTGAACTGAGTCATTGGGCAGTTTTGGCTGCCCTTTTGGCCGCTTCCAGTGCCCGACGTTTGTCCCGAGCGATCGCGGTAATAGTGCGATCCAACTCATCTTCCAGTCCCAGCATAAAAAACACTTCGGCCATCAGGAAAAACGGGCCAATAAGCAGTTGGTTGAGATCATCAATAAAAGCAGGTTTGGCCTTTTCATACTTGTGACCTATAAACTGGAATATCCAACCTATAACAAAAACTGTTATGCCCAACCAGATACTGGCATAGCCTTGAGTATAGAGCCATTCGGTTGTCAGAATAACCGGCAGAATAAACAGCGCCAGTCCCAGCGCCAAACGCCAATGCAACTTGATGTAATAGGCCATGACCAGGACAGCCAGTAGCATGGCTATACTGAACGTACCGTCAGCAAAAGGCAGACGCCACAGTGACAGCATTAAAAATACTGACCAGATAATCAAAGGGATACCAATAAAATGGCTTTTGATATTGGTGGGGTTAAGATGCACACTCTTGTAAGTGGACAACTGTTCAACAGCCGACTTCATAATGCTCTCCTTGGTTTTGTTATTATTCTCCTCCCGCCGAGCAGGGACCTCGAGTGCCTGGGTAATGTGCCACAGTGCTCATGGCAAATGCTTACTTATGTTTGAGCCACCAATTATCAAAGACAATTAAGGCCAATTAATGGTTTGAGATTAACGCAACACCTCCTAGGTGACAATGACTCCCCATCATTGAACAACTTGCACAAAGCTATCCAAGTAACTTTGTCTGCTTTAACTCTGAAACCATAATCCATCGTCACTATCATTAACCAAATCAGTCACTCCTCTGTCATCAGAGATAGCTCATCCTGACGCCGCAAAATGGCAGGATGAAAACCTTGAACAATAAAGAGTAAAAAGCCGACCCTAAGGTCGGCTTTGGTATTGAAGATAAAGAGCTGTACTTAGAAGCGCAGGGCTACGCCTACTTTATATCTGGCTTCGCCTTCAAAGCTCCACACTGGGTAATCGGCCTTGAATTCGCTGATCACATCCTCTGCACTAATTGGGGAAACACCCGTCTGTATGCTGTCTTCTTCGGTGATGTTGACCGCTTCAAAAGTGATATCCAAATAGTCGGTTACCGAGTAGCTGGCACTGAGGTCCAAGGTCCCGTAAGACTCGTGCTGACGGTTACCATAGAAGCCAGGCAGCTCGCGCATCATATACTCAGAGCGCCAGTTATAGGCCAGACGAGCGCTGAAGTCGTCCATCTCATAGTAACCTACCAGGTTGACCGTATGCTTGGATGAGTCAGAGAACACGCCCACACGGTCAGGATAGTTTTCTGCCGGAGAGGATGCATCGGCAAAGGTATAGTTCACCGAGTAACCCAAACCGTTGTCGAAGGAGTCCTGCAGCTGCAGCTCGATACCATCTATGCTGCCGCCGTCGGCATTGTACTTCTCACTTACAGTCCAGCAGTCATAGATACCTACGCCACAAGAACTTTTACCTTCGGTTACCAGGTTGGGATCTTCAATACCTATCTGCTGATTCAGCTTCTGTTTGGTGGTGATAAAGGAGCTGACATCCTTGATAAAGTAAGTGGCGGCAAACAGGCCCGAATCACTGAAATACCACTCCAGACTCAAGTCGGCCTGAGTCGCCTTGAATGGATCCAGCGCCACACTGCCACGCACCAGTTTTTCATTATAAGGTGTGCCATCGTTGTAACCCGGCAGGGTCGAGGTAGCAAACAGTTCGGCGTAGTTGGGGCGAGAGATCACCTGAGCGGCAGAGGCGCGCAGTATCACATCCTCGCTCAAGTCGAAGGCGATGTTAACGCTCGGCAATACGTCGTTATAGCTGGACTTGTCTGTGCTCAGGTCATCGGCAAACTGCCCCTGTTTGTTGAGCGCATAATAGTCGGACTCAATATCGGTCGAGATATAACGGAAACCGAAGTTACCGCGGAATCCTTCCCCGGCAAAAGTAGCCATGGCGTACAGGGCCAGGTTCTCCTCCTGGATGGTGCCATAACCGGATTTGTCGATAGTAAAGCCATCGATGGCGGCATAGGCATCGGCAATCATGGCATCAAATATCGGTTCAGGCAGAGTGAAACCGGCGCCGGATGACATGGTGCCATTGTAGTAGGCAGAAGCATCTTTGGTCAGAACCTTGGCATCATTGACTATCGCCTTATCTGTCATCTGGGTGACTTCATGATCGGCATAACTCACACCTGTCTTGATGGCACTGATAGCGCCCCAGGCAACCGGGAAGTTGAAGTCCAACTGAGCGAAGGTTTCTTCATCCGTGTTGGGCTGCTTCTTCAGCGCCCAGCCGGCAGTGGCCAATGGGTCGTTAAAGTCACCGGCCTCAAAATACTTGTTGGCGATATCGATATTGATCTTATCGCCGGTGGCATCATAAATACCGGCAAAGTCAGCCGGGACACCGATTGAGTTACCATAGTTGGCAGTCAAGTCGGTACCACCTTCGGCTTCGGTGCGACCAATGCGACCTTCAATTGTGAAATTATCCGCTTCATAGTTGAAATTGAAATCCACTGTATCCGAGCTCATGCTCGCCTTACGGGCCCAGGTTTGTGCCCAGGCAAAACCGCCTTGATCGCTGTGGTTTATCTTGGTACAAACACCGGCGGCATTGACCTGTTCACAGGTGTATTCGCCTCGTTGTGTGGGGAACAGGAAGATGGAGGTGTTGGCGTTGTTGGCGTCCAACTCCAGATTCATGTAGTTGAGCCCCAGTTCCAGTCTGTCGGTAGGACGATACTGCAACACCAGGTTGATTGCGGTGCGCTCACGATCCTGTTGGAAAGTGGTTGGCACTATCTCCCCCCAGCCAAGCAGGGTTTCGATACCATTACGCTGATAGTCCGTCTGGCTCCAGGAACCTGCCAGCAACACACCGAAGTTCTCATCTTCATTTTTCCAGCTGTAGAGGCCGGAGGCTTCAGGATCTATCTCTTCCGAGACGCTACCATAATCCCCTTTGGCACTCAGGAACACCGAGTTGGCATCCAAATCCAGCGGTTTGCGGGTGTTGATGATAACAGTGCCGCCTATGCCCCCTTCGGCAATATCGGCCTGGGACGATTTGTAGACTTCAATCGAGCCCACCATCTCGGGTGGCAGCAAGGTGTAATTGAAACTGCGGTCGATGGCCTGCTGATCGAACCAACCGGTAGAAGCCACAGAGTGACCATTGAGCTGGGTACTGGTCAGCTGCGCCGAGGCGCCGCGGATAGAAACCTGTTGCCCCTGACCGAACTGGCGGTTAACGGCGACCCCTGGAATACGTCCCAGAGACTCACCCACATCACTGTCGGGGAATTTACCAATATCTTCTGAAGTTACCGCATCGACTACGGCATCAGAAAAACGCTTGGTATTCACCGAAGCCTTCATCGAGGCACGCATGCCGCGGACTTCAATTTTTTCAATATTGGCAGTTTCGTTGCTGTTGTTATCTGCTGCCTCGGCAGCCAGCGCGCCAACAGATACCGCTCCCCCAAGAAGGATAGCGATATTTGCAGCGAGGGCAGTTTTCTTAAAGGTAGATGTTTTCATCTCGTTTCCCTTCCATCACTTTATTATCTTTTTTGTTGCCATAACCATTCCCTCCAAGGGAATGACAACGCTGTCATGTCCAGGAACAAACATTACACAATAATTAACAGCCTTGCCACAACAAAATAACTGCAAAGCAAACAAAAACTGTCATATTGCTGTGTTAGTGGGGTAAAACAGATTTTTAAGCTGGTCAAAAACTGTTCTGGCAGCGTTTTATACAACCAAGCATGTCAACTGTAGCGGGAAACAAATTAAGTCCCAGACTAAATCATGGCTAAATTCTGCGTTGCCAAACTGATTAAAAGTCAGCAGTATAAGATGCTCGACAGCGGCCATGCCGCTTCCGGCCCCTGCTGGCTGTGAGTATTCGCCTGATATCTCGGACTAAGTTGAATGAAAGTAACCATCAATGACGTGGCTAAATATGCCGGCGTTTCCATCAAGACAGTATCCCGGGTCACCAATAATGAGCCTTCGGTTAAACAGGCCACTATCGACAAGGTCAATGCTGCAATCAAAGCGTTGAATTACCAGCCCAATTTAGCTGCCCGCAACCTGGCTGCCACCAGTTCCTATGTCATAGGCTTCGTCTATGACAACCCCAACGCCTACTACATTATCGATATGCAGAACGGTATTCTCTCCGCCTGTCGGGACAAGGGCTATGAGCTGCTGATCCATCCCTGTGATGCCAAGGCCGATGGTATTTGTGAACAGCTGACCACCATGGTGAAACATGCCCGCCTGGCCGGACTGGTACTGACGCCGCCGCTGTCGGAAGATCCCAAGGTACTTTCCGCCCTGGATGCCATAGGCGCCAACTATGTTCGCATCATGGCCGGTGACAGAGTGCTGGCCGATACCGGGCTGGCGGTACTGGTTAACGACAGATCCGGCGCCGTGGCCATTACCCAACATCTTATCGATCTCGGACATAGGCAAATCGCCTTTCTCAGCGGCGACTATCAGCACCAATCAACCAAAGAGCGTCTCGAAGGTTATCGTCAGGCCTTGAGGGACAACGGCCTGGACGAATCTCCCGAGCTGATTGTCGAGGGTGAATACTCGTTTGAATCCGGAGTTGAAGGTGCCAAAAAGCTACTCAAAAAGGCTAACCGGCCCAGCGCCATAGTAGCCTGTAACGACGAAATCGCCGCCGGTGCCCTGTTTGCCGCCAGGCTGGAAGGGGTGGATATTCCCACCGAGCTCTCGATTGTCGGCTTTGAGGACAGCCCCTTCTCACGCCAAACCTGGCCCAAGTTGACCACAGTGCATCAGCCCAACGGCAAGATTGCCCAGATAGCTACCGAACTGTTGATTGCCAATCGCCGTGAACAGAGCGTTTGCAGTGAAATCTTTACCCCAGAGCCGGTTATCAGAGACTCGAGCGCCAGGGTGCAAGCAAGCTGAAATTCCAGCCACTAAAAAGGCGCTCTACAGAGCGCCTTTAGGATAAGATTCAAAATCACTTTATCAGTGCAGCTTGAGTTTGGGCCTGTGCCACTTCAGCAGCCGCTGCGCCAGACGATACACCAACGCCGAAAACCAACCGTACAAACTCGCTAAATGACGTTGATACAGGGACATGTACATCATCCGCGCCACATAACCCTCAATAAACAGGGAGCCGGATCTCAGGTTACCCATCAGATTGCCCACCGCCGAGAAACGGCTCAGTGACACCAATGAACCATAGTCGCGGTAGACAAAAGGATTTTCGGCCTTGCCCTTCAAGCGGTTGAGAATATTTTTATACAGGGTTTCCGCCATCTGCGATGCGGCTTGGGCCCGAGGAGGCACAGGCTTGCCGTTGTCCTGCACCAAAAAGGCGCAGTCGCCCAAGGCGTAGATATCCTTGTGGCCCTTGACCCGCATACAGGCATCGACCTCGATGAGATTACGGTTATTGACCGGCAACTTATCAAACTGTTGCAGTACATCCGGCCCCTTGACGCCGGCCGCCCACACCTTGAGTCCGGCAGGGATCAGCACATCTTCCTGGGTCACAAACCCCTGCTTGGTCACCTCTTTGACCTGCACCCCAATATGCAAGCGAACCCCGATATGATCCAGCACAGACTGGGCTCTGGAACTCACCTTGTCCGGCAATGCCGGCAATATCTTGGGCGCCGCCTCAATCAGGTGAATTTCCAGATGATGCTTGTCGACATTGAGGTAACCGTATTCTTTGACCGAGTCCAGCACATGATGCAACTCAGCGGCCAGCTCAACTCCGGTCGCGCCGGCGCCCACTATGCCGATACTGAGCTTTTCACTGGTTTCATCCAGCAGCAACAGGTTGTCCAGCAACTTGTGGTGAAATTGATTGGCGCTGTCGAGGCTGTCGAGGAAGATACAGTGCTCTTTGGCACCCGGGGTGTTGAAGCTGTTGGCCACCCCGCCGATGGCGATCACCAAATAATCATAGGGTAAATCACGCTCGGCGATAATCTGCTCGCCGTCATCATTACTGACACCCGCCAGAGTGATAGTCTTGGCCTCAGGATCGCATTGCAGCATTTCACCGCGCAGAAAACGATAGCCATTTTTCAGGCCATGGTCGCGATACAGCAAGCCTTCTACTGATTGATCTATCACCCCAACGGCCACTTCGTGCAGTTTGGGCTTCCAGATATGTACCGGACTCTTATCTATCAGGGTTATTTCAGCCTCTTCCTTCAGGCCCAATTTGCGTCCCAGCTTGGATGCCAGCGCCAATCCTCCGGCGCCGCCGCCCACAATTAAAATCCGCTTACTGGTCACAAATTCCCCCAAGAGTATGAACTAATGCAAGATAGTCTTTTATAACATGATCCCGCTCAAAAATAACCCGAGTTCTAAATTAATATTTCTTTATATATCACTGATGCAGGTAAATATTTGCCATCATTTCCTGTCCCTCAAGGTTGGTGTAATGCCACCTTGGTGCGCTTTAAGCTGTAGAACATCCACAGGCACAATAGGCTGCTGCAGGACGCCAAGGAGATCCACACGCCCGGCACCCCAAAGGCCCAGGCAAACACCCAGAGGAACAGGCCTATCAGCAGCAACTTGCTGCCCGTAAGTATCGAGGCCTCGGCCGGACGATTGATGGCCTGGAAGAAACTGGCGCCCACCAAAATCAAACCTTCCATCGGTAAGCCCCAGAAATAGAGATACATGCCTTCAATGGCAACCGGGGCCAGGGTCGGGTTGTCACCGGCAAACAGATACACCATCCATTCCGGGCGGCTGTAGATAAGCACCAATCCCAGCAAGGCGCAGATTAAGGTAACGGAAAATGCCATTTTGGCAGTCTGCTTGACCCTGTCATATTGACCGGCACCGGCATTGAAGCTGAGAATGGGTTGTGTGCCGAGGGCTATGCCTTCAAACACAAAATAGAACAGGGCCTCGGTATAACTCACCACGCCATAGGCGGCCACATGCAGCGAAGTGCCGGTCCACAGCAGCGCCATGTTATGCATGGTCAAGACAATCGACAGGTAGAGATTCATCAGGAAACTGGGCATCCCCAACTTAACGATTTCCCAAACCAGCTCCAGGCTCAGCTTCATCTGCTGCCAGTCGATATTAAGCCGGGTGCGCTTGCCAAAGAAATGTTGCAGACACAGGCCGCCGGTGACCGCCTGGGACAACATGGTAGCAATGGCGGCGCCGGCAAGGCCAAAGGGAAAGACCACAATAAACAGCCAATCCAGCAGAGTGTTGAGCACACCTCCAAATACCAGGATCCAGGTGACGAAACTGGGGCGACCGTCATTACGCAAAAGCGCCGAGAAGGCCATGGAGATAATGGGGAAAATACCTAAGGCAAAGTACCAGAACAGGTATTGGTAGGCACCTTCATAGACCTCACCTTCGGCTTTCAGCCAGCGTAGAATATCGTCGGTCAACATGGTTCCGGCAAGCGACACCACCAGCGCACTCAACAGGCAAAGACTAAAGGTGTTGCCGAGAATTTTTCTGGCCCTGGCGACGTCACCACGACCAAGGTTGATGGAGATAAGCGCGGCGCCCCCCATACCTAAAAGCGCACCGATCGCATAGAGAATGGCGCCCACAGGGTAAGCCAGCATAATACCCGCAAGACCTGTTTCTCCCAGGTAATGGCCGATAAACATCCCATCTACTGTGACGTAAATTCCGGTCACCAACATGGACATCACAGTGGGGACAGTGTAACGCCAAAAGAGTTTACTGACCGGCTGCTGCAGTAAGGCGAGATCCTGCTCAGTCTGGGAGACGCTGTTTTGGGTCATGACGCTTTCTCAACATCGAAGGTGTTAAACCATAAGTTCGATATCAGAGGCCATATTAAGAGGCACCTACTCGGCCTCTTTTCAAATTAGCGCTCCGAAATCAATCACCTTAGAAAAGTGAATGGCGGATTGTACCCGAGTTATCCGCCAGGATGCCACTACCTTAAATAGGCCATCATTCGGCGACTTTGATGGCAAGCAGTTGCTGCTCCAAAGACTCAGGCTGCAAGGGGGCGCGACTGATGATTTCCAGCCTGGAATCCATGACATCATCGAGCTCTTCAACACTCAATTCACCGTCGAGCATATTGAGTGCCGCTATGCCGTCTTTGGTGATCATCACAGCTTTTAGCCGCACCACATCGAGTGCCTTGGCCCAGCGATAGAGGCGCTCGAGATCGAACAGCCAATCCGGAGTAAAGATCCAGCCATAGCTGTAACAGCCCTCGCCTTTATTACTCTTGAACACTATGCCGCGAGCGTCCCACTCGGGTGCTTCGGGGCTTTGTGAGTCGGCATCAAGTGGTTTGATGGCAAACACACCGGCATTTTGCCGCAGCAGCCCGGCGCCTATGGGTGTGGCTTTAACGTTCAAATTGGCCTTTGCCGGCTGAGCCAGCGCTCGCAACAATTCATCGCTGAGCTTTTGCTCTTTGGACCAGTAAAACAGCTCCCCTTCCAGTTGCTGAGCGGCAATAAAGGCGGCTATCTGTTCACTTAGCTGCTCACTCCCCGGATCACTTTGCGGCCTATCCCCAGGCAGAGCCATTGGCGCTTGGTGTTGCCAGAGGTCCTGCTTGCCGGCCATCAGGATATCGGCTATCTGCAGCTGGGAGAGAAAGTTCTCATGTTCGGTATAACGCTTGTCACTGAGTTTGCGCGGGTCAAACAGACAGATACTGGCCTTGAGGCTGAGCACTTCGGCAAACTGTTTCGAGCTTAGGGTTTTCAAAATCTCTTTGGGATGTCCAAGGCCGGTAGGCTCTATCAGCAATCTGTCGGGTTTGGCCCGGGCCAGCAGCTGGGTCACTGCCACTTGAGTCGGCACCCCGGCGGCGCAACACAAACAGCCACCGGGTACTTCTCGTATCACAACGCCTGAGTCACTCTGCCCCATCAGACCGGCATCTATTCCTATTTCACCGAACTCATTGACCAATACCGCCCAGGTCTCGCCAGCGGGCTTATTGGCCAGCAGCGCTTTGATAAAGGTAGTTTTGCCTGAGCCGAGAAAGCCGGTTATCAGATTTGTGGCGACGGGTTTAAGGATCATCTGTGACTCCATTCCTTACAGCATTGAGGCAACAGAGTGTAACCCAAGCAGGGAAAGAGTTAGCTGGAAATTGTAAACAGATGCAAAATGGGCGCAAATAGCGCCCATTTCTGTAAACCTTAAGGCTTGAGTTCGTGATCCACTATCGGTGTCAGCCCTTTGGCACGGTTCTCAATGGCATCGTCCAAGTCAAAGCCACCGGCGCGCCAGCCCTTGGCCTCGGCCGCAGAGAAACTCTGCAAGTGCCACTCTTTGGCATCTTGGAGTTTAAAGCCTGCATCCTGCCAGGCGCCTGCGCTTGAGGCATCGAAACCGGCAACATGCCACTGCTGGGCGCTTCGGGAGTCAAAACCGGCCTCTTTCCAGGAGGCTATCTCGGTTGAACTCATACCGGACCAATCTTTGGGGGTAGAACTACAAGCCACAAGCATACTCAACCACAACAAGATCACTAATTTTCGCCACATACTCATCTCCTGATACCTTTACTATTCCTTAAGCTAAGGGGGCTGCGCTGCCGACGGCTTATTGAGGCAACGCATTGAGTATAGCAGGCTTCTTTAATCTATCTGCGCCTCGGCCCTTTCGGAGCCTGGCCCTTGCGACCGGGTTTATGGCCCCTGTGAGTCTTGGCATGTCGGGGCTTATCTATAGGCTGTAAATAACGCTCCGGCAACGGCGCTCCCTTCTCGTAACCCGGCAGTACTTCTCTTGGCAGCTTGTAACCGAGCAAGGCTTCTATTTCAGCCAATTTTTGCTCTTCGGCCGGGCTCACCAAAGAGATGGCTTCGCCGCTGCGCCCGGCTCTGCCGGTACGGCCGATGCGATGAATATAGTCATCAGCCTGGGATGGCAGCTCGAGATTGATAACCCTTGGCAAGGCCGGAATATCCAGGCCTCGGGCCGCGACATCGGTTGCTACCAATACCCGAATCTCACCATCGATGAACTGCGCCAGAGCACGGCTGCGGGCGCCCTGAGTCTTGTCACCGTGAAAGCAGGCGCTCTTGATGCCGTCGAGTTTCAGCTCTTGCTGCAACTGCTCGGCGCTCTCCTTGGTACTGACAAAAGCCAACACCTGTTGCCAGTTATTGCGGCCAATAAGCTCGGCAAGCAACTCGGCTTTACGGCGATAGTCTACCGGATACACCTTTTGCAGGATCTGCACCTGAGTTCGGCGCTCTTTATCCACTTCAAACCATTCTGGCTTATCAAGCAACTTATGCCCGAGGCGCTTGACCTCCTCGGGGAAGGTCGCCGAAAACAACATGGTCTGATGCCCGGCTGGCAGATAGCGCCCCAGACGCTCAATATCCGGTAAGAACCCCAGGTCCAACATGCGGTCCGCCTCATCCAACACCAGGGTCTTAACCTTATCCAGCCTGAGATGATCTTGGCTAAGGTGATCGAACAACCGCCCCGGCGTCGCCACCAGCACTTCAATACCGGCCGCTATCGCCTTACGTTGAGGGTTGAAGTTGGCGCCGCCGAAAATGGCCAGAATGCGAAATGGCGTATGGACGGCATATTTATCCAACTGAGTTGCCACCTGCTGTGCCAGCTCGCGGGTTGGTGTCAGGATAAGCACTCTAGGCGCGGCGCCATACTCAGGCTCAGCGAGCCCCAGTTGCTGCCACTCATCAATCAAGGCGGCCAACAACGGCAAACCAAAGGCCGCGGTTTTGCCTGTACCTGTCTGGGCCGAAGCCATAATATCCCGCCCGGCCAATGCCGCCGGCAACACCTGCTGCTGCACCGCCGTCAGCTCACGATAGCCGCACTGGGCAACGGCTTCGAGCAGCGCTCCCGGCAGCTGGGTTTCAGAAAACTGCATCTTCAACACCTGAAACATAAAAAGGCCGGCGAGTATAGCGCAAACACAAGTTATCAGCTGACTTTTCCACTGCCGATGACCTGATGCTTACCAAGATATTTTTGTTCAAAGCCTTCGATATCCAATGCCTGGGAATACAGATACCCCTGAGCATAGTCACAACCTATACGAGTCAAGATCTCGGCCTGACCGGCAGTCTCAACTCCTTCGGCTATTACCTTCATCCCCAGTTTGTGCGCCATCACTATGATGGCTTCACAGAGAGTCAAATCGCTCTCATCTGTTTCCAAATTACGTGTAAACGATTGATCTATCTTGAGATAGTCGATATCAAACCGCTTCAGATACGCCAAGGAAGAATAGCCGGTACCAAAGTCATCCAACGACACCTGAATGCCGGCATCCCGGTAGGCCAACAGCTTATCACTGACCCCCATTTTGGCATCCAGCAACAACCCCTCAGTTATCTCTATACAGATCCCGGAGCCGGACACCTCAAGACTTGCCAACAGCTCCAGCCACTCGGCAAAACGGTTACCCTCGTCGCGAAACTGGATTGGCGACTTATTGATACTAATCTGCACCTCGCGGCCATAGGCCTTGCGCCAGGCGGCACTCTGACGCGCCGCCTGTTCAAACACCCAGTTGCCGATATCGAAAATCAACCCAGTGTCTTCTGCAATAGGGATAAACTCTGCCGGCGAGACACTGCCGCGCTCACTGTGATTCCAACGCAGCAAGGCTTCGGCCTTGAATACCCGACCGCTGTCCAGCTCGACTATAGGTTGGAACCTGAGTTCGAATTCATTTCGTTCAAGAGCCTGACGTAAATCCTGAATAAGCCGCATCCTGTATCTGGCGTATTCCTGCATTGAGGCGGTAAAATAGTTGAAGCGGTTACGGCCTTGATCTTTGGCGGCGTACATAGCCTGATCCGCATGTTTAAGTAACAATTCAGCCGTTTGTCCATCATCTGGGAAAAGGGTAATACCTATGCTGGCACTGATAAAGGCGGTCTCATCGCCCAACTTGAAGGGCTCGGCCAGACTACTGAGGATATGATTGGCAACCCGCTCAACCCCGTTATGATCCTGCACATCCGAGAGCAATAGAGTGAACTCATCGCCACCAAGCCTGGCCACCACATCGGATTCACGGACACAGGCCTGCAGTCGCTCTGAGGTTTCCACCAGCAATAGGTCGCCCATATCATGGCCCAGGGTATCGTTAACTTCCTTGAAAAAATCCAGATCCAGAAACAGCAGCGCAAATTTCTGTTGATGACGAACAGCCTTGCGAATTTCATTGCCCAGGTGCTCGGTGAACATACGTCGGTTTGGCAAGCCCGTGAGGGCATCATAGTTGGCCTGACGCCAGATGAGACGCTCATTCTGCTTTTTGTCGGTAATGTCGGAAAACAGCGCCACTCTTCTCAGCGGCGTATCGCCTGAGCTATGAATAGTATTGATGCTGAGCCAAATCATTATCTTGCGGTCATCGTAACAACGAAGCCACATTTCGCCCTGCCAACGCCCCTTATGCCCGAGCGCCTGACTTAGTTCACGATAGAACACTTCTCCATGATCGTCACATTTGAGCATGTCTATGTTGCTGCCAAGAATATCCTCCGCTTGATATCCCGTGATGGCACTGAATGCCGAGTTAACCGTCATAATAGTGCCGACTTCATCCAGCACACTCATCGCCTCACTGGAGTTTTCATAGACGGACGCCGCCAGTTTAAGGGAAGCTTCCTGCTGTTTTTGCTCGGTAATATCCACATGTACACCGCAAACCCTAAGCGGCCGTCCTTTTTCATCACGGCTAACCACCTTGCCGGTGTCCTGTACCCAACGCAACTCTCCATCCGGGCGGATCAGCCGGTATTGCACCTGGTGCTGCTTTGTTTTTCCGGCCAGATGATCATCCAAAGAACGCAGCACCCAGTCTCTGTCCTTGGGATGAATACCATCTAGCCACAGACGTTTGTTATCGTTGAGGTTATCAAGCGAGCAACCAAGGATCTCGGCGCTGCGTTTGTTACGCACTACTGTATCCTTGATGGGATCCCAATCCCAGAAGCCGAGTTGACCGCTTTGCAACACCAGTTCCAACTGTTCGCGACTGGCGGCACTCGCCTGCTCAGCCAACTTGGCCGAGGTGATATCGATATAGCCGGCTATCACCAGCTGCACCTGTTGATGATGGCGCTGACAGGCCACAGTCATATGGGTATAAACATAATGACCAGCCTTGGAGATAAAACGTTTCTCCATCTCATATTCGTCGATTTCACCGTCCAGCATCCGCCTGAATTGCGCCATATCAGCGGGCAAATCATCGGGATGGGTCATTTCAGACCAGGTCAATTGCGTCAGTTCCTGCTCTGTATAACCCAACATCTTGCTCATATGGGGGTTTATCTTGAGCCAATGTTGATCCGGCGCAGTAATCGAAATCCCTATATTGCCGATATTGAACTGGGAGCGAAACAGAAAGTCATCCTGCAGCCGAATGCGATTGTCGCGCTCAAACTCCAGCCGCCGCGACAGCAAGCGCCCAAGCAACACATTGGTGAGTGGGAATAAAGTCAGTACAGGTAAACTGATACTGGCAAGCACCCCTTTGGCGGTTTCCCAGGGCAGCAGCAACATCCAGGCCAGCATCACCAAATGCACCAGCAGGGAAAAACAGGCCAGCTCCGGGTAGCCGATATCGGCGAGCGACTGTTTGCGTCGCCTACGCCAAAGTAGACCAAGCAAACCACTGGAGAAAATCACTCCCACGCCAATCCAAACACCTTCACCGCCCCCCTGATAAATACGAAAAGCGGCTGCAATACTGCACCCTATCAGGGTTGGCAAACCGCCGAAAAACAGACCTGAAATACTTAAAAGTACAGAGCGACTATCGAAGAAAATTCCCGGTTCATAGTTCCAGGGGGTGAGCATCAAAGCAATACAGATACCACCGATAATGACGCCTATTAACAAGCGCCACAGCTGGAAATAGTCCCGTTGTTGTTGTCTGGGAATCGCATCATAAATAAATACCAATGCCAGCAGAAAAGCGGCATTTTGTGCCAAAGGAAGGAAAATGCTCTGTTCCATCTATTCCCAAGCCTGTGAATAACAAAGAAGAAATCTACAGGTCTAGTGTAGCAGAGCACCTTTGGAAACCTGACTAATTTATGCGCTTAGCTTGGCGCAGCATTCATTGCTGCCGAAAATTCAGGCGTTATATAACAACTTCAAATAAAGTTGGGCACTGTCTTGCCATAAGAAGCGACTGGCGGAGGCCCTTTTTCTAAGGGCGTTCCAGTTGGCAGTGGGATAGAGCTCCAAGGCCCGGGACAGGGCGTCAAGCAGCGCCTTGGCCTGTTCATCCAGCCCAATCCCTGCGAATACCAAGCCATTGTCACCGTCACTGATGGTATCGGCCAGCCCACCTGTGGCATGCACCAAACAGGGTTGGCCTGCTCTCAAAGCCAGCATCTGGCTGATACCACAAGGCTCAAAAGAACTGGGCATCACAAACAGATCGCCACATTGATAGAGGGCATCGGCCAGCTCCTGATGATAACCATTGATAAAGCGAAAATTGCTGTTACTCGCGGCGATGCGGCCAAAGAGTGCCGCTATCTGCTCATCGCCGCTGCCGAGCAGCCAAAAACAGGCACTGTCGCTGAACTGCGCCAGCCTTAGCAGCAGCTCTTCCAGCACTGTCTTGCCCTGCCAGGGATGACACAGCAAGAGTAACTTCTGTTCAGTGAGCCTGCCAACCGAGGTCAGCAGCATTCCCGGTGACTCAGATATCTGCCCCAAGCGGATTTGAGCAATCATATCTGCCGGCGTCACTGCTTCGCTGCGCCCGAGTTTACTCAATAATGCCTCTGTGGCTATCTTGGGCAGTTGCAACTTGAGTTGCCGCCGCTTGCCGGCAGCGAGCGGTAGTCCTTTTTGATAGTCGCAGCCGTTGAGAATACCGAACACCTGGCCAAGCTTGGCTTTGGCCTGCAGGTCAGCCTCCAATCCCTCGCCGCCAAAGAAGCCCAGTTCAGATTGTGACGGCCGCAGCACTTCCTTGGCGTAAGTCGCCGAGACCAGATGGATAACATCACTGAATTGAATCGCCGCCCGCAGCGGATTGATGCACCCGGGGTAGCGGGTATCCAGCGCCAGTTGCAGCTTGGGATTTGCCCCTTCGGCCAACAGCCAGGGATACCAGGCCGCCAGGGAAGATGCCTCGCCGGCAAGCGGCCGCACACCCTGCATCGCCAGATTGTGGATACTGAGAACACAGGGCACTTTTGATAGGCCAAGATAGGCGGGATCCAGTGCTCTTAACATGGCAAAACCGCCGCAGTGCCAGTCGTGCAGGTGAAACCTGTCCGGCAGCGGCAATAACCCCTGTTTCAACGCCGCCGCCACTGCAGCGCCGAAAAGGGCGAACTTGCCTGCATCTGTGGCAAAGGGGCGCTCAGGGCCATCCAGGCTATAGACTTCACGCTTAACGCTGCAAAAACCTTCATGAGCCAGAAGATAGATCCACAACCCCTGAGAGTCAGGCTGAACCGCCGGATTGGCGATACGATACAGCCGCGCCCGGGTGGTGCCTGCGCCGAAAGCAAATTCAAACTCGCACAGAAAATCGGCCCCCTGCTCCTTGGCCAAAAAACCATAGTCCGGCATTATGATATGCGCCGCCACACCTTGGCTTTGCAGCGCCAAAGGCAACTCGGCCAGTACATCGGCCATACCACCGACTTTGGCACCGGCCAAGGCGGCATTTTCCGCCGCCAACATCAACACCTGCAGTTTTACTTTCGCCGCCATTATTCGTACCCCACAGGCAGTCCCAACATGTCACGGGTCACCAGCACCACACCATTTTCCGAGACCCGAAAACCCTTGGCCCTGTCGTGATCATGGTTGAAGCCTATCTCCATCCCCTCGGGGATAATACAGCCCCGGTCGATGATAGCCTTGCGAATCCGGCAATGACGCAACACCACCACATCGGGCAGGATCACTGAGTCTTCCACCTCTGAGTAAGAACAAACCCTGACCTCATTGAAGAGAACGCAGTGGCGCACAGTGGCACCAGAGATAATGCAGCCACTGGAAACCACAGAGTCCAGCGCCATGCCGCGCCTGTCATCATCGTCAAATACAAACTTGGCCGGCGGCAGTTGTTCCTGATAGGTCCAGATGGGCCATTTGGCATCATAGAGATTGAGCGCAGGCGTCGGCGACAGCAGTTCCATATTGGCTTGCCAGAAAGAATCCAGAGTTCCCACATCGCGCCAGTAGGCCTGCTCGTTGGGAAAGGCGCTGCGAAACGGATAGGCATAGACCCGGTGCTTTTCTATGATGGCCGGGATAATGTCCTTACCGAAATCCCGGTTGGAATCGGCGTTCTGGGCATCTTTTTTCAGCTGTTCAAACAGAAACTCTGTGTTGAACACATAGTTGCCCATAGATGCCAGGCAGGATTCGGGGTTATCCGGCAAGGGCCTGGGTTGGGCCGGTTTCTCTTCAAACCCCAGAATACGGTTGCTGCTGTCCACCTCCATCACCCCGAAGGCGTTGGCCGCTTCGGCCACCGGCACCTCCATACAGGAAACCGTCATATCGGCGCCGGACTCGGCATGAGCGGCCAGCAGACCGGCGTAATCCATGCGGTAGATATGATCGCCCGAAAGCACCATCACATAGCGCGGCAGCTCGTGACGTATGATGTCTATATTCTGAAACACAGCATCGGCCGTGCCCTGATACCAGTTGTCCGAATACCGTTGAGACGCCGGCAATATCTCCACCGACTCCCCCAACTCCTTTTTGAAATGCCCCCAGCCGCGGGTCACGTGGCGGATAAGCGAATGGGACTTGTACTGGGTCACCACCCCTACCCGGCGGATCCCCGAGTTGATGCAGTTGGACAGCGGAAAGTCGATGATCCTGAACTTGCCGCCGAAATAGAGCGCAGGCTTGGCCCGCCAATCGGTCAGCTCATGGAGGCGGGAACCCCGGCCTCCAGCCAGGATCAGAGCATAGGTTTCACGGGTAAGGTTACTGATATAACGCGGACTCGGATTCGGCATAAAAGCGTGCTCCCAATTAACAGAAAAAGGCGCTCACTGCGCGCCCCAGATATGGTCGCGATAACCGGCTATGGTGACATCGCTGGAGAAGCGGCCACTGACCGCGGTGTTGCGAATACTCATGGCGGTCCAGCGCTGAGGGTCCTGATAAGCCTTGGCGGCTTGCAGCTGGGCCAGACGGTAGGTTTCAAAATCGGCCGCCAGCATCCAGGGATCCTGTGGCGACTCAATGGCGGCTATGATGGGGTCGAAGATCCCCGGTTCCAGCAGATTAAAGTGCCCACTTTTGAGCAACGCCATTACGCCGCCGAGCGCCGCCGAGGACGCTATATATTGCGCCGGACAGTAGTGCGCCTTGAGCTCCTCCACCGCCAGGGCATTGAGGCCAAACAGAAAGAAGTTGTCTTCACCTACCTCTTCGAGCATCTCGATATTGGCGCCATCCAGAGTGCCTATGGTCAGGGCGCCATTCATCATGAATTTCATATTGCCTGTGCCCGAGGCTTCCTTGCCGGCGGTGGATATCTGCTCTGACAAATCCGTACCCGGGCAGATCACCTCCATGGCGCTGACGTTATAGTCGGGCAAAAAGGCAAACCTGAGCCAGGGAGTGACTCTGGGATCCTCATTGACCATATGAGCCACGTTGTTGGCCAATTTGATCACCCGTTTCGCCATGGCATAACCGGGGGCCGCCTTGCCGCCAATCAAGACGCAGCGTGGTTGCATCCCCTGGGTATCGCCACTGACAATCCGCTGATAGAGATGGATCACATGCATGATATTCAGCAGTTGCCGCTTATATTCGTGGATCCTCTTAACCTGCACATCAAACATCATGGAGGGGTCGAAGTTCACCTGGCAGCGCTGCGCCACCAGCTCGGCCAGCGCCTGTTTATTGGCCTGCTTCACCTCACGCCAGGCGGCAATAAATGGCTTGTCCGAGGTAAAGGCGTTGAGGGCAGTCAGGCATCTTAGGTCGCTCAGCCAATCCTGCCCCAGGCGACTGCTGATGAGCGCAGTCAAACGGGGGTTACAGTGAGCCAGCCAGCGCCTGGGCGTCACACCATTGGTACGGTTGTTGAACTTATGCGGCCAGAGTTCGTAAAAGTCCCGAAACAGCCCTGTGGTCAACAGCCTTGAGTGCAGCGCCGCCACACCATTGACCGAAAAGCTGGCCACTATTGCCAGATAGGCCATACGGATATGGGACTCATCCCCCTCTTCTATGATGGACATCTGCCGCAGACGTGACACGTCGCCGGGCCAGTGATGTGCCACCAACTCCAGGTATCTGGCGTTGATTTCATAGATGATCTCCAGAATACGCGGCAGCATCTGGGCGAACATGCGCACCGGCCAGCGCTCCAACGCCTCCGGCAACAAGGTGTGGTTGGTGTAGGCCATGCAGTGGCTGACTATGTCCCAGGCGGCTTGCCACTCCAGCTGATATTCGTCGATAAGCAGGCGCATCAACTCGGGAACCGCAATCGCCGGATGGGTATCATTGAGCTGCAGCACATGAAACTTGGCAAACTCACTGAAGTCCCGGCCTTTGTTGGCAACCCAGGTCGTCAACAGATCCTGCAAACTGGCAGAGGACAGGAAATACTGCTGCCGCAACCGCAACTCTTTGCCGTTTTCACTGCTGTCATTGGGGTACAGCACCATGGTGATCTGCTCGGCCAGATTCTTGGCCGCCACGGCTTCGGTGTAATCCCCCTGGTTGAACTCGGCAAGGTCAAACTCATCCGTGGCCTCGGCCTTCCAAAGCCTCAGAGTGTTGACCCGGCCGTTGCGATAACCCGGCACCGGCATATCATAGGCAACCGCCAGTACATCCTGGGTATCCACCCAGGCTCTGTGCCGACGGCCATCGCGGTCAACATGACTCTGCACATGACCGAAGAAAGGCACTGTCACATTGTGCTGTGAGGCTCGCACTTCCCAGGGGTTGCCATCCCTGAGCCAGCGGTCCGGCTGCTCCTGCTGATAACCATCAACTATCTGCTGGGCAAACATGCCGTACTCATAACGAATGCCATAGCCAGTGACCGCCAGCCCGAGACTGGCGCAGCTGTCCATAAAGCAAGCCGCCAGCCGCCCGAGACCGCCGTTCCCCAGACCGGCGTCATGCTCTTGCTGTTGCAGGGTTTCAAGCGCTACCGCATAACCTTGCAGCATCTCCCGGCACTCGTCGGTCAGCTCCAGATTGAGCAAGGCGTTGCCCAGGCTTCGGCCCATCAGAAACTCCAGCGACAGATAGGCCACCTGTTTGCGCTGGTACAAAGCATCCTGGCTGCGACTGGCGCACCAATCGTCCAACAGCTGCTCTTTGACGCTCAGGGCCAACGCCTGATAGAGCTCCTGAGGCCTGCGCTCATTGCGGTTAAGATCGTATCTCAGCTGTCTGGCAAAGGCCGCCGGCAGTGAATCACAGGGCTCGCAGTCTTGGTGCGCCAGATGGCCTGGGGCTTGTTGAGTGGCGGGCGCGATTGGCGATGCGGCTTTTGATGCTGTTGTCGATTGGCTCTTACTGCGGCTCTTGACTCTATTCCTTGAAGTGTCAGTCATGGCTGGCTCCTTTGGCTGAGGACGACAGATAACGGCCACCTGCGGCCAGCAGCTGAAAACTGAAGGCGGCAACGGCGAAAGATGAAGCTGTGGGATAGCAGGATTGCTGTTCATCCCGTCCGGCTTCGCTGGAAAGCAGCAATTGCCACTGCTCACCGGCTCCGGGCGGCGGAGATGGCAGACAAAAATGGCTGTAGCTGTCACCGGCATGCAGCAGGATCAGCAGGGCTTCGGTCTGAAGTTTGTTTTCTCCTTGAGGGCTCATATTGGGCTGATGGCTCTTGCTCAGCTGATGGCTCTTGCTCAGCTGATGGCTCTTGCTCAGCTGAAGGCTCTTGCTCAGCTGATGGCTCTCTGCCCGCTGAAGGCTCTTATTGAGCTGACGGCTCTGCATCAACTGTAAGCTGCGGCACTGGACTTCGCCCCAATGGCCGGGTGTCATGGCCTCGCCGGAGGCAGCAAACCAAGCCAGGGCTCTGGGAGCCTGGAGGGCATCGGTGTGAATATAGTCATCGCTGTCATAAAAACCGCAATCCCGGCGGATATGGATAAGCTTGCGAACAAAGGCGCCGAGCTCAGTATCTTCCCTGTGCCAATCGAGCCAGCCCAATGGGTTGTCCTGACAATAGGCGTTGTTGTTGCCGCTCTGGGAGTTGCCGAACTCATCGCCGGCCAGCAACATGGGCGTGCCCTGGGAGAGCAGTAAACTCGCCAGCAGATTACGGCTTTGGCGCGCTCTCAAGGCCAATATGGCGGCATCTTTGCTCTCGCCTTCCACGCCATGGTTGGCACTGAAGTTTTCGTGGTGACCATCGCGGTTGTTTTCACCGTTGGCCTGATTGTGCCGCTCGCGATAACTCACCAAATCTCTCAGGGTGAATCCATCATGGCTACAGATAAAGTTGATTGAACTTTGAGGGCCGCGCCCCGAGTGTTCAAACAGATCGCCTGAGCCGGAAAGGCGCCTGGCAAGCTCGGGCAAGAGCCCGGCATCACCGCGCCAGAAGCGCCGCAGGGTATCGCGATATCTGTCGTTCCATTCGGCAAAACGATTGGGGAATTGCCCCAACTGATAACCGCCCGGGCCTATGTCCCAGGGCTCGGCTATCAGCACACATTGCTGCAGTTCAGGGTCCTGCAGCAAGGCATCGAATAATCCGGCGCGATTGCTGAAACCCTGCATCTCACGGCCAAGGCTGGTGGCCAGATCGAAACGAAAGCCATCCACCCCCATGATATCGACCCAGTAACGCAGCGAGTCCATCAGCAGCTGTACGACTCTTGGATGACTGATATCCAGGCAGTTGCCACAGCCAGAGTCATTGATATAAAAACGCTTATCTGCTGCATGCAAACGGTAGTAGCTGAGATTGTCCAAGCCGCGAAAACTGACGGTCGGCCCCTGACGATTACCCTCTGCGCTATGGTTGAAGACCACATCCAGCACAAGTTTGATACCGGCATCATGCAGGGCAGAGACCATCTGCTTGAATTCGCCAATGGCGTCGTCAGAGGCCGAATATGCCCCATGGGGAGCGAAGAAACCTATGCTGTTATAACCCCAGTAGTTACTGCGACCGCTCTCCAGCAGAAAAGGCTCTGACAGAAAGGCGTGCACCGGCAGCAGTTCGACACAGGTGATCCCAAGCGACTTGAGATAAGCTATCGCCACCGGGTGCGCCAAACCGGCAAAGGTGCCGCGAAGCTCAGGAGGGATCCCGGCCATGGCGGCGGTGAAGCCCTTGAGGTGCATCTCGTAGATCACTTCATTACGCCATTGCCCGCCCGGCAAGCGCTTGCCGGTAAAGCGGGTATCTGCTACCACTTGGCATTTGGGCATGGCCCAGGCGTTGTCACAGGGATCGGCCCATAAGTCATCACCTATTCCGCCGCTGCCGGATTCCCGCTTCGGGGCCCCTGGTACTGGGGGTTCAGCATCCCCCGGATGGCACACTGCGGCCAATGGCCGGCCCTGCTCATCGACTATGGCATAGCCAAGTTGCCAGGGCCCATACTGCCAGCGACCACAAAAGGCTCTGGCGTAAGGGTCCAGCAGCAGCTTGGCCGGATTGAATCTGTGCCCTTCCTGAGGCTGATAAGGGCCATGCACCCGATAACCATAGCAAAGCCCTTCACCGCCCCCCTGCAACAAACCATGGAACACCTGCTGCGAGGACGGCATAAGCTCGAAACGGCCCGACTCCCGCCATTGGCTATTTTTGAATTCAAACAGGCACAGCTCTACCCGGGTTGCATGAGCCGAAAACAGCGCAAAATTCACCCCTTCCGGATCGCCATTGGCTGCATGCACCAGGGTCGAGCCCAGAGGCCAGGGTTTGCCTGCAAGCATCTGCATCAGCCACGCTCCAAGGCGAAATAGACGCTCGCCAGGGGCGGCACCCGGATCAGCGCGCTGTATGGCATGCCCTGCCAGGGGATCTCCTCGGCTTCCATACCGCCGGCGTTGCCTTGATTACTGCCGCCGTAGAATGCGCTGTCGCTGTTGAGCAGCTCACGGTAACGTCCGGGCTCTGGCAATCCCAGTCGATAGCCTTCCCTGACACAAGGGGTAAAGTTACAGATAACCAGCACCATGTTGCCGTCAGAATCGATACGCGTAAACGCCAGCAGGCTGTGCTGACTGTCGTTACAGTCGAGCCAGCGAAACCCTTGCGGCTCGCCGTCACACTGCCACAATGACGACTGCCGGCGATAACAGTGGTTAAGGTCCCGCACCCAATCGCTGAGCCCCTGATGAGACGGATACTGCAGCAGGTGCCAGTCGAGGCTGAAGTCATGTTGCCATTCGCGTCGCTGGCCAAACTCGCCGCCCATAAACAGCAGCTTTTTCCCCGGGTGAGCCCACATAAAACCGTAAAACGCCCGCAGCGTGGCAAACTTCTGCCAGTCATCGCCGGGGATCTTCTCCAACAAGGCGCGCTTGCCATGCACCACTTCATCGTGACTAAGCGACAAAATAAACTGCTCGGTATAGGCATAGATGAGGGAAAAAGTCAGTTGCCCGTGGTGATAGCTGCGATGTACCGGCTCCTTGGTGAGATAATCCAAGGTGTCGTGCATCCAGCCCATATTCCATTTGAAGCCAAACCCCAGGCCGCCGGCAGCGACATCCCGGCTGACGCCATCCCAGGCGGTGGACTCTTCGGCAATCATGATGATCCCAGGGTACTCATGGTAGAGACGCGCATTTAGCTGCTGCAAAAAGGCTATCGCTTCCAAATTCTCACGGCCGCCATATTCGTTGGCCTGCCACTGGCCCTCTTCGCGGCTGTAATCCAGATAGAGCATGGAGGACACGGCATCGAGGCGCAGGCCATCGAAATGAAACTCCTCCAGCCAATAACAGGCATTGCTGAGCAGAAAACTCTGCACCTCTTTGCGGCCATAGTTGTAGATCAAGGTGTCCCAATCGGGATGACGGCCACGGCGGGGATCTTCATGTTCATACAGACAAGTGCCATCAAAATGCGCCAGGCCGTGGGGATCGGAAGGAAAGTGCGCCGCCACCCAGTCGAGCAGCACACCAATACCCGCCCTGTGGCAGGCATCAACCAGCAGTTTAAGCCCCTCGGGATCGCCAAACCTGTGACTGGGAGCATACAGCCCCACGGGTTGATAACCCCAGGAACCGTCGAAGGGGTATTCACTCAGCGGCATAAATTCCACATGGGTAAAACCGTGAGATTGCAGGTAAGGCACCAAGAGTTCTGCCACCTCTGCGTAGCTGAGAAAACCACCTTCGCCGTTACGCCGCCAGGACCCCAGGTGCAGCTCATAGATACTGACCGCCTGTCGGTGCCAGGTGCTTTGCGCCCTGGCGGCCATCCAATCATTGTCCTGCCACTGCCAATCACTTTCCGCCATCGGCACTATCGAGGCGTTGTGGGGCGCACCTTGCATCTGTCTGGCGCAGGGGTCGGCCTTTTCCAGCCAGCTGCCATCCTGGGTTTGCAGCAAAAATTTATAGTGCTCACCGCCCTGGATTTGCGGCAAAAACAGCTCCCAAAGACCTGAGGCCGGGTGGCGGCGCATACTGTGGCGACGCCTGTCCCAATGGTTGAAATCCCCCAGCAAAGACACGCTTTTGGCATTGGGAGCCCAAACACAAAAACGCACACCTTTTTCGCCCTGGCACTCCAGCCAATTGGCTCCAAGCAACTGCCAGCCCTTCAGCAGACTGCCTTCATTGAAGAGAAAACATGCCTGCTCATCGAGCGAAGCATCAAAGCGGTAAGGGTCGTCCAGCACCAGCTCGGCCTGGGGATAGCTGATGCGGAGCCTGTAGTCGAAGGGTTTTACCCTGCGCCCCATAAAACCACTGAACAGGGGCTCGGCGCCAACGACAGGGTTAAGCTCGGCTACCTTACGGCCGGTTTTCGCGTCCAGCACCTCGACAGCGGCGGCGCCGGGCAGCACGGCGCGCAGTAGCAAGCGGCTGCGGCCATTTTGCTCGACCAGATGCATTCCGAGCCAGGCGAAGGGATCGCCATGGCGCCCTTCGGCCAAGGCGCAGGCGGCGGCAAAGTCCAGTTCCGGGACCAGGCTTTCCTGCTTTGGCTCACTAAAGTGCGGCGCGGTTTCATTGGCGGCGATTTGCTGTTTCATCTGCATCTCCTGTTGATTGAGCTCGAAGCCGCTCCAGCTCAGCGCAGCAACTTTGCTCGCGCACCCGGCGGATATCCCTGAGCAAGGTTTGCAGCAGCTCGGAATCATTGAGGCGCTCCACGGCCAACGAATAACGTCGGCGCCAGTTGGGATACTCAGCGCTGGTGCCCGGGATATTGACCGCCACCTTATCGCCGAGCAGATCTGTCAGCGGCAGGCTGAAAAGCGCACTGCGCCCCGAGGCGACTGTAACGGCGAGGTTATGGATCACGTTTTGGGTATAGGTGACAGAGTCCGGCTCAAGTGCAACTTTTATCTTGTTTTCAAAGGGATAAAATTGCGAGAGCCAAACTTCAAGAGCCTGAATATCCCTGCGGCGGTCATCGCTTTCCCTTGCGTATTGTTCAGCACCCAGCAAACCAAGTTCCCGCCTGAGCCTGAGATCTTCTTCTTCCAGCCAGGCTTTGAGCGGCGCTACATCATGGTTGCTCAGCATCATGATGGCGTTTGGCTTGTAGTCATTTGGCGGCCGAAATCCACCAAACTCGGGGAAATTCTGCTGCTCACGGCAAAAATAGAACAGCTCATTGGAGTACAGCCCGCCAAGCTTAAGCGGCGCTAAGATTTGCGGTGGCACCAGACCAAGGTCTTCGCCAATCACCAGGCAGCGGGCACGCTGGCTCTCCAGCAATAAAATCGCCAGCAGGGTATCGAAGGGGTAATAGACATAGGCGCCTTCAGGCTTGCCAGACTCAGTTTCGACTGCAGTTTCAATCTGATTTTCGGCCTCGGCCGGCCACCACCAGAGACGAAACAGCGACATCACGTGATCTATCCGAATGGCACCGCTGTGGCGCATATTGGTGCGCAGCAACTCAATAAAATGGCTAAAATCCGCTTGCTTGAGACCGACGGGATCCAGAGGCGTCAGCCCCCAGTTCTGCCCCTGGGGCGCAAAGGCATCCGGCGGCGCCCCTATGCTGGCACCTTGGCAAAACTGACTCTGATGCTGACTCACCTCAGTGCCGCTGCCAACAGTGCCGACAGCCAGATCCCGGATAAGGCCGATACTCATGCCAGCTTCTATGGCGCGGGATTGACACAAAGCCAGCTGCTCTTCGGCAACAAACTGCAGATAGAGATAAAAGTTGGCATCTGAGGGCCAATCTCCGGTGGCGAAACTCGCCTGCTCCCAGGCATAGTGCTGCAGCGCCAGTCCCTCCCGACGCACAAAACCTTCGTAGCCCAGGCGCCTGGGAGCATCCTTGGGCAAAGCGTTGAAACGCTGCCACATTGCTTTGAGGCGGGCACACTTATCACGGTTGACAAGGGCATAGTCCAGCCAGGGGCTGAAGGCCGTTTGCTCGGCAAAAGATTCAGCATCACGGATTGGTGCCGTCCCTTCGGCGCAAAGCAGCGGCGAGATATACAAGGGGTGCAGGCGGCGTCTGTCTATTGGGCTGTAGGGACTTGGGGAGGCATCCTCGGTGAGCGCCAGCGCATGCAGGGGATTAAGCAGAATAAAGTCCAGCCCCTTGGGGGCCAGCTGGGTTATCAGCTTCAGCAAGGCTCCAAAGTCACCCATTGCCTCAGGGCCGGGAGTATCCTCCTGCCACAGAGAAAACAACTGCACACTGACACCCCAGGGCCTGCGATGAGGCTCGGTTTGTCGCGCCGTATTTTTTTGCAGTACGCCTTGGAAAGCCTGCCTTGGCGCTACCATCAAGGTACCGACAGCAAGTAGCTTCTCATCGCCCTCACGCTCAATGATGGATAAAGACACCCTGTGGTAGCCAAGTCCGGCGGCAATGCCACAGTTACCGGAAACCTCGTCCAGTTTAAGCTCGTGCTCAAAATAGCAGCGCTCACCGATGCGATAATCGCCACGCACCGGACAGTCTGCCGCTGAAAAGCTGACAACAAACTCCTCACCCAGCTCACTCGTCAGCGTCAGCTGCAGCGCCTTGGATAGCAAAGACTGCGCCTCGAGTCTGAACCTCAGACTGAGACTGTCGAGATAACACCACTGAAATGAAGGCAACAGCTGCTGCCAGGGTTCGGCATCGAGCTGATGGATCCGCTGCTCAATCCAAAGCTCGCTCGCATCTTCGGGTATAGGGCCACACATGGCGCAGAGGATCTGTTTGCGTGTGTCGGCCGATGTAGGGCAAAAACGCCCATAGCTATCGCTGAAGCCGTCCCCTATCCCTTGCAGATACAGCAACTTCTCCAGTCCCATCTCAGCACTCCACGCCAATCACCTTAAGTTCCCTGTGAGCAGATAGCATGCCAGGGTAAAATAACAGCAATAAGACAGAGGTGTGTCAGCCAGGTGACAAGTATTTAATGATTCAATTCAGCAACTTGATGAAATCAACCCTGATGCTTGGCGAGCGTCTCTCAAAAGGCAGCAAAGGTAAATGAGTTGCACCAATGACTCAAGAATGTGCAATCTTTCACCAATTGAGTGCAAGACATCGCCGACAAAAGCCGGGATGGGCAACCAGGGGGAAAACGGGGGTTCAAACAGAAGTCAATCTTGGGGTCGCTGACGGCGACCCGCTTGTAAAGAGGAAAACTCAGCTCTTGGTTTGCTTTGGGGTCACAGCTTCCGGCTCATCGCTCGGCTGAATTTGTCCCACCAGCAGCATGGGGGCGGCATCCAGCTCTTCGGCATCCATCATGGTGGCAATCCGCTCCACCGCAGACAAGAGCTGGCTCTGCTCCCAGGCCTCCAGCGCCTGATAGCGCTTGATAAAGTGCTCTTGCAAGGGTTTGGGCGCCTGTCCCAACAAGGCAACACCCGACTCACTCAGCAACAGGTGTATCTTGCGCTTATCGGTTTGGCTGCGCTGACGTATGACCAAGTCCTTGGCTTCCAGACGGTCGATGATGGTGGTGACGGTGGCAGGGCTCAGATTGATCTCGGTCGCCACCTGTTTAGCGAGCGGCGATCCCATGGAAGCGATTTTCTG
The DNA here is from genome assembly GCF_002836975.1 of Shewanella indica. GTDB lineage: Bacteria > Pseudomonadota > Gammaproteobacteria > Enterobacterales > Shewanellaceae > Shewanella > Shewanella indica. The sequence goes on along the minus strand of NZ_NIJK01000040.1, from coordinate 19,609 downwards.
CATCACCATAAGCTGCGGTCCGGTGAGGCCCGAGTGCTTGCTCAGCTGCCTGGAATGCAGGTCGATGGCGCGGATCACTTTGCGCAGCGAGATTAATAACTGCTCATACTTTTCCATGAATACTTCCTACTCACACTGGTTCGAAAAGGGCTACTGAAATCACAGGTAGCCGAAAGGCGCCAGCTTATCAGAAAAGCCCGGCAAACTCATAGCCCATCGACTCAATAGCTGCATTTCCCAAAATGTCAGCACCGCCAAATGCAACTTTGGATCAACAAATTATTCATCTTTTGTTGATACAAAAACCTCATAGTGTAATCATTAGATGGCTAACAATTAGAGCTCAAATCAATTATCGAGCATTAATTATCAGAAAAGGACTATCCCCATGTCGGCCACCAGCCTGAAGTACAAGAGCGAAGAAAATCCTATTCCACTGAAAGTCATCACAGAGAAGCGGCCATTTTCCAGCCATCAGGCGCTGATGCAGTTTGATGTTGCCAATCGCCCCTGGCGAGAAACTCTGTCGCTGAGCTTTAAGAATGACAAACAACTGTCCCAGGTATTCAACAATATTCGCGCGGTCGATGACCAAGTTTATGAAGTGATTGCCGCCAAGATCACCCCCTATATAGCCCAGCTGATGGACAAAGATGATCCCAACTGCCCGATTCGGTTGCAGTACGTCCCTGAGCAGGATGAGTTGGAGGTCGCCCCCCATGAAATGGGCGATCAATTGGCGGAAGATGACATGATGCCGGAAGACACCTCGATAGTGCACAGGTATCCCAACCGGGTGTTGTTTCTGGTGCATAACATCTGTGGTTCCTATTGCCGCCACTGCACCCGCAAGCGCATGGTGTCCGATCCGCTCAATGTGATCTCCATGGACAGGATCCGTCGTTCGGTGGAGTATCTGCGCCAACATACAGAGGTACAGGACGTGCTCCTGTCGGGCGGCGATCCTTTGCTGCTCACAGATGACAAGCTGGATGAGATTCTGTCGATGATCCGAGAGGCCAGACCGGATCTGAAAATTCTGCGTATCGGCAGCCGTTTATTGGCGCAGCTTCCTACCCGGGTCACCCCCGAGTTGTGCCGGGTACTGAAGCGTAACCGAGTCACACTGATCAACACCCAAGTAAACCACCCCAGAGAAATCACCCCCTTATTCAGCAAACATATCGCCATGCTCAGGGAAACCGGCATCATGCTCGGCAACCAGAGTGTGCTGATCAAAGGCGTCAACGACAGCATAGATACTATGCAGGAACTGGTAATGGAGTTGGTATCCATAGGCATACGTCCCTATTACGTCTATGCCATGGATCCGGCGCCGGGCAACAGCAAGTTTCAGGTCAGTTATCAGCGAATGCTGAAAATCTATCACGGCATCCGCGGCTGGGTATCCGGCCCGGCAATTCCCACCTTTATCGTCGATGGCGTCGGCGGCCTGGGCAAAATGCCGGTGCAGCCGGAATATGTCCGCAGGCAAACAGGCCCGGAAGGCGAGCGTCTGATAGCCACCAACTTTGAGGGGCGCAGCGCCGACGTATCATTCCTGCTACAGGAGTGATCCATGCACGCATTGGACTATGGAATTTTCCTGGCGTATCTCGTAGGTTTACTGGGATTTGGTTACTTCCATTTCAAACGCCACAGTGACGGCGATGACTACTATCTCGGTGGCCGCAACATCAAAGCCAGGCACGTGGGCTTTTCCATTGCCGCCACGGATGTGGGCGGCGGATTCTCCATAGGTCTTGCCGGCCTTGGCTTCAGTATGGGGCTTGCGGGCAGCTGGCTGCTGTTTACCGGTTTACTGGGGGCCTGGTTATCTGCTGTGTTTGTTATTCCCAGGGTCAAACGTCTGGAGCAGGGCGAGCGCTTTTATACCTATCCGGATCTGCTCAAGCACAGATTCGGGGCCAGAGTCGCCATGTTGGCCGCCTTGATCTCCTGTATCGGTTATCTGGGGTTTACCGGCGCGCAGATCCTCGCCGGCGCCAAACTGGCGGCCGCCACTCTGTTGCCCAAGGGCTTCGATGCCTTGCCGCCGCTGCAGTTGGCACTCTGGGTTATAGGCGGGACCACCATACTTTACACTGTATTTGGGGGCCTCAAGGCGGTTATCTATACCGACAGCGTTCAGTGGCTCATTTTATTGCTGGGCTTGATTGGCTTTACCCTGCCCTACGCTCTGGTAGAGGTCGGTGGCTGGCAGGGGTTGAGCCGCAATCTGCCGCCGTCCCATATGTCACTGACCGACATAGATCCCATCACGGCCATCAATTGGCTACTCACCATCACACCTGTGTGGCTGATTGCCATGACTCTCTATCAGCGAATGTTTGCCTGTAAAGATAGCGCCACCGCCAAGCGCGCCTGGTATCTGGCCGGGGTGCTTGAATATCCCCTGATGGCGATATCCGGTGTTTTATTGGGGATGTGCGCCAGAGTCATGTTGCCACATATGGACAGTGAAATGGCGGTACCGGCGATGATCCGCGATCTCTTGCCAATGGGCTTTACCGGGCTGATTATCGCGGCATACTTTTCCGCCATCATGTCCACCGCAGACAGTTGCCTGATGGCGGCATCCGGCAACCTGACCCAAGATCTGCTCGGGCTGGATCCCAGAGGGAACAACACCCTGAGACTGTCGATGATTGCCACTCTATTATTAGGGCTGGCGGCCATCTACCTCGCCAGTCAGGCCAGGCAGGTATTGGATGCCATTCTCTATGCTTATGCCTTTATGGTTTCCGGACTGTTTGTCCCGACTCTGGCGGCGCTGTTTTGGCCCAGAGTCAGCTCCACGGCGGCACTTTGCGCCATGTTAGGGGGTGGCCTCACGGCGCTGGCACTACTGACAGAGCTGCTCAAGCTGCCGGATGGCTTGGCTAAACTCGGTCTGGATCCCAGTATCTATGGCATTTTGGTCTCCGCCGGTTTGTTGGTGCTGGTCAATATCATTCACCAACCAGCTCCCAAGCCCCGGCTCACCTCGCATCAGGACAGTTCACACTCATGACCCAAGTTCAATTTGATCAGCAACTCAACTTACTCGGTGCCCACATCCAGCATGGCCCGGCCAATGATCGCATCTATCTGATCTCCCTTGGTAATGCCTCCCCCGGTCCTTTATTGGATGCGCTGAATGCTCTGGCGCTGCAACATGGCTACGGCAAGATCATCGCCAAGCTACCTGAGCACAAGGCCGGCCTGTTTCTGGCATATGGTTTCAGCGAAGAGGCCAGGATCCCCAATTTTTATCAAGGCCAGGACGCCGTATTTCTCGCCCGTTACCAAGACAAAACCAGACAATTTCGCACCATGCCGGAGTTGGATACCCTGCTGGAGCGCGCCAGGGCGGATATCAAGCCTGAATTCCATTCACCGGCCGAGGTCAGTCGCTGCCGCGAAGAGGACCTGCCGCAGATGGCCAGGCTCTATGCCGAGGTGTTTCCCAGCTACCCCTTCCCCATTGAAGATCCGGAATTTTTGCGGCAGAGCATGGCCAGTGATGTCGACTACTTTGGGATCCGCCAACAAGGGCGACTGATAGCCCTGGCTTCGGCAGAAAAAGATCCCAAGAGTCTCAGTGCAGAGATGACAGATTTCGCCACTCTGCCACAGGCTCGCGGACAGGGCTGCGCCAGAGCCTTGCTGGCACATATGGAACAAGCAATACTCCACCAGGGCTACCGAACCGCCTATACCATAGCCAGAGCCGTTTCCGTTGGTATGAACCGTACCTTTGCCGCGGCAGATTACCGCTATGGCGGCCGTCTGCACCTTAATACCCAAATAGGCGGCCAGATAGAGAGCATGAACCTCTGGCATAAATTACTTGTTTAGCTACCACTTATGTGGTACTTAAAGGATCGGTCTACCACGGAAAGGTTCGATTACCCAATATAAATACGGGACTTTGTCGAGAAAATTCCATGCTTTCGACTAATAGCCCTCCCCTTGTTAAGGGATAATATGGTGACCGTGGGACCCCTAACCACCATGGAAGGAAAGGTGTTATCCGCATATGTGTCATAAAAACAGCTTTTATGTCACTTAGTTTCATTTCTCTCTTAATTTTCTTTCTTTTTGGCGCAATTCTTGGCGCCACCTCACACTTTTTGGTCAGATGAGTTGGTAATTTGACATCAAGAGAGAGATACAGATTTCATTTTCAACAGCATATACAGGTGAACTTATGGCTGCTAAATTCTTTATCCCTTCAGTAAACGTCCTGGGTCAGGGCGCTGTAGACGATGCTATCGGTGATATCCAGACTCTGGGATTCAAACGAGCCCTGATAGTGACAGACAAGCCTCTGGTCAGCATAGGTCTGGTGGGACAGATCGCCGAAAAGCTGGGACAGGCAGGTATTAGCGCCACAGTATTCGATGGCGTTCAACCCAACCCAACCGTTGGCAACGTGGAAGCAGGCCTTGAGCTGTTGCGTGCCAACGACTGTGACTTCGTAATCTCCCTGGGCGGCGGTTCACCACACGATTGCGCCAAGGGTATTGCCCTGGTTGCAACCAATGGAGGTTCCATCAAAGACTATGAAGGCCTGGATCAGTCAGCCAAACCCCAGTTGCCTTTAGTGGCTATCAATACAACGGCCGGCACCGCCAGTGAAATGACCCGCTTCTGCATCATCACAGATGAAAGCCGCCATATTAAGATGGCCATTGTTGACAAGCACACTACCCCCATCATCTCGGTCAACGACCCTGAACTGATGCTGAAAAAACCTGCCAGCCTGACCGCGGCAACCGGTATGGATGCCCTGACACACGCGGTAGAAGCCTATGTTTCCACAGCAGCTAACCCCATCACTGATGCCTGTGCCATCAAGGCCATTGAGCTTATTCACGCCAACCTGGTCAATGCGGTAGAGCATGGTGACAATATCCAGGCCCGTGAACAGATGGCTTACGCCCAGTTCCTCGCCGGTATGGCATTCAACAATGCCAGCCTGGGTTATGTACATGCCATGGCGCACCAGTTAGGTGGTTTCTACGATCTGCCCCATGGCGTTTGTAACGCACTCTTGCTGCCTTATGTGCAGGAATACAATGCTCAAGTGGCGGCACCAAGACTGAAAGATGTTGCCAAAGCCATGGGTGTTGATGTCAGTGCCATGAGCGATGAACAAGGGGCAGCGGCGGCAATCAAAGCAATTAAAGAATTGGCTTCGGCAGTAAAAATCCCTGAAAACCTGACAAAAATTGGAGTAAAAGCCGAAGATATTCCTGTACTTGCAGAGAATGCTCTGAAAGATGCCTGCGGCTTTACCAACCCTAAACAGGCGACTCACGAGGAAATTTGCCAAATTTTCACTAACGCACTTTGATACATTTGTAATATAATTTCATCGTCCGCTTTTTCCCTGCAATGAGAAAGCTGTACAAGAGGCCCGCTCACCGAGTGGGCCTCTTCTCTTTCTGTCACCACTCTCTTCAAGCTTCCAGGCCCATCAGCTCAGCATTTCGACGGTTATTCGGCAACAGCTAAATTTTGAGATCTGTCCCCGGTTTATTTCTGTCGAATACAGGCTAAATGAGATTAAGAGCAGCAAGCAATAAGGAGTACACCCCCGCGTTTGTAACCCTTGTCACAGTGGCCGATTTTTAGTTCAGCCCCTATGATGAATTCAGGAATCAACCAGGCAGGATCCCTTATGACAGCCATTACCCAGATAATCAATTACACAGTTCGTTGCCCCCACTACCAAGATCAGAACGCCGAAGCCACATGGCGCAATCACGTCGAAATCAATCACTCGGCAGAAATCGCCCTCGACCGACTCAGTAAGTGGCATGCTCACTCAGGTAACAGAGTATTTTGTTTTCAGAACATAGTGGTGCGTAAGGCGGAAAAGGAGGAGGCTTACTTCGCCATGATCAGCGAGAGATTAAAATCCGCCGGCCATGCGCTGATCACGCTCAAAGTGTTTATCGACAAGTGCACCAAAGATACCTCTGTTGAGGAGATAGTTGAGCACATATACCAGGACTGCCAGACTCGCCTGAAAAGCCTAGGTTGAACCGCCCTGGAGCTGATTACCCCTGAGTCAATCAAGCTGCCATAGGCAGACTCTCAATTGGCCGTATTCTTGTCATTACTGGTAAAGATACGGCCAAACAAGCGCCAGCTCACAAATTCACTACAGACAACGGCGACAGATCACAGATATTCAATTCATTTTGGCACAAATCCAATAGATAATATCATTTTTGAGAAAATCATTTCCTTATTTTTCAAAAGCTAATAAAAGAAAACTCCGACTTAGTCCATATATAATCCATTTTTAGACCAATTGTTGGCAAACCCTGCCACTGCTAGACTTTCCAGCGCGGGCCAAAGTCTAAAGATCTCAATCATTCAGGCCTTGCGGGGTTGATGCAAATCAGGGCGACCAAGTTCGCCCGCCGGAATAACAGAATTTGTTTTTAAATCTGCAACAGGAAAGCCATTAAATGCACGAGTTAGCCAATATCGTCATCGTCGGCGGCGGCGCCGGTGGTATGGAGATCGCCACCAAACTGGGCCACAAACTGGGCCGCAAAGCCAAGGCCAGAGTCACGCTTATCGATGTCGCCGACAGCCATGTCTGGAAACCCCTGCTCCATGAAGTCGCCACAGGCGCATTGGATGTCGGGGTTGATGCCATCAGTTACCGCAGTCACGCTGCCGCTCACGGCTATCACTTTCAACAAGGCGCCATGACGGACATAGACCGCAAAGCCAAGCAGGTGATACTGGCGCCCATTTGTGATGACAAAGGTGAAGAGCTGTTGCCATCACGGCGCATCGACTATGACTATCTGGTGGTTGCCATCGGCAGTATCGCCAACGACTTCAATATTCCCGGGGTACGGGAACACTGCGTCTTCCTCGACAACACAGAGCAGGCCATGGCCATCCGCCAGCGCTTGTTGAACAAGTTTATGCGTTATGCCAGCCATCAACAGTTGGATGAGAAGATCAAAATCGCCGTCGTCGGCGCCGGTGCCACCGGAGTGGAGATGTCGGCCGAAATGCATCACGCAGTGGATCAGCTCAAAGGCTTTGGCTACAAGATAGATACCAGCTTGTTGGAAGTCACCCTGATTGAGGCCGACAAACGAATACTGCCCAAGGTGGAAAAGGAAGAGATCTCGGCGGCAGTCGCCAGAGAGCTGAGCACTCTGGGGGTCCGGGTGATGACCAATACCCGTATCACCCAGGTGACGGCCAAGGCGTTGACAACCAGTGAAGGCGAAGAGATCCCGAGCGATATGGTGATCTGGTCCACCGGGGTCAAGGCGCCTGAGTTTCTCCACGGTATTGGCGGCCTGGAAAGCAATCATATCCATCAGCTGCTGGTCAAACCCAATGCCCAAACCACGCTGGATGAGCATATCTTTGCCATTGGAGACTGTGCCGCTTGTCCGCAGCCGGACGGCAGCTGGGTGCCGCCAAGAGGCCAGGCTGCCAGGCAGATGGCCTTGATGACAGCGGATAACATCATAGCCATGCTCAGCGGCAAGACGCCCTCGAAAGAGTACCTTTACAAGGATCTCGGTTCACTGGTGAACCTGTCGCGCTTCCACACAGTCGGCAACCTGATGTCTTTCATTGGCGGAGGCGTCATGGTCGAAGGCAAAATAGCCAGATTTGTCTATACCTCGCTCTATCGCCGCCATTTGATAGAGCTGCACGGCGTGGTCAAGGGCACCCTGCTGATGTTTGCCAAGGGGATAACCCGGATAATCCATCCCCACCTCAAGCTGCATTGATAGAGGGGGCGCCAGGCGCCCCCTCTTTTATTTGTCACGCCGACGAGGCTATAATCGCTGCAGACTTATTTACCCGTAACAGACGAATTCAGATACTGCCTATGACAGCTCAATCCACCGACTTTTCCAATATCAACCAAAGCAGCGCCCAGTCCTTCAAGGCGCAGAAGAATCTGATCAAACAACTGCTGGCCGGTAAAAAAGTGCCCTGCCCTAAATGCCAACAAGCCTTGAGTGCCACCCTGCCACCGGCAAAATCCACCTCAGAGCTTGCCAGCATCCGCTGCCCAAAAGGCTGCACAGATATTGAGCTGGAAACCGAACTGCCGGGCAAGTGAGTAAGCCCAATAAAAAAGGACCGCAACAGACGGTGGAAATCATCTGCTGCGGCTGCAAGGCAAAACTGTTCAAATATCGAAAGGGCGGCAAAGGCGCCTTGGTTAAGTGTTTTGTCGAACGGATCCTCACAGATCATACGCAAACGCCCTGTACCTGCCCCGGCTGCGGCCAGGTATTCGCCCGTCAGGCACTGATCCGCGGCGTGCCTGCATTCAAGATTATCGGTGGCAAGGCGCGCATGAATTAGCCCCCTTATGCGAGCGCCGAGCCTTTGCGGCGCAGATAGAAACGGTAGTACCCCAACAGATTGCTGCCGATAAACACAGACTCCATCAATACCGCCATCGGCGAACCCAACAGGATGTTATTCAGCAGCCAGCAACCACTGCCGATGAACATCAGCTCCCTTAATCGTTTGTCATCACTGCAAAAGGCCGCCCTGGTCTGCAACAAACTGCCGGCCAGACTCAAAAGGTCGAGCCATTGATTGAAACTCACGGCCACGGCCGTGACCGAAGCGGCCATAAACAGCCACATCAGACGTCTGTCAACGGTGAAGATACTGACAAAGAATCTGACACTGGCAACCAACATTAAAATGGCCGGGCTCCAGTGGTTGAGCAAGATAAAATGCGCCGCGATCAGCAGGCCCGACACCACCAGACAAGCGAGCACGGCGCGTCTGTGCCTGCACTGGAATGACAAAAGATCGCTAAACAGCGCCAGAGTGACCAACAGCTGTGAAATAACAAAAATGGACAACACTACATCCCGGAAGATTGAAACCGGCCGCTATTGTGCTGTGCCATTGAGGCGATGGCATTAACTTAGGTTAAGACGCCGGCGAATACGGCTGAGGCTCTCTGGGGTGATGCCGATATAGTTGGCCAACTGCACCTGGCTCAGGGCGCTTATCCAGTGTGGCCAGTGATTTTTTAACCACAGGTAGCGCTGCTCTGGCGACTTGAGCAATAGAAAAGCTTCTTTCTGCTCCTTGTAACGCAGCTGGGCACGCAGCAATGAAAGCTCGGCGCGCTGAAACCCGCTAAGCTCAAACAGGCTCAGGGGCACGACCACCAGAGTGCTGTTTTCCAGTGCCTCAAGCTGATAACGGGCAGGCTCAGCACTGAGAAAACTGCTGTAAAGCAGACAAAATTCGCCAGGGAAATAGAACTCTTTGCAGCGCTGCTGCCCATCACTCAGATAGTGGCTGGCCCGCAGCAGACCATTGAGCAATAAAAAGCCCGACTGCTGTTTGCCACCTTGTGCCAGCAGCACCTCACCTGCCTGACAACTTTTCAGCTGAGCCTTATCCAAGAGTGGCGCCAAAGCACTGGGTTCAAGCCCCAATTCAAGGAAAAAGTCTGTCAGCGCCCGGAAAGCGGCCTGATGAGACATAGATTCATGGCTCATTCAGTCGGGCGCCTATTGGGAAGAAGACGGCAGAATCGAGTTAAGTGTCACAAAGAAAGTGCGTTCCACATACTCGCCCGGCACTTCGGCCATAGATTGCTCCTGGGTGCGGGTCTTCAGCGCCAGAGTCACGCTGTAAGGTGGGTCGAACGGCTCTTTGGGAGTAATGGCTTCAATCTCAATTCGGTCGCCGAGAAACTGGCTGGCCAGATGCGCAATGGCACCGGTTTGATAGTCGAATCTGAACATGCCCAGGTACCAGAACACACCTGAGCCCTGGGTTGTCACCGCGAACGGAACAACAAACTGCATGGATTCGGCATTGCCGGGCAAGTTTAAGGGAGTCAGCTTACGGTAATCGAGCAACACCTCCCCACGAACCACTTCATCCTGATATTCGCCAAACGCCAGATGCTGCTCTTCTTTAAAGCCGGTGAGAGTGACTAACTTATTGCTGTCCGGCAAACGGATCCTGAACTGTTCTCGGGTATCCAGGCTGAACAACCTCTGCATCACACCTTGAGCGCCACCATCAAATTCAGCCAATGGACGCACCATATCGTTTTCCCTGACATAGAGGTCATCTTGGGTAAAGTTGAACCTGTAGATCCCAAGCGCAATCACCGCCAGAAACACCAGCCCCAACACTACAGCCACACGAATAAACAGCTTCATAATTCATCCTGTTAACACCAAAAACAACCATATCGGCACATTGAGCTACCTTAACCTCAAAGCCCAATGGCCGCAGCCGGGATCTGAATTCCTGTCAGCCCGGGTTCAGTCAAGAGCGCAACATTTAATATCCGTTGAAACGCCAACCTATGACTGAAGCGGTAACCATCAAAAGTACGTGCCAATGAGTTTCAGCCAACCAGATTCAGTATCATTAATTTCTCAAATACAGTAGCAGACAGCTTGGTCATTGAGAACTCAAGTTCGGCAACTGGAGATGCAGCTATTGAGGGCCCAGGCAGTGCATCAATTAACAAAACAAGCGCACTGAAGGAGCCTCGCGGCTCCGCCAATGACGGAAGGTTACCTTTGCCCAAGATAGAAGGCTCAGGACTCGAGCTCTGCCAACCACACTTTGAATAAAGCCGCCAGTCTCTGCCTGTCTTTGGCAGAAATGCCCTTGAGCAACTGCTGCTGAGTCGCCATATGAGCAGGCAATGCGGCCTCAACCTTGGCCTTGCCTTCGGCGGTTAATCGTACATTCACCGCGCGGCGATCTTCGGTGCTGTGACTGCGACAAATGAATCCTTTTTGCTCCAGCTTATCCAAACGGCTGGTCATGGCGCCAGAGGTCAGCATCATGCTCTGGTGCAATTGCCCCGGGGTCAGAGTGTATGGCTCACCGCTGCGGCGTAAGGTTGCCAACACATCAAACTCTCCCTGACGCAAGCCAAATTCGCTATGGCAACGGAGGATTTCAGCATCTATATATTTGTAAATCCTGGCCAGGCGGCCAAAGACTTCCATCGGCTGCAGGTCGTCAGTCACCCCGGCGACCAACCACTGACTGACTATGGTATCTACGCCATCCTTGATATCTTTGGCTTGTGGCTTGCGGGCTTGTGGCTTGTGGGTTTGTATTTTTAGCTCTTCCTGCGACATAACTATCTCTATAGCAAGATTCTTTATAAGGAATATTATGCCAGCAAGCGGCTATTCCCAAGCCTGAAAAGCAAAAACGCCGCAGAAATCGATTTCTGCGGCGTTTTTAACTGAATCAATCAGTAAAGAGGCGAATTACTCCCCTTATGATTTCTTCACATAACAGCTAAGGATAACGATGCGGGTGCCATTGACCCGACCTTCGATATGCTCAGGGTTATTGGTCAGAGCTATGTTACGCACGGCGGTACCGCGCTTGGCCACAAAGCTGGTGCCCTTCACGTTGAGATCTTTAATGATCACCACGCTATCACCGGCGGCCAACTGAGTGCCATTGCTGTCCAGTGTCGGCGCCGAATCATCGCTCTCGGCCGCCAAAGACTCGGCATCGCCCCAAGCTTTGAGATCGTCTTCCAGATAAAGCATATCCAGCAGATCCTGAGCCCAACTCTCGCCATTGAGGCGCTTGAGCATGCGATAAGCCATGACCTGCACGGCAGGAACCTGACTCCACATGCTGTCGTTCAGGCAACGCCAGTGGTTAACATCCATGGTGTCCGGAGCGGTAATCTGGCCTTCACAGGTAGCGCAGATCATAATGTCGCTATCGGTGCGATCACCCGAATGAGGCAGATCATAGACAGACAGAGCGCCTTCGGCTCCACAGAGTTCACATTTCCCGCCACAGCGGCTTTGCAGTTCAGTTTCTGAAGTCATTACTAATATTCTTCGGTCAGGCAAAACGCACATTATGCCGCAAAATCAGAGCTTGATCAGTTTTGCAGTTCACAAAAGCACAAAATAACTGGGGTTTTATCAGAAATGATACGCCATACTAAGGCGAATATCCCGTCCCTGAGCCGCAATTCCGTCAGCCAGATGCGGACTGTAATACTGGTTGGTCAGGTTACGCAGCGCCAGCCTCAGCTCAAGCCCCTGCAACATATCTTCCGGCTGGAAGGCAAGATACAAGTCTTGCAGAAAATAGGCCTGGCTGGGTCTATCGCTGACAAACAGGCCCTCTTCCGGCACCTTCTGCTGCGCATCATACCAACTGCCACGCCAGGAGAGCGACAGCTCGGGAGTCAGGTAGTACCCCAGGTGCAGACGCATATTGAGCGGAGGAATGTCTGCCAGGTTTTCATCCCTGCCACTGCTGTCACGCAGGCTGCCGCTGTGCTTGCCTCGGGTATAGGAAGCCGTATAGTCGGCAAACCAATCGTGCCAACGGTATTGAGCCTCGAAATCGCCACCGTAGATATGGTAGCCGTCGAGATTCACATAACCGCTCTCAAATGGCTGACTCTTGTCGACCCAGAGCCCTTTGCGCTGGGCGATATTCTGTTTTCCCTGATTCCAATACAGAGTCAGTTGGGTCGAGAGCCTGTCATCACCGGCGAAGACCCCATCAAAGGCGCTGCTCAGCCCAAGCTTATAGGCGTGCAGCCGCTCGACATCTATCCCGCGACTGGTCGCCTGAGCACTACTGGCCTTGGCATATTGCACCGCGTAAATCTCATCCACCACAGGCGCCTGCAGGCTGTAGGCATAATCCAGGGTCAGCAAGCTGACATCACTGAGACGGTATTCCAGCCCAAGCCTTGGCGACCAACCGCTGTGGCGGGTAGAGGAAAAGTCATGGCCGACACTGGGGTCGTTGTAATCCGGCGCCAGATTGCCATGGCCTATGCTGTAAATACTATCGAACCGCAGCGATGGTTTTAGGATGAAGTTATCCGTCAGGGCAATGCTGTCGCTGATATAAAAGGCGTAGGTATCCTGGCGACCTCCAGGCTGATAGTAAGGCGTGTACAGGCCGAAGTTTTTCTCCGCCTTGTTCTGATAACTCTTGTTGAATACCAGTGAGCGGCGATCGAGCGAGCGGTACTGCAGCCCCACAGTCAGCAAGTGGTCGCCCAACTGGCTGGTGTTGTTGATATCGATAAAGTCCCTGTCGTATTCGAGCCAGGACTCGTGGCCAAAGTTACCTACAGAAACAAACATCTTATCGAAGGCTATCTGGGGCCTTACCCAGTGCCTGTCGTTACTGCTGCTGGACAGCGCCAATTGCAGATCCCACAGCGGACTGGCCGGTGTATAACGATAGTTGAGTGAAACTGTGCTGTCTTTGTAACTGTTGAGGGCGGTATTGGCGTATTTTGCCGCCTCAAAAGAGCCGTACTTTTTGATATTGAACTCAGATACAGTGGGCATTTCGCCGCGGCGGTTGGCCCAGGGTTTACGGCCTTCATCATCGTAGGAGGTATAGCTCAAAGACAACTTGTGCGCCCCCAGCTCATAATCCAGCTTGGCCAGTAGGTTGTTTTGCCGATAACCTGAGAAACGAAACACCTGGCCGTTGCCCAGCTTAAGATCGCCGGCATCTTTATAGCTGTAGTTAACAAGTGCCGACAGCCCTGAGTTCAAGCGGCCATAAAGCGTACCAGTGTAAGTCTCCAAGCCGTTATTATCGGCATAGCTGGCCTTGACTCTGGCGCCCAAGCTTTTGCCGTAATCCAGAAAATCATCGGCACTCTTGGTCACCACATACATGGAGCCACCGAAACCACCATTGCCGGAGCGGGGATCGTGGGCGCCCTTGATCACCTCAATTCGCTTGACCATATCCGGGTCGATAAAGAAAGAGCCGTAGCGATACTGTTCAAACCCGACCGGGGCGTTGTCGACATAGACATTGAGATCTTCTGTCTCACCAAAGCCCCAAACATTGATTTTTTCACCGCCGCTGCGGGGGCCGCCATCAAGAGTGATGCCGGGCACAGTGTCCAGCACTTCGGCAAAGTTTCCCGCCTGTTGCTCCTCTATGTCCTCCAATGTCACCAAGGCTTCGCCCGGACGGGTCAGCGTCAGTTCCCGACGAAAAGGCTGGCCACGCACCTCTATGATCTCTATCGCTTCCACCTTAGGTTCACCCAGCACGCTGGTACCACTCTTGGACGGCTGAGAAGTGGCGGCCAGCAAGGGCCAGGGCGCCAAGGCACACAGCAGTAATGGCAGCTTGCCGCTCGGCGCCGTTCGCCGGGATTGTTCGCTTGTCATCTATCATCTCCCCTTAAAAATAAGGCGGCATTATAAGAATCAAGTCGACAAATGAGAATTATTCTCACCGATATTTACACAGGGTCCAATTTGGTTATCTTTGTTTTAAAAATGTAAAACCACTTGACTCACAACAGGCTTTCACCTGAGATATCGCCGTGAAGAAAATGGAGAACAAAAATGAGCTTCAGCGAACAAGGTTTTGCCTTTCTGACCCGGCTGGAAAACAACAACGACAGGGCCTGGTTCAAGCAACATCAGGATGAGTATGAAACCCTGCTCAGGGGGCCGGCACTGGCGTTTATTGAACAGATGCAGCAGCCTATTCAGGCCTTGTCTCCCAGATTGACAGCGGTCGCCAAGAAGGTCGGAGGCAGTTTGATGCGGCCACAGCGGGACACTCGCTTTGGTCACGACAAGTCGCCCTACAAGCTCAATGTCGGGATCCAGTTTCGCCATTTTCAGGGTAAGGATGTTCACGCTCCCGGGTTGTATCTGCATCTGGCCAACGATGGTTGCTTTATCGCTGCCGGGATCTGGCGCCCCGAATCCAAGGTGCTCGGCGCCATCAGACAATGTATCGACGACAACCCACGCGCCTACAGCAAGGCGTTGGAGGAATTACGGCGCCATGGGTTTACGATGGACGGTGACAGCCTGGTGCGACCACCCAAGGGGTTCGATAAAAGCCACCCATTGATAAACGAATTGAAACGCAAAGACTTTGTGGCGCTTAAAATGCTGACAAAAGAGCAGGTTTGTCGCAGCGATTTTGTCGACTTCTGTGCCAGTGAGTTCCAACACACCCAGGCGTTGATGCGCTATCTGTGCTTTGCCCTGGACTTGGATTATTGATGTCTGTTCCTGGATTATTGATTGCCGTACCCGAGCTTAAACTGCCCAGGTAGAATCTGGCTCAACGTCCAAGCTGAGCGCGCATCACACTCAACGCCTGCTGCAACTCCTGATGCAAACCGGCCTTGCCGAGCACCCGAATCCCCTGCAGTTGCAACAGTAACCAGGCCGCGAGCGCCTCGGTATTGTCACTGTTAAGCTCGCCGCGTTCTCTGGCGTGGGTCAACGCCTTGGCAAACGCCTCCTTGATGGAGTCAAACAAGTGCCGACTCTCTTGCTGCACGACAGCATCCTCCAAGCTCATCTCCAGCAGCGCATTTTGCAGGAAACAGCCGTATTTTTGCTCTCGCTGCAGGGCCACAAACTGTTCAAGGTAATCAATTACCTGCTGTAACCCTGCGCCTTCAGCGCGCAGGCTGTCGAGCGCTGGCAAAGAGTTTTGCTGCAGATACAGACGCAGCGCCTCCCGGTACAGATTCAGCTTGTCGCCATAAGTGTTATAGAGACTGAATCTATTGATCCCCAGATGCTCGACCAGATCCGCCACTGAGGTGGCGGCATAGCCCTTTTGCCAAAAGAGCTCCATTGCCAATTTCAGCTTATCTTGCCGGTCAAAATTGCAACTTCTTGCCATACTGCTCCCAAGCGTTTCCAGCGAATGACGTGCTGTATATTTAGCCAAATTAATTCTTGACTGATCGTTCTGATATCCCCTAAAGTCTAACCTAAATGATCGTTCCGAAAAAGATTTGAATACATTTTCCTGACAGCCAAGCCAGGGAAAATAACTAAACAGCCCAAGACAGATGGAGAAAGATAGATGAAGCTGTATGAACTCGGACCTACCCCAAGTGCCCGCAGAGTCAGTATTTTCATGGCAGAGAAAGGCATAGATATCGAGCGGGTAAACGTCGATCTTCGCGGCGGAGAAAATCTCTCGGCCGAATTCAAGGCCAAGAGTCTCAATGGCCGCATTCCGCTGCTGGAGCTGGATGATGGCAGTTATCTGTGCGAGTCTGTGGCCATCTGCCGTTATCTCGACGAGCTGTTCCCTACCGAGCTCAAGCTCTTTGGTAGCACGCCGCTGGAGCGAGCAAAGGTGGAGATGTGGCAGCGCATCGTTGAACTGCAGGGATTGTTACCTGCCTTTCAGGCATTTCGCAATATCAGCGGCATCTACAGCGACCGGGAAACCTGCATTCAAGCCTGGGGCGAAGAATCCCGCAAGCGCCTAGAATCTTTCCTGCCTCTGCTGGAGCAGCGCCTGAGTGAATCCCCCTATCTGGCCGGTGACAACTACTCCATTGCCGATATCACCGCCTATATCTTATTGGGATTCATCAAAAATCTGCAGATTTCACTGCAGCCTTTCCCTGTGCTGCAGGACTGGTATGAGCAAACCGGACTACGCCCGGCAATGAGCCAGCCAAAACAAGGATAAAATCTAGGAGACACACATGATTGAACTCTATACCGCCGCCACCCCCAACGGCTTTAAAATCAGTATTGCCCTGGAAGAGATGGGCTTGCCCTACCGGGTACACCATCTGGATCTCAGTGCCAATGAACAGAAACAGCCAGAATTTTTAGCCATCAATCCCAACGGCCGGATCCCGGCCATCATAGACAGGGATAACGATGATTTCGTGGTGTTTGAATCCGGTGCTATCTTGCTTTACTTGGCTGAAAAAACAGGGAAATTCTTACCTGTAGATGCCAAGAAGCGCTCCAAGGTCATCCAATGGCTGATGTTCCAGATGGGCGGCGTAGGCCCCATGATGGGACAAGCCAATGTGTTCTACCGTTATTTTCCGGAGAAGATCCCGGCCGCGATAGAGCGTTATCAAAAAGAGGGACGGCGTCTGTTTGAGGTGATGGATAATCAGTTGGCCAAACATGCCTATCTGGCCGGTGATGAGTACAGCATAGCCGATATGGCCACCTGGCCCTGGGTACGGATTTACGACTGGAGCGGCATAGATATTCAAGGCCTGCCTCATCTGCAACGTTGGCTCGATACGCTGGCCCAGCGCCCGGCCTGTCAAAAAGGCATAGTCACCCCTGAGTCCAGAGACCAGTTAAGCGATGAAGACAGGGCCAAACAGATAGCGCAAATGGTTACCCGCTAAGTCTGAGTCGTGTGGTAACCATTAGCAAACATTAGCAAAACAAGGTGCCGGGGACAGGCCGCGGCACTTCTGTTAATATTGGCGCCATTGCTATCCACACTTGATGCAGAGAAACCTTTGACCGCGCCAAGCCCTTCATTGACTCCGGCCCAAAAACGTGCCGCCAGTTATGCCAACACCATCAACACTCTGTTTACTGAAATCCTCGACAGTCGCCAGAGTGCCGATCGGGTGCTGGCGAACTATTTCCGCAGCAACAAGAAACACGGCTCCAAAGACAGAAAGGTCATTCGGGAAACCCTGTTTGCCCTGTTTCGTTGGTGGGGTTGGTTACAACAACTTGAAGCTACCGATGAGCAAACCCTGTGGTTCCAGCGCCTGGCATTGGCGGCGGCGATAGAAGCTCACCCTTGGACGGACATTATCAGTGCCTGGCAGCAACAAGTGGGCAAGTCATTCGCCCTGCCTGAGCAGGCTCTGGCCCCCAAAGCCGCCGCCGCATTGGTATTCAAGGTCTCTGGCCAACATGTCTTGGCAAGAGACCTGGCGCCGGACTGGTTCTGGCAGGCCGTGGCGCCGCTGCCAGCGGCCCGGGAAGAGCTGCTGATAGACGCGTTTTGCAGTCGCCCGCCTATCTGGGCCAGGGTGCAAAATATGCCGCTGTCCAAGGCCCTGGCCGAACTCAGAAGCGCCGGAGTCGATGCTAGCGCCGCTCCCGTCTTCAATGACGCCATCAGCCTTGGCAGCAAGAGTATCAACCTCAATGAAATCAGACTCTATAAAGAAGGGTTTATTGAAGTGCAGGATCTGGCCTCCCAGGTCATAGGCCAGGTTTGCGCCCCAAGATCCAATGAAAACTGGTGGGACGCCTGCTCCGGCGCCGGTGGCAAGAGCCTGCAACTCAGTTCGCTGATGCAGCAAGATAGTGCCGCCAAAGGAGTTTTTGGCACTATTACCGCCTCGGATATCCGCCCGGCTGCGCTCAATGAACTGGAAAAACGCGCCAAACGCGCCGGTTTCAACATCAAGGTTGCGCCTTGGCGCAGCGATGCCCTGCCGGTTGCCAGAGAAACCTTCGACGGCGTGCTGGTCGATGCCCCCTGCAGCTGCACCGGCACCTGGCGCCGAAATCCGGACATGCGCTGGTTGGATGACAGCCAGGCCATCAGCGATAAACCCGCGCTGCAGCTCGATATACTCAGCCGCGCCTGCGATGCGGTCAAGCCAGGCGGCACTCTGGTTTACGCCACCTGCTCACTGGCGGACAGCGAAAACCGCCAGGTGGTCGATGCCTTCCTGGCCAAGCGGCCCGAGTTTACTCTGGAAACGCTCAGCCACCCATTCAGCGGTGAACAGACGCAGTATTTGACGATTTGGCCCTTTGAAGCCAATGCCGATGGGATGTTTGTTGTTCGTTTTCGTAAACAAGGCTAGCAAGAGTCAGGTTAGTGCCTGAAGGGAATCGGGACAGGGAATCGGGGACAGACATGCAATAATTTTTACCTTGAGACGCTAAATTTCTCACTTTAGCTTGACCGGCGCTTTAGGTAAAAAGGAGCGGTGCAACCTATTATGCACTGTGTTATTGGAAATGGATCATGTCAAACCACTATGATTTCGATGACAACGATGCTCCATGGGGAGATCATGTCAGAGGCAAGCAAAAGAACAAACGGGTCAAACAACGCCGCCGGGACAGCAAGAGACGTTATCCGGACGAATATATGGAGCCTGAGTTCCTCAGAGATAAATGGAAATAATCTTGGCTTAATCTCAAGAAAACCAATCAACAACACAGGGGCTGAAGGTGCGAATAAGCTGCGAATAAGCCCCATTTGTGCACTGCGTCGACTCACCTGTCTAGGCTACGCCAATTTGCAACAACGCCAGCGGCGGCTCCGAAAGGGAATTGGTGCAATTCTGCAAAAATAACGTTGCTTAAAATTGCCTATATTTCTACAAACATACACCTCATTTCCAGGCACAGGCGGAACTGTGACCGTCGAAAACAGGGACGTTTTCGTCGAGGCTACATGGACGTATTCACGCCATGTCACAGGATCGCCTGTGCGAAAGGCGCACCGCAGGTGATTGACTACACCGAGGCCGGAAGCTCGGCCAGTACTAACTTAGGAACTTTTAGCTGGAAGCTATGATAGCCGCTGTGCCAGCGGCCTAAAGTCGTGGAGCAAGTGCATCCATGCACAACTGCCAGTTCGCCATCCCTGGCTCTCGCTCGTAAGCATGTCGCTATGCGACACTCGCCGCCCCACACCCGAGGAAAGGGGGCTGTATCGACTCGCCCCCTTTCCAAACCCCCAGTAATAAAAAATGGACACCCAGCATTAATGGCGTGGTAGTTAGCTTCCGACTATGCTTTGTTTAAGCATTTAACAAGGAGGTTAT
>NZ_NIJK01000039.1 GCF_002836975.1 Shewanella indica | reverse complement strand
TGCTGGCTCATCCGGTTACTCATTCAGGGTTCAGGTTACAACACGATGATCTCATATCTCGGACTTATTCGCACCTTCCCTAGGTAATCCTTTTTATTAGTAAATGTACAGGCAAGGTGAACTTCGTAACCATTTTCGATTGCTTTGAGGGCTATCGGCAATCTATGTGAAACAAAAAACCAATCCACATTGACAACAAATAGTAATTTTCTCATATTGAAGGGCGTTGTTGCCTAAATCAATCTTAGGTATGCCTTTTCCTAAAAGGGTTCCTGGTATTAATTGACCCTCTGGCGAATAGGCATACCCAGTCCTATGACTTTGTTCATCACTTTCACACCAGCCAGTGCCTCGCCGACTTGGCCGTTGTAGTCCCGCAGGCTCAATTTCGGGCTAATCAGTTGCTTGTAACGATACATAGCTGTTTCTGACAGGGAGCGTTGGTGATAGTCATTCTCTTGTTTCCATTGTTTGAGTTCATCACTTTTCAGAGCGCTGACGGCCTCGTTTCTGGGATGACCTTCTTCCCAATAACCTGCATTTTTTCGCGGCGGTATCGTAGGTTTACACCCTCTGCGTTTCAGCAGCTTATGACATTTTTTGGTGTCATCAGCACCGTCAGCTGACACTTGTTTTACCTTGCGCCTTAGTGGGTTTAATAACGTTGGGAGAACCTCACTATCTGCCACACTCTCTAAACTGACTTCGGCTGCGATGACTTCATGTGTGGCCGCATCTATCGCAAGGTGCAACTTACGCCAAGTTCGGCGTTTTTCCTTACCATGTTTACGCATTTTCCATTCACCTTCGCCATATACTTTCAGTCCTGTGGCATCGACAACTAAGTGAGCAATCGCGCCTCGGCAAGGGGGGCGGTAGTTAACTTTGACTGTCTTTGCCCGCTTGCTGATGCAGCTGTAACCAGGTGAAGTTAATTGCAGACTCATCAAACTAAACACTGAGTTGAGAAAACCTTCTAGTGCTCGCAAGGGGAGATTAAACAAACCTTTGAGCATTAAGGCGGTTTCTATCGCCGTGTCACTGTATTGAAATCCCCGACCTCGACCACCATGGTGTTCAGTGTGACACCAGAGGTTGAGCGCCTGCTCGTCTATCCAAAAAGTCAGTGAGCCTCGGTTGGTCAACGCCTTGTTATATTCCGGCCAATTGGTAATGCGAGATTTAGATTTGCCCGTCTGATAGCGGTTCCTGCGTGGTATTCACAGGATCTGATCGCATCTGAGACGGAAGGTTCATTCATTTAGGCAACAACGCCATATTGAAGTACTCGTATTATCAAAGCATACTTTATTCATTACAACATCACTCGCCCCAATATGAACCCAAAAGAAAATCGGCATGCTTACTACTAAATGGTTCCCAACCACTTCCATGGCAAAATGTAAACTCACCAAAATATATCTTTCCATCAACATTATATAAATCGATTCGTACATAAGGAAAATCTGAAGAGAGCTTCTCTGCTACATCAAACATTTCATCCATATTTTCTGGCCACTCGTAGTCAGTAGACACTTTCGAATATTTAGGTTGTATATCAAAGTCCAACATTCTTAGTTGTCTATCAAAAAGACTTCTCTTATGGGTTGTAAACCGACCTTCATCGATTTGAATTATAATTTTTTTTAAATTATTTTTTTTGAAAACGTGAAACTTATAATCTGAAGGTAATCTACCATCAGAATGCTTAAGAAGCTTTTCGAAAACGATTTTTGGAGACTCTATATCATAAAAATGCTCGTCAACAATATTACCTACATTTACTGTTAAGTATTGATTAAAACGATTAGTTAGTTCGGATTTATCAAAAGCATTTAAATCTGTTATAACTTCTACGTTTTCGCCGCCTCCCCCATTAGAAGTTTTCATGACAAATTCTGATGGCAAATCGTTAAAGTCACTTATAGATAACTTAGTAACTTCTTTTATCAATGGAATAAGGTATTCACCTCCTACCTTTTCAGAAACAAGTTCTCTAACAGTATACTTATCAACTAATTTAGAATATTTTTTTGGATCATCATTAAACTTACGGTGAATAATTTTTTCAGAAAAACTTCTAGGACACTTAAAGTTAGGGATATACCTATGAGTAATAATGAACCTAAAAAAAGTATATCCTTTGGGTGACAAAATATAACGGGATATATCTCTAATAATATTCTTTAACCTTCTATTCATTTAATCAATAACTCCGACAATGATAAAAAAAAGATGAATAAAAATCAGGATAATCAGATTCATTATATATTACACCTGGTTCTGTTAATTTAAAACCATTATTATAGAATGAGTAAAAATCAGATACTGAGGCTTCAAAATCTTTCACATCAATATGAAAACTATTTTTTTTATGCTTCGTATATTTTGAAATTTCACCAACAGGGTTAACTACAGGACAGAGCCCAGCTCTTAATGATTGAAAAACAGAAATTGCCATACCTTCAGCCAAACTAGGCTGTAAGTAATAGTGATACTGAGACATTGTATTTTCGACAATTGTAGGATGTAACTCACCGTTAAAACTAATAAAACCTTCAAGGGATCTAGTTTTTACGTAATGCTTTAGTTCATTTAAGGTACCATCATCTCGACCAAATAAATCAAATTTAACAGAAAGCCCTTTTTCTATTAATTTTTCAACAAATTCAATTGCAAACTGCAAGTTTTTTTGCCGACAATAACGTCCTACGAAAATAAATTTAAGTTCAACAAACTTTGATACATTTATACTTTCTACTTTTTCACGAAAGCAAACATTCATAGGAACATTTATTATTTTTTTATTTCTGATACCACAAAAATTTTTGACCAACCAGTTACTTGTATCAGTTGAATCACTAAAGATTTCAGAACAACACCGAAGCGATATACGTGTGACAAAATTATTGACTATATGTCCAAAAGCAGCTACATGTGCAAAATGAATCCTTTTGATATTTGTAAAAGCCAATTGACACAAAACACCAATTATATGTGCTCGCCACAAAGAAGTTACTAGAACATCTGGGCTTATCGATTTTACTGTTTTAAATGCATCAATATAACCATTACATATGTGGAGTCTTTTCTGACAAGTCTCTGGTAACGATTGCTTAATTTTATCACCTGTAGGTGTTACTGTAACAATGTGATAGAAATCTGACGAGTTCATTAATAAACTTAGAACGCCTACTTCAACGCCACCTACATCCATACCATTAACAATATGAACAATACGTTTTTCATTTTTCATGAAATATAACCTTTTCGTCTATAATACCAAAGCTTTCAGTTAAAGCATGATGGAAGCTAGTACCTGCTAAAATTACTTTTTCTGATGGAATCTCATGAATAGAAGATGAAAAAAGAGTTAGCGCCGATTTAAATTTAATAGAGTAGAACAAAAAAAACTGTGATGGAAATACGTTAGTTATTACATCAAACCCAAAACTAGCATAATCCGTTTTCTCTCGAGGGTGAGGTTTAATTATTGGATTTTCAATTCCATAATGTTCAACAAGTTTTTTATACAAATCAACCTTCTCATCTTCTGTGACAAAACCATCTTCTGAAATTGGTTGTGTCAGTACAACATTACGACCAGAAACTTGATCTGCAAGATTTTTCATATATATAGTATCTAAACCAAAAACTGACGTTATACTTTTCTTTTCATCATCATCTAATTTATTCCATTCATTTTCAAATGAAAAATGTATTCTTTTGTCATATAAAGGAGAATTTAAATTAACATTTTTACTAAGAACAATATGTTTAACATGTTTATCTAATCCATGCATTTTTTTGAATCTTGTAAAGGGAAATATAATATTTTTTAACTTAGAACGCGGAAACAGCTCTCCAATATAAGTCCTATCTCCGTCCTCAATAATAATTGCTTCTTTATTTAGGATTGAAGAAAAATAAGTACAATCTTGGCCAAAATGTTTATGATTTAAAAACCTTATCCTAACCAGCCATTGATAAATGTAATAGTAATAAAAATAATAACACATCCCTTTCAAAGACGAAAACTTATAAACAGGCAATGGAAACAGACTATTAGAAGGTAAACGTACTACTCTACTTAAATAGTTACTCATAACAAAATCTGTTTTTTTAACTTTTGGATCATTACATATTAAATATATCAATAAACCATGAAAATTATTGACTACACATAAATTTCTCTTATTCATAATGCCTTACTAGGCTCGATTGCCTATGCCTTATAATTTCAAAAATAAACCACCAATAGAATACATCAAAAAACGTATAAAACATCATTGTATCAGTTAATGCTCTAAATACGTATGACATAACAATAAAAATAGTTGGCCAAAAACATCTATACCTGAAAGCAATAAATACAGGAGAAAATATGAAAAAAGAAAATAAACCAGAGTTGGTTGCTAACGATATCAATGAATTGTGAGGAGCATACTCTCCAATAGCAAGAGTACCACAATAAGAATTGCCAAAACTATTAAAGCCTAAAAAGAGACTATGTACGTTAAAAGTGGATATATAACACTCTAATACTCTCTGACGATTTTCTCCAGTAAAGCCACTTTGTTCAAATCGAAATAAAGCAAACTCTATAGGTTCTTTTATATAATCCCAAGAGTAAAACAATAAGATGACAGTTGATAATGAAATAGCCCACTTCACCATCTTAGATTCATATATATACATCAAGACCGAAAACACAAGCAAACTCGAAATAATTCCACTTCGCCCACCAGCAAGTATACATACAATCAGGCCAACTAAGGATGCAATTAGCTTCACTCTCTGAGTACAATTTGACATATATATGTATGAAAACCCGAAAAGCATAAATATAGATATAAAATTCCTGCTATAACCATCAAAAACATCTTGGCTCAATGAAACACCAGAAAAGATCTTAAATAAAAAATAAGCCGTTATTAGAAAGTAAAAAAATAGTGCATATTTACAATCAACGCCATATTTTGAAACAATATATGCAATTGATATCGAGCAAAAAAAGAAATATAAAGGCTGATAAAATTCAAGTTTCCAAAACAGATGCGTGAATAAGATCATAATTCCGACAGAAAAAACCAAAAAAATATAGAATTGTGAATATTTTTTATTAGACAAAACCTCGGCAAATAATAATAAAAATACGCAGAACATTGGTAACGCTGCAATTAATTTTATTCCAGTGACAAAAAGAATCAAGACTGAAAGAAAGTACAAAAAAACCAAAAAATTTTGCACCATAGATTTAAAATTCATATAAACCTAATTGATTTATGTAATTGGAGATATTTACATTAATTTTATTAAAAGACCTAGAAATCATAATCAACACTCAAATGAAATCTTAAATTTTACACATTAAAAATGCAGTTCAATCTAACTAAAGTTATTTTCAAACTAACATCATAACAATATTAAAAACTTATCTTGATTTAATTTTATTAACACCTACAACGATACTGTTCTCTGGCACATTCTTGGTTACTACAGCATTCGCAGAGACCACACTATTTTTTCCAATCTCCACATTTCCTAAGATTTTAGCTCCAGCACCAATGATTACATCATCATTTATTATTTGTTTACAAAAAACACTATTACCATTTTCATTAAAATCTTTAGCCCCTAATGTAACACCCTGATGAATGGTAACTCTCTCTTTGATAACAGCACCACCTCCAATAACAATTCCAACTGGGTGCCTTAATATTAAACTTTTTGAAAGTAAAGCACCTTTACAAATCTCTACTCCATATTTTCTTAATAGCCTATATCTAAAGTATGAAGCAACATTACGAGATAATAAAAATGAACTTTCGTCAAAAAAAGATATTAATCTATAGTTTAACATAATCAACTCTGGAAGAGGTCGGTATATAATAAAACTAATTATTTTTTTTACTTTCATAAAGGCTCCAAGGCATAGATTTAACTTTCGATGCTAATATCCATGTACATATAAACCGTGCAAAAGATGATATTAAACCAATATATATTGCCCCTTCTAGGCCATATTTAGGAATAAATATAATAAGCAATAAAATATTCACCACTCCTACAATGATTGTTACAGTAGATAGTTTAGAATTTTTTCTGCTGTAAAAAATATAGTTGGTAACCATCAAATACATACCATAGAAAACCTGAGTCCAAACAACAATCGAAATAAAACTAGACACTTCTTGATATTTCTCACCAACAAAAATAAGGAAGAGATTAGGTCCTATAACCCCTCCTACCATTCCAATGGCAATCAAAACAAGCATGTATTTATATGTGTTAGATACTATTTTCCTATCAGTTCTTGAGCAATTTTTATTTAAATTTGAAAACAACCATGGTACATAAGCTTTATTGATTGCATCAAATATCATTGAAAGTACCATGCTAACCTGAATAACAGCCATATATAGACCTAAATATCTCATGCCTAAATAAGCACTAATAAAATATCTATCGGCCATATTTATAATTATCATTCCAATTGAGTGAGGTAGCAAAGGTAGTCCAAAAGATAAGACCTCTCGGAACCTATCAAGTTTAATACCTAACTTTAACTCGTTATATTTATATAAAAAAAGTATAGAGAATGAGCAAAATATAGCTGCTGTAAATATAGCAGAATAAATTCTGCTATAAGGGCCTGTATCTGAAAAGTAAATTAACCAAAGACAGCTAATTAACAAACAGAACGAAAAGGATAATTGAAACACTGCATACTTAAAAGCATTTTCTCTTACTTGCCATATAACTAATCGGACTTGATTAAAAGTATTTAATGTCGAATATAATATAGCCGACATTAAAATCCCTAGAGGCATAATCTCTTGAATTTTTCCCGCCCCCAACTTAAATAACAAAAATGAAAAAACACTAATTATAGTAGATGATAAGACTGCAATGCTCAATCCTGAAAATACATATGTGGAAAAATCGTAGTTATCTTCTTTATCATAAAATTTTCTAGCAATTGCGCCACTTACATTCAAACCAATAAATATACCCATCATGGGTAAAAGAGTTTGGAATAAAGCAATAAGCCCATAATCCTCTACTGATAAAGTTCTGGTGAGTATAGGAATAAGAATAAAAGGAGCTATAGAGCTGGTAATATTCGAAGCAATATATATTAAGGCATTTTTTTTCATACTAATTTAATTTTAAGATCTAACAATTTAATATACCTAACTCTAATTAGAGTTTGTTATTCATAAATACTTTCAATAATAACATTGCTTACAAGTACATAAACTTTTATTCATTTTATAATCATAGAAATAAAAATTTGCATATATAAACCGTAATGTTTATACATCAACAAAAGTTTTTTGTTTACTAGTTAACCAAGTCTCATTGTTTGTTAGATACTCTATAAATAGAGTATCGCTATTACCATATCCAAATTCTTGAATCGGCTCAAAATGTGTATACTTAGCTTTTGATATTGCATCTAGTATCTCTACCTGTGATTCTGGAGAGTTTATTATTGACAGAGCATTCGAGCGGTTGTCTTGTCGGGAGCCAAGATTTATTGATGGTATACCATAAAATGGCATTTCCCGTACGCCAGCACTGGAATTACCAATCATTAAGTCTGCATTTTTCAAAAGAGTCAAAAAATACTCGAATCGAATACTTGGAAATACTTTAAATCGAGGGTTATCTGATAATCTTTTTAACTCATTGATAATTATTTCAGAACCATGGTCATTATTTGGATAAATAACGATGTAATTTTCGTTACTCTCAAGAAGAGCATCAATGGTATTAGTGATATTTTCTTGGAGGCGATCGACCTCTGTTGTTACCGGATGATACATGAATACAGAGTATTCATTATAAGGTATATCGTATCGTGACTTCACTTCGTGTAGAGTTGGAAGGCTTGGTGACGTCATTATATCGAGATCGGGCGAGCCAATAACAAAGATAGAAGCATCAGACTCACCTAGTTGTATCAAACGAGACTTAGCCGCCTCGTTGGAGACAAAATGAAGGTGTGACATTTTTGATACTGAATGACGGATTAATTCATCAATCGTACCTGATACTTCACCACCTTCAATGTGTGCTACGAGTATGTTATTCAATGACCCAACAATAGCTCCAGCCATAGCCTCCACACGATCTCCATGGACTACAATCATGTCAGGTTGCAATTCTTTTACGTAGTCTGACAGTCCTTGAATGGTTTTTGACAATACAACGTCCATAGAGTCATGTCCGTTTTGGTTGATGTATTTGTATAGGGAACTGAAACCAGCTTTTTCTACCTCGTTAGCTGTCATTCCATATTTTGCAATCATATGCATTCCAGTGATAAAGATGTGCGACTCAAAATCCGAATGCTCCTCAACCTTTTTTATCAAACTTTTTAACTTACCAAAGTCAGCTCGCGTGCCTGTCAAAAATAATATTCTTTTCATATTTTATTTAACGTATTCTTTTTTAAGTTGAACATCTGCCGGAATTGATTGGGTCGCAACTCTACCAATAAGCGAATCATATTCTTCGGCAAGAAAATCCCCAGTGCCAGGGCGTTTTACCCAAAGGTTTTCACGAGTTAGTTCTTCACCTTCCTCAATCTCTGCAATGGTAACAACGCTAGCGTAGGCAAAATCAATAGTAACTTGTTCCTCTTTCGCTGCTTCTTTTTTGCCACCACGCATTTGAGCCATACGTTTAGATTGAAAAATCAACTCCGCACATTCTTTTGCATCCATAGAGCAAACTATATCCGGTCCTGGTCGATCTTTACTGTCGGTAAAGTGACGTTCGAGCACTGACGCTCCTGCAGCAACCGCACCTAAACAAGCTAGGTTGTCAATACTATGGTCAGATAAACCGACAACGGCATCAGGGAATGCTGTTTGAAGCTGTTCCATTGCACCAATTCTAATAAGGTGGTCTGGAGTTGGATAAAGATTAGTCGTATGCAATAGACAGAACGGCGTCTCATGCTTGCGGAAAATATTGACTGCCTTTTCAATAGAAGGTATGTCATTCATGCCTGTACTAAGAATAATCGGTTTTCCGAAGCTAGCAATCAGGTCAAGTAAAGGGTAATTGTTACACTCTCCTGAACCAATCTTATATGCTGGAACATTCATTCGCTCTAAACGCAACGCTGCAGCTCGAGAGAATGGCGTACTAATAAAGATTGCTCCTTTTGATTCAACATACTCTTTGAGCTTAATTTCATCTTCTTCATTAAGTGCACAACGCTCCATGATTTCATAAATTGAAACATCTGCATTGCCTGGTACAACACTTTTCGCTTCACCACTCATCTCGTCTTCAACCACGTGAGTCTGATGCTTAATAACCTCAGCACCGCCCTCAAGTGCAGCATCAACCATTTCAAAAGCAACTTCCAGAGAGCCTTCATGATTAATACCAATCTCTGCAATAACTAGCGGGTCATAGTCTAGACCAATTTTACGTCCAGAAATTTCAAATACAGGAGTTGTCATTTATTTGCTTCCTTAAGCTTTAATAGTCTTTTTACTTCAATCAGGTCTTCGAGCGTATCAATATCCGCGGAATCATCTTCTGACATGACGTAAGGGAATACATTTGTTCGTGGAAAGTGGTTATTCAATTTAAATTCACTAATAGAAAAAGTGTATATAGCACCATTCGGCTGAAAGGCTCTGGGTAAATCTTGTCTTCTCTGGTACGGAGCGTCATTACTATAAAGACCTGAAATAGAGCCATCTTTACGTTGGATGTATGATTTTATTGGTGTATGAGAGGGTTCAAAAACGCTAATGACAAAGTTAGCATTTACACTTTCATAAAGCTCTATCGCTTCGGTGATATGATGCGCTTCGCGGAGCGGCGATGTTGGTTGAAGGAGAACCATTCCCTTATATTGAGATTCTCCTCTATCTTCCAGCCATTTAATAGAATGCGATAAAACATCAATACTAGTTGCGGTGTCCGTCGCTAACTCATTTGGTCGCTCAATAATCTCTGCACCTAGACTTTTACTGATACTAGCGATTTCAGTATCTTCCGTTGAGACTAAAACTCGATCGATATAGGGGCACTCTAGGGCAGCCTGTATTGTCCAACCAATAAGCGGAGTACCACAAAGAGGAAGAACATTTTTCCGGGGCAACCCCTTCGAACCACCTCGGGCAGTAATCAAAGCTACGTATTTATCCGTCATATCAAACCATCATTTTTGCACTAATTGATCTCAGAAATTCAAGCCACTTGAGACACTTTTTATTCATTTTGAGACAGCCTATTTTCACTATCTCATTGTAATTACTTGTTTTTGCCTAGTTTCCTAAACCCGCCCCAATGGGCCCACAATTTCATTTTTTTAACTTTCTTTTCTAGCAAAATGCCTGACAAGAACTATCATCACGGCCAACATACCGCCTAACATAGTACCTAGTACGCAAATTAGTGCTCGCTTTGGCTTGGCTTTTTCTTCGGGGACAAAGGCTGGGTCGATTGTTTTAAATACATATTCATCCCGCACCTCGGCAAACATTATGGTTTTAGCCTGTTCTTCTACCAACTTGTAGAGAATGGCTCGAATGTCGGCAACATTAGTGAGCTCAATCTGTTTATTTAAAAAGTCGGTACTTCGGTTAGCCTCCGCAACATCCCGCTCTTTCATGGTTAGATTGATATCTGCAACTAACCAATCTAACCATTGTTTGGCTACAAAAGGAGATTTATGTTCTATCGTGATTTTAACCATCCCTGTCTCTTTATCTTTATTGACAGAAAAAACTTCTAAAAACTCTTTATGAGCCTCCTGTAAAGAAGGTTTTGGCTGAAATGGGGGCTTTACCTCACGCACCCAAGTCTTACTTTGTTGGTTATACATTTCAGGATCAAATGACAAACTGTTGTCGGCCATGTGCCACTTATCGACCGCCATTAGCTCAGGCAATATTTGGTGTTTTTCAATAAAGTTACCGATAAACTGCCTTGATTTGAGTACTTCAATCGCCAGTTGTGTCTTATCAGTGCCACCTTTGCCGCCTAAGTTAATCCCCGCCATACTGGCAAGGCCACCAAACTGGGAGGCAAGTCCCGCAAGCGCTCCTGCGCCCTGCTCTTCCGACGCCGGGGCCAATAATGCCTCCGATTTATAGATATTCGGTAGCATTAATGCGATAACCACAGAGGCGACGGCAAACACCAGGGTGATACCCGCAATAAGCCATTTACCTTGCCAAATTACGCTGAAAAGCTCACGAAGATCGATTTCATCATCTCTTAGCGCATTCGCCGCAAACTGTGCGTCAGGATGATGCTGAGGGGTAATATTTGATGTCATATTTTTTTATCTAGTAATAAGTGGTTTTGATTTTGCTCCAGAGCGGCTTAACGCCTCTCTGGAGCAAAGCCATTTTATTTTGGGGTTACAACCCGGAAATGCTTGCTACTGCCACCGCTGTGTTGTAAATGATTTGAGTCACCTGGCTCCAGAGTGTCAGGTTATCCTTATACTCTGTATCCAATGGAACTATGATGGTGTCCCCGGGTTGCAGATTATCTTCACTGCTGAACCACATGGAGCGTTTAGGCATCATTACCGAGCCATCAGCCTTTATTACATAGGTTCTGTCTTCATCAGCACGCTTACGGGTACCACCGGACATATCAAGATATTGGTCAAGAGTAATACCTTCTTTATACCTATGGGTCGATGCATGTTGTACTTCGCCCATAACTGCTATGGTCTGTTTGGTTGATGGCACATAGAGAATATCTTGATCTTCCATCTGGATATTTGCTTGGGATATCCCCACTGAGATAGCCGGCAAATCCACCACCAAACGGCCGACAGCCTGAATGCTTTCCAAATCTTTCAGCATCAATTGAGCATCGGCATAATTAACTAAGTTGCCATCCTTGGAGACCCCTCTGGTGGCGATATCCCGCCGCAGTTGGTCGGCCAACTTTTTGATTTCCATCTGCTCCTGCTTACGCACCGATTCCCGCACAAACACCGCAGAAGGGAGATAAGCGTATTCGGTAAAGCCACCGGCCCGTTGGATCACATCCTGCAGCGTTTCACCGCGGCGGATATTGTAAATACCCGGGAACTTAACTTCGCCACGTATTTCTACGGTTTGATGTTCCTGCCAATCAGGGGTGGTCATCACAGTAAGGATATCGCGCCCTTCCAGTGGCAAATCAGCAGTTTTGTTCCCCTGAAGCGCACTGGTTAAGTCCACGGTTTTATGCTCTATGGATGAACCGCCGGCATTGGTAACAGTGCGGGTTAACTCAGCCCTGGCTGTGTAGGCGCCTTCTTTCAGGCCCCCTGCTGCTTCAATTAAAGAGCTGACAGAGGCATTAACCGTCAGCGGGTACATACCCTCATGGCGAACCTGGCCGCCAACGGCAACAATTTTTACACTGTCACCGGCACGTGCCTGGGCGTTGAGTTTACTGATAACCGGGAACAAGAGTTCGCTACGATTCATCATGTAGCTATATTTGATTAAGTCAGTGTCATCAAACAGGTTCAATAACATCTTACTGACTTCTGAAATTACAACTGCCTGTTCATCACTTGTTGCATCGCTGTCATCAACCACTACCCCACCAACAGCGTTGCGCCTATGCAAAGTTTTACTTTGCAGCAGGTTGAAACCTGCCTTGAACAGATCATTTCCTATCAGCGAGTTACCCGAAAGCGAAGTCACCTTGGCCACTCTTTGCTTGACCAGCTTATTCAGCTCATATCGGTTAAGGCTATCGTCACTGAAGTTGAAAACAACCAGCTTATCTCTTGGTTGCAGTACCAGGTTTTCATCGGCGTCCTGATTAACAATCGCCTTTCCCGGTGCAAATTGGTAGACCTCTATGTTGCCGTAGTCATCCACCTCACGAAGCAAAATTGCATAATCCAAATCGGCGGATATTTGTAAATCAGACCAAATTGATTTGAGAATGTCATTCACTCTCAAACCTTGATGCCATTGGTACTTTCCAGGCCGAACAACAGCGCCAACCAGAGTCACGGCATTATCATATTGCCCTGAGGTTCCCTTAACCCTAACCACATCGCCTGCTTTGGCCACTGTTTTTTGACCTTTGGCTGAAGTGAGATCAACTGTGAGCAAAGATTTAAGGCCTTGGTCATTGTAACGTTCGACCACACTGGCCTTTGGATAGGAACCCGGCTTAACACCGGCGGCCATATTCACCACATCCCCAAAGGTTTCACCGCCTTTCAGCTCATAGATAGCAGGGCGACGCACTTCGCCGGCCACACTGACCAGCCCACCCACAGGAGGAATAAACACTACATCTCCGGATTGCAATCTCAGATCGCCGGAGGCATCACCGCGCATCAATAAGTCATAAAGATCCAGAGTACCGACCAATTTGCCGCCACGCTTCAGCTGTACCTTACGCAGCGAACCTATTTCATTCACGCCGCCGGAGACAAACAGCGCTTGAGTCATGGTTGACAGACTGGATACAGTGTAAGAACCGGGTTTGTAGGCATCACCGGCCACAAAGATACGAATAGAGCGCAGTTCACCCATAGTGATATTGGACTCTATGCCTATCATCTGGTGTTTGATGCGTTTTTTAAGGGTATCTTTGGCTTCGGCAAAACTTAAACCGGCAATACTGATAGGGCCGAGTTCAGGGAACTGTACAGTGCCATCGCGATTAACGGTAAGTGAGAACTCTCTATTGGTTTTACCGAAAAGTTGCACCATCAGGGTATCCCCTGGCCCCATCAGATACTCACTGGGAACCGGCACATCGGAAACCGGAGCAAAAGTGCTGGGTTCACCGGCAAACAAGGAGTAACCAAAACGCTTGAGAGCACTCTTGTCTGTTGCTTCAACCGTAAAGTCTAAAGTTGGCTTTTCGCCCCCATTAGCGCTGTTATCCTTTTTTTCTCTTGGATAAACAACTTGCGGATTGACCGGTTTCTGACTGATGTTACTGCCTCCACTCAATATGGAAGGATCTATTCCATACTGCTTGGCTAACCTTTCCTGTTCAGCGCGAGGCAATTTTTTGAATTGTTCGATCATTTGAGGTGATGGCGTAACAGCTTGAGCTTGCGAGCCAAGCAAAGCCAAAGCGCCGATACCCGCTATGATGAGTTTTTTGGTTTTCTGTAACACCAGTTGTCTCCGTAATGGTGAATAGCACTAAAAATCAAATGAACCTTTCAGCAATGCAACAACCGCGTTTAACGCCATAAGCGCTTCAACCCGGATTCCATTTGAGACCAACGCCTCTTACTTGCTGATTTTTTAAATGGCGGAAACTGAACAGTTTCCGGTTTAACTTCTCTGAACCTGATAATAGCGTTTAGCCGTAAACATCAGACTCATTGAGTTATACAGGTTTTCGCACCATCACAGGGTTACCGTTCCGCGTGGCGCTCAGAGAGCTTCGGCGTCCACTAAGAATATGAAACTATTCATATTCTTGTCTTTCAGACACGCTACCGTTCCGCGTGGCGCTCAGAGAGCTTCGGCGTCCACTAAGAATATGAAACTATTCATATTCTTGTCCTTCAGACACGCTACCGTTCCGCGTGGCGCCCAGAGGGCTTCGGCTTCCACTAAGAATATGAAACTATTCATATTCTTGTCCTTCAGACACGCTACCGTTCCGCGTGGCGCTCAGAGAGCTTCGGCGTCCACTAAGAATATGAAACTATTCACATTCTTGTCCTTCAGACACGCTACCGCCCATGGATTGCGGCCTCCAACTTGCCCTTTGCGATGCAAAAACTATATTTTTTAAAGCGTTAAAAAAATGCTACCCAAAGTCTTTAAGGTAACATTCATTTCCTGTACCAGGTCTTACTTTGCCGGGGGATTATATCCCACCCCCCCAAGTGATGCAGTTCAAAAAACACCCAACCCTTGTTAAGCTGAGCAATAATTCAACCACCAAGTTACAGCCAGACTATTTTTGCAAAAATGAAAAATATAAGATATTGATTTTTTGGAAAAAAATGCAAATTTATTCATAGTTCGCAAATGTTGAGCTTTGTAACAATGGGAAATGTCTTACACGGGCATCATGCAATTACGCACACGCTGCTTTAATTGCCTTTTGGTCCACTATTATGCTCTTGTGCTGACCAAGGAAAGTAAACAATACTTTACAGCGAGTATCGCCGCATTTTTCAGCAAATATGCCATCAAAATCAGTAAATGGCCCTTCGGTAAACTGTATTTTATCACCGGATTGCAGGGGCTTTTCTGTGATCAAGGGCGTAGCTAATTCACGTTGTTTGAGCTGATTGATCAGTTGCTCATCAATTGGCAGCAGTTTCTCACGGCAGTTAACCAAATTGGCAACACCGCGAGTAGAGCGGATCTGACGCACACTGGTCAGTTCAGGATCAAACTTGATGAATAGGTAGTTGGGAAACAGAGGTTGCTTTTGAACGACAGTTTTGTTTTTCTCTTTCCTTTCAAGCCGCACCATCGGCAAATAGGTCTCAAGCTCTTGGAGCATCAGATTCTGTTGAGCCCTCACTTCACTGCGAGGTTTACAGTACAAAAGGTACCAGGCCTTCATGGTGTTCTCACTACTTGGTTTCTGTCGGGTGACGTCCTATCACAGCGGGCAATCATATCAGACATAAGTTTACAATTGAAAGTGAATTTCAGGTTTCCCCCTCCCCCCACTTTGGTCTAATTGAAATTACGGTTACAAACCGAACAGGTCTGACCACACAAAGGCATGTATTGCTCATAAAGCCGCCGCTTCCCGGCCCTGAAATTGACTTTGTAACTGGATCCAGAGTATATAAGGTGAGCTTTGTTGCTTTTGATGAACAAATTACAATACAGAAAACCAAAGCCTCAATCACAGCGCATTAAAAGACATGCCCATAACACTTTACAAAACAGTGTGATGTTAACGGCAAAACAGCTGGGATAAATACAATCGCTTTCTGTGTCGACTTTTGTCACACGGCCAATTAACAATTTTAAGGTGGAAGACTTCATGAGCTTAGCAAAACCTCAGGGGACTGTGCTCGGACATCCCAAGGGATTGTTCCTGCTGTTCACAACAGAGCTTTGGGAACGATTCAGTTACTATGCGATGCGTGCCATTCTGGTACTTTATCTTGTTGACCAAGTAAGAACCCAAGGCGCAGGGGGGTTAGGCTGGACTCAAGCAGACGCTTTGAAACTCTACGCTTGGTTTACCGGCTTGGTCTATCTGACACCACTTTTAGGTGGATGGTTGGCCGACAATGTTCTTGGCCAGCGGAAAGCGATTTATATCGGTGGTGCCTTGATGGCGATAGGCCAATTCACTTTGGCAGCCCCCCATAGTTGGGTGCCCGGGATGGAGACCATAGTCTTTTATGCCGGTCTTGGTACCCTGATTGTGGGTAACGGCCTATTTAAGCCTAACATTTCAACCATGGTAGGTGACCTATATGAAGAAGGCGATCACCGCCGCGACGGCGCCTTTACCATCTTCTACATGGGTATTAACTTGGGTGCCGCCCTGTCCGGCTTTGTTGTCGCCTGGGCCTATACTAACTTTGGCCATAAAGAAATTATCGATGGCGTTGAAGTGACAGTTAACAACTGGCAAGCCGGTTTCTTCTGTGCCGGTGTCGGTATGCTGATCTCTCTGCTTATTCAGTTCCTTTTTGCCCAAAAACTCTTGGGTGATATAGGTACAGTTCCAGCAGCAAAAATTGAAAAACAACGTGCTGCCGAGCGCGGTGAAGTAAGAAAAGAACCCCTGACTAAAGTTGAACGTGATCGCATTAAAGTGATCATGGTGATGGGTCTGTTTACCATCATCTTCTGGGCGGGTTTTGAGCAGGCCGGTGGCTTGATGAATCTGTTCACCAATGAGTTCACCGACCGCTTTATTGGTAATTGGGAAGTGCCGACAACTTACTTCCAGTCACTGAACGCCATTTTTATCGTGGTTTTTGCCCCCGTGATCGCTTCTATCTGGATCCGTCTTGGAAATAGAGAACCCAACTCACCGGTTAAATTTGCTCTCGGCCTGATACTTTTGGCTATTGGCTTCCTGTTTATGATAGGTGCAGTACTGGAGATGGGTGGCGACGCCTCTGCCAAGTCCAGTATGTGGTGGTTGGTTGGTGCCTACTTCTTCCATACCATGGGTGAGCTTTGCCTTTCCCCTATCGGTTTGTCTATGGTCACTAAGTTGGCCCCTCTGCGTATCATGTCACTGCTGATGGGCTTTTGGTTCTGCTTTATTTTTATTGCTAACTTAACCGCAGGCTATGTAGGTTCCTTTATCGGTCACGGCGGCGAGAAAGAAGAACAACTGGCCAATGCCATGTCTATCTTCTCCGGCATTGCCATCACGGCAGCTATTTCAGGCGTGCTCCTCTACTTTATGGCCGATAAACTGGTCGATTGGATGCACGGCGCAGAAAGCAAAATTCACGATCACTCCGAAGAAGAAGCTTTGGAGCAAGAAATTGCCGTAACAGGTGAGCATGAAGCGATAAAACGCTAATAATCATTCGGTTACCGAATAAAAAAGGCTGCAGTATGCAGCCTTTTTTATCTTTTGCAATTTAATGACTTGCCACCTTGGCTTGGTCATTATGAAGCGTTACAACGACAGTTGCACAAAGCCCCCCTGGGGGATTTTGGGATTAAAACTCAGCCCCAGGAATCTGTCTTGTTGTAGCAGCATCCTATGTTCTGCCTCACTGGTAACTACACAAAGCTGCTCTGCGGGCATTAAGCTTCGAAATTGAGTTGTGGGCTTACCCCACTCAAGTAGGCCCAACTGCAGCGAATCTGCCAGCGCCAATGGCGTAATGCCATCTTGGTTACGTATATAACACCTCAGTCCCCTGCCCGCTTGGGCAATGGCTGCCCGGTAACTATCAAGTTCTATTGCCACGTAAATCATATCGCAATAGAGATCCAAGCCTGATTTGACCAAACGATCATTCAGATAGCTCAGCATGTTGAAGGGTTCTATCACCACAGAACTAACACCGGTACGATTAAGTTTAAGCTTCTGATTAACAAAACTCCGCATCAACACGCTGGCAAAAGCCGCGCGATTATCCTCCGGATGAAAGTGCGCCATATACATAATTAAATGATGGTTACCAACCATGGCAGAATCGATAAAGTAAGGACTTACCTGTTCGTGCTTGAACAAACTGTAATCCAATCTGGCCTTGGGATATTCAATACGGCTCGCGGGGAATAACTGTTGCTGCACGCATCTGGCTGCTTCTGCATTTTGCTCAAGCAAAGCCAGGTTTTCATTCAGCTCCATAAAAGAGAGTTCTTCCACGTCCCGATTAACAGCAGCGTGCTCCTGATCCACAGATGTCAGGCATTGATTAATAGCGTGCTCGATACTGTAAAGATCGGATACTGGCTTAACCAAGTAATCACAGGCACCTATCCGCAGAGCCTCGACTACATCGGCCATAACCTGATTTCCGGAGATCACAATGGAAGGAATAGCGGGGTTGATGCGCGACATCGCCTTGAGCATTTCCAAGCCCCCCATTCGAGGCATGGAAAGATCGGCTACCACCACATCATATTTCTGGCTTTTGAAACTCTGCAGCCCTTGCTCACCGTCCTCGGCTTCAACAACATTGGCGCCCCGTCCACTCAAAAAGGCGGCAACAATATTGCGAAAAACAGGGTCATCCTCAACCAGCAGTACATTGAGACTGTTCAGCGCCATGGTTAAATCCCCGCAGGTATCAATCGCCGGTAACGAGTAACCTTTAACCTCCTGCGGGTAGAGAAGCAGAGGGTGGGTTACTCCAGTTCCTGCATATATTCATCTAGCAACTCGTCTTCGTCCTCATTCGAAGGCACATTGCCGTCGTACACCTTATAGTCCATGTGCTGTATGTAAGCGTCTTTAACGAAAGTGTATGGATCGAGCGCGTTGTCTACTAATCTTTCTTGATCTATGGCAACTGAGCGTGCGTGGAGATTCTTCAGCCCCCACTTGATCACTGACTGCCACATAGTTAATTCTGACAAAGGAAAGTATAGACCATCCACCCAATCTGAAGCGAGTTCACGGGTGATATAAGGACCGAAGAATGGTGCCATAAAGTAAGGCCCGTTAGGTACACCGTAGTAACCCAGCACTTCGTTGAAGTCGTCCTGTTTACGGGGCATTCCCATCATATCGGCGACGTCAATCAGGCCGAGCAACCCCACGGTTGAGTTAACGGTAAAACGGCCTCCGGCATTCAAGGCCCAGCCCCACTTGCCTTGCAGCGTGTTGTTTACCAGACTGTGGGGCTCTTCCAGGTTAAGAACAAAGTTATTAATGCCTGATTTAACCGGAATGGGCAGATAATCGTTATAACCATGAGCAACTGGACGATAGAGATACCTATCCAGATAAAGGTAGTTGAAGTCCCACATGGCTCGGTTGAACCCTTCGATAGGATCCCGCGGGTCACTGTAGCTGATGCGTACGTCCTGTGTATTCTTTCCTTCACCGCTTTCTGCAGCCACTGCCGAATGAACCCCCAGGGCAGCCGCAAGCATCAGAATCCATTTAAACTTCATATTACTCTCTTTGTATAAGTACCACTGTAGTCAAACCGAAAAACTGTTAAAGCTTTGATTACTATGCGCCGATAACAAGATTATCCAGTGCGACAATCAACCTTCTACCAATGCCGATTCGGACGGATAAGGATACTTCGCTGAGGAAATAGATCAAATTTAAATTTACGATTGCCCATCAAGAAATCAACTAGAGGAGTGGGGTTTGCAACAATGGATCCAATCAAAGGTACAATCCCGCCTTCAGGGCCAGGGCCTTCCTCTCAAACAAACGTGTCTATTCCGCTGTTACCGGTAACTGTAGTGGATTTAGGTAGCGAGCTCAGATTAGAGTTGCAAAATACTCAGTACCAATTGCAGTTCGTCGAACCTCAGGCCAACACACAAGCTAAAGCACTTATATATCAGTCCAATACTGCCCTGCTGGAGCTGACCCGTCCCTTAGGGGAGATTATTCAAGGCAGGCCGGTGCAATTGCTGTGGCTGGCGAATGAAGTACAGATAAAGCTGCCGGATGCACTGATGCAGCTGGCAGCCAAAAATGGCATCAGCCAAACCGTACTGCAACAGTTGGCAGCCAGACCACAAGGCTACCCGCTACCCATGTTAACTGTTTCTCAGGCTGATATGCGCTTTGCCAACGGTACCAGCATAGCCTTTCCGGCGCAGTTACAACTACCGGCAGGAGAATATGTCGCCAAGGTCATCAGCAACAATCAAGGACTGCAGCTGGAATTAAGCCCTATTAACGCAAGACTGGATGTGAAACTATCGCCGGCCCCTGCTTTGTCAACAACAACGACCGATGTGGCAAATGAGCGTCTGATAACCAAGCCGGAACTCGCCCAAACCTATGCCAGGTTAATCAAACTTCTGGAACAACAACCCAAAGCTCAAGCGCCGCAAATAAACTCAGAGACCCGAGCGAGTATTGACTCCAAAACCAATTCAATAACGGCGCCTGGCAGTAAGGTATCGACAGCTGCATTACCTTTGACACAGCAAACACTTGATAAAATTAGCTTGGTTGAGTCAAGAGCGGCTGTTTTACCAAGGACAGACAAAGCTTCACTTCAGGCTTTACAACAGTTGGCAAGGACGACTACAGCAGAAAAACCAACCGCCCCAACGGAAAAGCCAACGACTAGGACAAGATCCGATAAAGTAACACCAGAGGCGCCGAAAACGCCCGAACTCAACTTTCTTCAGCGCGCCTTTAACAAAGCCGGAGCCATGCCGAGGGCCGAGGCGATGGCTCTTGAAGTCAAATACAACCAGGCGACAGAGCTACTCAAGCAGCTACCGGCATTATCGCCTGTCCCCCTGAGTGAACTGACCGAGCCCTCTTTGCTGAGAGCTGAACTACTGGGCCTCACTGGATTACAACTAACCCACCAACAAGCACCGTCGCAAACGCTGACACAAGCCGGTGCCATTACCACCTTGTTTCAGCTGTTGCTTGGCATCAGGGCCGGCAATCAAAACCTCAGTGTACCTCAGCGTTTGAAGCAATATTTAGAAGGGTTGCAAAGTCAATCCGGTCTGCAAAATTACCAACTGGCCTCGCTGGAAAAGCAAGGTACACTGGACGCCCTACAACAAATGTCTCAAGCGGTAGCACTCTATCAACAGGCCAATACAGATAACGGCGGTCAATGCTGGTATTTTATGCTGCCCTACTATCTCAACCAAAGAAATGAGCAACTGGAAGGCAAGTTCGAGCATCAAGAGTCGGATCAGGACACGGACAAAGACAAAGCCTGGCAGTTGCAGCTCAAGTTTAACCTGGGAATGGGCTCCTTGCTCATTAAAGCGCAAGTGAAGGATACCAAGGTCGACCTGCAGTTTATCGGCAGCACCCAAACCCTGATCAATAGAGTCAGTAATTTCCTGCAACCACTGTCGCAAAAGTTGCTTCAGTTAGGACTCACTCCCAATGAATTGAACGCCCATGTTGCCCCTGTACCCGCGTCCCTGTTGCCCGGCGATCATTACCTGGTACAACTGAAGGCCTGAGGAAAGACCATGCCCGAAGATTCAAACGACAAGCCAAACAAACCTCGTCAGGCGGTGGCCCTGAGTTATGATGGCAAAACTGCGCCCAAAATCACCGCCAAAGGGCAAGATCTGCTGGCTGAAGAGATTATCGCTTTGGCAAAAGAGGCGGGTATTCATATTCATCAAGACCCTTACTTAAGTGATTTTCTGCAAATGCTGGAGTTGGGACAAGAGATCCCCAAGGAACTCTATCAACTGATCGCTGAGCTGATCGCTTTTGTCTATATGCTGGATGGCAAGTTTCCCGAGCAGTGGAATAACCTGCATCAAAGAATTGTCGACAAGGCCTAAAGAAAGAGAGCTAACACAGCCAAAGGGTTACCTTGAAAGCTGCAACACCTTGAAGGGGATTCATTCGTTTTCATTACGATAGAAATAAAAAGAGCGCATCCAAGATGCGCTCTTTTTATTTGGTTGATTATCAGGCCCGGGCTGTCTTGCCATGCAAGCGAATTAAGAGTTCAGCTTCCGCTTTGGGTAGCTCACACTCACGGATCAGCTCATCGACACCGGCTCCCAGTTGCACCATTTTCATTGCCCGGCTGTATAGCTTGGCCTGAGGGTCCTGCTGCATTGACTCATCCAGACGAGCATTTTGCTGCGCGAGACGTTTTTCAAGCTCCAACACCCGACGGCCAACGCCTATGGTACCGCTACGCAGCTCCTGCAGCTCCCGCTTGAAGGACTCTCTTTGTCGGTCGCTTTCCTTGACCAGGACAGTTAACGCCTCAACCTTGTTCCTGAGCTTGTTGCTTTGTTTTTGCAGGTACAGCACCAGTCCGAGACAGGCAATGACATATACCAGCGCAGCGATCAAGAAACCATCGCCCATCATGGGTTAAAACTCCTTTTCCACCAAGGCCTATCAGATCTGTGCCAACTCGGCCCATTCATCATCTGAAAGCAGCTTGTCCAAGTCGACCAAGATCAATAGCTCATCACCACGGTTGCTGACGCCCTGAATAAACTTGGCACTCTCTTCGGTACCCACATTCGGCGCGTTATCGATTTCAGAACGGCGCAGATAAACCACCTCAGCCACACTGTCGACCAAGATACCTATCACCTGCTTTTCCGCTTCGATAATTACGATTCGGGTAGAGTCGTCCACTTCTGAGGAAGGTAAGCCAAAACGCGAGCGGGTATCAATAACAGTCACCACATTACCGCGCAGATTGATGATCCCCAATACATAGTGAGGAGCCCCCGGAACCGGGGCAATTTCGGTATAACGCAATACTTCCTGAACCTGCATCACGTTGATGCCATAGGTTTCGTTATCCAGCCTGAAGGTTACCCACTGGAGAACGGCATCGTCCTTGCTTGCAGATACCGCTGCTACATTTCTTGAATCAGTCATATTTACCTCAGTCTATCGGATCCTGACAACCTAACCCGGCATTGAGCATTTCAATCAATGCCTGCACATGTAAAATGCCACACATTTGTTCTTTCACTACTCCGGCCAACCAGGGGCGTTTACCTTGACTGCCTCGCCAGTTGACCTGCGACTTGTCAATTTTGACCGCATTGACCAAAGACTCACAAGCCAAACCCCAATTACTGTTCTCTAATACTACAAGATATTGATAATTTACGGATTGAGCCAGTTTATCATCATATTTTTCCGGCATAACCCAGGCACAGGTATCAACGATATTCAGTTGTGAATCCCGGTAGCCCTGAACCCCCATAAACCAGCTTGGGCGTCCAAAAATATGATTAATACGCTCTATTCTGACGATACCGCCCAGACTTATCAGCGGCACCGCCAATGTCAGTCCCGCCACTTTAAAGAACAATACTTGAAACTCGTCTTCCAGTTGATCCTTAAGCGGTTCTAGAGGCACTGCCGGTGCGCCGACTTGCGTCTCCAATTGCACCACTTCCTGTCGCTCAGGCTCTGTTAGCTCTTGGATCTGAGCCTGTTCGCTCACGGCGGCATCAGTTTGAACATTCAACTGTCCGGCAATAGCTTCCACCTGCGGTTCAAGCTTATTAACCGTTTTCAACGGCGTTTCTGTAGCCACTTCAGCCGCTTTCGTCTCAGCAACCGCCTCTTTAAACACCGGCGCCAACAACTGCTCCAGCGCATTGCGGTCAAGTGTCGGCGTCTTCTGCGCTGCCGGATATTGCTCGGCACTTGTATCAGGCCGGGAAATGACCGTCATCTTGGGCTCAGCCTCTATTGGCGCAGCAGTATTATCCCTTAACCCAGTGGGTGTCGTTTGGGCTGCCGGGTCAGACTCAGTCAGCAACAGGTTGAAATAATCAAAAACAGTCTCATCAACCGATTTTGACATGATTAAACTCCCCCGCCAGCAGATAATCGAGCAAACGCTCGTAGGCCTTCACCCCCCGCGTGTTGGGGGCATAGTGGGACGCCGGCAGGTGGGCCAAACTGGCGTCGCGAAACTTGGTATCCACAGGGATCACATCCGGCCATAAGGTATCGCCGTATACCTCGCCGAGATGCTGCAAAGCTGCGGGCGAAGCCTTGGTGCGTCTGTCATACATGGTTGGCACTATGGAGTAACTGTAGCGGATCTTCTTCGAGCGCCCCATCAGCTCCATAGTTTTGATCATTCTATCCAGGCCTTTAATCGCCAAAAACTCGGTCTGAACCGGGATCACTATATGTTGGCTGGCTGCCAGAGCATTGACCATCAATACCCCCAGCACAGGAGGACAGTCGACCAAGGCGACATCATAGTCATCCTCAACCGACTTGAGAATATTACGCAGCACCAGCCCCATGCCTTCCTGGTGACCAAGGGCGCGATCCAAAGTGGCCAACGCCATAGTTGCCGCCAAAAGATCGACTCCCTCAACCGAGGTGGGAACCGCATGCTGCTTTACCAAAGAGGTATCAAGCTGCT
Organism: Shewanella indica; assembly: GCF_002836975.1. Classification (GTDB taxonomy): domain Bacteria; phylum Pseudomonadota; class Gammaproteobacteria; order Enterobacterales; family Shewanellaceae; genus Shewanella; species Shewanella indica. Next base: position 85,666 of record NZ_NIJK01000039.1, on the reverse strand, counting down.
TATGAGCCAGAAACAGGTCATACAATGAGCCTGGCACCTCTTCCGAATCTATGCCCAAATAGTAACCCAGCGAAGCATGGGGATCTGTGTCTATCATCAGAACCCGCTGACCACGCTTGGCCAGCGTGCCCGCCAAACTGGCTACTGTTGTGGTTTTGCCCACTCCGCCTTTTTGGTTTGCAATGGTCCAGACCTTCACTTTCCGCCCCTTATTCTCGCCTTGTCGGCCAACTCGTGAAACGAGCCACTATTATTGTCGTTCTTGTCTTGTACGGCTACTCATTACCCTCTTCACGGGTAGTGACCCGGATCCCACCGTGAGGTAAACGTATTACTTTTACGCCATTTTCCAACTCCGTCACCCTGGCACCTTCAGTCTCAGCTTGGGGCGCTGGCGTTACAGCAGTGCCTTGAACCGTTATTTTTTCAGGGTTCTCTGCGGCCGCTGCAGCCCGGGGAGCTTGCACTTGAGGCGATACATCCGCTGCCGTCTCTGCCCCCGATGCCACCTTAGGTCTAATCACATCCAATAAGGATGCAGTCTGCTGCGGATGACGGCTCATCCAATCGGCAATAATCGCCGCCTGTTCATCCGGCACCATCAAGAGCACTTGGGACGACTCAAGCTGGGTGACTTCCTCACTCAGTTGCTGGTTCTTTTGTCGCAAATCCCAGTAAAGTGCAGCCACAACCAACAGGGCAACCAAACATAAAAACAGCGCCAACCGGTATCCCAGTATGCGCGTTTCGTTATCAGCCACGAGCCGACTCTCGCAATATCGCTTCAGCCATATTATCCAGCGAAATGGATTGGCTGGAAATGCCGGCAGTTGTCACAGCCTGCGGCATACCATAAACAACACAGGAAGCTTCATCCTGGGCCCAGATGGTAGCACCAACACCTTTAAGCATACGCGCCCCTTCACGGCCATCGGCGCCCATGCCCGTCAGGATAACCGCCAAAACATCACCGCCAAAAGCCTTGGAAGCTGACGCAAAAGTGATATCGACGCAGGGTTTGTAATTCATATCTTCATTGCCGGCGAGAATTTTAATCCGGCCTGTAGCCCCTGAACGCTCCAGCATCATTTGCATGCCGCCGGGCGCGAGATAGGCGCAACCGGGTCTGAGCATGTCGCCGTTGACAGCTTCTTTGACTTCTATCTTACACAAACCATTAAGCCTGCTGGCAAAGGCCGGTGTAAAAGCTGCCGGCATATGCTGTACCAATAAAATGGGATGCGGATAGTCCGCCGGAAACTGGGTCAATATTCGCTGTAATGCCACCGGCCCACCGGTGGAAGTGCCTATAACCAGCAATTTATATTGCTTGCCACTGGCTCTTGCAGGCGCCGCCCCCGCACTGCGTCTCTGCAATTGACGATTGGCTGAAATACTTGCTGCTGTGGCGCTCTGGCGCGGCAAACTGCTTGACGCTGCGGGCCGGTTTGACGAACCAAGCGGCGTAGGCGTTACGTTCGGCCGAACTATGGGGCGAAATATCCGCCTGCGTCCCAACGCCTTGACCCTTTGCTGCAGCAAACGAATCGCTTCATCCTTGTTGGTGGCAATATCTTCAAACCGCTTGGGAAGAAAATCCAAAGCCCCTGCGTCCAGCGCATCCAGGGTTGCCTTGGCGCCATCATGGGTTAAAGAAGAGAACATCAGGATAGGTGTCGGATGAGTGGCCATTATCTGCCGCACGGCGGTTATTCCGTCCATTATCGGCATTTCAATATCCATGGTGATCACCTGAGGCTTGAGCTCAGCGGCCAGCTTAACGGCTTCTGCACCGTTATTGGCCATTCCTATCACTTCAAGCTCAGGATCCTGATTGACTATTTCGCTGACTCGTCGTCGAAAGAAGCTCGAATCATCGACAACCAAAACTTTAATGGTCATTTAAATCCTTATACAGCACTTCAACGCTTGGACTTGGCGTAGTGCTTCAATAATCCTGGTACATCGAGGATCAGCGCAATACCGCCGTCCGATGTTATAGTGGCCCCCGCCATCCCCGGCGTACCGTGCAACATGGAGCCCAGCGGTTTAATTACCACCTCTTCCTGACCTATCAGGGCATCTACCACAAAACCTATCTGCATGGTGCCAAGCTGAACTATGACCACATGGCCATGTTTCTTGTCACCATGCTGGAAGCTCATCGGTTTACGGCTGAGCCAACGTTCGAGATAGAAGAGTGGCACCGCTTTGTCCCGAACGATCACAGTCAATTGCCCATCTACAATATTGGTCTTGGTTAGATCCAGATGGAAAATCTCATTCACGCTGGAAAGCGGCAAGGCAAACACCTGCTTGGCAACTTCCACCATCAGAGTGGGCATAATCGCCAAGGTTAAAGGTACCTTGATCTCCAGACGGGTGCCTTTACCCTTGACCGAGTCGATATGCACAGAGCCGTTAAGCTGAGTAATACGGGTCTTGACGACATCCATCCCAACACCTCGGCCGGAGATATCAGAAATCTCTACCTTGGTCGAGAAGCCGGGGGCGAAAATCAGGTTATAGGCTTCCTGATCGGACATTCGGGCGGCGCTATCTTCATCCAGCACACCACGACTTATGGCAATCTCTTTGAGTTTGGCAGCGTCCATACCGGCGCCGTCATCCTCAATTTTAAGCAGGATATGGTCACCTTCCTGACTGGCCGCCAAAGTAATAACCCCGGTTCTGGGCTTACCATTGGCCTCGCGCACATCAGGCATTTCAATACCGTGATCCACTGAGTTACGCACCAGGTGCACCAGGGGGTCGGCAAGGGCTTCGACCAGGTTCTTATCCAGATCCGTGTCTTCACCTATCATCCGCAGATCTATCTCTTTATTGAGACTGCGGGCCAAGTCGCGAACCACCCGAGGGAAACGACCGAATACTTTCTTAATCGGCTGCATCCGGGTCTTCATCACGGCCCCCTGCAGATCGGAGGTCACCAGATCCAGGTTGGCCAGCGCCTTGGACATCTCTTCATCTTCGCGGGATATCCCGAGGCTGACCAAGCGGTTACGTACCAATACCAGCTCACCGACCATATTCATGATCTCATCCAGGCGAGCCGTATCTACCCGAACAGTGGTTTCCCCCTGAGGCACACTGGTCGCAGCCTTGGCAGGAGATGTGTCTTTGGCAACAGCAGGAGCCTTGGCCTGAGGTTTGGCGGCCGCTTTAGGTGCCTCGACTTTGGCAGCAGCTGGAGCCGCCTTCGGCGTAGCAGCGGCATTCGCTGCCGGTGCTTTGGGTGCGGCTACTTGGGATGCAGATGCTTGAGATGCAGCAGGCGCTTTGGCACTTGCATTACCCGCAGCAGGCTCTGAACCACTGGTGTTAGCGCCAGGGCCGGCGCCTTTGCCGTGCAACTCATCGAGCAGTTTTTCAAACTCATCATCGGAAATTTCATCGGCATCGACACTGGCAGATGCGGCTTCCTCAACAACAGCACTGTTGGCTGCAGGCGCCGCGGCAAACTGCCCCTTACCATGCAATTCATCGAGCAGTCGCTCAAATTCATCGTCTGTGATGTCATCTGAAGAGGAACTTACAGGAGCGCTGTCGCTGGACTTGAGGGCGTCACTACCCAAAGCCGGAGCACTGCCGGCAGAAGGGCCCTTGCCTGAACCATGCAAGGCATCCAGCAAGGCTTCAAACTCGGCTTCATCAATTTCATCTATACTGGCTGCGCTGCCTTGAGTCGATGTCTCGGGAGTCTGTGAAGTTGGCTCCTCAAACAGCTCCACCGCGGCACTATCAAGCATGCCATCAAACAACTCATCAACACTCTCATCGCCGGTTTCTACTGCGGCAGGCGTTTCAGCCTGAGCCTGTTCTGAAGGTAAAGGCGCACCTGAGCTAAGCAGCTTGAGTTTTGCCAATAACACTTCATCTGCAGCTTCCTGCTCCTGGCCGGATTGGGTTTGGTTGAACATGGTGTTAATCGTGTCCAACGCTTGCAGTATGATATCCATCAACTCGGAGTTGACACTGCGCTTACCGGTACGCAATAAATCGAAGGTGTTTTCTGCCTCGTGACAGACATCCACCATGGGCCCTAACCCGAGGAATCCTGCACCGCCTTTGACCGTGTGAAATCCCCTGAAGATGGCGTTGAGCAAATCTGTATCTTCCGGATTGTTTTCCAGAGATACCAGCTGCTCTTGCAACAGCTCAAGGATCTCGCCAGCTTCAATCAAAAAATCCTGGAGTATCTCTTCATCAACATCAAAGGCCATTAAATTGACTCCTAATTAGAAACCCAGACTTGAGAGCAGATCATCGACTTCATCCTGACCATTCACCACGTCTTCGCGTTGCTCTGCGTTCAGTATGGGGCCTTCTGCCTCTATGCTCTTATCCTCAGCGCCGCAGAGATCATCCAGCGGCTGCTCACCGAACACTGTCAGCAACGAAACCAAGCTGTTTTCCACTTCCCGCACCAGCTCTATGACCCGACGGATCATCTGTCCGGTCAAATCCTGAAAATCCTGAGCCATCAGTATCTGATTCAGTAATTCCCGCAGCCGACAAGCATCGGCTTCACTCTGTTGCATAAAGTGTTGTACGTCATGACACAGGCCCTTGAACTCATGCAAGGCCAAATCACGGCGCATCAGCTTATCCCAGGCGGGTTTGACATTTTGCAGATTGGTACTCAGAGCATCCGACAAAGGCAAGCATTCTTCGACTGCGTCCATAGTTTTGTTGGCTGCTTGCTCTGTCATATCAATGACATAGGTAAGGCGTTCTTTGGCGTCTGGGATATCAGTGTTGGCAAGCTCAATAAGGCGGCTATCTACCTGAAAATCCACTAAGGCGTTGTGCAACTGGCGGGTCAGCTTACCGACTTCTTCGAACAGATCCCTTTGCAGGGGAGCCGCCAGTTCCCGCAGCAATTCGTCGGCCTTATCCTGCTCTCCCTGACTGAGCAGGGCAACCAATTCCTGTGCCTGCTCCAAAGTCACCAGCCCGGATGTCTCTGCTTTCATTGCATCACCCCACTCAACCGAGCCGTTCGAAAATCTTATCCAATTTCTCTTTCAACGTAGCCGCGGTAAAAGGCTTAACAACATAACCATTCACGCCGGCCTGAGCCGCCGCAATAATTTGTTCACGTTTGGCTTCGGCAGTTACCATTAACACAGGGATATGTTTGAGATGCTCGTCGGCACGAATCGCCTTGAGCAGGTCGATTCCCTGCATCCCAGGCATGTTCCAGTCGGTCACGACGAAGTCAAAGTCGCCCTTTTGCAGCATAGGCAGAGCTGTTGAACCATCGTCTGCTTCCTGGGTGTTATTGAACCCCAGGTCTCGCAACAAGTTCTTAATGATCCGTCTCATCGTTGAAAAGTCGTCAACGATGAGAATCTTCATATTCTTGTCCAAGGTTTCCTCCGGTGAGCTGACATACTTATAAGTTGCTCAATCATTAATTACGCTTGTGTCCAGTGCTTGAGTTTGGCTTTCAGCCTCAGCATGGCCTGACTATGGATCTGGCTCACCCGGGACTCACTTACCTCAAGAATGACACCAATCTCTTTTAAATTCAGTGCTTCGTCATAATACAGCGACAAAACCAAGGCATCGCGCTCTGGCAAGCGCTTAATGGCATTGGTTAAGGCTGATTGGAATTGGCTTTGAGCCAGGCCCTCAAAAGTGTCATCTGCCGGCATATCTTCCGACATCAACACATCGGGCGCTACCCCCAAATCTTCTATTCCTATGATTTTACCGGTGGAAACATCATTGAGAATATGATGGTATTCATCCAACGACATCTCCAATCGCTCGGCAATTTCACTATCACGGGCATCCCGCCCCAACTCCTGTTCGAGCTCATCCATCACCTGAGCGACTCGCCGGTTATTGCGATGAACCGAGCGTGGAACCCAGTCGCCACGGCGTATCTCATCTATCATGGCGCCACGAATGCGGATCCCGGCAAAGGTCTCAAACTTGGCGCCTTTGCTGCCATCAAACTTGGATGAAGCTTCCAGCAATCCCATCATGCCGGCCTGCAGCAGGTCATCGAGTTGAACCGATGCAGGCAGACGGGCAAGCAGATGATGGGCTATTCGTTTTACCAGCGGTGCATAATGCTCAACGATCTGTGTCTTATCGTTTAAACCTGCGTATGCAGCCGCTTTATTCACTCGTACCATCCTCTCGGTAATCTGTCCTTTGAACCAAGCGCTCAACAAAAAACTCGAGATGCCCCCCAGGTTGCTGAGGTATAGGCCAGCTCATAATCTTGTTTGCCAGTCCATGATAAGCAATACTGGCCGGAGACTTGGGATAGGCTTCCACTATCAATTTCTGTTTCCGCACCGACTTGCGCAGGTTCTCATCAAACGGAATGGTTGCCACAAGTTCAAGTGCCACATCCAAAAATCTGTCAGTTACTTTACTGAGCTTAGCAAATAACTCCATCCCTTCCCGCAAACTCCGTACCATATTTGCGACAATTTTGAAGCGGAACACACCATGCTCACGACTGAGGATCTTAATCAGCGCATAAGCATCGGTAATAGAGGTGGGTTCATCACAGACAACCACAAGTACATCCTGTGATGCACGGGAGAAGCTGAGTACCATATCCGATATCCCGGCAGCCGTATCGACTACCAAGATATCAAACTGGGTTTTCATTTCACTGAAGGCGCGGATAAGCCCGGCGTGCTGAGCCGCAGTCAGTTCGACCATGGCCTGAGTCCCCGAGGTGGCGGGAATAATACCTATTCCTTTTGGGCCTCGAACGATAATATCATCAAGCTCCGACTCTCCCGATAGCACATGGGACAAATTGCGTTCGGCGCGTAAGCCGAGCATCACATCCACATTAGCCAACCCTAAGTCAGCATCCAAAACCAGGACACGTTTGCCTTTTTCTGCCAGAGCAACCGCGGTGTTGATGGAGACACTGGTTTTACCCACGCCCCCCTTGCCTCCGGTCACGGCAATTACTTTTACTTTTTCGTTATTTGGTTGATTCATCATTCGTAAACCGCTCGCTTGGTCCCGGGTCATAGCTTTACTCAAATGCATAGGTCATCTCTTCTGACCTGGCTTTATTATTAAAATGACTTGCTTCAGTCTTGTTCAATATGGCCAATGCCTGCTTGGCCAAGGTCAGGGTATCAGCGACCTGCATATCCTCAGGAACCCTTTGACCATCAGTAATATAACTTAATGATAATCCACTTTGGATCAACACGCTCAACGCGGCACCCAAAGAGACGGACTCATCAAGTTTAGTTAAAACCGCCCCTGCGAGATCAATTCGCTGGAAATGACTTACCGCCTCTTCAAGCACCCGACGTTGGCCGGTCGCCGAGAGCACCAGATAGCTACGAATAGGCAAACGGGTATTGGCGGCAAGGTTATCCAGTTGTTGGTACAAGCGCATATCCCTTTGCCCCATACCAGCGGTATCTATCAAAACCAGCTTCCGGCTGCGGAACTGATACAGTATCTGCTCCAACTCATTGAGGTCATGAGCCTGCTTCACCGGACATCCCATTATTTTGCCATAAGTTGCCAATTGCTCAAAGGCTCCGATGCGATAATGGTCCATGGTAACCAACAATACGGAATCCGGGCCATGATGGGCAATAAAACGGGCCGCCAATTTAGCCAATGTCGTGGTTTTACCGACTCCTGTAGGGCCGACCAGCGCGACAATACCGCCCTGACGCATTAAATCATCACCCTGATTATCAAGCAGGTTTGCCAGACTTTGCGGCAAGGCATGCCCAAGCTCAGCACTTTGATAGTGCTGACTCAGCGATGCCAGACGCTCGGCAACTTCAGGGGAGAATTCGGCTTCCAGTAATTTACGTTCCAGCATGGCACCGACAGGATCGGTGCGGCTACGCTGATCCGCCATCAAACTGGACAGCTGATGAGTCAACAAGCCGCGCAGAGAAGCCAACTCTTCACGCATGGCCTCCATCTCTTGTTGTTGCTTGGCGCTATTGCCCTTACTTGCCCGCTCAGGTGTTTTTTCCCGCAGCTGTGGGGCTGGTTTATGCTCTTCAGTGAGCCCTTGGGCCCAAGCCGGCATCTCCAGTTCCTTGACGTTACTTTGCTGTCCGAGCTGTTCATTCAAACGGCTCTGTTGCCGCTCAAGTAAAGCCTGCAATGAGTCGGCCACAGGCTCTGGTTTGGCTTTTCTGTTAGCCTGTACATGCCCAGCGCCGAGGGAGACTTTATCCTCCCCCAATTCCATAAAAGGCGATGCAGTTGGTGCCGCTGCTGGCTTGGGGTCGTCATAATCAACCGCTGCCACTATTTCAATGCCGCCGGTAACCTTTTTATTGGACATGATCACGGCATCTGCGCCCAGAGTCTCTTTCACCTGAGCCAGGGCTGCGCGCATATCTTTGGCAAAAAAACGTTTAATCTTCACTCTCGGTTACCCCTGTTGGCCAACGGCTGCCACTATACGTATCTGTTTCTCGTCTGGGATCTCCTGATAAGAGATCACCCGCAGATTGGGAATAGTGTGCTTAACAAAACGAGACAAGGTTGAACGCAGCATGCCGGATGTCAGCAATATGGCGGGCTGACCGACCATTTCCTGCTTCTGGGCTGCGCCTGCCAGTGACTGTTGCATACGCTCTGCCAGTCCCGGCTCGATATTCGGACCTTCGCCCCCTGTCGCCTGCATTGACTGATGCAACATCTGTTCCAATTCTGGCGCCAAAGTTATGACGGGGATTTCCGGCTCAGGACCGGCTATCTCCTGCACTATCATACGCTTGAGGGCAATACGCACTGCGGCGGTCAACACCTCGGTATCATTACTCTTGGGCCCATACTCAAGCAAAGTTTGCACTATGGTACGCAGATCCCGAATTGACACCCCTTCATTAAGCAAGTTTTGCATCACTTTAACCACATTACCCAAGGTCATCACATCGGGAATAAAACCATCGACCAATTTGGGCGAATGCTTGGCCAGCATATCCAGCAACTGTTGCACTTCTTCGTAGCCCAGCAGTTTGGAAGCGTTGTTGGTCAAAAGTTGGCTGAGATGGGTAGCGACTACCGTGGCGGCATCCACAACCGTGTACCCCAGTGTTTGGGCGTGCTCTCTGAGCTCGGGTGCAATCCAAACCGCATCCAGGCCAAAGGCGGGATCTTTGGTTTCTATGCCATCAAGCTTACCGAATACCTGGCCCGGGTTGATTGCCAATTCGCAATCGTGACGCACTTCGGCTTCACCACTGGCCACCCCCATCAAGGAGATACGATAGGCATTTGGGGAAAGGTCCAGGTTGTCGCGGATATGCACCGCCGGCACCAGGAATCCCAGCTCCTGAGACAACTTCTTGCGAACCCCTTTGATACGGCCAAGAAGCTCGCCGCCCTGACCTTTATCCACCAAAGGAATAAGGCGATAACCTACCTCCAAGCCTATGGTGTCAACATGACGCACATCGTCCCAGCTAAGCTCTTTGGGTTCGCTAAGGCTTTTCTCGGTCGGCCCTTTCTTGGCCAGTTCCAGCGCCTGTTGTTTGTTCTTTTCATTGCGCTTATAGATAAAGAAAGCGCCCACAGAGGTCAGTACTGCAAAGGTTAAAAATGCCAGATGTGGCATGCCGGGTACTATTCCCATCACAAAGAGCACTGCCGAAGCGATCATCAAAGATTTGGGATTGTCGAACATCTGCTGTACGACCTGCTGTCCCATATCGCCGGACTCATTCTGGCGGGTCACCATCAGCGCCGCAGCTATCGACAACAGCAGCCCGGGGATCTGCGCTACCAAGCCGTCACCTATGGTCAGCAGGGTGTAAATCTCTACCGCTTGGGAAAAACTCAACCCGTGCTGGACTATACCTATGATGAAACCACCGAGAATATTGATCACCAAGATCAAAATACCGGCAATCGCGTCCCCTTTAACAAACTTGGAGGCACCATCCATAGAGCCGTAGAAGTCAGCCTCGCGGGTCACCTCTTCGCGGCGCACCCTGGCCTGCTCCTGGTTAAGGATCCCAGCATTGAGGTCAGCATCAATCGCCATCTGTTTACCCGGCATGGCATCCAAGGTAAAGCGAGCACTTACCTCAGAGATACGCCCTGCACCTTTGGTCACCACGGCAAAGTTGATGATAATCAGAATGAGGAACACCACTAGACCCACGGCATAGTTACCGCCGATCACCACCGAGCCGAAGGCTTCAATCACTTTACCGGCGGCATCACCACCATTGTGACCTTCAAGCAACACCACCCGGGTAGAGGCGACGTTAAGCGCCAGTCTGAGCAAAGTGGCAACCAGCAAAACGGTCGGGAAAGCGGCAAAATCCAGCGGCCTTTGGGTATAAACAGCCACCAAGAGCACCACCAGCGCCAAAGCGATATTGAAGGAAAACAGGATATCCAGCAGAAAGGCCGGCATAGGCAAAACTATCATGGCCAATGTCGCCAGCACCAGAAGCGGCGTGCCTACGCCCTTGAAGTTTGCCGGTTTTACTTGCCTCAGTTGCCCGAGCGTCGCTTTAACATCCATTCACTATTAGCCTGAAGTTTGACACTTGGGCTGAGTTCAGCAAGTTTCACGCCAAGTTCACCTCAATACTGCTTGTATTCATCCGGAATGGGTTGATTGAGAGGAATGGGTTTGGGCCGTGTGCCCTTGCCTTTTTGGTATTGCCTGAGCTGGAACACATAGGCGAGCACTTGGGCCACAGCGGTGAAAAGACCTTCGGGGATCTGTTGATTAAGCTTGGTGGTATGGTAAATCGCCCGCGCCAATGGCGGCGCCGACACTATGGCGACTTGGTGCTCCCTGGCAATTTCACGGATTTTAAAGGCCACATCGTCAACACCTTTGGCAAGCACAAAGGGCGCCGGTGACTTGTCGACATCATATTTTATCGCCACCGCAAAGTGCTCAGGGTTAACCACTATCACATCGGCATTGGGCACTTCGGTCATCATCCGCCGCTGGGCCATCTCCCTTTGCAACTGGCGAATACGGCCTTTGACTTCAGGCTTGCCTTCAGTGTCTTTGTACTCGTCCTTGACTTCCTGTTTGGTCATCCGCAACTGTTTGGCGTGATTCCAAATTTGAAACGGCACATCGATCACCACTATCACCAAGGTCGAAGCGCAGAGCAAAATAAAGATCCATACCAAGAGCTCCAGTGCATGGCGTATATTGCCCGGCAAGTGATCCTGCGACAACCTCAGGATATCGTCGAAATAAAAACTCAGCAGCAGATAAGCCGATAGTGCCACCACAGAAAACTTGGCAATCCCCTTGGCCAACTCCACCAGCGCCTGTACCCCAAACATACGTTTAAAACCGTTCAAGGGGTTCATCTTGCTGCCCTTGGGCATAAATGCCTGAGCCGAGAAACTAATACCACCGAGGACAATATTACCGACAAAGGCCACGAAACCGAGAAACAGAATAAAACCGGCCATAGGCCAACCCAGCTCGGCGGCAACTATACCCCAGACATTGAACATGCTGTTGGTATCGAATATCTGATCCCGCTCCATGGAGAAGAGACGGCTCATGACCGAGGCCAGACTAGCAGCCAGACTTGGCCCCAACATGGCAAAACCCATAGCTGCGGCCAATAATACCGCCGAGGTACCTAACTCTTTTGACCTTGCAACCTGCCCTTTCTCTCTGGCCTGTTGCAAGCGCCTGGAGGTTGCCTCCTCGGTTTTTTCCTGCCCATCTTCGTTTTCTGCCATCAGGGCACTCCATCCAGATTACAGGTCAGCTCCAGCATGTCACACAGCAACAGCTGCGCCGCATGCCAAACCTCATCGAAGTGAGCCATTACAGGCCCCAGCGTCAGCCACAGAATAATCAGCCCGCCTATCATGGTGACGGGAAAACCTATGGCAAAGATGTTCAATTGTGGCGCCGCCCGGGTCATTACCCCGAAAGAAAGGTTAACGGTAAGTAAAGCCACAATGGCCGAGATAGACATGGTCAAGGCGGCACCAAACATATAGCTGCCCCACTCGGCCAGGGTACGATAGTTGGCGATTTTTATCCCTTCATTGGATACCGGCAAGGTTTCAAAGCTTGCCACCAACATACGTATCATCACCAGGTGACCATCGACCGCCAGGAAGATCATGGTGGTGAGCAGCAAAAAGAAGTTACCTATCACAGGTGTCTGCTGCCCTGAGCTGGGATCCACCATGGAAGCAAAGCCTAAACTGGTTTGCATACCTATTATCTGCCCGGTCAGTACAAAGGTTTGCATAATGAGCAAGGTGACAAACCCCATGGCAGTGCCGATAAGAATTTGCTGAGCAGTAATAAATACCGCCGCCAGAGAGAAAAGCTCCACCCCGGGCATGGGCGGCAGGACGGGGGCTATCGCCACAGTCAGGGCCAGCGAAAGCAACAAACGGACTCTGGCAGGCGTGGTATTGGCACCGAAAACCGCCATCACCATCAACATGCTGGCCACCCGAAACAGGGGCCAAAGGTAGGCGGCCAGGGTTTGTTGAATGCTGTCGAACAATATCTCCATGGTTCAACCCACCACTTGCGGGATCCTGTGAACCATCTCGATAAAAAACTCCATCATGGTACGTACCAGCCAATGGCCGAGAAACATAAGTGCGAACAGAGTCATCAAGAGTCTGGGCAGAAAACTCAGTGTCTGTTCGTTAATAGAGGTTGCCGCCTGAAACACGGCCACAATCAAACCTATAACTAACCCGGGCACCACTATGGCCGAAACCATCAACACAATCACCGCCAGGGCTTCGCGAAAAATGTCGATCAGTGCCTCGGGAGTCATTTATGCCTCCTATAAACCGAAGCTGCCGGCGAGCGTACCCATCACCAGGGTCCAGCCATCGACCAGTACAAACAGCATAATTTTAAACGGCAAGGAAACAATCATGGGGGACAACATCATCATACCCATGGCCATCAGGATACTGGCCACCACCAAATCCAGTACCAGAAATGGCACGAACAGCATAAAGCCTATCTGGAATGCGGTCTTGAGTTCACTGGTGATAAAGGCCGGGATCACCACAGTCATGGGAGCATCTTCAGGATTGTTGATATTCTGATAACCTGAGATCTCAATAAAGGAGTTGAGATCTGTGGTGCGGGTCTGCGACAACATAAACTTTTTAAGCGGCGATTGTCCGGCATCGAATGCCTGCTGCAAGGTCATGCTGTCATTCATGTAAGGCTGCACTGCGTCATCATAGATACGGTCAAACACTGGCGCCATGATAAAGAAGGTCATAAACAGGCTCATACCAATAAGAACCTGGTTGGAGGGAGTCTGCTGCAGCCCTATCGCCTGCCGCAAGATAGACAAGACGACTATGATTCGGGTGAAAGAGGTCAGCATGATCACCATAGCCGGCAGAAAGCTCATGGCGGTCATCAGCAGTAAGATCTGCATGGTCACCGAATACTGGGTCGAACCATCCGGCCCGGTCGTCACGGTTACCGCAGGAAACAGCGCATCCTGAGCTTGGGCAAAGCCTGGCAATAATATCAGGGGAAGTAGCAGGAGTGGCCAATATTTCATCATGGTTTCACCCTGGCTTGTCTGAGCTTGGCGGCGAAGCTCTCGTTGTCTATAGTCACCGGCCGCTCCAGCTTATCCACCAGGGAAACTTGCGCCGCGGTAACTCCCAGCAGGTACTGTTGACCGTCCAACTCCACCAACACCAACCTTTCTTTTTGCCCCAGCGGGGTAACCGCCAGGGTCTTGATAGCCGATTGGCTGCCCGGCACCAGATTAAGGCGTTTAACCAGATAAGCCAGCACAAAAATCAGCGCCAGTACCAGGATAAGCCCACCCATCATGCTGGCCATAGTCGCCAGGCTATTGCCGCCGTCGTGAGTCAAGGCGGTTGCCGCCTGGGTCGTTGTTTGAGTCATGGCCACCGGCTTATTTAAGTTTCTTAATGCGTTCTGTCTGGCTTATCACATCCGTCAAACGGATACCGAACTTGTCGTTAACCACGACCACTTCACCGTGAGCAATCAAGGTGCCGTTGACCATCACATCCAGAGGTTCACCGGCGACTCTATCCAGTTCCACTACCGAGCCTTGGTTAAGCTGCAACAGATTGCGGATACTGATAAAACTGCGTCCCACCTCCATGGAGATAGTCACGGGAATATCCAAAATGGTATCCAGTTTGGCGGCTTCCTCTTCCGACAAGGGTTTGGCATCATTCTTCAGCTCATCCAAATCAACCGCTTTGGCCTCCTCTTCAGCCTGCTCAGCCATGGCGGCCGCCCAATCGTCCATCTCTTCAGTACTCATTCTCTCTCACCTTATATTTCCGAGATATCCTTGGATTTCCCTTTGCGGGTTACCAGCTGCAGTTCGGTCTTGACCGTTTCCGGACGCGGGATCTTGTCGCAGATCTTTAGCGCCAGGTTTTCCTTGACTCTCCCCAACTTACATCTGTAAGTAGGCAAGTCTTCAATCTTCATCACTATATGCTCAGGCAACTCAACCGGGATCACATCACCGGCCTTAAATTCCATCACTTCTCTTAAGGTCATCTCTTTTTCAAGCAAGCGCGCATCCAGCCCCACTTCGACATCCATGATCTCGTCTTTCAGCGCTTGAGACCAGCGCATATCGGTATCTTGCTTATCGCTTTGAACCCCGGCATCCAGCAACTCCCGGATTGGCTCGATCATAGAATAAGGCATGGTGATGTGGAAATCGCCACCACCACCGTCTACCTCAATATGAAAAGAGTTCACCACCACCACTTCGGTCGGGCTAACGATATTGGCCATCGCCGGGTTAACCTCTGAGTCCAGATAGTCGAATTCGACATCCATCACAGGCGCCCAGGCATCTTTGTAATCTTCAAAAATAATCTTCAACAGCAGTTGCACTATGCGCCGCTCTGTCGGGGTGAACTCCCGTCCTTCAATCTTGGCGTGGAAACGGCCATCACCACCGAAGAAGTTGTCCACCAGAATGAACACCAATCTGGCTTCCATGGTGATCAGTGCCGTGCCCTTGAGCGGACTAAAGCGCACCATATTCAAGCTGGTTGGCACAAACAGAGTGTGCACATATTCACCAAACTTGAGCATCTGTACGCCGTTAATGGAGACTTCGGCGGCCCGGCGCATCATGTTGAACATGCTGATCCGCAGGTGACGGGCAAAGCGCTCGTTGACAATTTCCAGGGTCGGCATCCGGCCACGGACGATACGATCCTGTGAAGAAAAGTCATAGGACTGAGCTTCAAGAGTCGACTCCTGCGAATCATCTTCTTCGACGTCGTCCACGCCATGCAGCAGCGCATCAATTTCGTCTTGGCTTAATAAATCACTCACGATATTGCCTTCGCCTCTTGTCCCTGTTACTGCATCACAAAGCCGGTAAACAGCACTTTCTCAACCACTTTTCGGCCTGTTACCGGTTGCAGCGTGTTTTGCACATTGAGCAGCGCCAACTGCCTGAGCTCATCCTTACCCGCCTGGCTGCTGAGCTTTTCGACATCGGCACCGCTGAAGGTAGTCAGCAGTGCATCTTCAATCAATGGAACATGCTTCCTGATAGTGACATCGTCATCACTGCCCCGCACCATAAGCTGCACCTTAATCTCCACCAGCCTGGAACGGTTGGCCCCCGGCAGGTTGAACAGAAATGGTCTGGGCATAGCGACATAGAAGGCTTCCCTGCTGTCGTTGACCTGAGTGACTTCGGTACCCTGCTCCCCCTTGGCTGCATCGTTCGCAGAATCATCTGAGCCACCCAGGAAAAACCACAAGCCAGCGCCAATCAGCAGCAACACCACCAGACCTATGCCACCGAAGATAAAGAGTTTCTTTCTACTTTTAGGCGCCTGCGCCTCTTGCAGCTCAAGCTCTTCTTGCTCTGCCATCCTCTTTCCTATCCCTTAATCAACCGCACTGCCCGCGGAAAAATGCCATCCCTATAGGTTACCTGCTCAGGCGTAATAATCTATACCCGAGCCATAACTTGTTGTGTGATTTGTGCTTTGTACCGTTTCTTCGACGGAAATTTCACCGTTGGTGCTCTCCTGGGCAAAACCACCGCCATTGCCACCTTGCTGCTCGCCTTGCTCACGACCACCTTGGGAAATATGGCTATCGGCCAGGTTCATTCCCTGCTCCTGCAACATTTCTCTCAATCTGGGCATAGCCTGTTCCAGCATATCCCGGGTTTGCGGTTGGGTGACATGGAACTGCACTTGGGTCTGATCGCCATGCACCTGAACCCTGACCATCATGGCTCCAAGCTCAGGTGGGTCGAGACGAATTTCAGCCTGTTGCACACCATTACTGACCATGGTGATCAACTGTTGCCGCATCACGGGGGCAAAGCGTTGCACCATATCGGCGGTTTGCAGTGATTGCTCCATCCCCTGCCTCAACGACAGTTGATATTGGGCCATCTCTCCCCGCTGGGGAGGCTGTAATCCTTGTTGATGCAGCTGTTGCTGGAATGGGCTGATATCTGTCTGGGTTGATGCCGCATCACCCTTGAGCGCCTGATGTATGGCGTCACTCACAGGGCTTCGCACCTCGGCAGCAGTCTGAGTACCTTTCACCTCAGCCTTGACTAAGCTGGCGAGAACATCCTTGGCGACAGCTTTGTCACTCTTGCCGTCAGCGCCAACAGCCGTTGCCGCCGCGGTCACCGCAGCACCCAACTTGCCGGCAGTATCTGTCTTGGCATTATCGGCAATTACGCTTTGCGCCAAGATCTTGTCACTCTTTTCCTCTGTGGCATTGAGCACAGCTTCACGAACCACAGCTGCCATACCATCCTGAGTCGCCGCCTTACGCGCTGACTTATCAGCATCCGCCCAGCCCATTTGTTGCTCGCCTTGCTGAGACTTGGCCTTATCTGCCATAACCGTCTTATCAAGAGCCAGCAAAGGAGCATCTATAGTTTCATCCTCTGCTTTGCTATCGCCTTTGCTTGCCGCTTCCTGATCAGTATCGGCCAGTTTGGCACTGTCTTGTTCACTCTCGTCGCCTTCGTCAGCGGTAATCAGTTCTGCGCCTTCCAGACTATCTGTCACTACCATGCCAAGCTCGACACCACTCTGTTTAAGGTTTTCCAAGAGCTTCATCTGCTCTTCGGGAGACATGGCCTTGATCTCATCTTCCTTGAGCCCGGTGAGAGCGGCAATCTGTGTTAGCAGACTTTGCTCATCGACTTCGGTGGCCATAGCGGTGACCATAGTGCCGTCTTCAGACGGCAAGTTCTTGCCCATGGCTATCTGCCCCAAAATGAGCGAGACATCAACGGCCTGTTCAGCATGGAGGTTTTCACTATCAAGACTGCCGCCGGGAAATGTCGGCTTAACGCTTTGTGAGTCGAATGAAAATTTAGTCTGCGCCTGTTGGTAAGCGGCGAAAAAAGCTTCGTTATCAGTAGATTGTAGTGCATCTGTGGCGGAAACTCCCTTGCCGCCCGCATTGCCGATCAGGATATTGGATAACTGCTGCATGCCTTCCTCCAGCACCTAGGCCCTCAATAGATAAAGATAGGCCGAGTCAGAATTAATGTCTCTGTCTCAAATAAAGCAAAATTCACGCCAACAAAAAATATAGAATGGATTCTTAAGGAATTGTCCGGGAATGAAAGTCTGTGGAAGCTCAGTGGTTCAGCTTGCGACGAAAAAACTGCTGGGAAGCAAACTCATCGATGAGTTTCTGCTCCTGTTTGGCGGCTTTGGCTTCGGCCTGCAGGGCTTTTTTCTCCAGCAACATCTCCACCGCCTTACGCTTTTGCTGCTTCTCCAGCCAATGTTGCTGCCGATAGCCCCGCTGCTTATCTGCCTCGGCAACCACGGCGAGTTGTTGCCCTATGGCATCATCTACCTGACGCACAAATCGATGAAACTGCTGGTAATAGGAGGCGCCAATGCTCTGCCCCTGCTGGGCATCGAGTTGCTTCATATAGTCGAGACGGTATTCCTGCAGCGCCTGCAACTGAGACTTACGCCTCTGGCATTCCATTTGCGCGGCTTTAAGCTGCAGTGCCGCCTGCTCTTCGGCTTCGACCGCCAGTTTCAACACTGTGTGCAAAGGATCGGGTTTCGCCATCTGTATTACTATTCCTTAAAATTGCCTGCCTTGCGGGCCTTAACCCGACTCTCTCAATCAGGCTCTGGCTACCCTATTCTCAGCACTTTTTTGTCGAGCCCCAAAACCCATGCACAGAGTGATATTACACCTTACATTGGGCTGCAAGCTGCCCCAACATCTGCTGGCAATCACTGAAACTAATAGCATCGCGCATCCCCTGCCGCAAAAAGGCGTTCATGGCGGGTTGCAGGCGTATGGCGTTGTCGATACGCGGATCCGAGCCTTGGGAATAGGCACCGATAGAGATCAGATCCCGGTTTTGCTGGTAGAGCGAATACACCTGCTTGACGCGCCGCATCGCTTCGAGGTGCGCCTCACTTATCACCATAGGTGCCACCCGGCTGATGGAAGCTTCAATGTCTATCGCCGGATAATGTCCTGAGTCGGCCAAGGCCCGCGACAGCACTATGTGACCGTCCAAAATGGCCCGCGAGGCATCGGCAATGGGATCTTGCTGATCATCCCCTTCGGTAAGCACAGTATAGAAGGCAGTGATCGAGCCCTGCCCTTCACCGCCATTACCGGCGCGCTCCACCAAACGGGGCAACTTGGCAAATACCGAAGGCGGATAGCCTTTGGTTGCCGGCGGCTCACCGACCGCCAGAGCGATTTCCCGCTGCGCCTGGGCATAACGGGTCAGGCTATCCATCAACAGCAGAACATCATAGCCGAGATCGCGAAAATACTCGGCTATCCGAGTCGAGGTTTCGCAGGCGCGAAGGCGCATCAAGGGAGAGGTATCTGCCGGAGCAGCTATGACCACAGAGCGGGCCCGTCCCTCTGCGCCCAGGATCTCTTCGATAAACTCTTTTACTTCCCGGCCACGCTCCCCCACCAGGCCAACCACAATAATGTCGGCCGTGGTGCCGCGGGTCATCATGCCAAGAAGCACACTCTTACCCACGCCGGAGCCGGCAAAGAGCCCCATACGTTGGCCCTTGCCCACGGTAAGCATGGCATTGATGGCTCTGACGCCTACATCAAGCGGTTCGGTAATCGCCCGTCTGGCCAAGGGGTTGATTGCCGGGCTGTGGCGCGAGGCTTGTTCGTCTGTGTGCAGGGCGCCCATACCATCGAGCGGCTGGCCGTTACCGTCCAGCACCCGACCAAGAAGACTCAAACCAACGCTGAGCCCGGTTTGCTCACCGAGCGGCATCACTTTGGCTCCGGGCAGCACGCCCCTGAGTTCTTCCACCGGCATCAGATACAATAGCTCATCGTCAAAACCTATCACCTCGGCAATAAGCTTACCCGCCATGGTATCTATAGCGCAGAGACTACCGACCGGCGCCCGGCAACCACTGGCTTCCAGCGTCAGGCCAACCACCCGCACCAACTGGCCGCTGGCAACCGCTTGAAACGGCGCTTGCTTTTCGGCCAAGTGTTTGAGTTCACTCAGCAGTTGGCTTCGGCGCTGCTGCATCATGAGCGTCTCCTTCGCTGGGCTGTTCGCCCTCTTGACTTGCGGTCTCGGCCTTGTCGCTCACAACGGCTGTTTGTTCATCTGCAAGCGTTTGCCCCTGCTCGCTGTCCGGTATAGGCGGGCTTTGCCTATCGTCTATTGCGGCCTGTTGCTGAGCAGCCCTTTTCGCCAACATGGATTGTTCGGCTTCAAGATTGGCAAACACCCCGTCCAAACGGGTTTCCAGACGCATATCCACTTGCGAGCGTTGGCTGTCCACCACACAATCGCCCCGGTTGAGGCCGGGATCGGCTTCCAGTGTCCAGCGGTTACGTGCCAGTTGTTCTTCACCGTAGAGCTCGCTGACCAAAGCCATATCTTCGGGATGCAGGCGCAGATTCACTTTCTGCTCTTTGAGAGGCAGGGCATCTATCCCTTGCCTGAGCGCCGCCAGTATATGTTCCGGGTGGGTCTTCAGCTCATGGGCAATAAGATTGCGCGCCAAAGTGCCGACCAAGGTCAGCAAAGATTCTTCTATCTGGGTATCCAGCAGCGCCAGCGGCGCCTCGAACTGAGCGAGCAAAGCGTCGAAACGCTCTATCATGGCGGCGGCCTGTTGCAAGCCTTCTTCCCGGCCTTGCTCAAGCCCCTGGGCAAAACCTTCACTGTGGCCCTGTTCCAAGCCCTGAAGACGGCCTTCCTCCAGGCCTTTGGCCAGCCCTTGTTCCTTGCCTTCGGCAAAACCTTCCTGCTCGGCTTGCTCGCGGATAGATTCGATTTCAGCCAAAGTCGGTGGTGATACAGCCTCTTCGGCGGCCTTGGGCTCTATGCGTCCAGGCTTATAGCCAAACAGATTACTCGGCTTAAGCGGCATGGCGTCACCCACATCGGGCAACTGCCAATGAACAAACTCGTCTGCTTCATCCGGCGGCAAAATGTTGTGGGACACCTTTTTGTCAGTCATTCAAACTCGCCTGTCAGAGGAATTCTTCACTGCCGCCGCCACCGAGCATAATTTCTCCGGCATCGGACAAGCGACGGGCGATGGACAATATCTCTTTCTGGGCCACTTCCACTTCGCTGATACGAATTGGCCCCATGGCCTCGAGATCGTCACGCAGCAATTCGGCGGCACGTTTGGACATATTGCCGAGGATCTTTTCCTTCAATGGCTCATCGGCGCCCTTGAGCGCCTTCATCAGTACATCCTGCTGCACTTCCCGCAGCAGCGTCTGAATACCACGGTCGTCGACATCAATAAGGTTTTCGAACACGAACATCAAGTCCTGGATCTGCTGCGCCATCTCTTCGTCGGACTCGCGCAGGGTTTCCATCAGTTGGCTCTCTACCCCGGTATCCAGGTAGTTCATAATGTTGGCAGCAGCCTTCAAGCCACCCATCTTGGCGGCCTGGGCGCCACCCTGACCGGCAAACTGTTTCTCCATGATGTCGTTAAGCTCCTGCAGTGCTGCAGGTTGCACCTCTTCGAGGTTGGCGATACGCATCATCAAATCGAGACGGGTGTTTTCCGGGAACTGGGCAAAGATTTCCGCCGCCTGATCCGGTTCAAGATAGGACAAAACAATGGTTTGGATCTGCGGGTGTTCATTCTGGATGATAGTCGCCACCTGCCTGGCGTCCATCCACTTGAGCGAGTCGAGGCCTTTGGCGCCACTGCCCATGACAATCTGCTCGATAAGGTTACCGGCCTTGTCTTCACCCAGCGCGGTAGTCAGTGCCTTGCGCACAAACTCTTCGCTGTTAAAGCCTATGGAGGAGTATTTCTGGATATCATCCAGAAACAGCTTGTGAACCGCAACCACCTTCTCCTGGCCGAACTCCTGCATGGCCGCCATGGCCATACCCACCTTTTGAACCTGTTTGGGTTCCAAGTGTTTGAGAATAGAGGCCGCATCGGCTTCACTGAGACTCAGCAACAAAATGGCGGTCTTCTCAATCCCGTTGAGATTCTTGACGTCGAAGCCGCTCTCGGCTGGTTTATCCGCTTTTTTTTCAGGCATCTTCTTGCAACCAGTTCTTCACCACTTGGGTGGACAGTTCAGGTTCATTGGCCACCAGAGCACGTATGGCCTTAATCATATCATCATCTTTGTGCAGATCCGGTATCAGAATCGAACCGTCATCGGCATAGCTGTATTCACTTTCAGGTCGGTTGAGCATGCCCAGGGTGTCGGCAGCGTACTGATCTTCAATATCTGCCAGCTCATGCCCCAGCGCAGGTTCATCCGGCATATTCTGGCCATCGGGATAGATGAGGCGTTTGAGCATGGGACGCACCACGAACAGGATAAGCACCAAAATCACCAAGGCACCTATGCCGAGTTTCATCGCCCGCCAGAACCAGGGCTGCTCCCACAGAGGTGGCTCAGGCAAATCTTCAACCAGTTGATCCATAAAGGGCACAGTCACCACTTCTATCATGTCGCCCCTTTGGCTGTTGAAGCCAACGGCGCCTTCCAGCAAGCGACGGATATTGGCCATCTCTTCACCTGTGCGAGGCACTCTGGCGACCTGACCATTTTCACCGGCAGCACCTGCCTTGTAGTCGACCGCCACTGAGACACTGACCCGGCGTACCACACCTATCTGCTGACGGGTATGGCTGATGGTGGTATCCAGCTCAAAATTACGGGTCGCTTCCCTATGGCTGTTGCCTGAAGTAACACTGCTGCTTTCTGCGGCATCGGCAGCGTTTTCAGGAATATTGGACTCCATCGGCGGCTGATTGGAAAGGGCTCCGGGGATGCCGCCACTGCTGCCACCAACGCTGTTGTTTTCCACTGTCATTTCACTGCGAAGTGATGGCAGATCCGGGTTGAAACGCTTGGCTGTTTGCTCGACGGCGGTGAAGTCCATGCTGACATCCACCTGGGAAGTGAAATTTTCCGGGCCGAGGATCGGCATCAGAATCGAATCTATCTTGTTGCGGTATTCGTTTTCTTTTTGCTGCACCAGCTCAAGCTCGCGTCTGGCGCGGGCAGATACCCCATCCTGACTGCCTGAGTTCAGCAAGCGGCCGTTGGAGTCTGTCACAGTCACCCGGCTGGGATCCATGTCATGAACTGCAGAGGCAACAATATCTACTATTGCATCAACCTCTTCCTGGCCCAAACCGCCCCTGCGGGTACTGACCACCACTGTGGCACTGGGTTTGGCGCGATTGCGGGCGAATACATTTTCCTTTGGCAGCGCCAGGATCACCTTGGCACGGCTGACACTATTGAGCTCTTCAATCGCCCGCGCCAGATTCATCTCCTGACTCTGCTTCAGCCGGGCTTGTTCCATCCGCTGACTGACACCAAAGCCGGAATCCTGGCTCAGATAATCCTTGGCATCGGCGCTGGAATCTATACCGGCGCGGCTCAGCATCATCTTCACGTCCTGGTACTTGTCTTCAGGCACAGTAATCACATCGACTTCAATCTTGTACGGCACCCGGTTCTTATCCAGTACATCGAGAACCTGTACCATCTCCTGGGTATCCATCTTGCCCAGTGGCCGATATTCAGGCTCCTGAGCCCAAATCATCACAAATACCGCCAGTGCCAGACAGATAGCCAATGCCAGGATCATGGTGATCTGCCGCAGCATATCCACTCCCCCGAGGGAGCCCAATACACCCGACTTATTTTCCTGTTGGGCCCCATCCAGCGTAGTTCCAGCGGCGGAAACATTGGATCCTGCTACTAATTCTGTGCTCACTGTGCGTTCCTGTTATCCGGGATCTGTGATGCAAGCAGGCCTTAAACAGGCATGCTCATAATCTCTTTGTAGGCTTCAACCAGCTTGTTGCGCACCTGCACTGTGGCCTCGAAGGCAACGCTGGCTTTCTCGCGGGCAATAACAGTGTCAGACAGAGACACAGTGGTGTCGCCCATCTCCAGCCGGGTAGCCAGATTGGATGATGTGCTTTGCAACTCACTGACATTGCCGACCGCCTGGGCCAGCAATTGGCTAAAGTCGGCCCCTGAGGTATTGCCCACCTGACGTACAGGCGAAGACTGAAATCCCGTTGGGGCAATTTCACCTTTAAGTGATTGCATTTCCTGCAATAAAGAATTGGCACCTATTTGCATCTTCTCACTCCTGTCGTCAGCGAATTGACGAAAAACCTGGGTTACCGGACTCTATGCAATTAGTTTGCCAAAAGTGGAATAATCAAAATTGAGATGGCTAAAGGCCCTGTATTCAAGCAGAGCCAGAGGAAAAACATAAAGATTGGAAAGCGGCCTGACGGCCGCTTTGGGCGATATTCAGGCGGGCACCTCTATGCCCATCTCGCGCATGCGCGCCATCTTGTATCTGAGAGTGCGGGCACTGATCCCCAATTTCTCGGCTACCAGCTTGCGACTGCCCTGACACTGGGCCAGAGTCTCGAGAATAATCACATGCTCCTGAGCCTTGAGCTCATCACCGAGCGCCTCAGGCGTTTCCTGGGCTGTGGTATCTCCCAGCGCAACATCCTGCAAATCGATAATGATATCGCCGGCTTCTATCTGCCCTTGATTCAAGATCAGTGCACGCTGGATCACGTTATCCAGCTCACGGACATTCCCCGGCCAGCGGTGGGCCAACAAACGCCGCACGGCAGCATCGCTAAGAGCTGGAACCGGGTTAATTGCCGCATTTTCGGCATGGCGTGCCAACAGATGCTTGGCCAGCGGAATGATATCCGCCGGTCTTTGATTCAATGCCGGCCAGGCAAGCGGGAACACATTGATCCTGTAATAAAGATCTTCGCGAAACTCGCCCTTGGCCACCATCTCTTTCAGATCCCGGTTGGAAGTTGCCAGTACCCGGACATCGAGCTTAATGGTCTTGCGGCCCCCCAGGCGTTCAACCTCACGCTCCTGCAGCACCCGCAGCAGCTTGGCCTGCAAAGACAGCTCCATCTCGGAAATCTCATCGAGCAGCAGTGTGCCACCATGAGCTTGTTCAAACTTGCCGGGGCAAGCCTGATAAGCCCCGGTAAAGGCGCCTTTCTCGTAGCCAAACAAGGTGGCTTCGAGCATATTTTCCGGGATGGCAGCGCAGTTAATCGCCACAAAAGGCCCGTCAGGTCTTTGGCTGTGCTGATGAATATAGCGAGCCAACACCTCTTTGCCCGAGCCGCTGGGGCCACTTATCATCACAGAGGCGTCAGAAGCGGCTACCCGCTGCGCCAATGCCAGCAAGGCCAAGCTCTTTTCATCAGCCACTACGGGGCTGCCACTAACCACCTTGGGGCGTAAATAACGACTCACCTGATTAAGCAGCACCTGAGGAGCAAACGGCTTGGCGAGATAATCTACCGCTCCCAACTTGATAGCACTGACGGCATTATCAATAGTGGCATAGGCCGTCATCAACAGGACTGGCAGCTGCGGATGTTGCTGACGCAGATAATCCAGCAGCCCCATACCGCCGATACCCTCCATCTGTACATCGCTTATCACCATGTCAAAACGATTACCTTTCAAAGCCGTTATCGCTTCTTCGGCGCTGGCGACGTCAACACACTCGTAACAGGCCAGCAGCAAGGTATCGAGCAGCGCTTCCCGGAGCGCGGCGTCATCTTCCACCAAAAGAATTTTTGCTTCGCTCATACCGCCCCCCCTTGAGAAGCTGTCATCAGTGGGAAGCTCAGCGTAACGGTACAACCGGCGTCCAACTCACAGCTGAGATCCAATTTGCCGCCGTGGCTGCGCACGACTGACTGCACCACCGCCAGCCCAAGTCCTGTGCCCTGACGCTTGGTGGTAAAGAAAGGCTCCAACACCTGTTTTTGCATCTTGCTATCAAGCCCCTTGCCGTTATCTATCACATCAAGGCGCAGTACCTGGTCACAGCTCAGGCGCAGAATGACGTTTGTGGCACCGGCTTCCAGGCTATTGATCACCAGATTATTGATGGCAGAGCTCAATCCATGAAGATTGACCTGCATCTCGCGGTCACCTTCAAGTTGCAGACTCAATTCGGCGTTTTGCTTGGCGGCAATTGGCTCGCAGTTGGCCATCACTTTTTCCAGCACTGTCGAGAAAGGCACTCTGTCGCAGGCTTCCTCTTGCTTACCTTTGGCAATCAACAACATATCATTGACCTGCTGCTCCAACTCGGAAAGTCTGTCGAGCAGTTTGCCCTGAAAACGCTCTCTGGAGCCGGTATCCAGCCTTGGGCTGCCCAAATTGGCGGCATAAAGTAAAGCGGCAGAAAGCGGAGTGCGTATTTGGTGCGCCAGAGTGGCAACCATTTTTCCCAGAGCAGACAGGCGTTCAAGGTGGGAAAGGTTTTGCTGCAATAGCCGGGTTTCGGTGAGATCGGTCAGCATAATCAGCTGCCCCTGCTCAGGTGTCAGCGGCGTAATCGCCAGTTTCACCCGGCGGCCATTGCGCAGGGAAACTTCATGACCATCGTCTTTTTGCGGTGCGAAGGCGCGATTGATGATAGTCAGCCAGCGCTGACCCACCAGAGGAACACCCAACAAAGATTCGGCAACCGGGTTGGCTTCGCTGACCAAGCCGTCACCATTGAGGATAACGACGCCCGAAGGCATGGCCTGCAGAATATGCTCCATACGATTGGACATATTGGCGGCTTCCCTTACCGGGATCCATTCGCGGCCATGATGAGAGATGGTTTCGAGCTGTGCCAGCGGGCTTGCAGACATATTAACCCCGTCAAAAATACGATGCTGACAGGGTTAATGCAGACTTTATGCCAACTTAAAAGTCAAAAATTATCAGGATATTAATCTTTACTCATGCCGTATTTACGCATTTTCTCCACCAGAGTGGTACGGCGAATACCCAGCATTTCAGCGGCGCGGGCAACGACATTATCCTGCTGATCCAGTGCTTGGCGTATCATATCGATTTCCAACTCAGCCAAGAGATCCTTGAGATTGACTCCTTCAGGCGGCAGCTCACTGGGGAAACGGGTATCAGGCAGATCAACCGGTTCTTCGTCATTGAAGATAGATGCCAAGGCATCACGCTCAAGCTGTTCTTCGCTAACCTCAACCGAGTACTCGGGCACATCAATATGACGGTATTTAACCGGTAGATCATTAACGTCGACCAGACCACCCGGATAGAGGATAGTTAACCTCTCAACCAGATTGGACAGTTCACGGACATTACCGGACCAGCCATGTTCCTTAAGCGAGTCGATGGCACGCTGGGTAAAACGCACCCGGCCCTTACCTTCGTTGAACACCCGGCTGACCAACTCCTGCAATAATAGCGGGATATCATCCCGGCGCTCACTAAGGGGCGGCATTTCGATGGGAAATACATTGAGACGATAGAAGAGATCTTCGCGAAACTCTCCTTCTTCAATCATGGTTTCCAGATTTCTGTGAGTCGCGGCCACTACCCGTACATCGGCGTTAATCGCCTTGTTGCCACCCACACGTTCAAACACTCTCTCCTGCAACACCCGCAGCAACTTGACTTGCATCTGCAGTGGCATATCGCCGATTTCATCGAGGAACAGAGTGCCGCCTTCGGCCAGTTCAAAACGCCCCTTACGGGAGCTGATGGCGCCGGTAAAAGAACCTTTCTCATGACCAAATAGTTCACTTTCCAACAGTTCCGGCGGAATGGCACCGCAGTTGACCGGAATAAAAGGGCCATCACGACGCTCTGAAAGATAATGGATATTACGGGCAACCACTTCTTTACCGGTACCAGAGGGGCCCAGCACCAACACTGTGGCATCAGAGCCGGCCACCTGGTTGATCAGGTGGCGCACATTGGCGATACCTTCGCTACGGCCAACAAGACTGCGGAACAGTTTGGTTTGATTGGCACTGGTAGGTACCTGAGGCCGCTTGACCTGGCCAAAAACCTGACAGAAGTGCAATAACTCGGTTAACTGGGAATAGCTCAGGGGTTCATCAATCCGGCCAAGCAGATTCGAGGAGCTAATGCTACTCTGTCCAAGCAGCAACATGGGCTGCCATGGCAGTTTGAACATCAGAGATTGTAATGCATCACCCTCTACGCTATCTGCAACCAAAATCATGGCCCGACATCGAGTTTCCGGCGATTGTGCATCAATTGTATCGGGAGCCACGACTTCGACTTGCTCACCAATAAACTCTAAAACACAAGACAAGCGATTGGTACGCTCAGAGGGGGGTCCGACAAGTAAAATTCGTTGATCTGTATGCATCATTCAGTGGGCCGCTAAGCTTTGGCAATTATGGATTCGCATTAATTATTAGTGTTAGTTGCTCTGGAAAGTCTGGCAATGCTTTCTTCACATACTCAGCTAAATTTGTAGCAATGCTGAATATTGTATTATCGGCACGATATAAGCAAGCCTAGGATGGCTTTTCTGCCTACCCCTTCCAGATTTTAGTCTAAATTCAGGGTACAAACACCGATATCGTCAATTAAATGACGGGTGTCAAAAAGGCGCTTTAAGCGCCTTTGTTCAGAGTGAGCAATAACTCAGCGATTTTCTTCATGAGCCGTAAGGTGATGTTTATCGGCGGGGATAGCATCCCAGGCTTCTTTGATATCCCGCAGCACAGCCGCAACATCATCCAGAGCCTGCACATCATTGTTGAGATTCGCCTCTGTAATACGTCGCAGCATAAAGTCGTACAAATTGCTGAGGTTGGTAGCGATTTCACCACCGGCTTCCATTACCAAGCTTCCTCTTAACCCCTGGATAATACCAATAGCTTTACCCAAGAGGACGCCTTTTTGGGCAACATTATTTTGCTCCATCGCAGCTTTGGCCTGCGCGATTCTTTCCAAAGCCCCGCTGAACATCATTTGAGTGATTTTATGAGGACTCGCCTCAGAAAGCTGGCTTTCCAGAGAAACTGTTCTATACGACTGCAGTGAACCTCTCATAGCTCGTTCCTACCTTTCAAAATCTAGGGATCGATAAACATTCAGTTTGCGATCATTCCCCCGGAGCGTAATCAAAGTATCGGCATAGGCTTTCCTAACAACAGAAATCCGACGTTCTATGTCCAAAGTCAGTTGGTGTTGTTGTTCCAATACATCTTGACTACTTTCCAGTGGTAATGTTACCAACTGTTCGATTAATTTTTGGCGCTCGAATACCAAACCTTGCAAGACTCTGGCCAACTCTTCATGTTCTTCCAACTGCTCCATCAAGCATTGCTCAAGTTGGTCTACTACCCCCACAAGCTTCTTGGACAAATTTGCCAACTCGTCCAACAGTATCTGCTGCTCCAAATTCAATTAACCTCCATAATAGAGTTACTTATCATTGGATACCAATCCAGGGAGAGAATTCAAACGCTGGCTCAGCAAGGCTCCTTGAGAGTTGAGTTGACCAACCAATAAATCCATC
Organism: Shewanella indica; assembly: GCF_002836975.1. Classification (GTDB taxonomy): domain Bacteria; phylum Pseudomonadota; class Gammaproteobacteria; order Enterobacterales; family Shewanellaceae; genus Shewanella; species Shewanella indica. Next base: position 56,801 of record NZ_NIJK01000039.1, on the reverse strand, counting down.
GCATTGTATTGTTTAGTGAGCCTAGCCTCATAAGCCTTCATTTTTAATTCCAGAGACTCGCGTTCATCTCCAATCCTGGCCAGACGATTATCCAGTGATTCATCACGACTATCGAGCAATCCGCCAGTTTGGACATAGGTATCACCAACGCTTTTCATTTTAGCCGCGAATCCATTCTCTTCATTGGTAAAAAAGTCTGTGACATTGGCTAAATCATTTTCCAGCACTTCTTTTAGACGATCTTCATCAAGTTCCAAGGAACCATCGCGGGTAGTCTTGATCCCCAGATTGGCCAACGCCATACCTTCACCGTAAGACGATGAGATAGCCCCCCTAAATTGCCCTTGTAAACTCCGGATAAGAGAGTCACCTTGAAATACGCCTGACTGCTTGGTCTTAGGATCATAACTCGACATCCCACGGGCCGTTTCCATCATGCTGTTATAGGCATCAACAAACTCTTTAATCGCCTTGGTTGCCCCAGCCCTGTCCGGCTCTATAGTCAGAGTTGTACTTTTATCGGCATCCGCATCCTTGAGGTTTAATGTCACCCCCTGAATGGCATTCTCAACCTCATTGGAATTTGATGTCACCTTCAAACCATCAACATACAATATGGCATCTTTAGCGGCTTGAACTTCCGTCATTGCGAAAGTATCTGCCAACGCAGTGCCAGTATCATCTGTAGCCGATAATTGAATCTGATTGTCTGTTCCGGTCTTATTGGAAGTCAGCACCATCTGGGGGCCGGCATCACTGTTGATAATAGTCGCCGTGACCCCTACATTATCCTCTGCGCTATTGATTTTTTTCACTATATCCTGCAGCGAATCATCACTGTTGACCTCAATTGCAAAGCTTTCACCTGCAACATCAATGTCCAGCGAACCACTGCCAATAGGGGAGGTCACGTCGGTTACATTGGCCGAACCCAGCTTTTGGCTCTGCGCCAACTGTTCAACCACCAGGTTGTAACTGCCGGCAACGGCATCCGGCGTCGCCTTGGCCGATAAATAATCGCTCTTGGATAAGTTGGAAGTAAAGCCGGTAAAGGTTTTGCTTTCAGACAAGGGTTTCAACTTATCCATAAACTCGGAAATACTGCTTTTCAACGCACCTATCGCCGAAATTTGAGTGTTGATCAACCCTTCTGTCTGATTGAGCCTAGCTTCCTTGGGGGCTTTCTCGGCATTAACCAAAGCAGAAACAATACCACTAATATCCAGCCCAGAACCTATGCCGGTCGCAGTTAAACCCGCCATGCTAACCTCCTAAATATTGTGACGTACCAGTTACGCCTCAGTCTTCATCAATACACCGGCAATTTCAGACATTTTCTCAGCCAAGGCCAAAGCCTCTTCGGAAGGAATTTGTCTTATCAGTTCACCCGAGTCCATATCCATCACACTGACAACTGGCATTCCTTGCATCTCATCGACCCTGAATTCCAACCCCTTACGCATCATGCTCATCATATCAGTCAGAGAATCTGTCAGCGCTATCAGGGTATCAGTATCTACTTCAGCCTCGACTGGCTTTGCGGACGCAACACCGGCTAGCTCTGTTGGATTCAAAGCAGCTTTCGTGCCAACTTCAGCCAACTTGTCTGAGCTGCTATTCTGTTGTGCCCTGTCATATTTTTCAGTTGCTGGCGTTGCCACAACTGAAATTGCAGGAGCCATTTGTATTTCACCGCTCATAGGTTTCTCCCTACTCACTGTTACGGTTTGCCACAAACTTAAGGACGCACTTTCATCCTTTGGACATCTGGCAATCGGTCACATCATAACCAGTACAACAAAAGCCATAAAGGACTAAAACATCATCCGATGACATTGCAAACCCATTATTCCCGGTACGTCAAATAAAAGGGAGGGCACTAAGCCCTCCCCCTCCTGATTATAACCTTTTATGCCTTAATCGCTTGGATTACAGCAGTGACAGAGCCACCTGAGGCAATTGGTTAGCCTGGGCCAGCATGGCTGAAGAAGTCTGAGACAAAATCTGCTGCTTGGTCATCTGTGCCGTTTCCTTGGCAAAGTCCACGTCCTGAATCCGGCTACGGGCGTCTGAAACGTTAGTAGAGATGTTGTTCAGGTTGTTGATAGTAAAACTCAGACGATTCTGCACCGCACCCAAATCTGCTCGTTGGCTATCAATGCCGGCAATTGCAGCATCAATCACGCTAACAGCACTCTGTGCTCCATCGGCAGTGGATATGTCAACACCTTCAATTGCTGAAAATCCTGAATCGTCCTCGCCAACTGTTACGGCAACGTCTGCTTTAATGTCCGAAGAATCACCCTTAGTAGCTTTTGATACTGTCAAAGCAGTACTGCCATTTTCCATAAAACCACTGTACTTCAACTCTGTGCCAGCAGTGTCTTTAACAACAGAAACTCCAGTATCGGCTAAAGCAGTATTGATTGCAGACGCCAAACCATCAATATCTGATACATTTGTAAAGTCAACTGTAAGCGTTTTTGTCTTACCGTCCGCATCAGTGTAACCGAACTCCAAAGCCTCGTTACCGGTTTTACCAATCAAACCGGTAACGTTAGCAGCTGCAAAAGTACCCGTGACTTCCTTTCCTGACTTGCCTATTGCATCAGCGCCCACATCTCCCAACGTGACGGAAATCGTTTCATTGGCATTGGCGCCCACCTGGAAGGCCTGAGTTCTGTAGCTGCCGTTAAGTAGTTTCTGACCACCAAAAGCTGTGGTATCGGAAATACGGGTCAATTCTTCCTGGAGCGAGGTAATCTCTTTTTGCATAGCAGCACGGTCTTCAGCCGAGTTGGAGCCGTTGGCCGATTGCAGTGACAAATCACGCATCCGTTGCAAAATATTGGTGGACTCCTGCATGGCGCCTTCGGCCGTCTGGGCGATGGAGATACCATCGTTAGCGTTGCGTTGGGCTACATCCAGGCCGTTGATCTGACTGGTCAAACGGTTAGAGATCTGCAGACCGGCAGCATCGTCTTTGGCGCTGTTGATACGCAGGCCACTGGACAGACGCTCCATGGAGGTTTTCAATGCACTGTTGGCATTATTGAGGTTCTTTTGTGAACTCAGGGAAGTCACGTTGGTATTGACGGAAATGGCCATAATAGGTTCCTCTCTTGCTGGTTGACCGCTGGCTGGCTGTCAAGCCAAGCGGAGCTAATCTGTTACAGTCACTGTAACGGCAGCCAACTGAGAGACTTTAGCCAAAAAATCATCATTTTTATAAATTATAACTAATTAATTGTATTTTAATGACTTTTATACAGTCGTGCTATTGCTATAACTTAATTTCCCGCTCACATTAATGAGTAAAACCCACAGCAGCGGCTTTGGCCGCTGTTGTGGGTTGATACCATTGCAGTTTTTATTTACCTGTCAAGTTTAACCAAGCAGTGACAGAGCTACCTGAGGCAACTGGTTAGCCTGGGCCAGCATGGCAGAAGAAGTCTGAGACAAAATTTGCTGCTTGGTCATAGTGGCCGTTTCCTTGGCAAAGTCCACATCCTGAATCCGGCTGCGGGCATCAGACACGTTGGTACCAATACTGTTCAGATTATTGATTGTAAAACTCATCCGGTTTTGCACCGCACCCAAATCTGCTCGTTGGCTATCAATGCCGGCAATTGCAGCATCAATCACGCTAACAGCTCTCTGTGCTCCATCTGCGGTGGATATGTCCAAATCTTCCACTGTAATCAGCCCTGTATCATCACCACCCAAGGCCAATGCTGTCTCTGGCGTGACTGCTGCTGGTGTAGCTGCATCATCCACTGCTGCTAACGTCAATGCATCACCATTGTTTGCAATACCACCAAAGTTAATATTGCCAGAGTCCACACTCACAGTGCCCCCCGTATCAGCAAGAGCTGTGTTTATCTTGGCCGCCAAGCTATCTGCATCATCACCTGTGGCAACGTCTACTGTAATATTGCTTGCAGTGCCGCCAGCAGGAGTGTACCCAAATGTTAAAGTACCTGAAATGCCATCGCTGTTGTTATCATTTGTTGTCAACGCTGCAATGTTTGCTGCACTCAATTGACCTGCAACAGTCTGCGCACCCTTGCCTATTGCATCAGCGCCCACATCTCCCAATGTGACGGAAATCGTTTCATTGGCATTGGCGCCCACCTGGAAGGCCTGAGTTCCGTAGCTGCCATCCAACAACTTCTGATTCCCAAAAGAGGTGGTCTCAGAGATACGAGTTAACTCTAACTGCAGGGCCGACAACTCTTTGTGCATGGCGGTGCGGTCTTCGGCCGAGTTGGAGCCGTTGGCCGATTGCAGTGACAAATCACGCATACGCTGCAAAATATTGGTGGACTCCTGCATGGCACCTTCGGCGGTCTGGGCGATAGAAATACCGTCATTGGCGTTGCGTTGGGCCACATCCAGGCCGTTGATCTGACTGGCTGGTCAGACGGTTGGAGATCTGCAGACCGGCTGCATCGTCTTTGGCGCTGTTGATACGCAGGCCACTGGACAGACGCTCCATGGAGGTCTGCAGATGGTTGTTGGCGCCGTTAAGATTTTTCTGCGCCTTCAATGAAGTTACGTTGGTATTAACGGTAATAGCCATGTTGAGTTCCTCTTCCTAGTTTTAGCGCCAAGACTCGGAGCTTGGCTAAAATTGTTAACAACTTATCTGACAGACGGGTAGGTCTTTGTTTACTGTTAAATAAAGTCAAACAGGGAAACAGAACCCACTCTACTGAACACATTTGAAACGGCGTTCAAGGCCAACTGCTGTTTTTGAAATTCGGTTATCGCCGCGGCGTAATCGAGATCTTCCAGCAGTGACAATGCCGACTTATTCACCAACTCTTCTTCTGCATGATTGCTGCTGTAGCTTTCGAGGCTCTTGAGACTATTGCCCGCAACGCCTCTGGCTACACCGAGTTGAGTCATACCACTATCAAGATTATCCAATAACTGTGCCAACTCAGCTTGTCCGTTGGGGGTATTGATCAGATCGGGATCCTCCAGCAGGGTTATCGCCTGTTGAATGGTGTCGAAAATAGGTACCTCGGCCTTAGGTTCCATGGTGAAGGAATCCCCGCCAGCCGGCGTGCCATCCAGCTTCACCTCTATACCGTTGAAGCTCACTGGATTACTGGCATCGAAGTTAGCCACATTGCTGACAGCCGTACCGCTTGAATCCAACACTTGCAAATCAACCCCACCAGCGCCGTTATCGGTAAAGTTAAAGGTGTAGGTATCAGCCACATGGCTCCCAGGAGGGCTTATTTTGGCACTGAGTACCCTGAACTCCCCGGTTTGCGGGGCCAAATAATTGACGCCGTAGTCACCCAAGGCGTTGGCAGCATTCATAAAAGCCGAGTCCCCGGGAATATTGGTGCCCATAGCAACCCCTTGTGCCACCAAGGCATCACGAACGCCGCTATCACCGCTGTAAACCATGTTGCCGCTGGCATCGAAGGCAAAGGGCTGAGTATCTGTGTTGTATCCGGCAAACAGGTAATTGCCTGACTCATCCTGGGTATTGGCAATACTTAGAAGTTCATCCAAACTGCTGCGCATTTCATCGGCAATAGTTTGCCGTTCCGAGGGACCAAGGGTGCCATTTACTGCACGCAGCATCTGTTCACGAATGCCGGTGACCAAAGTTTCGGCGCTGCCGAGCTTACTTTCCGCCAAAGATAAGCGGTTTTTGCTGTAATCCACATTCTTGAGATACTGCTGCACCAGCGCGTTTTGCTGATAGAGGTTGTCTATGCCGATAGCTGCCACCGGGTCATCACCGGCAGTGTTGACCTTTTTACCGCTGGAGAGCTGTTCGAGGATCCTGTTGGTATCGGTTTGCTTCTGCAGAATGCTGTTTAAATTCTGCTGGTACATCTGTGAAGTTGAAATACGCATCTCTCAAGCTCCTATCGAACCGAACTGAACAGGGTGTCGAACAGGGCATTGGCCGTAGTCATGATCCGTGCCGATGCCTGATAGGCCTGTTGGAACTGCATCAAATTGGCCGCTTCTTCATCCAGGTTAACTCCCGACTCCGACTGCACCCTGGCATAGGCCTGGTTGTAAATGGCCTCTGCCGAACCGGCCCTGACTTGGGCAGATTTGGTTTGGCTGCCAATATCCAGCTTGGTCTTTTCAAACACATCACCCAGGGTCGACTTACCGTTATTCATTATCTTGCTGTCACTGAGTTTGGCCATGGCCAAGGCATTGGTGTTGTCACCCGGCGCAAAGCTGAGATCAAAGGTGAAACTCTCACTACCGCCACTACTGCCATCGACTTCAAAAGTAAAACCAAAGGCGCTGATCTGCGGCGGAGTACCCGCAGCCGTCCCGGTTGCCAAAGAAGCGCCGTTGACATCAAATACTTCATAGGAAGGCGGATTGACACTGGTATCCAGGGTGAATGTCAGCTCACTGTCAGTCACGGGGAAGTTAGCCGCGCTTCTGTCGTCTATGCTGACCAACTTCACTGAAGTGCTGCCTGAATTACCTGCGTTAGCGGTAATTTTCGGCGCCGCTGCGGCAATACCCTTGGGATCTGACATCACCACACCTATGTTGGCCGCCGCATTGGCCGTTGGCCGTATTTCAAACCTGTCACCGGCAGCCATGGCACCGGCATCAATTTTGATACTGAAGCCGTTGGCGCCTTCCAGAGTATCGCCGTTGAGCGTCAAATTGGTCACCGCCCCCGTCTTCATGTCCTTGAGTTCATAATTACCGGCATTGGTATAGTTCAGCTCATAACTGCTGCCGGACAGGGCGCCGACATCATCGATATTAACGCTCAAAGAAGCTGTGCCCGCGTTGCCGGAATAGGCGCCGACACGGCCAGCGGCAATCACAGGGTCATTGATATCGGTAAAAATGGGTTGTCCGAGTTCGCCATTGAGATCAAAACCCTGGGACTGCATCTCGTTAAAAGCATCGGCAATCCCCAGCGCCAACTGCCCCAGCTCATGGCTGGCGGGCATCAGGGTGTTGTCACGAAAATCAAATAAGGCGCCCAGTTGCCCCCCAAGCTTGGCGGGGTCGGCCTTCAACTCGTTGCCCCCGAGGCTATAGGTCAGCTCTGGCTCATTGGGGAAGGGGTCACCTGCGGTCATGCCCATGGTCATGGCCACTTCACCGGATACCAACATAAAAGAGCTACCCAGCATGATGGAGCGAGCACCGTTTTCCAGCGGGATCACATTGACTTCGGCGTACTGGCTTAACTCTTTAATCAGCGCATCTTGCTTATCCAACAACTGCGCATCGTTACCGGGTGACTTCATCAGTTCAAGATTGATCTGCGCCATCTCTTTACTGATCTCATTGATCCTGGTGGTAATGCTTTCAATCTGATCATTGGTTTGCTGCACCTGACCTGTCAGATGACTCTGCATTTGATTGAGATTCTGCGCCAGTTGCGAGGCCGAATTGAGCACAGAGCCGCGGATCCCCAGATCCGCTGGCAGGTCAGCCAAACTATTGAGACCGGAGAAAAAGTCATTCAATGAGGCTGGCACCGCCTTGCCTATTTGGGAAAACAGCTGATCCAGCCCGCTGAGCTTGGTGTAGCTGGCCTCGGCAGCACTGAGCCCTGTCTGACCGATACGCAGCTCTCTGGCAGCATAATCATTGTAGATACGCTTTACATCCTGCACATAAGTACCTGTGCCATAGAAGTTATTGCCAAGACGCATTGAGGTGGAGCTGCCCTGTATAGCCACCTGGCGGTGATAGCCTTCAGTATTGACGTTGGCAATATTGTTACTGGTCACCCCCAATTGTGATTGGGCAGCCAGGATCCCGCTGCGGGCTATATTGAACAGATCCATAGACATGGGTTATCGCTCCTGCACCTTTACTGGCCCGGCTTTGAGCCGAACTCCTGCAACAACTGACCAAAATCGGCCTTGATGGTATCCAGCACTTTCATCACCTTGTTGGCATATTGAGGATCCGTGGCGTATCCCGCCTCGGCCAGTGCCTTGATAAACTCGTCGGGATTAGCGGCCATCTTGCGCGCCTGGCTGTAACGATCGTTATCGGAAATAAAGCGGACAAAGTCGTTAAAGCTCTGCTCAAAACTGTCGTACACCCGAAAGTCAGCTTTTTGCCGCACAGCTGTGCCCTGCTCATATTCCAGGGTAGACACCGCCGCTTTCTCACCCTGCCAACGTCTGTCGGCCTTGATATTGAACAGGTTGTTACTGGACTCACCTTTATGACCACGGACCATTTTCTGGCCCCAACCGGTTTCCAGAGCCGATTGCGCCAGCAGCACTTCGGGTTGAGTCCCCAAGGCATCGGCAGCAGCCTTGGCATGAGGATAAAGCTGTCTGACAAACTCTTCCTGACTGCCGATTGCCGGCCGCGCCTGCCGCCATGACGGCAATACTTTGCCGCTCAATACCTGCTGCAGACTGTCACTGCTTGGCAGCGCGGATGCTTTGGCCGCAGTCGCTTCAACACCGGATATCTTCTCTGCCTGGCCGCCGCTCAAGGCCGCGACACTGCGGTTATCGACATCGCCGCGGAGCACTGAGGCCGGGGTAATGCCGGAATTTTCCGGTGACAACTGCTGCACCATGAGATCCGCCAGCCCCAGCATGCCTTTGGAGGACAGCTCCACCGACATCTGCTGATCGTGCATCTGCTCGTAGAACTTGGTGTACTGGCTGTTCATCGGGCTGTCGGATTCAAATATCGCGTTGGCATCTCGCATGCTTTTCATCAACATCTGCACAAAGATGCCTTCAAACTGCTGCGCGACTTCCTTAAGCGCTGCTTTTTGATCCTGCTGCGCCTGGGCTCTGAGCTTGTCCAGCCCACCGAGATCCAGAAATTGCGCCGCGTCAGCCATTTTGTTCATAGTCGATAAACCAATGTGCCATTAATCAGATGATGATGAGTTCACCATGCAAAGCCCCTGCCATCTTTAAGGCTTCGAGGATTGCCAACACATCCGATGGCGCCGCGCCCACCATATTCACCGCCCGCACCAACTCATCGAGGGAAGTGCCCGGGTTGAACATAAACATACGTCTATTGTCCTGAGCCACATCTATGGTGCTGTTGCTGGTCACCGCAGTCTGGCCACCGGCCAGGGCGTTGGGCTGAGAAACCTGAGTCGCTTCGGCAATGGTGACGGTAAGGCCGCCATGGGTCACTGCCGCCGGCAGGAGTTTTACGTCCTTGCCGACCACTATGGTGCCGGTGCGGGAGTTGACTATCACCTTGGCCGACTCATCGGCAGGCTCAACCTGAATATTTTCCAGGGTGGCCAGGAAAGATACCCGCTGCGACACATCTCTGGGGGCACTGACCTGAATGGAAGAAGCATCGAGCGCCCGTGCCATACCCGGGCCGAGTAAGCCATTAATGGCATCGGCGGTGCGCTTGGCGGTGGAGAAATCGGCTCTGTGCAGGTTAAAAGTCAGGTGATCGCCATTACCGAAGGGGCTGGCCACTTCACGCTCGACTATGCCGCCGTTGGGAATACGGCCCACGGTTGGCGTGTTCTGGATAACCTTGGAGCCATCAAGGCCCTCGGCACTGAAACCGCTAACCACCAAACTGCCCTGGGCGATGGCGTAAACATTGCCGTCCACCCCTTTAAGGAAAGTCTGCAGCAAAGTACCGCCGCGCAGGCTCTTGGCTTCACCCAGGCTCGATACCGTCACATCCAGGGTTTGTCCCGGCTTGATAAAGGGTGGCATATCGGCATGCACTGCCACCACGGCAATATTCTTGATCTTGGGCCTGAAGTTATCCGGCAAATTGATGCCGAAATTCTTCAACATGGTCTTGAAGGTCTGCTCCGTGTAACGGGTCTTCTCCCCGGTGCCCGGCAAACCGACCACCAGACCGTAGCCTATCAACTGGTTATCCCTGACCCCTTGGATATCGGCGATATCCTTGATGCGCTCGGCCTGTCCCGGCAGAGAAACCAGCAAACAGGCTAGTGCCATGATTAATTTGATTTTCATGAGCTTATCCTCAGAAAGGCCACCAGTCAGAGAGGAAGAACTGGCTCAGCCAGCCCACCTTTTGCGAATCGGCAAAGGTGCCGGTACCGCTGTATTGAATACGGGCATTGGCGACTTTGGGTGAATCTATGGTGTTCTCGGGAGTAATATCCTGCGGCCGAATAATGCCGGTTACCCGGATAAACTCGTCGCCATTATTGATGGTGATCCACTTTTCACCGCGAATAACCAGGTTGCCATTGCCCAGCACCTGCATCACATTGGCCGAGATCTGCCCGGAGAGGCTGTTGCTCTGATCGGCATCGGCCTCACGATTGGTATCCATGCTGTCGCCGTAACGGAAATCCAGCGGATTGCCCTTGATGGTGACATTGCTGCCGCCCATGTAGAGCGGGTTCACCGACATGTCCGAGCCTTTCTTGATCTTGTTACCGACGCTTTTCTTCGCCTGGGTTGACTCCACCAGCACCACAGTGATGATGTCCCCTACCCTGTGCGCCCGCAGATCCGAGTAAAGCGAAGACGCCTGGCTATCCTGATAAATAGAGCCGGTCGGCGCTATCCGGGTTGGCGGTGCTTCAGGATACACAGGCGCATAATAGGGATCATCGGCTATGGGTTTATTCTGGGTAGCAGTGCAAGCCCCCAGAAACAAAGCCGGAATGATAAGGAACATGGGTTTCATCACATCACCTCATCACAGATTCTGGTTCACGTAGGCCAGCATCTGGTCTACGGCCGAAATGACTTTGGAGTTCATTTCGTAAATCCGCTGACTCTCAATCAGGTTAACCAGCTCTTCGGTCACGTTAACGTTGGAGGTTTCCAGCGAGCCCTGACGAATGGAGCCCAAACCGTCGAGCGAAGCCGTGCCCTGAATCGGGGTACCGCTGGCGCCCGTCTCCAGATAGAGGTTTTGCCCTATGGGATCCAGGCCGGACGGATTGATGAAATCAGAGATGGTCAGCTGGCCCACCACCTGGTTTTCGGCGGCGCCCGGGGTTTTAACCGACACTTCACCTTCGGCGGAAACGGTGATACTGGTGGCATCGTCCGGAATGGTAATGGCAGGCTGCAGCACATAGCCGGCGCCGGAAGTCACTATCTGGCCGGTATCATCCAGAGTGAACTGGCCGTTGCGAGTGTAGGCTGTGGTGCCATCGGGCAGTTGGATTTCAAAGAATCCCGGGCCTTCAATCATCATATCCAGCGCGTTGTCTGTGGTTTGCAGATTACCCTGGGAGAAAATCTTCTGGGTGGCTACCACCTTGGTACCTGCGCCCAGGTTAAGGCCATTGGGCAGCTTGGTGTTGGAAGCACTGATACCACCGGCCTGATTGACCGTCTGGTACAGCAAGTCTTCAAATATCGCCCGGCCCTTTTTGTAGCCTATGGTGCTGGCATTAGCGACGTTATTTGAAATCACCGAGATGTCTGTTTGCTGGGCATCTAACCCAGTCTTACTTATCCATAACGCGGGATGCATATCAATTACTCCTAGCTAATGCGCATCAGTGAAGCGGACGACTTGTCGTTCTCTTCTGCGGTTTTCATCATTTTTACCTGCAGCTCAAACTGACGTTGCAACTCAATCAGGTTGACCATCTCATCCACGGCATTGACATTGCTGCCTTCCACGGCGCCGCTTTCCACGTTGACAAAGGGATCGGCGGCGGCCGGATTACCATCCAGAGTGCGGAACAAGCCATCTTCACCGCGCATCAGGTTCTGATTGCCCGGGTTGACCAGCTTGATGCGCCCCACTTCTTCTATCACCTCGGCGGTTGCGCCCTGGGGACGAATGGAGATAGTGCCGTCTGTGGCAACCTGAATTTTGTCTATCGGCAACGGCAGCACTATTGGGCCGTTATCACCCATCACAGGGTTGCCCCTGTCATTACGCAGCAAACCTGTGGTGTCAAAACTCAGACTACCGGAGCGGGTATAGGCCTCACTACCATCGGCGGCCTGCACCGCAATCCAGCCTTGATCTTTGATGGCAATATCCAGATCCCGCCCGGTCGATTTGATAGGGCCGGACTGAAAGTTGGCCGAGGGCGACTCTGTCATGGCGAACACCCGGGTCGGCAAGCCTTCGCCGAAGGCTTGCATCGCACGAGCCTGAGCCATGTCGGCCTTGAAACCATCAGTATTGGCATTGGCCAGGTTGTTACCCCTAACCGCCAGCGCATTCATGTTTTGTTTGGCGCCAGTCATGGCGACATAGAGAAGTTTGTCCACCTGCTGCTCCGTCAATCTTTTTACCTATTCAGGTAAAAGCAAACATCGTGCCAATAAAATGAGCAGTTGAGCACTAGGACAGCAGAAGAACTTCAGTAACTTGGGAATTAATAGGCGAAGGTGCGGCAAGACATTGCCGGGCGGCAATGTCTTGCACAGGAAGGCTTAGCGGATCTGCAATACGGTTTGCTGTAGTGTATTGTTCACTTCCAGAGTACGGGAGTTGGCCTGGAAGTTACGTTGGGCCGAAATCAAATCCACCAGCTCAGTGGTCAGGTCAACGTTGGATTGCTCCAGTGTGGATGAACGGATACTGCCAAACACACCGCTGTTGGCCTCACCGGCCAGCGCCGCGCCTGAATCCAGGCTGGCTTTCCAGGAGGTATTACCCACCTGGCTCAGTCCCTGCTCATTGGAGAATCGTGCCAACGCCACCCGTGCCAGAGGTACTGTTGAGCCATTGCTGTACTTGGCAGAGATCAAACCATCAGTACCCACTTCAACATTGGTCAAACGGCCCACTGTCACACCATCCTGCGTCAATTCCGTGGCGTTGAACTTTTCCGAGAACTGGGTCGGATTGTTGAAATCTATGGTTATCGCTTGAGTGCCGTCAGCAGCCGGACCAAGAACGTTGGCCCCGCCAACTCCCAACTGCTCTGTGGTGATCACCGCAGGATCGGAACCTATATAACCGCCGACATCGTTGAACTTAAGCACAGCTCCGGTCCAGCCACCTGCAGTTTGTGCTGTGCCTGTACCATCCGCAGTACCGTCACCGTTAGTGTCCGTGTTGTAGGTTCCGGCGCCGCCACCCAGATTGACCGGCTTGTCGTCAATGGCGTAGTAGGCCACCCAGTTACTCTCACCGGTATGAGCACCATTTTCCGGACGCACAAAATAAGTGGTCAAGGTGTGGGAGTTACCCAGAGAGTCATAAATGGTCACTGCAGTGGAGTTATTAAAAGTATCTGACTTGGATGGGTCAAACAAAGCCGGGTCTTTAGTTTCTTGAGTGGAGTCCAGGTTCATGCTGATGCCAACATTGTTGGTTTTCTGCGGGCTACCGGCAGTATCCGGGATCTGCACCGGCTTGGTGGTAGTCAGACTTACAGAAGTGGAGTTACCATCTTTATCGACCGGGAAGCTCTGCAGATAATTACCGGCAGCATCGACCAAAAAGCCGTTGTCATCACGCTTGAAGGCTCCGGCGCGGGTGAAAGAGTAATCCTGACTGCCGACACTGGATGATGTCACGAAGAAACCACCACCGTTGATCGCCATATCCAGCGCGTTGTTGGTGGAGTTCAGGTTACCCTGATGGAACTGCTGCGCCACCTGAGTGGTGGTGACACCGCCGCCCACTGTGGTTCTGCCGTTGGAGAAAATCGAGCTGGCGTACACATCGGCAAACTCGGCCCGGGATTCTTTAAAGCCTATCGTATTGACGTTGGCAATATTGTTGGCCGTGGTATTGAGATCTTTCTGCGCCGCAGCAATCCCACTCAGAGCAATGTTAAAAGACATAATTCACCTCATGATTTTTAGATACTGTCCGGCACCGCCGGGGCAGAAACAGAATTAAACCTCGGAAACAGCCAGCACATCGGCGAGCCTGATCCCGCCAATACCTCTTAGGTTCAACACGGCGCCGGTGGCAGAGTTGAGTGATACACTGGTCACGTGGGCATAGGAACTAACGATAAGATCCTGGGACTTACCATCAACAACCCCGCTGGCCTTCATGGTATAGATGCCTGTATCGACAGGGTTTCCGTCCTTATCCAGGCCATCCCATTCCACATCTATATTGCCGCCGGCACTACCGTCGACCTCGAAGGTTTTGATCACCTGACCGGCTTCATCTTCAATCGTTACTTTAATTGAAGGGATCTTTTCCGGTGATGTGATCACCCCTTTGAGCGTTGGGTCTTCCTCGGAAACATAGCCGGTGCCCGCCGGGATCAGCACTTTCTGCCCCACCAAGCCTGATGCCTGCAATGCCTGACTCGAAGTCATTAACGAATTGAGGTTAACTATTTCTTCATTCAGGTTAGAGATACCATCCACTGTGGCAAACGACGCCATCTGGGCGATCATCTGATCGTTATCCACCGGCTTGAAAGGATCCTGCATAGACAACTGCTGACTGAGGAGCGAGAAGAAGTCTTCCTGGGTCAGTTGTTGATTATTGCTTTTCTTGGTTTCAGTACCCGATTGCACCTGGATACTGTCGAGAAAAGGGTTAACTGAATTGACGCTCATGGGCTATGCCTCCGTTATTTGCCCATTCTCAGGGTTTGTTGCAGCATGGACTTGGCTGCATCGGCTACCTGAACATTCATCTGATAGGAACGGGAGGCGGAAATCATATCGGCCATCTCTTCCACTACATTGACATTGGGTTTGTAGATAAAACCGTCGGCATCGGCCATGGGATGATCCGGCGAATACTCTTTCAGCAAGGGTTTATCGCTTTCCACTATGCCTTTGACTTTGACCGCTGCCCCTTGTTGCTGTTGGCCATTAGCCTTGGCCAGTTCGGCCTCAAAAATGGGATGCCGTGCCTTGTAGGTCTTATCGATACTGGAAGAAACAGAATCTGCGTTGGCTATGTTACTGGCGGTAGTATTCAAACGTACCGACTGCGCCGACATTCCCGAACCCGCAACATTGAAAATATTGTACAAACTCATGATTAATCTCCTTTCAATGCCTTTTTCATGCCGGCGAACTTACCGTCGAGGAACCCAAGCGACATCTGATATTCAAGCGCATTTTGCATAAAGGCCTGCTGCTCTTTTTGCATATCGACTGTGTTGCCATCCCCAGTGTCCGGTTGATCCGGCACCCGATATTGCACATGTTGGGCTGTCAGCGCCTTGAGGTCGAAATGCTTTTCAGACGTTGCCGCCATATTCATTCCCTGTTGCCGCCCTTTGGCCGCCTGCAACGCCGAAGAAAAGTCCACATCCCGAGCCTTGTAGTGCGGGGTATCGGCATTGGCTATATTGCTGGCAAGCACTTCGGCACGCTGGGCGCGAATACCCAGAGTGTATTGATGTATGCCAAGGGCCTTATCAAAACTGATCGCCATAAAACCGCCTCCTCCAATGACTCGACAAAAACAAAGCAAGCTTTGTGCCAGGAATGATGGCTATAGCAACAGATGAGAAATGGATTGCGATTGACTTGAGAGATAAAAAAGAAAGAGCCCATCAAACTTGACAGGCGGCCATTGAAAAACATTGAAAATCAAGGAATTAGATAACTAATTTTTCTTTTGATAATAAATACCGGGATTGCAGCGAATCATATCGAATTCATCGGTCAAACCGGCAATCGACTCACTGGCCCCTAAAAACAATATCCCCTTGGGATTGAGAGCGGCAGCAAATTGCCGCAGTATTTTTGCCTTTGCCTCCGGGGCAAAATAGATAAGTACGTTACGGCAAAAAATGATGTCGAACTTGCCAAGCAAGGTGTAACTTTCAAGCAGGTTGTGAGCCCGAAAACTGACCAAACGACGAACATTGTCCTTTACCCGCATATTGCCATTGGGCAGGGCTTCAAAAAACTGACGCTTACGCTCTTCAGACAGGCCCCGGGCCAATGCCAGCTTATCGTACTCGGCATTTTTACAACGCTCGAGCATGGACGGCGATAGATCGGTGGCCTGGATTATCGCCCCACCCGGCAGAGCTCCCGGCTTACGCTGTTGATATTCGAGCACTGTCATCGCCAGTGAATAGGGCTCCTGGCCGGATGAACAGGCTGCCGACCAAATCTTCAACGGCCGACCCAACTTGGCAAAACCGGGCAATAATGTATTGCCAAGTAATTCAAAAGGATACTTGTCCCGAAACCAAAGAGTTTCGTTGGTCGTCATGGCATCAATGACTTCAGCCCGTAATTGGCGCTCTGTGGGTCGCATCGATTGCTTAACAACGTCCGACAGGGATGGCAAACCATATTTCCCCATCAAAGGCGCCAAACGGCTGCGAACCAAATACTGTTTGTTCTCACCCAATACAATGCCACTGTGCTGCTCAAGAAACAGCCTGAATTGATTGTACTCAGTTTCCGCGAGAGATTTATCTGGCACCTTAGTGTCCTAACTATCCGTAAAAACGTCACTGCGAATTGAGGCAGCAACATTTAAAAACTGGGGCTGCGTTATACCCCAGCCCCCTTTGCAACACAAGCAGACCAACTCACTATAGCCATAAAAAGTCACAGCAGACAAAGGCTATAGACTCAGATGCTTGTTAACAGCAGAAGCCAGTTCGTCGGGGTTGAACTTGGCAATAAAATCATTGGCGCCCACTTTCTGTACCATGGCTTGATTGAATACCCCGCTCAACGAGGTATGCAGCACTACCTTGATATTTTTCAGCTTGGGATCATCACGGATCTCGGCGGTCAGAGTGTAACCATCCATTTCCGGCATTTCGATATCCGAAATAATCAACGGGATTTCATCGGCAACATTGTCCATACCAGACGCTATATTCTTCAGTTTTTCCAATGCTTCCCGACCATCTTTAGCGGTATCTATCTGCAGATTCAACGAAGACAATGCACGAATGATCTGCTTGCGCGCCACAGAGGAGTCGTCAATCACCATAATATGATAATGCTGCTCCCTGTCGATTGTGAGAGATTCATCCATTTCTTGGCTGATATCTGTCTTGACCGGTGAAATTTCATCAAGAATTTTCTCCACATCGAGGATTTCAACCAGTTCACCTTCGATTTCCGTCACAGCGGTCAGGTAAGAGTATCGTCCCGCTCCTTCCGGCGGCGGCATGATAGACTCCCAATTCATGTTAATGATCCGCTCAACTGAACGAACCAGAAAACCCTGCACGCTGCGGTTGTATTCGGAAATAATGATGAAGCAATCCTTGACATCATCTATGGGTTTACCGCCGGTCGCCGCACTGAGGTCGATAACAGACACAGTCGTACCACGAATATGGGCCACGCCCTTAACAAAGGAGTTCAACTTGGGCAATATCGTCAGTGGTGGGCACTGCAAAACCTCTTTGACTTTGAATACATTGATACCGAATCTTTGTCTGCCGTTAAGTTTGAACAACAGAAGTTCGAGGCGATTTTGTCCAACCAGTTGAGTGCGTTTATTGACTGATTCAAGAATGCTCGACATAAGGCTGCCTTGTTGTCTTTATATTGAGAAATACCCGCTGTCCCACAGACAGGCATACTATTTGCTTTATCCAAGACACTGATGCCCAGTCAAATTTCTGACTAAACCTAAGGTGAAGCCAGTACTGGGAACCGCGAATCATTGAAAGTATAGGTGTAATCTGGCGAGACAAGCTAGCCTGTTCATTATGAAAGTAAATATTGCATACCTTTTGGCTACAATTTTAATGCCCATCGCAACAATGGCGGCAGAGAGCAGCTTCGTTCCCAGTATATCGGCCATGGAAAGCCTGGCTAAAGAGGCAGTGGCCAAAAAAGTGCTGGCGGGCACAGATGCACAAATTACCATCACCCCGCAACGACTGGATTCCAGGCTCACGCCCCCTAGATGCAATTCACCTTTGACGGCCGAACTTGCCAGCGACAGAGAGATAAGCCGCAACAATACGGTGCGCATAGGTTGTAACAGCCCGGAGCTAAGCTACCCGTGGCAAATCTATGTCTCGGTACGGGTAGATATCAGTTATCCTGTGGTGGTGGCCACTCAAACTCTGGCTCCGGGCACTGTGCTGGGGCCGGAAAATCTGGCGCTGCGTTACATAGATGAAACCAGTCTGCGCGGCCAGCAGTTCGAGGATATTGCCACAGTGACGGGTACCCGCCTCAAGCGGCGCATAGCCAAAGACTATCCGTTATTTGCCGCCAATCTCTGTTTTGTTTGCAAAGGCGACAGAGTCTCTATTTATGCAGGTAACGAGAAGTTTCAAATAAAAACTGTTGGTGAAGCCCTGCATGATGGTAACCTTGGAGAACAGATTAGGGTAAAAAACACTCGCTCAGACAAAGTGTTGGAGGCTACCGTCACCAATGTGGGCGAAGTGGAAGTTCGAATGTAAAAAATGCTAAAGTTCTCCTTGGCTATGCCGATAAGACAGCAAGGTAATCAGAGAAAAGGCTGGAGCCGCGATGGCTATGGATATTAAACAACTGCAAAATCAACCCAGGGTGAATACAGGTTCACTCCCCAAGAACACGGCTCAGAGCAATCAAACAGCTCAGCAAGGGGCTGCTCCGCAGAAAACCGACTCGGTTGTGGTGTCGCAGCAAGCGCAGCAGCTGCAAGGAGTTCAGAGTAAAATGGCCTCCCTGCCGGAAATAGATCAAAAGAAGATCAGCGAAATCAAATTGGCAATCGCCGAAGGCAGATACAAGGTTGACCCGGAAAAACTGGCAGCCAACATATCTCAATTTGAATCAGAACTGAGCGCACTCAATAAAGGATCCTGATGCCTGATACCCCGGATATAACCAGCCTGATAGCAAAGCAGATGACTCAACTCGAGCGTCTGCTGAACTTGATTGAGCAGGAAAAAAATGCCCTGCTCGATCGCAATGCCGATAATCTATTGCAACTAGCCCAAGACAAGAGCAATCTGCTCAATGAGGTCAAGGCAGTCGATGAGGCGCTCTCCTCTCATCCTGAACAAACTAAACTCAGTCAGTCGCCATTGGCCGAACAGGTCAGTGAAGCCCGCGAACTATTGGCTACTTGCCAACTACGCAATCAGGAAAATGCCGGCCTGATAGAGCTGAGTATGGCCAGTATCAATCGCCTGGCACAGGCGCTGCAGGTGAGCCGCAATGCCTCCAGTCTGACTTATGACGGCAAAGGCAAGACTTCAACCATCGCCACTCTGGGCAACGATCTCAAGGCTTGATTTAAAGCCCTGCTGCTGTTCCATTGCTTAAGCTAATTCAGTAAGTTCGGCTTCTTGGTGCGACCCAAACTCCTGTCCCCCCTTGCCTTCCCCCGACTAAACTCAGGGCGCTAAAGCCAAGGGGGTCAAATACAAGATGCCCCCCAGAACAGAACGTATACCCTGCTCTCAATTCAGCAAAAATTCTTAAGCCACAAAAAAAGCAGCCAAAGAAGGCTGCTTTTGACTTATACCCATTACCCTAAAAATAAGTGATCTCTTTCACTCTTTGGGGGCGATTTTGTTGCTGATACAGATCCCACACCTGGGCGAAGTCCAGCTCCAGCTCGGTCACATAATGATCGCCGGCCGGATAACTGCGCACAACCCTGGCGCCGCGGATCACCCCGGAAACCGAGGCCTGGATATTATCGCCTTTCAACATCCAGTCACTGACCTTGCTATCAGCCGACAAACGTTGGCCATAAACTTGTTCGGCCAGTTCCCGATAAGCGGCAATCTTGGATGCTTGCATCGCCATCAGCACCTTTTGCGACTGTTCCTTGGCTGGTTGGCTGGCCAGCGGGGCATAGCCTATTGCCGTCAATTTGGGAAAACTGCTTGGCGCCTCTGTCTCCCACTGCACATATCTGTCCTTATCGGCGCAGCCACCCAGAACTAACGCCAATGCCAGCGTGACCAATGTCAGTGTGTTGTTCCAATACTTCATTACTTGTCTCCCACTATCCGACTCTTATCTTCTCCGCGGTTTTCATAGCGATAAAGCAGGCCTTCTTTTGACACCACCTTGTGGGATGGCGCCAGATAACCCGGTAGTTGCGCCTCAAGCACCCGCGCCCCGGCCGTCGAAAGCACCCGATTGTTATTGACGTTAACAATCCGACTGTTGAACAAGATCTCACCTTTAGCCTGGCTCATGCTGGTGACCAGTACATGATCCACCGCAATATCCGTCGGCAATTGTTGCCAGTCGCGGGTAAGAATAAAATCCCCCTGTGGCGTTACCCGCACCGCTTCGGCCAGGTTCAAATCCACCAGATTAAAGCCGCGCTGATGAAAAGCCGTCATTAAGCTCTGCTGTAGCTGTGAGGCCAGTGCGTTACTGCCTTGCATATCCTCCACCATCGCAGGCGTCATCACCAATAGCGGCTGAGTCGGTTTGAGAGCATCATTATGGATTACCAATTCATCCACCAACTGATGTGCCAATAGATTGACTGGTGCTTGTTGCGGCTTGAACTCAGCTTGCGGTTGCTGTGATGTCGTACTGCAGGCAGACAGCAGAAGTAAAGGCAATATACACAGGGCTTTATACATAATATCCGTCTCACTGTTGCCGGAGTGGGCTGTTAACTTCATTCAGGAGCCTGACGTAAACCTTGAACCAGCAGGCTTATTCTACTTAGTCAGTCATACAACACCTGCAGGATTGACCCAAGGACGTTGCAGACAGTAATAGTGTCGGTAACATCGTCAGCACCAATAATGCCAAGCTCTTTTTATTTGCATTAAAACTATGCAAATAAAATACCAACCAAGAACTTAGGGAAAGTGCGAACAAGCCCCCATATGTGCTCTGCTCCGGCGTACAGGTCTGGATGCAACGGCAAATGCCCCCAGGCCTTTGCAAGAAGCACAACACAGCAGGCAGGCCCGTAAGCCACACAGCAACCTATTCCCTACATCAAGAAAGTGCCACGAGAACTTATTCGCACCTTCCTTAGCCCTCAGCGTCCACCGGCGAGTTCTCTGGTTTAGTCGTGTTTAACAACTTTGAGAAATAAGCCTAATTGAGCATCTCATTGGCCGTAGTAACTGACATAAAATGGCCGAACCACTTGTATTACTTATTTATCCAGCCTTGCTCTTTCAGACAACAAGGTTTGTCGAAAGCTTCTTTGGCTTTATCGGCAAATGCTTGCCGTTCTTTAGCCTGGCATTCACAAATAACACAGTCCCCCCTGCCTTGCTCTGGCATAAAATTTGAATACCAAGCGATACCAACTTAAGTGGCGGCAAAATTCCGTCACCCTGACTTCCATTTTGAGGAACCGCCTTATGAGATTGTGCCCCTTGTTCTGGCTGCCGTTGCTGGGCATCAGCCTCAACGCCATGGCAGAGTGGACCGAGGCCCGAGGTGAAGCCAAAATAATCAATGGCAATCTAACCCAGGCACGGGAAGCGGCAATGGACAACGCCATCAACATGGCACTGCTCTCCCGTGGTGGCAGTTTTCAATCGACCCAGAGTGTCAGCCAGGGGCGCTTGACCCAAAACGATTTCAGCCTCTCCAGCCAGGCGCAGATAAGCAGTGTCGAACTGGTCAGCGAAATGCGCCAGGGAGACAAGCTCAAAGTGGTTATGCGGCTCGATATTCTCGACGGCCCGGATAACAAGTGCCAAAGCTCAGCCATCAAGGCCGCTATCCTGGTCCCCCAGGCCGCCATTAAAGACAGAAGCCAACTGCGTTATGGTCAGTTGGAAAACTTCCAGCGAAGCCTGTCCGAACGGATAGCAGCAACGCTGGATAAACAATCCTCCACCAGCTTTGCTCACCTGCACGCCAACGAGCGGCTGGATATCAAAGAGGAGCTTATCAATATCCGCGGCTACCGCCTGCCGACCTGGATAAGTGAAATTACCGACAGCCAATATCTGTTGCTGCCGCAAATCATAGATATCTCCACCGAACCGGTCGAATCCGGCTTTATGGGCCTATGGGACAACGAGCCGCAGCGGCTATTTCAGTTGCAACTCAGCCTCTATCATGGGATCAGCGGCGAACAGATCTGGTATCAGAACTACAGCATTTCTGCCCCCTGGGAGTTTGCCAAAAATGAATCCGTCCCTCCCAACAGCGACAGATTCTGGCGCGCCAGTTATGGACAAGCCATAGACAAGGTGCTGGCCAATGCCAGTAAAGATATCGATATGGCACTGGCCTGCAGACCGCTGCTGGCACAGATAGTCGTGCGCCAACAAGATAGAGTGATACTCAACCTGGGGCGACGCAACGGCATCCGCGTGGGTGATCAGTTCCAAATAGTGCTGCAACAAAACCTGCCCGACCGCATGAACCAGATGCGCGCCGTGGCCGGAGAAACCCGGGCGAAAATCACCATAGTTCAAGTCACAGAGGAAAGTGCCATCGCAGTGCTCAGTGGTGAAAATGCCGCCCTTAACATTCAGGTGAATGACATCGCGATTAAGATTTAAGCAATTAAATCCAAAGCCTTTTCATCCGGGTGAAAACCAGTATAATCACTGGCGTCTCCCTATAGCTCAACAGGATAGAGCAGTCGCCTCCTAAGCGACCGATCGGGGTTCGAGTCCCTGTGGGGAGACCAGCATTTTCTTCTTGTGCCTGCTTGCATA
Source organism: Shewanella indica (assembly GCF_002836975.1). Taxonomy (GTDB): domain Bacteria; phylum Pseudomonadota; class Gammaproteobacteria; order Enterobacterales; family Shewanellaceae; genus Shewanella; species Shewanella indica. Next base: position 34,330 of record NZ_NIJK01000039.1, on the reverse strand, counting down.
AGTCTCAAGCTTTTTTAGAACCCATCCTCTGCCGATTCAGGCGCTTCAAATTAATGATTTTGTTCTCTGATAGTTTTCTCTTTTAAAAACATTGAGTTGGTGATGTAGCTATCGTTGTTTTAAGCCAACCAACTTGGATTTAGCTTCCCGCTAAGCAATAACCCATCACCTGCGGTGCGGATGGGCAGGAAGCTCGAATGCCGTGAAGGACAGGACGTCCGAGAACGGTCCTTTTGGCACAGGCGATCCTGTGACATGACGAGAGCTGCGCTGTAACATGCTTTCGAACGCGAGTCATGGATGGTGAGCTGGCCGTTAAACTGGGAAGTTGTTGTGACCCCATCCCTTATCTCCATGGATGGGGTGTATGCCGACATCTGTCTGGAACAAATTCGATAGTAGCCTCGACGAAAACATCTGACCTACAAGGACGTAAGAAATGCCGAATTTGTCGGGAACAAAATTCGGCCCTGTTTTCGACGGTCACAGTTCCGCCTGAGCCTGGGAATTAGGTGTATACCTATGACCTTTCCCACAAATTTATCCGGAATAAATTTGAACAGCTTTAGCTGGCCCGTGGGGAGAGGTCAGAGAAAATTCTACTTATTGCTGCGGTTATTTTCGGAGAGACTACCTCCCGCGGCAAAGCCCGAGATGTGTTCATCTCGGGCAAAGGGAACTAACGTACCCGATTGAGGAAATGAAGATGTTTCTCATATTGGTCAAGAATATCAGCAATCAGTTGATTGCGGTTGTAACCACAGATGTTGTATTGCTGAGCGCCTTCATTCAAATAGACTTCAATGTATAACTGCGATTTGGGACGAGATTGACTACGTTCGCCAATAAAGGACGGAATGCTCGCTTCTCGTGCCCAAGCACCATAGACAAAGTTACGTTCATCTCCGTGGTCAACCATCAACGAACACGCGTGTTCATGTGATGTGATGTGTGTGTTGATCCCGTTTTGTTTGAAGACATCGGCCACTTCATGCATCACCGCCATAATGTCATGTTGTAAAAACTGTAGCACTTCTGTTTTCTCTGGGATCGTGATGAGTTGCTCTAGATGTTGCTGCCAGCCGATCTCCTGGATCCGCGCTAAAGTACTCGGTGTCGCTTGATTGAGGTGATGGGCACTATCAATTTTGACCATCTCTTGTCTGAGTGACTTCAGTAGTCCAAAGCCAACCAGAATTAACACAGGGGCAAAAGGCAGTGCAGAAGCTAACGAGGCCGCTTGTAAAGCAGAAAGGACATTCTGCCCCCCGGCTAAAATCAATGCCGCAGCCACTAGACCTTCAGAAACAGCCCAAAAGATCCGCTGTTTTGCGGGTGTCTCATCGCCATCTTTGGCAGTTAAGGTGTCAATGACCAGAGAGCCTGAATCGGAAGACGTCACAAAGAAAGTAAAAATCAACAGGGTAGCAACCACCGACGAGATGCTAGCGAGGGGTAAGGTATCTAAGAAGCGAAACAGAGAAGTTGGGGTATTCGCAAACACTTGCTCAACCAACTGCGGCATGCGCTCTGTCATGATACCGTGCAGCGCCGTATTCCCAAAGACCGTCAGCCAAATAATCGTGACCCCGACAGGCACAAATAAGACACCCAAGACAAACTCTTTGATGGTCCGTCCGCGTGAAATTCTGGCCACGAACATGCCGACAAAGGGTGACCAAGCAATGAACCAGGCCCAATAGAACAGCGTCCATCCGCCTAAAAAAGAGTTGGTTTTGTCACTGTTGATGTAGGCATAGCTATTGAAAGTCATTTCGACCAGCGAGGAGATGTAGCTCCCGACATTCTGGGCCAGTGACTGGAAAATAAAGAGTGTGGGGCCCGTGATGGCCACGAAGATCAGTAACACGGCAGCAAGATTTAGGTTCCACTCCGATAAACGGCGGATCCCATTATCCAATCCGGTCACCACCGAGAGGGTTGCCATGACGGTTACAATCGCGATGAGAACCAATTGGGTGAGCGTGCCAAAGGGGATCTCAAACAGATAGTTTAAGCCGGAATTGATCTGTAACACGCCCAGTCCAAGGGAGGTTGCGATCCCAAACATGGTTCCAAAGACCGCTAAAATATCAACGGCATACCCAATCGGGCCGTAAATTCGTTTGCCGATGATCGGGTAGAGTGCTGAGCTGATCCGCAGTGGCAAACCATGACGAAAACTAAAATAGCCCAACGCCAGGGCCACAATGGCGTAAACGCCCCAGGCATGGACACCCCAGTGGAAGAAGGTGTGGGTCATCGCCTGACGTGCAGCCTCAACGGTTTGCGGCTCACCCTCTGGTGGGTTTGCAAAGTGAAAGATGGGCTCGGCCACCCCATAGAATATTAATCCTATCCCCATCCCAGCGGAGAACAGCATCGCAAACCACGAGCGAGAGCTATATTCGGGTTTGCTGTGGTCTGGTCCCAGTTTGATTTTCCCAAATCGGCTAAACGCGAGGATCAGTGTGACAATCAGGTAAAACCCCATTGAGAGGAGATAAAACCATCCAAATGTCTCAATGATCCATGATTGGAGCGAACCAAACCAACGGCCTGCGGTTTCAGGCATCGCGATGGTAAATAAGACGAACAGGACAATGAGTCCTGCGGATGGATAAAAAACAGGTGGGTTGATCCCCGCCATACGGGGTTTCGTGACTTCAGTTGGATTACTCATAATCAGATGGCTTGATTCACCTTATTGTTGGTGGATGGTCGCTTCGCAGCCTGATCTGCTCTTGTGCGCCGAGCTTGCGTCGATGAGATGCTGAAAAGGTGGGCAAATATGGACGATGCAGCAAACGTGAACGTGAAAACCTATTCACGATTGTGAGTGCTGGCGAAAACATGTGGTTCAGGGCGAAGGGCGGCTTGTTTCATATGGCTGGTATTGTGAAAGATGAGCCGATATTATGAAAACAATAATTTCTGATAGAAGTATTATGAAACGTGATAATAGAACCGTTGAAAAGTCGTCCTTTTGATTTGGTGCTGCTCAAAACCTTTGTGCAAGTGATCGATAGCCAAGGTTTTACTGCTGCTGCTGAAGCCTTGCATCTGGCACAGTCCACCATCAGTGCTCATGTGAAACGGCTCGAAAGTCAGGTTGGAACGCCTCTGCTAGAGAAAGGTCAGCGGATCCCGTTCCCGACCCCAGTGGGACGGAAGGTCTTACTGCACGCTAGGCGATTGCTCAGCCAAAATGCATTGGCATGGCAAGATATCGTTGAGCCGAGGATCGATGGGAGCGTGCGGCTGGGGATCCCCGATGATTATTTAGTCTATATGCCAACGGTCTTGTCGGAGTTTGAGCGTCGCTTTCCAGATGTAGAGCTACAGGTTTATTGTGGATTGAGTGTCGAGTTGCTCGATCAGATGCAGGCGAAAATGCTCGATTTAGCCATCACCACTCGACAACCTAAAAGTCCGGGTGGTGAAGTGCTCTGCCAAGAGCAGACCGTCTGGGTCGGTGCAGACCGACTTGAGATCCAAAAACGGCAACCTCTGCCGCTGGCGGTCTCGAAAGATGGGCTCTGTATTTTTCGTCAACGAGGGATCGATGCGCTCAAGAGTGCAGGTATTCCGTGGCGGATCGCCTATACGAGTGCCAGTCTGTCAGGGTTAACTGCTGCTGTCAGAGCGGGGCTTGCTGTGACGATCCTCACTCCTTCCATGGTGCCTTCAGGCTTGCAGATCCTGACATCTGAGCATGGAATGCCCACGCTACCCATGACGGAAATTGCACTCCATTTACAACCTGAAGCCGAAACCAATGAAGCCACACGCCGTCTTGCCAACGGGATCCGAAAATATATCCATAGGTCAGTGAGTTAAACTTACAGAGGCGTTGCTCCATCTATGGGAGTCGTTCTGTAGTGGCATAGTTGAGAACCACTAGAGAACCACAGGACGGAACCACTGGAAGAGAGAACCACAGGACATCCTAAACATTTTACAGAGAACCACAGGACATCCTAAACATTTTACGGACTGAGAAGCATACCTTGCGGTCTCAATCTCTTATAAATGACGATGAATGATTCGAAGTAGACTCTCTAAGATGAGTAATCTGCGTGCTTCATGCAAAAACTGCGGTTGCCAAGCATGCCAACGGCAGGCTTAAGCCTGTTTATGCAAAATCACCAAGGGTTTAAGGTTAATGGGGATGTATTGCTTGGCTTTGTTGCTTACCCCGGCACCATTTACCACCATATTTGGCCTTCATCGCACACATGGCATCCCATCGGCCACTCATGCCACTGTACTGACGGCGAAACTCCTTGGCGGAAGTTATCCAGGCATCGTCACTGATACCAAGCTCAAGCAGTAGTTTGGGACTGGAACAGGCAATATAGCCACGCTTGTCTTCCCGCACCGCCCGGCCTGTCCAATCAATCAGCTCCAGATAGTCGGCAAAGTGAAACGGAATGCCGCTTTGTTCGGTGGCAATTGTCGCACCATCAAATTGCAGCAGTAGCTTAACTGAAGCGTTGGCAGTTGCTGGCTCAGCAACTTCCTCTATACGCTCCTGAATGGATGTGTAATCAGAAGTTTGCAGCGAATCTGCAATACCGGCGCGAATGGGATTTAAATCCACATACATCATGCAGGCCAGCAGCGCCTGTTCATCGAGCAATGCCTGCGACTTAAAACGTCCTTCCCAGAATACGCCCTTACAGCCATCTTCTCGATTGGCCTTACGGGCGATATCTTCGTTTAAACAGCGCATAAACCAACTGATACTGCCAAGGCGTTCCTGCCAATCGCTAATCAGCGTATCCAACAGTATTCGCTCACCTTCTGAGAGACTATCGCCCTTGAGGAACTTTGCCGCCACAGGATTGCCACTAAAGAGCCCTGTCCAGCGCTCAATGACTTCAAATGGCGACAACGATTGTTGCGCTGCAAGGTCGATTTTGAGCACCAAATGGTAGTGATTACTCATGACCGCATAAGCGCAAACGTCGATGCAGAATATTGACGACAACTGCCTGATTTTATCCACTATCCAGCCACGTCTATGCTCGTAACTGCGCCCCGACAGTGCATCTTCACCACACAAAAACGCCCTTCTCACGCAACGGTTAATCACGTGGTAAAAGGGCGTACTTTCTGCATCTATCAACTGGCGACGGGCAGTGGTCATAACCAACCTCGACTGAGCTTTGATGGGTATTTCAAAGCCTAGTCGAGGCTGTGTGAAACATCAAAAAGATATGGCTGTCCTGTCTTTTTCCTGTTAACCAACCTCGACTGAGCTTTGATGGGTATTTCAAAGCCTAGTCAAGCCTGGGCGAAACATCAAAAAGATATGGCTGTCCTGTATTTGACTCGTTATTTATGAAACATCAAAAAGATATGGCTGTCCTGTATTTGACTCCATCCTGTATTTGACTCCAACTGGTGATTGACCGACGGAGATCATGAATGGTGACACTTTTGCCCTTGCCTTCGCCCACAGTCCCGCTCTTTCAGTTATCCGGTCCTAGAAGCAGCCCTGACTGGATTTTTCGGTCACACCGCCTGTAAGGCTGTTATCCGCATAAACATCATTCCAGTATTACTGGCCTATATCTATCCCATTGATTGTACGGGGCCTTCAACTCTTGTAAAATCCGTCAGCAGGCTTGAGTGCGGGCCACTTTTGTGGTCACTGGAAGGAAAATCGGTAAATGGAATTAGTCAGCTCTTCGCATTGCGCGGCATCTTATGCTGCGCCTCCATCTGTAATTTTCGATGCCATATTCGGTGCACTTTTCGATGCACTTTACCGGGCATCTTGCAATCCATCTCGTTCTACATTTTCCGGCGCACTATCGACAGCGAATCAGGCCAAATCCAGGGCTTGTGTCCCCCTAAGCCCAAGTTCATCAGAACGATAAAACTACGGCGTTAAGCATCTGCAGTGGCCAACAGGCTAATAACCATACCCTACAATAAGTTGTTTATATTATGTCCCAATTTATAGAATCCCTCCCCGACTACTTTAATGCTGTTAAAAACAGTGACGGCTTTCCTGAAAAGTTCATCAACGACCTTTTCCTGATTGGTAAATGCAGCGCCGATACCGACTGCGTGAAAGAGATCCGCCAACTGCTGAAACAGCATGCGAGCCAGGATATTCAGAATGCCTTCAAGTGCCGCAAGAAACTGATTAAAGGCGAGAAAGAGCCTGATATGAGAGATGTCTTCTGTGTCCTTTGCGAGTATGCCAGCCTGTCGGCCGAGCTGGATGTCGATTACCTCTATGCCAGGCTTGGACATACCATCATAGATATTCGAGCCGGTCAGCCGCTGGAGGCACTCTGCGAGCAACCCGAGCTGTTGGCGCGTTTCCCCTCGGTGACTTTTCTGGCCATCGAAGAAGTGCCCTTTTGTGGACAACAGTTGCCCGAAAGTATCGGTAGCCTGCCACTGCTTGAAAAGCTCAACATTGAAGGCGATTACAAGACACTGCCCAAGAGCATTGAAAAGCTAAAGAAACTGCAAGAGTTTAAAATTGACTCAGTGCCGCTGGAAAGTCTGGATCTTGATTTTCGCCAACTGACAAACCTCAGCAGCCTAACCTGGTACGATACCCCTATCTGCGGCGCCGAGCTGTTTGATTTACCGGCGGGATTGACCAAGATTGATTTGGCGTTAGTCCCGGATTTACAACGCCTTGGCACTAACTTGGATAAGCTGCCACAGCTGCAACACTTAAAAATCTCATGCTGTCCCCAACTTGCATCTATTGATGAGCAACTGACCTTAGCCAACCTCAATAAGCTGACACTATGGAAAAACCCGTTATTGAGTTCAATCCATGCCAATACGGTGCTTGGCAATCAAAAAACATCTTTCACTAATGGCATAGATATCCGCTTTGCCCCAAAGGTATATGAAGATATAACCCGGCTTAAGATCCAAGAAAAGAAACTGCTGGCATTGGTCTGTGAGCATGCTGCATGTTTTCCTCATCTCAAAGAGTTGCACCTGGGTTATGCCAGAGACTTAACCGGCATTCGCTTCCCTTTCAGGGCGTTTTCGCAACTGGAGAGCATCTGGGGGGCAGATTTCGGCGACGACGGCTTCTGGGATGAACTGCCTCTATGTCAAAGCCTTAAAAACCTTAGTTTTAATTCGACCAACTCGGAAACCATCCCCGAGTCGTTTAAAAAGATAGCGGCGCTGGACAGCCTCAGCATAATAAACGGCCAAAAACTCACCATAGATGCGTCATTGTTGCCGCGAAACATCAAAAAGTTGGAAATCGACCGTTGTCATCGCCTTATTGCACCGACCAGGCTACTAACCCTGGATGAACTCATTCTAAACCATTGCCCGGTGGACAATGAACGGCAGCTGTTCAGCAATATTTCTACAGCTGTGATGAAATACTACCCTGACGATGGCACGCCAAACACGGGGAAAGAGCTGTCTCAATACCTGCCTCAGCCAGAGCGACTCACCTCCTTCACCACTAGACTGGCGACAGCTAAAATCGCCGATCTATTAATGCATTGCCCCAATCTAGTGTCGCTCAATATTGACCCAGCCCAAGTTGAGACTGAGCTTGAGGATGGATGCGCGGACCCAAGGGAGACTTTACCTGGTTTGAATTGCCCCGCCGTTACCCAGTTGACCTCGCTGGAGCTGCACAATACCAACATCGTTACCCTTGGCCCATTGCTAACGAGCAGCCCCAAGCTTGAAATAGTTAAACTCAACAAATTCAACGATTTCCCTGCCAATGTTTCGCTGCCACGGCTGAAAACCCTGTTGATTTCACGCAGTGATCTTAAAACCCTGGCCTCACTCGATGCGCCGGCATTGGAAACCTTGAAACTGGTCCTGTGTTATGAGTTTGGTCTGGAAGCCACCAAGGCCTTGGTGAAATATACCCGCTTGCATCACCTTAAACTGATGGGAATGCACAAGAGCCTGGATCATTTCCCCATAGAGCTTAAAGCACTACCGTTAAAACGGCTTTCTCTGAGAGGCGGCGATATCAAGGTTATCCCTGATTTTATCGGTGAGTTTACCGAGTTGGATACCTTATCTCTGGAGGATTTTGTCACTGAGTCTCTACCCGAGTCCATGTTGGCGCTTGAGAAGCTGGAACGCTTGAGTATCGATTGCTGCAAATTCCTTAAACCCATCCCTCCCAGCTTCAGAAAGCTCAAGCTGAAAGTCCTTTGTTACACCATAAGCAAATTCGGCGGTTTCAACATGAACCCCAAGCTGTATCAAAACTTGCTGACCCCGAATTACACCGAGCAGACCAAGTATCTCGACGATTAAGCCGAGCAATTGCAAAAGCGTGTCTGAATCTCTCTTTGGTTAAGCCAGACAAAGAGTGATTCGGCGCACTCATGCCGACTCAGGTCGTAATCTCCCGTACTCAAAACGATAGAGATGATCGGCCAATCTGGCTGTTTGATGTTCACAGTGAGAAACCATCACCAGGGTACAATGGCCGGCGAGGCGTTTTATCAAGGCTTCAATTTGTGCAGTAGCTTCGGGATCGAGTGAAGAGGTAGGCTCATCGAGCAATAAGATATCCGGCTCAAAAACCAGGGTGCGAGCCAGGCAAAGGCGCTGCTGTTGCCCGCCGGATAAGGTTGAGGCCGGTGCCGACAGGCGATCTTTGACCTCATCCCACAACGCCGCCTGCTCAAAAGCTTGCTGCATCTGTTTCAGCGCGGCCTCCCCCTGCAGGTTACCGACCACTTTCAAGGGGAGTAACAGGTTTTGCGCCACACTGCCGGGAAGCAGCTGCGGATGTTGAAACACCATACCAACTTTACGGCGCAAATAGGGTAACTCTGTGGTTTTCAGTTGATTGACCGAAAGCGGCTTATCTGCCACGCAAAGCGTTATCTCCCCCCGGGTGCGACTATGTTGATATTCGTCATTGAGGCGATTGAGCGCCCGTAACAGGGTGGTTTTTCCCGAGCCTGACGGCCCGCTGAGCACATTGATCCGCCGCCGATGGATCTGCATATTGATGTTTTCGAGTGCCGCTTGTTGACCAAAATACACACTGAGGTTAGACACAGTGCCCGCGACATCCGCAGCCTTTGATAACGCCATACTAATGATTCCTTCCGGAAAAACGTGTCACCCAGTTGGCCGTGGAAAATACCGTGGCAGTTAAACACAGGAGTGTCAGCGCGGCACCAAACGCCATCTGCAATTCGGCCTCGCTCTGATACTGGGCACTGTAATAAAAAATCGTAAAAGGCAGGGCTTCAAACCGTTCAAAGATCCCGCCAGGTAACCCCGCATTGGCAACGGCGCCGGTCAGCATGATCACCGCGGTATCTTCTGCGGCCCGGCCGATAGCCAACATGATGCCGCCGCGGATCCCGCGCTCGGCCTGGGGCAACAATACAAAGCGCAAAGCTTGCCACTGTGTCATGCCGAGTGAGAGTGCGGTTAAACTCAAAGACACAGGCAGCGCCTGCAGCGCCGTGCGGGTAGAAACGGCCAGATAGGGAATGATCAACATCGCCAGGCAAAATGCCGACAGTGCCAAACAAGTGTTGGCAGAAGGCTGCAAGGTGTTGCGCAGTAACAGAATAAGGGTAAAGCCAAATAAGCCCATCAATATAGAGGGAACGCCGGCCAGGATATCGACCGCCAGCTCCAATAGCACCTTTGCCTTGGATGTTTTCGCAGTTGCCAGCCAAATTCCGGTTGCCAGCCCGGGCAGCAAGGCGATCATCAAAGCACTGGCAACCACCGCCAGGGTTCCAACACAGGCAGGCCAAATCCCATCCCAGATAGGCGCCTGTCCCAAGAAACCTTTTAAGGGTTCAGTATCACCAAAATAGAGCGACAGGCTGAGCGTGGGAACGCCTCGATATAGAATAAATCCCAGCAGTGACAAGAGACACAGCAACAGCATGGCGCTGCAGAATAAACACCAATAATGGAAACACTTGGCTTTCAAGACCCAGAACCCTCGGTGGTGGCCTTGGCAGACGAGGTCATATAGCGGATCAACAGAGTCACCAGCACACTGATAGTGAGCAGCAACAAACCGGCGGCAAACAGTGAGTTATACATGGCGCTGTCATTTTCCGTGGCCAGCACCAAGCCAATATGCGCCGTCAGGGTGCGAACCGAATCAAATACACTGCCCGGAAGCTGTGGCGCATTGCCGGCCAGCATCAAAGGCAGCAAGGTATCGCCTATGGCCCTGCCAAAACCGAGTAAGGCGGCGCTGGCCATGGCGCGGCGGGCATTGGGTAATACCAGATGATACAGGGTCTGGAGATCGCTGAACCCCAGAGAAGCAGACACCATTCTGAGTTCTTTGGCCAAAGGGCGACATTGGCTGTCCAACATCATCACCATCACAGGCAAGATCAACAGCACTATCACCAGAGTGGCACTGATGAGGCTGAACCCCGAACCGGTTCGAAAGGTTTCCCGGATCAGCGGCACCAGCAAAAACACAGCGGCCAACCCATACACCACGGTCGGGATCCCGGCCATCAAGCGGATCAGCGCCCGGATAAAACGCGCAGGCCTTCGATAGCGAGGTAATAAACAAAACCCTGTGATGCCAAGGGCGATAGGAAATGCCAACAGTAAGGCCAGCAGTCCCAACAAACCGGAGCCGGCAATCATGGCAACTATGCCAAATTGCCCCTGCTCCGGTTGCCAGTGTAACGACAACACGCTGGTTTGCGGGTTGAAAAACACCGGCAATGCAAACCACATCAGAAACCCAAACAGCAGCACTATCAGCAATAATACTGATGCGGCCAGAAGTTGCAGTATCCGCTCAGCGGAGATCTGTGTGGTCATGAGTCATTAATGTCCGACAGGAATATATCCGGCTTCACGGATAAATTCAGCGCCGTCTGGGCCATAGATATAGTCAATAAACGCCTGGGTCAGTCCCTGAGGTTGTCCCTTGGTATTCATATACAGCTTACGCACTACAGGGTATTCGCCGGAAGCACAGGCTTCATTGGTGGGCAGCACATTATCCAATATCGGCGCTTTCACTGTCTGATCGATATAACCGACACTGCTGTAACCTATGGCACCGGGATCGCGGGCAATCGCAGTTTTCATCGCACCATTGGAAGGCACAACATTGGCCTGAGTAGAAACCGGCGACTTATTCAGCAACTTTTTAACGAATACCGAGCGTGTACCGCTGGCTTCATCACGGGTGAAAATATTGATCTGCCGATCTTCACCGCCCAGGCTCTTCCAGTTGGTTATTTTACCGGAATAGATATCCATCACCTGTTGCGAGCTCAGCTGTTGAATGGGGTTGGTCGGATTGACGATAACCGCAACGCCATCGATGGCAAATGGGAAAGAAAGCAGACCGTATTTCAGTTCGCCTGGCTTCAGAGGGCGGCCGGTATTACCGATTTCAACCAGTCCCTTGGCAACCTGCTGCGCACCCACGCCACTGCCACCACCGGCAATTGTAATGCGAATGTCGTTATTGGCAGACATAATGGTTTTTGCCGCCTGCTTCATCACAGGGATATGCGCGGTACCACCGGCAATGTTCAAGGTACCGGACAAGTTTTCAAAGCGATCGAGCTCAGACGCCATGCCAACAGCAGGAACCGCCAGCACAGAGCATAATAACAACTTGATAAATCTGAATTTAAGTCGCATGTCATTTCCTTTGGAATGCACTTGAGCCGAAACAGTCAGCCCAAATAAAGAGGTGTGGTTCAGTGCCGAGCCTCACGGCGCGCAATGATAACAATCACATCAAATCAACCTTTTGACTCAAATCACAAATAAACCCAACAAAAGTAACCGCCCCAACGACAGGAACCTATGACAGTCAGGAACAAACAACCGAAACCGAGCTCAGAATGATTTCCATACTGGCACTGCAGCTCAATATGCTGCCGTTGGCCGAAACTACTCTGGCTGAGTTAAGCCGCTTGAACGACAGTTTTCTACCGCAGTATGCCCATGTCTTACGCCTCGATGGTAAAGGACAGCAGGCACTGGAAACCTATCTGGATTACCTCGGCAAATACCCGCAAGACTTGCAGGTATGGTTGAAACTGGCGTTGTTTATGCGTGCAGTGCAACAAAATGAAGCCGCCATCACCGCATTTTCCAAAGTCCTCGAGCTCGACCCCAATAATCTCAGCGCCAAGCAGGGATTAACCGAACTGCAAACCCCGAATTAGCGAAGGTGCAAGCAAGCCCCATGTTTGCTCTGCGTCGGCTTACAATCTGGGATGCAAGACGTGGTTCGCAGCAAATGGCTCAAGTCCTTTGCCAGTGGCACGCCTTCCCCTCGCCGCCGCATGCGGCCTTTCTTTTCCCCTTTCGCCACCGTTATAATGCCCCGGCAAATAAGCGCAGTTCCGGAGAACAAAACTTGAATCACAGCTATATTCCACTCGATCAATATCGCCGCAAATGGATCTTCAACCATAAGGATCTGCCGGTCAGTGACCAGGATAAGACGGCTATATTGCCGCTGGATCAAAAGAGCGCCATGGAAGTGTGGAATCGCTGGATAAGCAACAAAAGCAGCTGTGCCGAAGACTTTACCAAGGGCGATTGGGCCAGCCGCAGCTCCACCTGGCACCAGACCGAATACTGGCAAAGCCATTGGGACAGCGAAGACAACAGCCTACCGGAACCCTTGGCCGATTTTATCGATTGGCCGGCAGATGCCCCTGTGTATTTCTGCTATGAAAAGTATCAGGTGATCCAAACTCGCTGGGAAATCTTTGCCCGTAACTGGAAATGCTTTCTGTTTTTCGATGATGGCCCTTTGCTGATAAGTCCCAAACACAAGCAAGCCGTCTGGTTCAGTCAAGATGGCAACTTCAAAATGGGTCTGCGGGGCTAAGGAAGGTTTTTGGCAAACATTCAGTGAGCAAGAAGAACCTTGCCGGTTCAGCCACTCAGAACGACCAATACCAAGAGAACAAGATGAAAAAAATAACCTTAACCGCTCTATTACTTGGCTTATCGCTGTCTGCCACAGTGGATGCCCGCGAAATTGCCGGTGAAAATATTCCAGATACTCTGAGCATTCAGGCGGCAACGCCGCTTAAGCTCAATGGTGCCGGGGTTCGTAGCAAGTTCTTTATGGATCTCTACATAGGCAGTCTCTATCTGCCAACAAAAGCGACCACTACAGCCGAAGTATTTACGCAGCCTCAGGCGGCGGTCAGCTTGAAAATAGTCTCGGGTCTTATCACCGCAGATAAGATGCGCTCGGCGATAACTGAAGGTTTCGATGACGCCACAGGCGGCAAAACCGAAGCTATACAAGCCGATATCGACCGATTTATGAGCCTGTTTCAGGAAGAGATCAAACAAGGCGACAGCTTCCTCCTGTATACCAGCCAGGAAAACGGTGTCAGTGCCTACAAGAACGGTGAGTTGCAAGACACTATCGCCGGAGAGAACTTTCGCCGCGCGCTGCTGAATATCTGGCTCGGCGATGAACCGGCGCAGAGCAGCCTGAAAAAAGCGATGCTGGCCGACTGAACTCCTCAGCCAGAAAATCGCTCAATCGAAAGGGAGAAGTTGCCCGCCACGGCGGGCAACTCAATCAAAAACGATAGCTAAGATGAACAGCGCCTGCCGGATAGTTATCCAACTCGCGCTTGATCTCAGGTTCACTCAACTCAAGTTCCGGGTTGATGAAGTAACCCACATAGGCGTTGAGATTGAACCCTTGTCCCAACTGCCAGCCCAAACGGGCGAAGCTGCTGATTTCGGTCAATTCCAGCGTTTGCTCATTTTCCCCCACCAAGATCCGCTCGGTGCGCTGGGAGGCTCCCAGCCCCAACTCCATATCCGGTGAGATCCGATAACTGAACTCTATCCCGGCCGGACCGGTAAAACCTGCCTGAAACGGGTTGCCCACCCGCCATCTATCACTGAGTTGCCAATCGATAAGCAGATAAGGAACCGTACGCACCTCACTGATATCATTAAGATATGCAATACCAAAACCCAACATATTACCCGAGTTGAACCTGTGAACAGCACCGGCTATCACACCATAACTTTCGGCATCCGAAGAGGAGACTTCATCACTGTAGGCATACTGTAACTGAGGCGTTAGCATCAAGCTCCAGTGTCTATTCAGATTATATCTCAGGCTGATGGAAGCTGAATAACGCTGAGCAGAGTCAAACTGGCTGGCAGCAAAAATCCTATCGGCAACACTATTGTCAGGTAAAGCGGAAAAATCCCAGTCCAGTTTGTCATAACCCAGGCTGACACCCAGCCCCCAACGTTTATCCAGTTGCCAGTCAGCCCGCGCGCCCAGAAGATAACTGCGACGCCCCAGTTCCCCGCCACCATCAATATCCGAGTCGGCATTTTCAAAAGTGGCCAGACTCAGGCTATAGCGGGATGTCGAAGCCTCTGCGGCAAGCAACCCTGCACTGGCACTCAAAGTGCTCAGCAAGATAACTGTAGCCGTTTTGTTCATCTCATGTCCTTTTGCCGTTTAAATAAAACTCAATTATAACCGTACGCTACCCCAACCTATGCGCTTTAAGAAACAATCCGGCCGTCTCAAGGCAATAATCCCTGTGCTGCGCCTCGAGTTGCCCCGTGTCCAGCCCCAACTCTTTTCTGAGCCGTAGCTCACCAAATAACATCAGGCTCAGCCTCACCGCTGCTTGGCGCTTATTGCCGAAGTGATAACCGCCATGACGCTCAACCTGAGTAAAGAAATCCACCAGCAACCCCAACATGTACTCGGGTCCGGCATCGAAATAAAGCTGCGCCGGTTCCGGATGAGTATCGACCTGGGAAACACAGGCGCGATAAACGGTAATAGCATCTTCACTGACGATCAGCTCGCCGAAATACTCGGCAAACACCGCCAGCGCCTGCTCCGGCCGGGCGGCGTCGGCCAACAGTTCTTCGGCAACCTGACGCACCACACACTTGGACTCGATAGCCGCCACAAACAGCTCATCCTTACAGCCAAAATGAGCGTAAACCGTTTGTTTCGATACCCCGGCCCTCTTGGCCACTTCATCCATGCTGGTATGGGGAAACCCCTGGGCACAGAAGAGTTCAATAGCGGCCTCCAGTATCTGAATCCGCTTCTGTTCACTACGAGTTAATTGCTGATTATTCATAACCTTATGACTTACACCTTGTTCGGCAACGTCTTGGAAGGCATTAGAACATAAAATAGACTAGACAGTCCAGTTCAGCCAATTTAGACTAGCAAGTCCAATTTAACTTATTGCTAACAAGCGGTAATCAGCACAGGGAGACGTCATTGCAACAGCGCATCAAGGAAGTTAAAAAACCAAATGCTTCGGGGCCGAAAATCAAATTTACCCAGCCCCAAGGTTCGGGCCGCAGCGCGCTGTTGGCAGCCCTTACCTTGATGTTATGCCTGTCAGCCTGCCACCCACAGCCCGTTGAGCAAAGTGAAACCAAGCCCGCAGTGGTCAGCAGTGCCGCTCTTGTACTCAAGCCAAGTTACACCAAGCTGCAGCAATTCAGTGGCAGCGTGCGCGCCGGCAATACCACAGGCATAGGTTTCGAGCTCCCAGGAAAACTGCAAAAACTCCTGGTAGATACCGGCGATAGAGTCGAGCGAGGACAATTGCTGGCACGGCTGGATACCAGCTTGCTGGAAGCCGAACAGACCGAATTACAGGCGGCACTGGATCAGAATAATGCCGATATCAAACTGGCCCAGGCAACGTTGAAACGCTCACTGGAACTCAGAGCCAAACAATATCTTTCCGAGCAGCAGCTCGATGAACTCAAAGGCAAACTGGCCAGCTTGGAAGCCGGGCACGCCAGGCTGGGAGCCTCACTGAAAGCCAATGAACTTAAACGGCAAAAATCGCTTCTCATCGCCCCCTTCGCCGGGGTGATAGCCGCCAGAGAGCATAATCTCGGTGAAGTCATTGCCCTGGGCAGCCCGGTCTTTACCTTGGTGCAAAGCAACAATTTGCAAGCACTGATAGGGGTGCCGCTGAATATTGCCGAGCAGTTGCAACCTGGTGTAATTCTCAAGCTCAGAGTCGCCGAACACTATTACCAGGCCAAGTTAAAAGGGATCAGCGGCCAAATAAATCCCGTCACCCGCACAGTACAACTCAGGTTTAGTATCGACTCTGCCTCTGAAACCACACCTATCAATGGCGAACTGGCTTATTTGCAGTACCGCCGTGAAGTTCTCCGTGAAGGCTACTGGGTCCCGGTGTCGGCGCTCACCGACGGTATTCGCGGTCTGTGGAATCTGTATGTGCTCAAACAAGATACCGATGGGTTTAAACTGCAGCGCCGTGATGTGGAAATTCTCTATACCGAAAGCGACAACGCCTTTATCAGCGGCGCCATCAGCCCGGGAGAGCAGTTTGTCACCACGGGCCTGCATAAGCTGGTTGCCGGGCAAAGAGTCGCGCCAAGCGCCGCATCAGCAGCAAGAGGTGGACAATGAACCCTCTTATTAAGGCTTTTGTCGAGAATGGCCGCCTCGCCAGCCTATTGATAGCCCTGTTGCTGGTTGCCGGGCTCGGCGCCATATCCAGCCTGCCACGCACCGAAGATCCCCATATCACCAACCGCTTTGCCTCTGTGATCACCAGCTATCCAGGAGCTTCGGCCGAACGGGTCGAGGCACTGGTGACTGAAGTACTGGAAAATGAGCTGAGACGACTGGAAGAACTCAAGCTTGTCCAGTCCACCTCAAGACCCGGGGTCTCGGTGATTCAACTCGAGCTCAAAGATACCGTCACAGCAACCGAGCCGGTCTGGTCCAGAGCCAGAGATCTGCTGGCCGACAGCAGCAACCGCTTGCCGGCAAGTGTCAATCCACCGGTACTCGACGATCAACTGGGTTACGCCTATACCGCCATCATAGGCCTGGGATGGCACGGCGGCGGTGAAGCGCGCCCCGACATTCTCAGCCGTTACGCCAAAGAGTTGCAAAGCAAACTGCGGCTCTTGAGCGGCACAGACTTTGTCAAACTCTATGGCGCGCCGACGGAGGAAATTCTGGTCACGCTGGATGGCGAACGTATCAATCGGCTCGGGCTGACACCGGGAGCCGTTGCCGACATTCTCAATCGCGCCGATACCAAGGTGTCGGCCGGTGAAATCAACAATCAGAGCTTCCGGGCATTGGTGGAGGTTTCCGGCGAGCTGGATTCGCTGGAGCGAATCCGTCAGGTGCCGCTGAAGACCGACCGTTTCGGGCAACTGATCCGCCTTGGCGATATCGCAACAATCAACCGCCAGCCCAAAGATCCGTGGGATAATCTGGCGCTGCTTAACGGTGAGCCCGGTATTATGGTGGCCGCCCGCATGCTCAACAACACCCGGGTGGATATCTGGAGTGAACAAGTGCGCCGGATCACAGCCGAGTTGGAACAAAGTTTTCCCGCCAATATCCGCATGCAATGGCTATTTGAACAGGAAGGCTACACCAACGAGCGCCTGCAGGAACTGCTGTTCAATCTGCTGCAGGGGTTTGTGCTCATTCTTTTGGTGCTGCTGGTGACTGTCGGCATGCGCAATGCGCTTATCGTCGCCTTGTCACTGCCACTGACGGCACTATTTACCCTGGCCTGCATGAAGTTTACCGGCCTGCCCATTCATCAGATGTCGGTCACCGGCTTGGTGGTGGCACTGGGGATCATGGTGGATAACGCCATTGTGATTGTCGATGCCATTGCCCAGCGCCGCCGCGAGGGTATGAGTAAGCTGCAGGCGGTCAACACCACCATCAGGCACCTGTGGCTGCCGCTTGCCGGTTCCACCATCACCACCATGCTGGCATTCGCGCCGATAGTGCTGATGCCTGGCGCCGCCGGCGAGTTTGTCAGTGGTATCGCCATTTCAGTGATCTTTGCCCTGCTCGGCTCTTACCTCATCTCCCACACCCTGATAGCCGGTCTCGCCGGGCGTTTCAGCCGCGCCAGGGACAACAATCGCTGGTATCACCACGGAGTGAACTTGCCAAGGCTGGCCGGTGCCTACCGTCATAGCTTGCAACTGGCACTCAACTATCCGAAAACTGCTGCGCTGCTGATCGGTATCTTGCCGCTGACAGGCTTTGTGGCCTCCGGGCAGATGACAGAGCAGTTTTTCCCGCCTTCGGATAGAAACATGTTCCAGCTGGAGCTCTATCTTTCGCCCCATGCCAGCCTGGCGAGGACAGAGCAAAGAGTCAAACAGCTCGATAGAGAGCTACGCAGTACTGACGGCATAGAAAGCGTCAACTGGATCATAGGCGGGAACGTGCCCTCGTTTTACTACAACCTGACGCAAAAACAGCAGGGCGCCAGCCAATACGCCCAGGCGATGATAACAACCCGCGACTTTCGCACCGCCAATCGCTTAATCCCCGAGTTGCAACAGCAACTGGATAGAGACTATCCGGATGCGCAGATCCTGGTGCGTAAACTGGAACAGGGCCCGCCCTTCAACGCCCCTGTGGAGCTAAGGCTCTATGGCCCCAACCTCGACAGCCTGGCCGAGCTTGGAGATGAGGTGCGGCGACTACTGGCCGAGACCCGGGATGTAATCCACACCCGGGCAACCCTGAGCCCAGGGGCTCCCAAGGTGTGGCTGCAACTTGATGAAGATGCCAGCCTGATGGCTGGCCTGAGTCTGGGAGAAATCGCTTCGCAAATCCATATGTCCACCACAGGCATCACAGGTGGCAGTTTGCTGGAGCAAACTGAATCGCTGCCGGTGAGAGTCAAGCTCGGCGCCGGTGTCGGCGAACAGCAATCCAAACTGTCGCAAATAAGCTTGCTGGCGCCCAATGGCAAATCGATTCCGCTTTCGGCCGTAAGCCAAAGTCATATCAATGCCAGCCGCGGCGCCATTCCTCACTATAATGGCCAGCGGGTTAATATACTCGAAGCCTATATCGCCTCAGGAGTGTTGCCGCAAAAAGTACTGGAGCGGATTAAACCCAAGCTTGCCAAGCTCAATCTGCCCGCCTCCTACCGGATAGAGATAGGCGGTGAGAGTGCCAAACGCGATGAAGCCGTGGGTAATCTACTCTCCAATATCGTCTTGGTAATCACCTTATTGCTGAGCGTATTGGTGCTCTCCTTTAACTCTTTCAGACTCACAGGGATCATTCTGCTCAGCGCCCTGCAATCGGCGGGGCTCGGATTGTTGGCGGTCTGGGCTCTGGGTTATCCCTTTGGCTTTACGGTGATAATAGGTCTGCTGGGCTTGATGGGCCTGGCTATCAATGCCGCCATAGTGATCCTGGCGGAGCTCGAGTCCGAGCCTACGGCGCGCCAGGGCAACACAGACGTGATTCTTGCCGG
This sequence comes from Shewanella indica, assembly GCF_002836975.1. Classification (GTDB taxonomy): domain Bacteria; phylum Pseudomonadota; class Gammaproteobacteria; order Enterobacterales; family Shewanellaceae; genus Shewanella; species Shewanella indica. Next base: position 15,041 of record NZ_NIJK01000039.1, on the reverse strand, counting down.
GGTCATGCGCTGCAGCCGCCATATCGCTTCGACCACAATCACCACAGTGGGCGGCTTTCTGCCGCTGATCCTGGCCGGCGGTGGTTTTTGGCCGCCCTTTGCCATCGCCATTGCCGGGGGCACGGCGCTGACCACCCTCTTGTCTCTGGTTTGGGTACCTGTGGTCTACTCCCTGTGGTTGAAGCCACAGCCCGAGTGTTCTCGCAACTTGCCGCTGAAAAATAAATATTGACCCCAAAAGACAAGCGCGGGCCAGATCGTCGTCGCTATTGATGTTGCGCGTATCGCCCTAGTATCAACCCGCTTGCGCCTCAAACTGCTTTGCAGCGCTTTGTTCGAGCCTCTCCCAAGTCTCTGCGGACAGGAATGTATGTTGCCCCATGAGCAATATTCATCTTTATTGCCAATCTTCTCTTATTAATCATATGGTTATAACCACTTATTTTCCATCATCTGATTTACCCACTTTATGGTTTAACCAACAGCGCAAACAAAGTTGCAAGCGTCATGTAACACATTTTTCGAATATAATATAAAAAACAAAAAGTTATCCTTGCGACACCGCTATAATAAAGCATCTTCTAAAATAAAAGGTCGGGTCCATAGTTAGATTCAGGTCAAAACTTGTTTAACCTGAATGAGATAAAGTTCAACAAACCGGTCAAACAGGAATAACGATAATGAATTACCGCAACTGGCCTATCGCCAAACAGATCGGCACACTGGCTTTTGTGCTGACAATTTTGGTGTTTGGCGTTCTGAGTAGCATCTCCTACCTGACAGCCTCATCTACCCTGAAAGAGAAAGCGATAACCGCCATGGAGCAACAGGTTCATGGGGTCGATGATCTGCTGGCATTGCAATACGAGAGCTTGCTATCCCTGGCTCATCGCAATGCCGATGTATTCAGGGCCATGTATCCGGGCCAATTCCATAAACCGGAAAACAAGACGGTTAGAGTTCTTGGAATGGATACCCCTGCATTGATGCATGAAAAGGAACAGCTCAACTCTTCCCGCAGTAAAGTTGACCGATATGCCAACCTCACCGGCGGTAATGCCACTGTATTCGTTCGTGACGGCGATGACTTCCTTCGTATAGCAACCTCGCTGAAAAAGGCCGATGGCAGCCGCGCGCTGGGGACATATCTAGGCACAAAACACCCTGGCTATCAAAAACTTATTCAGGGTCAGGACTATGAGGGCTATGCCAAGCTGTTCGGCCGCGACTATATGACAGTTTACCGTCCGGTCAAAGACGTTCAGGGCTCGGTGATAGGTATTCTCTACATAGGTTTCGACATTAGCGATTCCCTGGTTCAGCTGCAGCAATCGGTCAAACAGCTTCGCCTGGAGGAAAGTGGCACCTATCTGCTGCTGCGCCGCGCCGACAAAGTGGTAGTGGCTCATCCAAGTTTACCTCAGGGTCAAACCATCACAGAGGCCGATCTGGACGGCATGCCACTTGATGAACTAATGAACAGTGAGGGAGTTAAAAGCTACCTCAATGGCAAAGGTGTGGAGATGATTGCCTACAGTGCCACTATCCCCGGCTGGAACTGGGAGCTTATTGGTCAGGTTAAGGCCGCCGAGCTGAATGAAGAGAGCCAAACTCTGCTGCTAATCAATGCCATGGTCGCCGTGGTTGGCATTTTGGTTATCACTATTTTGCTCTCTGTTGTACTGGTACGCACCGTCAGGCCGTTACAAACTCTGCAACGTCATATGGAAAACCTGGGCAAAGGCGATTTCAGCCAAGCACTGCCAAAACTCGACAGCCGCAGCGAAAACGAAGTGGTGCGGATAAGCAACAGCGTCACCGAAATGACCATGGGGCTCAAGCAACTGCTTCAGGCGCTGCAAGGCTCGGTACAGACGTTGGAATACCAGGCAGAACAAGCCCAGGAAGTCGCCCGTCTCAACGGCGATGAAGCCCAGGCTCTGATGGCTCAAACCGATCAAATCGCAACCGCTATCGAGGAGATGTCCACCTCGATACGCGATGTCGCCAATCACGCCGGAGAAAGCGCCAACCAGAGCCAACAGGTGGACGAAGCCTCCCGCGCAGGTCACCAGCAACTGACTCAGGTAGTACAGGGACTGGAAACTCTCAGCATACAACTGAGTGAAAGCCATATTGCGGTCGAAGGTGTCGCCAAAGAAAGTGAAGCTATTAACACCATTACAGAAGTTATCAATGGTATCGCCGAACAAACCAACCTGCTGGCACTGAATGCCGCCATCGAAGCCGCCCGAGCCGGTGAACAAGGACGCGGTTTTGCTGTGGTGGCCGATGAGGTGCGCACCCTTGCAAGCCGCACCCAGGCGTCGATTTCGGAAATCGGTCAGACCATCACTTCGCTGCAAGCCAAGGTCAAAGATACGGCTATGCGCATGGATCAGAGCCATCAGTTGGGTAATCGCTCCGCCGAGCAGGGAGAGGAAGCCAACAATCAGTTAACTGCCATTGCCCAGCGAATTGCCGATCTGGCCGTATCTGTCAGCAGTATTGCCAGCGCTACCGAACAACAAAGCGCTGTAGCCGAGGAAGTGACCCGCAACCTGCATCAGATAACCGATCTGGCCCGTGAAGGCGATATCCGTGCCACAGAAACAGTCACCTCAGCCAAAGAGCTGACAGAGTTGGCCGCCGCACTGAAAAAACAGATAAGTGTCTTCAAAGTCTGAGAAATGAGGAAGTCTCGGCAAAAGTAAAGGCTGAGAAATGACATGGAAAACACTTGATGCCATAAGCCGCCCAAATAGAGAACCCAGCTAAGCTGGGTTCTCTTGTGTTATAGCAAGGGTTACTGCAACTTCAGTTGCAGTAACCCAGATAAGCGGTCAATCCTTTGCAATGATTATCCAATAATTATCGACTCGTATTCTCAGGGCGTTAACCGAAGAACAAACGCCAAAGCCAAGAGGCGTCCAAATCTTCCTTGCATTGATTGTACTGGGCAGCATAACGACGGGAGCGATTGTCCACCTTATCGGCCACCCGCACCAGCCAGGCCTTGCTGCGGTAACTGCCACGTTTGTAGCCGCCCCAGCCTTCGTGATAATTGAGATACTGGTTACGGGCGTCCCACTTGGACACGCCATTGATCTTATGGCTCTTGTAGATAAACCAGCCCATAAAATCCATTGCATCATCAAAATCGCTGCGACTGGCCCAGCTGTTGCCGGTCTCACGCACATAATCGTCCCAGGTCATGGTCTTGGCCTGGGCATAACCATAAGCGTCACTGGCGCGCCCGATGGGAATGATCCACAAGAAATATTCCATAGGTGGCGCCGCATTATGCTTGAAGGAGCTCTCCTGATACATCATAGCCAAGGGCACATGCACGGGAACGCCCCACTTTTCGCGGGCATCCTTGGCGGCGTTGTACCAAGATCTGTGCTCTTTGAAGATGGCGCAGATATTATCGGGATCTTTGGGAGGCGAAGTGGCGCAGCCGCCCAAAAACAGGGAAGCGGCAATCATAAGCGCCGGGGCAAATTTGGATAACAACTGTTGCTTCACGAGAAATCTCACGGCTTTCAAAGGCCAGGCCTTTGCTTGAACTTGAGCTCAAGTGTCGCCCGAGTCAAACATCAAATGCAACCTGAGCCTCTGAAAAAGTGAGCTTTATTGTGTCTTAGGCAGTTCACATTCATGAACTTCCTGTTGCCAAACCACAGGCTCCCAGTAGTCGGTATCTTTGCCGGTATAGCGCCTGTCGGTATTGAACTTGGCCGCCAGGTGATAACGTTGCCCGGCTTCCACCTGCAACTTAAGTTCCTTGGGTGTGCGGGCCGACAGCCGTACCTTGAGCTCAGGTGAATCTATCAGCTCAGAGACGGTAAAACTGTGTTCACCCGGTGGTAACTGATAGTTGGGTTTAGAGATCACAGGTTGGCCATCAAGATGGGTGACCACCAGGCGATAAAACTGCTGCTCCCGATCCGGCTCCAGATAACCTGAAACCGTACCACATTCGCGCCCGGGCTCAGGAGCACTGGCGCAGGCCGACAGCAACACTGCTGCGGCCGAGATTAACAACAAAGACTTCACTGACTGACTGCTTCCTTGGCTGGTTCATCGGCAAAATACTGAACCAGAAAATCATCAAAACTCAAACCTTCTGCGGCTTCCAACTGCAACTGACTCTCGATTGAGGCCTGGGCTTCAGCTTCAAAAGAAGCCAGCGCCGCGGCACTCAGCGGATAATTCAGCAGCTGCTGCTGATATTCTTTTGCCAATGCCATCACCCAGGCGCCGTGATCCAGCCCCTTTTCCGCCAGGGTCTTCATCACCTGCCCAGACAGGGTTTCATTCGGGTCGATAACGGCTTGATGCCACTTGGCCAGCGCCTGCTGATATTGGTCGTCATCTTTTCCATCGAGCAGCTCGGCCAATTGCTGCAACTCGGCAAACAGAGCTAGCATCCACTGCTCGCGCGCCACAGGCACGCCATTTTGATTCAGCATCAAACCAGGTTTACGCCCTTCCAGCACCACGGCCTTAAGATTGGCGCCTATCTCTTGCTCACCGGCGGCGTCTGTGGTCGCCGAAGGACTCAACAAACAGTAGAGCAGGAACAGATCCAGAAAACGCACCTGAGAGGCTTCAATACCGATAGCACTGAAGGGGTTTACATCCAGCGCCCGCACTTCGATATATTCCACCCCGGCTCTTGCCAACGCCTCGGAGGGTTTTTCACCGCTACGGGTCACCCGCTTGGCGCGAATGGGGGCATAGAACTCATTTTCTATCTGCAACACATTGGCGTTGAGCTGGCGATATTCGCCGTCGACTTTCACCCCTATGTTGGCAAAGTTGTCCGAAGGCATCTTGATAGCGGCACGGATCCCCTGAAGGTAATCCGCCAGCGAGTTATAGCTAATACTGAGCCGCTCCTGTTCCTTGTTGGTGTAACCCAAATCACTCATTCTCAGTGAGGTGGCCCAGGGTAGATACAGGGTGCCAAGGCCCATTTTTTCAAAATCCAGCTCTGTCTGCTGCTCTTTGATGAAAGAGTGGCACAACGCCGGCGAAGCACCAAACAGATAAGGCAGCACCCACACCAAACGACGATAGTTGCGGATAAGGCCGAAGTAACGTTCCGAGATAAAATCACAACGGGAAACCGACTTATCACTCTGGGCATAGAGCAGATCCCAAAGCTCATCAGAAACCGAGAAGTTAAAGTGCACCCCTGAGATGATCTGCATCAAGGCGCCGTATCTGTAGGTCAGCCCCTTGCGATAGAGGGTCTTCATCCGCCCAGCATTGGAACTGCCATATTGGGCAATGGGAATATCCTTCTCGTCGCCCACATAGCAAGGCATGCTCACGGGCCAAAGCTGTTGTCCCTTAAGCTGATTGAGAGTAAAAGCATGGGTTTCGGTGAGGCCGGTGAGCAGCTCATCTATGCTGTGGGTGACCGGCGTAATGAACTCGAGCAACGCCTCACTGTAATCGGTTGTGATCCGCGAGTGAGTCAGGGCCGAGCCCAGAGTTTTGGGGTGACCATCCATAGCCAGGTGCCCGCTGGCATCAATTCTCAAGGCTTCTCGCTCAATCCCACGGCGCATATCCTTAAGTGCGGCGCGACCTTCGGCTCCTTTGAGCATTGCGACAGATTCGGTAAATGACTTCAAATTCTTGTTCTCTGCTTGGGCGGCCTAAGCCTTTATCTGGCCAATAGACCCGGGCATACCTGCTCCGCTTTCATCTTTTGGTATTCAGCACCAAAAGGCACAGGACTGCTCTGTGTGACGGTTGCCCAAAAATAAAGCCTAAGCGGCCTTTCAGGCAAGTGTAATTTAAAAGACACAGGCGGTGATGCCCTTTCAAGCATCACCGCCTTGCGTAGTGGCAAGCGAGTCGTAACCCGCTGCGGTTAAGATCAATATGGGGTCAAAGTGGCCGTTTTACAAGGGCAGATTGATCACTGAATAACCCATTGCCTTAATCCCGGGCTCAATAAGATTTTTATCCCCGACCACCAATATCTGCATGCTGGCAGGATCCAACCATTCTTTAGCCAATTCATTGAGGCTGCCCAGCGTGGCATCATTGATAATCTCATCCTGACGGGCGGTAAAATCATCGCTCAGACCGTACTTCTGGATCATGCGGATAAAACCGGCCTTTTGATAAGGCGTTTCATAATCCAAAGCCTTACCCTGAGAGATGGAGGCCCGCATAAAGTTAAGCTCTTGTGTCGTCATCCCCTTATCATGATAAGCCTTGAGCTCCTTGATAAACTCGGCCAGCGCCTTGTCGGTGACATCACTGCGAACGCTGGCACCCGCTTTGAAGTAGCCCTGCTCAATCCCACCACTGAAGAAGCTGCGGGCACCATAGGTGTAGCCCTTGTCTTCCCTGAGGTTAAGGTTGATACGGCTGTTGAAGGCGCCGCCTAAAGGATAGTTCATCAAGTAAGCCTTGAAGAAGTCGCCCGTGGCATCGTAAGGCAGGGCACGCTTGCCTATGCTGATAACCGACTGGGCCGCTCCCGGCTTATCGATAAGGAATACCACTCCGGGTTTGCCCTCGGGCAGCTCACTCAAGGCCGGCAAAGACACCGCCTGACCGCCCCAGGACTCTAATCCCTTGAGCTTGCCGATTAACTGCTCGCGTGGCAGGTCGGTTACCGCCACCAGTTGAGCGTTACCGGCGCGATACTGCTCCTTATAGAAAGCCTTGATATCATCGAGCGTCAGCTGGCTGACACTCTCAAGCGTGCCGTTATCATTGACACCGAGACTGGTCTGGCTGCCAAACAGCAACTTGCTGAATCCCTCTTCGGCCAGATAGTTGGGATCCGATGCCAGATGTTGCAGGCTCTGCAACTGTTGCTGTTTTACCCGCTCGAAATCGGCTTCCTTGAAGCCTGGCTCAAACAGCCTTTCTTCGACTATTGCCAGGGTCTTATCCAGGTTTTCGGTCAAAGCCGAGATCCGGATGCTGCTTTGATAGCCGCTACTGTCAAACATCACGGAAGATCCCAGCAGCTCCAGCGCCTGGGCCAGTTCTTCACTGCTGCGTTTGGCGCTGGACTCATTAAGCATGGCCGCGGTCAAACCGGCGAGCCCGGCCTTTTCCACCGGCACCAGTCTGTGACCGCCGTTGAGATAGATAACCAGCTCGGTAGTAGGCGTTTCATGGCTTTCGGTGCCCATGACACTGATACCGTTGTTCAGCTGGGCAGACCAAAGCTTGGGCACCTGCATGGAGGGCGCCTTGCCGGCAGCGGGGATCTTACTGCGATCGAAACTGCTGTTGGCACTTACGGCCTGCTGCAACCCGGCAACGGCTTCGGCGGCAACCCTTGGCTCAGGCGGGGTAAAGTTATCGGCCTTGGCCACCAGCGCCTTGGCGCCCATGGGCACAACGCTCATCACCACGCTGGGCTTATCCTTGATGTAGCGCTTGAATACCCGCATCACATCTTCTTTGGTCACAGCATCATAGCGGGCCAAATCTTTGGCTATCTGATTGGGATCACCGGCGAATGTCTGGTTATAGGCCAGGTTGGACACCTTGCCCGACACACTCTGCAGCGAGAAGATACTGTCGGCGCGGAACTGCACCTTGACCTTCTGCAGATCTTCATCTGTGACGCCCCGCTGTTCAAATTCGGCAATCGATTCGCGGATCTTGTCCTCTATCGGCGCCAGTGCTCCGCCCTTGGCCGGATTGGCCAAGGCGTAGATGGACATTTGACAGGCAAGCTCCTGGCAAGGATGACTGACCCCGGCCTGCACCGCATAACCATCTTTCACCAGATTCTTGTAAACCAGCGAGGTCTTGCCGCCTCCGAGAATATTGGCCAGCAGATCCAGCGCAGCCTCATCCTGGTGACGGGCATAAACGGTTGGGAAGGCCATGCGGATGAGTGGCAGATGGACCTTATCTTCCATCGAGATATAGCGGCTCTTGTCCAGCGTTACCAAAGGCTTGGCCTCGTCTGCTACTTCAGGCCCTTTGGGAATATCGCCAAAGTACTTGCTGACCCAGGCCAGTGTTTGCGCGGTATCTATATCGCCGCCTATGGTCAGAGTGGCATTGTTGGGGCCATACCAGCGCTGGAAAAAGTGTCTTACATCGTCAGGCGTGGCGCGGTCGAGATCCTCCGGCCAACCGATAACAGGCCAGGAATAGGGATGACCTGCGGGATAAAACGCCTGATTGAAGCGTTCATTCATCCGCCCATAAGGACGGTTATCGATGCGCTGGGCCCGTTCGTTTTTCACGGTTTCCCGCTGCACTTCAAATTTCTTGTCGGTCAGGGCCGGAAGCAGGTAGCCCATGCGATCCGACTCCAGCCAAAGCATTTTTTCCAATTGATTACTGGGAACAGTTTCAAAATAGTTGGTGCGGTCTGTGTTGGTGGTGCCGTTCAAGGTGCCGCCGGCTTCGGTGACTATCTTGAAATGCTGTTCATCGGCCACATTTTCAGAGCCCTGGAACATCATATGTTCAAACAGATGAGCAAAACCACTGCGCCCCGCCTGCTCTCTGGCCGAGCCCACATGATAGGTCACATCCACATGCACCAGAGGATCAGAATTGTCCTGATGCAGTATCACGGTTAGGCCGTTGGCCAAGCGATACTTGCTGTAAGGGATACCGACTTCACCGGCCTTGGGGGTGACCGACTCGATGAGAGTCACTCCTGCCGGCAGTTGTACCGAGGAAACCTCAGCCAATCCTGTGTCGGTTTGCACTGAGCAACCCGCCAATGCGGCCGAAATCGCCGCCGCCAATAACCATTTCTTCAAAATGTTACTCCTTCAACCGGAAACCAAACTCAAAAACTCATTGCAGCCACTCTAAAGCCAACAACACAATTATCAAATAGCGCAGGCCCTTGCCTGTCAAAATCATCAGAGTGGATTTTGTAAGAGGAAGTTTCATCCAACCTGCTAAAAGGCACAGAATATCGCCAATCAGCGGCACCCAGGAAAGTAACAAGGCCCAATAGCCGTAGCGCTTCAGCAACGCCAGCGCCTGCTTGTGGCGACCGCTGTCGAGTTGCTCGGGCGTGACCGCCTTGCGCCCCAAGAGCCCAAGTAGATAGCTGCTCAAGGCCCCCAAGGTGTTGCCTATAGTGGCGCTAAGCAGCAGCGACCATGCCATCTCCGGCTGTTTGTCCAGCAAAGCCAGCAACAAGACTTCCGAGCCTCCAGGCAGCAATGTCGCCGCCAAAAAAGCGCCGCTGAACATCAGCCAGAGTTCCCACATATGATACCTTCCTGCATACTGCTTGAATCAAAGGCCCGGCCAGGCGGACTTTAAAGATAAATGGATAAATACTGATTTTTTAGTGCTGAAAGATATAAGAAAATGGCGCCCTTGCCCAGCTGAGTCTCAAGAGTTTAAATCATACAATCGCGATAGAAAGCCACAAAACCAGGGGTTAAAACCAGCCCTAAGATAGACAAGGAAAGGAGTCATAAATGCAGGAGCTGAACTTTATTCAATCTGTTCAGGAGCGGGATATTGATTTGATGTTGCTGGAGGAGTGCCACACTTCAATGGCCTTCTGCAATTGGTTGGTTTCCCGGGTATATGAATTCCACCACATCGTAGAGTTTGTCGGCGCCTGGCATTCTGTCATTCACAACCAATACGGCGAGTCGGATCTCGTGGTGATTTTCAAGTCCAATGACGGCTCCCATCAAGCCATTCTTATCGAAAACAAGATAGATGCAACGCCACAACAGCAACAAGGGTTAAGGTATCGCTACCGTGGCGAGCATGGGATAGAACAGGGCTATTGGGTCGATTTTCGCACCTGTCTGTTGGCTCCGCAAAAATACCTGGCATCCAACAATGAGCCCTATGATAAAACCATCGCCTATGAGGAACTCATGGCGTACTTTGTCGCCCAAGGGGCATGGTACCGGGCACGGCTTATGGCCGAGAGCATCAGCAAGCAAAGACGCGGATACCTGCCCAGCATTAGCCCCGAAGTCACAGAATTTGCCAGGAGTTATCTTGAGTTTGCGAAAAGACATCACCCGGAGTTGAACCCGGAACCCCCCAAAAACCGCGCCGCCGGACATTCCTGGCTGCATTTCTACCCGCTACTGCCCAATAAGCAAATCCGCATCGTTCATCAATTGGCAGGAAGCCTGGTCAAAATCATGTTTCTGGGAGCAGCCGAGCAGCTTGATATGCTCACACAAGCCTTCGGTGCATATGCAAGCACAGGACTCATGATCAAACGCTCCGGCAAGTCTGTCGTGATGGAACTGCCTACGCCGCCCATTGACCCTTTTAAAGACAAATTCGAAGATGTCCAACCACAAGTGCAGCAATCCATTGCCCAAGCCAAGAAACTGAGGCAGATGTTAATTCAGGTGCTGGCGGATAAAGGCATTGCAGCGAGCAATATTAAAGCATCTGACTGGTACTCCGTAAGCATCCCAGTCTATGATTAAGCCATATCTCTTTGAATAGTGAGCAATCATGGCCCGTCTTTTGTTTCTGCCTATTATCCTGTCCCTATTCTGGATAGCATTTTTACACTTCAATAGAGTCCCTCTGGCGCAGGGGAAACGCGGTTTTATTTGGATAATTGGCGTCAGTGGCACCTTGATAGCCCTGTTGTCACTGGCCATCTGGCTGACGGCCTGAGCTTTTGATAAGCCCTTGAAATGAGCCTTTGAAATGATTGCTTGAGCTAACCCAGAGAGCACCAAAACCCGCGCGTTGCAGATTGCCCGCTAGCAAGCCTTAAAACCGATAACCGGCGCGGCCACTGGCTACGCCGGTTATTTTTTAACGTCATGGCACTCAGCTATTCAGCGCTTAAAGCACTCAGTTGCCCAATACCGCCAGCAGAATACCGGCAGCGACCGCACTGCCCAGCACACCGGCCACATTGGGGCCCATGGCGTGCATCAACAGGAAGTTTTGCTGATTGGCCTCTAGCCCAACCTTATTCACCACCCTGGCGGCCATGGGAACAGCCGAGACCCCGGCGGCACCAATCAAGGGGTTGACCTTGCCGCCACTGAGTTTACACATAAGCTTGGCCATCAAGACCCCGGCAGCGGTGCCAATGCTGAAAGCCACCGCCCCGAGCAGCAAGATCCCCAGCGTTTCGACCCGAAGAAACTGCTCGGCCGAGAGCTTGGAACCCACCGCCAATCCGAGGAAAATAGTGACGATATTGATAAGTTCGTTTTGCGCCGTGTTGGAAAGTCTATCCACCACTCCGGATTCGCGCATCAGGTTTCCGAGACAGAACATGCCCACCAGGGGAGTCGCTGTCGGCAAAAACAATATAGTCATTCCCAGCACCATAAGGGGGAAGATAATCTTCTCCTTCTTGCTGACTTCCCGTAGCTGTTCCATCTTGATCTGCCGCTCGGCTTCCGTGGTCAAAGCTCGCATGATGGGAGGCTGAATAAGCGGCACCAAGGCCATGTAGGAGTATGCCGCCACCGCAATGGCGCCTAACAAATCAGGCGCCAGTTTGGAGGCGAGGAAAATGGCCGTTGGACCATCGGCGCCGCCTATAATGGCAATGGCACCGGCATCCTGCATACTGAACTCAAACCCGGGTACCAGGTTCAGGGCTATCGCACCAATCAGGGTGGCGAAGATCCCGAACTGAGCGGCCGCGCCCAGCAATAGCGTCTTGGGGTTGGCTATCAGGGCACCGAAATCTGTCATAGCTCCGACCCCCATAAAGATCAGCAGCGGAAAAATGCCGGTATCTATGCCCACGTGATAAACATAGTAGAGCAGCCCATTTTCCTCGGTAAAACCTGCGTTGGGGATATTGGCCAAAATGGCGCCGAAGCCGATGGGCAGCAGTAACAATGGCTCAAACTTGCGTACTATTGCCAGATACAACAGCAAGGCGCCAACCAACATCATCAAGGCCTGTGGCCAGGTAAAATGCGCTATTCCCGTCGCGGACCAAAAAGCGAGTAAACCATCCATAATCGCTCCTTAGGCCAGCGCCAACAGCTTGGTACCAACGCTGACGGCATCGCCTTCCTTGACCAGAATACGACTGACCACACCATCGGCCTGAGCCCGGATCTCAGTTTCCATCTTCATCGCTTCGAGGATGATAACGACATCACCGGCGCGAACGCTGTCTCCGGCGACCACCTGTACCTTAAAGATATTGCCGGAAAGCGGCGCGCTCATCTCCAGTTCCGGGCCAGAGACAGCAGGAGCCTGCACAGGGGAGGCCTGGAGCTCTGCCACCGGCAAAGGCGCTATCTGATTGATATCACCGCCTTCACTGACCTGCACCACAAAGCGCTGCCCCTGTACATCCACGGTATAAACCTCCGGCTGACGACCACCAGCCTTGGTTTGAGTTGCTTGTGGCTGAGGAGCTTCCAACTCTGGCTTAGGTTCAAATGCCGCAGGATTGCCACGGTTCTTAATAAACTGCAGGCCAATTTGCGGGAACAGTGCATAAGTCAGCACATCATCGTCGCGCTCTTCACTAAGGCTCAGGCCTTGTGCCAACGCTTTTTCGGCCAGTTCGGCCCGCAGATGTTCAAGCTCAGGCACGAGCAGATCGGCCGGGCGGCAACTGACAGGCTCGGCCCCCTGCAACACCCGCTGTTGCAATTCACTGTTTACCTTGGCCGGGGTGGCGCCATATTCGCCCTTGAGCACGCCTTCCGTCTCCTTGGTGAGCGACTTATAGCGCTCGCCCATCAGCACATTGATTACTGCCTGAGTACCGACAATCTGAGAGGTGGGGGTCACAAGTGGAATAAAACCCAGATCTTCCCGCACTCTTGGGATCTCCTCGAGCACCAGATCCAGCTTATCCTCGGCGCCCTGCTCTCTGAGCTGGTTTTCCATATTGGTCAGCATGCCACCCGGCACCTGAGCCCGCAGAATGCGTGAATCTATGCCCTTTAGTGCCCCTTCGAAACGGGCATATTTTTTTCTGACTTCACGGAAATAGGCAGCAATCTCCTCCAGCAGCGCTAAGTCATAGCCTGTCGCCCTATCGGTATCTTCAACCATGGCTACCAGAGTTTCTGTGGCACTGTGACCATAGGTTTGACTCATGGAAGAGATGGCCGTATCCAGCACATCGACCCCGGCCTCAATCGCCTTTTGATAAGTGGCAGTCGATAACCCTGTGGTGGCATGGCACTGCATGGTGATCAAGAGATCGGTTTCCGACTTCAAGCGGCTTATTAGCTCAAATGCCTCCATCGGCTTGAGCAAACCGGCCATATCCTTGATACAGAGTGAATGGCAGCCCATATCTTCCAGCTGTTTGGCCATGGTCAGCCAGGTTTGCAGTGTATGTACTGGGCTTGTGGTGTAAGAAATTGTGCCCTGGGCATGGGCACCGACATCAATCACGGCTTTCAGCGCGGCTTGCAAGTTGCGCACATCATTCATGGCATCGAACACCCGGAATACATCGACCCCGCTCTCATGGGCGCGCTCGACAAACCGGGTCACCAAGTCGTCACTGTAATGGCGATAACCCAGCAAATTCTGGCCCCTCAATAACATCTGCTGCGGGGTATTGGGCATGGCCTGTTTCAGCGCCCGGATCCGCTCCCAGGGGTCCTCACCCAAATAACGGATACAGGCATCGAAGGTAGCACCGCCCCAGGATTCCAGGGACCAGAAGCCAACACTGTCCAACTTGGCGGCGATTGGCAACATATCGTCGATACGCATTCTGGTTGCCAATAATGATTGGTGAGCATCCCGTAGGACAACGTCGGTTAATGCTAAAGCTTTACTCATCTTTCTTATCCATCAGATTACGGCAGTTAAGCCTGTTTGCGGTATTGGTGAATGGCACAGCTAATAGCTGCCAACTGTTGCGGCGTGGGCGCACCGGCCTGGGGCGCGACTGTGAATTGCGCCCCTCCCATGCCCTGAGTTTGTGACTGACTCTGTTCCAAATTGGGTTTGGGGGCCAAATAGCGTGCCGATACTCTGATCCCCAAAATCAGCAGCCCCAAGAACAGATAAACCAGCCCCATACCAAGCAGCATAATCCCCACGGCTTCCAAGAGTTGCTCAGAAAGCGACATTATATCTTCCTCATTTTGTTAACAGATTGGCAGGCCTTTTCCTGTCTATGATTTGCTTGGGGCGATAACGCTCACTCCCCCAGGAGCTAACACCAATAATAAATATGCGAAAAAATATGATTTTCTGTCATTAGATGTTTTAGCCTAGCAGGCCAGCCTCTGCCAGACTATGTGACTTAGGTCAAAAACGATAACCAATCTATAACAAACAACCCCTACCAATGTAAATTGGTCATACCAAAATAAATCAATAAAACTTCAAAGAGGATGATGATTCATAAATATTCATCTTGAGTTTTTAAGGAAAAGACAATGACACTATCAATATGAAGTAAAGCTGACATAGAGAATGTCTGTAAGACCAGTGAGCTTCAACATAGAGGCATTATGAATATAAATGGGGAGCCGTTAATTTTATCCGGGTAAGTTCGCTTCCCGCGGTGAAGTTGTCCGTGATGGATTCCCTAAAAATCAATCAGCCCGGTTAGCAGCCGCAGCCTGAAGCAACAGCGAAATGGTAAGCAAAGCAGGTGTAAGGCCCAGAGGAGGACTTTATCGCAAGGCGCAAATGAACCTGTATCTCCGCGGGCAAGTTTTCGGATAAAACACCACAGGAAAGTAATTACAAACGGGTAAGAGTCAGATAGCAAAACGCCCCGCGATTGCGGGGCGTCTTACTTCTTTGCTATTTGGTGCGCATGGAAGGAGTCGAACCTCCGACCGCCTGGTTCGTAGCCAGGTACTCTATCCAGCTGAGCTACATGCGCTTAATCCGGAACTCAGAAAGCTTGGCTCTCAGAGTATAGTAAAGAATGGCGGAGAAGGAGGGATTCGAACCCTCGATGGGAGATAAAGCCCATACTCCCTTAGCAGGGGAGCGCCTTCGGCCACTCGGCCACCTCTCCGCGTAAATTGGTGCGCATGGAAGGAGTCGAACCTCCGACCGCCTGGTTCGTAGCCAGGTACTCTATCCAGCTGAGCTACATGCGCTTA
>NZ_NIJK01000047.1 GCF_002836975.1 Shewanella indica | reverse complement strand
ATGTCGAATGTAGGTTTGGTCATTTGAATATCCTTTTGGGTGTATATTACTCAAATGACACAGATTTATGAACACTACCATAAAAGACATTAATGGGACGTCCCCTTGAACTCATACAAGCCTACAGCATGGCAGAGGCATCCAGCTTATTGGGAAAAGATGCCGACTTTGCTGTGGTGTTGGTTGATGTCGTGATGGAAACCGAAGATGCCGGTCTCAGGTTAGTCAAAGCCGTGCGGGATTTGCTGGGAATATCCGATACCCGTTTTGTACTCTTGACCGGCCAGCCAGGAATGGCTCCGGTCGAATCTGTGATGCAGGACTATGACTTGTCTGATTATGTGCTCAAGTCAGAGCTCGCCAACCGTGGGATACGCAATATACTCACAGGTGCAGTACGTAATTATCATCATCTCAAGACTATTTCTTCTGCTCGTCGTGGTTTGCAGCTCATTGTGGAGTCCAGCAATCGTTTGTTGGGGCTGAGAACGCTTACGCAAATAGCCTCGGTTACTTTGAGTGAAATTGCTAATCTTATCAATGTCGCCGACGAAGGCTTGGTTTGTGTTAATCGCGGCCCTCACACAGTGGATAGCTCAGGTCGGGAGATCTACGAACCCCTAACCATAGCCTGTAGTGGTCGCTTTCGTCAGTATATTAATCGTGCATTGAGGGAATTGCCGGATCCGACTATTCAATCCATGGTTGAGCAGGCACTCAGGGAAAAGCGTTTTGTCAGTACCGATGAAAGCCAGGTGCTATTCTTCCCCAAATCGGCAGCACTGGCTGAGTTTGCCATCTATGTGGCTACCAACCGCACGCTGGATGATACAGAGATGGAGTTGCTTAAAGTTTTTGCGGCCAATGTTTCCAAAGGCTTTGGCAATGTAGCCTTGATTAGCCGGCTCGATAAAGTGGCGTATCTGGATGAGTTGTTGAGAATTCCCAACCGCAGTGCCCTGCTGCGTGAATTGTCCAGGTTGCAGGCTATGTCCAGCGCTGATGCCCATAATCTGCTGCTATTGGATCTCGATCATTTTTCCGGGCTTAACAATTTATTTGGCTGTGTATTTGGCAATCAGGTATTACAGGCTGTGGCTCAAAGGTTACAGGAGGCATTTCCTCAACCGATAGTCATAGGAAGATTGCACTCGGATCTGTTTGCCATTATCGGCCATAAAGAACAGGTCAATATTGACAGGGCCCAAGAGGTGTTTGGCGCGCCCTTTGAAATTGATAATAGTCGCCATATTCTCACCGCCTGCATGACGGAAGTCTCTTTGGCTATCAGTCGTGGGCAGGATCCCGCGGAGTTATTACGAACAGCCGGAACAGGGCTGAGGAATGCCAAGTCTCGAGGCCCTGGAAGCATACAGGCGTTTGATCCTGAATTTGAACATCAAGCCGCCCACAGGTTTAAGTTGATGCAGCGTTTACACAGCGCCATTCAACGTCAGGAGTTTGTGTTGCATTATCAGCCACAGATCGACCTCAATACTGGTGAGGTTGTTGGGGTTGAGGCTTTATTACGCTGGCAGACCGAAGAGGGTATGGTGCCACCCGGCACCTTTATTCCGCTGGCAGAACAGTCGTCCTACATTCACGGGATAGGCGACATAGTGGTTGCTTTGTCCTGTCAGGCTGTGCATGCACTGGATCTGGCAGGGTTTAGCGACATTCTTATCAGCGTCAATTATTCAGCCCGGCAACTGGATAAGCCGGATGTTTTAGAGAGGCTCAAACAACAATGTCGTCTGGCCGGGGTAGAGCCGAGCCGGCTGTGTTTGGAAGTCACTGAAACCGCTATGATGCAGTCTTTTCAACAGGTAGCCAATATTCTCCAGCGTCACCGAACTTCGGGAGGCACAGTGGCGATAGATGACTTCGGCACCGGGCTTTCATCACTCGAATATTTGCTGCAACTGCCGGCCGATCACCTGAAGATTGATATGACTTTTGTCGCCAGGTTGGATGAAGATGAACGTAGTCGCTTCCTGGCATCAATGATTATTGAACTGGGAAGGCGACTGAATATTTCGGTTGTTGCCGAAGGGGTTGAGACTCACAGCCAGGCTAATTGGCTCAGAGAACATGGTTGCCACATAGGTCAAGGATGGTTGTATGGAAAGGCCATGCCATTGGATGAGTTATTGCAGTGGCTCAATAATCGCTGAATGGAATCTTGCTAATGTCGATAGAGTTGCCCGAACAAGCTTTAATGGCACCGCTGAACTCTGAGGGCGTATCTTCAGGACGAACAAGGCGAAATTCTTGGCTGACTTGGGTGAGTTATTTGCTGCCCTGGTGGTTACTGGTGCCACTGGGTAGCT
Source organism: Shewanella indica (assembly GCF_002836975.1). Classification (GTDB taxonomy): domain Bacteria; phylum Pseudomonadota; class Gammaproteobacteria; order Enterobacterales; family Shewanellaceae; genus Shewanella; species Shewanella indica. The sequence continues at coordinate 371,243 of NZ_NIJK01000047.1, read as the reverse complement.
GGCTTATGTATCACTATGCCTCCCAATGGCAGATAGATCAGGTGCGTTATGCCCAGCAGGAGTTGGTAGACAGAGATACTCTGGTACTCAGCGCTACACTTACCAGAGTTCATCAGGACGTCAGTTTACTATCACAGATGACCGCATCGGTATTAGCAGATAACAGGCTCGGTGAGACTGAACAGCTGGAACTATTGCAGCGTCTATTTGTTGACTTCAGCAGCGCCTATCCCAGCTATATGCAAGTGCGCTGGATTGGAAATTCCGGCGTTGAGCGGGTGAGGGTTGACTATATAGATAATCAAAGGCGAGTTGTCGCTGCTGATGCATTACAGGATAAATCATCGCGTTATTATGTCATTGAGGCCAAGCGCTTGGCTTCGGGGGCGGTTTATTATTCTCCTTTTGATCTCAATATCGAAGCCGGTAAAATAGAGATCCCCTATCGACCTACCTTACGTGCTGCTACCAAGGTAATGGACAGCAACGGCAAGGCACTCGGGCTGGCACTATTGAATCTGGATGGCAGTGGTTTACTCGAACGTTTGCGCCAATCCGGTAAGACTATGTTGTTGAACGCTGAAGGCTATTGGTTGCTGTCAACTTTGGGTCACAGAGAGTGGGGCTTTATGTTCGACTCTCCTGAACAGCGTCTGGCAGTTATTCATCCTGAAGTTTGGCGGCGTATACAAGAGGAACCACTGGGGCAGTTCATCGATGAAACCGGGATGTGGACTTTCTCCCGTGTGGCGCCAATACTGAATGGTGACAGCAAGGTCCCCATGCTTTACGCCCTATCTCATGATGAACAGCCACTGCTCATTCAAGCCAGACTACAACGGCTTTATGCCGGTGTTGGTGCAGTAGTTTTTTTATGCATGACTTTGCTGGGGGCGTTTTTAGCGCGCTCCAACCTGCGTTTGGAAGACAAGGCTCATGAGTTACAGCAAAGTAACGCGGCGCTGGCAATGACGTTGGCTCAGTTGAAGACATCGCAGCAGGAGTTGGTTCGTACCGAGAAATTATCATCCTTGGGGTTGATGGTGGCCGGGGTAGCTCACGAACTCAATACACCTATTGGTGCGGCAATGCTGTGTGTTACTGCACTCAATGATAGGCTAGGTGAACTCAAGCGGGATTATCACAACGGTACTATCAAACGCTCGCAACTGGAGGAATTTATTCAATACCAGGAGGAAGGTTTGACTCTGGCCGAACGCAATCTCAAACGCTCGGCACTGCTTATTCAACAGTTTCGTCAGGTAGCTGCCGACAGAGCTAATGCTGACCGGCAAGCCTTTTGGTTGCATGAGTTGGTGACGGACATTCTGGCGCTAAATCATGGTCAGTGGAAACACAGTCATCATAAGCTGACCACTGATATTCCTTCGGATATCCATATGCACAGTTATCCTGGACCTTTGGGGCAGGTACTTCAGAATCTGGTGCACAATGCACTCATCCATGCTTTTGAAGATACTGAGCGGGGAGAGATCCATATCTGCGCCCGTAAACTTCAGCATAAGGTTGAGATCTGTGTGATGGATAATGGTGTCGGGATTGAAGATCAGGATCGTCAGCGAGTGTTTGACCCCTTTTATACTACCAAACGCAACAGCGGCGGCACCGGGCTTGGCCTGCATATAGTGCATCATTTGACCACTGAAGTATTGGGGGGGAGCGTGCGGGTTTCAAGAGGAGTCAATGGTATAGGTACTTCGATGATTTTGCTGTTGCCGCTTGAGCAGGTCGATGGCAAATCGGAAAAGGCTGCTACCGGGAATATGGCTTCCTGAACAAACCGCATAGATGCTGAGCTCTATGGCGCTTGAGAGTGCTTTAAAAACAAAATTGCTGTCTATCTACTCCTTGGCAAGAAAGACACTGACAACACCCGCTGTAACGAAACGGGCATACATAATCACGGAGTTACTCGCAGTAGGTCGGCTTAACTGTTTGCTTTTGAAGTTGTCGTTCGATTGAGGCAGAAAAGGTTGGATGCAGGACGATACCCTTGCTTTTGAGCATAAAAGGTATCGTCCTTGATTGGGAAGTGTAACTTGGATTAAAGCAGGTTGTTTTCTCTGACGTAGGCTTCAAATTCAGTGCAGCCGCCGACGTGCTCTTTGTCGACAAAGATCTGCGGCACAGTCTCAACCGGCTTGCCTACGGTTTTTTCCAGATCGGCCTTGGTGATACCTTCGGCGTGTATATCGACATACTTAAACTTGAAATCATCACGCTTCTCTGCCAGTTGCTCAGAAAGTTGCACTGCACGTACACAATATGGGCAACCTGGACGACCGAAAATAACTACAAACATATTGACTCCCATGGACTTGATTTGCAGCAGTTATACCACAGCTTAAAGGCCTATGCTAAGTTGCTTGATCCCAGGAATGATTTTTCGGTTTGAAACCTGCCTTGATAATCAAAGAAAGTTTGCAATAAATCCCAGCGCCGCGCCTGTTTTTTCAGCAGCAGCATGTCCGGCGCCCGAAATCGCGCCGCATCTTCGACAACTTGTTGTGGTTGGCTGTATTTTGGCAGATTCAGCCCGGGTGTTTTACTGTGGGGGTGGATAAAACAAGCAAACAGTGCCCGGCGTTGAGCACTGGTCTCCATTTTAAAATACTGGTTGAAGTCATTGCCGTCGTAATCCAGATACTGAACTCTGAGACGCCCCTCTTCGGCATGCAGCAACATTTGCTGCACTTTGAACAGGTGGTGATGCTGTTTTGACAACACCTCTTTGAGGCGTTTGTCCGGGTCGACCAGGGTCGATTGGCACTGGTGGCAAATCTTGGCAGCGATATCGTTTTCGGCGCCGCAATCCGGGCATGATTTGGCGCGATAGCGATAATTGCATTGATTATTGTCCTGCAACAGTCCCTGGCAGCGGCGGCCGAAGTGTTCGATGATGTCACCATCCTCATCCGTCTTGCCCCAGAAGATATTGGCAAAACCACACTCGGGGCAGGGAACCTGCACCGGCACCGAGTTTGCCGCTGGCTTGGGAGTGCCAACCTCGGGATAGAAGAGATCAAAGCCGCTGGCGGCATAATCTATGACCAGACAGTCCTGTTTGCCTTCGGCCAGTCTCAGGCCGCGGCCAACCATCTGTTGAAACAGGCTTACAGATGCCGTAGGCCGCATGATGGCAATAAGATCCACATGGGGCGCATCAAACCCGGTTGTGAGCACGGCTACATTGACCAGAAACTTAAGTTCCTGGGCTTTAAAGGCGCGGATGATGGCATCCCTTTGCTGCATATCTGTGGTCGCTGTGATGAGCGCTGCCTGTTCGTCAGCCAGTAGTGTTAGCACTTCTTCGGCGTGACGCACTGTGGCTGCAAAAATAATCACTCCCTTGCGGGTGTTGGCCAGTTGTCTTAGCTGGTTAACAATGGCCTTGGTCGCGCGGCCATTGTGACTGAGCAGGGCATCGACCTTGGCCTCATCGTATTCTCCATTGCCGTTGCTCGGCAGGCTGCTGAAGTCATACTGAGCGCTCAGGCCATCGTAAAGCCTGGGCGGTGTCAGATAGCCCTGCTTAATGAGGGGCCTTAAGGGCAACTCGAAAATGCAGTCATCGAAAATCCCTCGGTCGGGATTACCAACTCGGCCGTGATAGTGGCGGCGATAGATAAATCCCAGTCCAAGGCGATAAGGGGTGGCCGTCAATCCCAGCAGCTTAAGTTTGGGGTTGTGGGATCTGAGGTGTTCAAGCAGTTGTTGATACTGGCTGTCTTGCTCAAGGCTCACTCTGTGGCACTCGTCTATGACTACCAGGGAGTAGTGGCTGTCAAAGGCTTCCAGATTGCGCCCGGCGGATTGCACGCTGGCGACAACGGTTTTGCCTTGGGTGAGCTTTTGCCTCAGACCGGCCGAGTAGATGCTGGCTTCATCGGTCAACAGAGCAACTTTTTCGGCGTTTTGGGCGACCAGCTCTTTGACATGGGTCAGTACCAGTATCTTGCCTTTGGCGATGCGGGCCAGTTCAGCGATCACCAAACTCTTGCCGGCTCCCGTGGGCAGCACTATCACAGCCGAGCCAGACTGAGCGCGGAAATAACGTACTGCAGCATCTACGGCTTGCTGCTGATAATCACGTAGGCGAATGCCGACCTTAGCGGTATCTTCTGCCTGAGTTTTTGTCGTCGCTTTCTGATCTGCTGGCTTTTTACTATCTGTGGACACTGGCTTGCGAAGAGGAGTTGGCCGTGGGGCGAGCTTATCACAGACGCGCCAGGCTTCTGTGGTTTTCCGGGTTTGTTGGCGACTTTTTATCCTCGGACACCACAACTCATCCGCCTCAGGACATCAATGGTTAAAAAAAGCACTTTTTCTAGGCAATTCATTTGCTAAAATGCCTCATGACACTGGTCAAAGACCCGTGGCTAACGTAAAATTTCACGCTTTTACTGTTTTAATTCAAACAGACACCAAAATCGCCGCCTACGGGCAGGCATGCACTGGAAGAGAAGATGCAGCAGTTAACTGAGATCGTAGAACAGGCCTTAGCCGCCATCGAAGGGGCCAGTGATCTGAAAATCCTCGATGACATCCGCGTCGATTATCTTGGCAAGAAGGGCAAGATCACCGACATGATGAAGTTGATGGCGACCCTGAGTCCACAAGAAAAGCCCGCCTTCGGCCAGAAGGTCAACGAAGCCAAGCAAAAGGTACAGCAGTTCCTCAATCAGCGCATTGAAGGGCTGAAAGCCGCCGAGTTGGAACAGAAACTCCAGACAGAGAAAGTCGATGTCACCCTGCCGGGACGTCGCCTGGACAATGGTGGTTTACATCCGGTCACCCGTACCATAGAACGAATTGAAAGCTTTTTTGGTGAGTTGGGCTTTAGTGTCGTACAGGGGCCGGAAATCGAAGATGATTATCATAACTTCGATGCCTTGAATATTCCTGAGCATCATCCAGCTCGGGCTGATCACGATACTTTCTACTTCAATCCCAAGTTAGTGTTGCGTACCCAGACTTCAGGGGTGCAAATTCGCACCATGGAAGTGGAAAAACCGCCGTTGCGAATCATCTCTCCCGGCCGAGTCTATCGTAATGACTATGATATGACCCACACGCCTATGTTCCATCAGGTGGAAGGCCTGCTGGTGGACGAGAATGTAAACTTTGCCGAGCTGAAAGGCATTTTGCACGACTTCCTACGTAACTTCTTTGAAGAGGATTTGGAGATTCGTTTCCGTCCTTCATACTTCCCCTTCACCGAGCCGTCTGCCGAAGTGGATGTAAAAGGCAAGAATGGTTGGCTGGAAGTGCTCGGCTGCGGCATGGTTCACCCGAATGTGCTGCGCGGTGTGGGAGTCGATCCTGATAAATACTCCGGTTTTGCTTTTGGTATGGGGGTCGAGCGTCTGGCTATGTTGCGCTATGGTGTCAACGACCTGCGTGCCTTCTTCGAAAACGACCTGCGTTTTCTCAAGCAATTCAAATAACGGAGCTTTAGTATTATGAAATTCAGTGAATCCTGGCTTCGTGAGTGGGTTAACCCTGCGATTAGCCGTGACGAATTAACTCATCAAATCACCATGGCCGGCCTGGAAGTGGACGATGTCATTGCCGTAGCCGGTGACTTTTCCGGCGTGGTAGTGGGTGAGGTGGTTGAATGTGGTCAACACCCCGATGCCGACAAGCTGCGGGTTACCAAGGTCAATGTCGGTGGCGAAGAGCTGCTGGATATTGTTTGCGGCGCTCCTAACTGCCGTCAGGGACTCAAGGTTGCTGTGGCCGTTGTCGGTGCTGTGCTGCCTGGCGACTTCAAGATCAAGAAAGCCAAGCTGCGTGGACAAGCTTCACACGGCATGCTGTGCTCTTATGGCGAGTTGGGCATAGATATTGAAAGCGACGGCATCATTGAACTGCCGCTGGAGGCGCCTATTGGTACAGATATTCGCGAATATCTGCAGCTCAATGACGTGATTATCGATGTGGATCTTACCGCTAATCGCGCCGATTGCCTGGGTATGGTGGGACTGGCCCGCGAAGTGGGCGTGCTCAACCGACTGAACGTGACCGAGCCAAGTTGGGAAGCCGCCAGTGTCAGTAGTGAGCGTACAGTTGAAATAGAGGTCGCCAACCCGGAAGCCTGCCCAAGATATTTGGGCCGGGTTATCAGTAATGTCAATGTCAAGGCACAAACGCCGGATTGGATGGTGGAAAAGCTGCGCCGTAGCGGTATTCGTTCTATAGACCCTATCGTGGATATTACCAACTATGTGTTGGTTGAGTTCGGCCAGCCGATGCATGCTTTCGATTTGGACAAGATTGACGGCAGTATCAAGGTACGCCTGGGTAACGGTGAAGAGAAACTGACTCTGCTCGATGGCAACGAAATTACTGTGCCAGCCGATACCCTGGTGATTGCCGATAACAGCCAGGCATTGGCCCTGGCTGGTGTCTTTGGTGGTGAGGTTTCCGGTGTCAGCGAGCAAACCCGCGATATCATGCTTGAGTGTGCTTTCTTCGCGCCGCTGGCTATCATGGGCAAGGCCCGTCGTCTTGGACTGCACACCGACTCTTCGCATCGTTTTGAGCGCGGCGTTGATCCAGAGCTGCAGCATAAAGCCATGGACAGAGCCACCCGCTTGGTGCTGGATATCTGTGGCGGCGAAGCCGGTCCTGTGGTTGAAGCCAAGAGCGAAGCGCATCTGCCAAAGGCTGCCGACATTAAACTGCGCCGCAGCAAACTGGATAAACTGCTCGGACATCATATCGATGACACAGATGTTGAACAAATTCTGACCCGATTGGGCTTCCAGGTTGTAAAACAGGGCAGTGACTGGCAGGTGAAAACCGCCACTTACCGTTTTGACATGGCAATTGAAGAAGATCTTATTGAAGAAGTTGCCCGGATTTACGGCTATAACAACATTCCGAACACAGCCCCGCTGGCGCGTCTGTCTATGACAGATCATAAAGAGTCGGATCTTAAATTGAGCCGGGTCAGAGCTTTGTTGGTGGCACGGGGTTTCCAGGAGGCCGTCACATACAGCTTTGTGGATCCCAAGCTGCAAAAACTGGTTCACCCTGATAGCGACGCTATGGTTTTGCCTAACCCGATTTCCAGTGAAATGTCGGCCATGCGCCTGTCCATGTTCACCGGATTGCTGAATGCCGTGGGTTACAACCAGGCCCGTCAGCAGGCTCGTGTACGCCTGTTTGAGACTGGTTTACGCTTTATTCCTGATGCACAAGCAGAATCCGGCGTAAGACAACAAACCATGCTGGGCGCGGTGATCGCCGGGCCCCAGAGCGATGAACACTGGAGCATGGAGTCGAAAACCGTTGATTTCTTCGATCTTAAAGGTGATTTAGAGGCCATTATTGGCTTGACAGTTTCCGAAGCTGAATTTAGTTTTAAAGGAGCGCAGCATCCGGCTATGCATCCGGGGCAATGTGCTGAAATATTGAGAAATGATCGGGTCATAGGCTATATAGGTGCAGTCCATCCCAGCCTCGAGAAGCCTTTTGGGCTGAATGGCAAAACCATAGTTTTTGAGCTGGAATTGGACGCTTTGCTGCAGGCTAAATTGCCGCAAGCCCAGGCTGTGTCTAAGTTTCCAGCCAATCGCCGCGATATCGCCATAGTGGTTGATGAAGAAGTCGCCGCAGGTGAAGTGATGACGCTGATAAGAAAAGTTGGCGAAAATCAGTTGGTTGGCTTAAACTTGTTCGATGTATACCGAGGTAAAGGTGTAGAGCAGGGCAAAAAGAGTCTGGCGATCGCACTTACGTTACAAGATAACACTCGTACACTTGAGGAAAAAGAGATTGCTGAGATGGTTGATACAGTGGTTTCTGCACTCAAGTCTGAGTTCAACGCATCGTTGAGGGATTAAAGTATGGCACTTACCAAGGCCGAAATGGCAGAGCATCTTTTTGAAACGCTTGGTATTAACAAGCGGGTAGCAAAAGAGATGGTTGAAGCGTTTTTCGAAGAGATCCGAACCGCGCTTGAAAATGGTGAGCAGGTCAAGTTATCTGGCTTTGGCAACTTTGACCTTAGGGATAAGAATCAAAGACCGGGAAGGAATCCCAAAACAGGTCAGGATATCCCAATTTCTGCCCGCCGGGTGGTGACATTCCGTCCGGGACAGAAACTGAAGAGTCGCGTAGAAGCCGCTAACAAAGGCAAATAACTGCTCGGTCAGTAATTTAGAACAGGGAAGCCGCTCCTGTGGGTGGCTTCCCTGTTTGTGTCTGTAGAAAGTGCTTCTACCCTGCTGTGTCGCATTTTTAATGCCTGGTTTGGCATTGCATTGGGATTAAACCCAGGGGTTAAACCTTGTCAAATACACCTTCCAAGCCTAAGAAAGGCAAATACTTCGATAGGCGCTTCCGTTGGTCATTGCTGCACCCCAGATTTTGGGGCAGTTGGTTGGCGATAGGCGTACTGGTTCTGTTTGGTCTCTTGCCTGCTCTCATTAGAGATCCTATTGCCCGTGGGTTGTCGCGTTTGGTCAAACGTGTCGCTCATAAACCGATAAGTGTAGCCAGAGCCAACCTTAAAGCCTGTTTCCCCGATAAGAGTGAGCAGGAAATCGAGCAGTTGCTGGAACGCAACACCGAAGCTTTTGTAATGACACTGCTGGCACAATCTGAGCTGATTTTGATGCCAAGCGTTTATATTCGTAAAAGAGTGTTGCTTGAGGGTGAAGAACATATCGTAGCTGCCCGTGAAGCCGGGCAGCCGATTATCTTTATCATGCCTCACGTTTGGGGCATAGAGTATGCCGGCCTAAGACTCAATTTGGACTTGCCCATGGTGTCTATGGCCAAAGCGCATCGGAATGAATTGTTCAACTGGTTCAATAACCGGATGCGTAGTTCGCAAGGCGGCAATATCTATATGCGTGAAGCCGGGATCCGGGCCTTGTTGGCTGAGCTGAAACAGGGCAACAGTTTCTTCTATCTGCCGGATGAAGACTTAGGGCCGGAGCAGAGCGTATTTGCGCCATTTTTAGGGACTGTCAAGGCCACCTTGCCAGTGGTTGGCCGCTTGGCACAGGCAGGTAACGCCCAGGTGATGCCGGTGAAAATTGGTTATGATGACCAAGCCAGATGTTTTCGTTTGACGGTTATGCCGGCGATTGCCCCTGAGTCGATGCAAGGTAAGGAAAATGAAGCCATTGCATTAAACAAGGCCGTGGAGCAGGTGATTACCGCCTATCCCGAGCAATATATGTGGTTTCTTAAGGTGCTGCGTACCCGCCCGGAAGGTATGCCGTCTATCTATTGAATATCAACATAGGCTCGGATTACCAAGGAACTTAATATCATTACTTGTATTTAGACTTGTGTCTCATGCGGTCATTGCCATAGCGGGATAGCTGCTTATGGCAATGACTTTGCGTGCAATACCGGCAGGTTTGTGCTTGATGGTGGGCACTATGCAATATCAGATAATTCCGGCACGACTTAAACGCGCGAGATTAACCCCTTTCAGTACCGCTATTTGATTGACCAACTTATTTACTTCAAAAGCCTGACCTTTGAGGATAATGGTTTCCAAACACTTATGATGGTCTATGTGGACATGGGTACTGCAGAGCACGTGTACTAGATGATTGTGCTGGATTTCAATCAGCTTTTCCGACAAACCTCTCTGATGATGATCGAAAACCAAGGTCAGTACGCCTACAACATCCTCTTTGCTGTTGTTCCATTGCTTATCAACTATCCTGTCGCGAAACAGATCGCGAATATATTCTGAACGTGATTGATAGCCTCGCTCGCGGCTATCATTTTCTATCTCTTCGAACAGTGATTGGGGTAGGGATACGGTAAAACGTTGAGTTTCATCTGTCATGACTGTTTCTTCAGAAAAACACTATTGGTTAGTAGAGCTTACACAAGCTTTGCCACAAAATGTCCTTTTCCATTTTCATTGGGTGTGATCTATAGCAAACTTTTTATCTTTGTTGGTTTTTTGTGCTGTTACACTGAAAGGAATCGGGGTAGTGTTACTAAAAATAAATAAGTAATATCGGCGGGTGGCGTTAGGTTCCGGTCGAACATAACACTGAAAATGCCTTGTGGGCGTTTAATAAACAAGCCTATTTAAGCAATCAAGAGAGCTTGATCATTTCCTGCTGCACCCATTGGCCGGATCCCTAGCTTATATGAATAGTTAGGGTTCGGCTCAAATGATCTGGTTATGCACTGAACTTGAATTGCGCTCTTCTCCTTGGCAAACCAACATACAAGTTAGTATTACTTTGCCGCGGAACCGCCATCATATCCGTCAATAAGTCTAAAAAATTTTAGCCAGGTTCGGGAGTTTCAGGTGTTGCTTTCATCTGTTTATATCAAATCCAAGAGCAAACCCATTTGCCGGTCCAAGCCGCAAAGGTCAGAAAAACTGACACAATCAAAACATGGGTCCAAGTCGACAATATCAACTACCGGATTGCTGTTACTGACTCTGTTGGCAGTAGCTTTGCCTTTCCAGTTGAAAGCGAATACGACCCCAGAGCCCTTGGTCATGGTGCTGGGCGCGGAGCCCGATGGTGGCTTTGACCCCATCCTAGGTTGGGGGCGCTACAATAATCCGCTCATTCAATCTGCCTTGCTGCGCCGCTCAGGCGGCGGCGAGTTTATCGGTGATATTGCCAGCGATTGGACCTTGGGCCCCGACAGGCTCAAATGGACAGTAACCCTGAGGCCTAATCTGCTGTTCAGTGACGGCAGTCCGCTCAACGCAGAGGATGTGGCTTTTACCTTTGAGCAGGCTAGAAATGCTGCCGGTATGCAGGACTTATCCAATTTGGTCAAGGTGGAACAAAAGTCTGAGCTGCAAGTCGAATTCACCCTCAAGCAGGCAGATATCGGTTTTATCGATACCTTGGCCGAGCTGGCGATAGTGCCAAGCGACAGTTACGGCCCGGATTATGGTCAGCATCCCATAGGTTCGGGGCCCTATAAAATGCGCCGCTGGGATAAGGGCCAACAGTTGATCCTGGAAGCTAACCCTAAATATCAGAGTGCCGATCCTGACAATCCGCTGCTGAAAAAGCCCTTTTTCGACAAATTGGTTATCGTCTTTGCCGACGAAGACAGCCGCTTTGCTATGCTCAGAACCGGGCAGTTGCAACTCTCGGCGCTGGCACCCAGATATGCCGATGCCCTGATGGCTCAGGGCAATTATCGCCTGTGGTCACAAACCAGCGTCGATAACCGCGGCATTGCCTGGCCGATGCGGACGGAAGATAACCCGGTCACCAGTGAATTGGCGGTGCGCCAAGCCTTCGATATGGTGATCGACCGCCAGCAACTGGTCGATAATCTGCTGGGGGGCTACGCAAGACCGGCCTGGTCAATTGCCGATGACTTGCCATGGGGCGGCGCGGTTCCCGATTGGGCCGATTGGCAGATGAAGCAGCGTTTACTCAAAGCGTCAGAACTCTTGGCCAACGCCGGTTGGTTACCGGGAGCGGACGGCATTCGCGAAAAGAATGGGCAACGGCTGACATTCCCGCTCTACTATCTGGCCGGTGACAGCATTCGCGAGCAGTTGGCGCTGGCCAGTGCCCAGATGGCCAGAATGGCCGGGTTCCAGGTGGAGCCCAAGGCGGACAGCTGGGAAAATATCTATCGGGTGATGCATCAGGCGCCGGTGCTCTTTGGCTTTGGCAGCCTTTCGGCCAATGAGATGGCGCTTGTCTATGACAGCCGCAATGCCGGTAAAGGCTATTTCAACTCCGGCTATTATGATAACCCGCTGGTCGATAAGGCGCTGGAAAAAGCTCGCGAGGCAGACTCTGTCGACAGTGCGATTGCATTCTGGCAACAGGCACAGCAACAGATAAGCCGGGATGTGCCCTGGAGTTGGTTGGTGAATCTGCAGCATCTGTATGCCGCCAACCCTTGTCTCGATTTGGGGCAACCCTTGGTGGAACCTCACGGTCATGGCTGGCCGATCACCAATAATATCAACCAGTGGCGCTGGCAATGTCCATGAAACCAATGTTGTCTGCCAACAAGCCGATAGTGGCGCAAAAGTGGTCGTCAGTTTGCTGGCGGGGGGCTTTGTTGCGGTCTCTGCGGCTGGCGCTGCTGTTGTTGCTTGCTTGTTTGCTGGCTTTTGTGCTCTTGTCCTTGTCGCCGCTCGACCCCTTAATTCACTATCTGGGCGGTAATCTGCTGGCGGTATCCGATGCCCAGCGCACCCAGATGATCCGCGAGCTAGGGTTGGACACCGGACTCTGGCAGCAGATCAGCAGTTACTTTTCCGCTCTGCTGAGTGGCGATATGGGTCAGAGTCTGGTGTTTCGCCAGAGCGTTTCCGAGGTGATTGCCGAGCGCTTGCCGCTATCCTTGCTGTTGATGGCGCTCTCCTGGGGACTGGCTCTGCTGCTCGGTTATGGCCTGGGACTGCTGTGTGCCATCACCGAAGGGAGTTTCTGCGATCGCTGGCTGAGACGCTTTGCCTGGCTGCTTTCGAGCATTCCGTCATTTTGGTTGGCAATGATAATGATAAGCCTGTTTTCTGTCACTCTGGCCTGGACGCCCGTGTGCTGCGCTGCGCCGCTGGGGCTGAGTTTTGCCGAGCAGAGCCTTGGCAGTATGTTGTTGCACCTTGCTTTGCCCTTGACTGTCCTGACGCTAAGCCAACTCTCACCCTTGGTGCTGCACACCCGGGAAAAGGTGCTGGATCTCTACCACAGCGAATATGTGGGATATGCCCAAAGTCACGGTAAAGGTCGTCTGGCGGTATTCAAGAAGCATATCTTTGCCAATAGTCTAAAGCCCGCGATAGTGCTGCACTTTGCTTCTTTTGCCGAGCTGTTCGGCGGTTCTATTCTCGCCGAAACCGTGTTTAACTTCCCCGGACTCGGTAGCGCCTTGGTCAAGGCCGGACTCGGTAACGATGCGCCATTACTGATGGGGATCACCCTGTTTTCGGCGCTGTTTGTGTTTTGCGGTAACCTGGCCGCCGAGCTTATCAGCGCCAGATTGCAGCGCGGCAGGCTCAGTGGACTTTCGGTTCATGCCACTGGAGTGCAGGCATGATGGGCGGATTAACGCTTTGCTTGAAAAGCCTTCAGGCCAAGGATGGCAGTCGCGTCGCCATCTGGTTTTGGCCGGTTTGCGGACTTTTCTTGCTGACGACACTATGCCTGCTATTTGGCAATCATGCCAGTGAGCTTAACCTGCTGGCCAAGAGTCAGGGGCCATCCTGGGCTCATCCCATGGGGACGGATTGGCTTGGGCGTGATATGGCCGAGCGTAGCGGCGCGGCCATGCTCAAAAGTCTGTGGATAGGCGCGCTGGCGGTACTGCTCAGCAGTTCGCTGGCACTGCTGCTGGCCTTGCTGGCGCAAACCGGCTCCAAGTGGCGTCAAGCTGTATTACTCGGTTGCGATCTCTGTATGTCACTGCCACATCTGTTGCTGCTGATCTTGCTGGCGCTGGCCTTTGGTGGACAGGAATATGGGGTGATTGCGGCCCTGGCTTTGAGTCATTGGCCGAGACTGACCCGTTTACTCTTACTGGAAATGGATGAAATCCTGGCTCAGCCCTATGTCAGTTTGGCTTTGGGTTTCGGCGGCTCCAGGTTAAGCACCCGCATGCGCCACTTATGGCCTCATATCATGCCGCAGTGGCTGATTGGCGGGCTCAACTTGTTTCCGCACGCCTTGCTTCATGTCGCGGCGCTGAGCTTTCTTGGTTTTGGCCTCGACAGCAACGCGCCCTCCATAGGCGAACTGCTGGCTGAGGCCAATCGCTATCTGTTGCTTGGCCAATGGTGGTTGGCGCTGTTTCCCGGGATCTTGCTGCTGAGCTTTGTTTTGCTGTTGTCTAAGCTTGCCGAAAATCTGATCCAGTTTGCCAGAGACGGTATGGCTGCGCCTAAGTTACCGGGCACCAATGCCTTGAGATCTAAAGGTGATTTACTTTCCTCAAGCGATGTTAAACCCGTCGTCGCCATTCATACCCAAGTGACAGATTTAACGCTTAAGGATAGTAGTGGCAGAACCTTGCTGGATGGGCTCAATATTGAGGTGGTTCCAGGACGGGTTACTGCAGTGCTCGGTGAGAGCGGCGCCGGTAAGAGCTTGCTGGCGCTGGCTATCATGGGCAGTTTGCCAAAGGGCATAGCCATGCAATGCGTTGGTTTGATGCGGCCGCAAAAGACGGCGCTTTGCGCTCAGAGTACCCAGGTGCTGGACGCCAACATTAAGATAAGCGAATTGCTTGACTGGTACAGTGATGATGCCATGCGCCCTTACCGGCAGGCTCTGTATGACGAGCTGGGTATTACAGCGGAGATCTTGGCGGCTTATCCCCCCATGCTCTCCGGCGGTATGGCCCGGCGGGTATTATTGGCCCAGGCCCTATTGCAAGCGCCGGATCTATTGCTGGCCGATGAGCCTTGTTGCGGTCTGGATGAGCTTGCTGCCACTGAGCTTTACGCCTTACTCAACGACTTTGCCAGCGGCGCCTTGCAGCAGCGGCTGGGTTTAGACGCCAGCCCCAAGGCGGTACTGGTTATCAGTCATAACCTCAGGGCCGTGTTGGCCTTGGATGCCGAGCTGTATCTGCTGCGCCGCGGTCGGCTCACCGAGGTGACGGATAGCGCCAGTCTGCGGGGGGGTATTGCCGGGCATAAGCCGGGAGATGAATGTGAGAGTGACGGCTGCTATAGTCACACCTTGCTGGCGGCGTTGCCGGAAAACTGGCCTGCCGGCAGCTGTCGCTTGGCTGATGCTGAACCAAAGAGCGGTCCCAAGAGTCACCTCAATAGCCGGCTCGATAATCAAGCTGCCAGTCAACCCGTTGGCGAACCCGCTAGTCAACCTGCTGGTCAACAAAAGCCCCATGGTGACAGCCTGGAGAGTTTCAGCAACTCGCCTTGTCGGAGGCGTGCATGAGTCTAAATTCTTTGCATAACAAACCGGCTCAATCCGGCTCTGCCTTGGCGCTTGAAAGCGCGCCTTTGCCTTCTGCATCCTTATCGCCGCTGCTTTCACTCAGTGGTGGCTTGGCCTATCGGGGCAGCAAGGTGATTGAGCTGCCTGATATCGCTATTAATCGCGCCGAGATTCTCGGGATCTGGGGTGACAGTGGCTGCGGCAAGTCCACTATGGCCGCGATACTCACAGGCTTGATGCCGCTTGCGGCGGGAAAGCTTGAGTGCAGTCAGGTGCTAAAGCAGGTTGGCGGCCGCCCTTCACCCATTCAGTGGGTTATTCAGCAGCCGGAGCAGGCGTTCAACCCCAGATTGACCCTGGCGCAATCCTTGAATGAGAGTTGGCAGGGGCGTGATTATGCTCATCTCTTGCCCATGCTCGGCGTGGCCGAGTCTGAATTCAGGCGCTGGTTGGCATCACGCCCCGGCGGCCTTTCCGGCGGTGAGCTGCAGAGGCTCAATATTTTAAGGGCAGTGGCGCCGGAAACCCGGCTGCTTATCTGTGATGAAATCACGGCCCAGCTGGATATGCTGAGTCAGCAAAGGCTTTGGCAACAACTGCTGCAAATTGCCCGTGATAAACAGCTGACGCTACTGGTGATCTCTCACGACAAACCTTTGCTCGGCGCGGTTTGCGACAGAGTACAGCCCTTTAAGCCGGTGTAAAATACGTAGCTAAACTTGATATCCAGCCAATAAAAAACGCGCCCGGAAGCGCGTTTTTTTGGATAAGAACTCGTTAGAAGTTGGCGCTTCTTGGGGCGCGAGGGAAGGGGATCACATCGCGGATGTTGGAAACACCGGTAACGTAAGACACCAGACGCTCAAAGCCCAGACCGAAACCTGAGTGAGGCACAGTGCCGTAACGACGCAGATCTCTATACCACCAGTAATCTTCCTTGTTGAGATTCATCTCGGCCAGGCGCATATCCAGTACGTCCAGACGTTCTTCACGCTGTGAACCGCCGATAATTTCACCAATGCCGGGGGCCAATACGTCCATCGCTGCCACTGTCTTGCCATCTTCGTTGAGACGCATATAGAAGGCCTTGATATCTTTTGGATAGTTCTTCACGACCACAGGAGCCTTGAAGTGCACTTCGGCCAGATAACGCTCGTGCTCGGATTGCAGATCTATGCCCCATTCGACATCATACTCAAACTGCTTGCCGCAGTTTTTGAGGATCTCAACGGCATCTGTGTAGTCCACCTGGGCAAAGTCACTGCTGACAAAGTTTTCCAGGCGCTCAATCACGCCTTTATCGACGCGCTGGGCAAAGAACTGCAGGTCGTCCATTCGCTCTTCCAGGACCGCCTTGAAGGCGTACTTGAGCATAGCTTCGGCCAGACCGGCAATGTCGTTCAGATCGGCAAAAGCCACTTCCGGCTCAACCATCCAGAACTCGGCCAAGTGGCGGCTGGTGTTGGAGTTTTCAGCACGGAAAGTTGGGCCAAAGGTGTAAATCTTCGACAGGGCACAGGCGTAGGTTTCACCGTTGAGCTGACCCGATACGGTCAAAAATGCCTCTTTACCGAAGAAGTCTTCTTCGTAATTTACCTTGCCATCGGCGGTACGTGGCAGGTTTTCCATGTCCAGCGTTGATACGCGGAACATTTCACCGGCGCCTTCACAATCGGAGGCGGTGATAAGTGGGGTAGAAACCCAGATAAAGCCGTTTTCGTGATAGAAGCGGTGAATCGCCTGTGACAGGCAGTTACGTACTCGGGCAACCGCGCCAATGATGTTGGTACGTGGACGCAGGTGCGCCAGTTCCCTCAGGTGTTCAACCGAGTGACGTTTGGCCGCCATAGGATAGGTATCAGGATCTTCCACCCAACCTGTGACTTCCACTTGGGTCACTTGCAGTTCAAAGTCCTGGCCTGAGCCTGGGCTTTCAACCACTTCACCTGTGACAATCACGGAGCAGCCGGCAGTGAGCTTCAGCACTTCGTCATTGTAATTGGGTAAGCTATTTGGCACCACGCCCTGGATAGGATCGAAACAGGAACCATCATAGACGGCAAGAAACGAGATGCCGGCCTTGGAATCACGACGGGTTCTTACCCAGCCACGTACAGTGACCTGTGAACCGACCGCATGCTCACCTTTAAATACAGATGCGACAGATGCAATGCTCATTATTGCTTAGTTCTCCAATGAAACGTTTTTATGCTTCAATTCGGCTCCGAAAATAGTTCGAGAGCAGAAATCAGGCAAATCCCTGACTATATTGATGACACAGGAAAAAATTTGGAGGTTAATATTACCTTGCTGGTGGCTTTTCTCAAGCTGAAAAAGGTATTCTGGGGACAATATCCCCCTTCAGACGGAAGGAGTTTGGATGAAAAAGGTCAAAATCTTTCAATATCTGTTGGCGAGCCTGTCGATTATTGGTTGGTCACTGGCGATTTACGCCCTGCTGATATTTGATAAGGCGCGGCCTGACAGGGCCGTAGGCTATTTCTTCAGCAAAGGGGCGCCGGTGCGTTTGTACTGGGACCCTCAGCAGACCATGCTATTGGAATATATCATCTGGGCTTGCGCTGCCATCAGTTTCATTAGTCTGGCTTTCAACTGGTATGTGGCTCATCACAGCCGCTTGGGTTATTGGTTCAATATTCCACTGTTGCTGCTCTCATCCACCGCCGCTGGCTTGTATCTGCGTTTCTTTATCTAAGGAAGGTGTGAATAAGTCCTCGCGGCCTTCTCTTTTGTAGAGAGTGGCTTACACAGCAATTGGCATTCAAGGCATCTGACTGAAGGCATGCCGGGGCCTGTCAAAGTCTTCCCTAACTGCCTTTATGCTGTGCTGTCAGCGCAGTTGTCGACAAAGCATATCGATAATCGCCGCGGTGGCGCCCCAGATAAAGTGCCTGCGATAGGGAATAAAGGTGACAGGGTAGAAATGGCCGCGGCGCTCGAACATAGCCGTGTGACGATTTTCCTCTTCCAGTAAAAACGCCAGCGGCACCCGAAATAACTCCTGCACTTCGGCCGGGTCAATTTGGGCCTCAAAGGGTGACTTTACCCAGCCAAGCACTGGGGTGATCTCAAAGCCGGTAAAGGTGGGATGATTGGGCAGTTGACCTATGATTTCGACATTATCCGGCGCCAAGCCTATCTCTTCTTCAGCTTCTCTGAGGGCTGTCATGATAAGGTTCTGATCTTCGGCTTCCGGTTTGCCGCCGGGAAAGCTCACTTGACCTGGATGAGCCTTAAGATGCTTCGGTCTCTGGGTCAGGATAAGCTCCGGCCCCTGCAAACCCGGCTCCAGCGCGATAAGTACCGCCGCGGCCCTGAGTTTGGCCGGGAGCAAAGGACTTGAATGGTATCGACTCAGGGCCCTGAGTTGAAAACGGGTCAGCAGCTCGTCTTTATCCATAGCGTCCTTGAAGTCGATTGAAGTATTCAATAATCAAAGCCATTGCTGTTCAGTCTTCGCAAAGAACTATCATCAAGCTTAAATGGCAAGCTTAAGGCTAAGGCGAGTCTGGCTCAGGGGTCAATAGCGGCAGTATTCGACTCACTTTATCATAGGTTTCCTGATATTCGGCATCCACGTCTGAGTCGGCTACTATACCGCCGCCGGCCCAGCAATAGAGTTGTCCGGAATCGGCAACCAGGGTTCGAATGGTGATGCTGCTGTCCATTTTGCCATCCTGACTCAGATAGCCGATGGAACCGCAGTAGAGTGAGCGGCGACTGGGTTCCAGTTCTTCGATAATTTCCATGGCGCGGATTTTGGGCGCGCCTGTGATAGAGCCGCCGGGGAAGGCGGCCCGCAGCAAGTCTGTGGCCTGATAACCCGGTGCCAGTTCGGCGGTTACTGTGCTGACCAGATGGTGCACCGCCGGAAAGCTTTCTATGGCAAACAGATGCGGCACGGCCACACTGCCTGGGCTGGCGACCTTGCCGATATCGTTGCGCAGCAAGTCCACTATCATCAAGTTTTCGGCTCTGTCTTTTTCTGAACTTGCCAGCTGTTTGGCAAGTACCTTGTCTTGCTGTTCATCAGCACCGCGGGGCAGGGTGCCCTTGATGGGCTTGGTTTCAATATGGCGATTGGAATCCAGGGCAATAAAACGCTCGGGTGAGATGGACAGGATGCAGTTGTGCTCCAGGCGAATAAAGGCAGAGAAGGGCGCGCCGTTGGCTTGTCTTAGCTTACGATAGGCTTGCCATTCATCACCTTGATAGTCGGCCTGGAATCTTTGGGTCAGATTGATTTGATAGCAATCGCCGCTGTGAAGATATTGCTGCACTTGGGCAAACTTGTCGCCATATTGCTCGCGGCTAAGCTGCGAGCGCCACTCACCACTGAGCCGGAACGCTTTCTGGTCAAGGTGCTTATTGGGACTGTTTGCGACTTTGGACGTCAGCCGCGACAGGGTGTCAATCAGCGCCTTTTCACCGCGGTAGTGCACCAGCTGCCAGCACGCTGATTCCTTATCTCGAATAAGGGCCCAGTTATAGAGGCCGACATTCATCTCCGGCAGAGCGATATCTGCTGCGGCCAGTTTCGGCAGTTTTTCCAGTCTGCGGCCAAGATCGTAACTGAAGGCGCCAACAGCGCCGCCGCTGAAAGGCTGATTGACCGGCATAGCGTTGGGAAAATACTGTTGCAGCAGTTGTTGCAGCAAGGCAAAAGGATCGTCACTTGAGCGGCGCACGCTGCCTGCCTCAGCGATTTGGGTGGTTTCACCTGTGGTGACTAGCGTGGCTATTGGCTCGGCAACTATGATGTCGTATCTGGCGTCATTGTGCTGGGCATCGGCCGAATCCAGCAGCATGGCCCAAGGCTCACCGCTGAAGTGGGAAAACAGCTCTAAGGTTGAGAGTTGCCAGTCAAGAACGCGAATGGCGGGAGGGCAAATAGCCTGCTGGTACATCGAACGACCCTATCTGAAAATGTGATGTAGCCCAAAAAGGAACGAAAGAGTATCATAACGGCCACAAAAAACTAATAAAACCACCCCTGGCCCTTGGTGAAAACGCGTTGTATCACGGCTTTGCTGTCGTTTTGAGCATTTTTGTGTCGCAAAACCGACAAGCGGAGCCTGAAATTCAAGGCTTTGGCTTGAATCTCTGTTGAGCGTTGATCCTGAGCTGAAGGGGCGGATCCTTAGGCTAATGGAGCGCCAAACATGTCTGTAATCAAGCAAGCTGACTTTATCGACAGCATCAGTGATGCCCTGCAATATATCTCCTATTACCATCCCAAAGATTTTATCGATGCCATGGCCGCCGCCTATGAGCGTGAGCAGAGCCAGGCTGCCAAGGATGCAATTGCCCAGATTTTGATCAACTCGCGCATGTCTGCCGAAGGACACAGACCCTTGTGCCAGGATACCGGTATTGTGACCTGTTATGTCTATCTGGGAATGGGCGTGCAGTGGGACAAGACAGATATGACAGTGCAGCAGATGGTGGATGAAGGCGTGCGCCGCGCTTATACCAATCCTGATAACCCGCTGCGGGCCTCAATAGTGGCCGACCCGGCTGGCAGCCGCAAGAATACCCGCGATAACACACCTTCCGTGGTGCATATTCAGATGGTTCCCGGCGATCATATCGAAGTGGCCATTGCCGCCAAGGGCGGCGGCAGTGAAAACAAGGCCAAGATGGTGATGCTCAATCCATCTGACGATATCGCCGCCTGGGTTGAGAAGACACTGCCAACCATGGGCGCCGGCTGGTGTCCTCCGGGTATGCTGGGAATAGGTATTGGCGGCACCGCCGAGAAAGCCGCTGTGCTTGCCAAGGAAGCCTTGATGGAGAGCGTGGATATTCACGAGTTGATGGAACGCGGCGCCGAAACCACGGAAGAGAAGCTGCGTTTGGATATCTTCGAGCGTGCCAACAACTTAGGCATTGGTGCCCAGGGCCTGGGCGGTTTGACAACTGTGCTGGACGTTAAAATCAAGACAGCGCCAACCCACGCTGCCTCCAAGCCTGTGGTGATGATCCCAAACTGCGCCGCCACCCGCCATGTGCATTTCCATCTTGATGGCAGCGGCCCAGCCGAGTTGACTCCGCCAAGCCTTGATGACTGGCCGGAAATCACCTGGGAAGTGGGTGAGAGCGTGCGCCGGGTCAATCTCGATACCGTTACCCAGGAAGAGATTGAAAGCTGGAACAGCGGCGATACTCTGCTGCTCTCGGGTAAGATGCTCACCGGCCGTGACGCGGCTCACAAACGGATCCAGAGCCTGATTGAAAGCGGTGAAGGCTTGCCAGAAGGAGTTGATTTCACTGGTAAATTCATCTATTACGTCGGTCCAGTCGACCCGGTAGGTGATGAAGTGGTTGGCCCGGCCGGCCCGACAACCGCTACCCGTATGGATAAGTTTACCGATCTTATGCTGGATAAGACGGGTCTAATGGGCATGATAGGCAAGGCAGAACGTGGTCCGGCAACAGTCGAATCTATCCGCAAGCACAAGGCGGTATACTTGATGGCCGTCGGCGGCGCCGCTTATCTGGTGTCCAAGGCGATTAAGCAATCTCGCGTGGTGGCGTTTGAAGATCTCGGGATGGAAGCCATCTATGAGTTTGACGTCAAGGATATGCCTGTTACTGTAGCGGTTGACTCCAACGGGGTGAATGCGCACGAAACCGGCCCGGCGATCTGGAAGGTGAATATCCAGAACGCCAAGGCTTAAGCTGAACCTTGAGGGGCCTGTTGGCCCCTTTTGCATTGCAATCAACAACCAATAAGAAGATTTATAATGAAAACCAACCCACTATTGATGGCGCTGCTCGCCGCAGGTCTGGCTCTGCCGGCGCTGGCTGCCGATAAGGCACCTTTTACTGTCCAGGATCTGGTCAAGCTCAACAAACTCCATTCTGCCGCTGTATCCAATGACGGCACCAAGCTTATCTACGGCCTGAAGAAGGTCACCGACGATGGCAGCAGCTCAGATCTTTATCTTTTGGATCTCAGTGACAAGAACGCGGCTCCCAAGCAGCTGACTTCTGCACCAGGTACCGAGCATGATGTGGCCTTCAGCAGCGACGACAAGCAAGTCTATTTTATCGCCGCCCGTGATGGCAGCAGCCAACTGTATCGCTTGCCACTGGATGGTGGTGAAGCCCAGGCCGTATCTGATTTGCCTCTGGGTATCGACGGCTACAAATTATCGGCCGATGGCAAGCAGGTGGTGATGAGCATTCGTGTTTTTCCCGAGTGCGACACCCTGGAATGTTCAAAAGCCAAGTTTGATAAAGAAGCCGAGCGCAAGAGTACAGGTCGTGAATACGATCAGTTGATGGTGCGTCACTGGGACACCTGGTCTGACCATGCCCGTAATCACCTGTTTGTGGCGCAGCTTGAAAACGGCAAGCTGGGTAAGCCGGTGGATGTGACCAAGGGCCTGGATACCGAAACCCCACCCAAGCCATTTTCCGGCATGGAAGAGGTGACATTCAGCCCGGATGGCAAATATATTGTCTACAGTGCCAAGGCACCGAGTAAAGATCAGGCCTGGACCACCAACTACGATCTCTGGCAGGTGCCGGTCACAGGTGGCAAGGCCAAGAATCTCACCGAAGATAACCAGGCCTGGGATGCTCAGCCGGTGTTTTCCGCCGATGGCCGCTACCTGGCCTATCTGGCGATGAAAAAGCCCGGATTCGAGGCCGACAGATACCGCATCATGCTCAGAGACACAGTCACGGGTCAGAGCAAGGAAGTGGCGCCCATGTGGGACAGAAGCCCGGCCTCGCTGAGCTTTGGTAAAGATAACAACACCCTGTATGTGACCGCTCAGGATCTGGGGCAGGTGTCTGTATTTGCCATCAACACCCAGTTTGGTGATGTGCGTGCCATCTATAACGATGGCAGCAACAGCCTGGTGGGTCTGGCGGGCGATCGTTTGATCATCAATCATAAGTCTTTGGTGGAACCGGGCGATCTCTACTCCATCAACATGGAAGGGCAAAACCTGACCCGTTTGACTGAAGTCAACAAGGCCAAGCTGGACAAGGTCAAGTTCGGTGAGTTCGAGCAGTTTAGCTTCAAGGGCTGGAACAACGAAGAGGTGTATGGTTACTGGCTCAAGCCTGCTAACTTCAAGAAAGGCAAGCAGTATCCGGTGGCCTTCTTGGTACACGGCGGCCCACAAGGTTCATTCGGCAATAGTTTCAGCTTCCGCTGGAATCCTCAGCTGTGGGCCGGTGCCGGATATGCCGTGGTGATGGTGGATTTCCACGGCTCTACCGGCTATGGTCAGGCCTTTACCGATTCCATCAGCCTGGACTGGGGCGGTAAACCTCTGGAAGATCTGCAAAAAGGTCTGGCTGCGGTTGCCAAACAGCAGAAGTGGATCGATGCCGATAACGCCTGCGCCCTCGGCGGCTCCTACGGCGGTTACATGATGAACTGGATCCAGGGTAACTGGAATGACGGTTTCAAGTGCCTGGTTAACCACGCGGGCTTGTTCGATATGCGCTCCATGTACCATGTGACCGAGGAACTCTGGTTCCCTGAGCATGAGTTTGGCGGCAGCTACGAGCAGGCCAAGGATCTTTATGAGAAGTTCAATCCGGCCAACTATGTGGAAAACTGGAAGACTCCTATGCTGGTGATCCACGGTGAGAAAGACTTCCGGGTACCTTACGGTCAAGGCTTGGCGGCGTTCAGCTATATGCAGCGCAACAATATCCCTTCTGAGCTGCTGATCTATCCGGATGAAAACCACTGGATCCTCAACCCCAATAACCTTGAGCAGTGGTACGCCAAGGTGCTGGGCTGGATGGACCGCTGGACCAAGTAGAACAGGGAAACGTAGCACAAGCTTGGTTATATGTTGCAGCGACATATACAGTTTATAGCCACAGATGCTGACTTAAACCACAAAGAGCCAAATCCGACGACTTCAGGTTGTCGGATTTTTTGTGTCTATAAGTAAAAATTTGATATCAGCGACGGTTAATAGCCGTTTTTAATAGGATGTTTTGCTAACAGAGAAAACGCTATCTATACGACAAGCATAAAGGCGTCATTTTCTTGGGAATGAGATCTACTGTTAACTTCTGAATACGGGGCCAATCATCTGATTGTTTTACCTATTTTAATGCTGTGCAGACTGCTTTTTACACCTGGGTTAACTATGTCCCCATTTATTCTTTAAGTTTTGATGCTAGTTATCTTGAATGAAGACCAACTATTGAAGTGAAGGTTGGGAAGGACAATAAAAATGCCGTCCACAATTGTGAACGGCATTTTGTGTTTCCAGTGATATTATCGACAGTCTTAAGCGGCTTGTTCTTCGCGGTTTTCCTGCTCCAGGCTCTGAGCCTTGAGTTCGGCGGGGTCAAAGTCATCCACGTTGATGGACTTCATTCGGCCGATTTCAGCGCGCTCCAGCAGGGCCACTTCTGCATCGCTCAGAACACCCAGCGCCTTGCCTTCTGCGGCCACTTTATCCAGCCACATGAAGGGCAGACGTTTGCCGGCAGCCTTACAGACTTTGTCATACAAGGGCTCCGCCGCCAGTATGTCTTTGAAGGTCTGTTCCTGAATACCTACGGCATTATTGTCGCATGCTTCCCAGAATTGTCCCTTACCCAGACGGTCACGGCTGGCACAAGGGGTCTGCATTATCTTGGCTACCTTGTGGTCCAACACATCACTTGGGCGCTTCAGTGGTCGACCGAAGGGGAACAACACCAGGCGCAGCACGCCGCCGAGGCCAGCAGGGAAGTTATCCAGCAGCTCATCCAGAGAAGACTGCAGCTTGTAGAGCGCGTCTTCAACCGCCCACTGTACCAGTGGCAGATCTTCACTCTGACGGCCTTCATCCTGATAACGCTTGAGGGTTGCCGATGCCAGATACAATTGGCTGAGCAAGTCACCCAGGCGGGCAGAGATCCGCTCCTTACGTTTGAGGTTACCCCCTAAGGTCGCCATCGCCAGATCCGACAGCAAGGCCAGGTTGGCACTGAAGCGGTTCATATGCTGATAGTAACGCTTGGTCTTGTCGGCAAAAGGCGCATTGGAGAAGCGACTGCCGGTGAGGCCCATCCACAGGCTGCGGATAAGGTTACTTGTGGTAAAGCCGATATGCCCAAACAGCGCCGCATCAAAGTTATTCAGGCCGCGGTTTACGTCGGTATCAAAGGCCGACTCCATCTCTGCCAGCACATATGGATGGCAGCGAATGGCACCTTGACCATAGATGATCATGGAGCGGGTCAGAATGTTGGCCCCTTCAACCGTGATGGCGATAGGTGCCGCTTGATATCCGCGTCCCAGATAGTTGTTGGGGCCAAGACATACCCCTTTACCACCGTGAATATCCATGGCGTCGATAACGCATTTCTGCATTCTGTCGGTCAGGTGATATTTGACTATCGCCGAGATGACGGAAGGCTTTTCACCCAGATCAATACCTGTGGTGGTCAAGGAGGTTACAGCGTCCATCAGGTAGGCGTTACCGCCGATACGCGCCATAGGCTCTTCAATGCCTTCCAGCTTACCGATAGGCAGCTTGAACTGACGACGAATGCGGGCATAGGCACCGGTTGCCAAAGCCGCGGTTTTAACGCCACCGGCTGAGTTGGAGGGCAGGGTGATGCCGCGGCCAACCGACAGGCATTCCACCAGCATGCGCCAGCCTTGTCCCGCCATTTTCGGGCCACCTATGATAAAGCTCAGAGGAACAAACACCTCATTGCCTCGGGTTGGACCATTTTGGAACATACAGTTGAGCGGGAAGTGACGACGGCCGGTTTCCACACCTTCAACATCGGTCGGGATCAAGGCGCAGGTAATGCCCAGCTCTTCCTTATCGCCAAGCAGATGCTCGGGATCTTTAAGCTTGAATGCCAACCCCAAAACTGTGGCAACAGGTGCCAGGGTGATATAGCGCTTGTTCCAGGTCAGTTTCATCCCCAGCACTTCTTCACCTTGCCATTGGCCTTTGCAGACTACACCGAAATCCGGAATGGCACCGGCATCTGAGCCGGCTTCAGGGCTGGTCAGGGCAAAGCAGGGAACTTCCAAGCCTTTGGCCAGGCGGGGCAGGTAGTGATCCTGCTGCTCCGGGGTACCATAGTGCTGCAGCAGTTCGCCAGGGCCCAGTGAGTTGGGCACACCTACGGTCGAGGCCAGCTCACTGCTGACACCGGCCAGCTTTTGTAATACCCGGGATTGGGCGTAGGCAGAGAATTCCAGACCACCGTACTTCTTCTTGATGATCATCGCAAAGAAGCCTTTGTCTTTGAGGAACTGCCATACTTCGGCAGGCAAGTCCGCCAATTGATGGGAAACCATATGCTGGTTAACCATGCGGCAGACCTCCTCCACAGGTCCTTCCAGGAAGGCATGCTCTTCGGCGCTCAGACGGGCAACCGGATAGTTGTGCAGCTTCTTCCAGTTGGGATTACCGGCGAAGAGATCGGCCTCCCACCAGGTAGTACCGGCTTCAATCGCCTCTTTTTCGGTGGAAGACATCTCCGGCATGATGCCGCGATAGAGTTTAAGTAATGGCCGGGTTATCACACTCTGCCTGAAGGCACTCAGATTCAGCGGCAGGGCAATAACCAGGAAAATTATCCAGCTAATCAGTCCAGTTACATCCAGCAGGCTGCCTGCTGCCATGACCACTGCGGCGGCTATGGTTGCAGTCAGCAGGGATACTCTGAGGTACGCTGCTGCTCCTAAAACCAAGAGCAATGCCAGGATCCATAGTAGGGTAGTCACTGTTTGTTCTCCTTAATAAAACGACCACTTTATTCAGTGTAGAACGCCTCGCCTGAGAGCGATCAAGATCACAATTATAGTGTGTGGTCAGACCTGTGTCGCAATAAAATTAAACCTAAGCGAAATCGAATACAAGCATTTTTCAAACAATTGTTTAAATTTTTTATTGCAAGCAATAATTCCCCTGCCGACAAGGCTTGGCTACAATGCCGCAGATAATGAAATAACAGATTCAGTGACAGGAAAAACCAAGATGTGTGAGCTGCTGGCGATGAGTGCCAATGTGCCAACGGATATTGTCTTCAGCTTTACCGGGCTGGCAGAGCGAGGCGGGGTGACCGGGCCCCATGTGGATGGTTGGGGGATCACCTTTTATGAAGGCAAGGGCAGTCGCACCTTCAAGGATGCCAGCCCCAGCAGCCAGTCCCATGTGGCAAGCCTTATCAAGTCATACCCGATCAAGAGTGAAGTGGTGGTCAGCCATATTCGGCAGGCCAACCGCGGTGAAGTCTCGTTGGAAAATACCCACCCCTTTACCCGCGAGCTTTGGGGGCGCTACTGGACCTATGCCCACAACGGCCAGTTGTCTGACTATGAACAGAAGTTTCAAAGCGGCCGCTTTCAGGCCGTGGGTGATACAGACAGTGAACAGGCCTTTTGCTGGATAATGAGCCGCCTGGCCGAGCGTTTCGGTGAATCCGAGCCGGATGATATTTTGCCCGTGTTTGAATATGTCGCCCAGCTTGCCGAGGAGATCCGCACTCTAGGGGTGTTTAATATGATCCTCAGCGATGGCCGTTATTTGATGAGTTATTGCAGCAATAACCTTTGCTACATCACCCGCCGGGCGCCCTTTGGCCGGGCGCAGCTGATAGACACGGATGTGGTGATTGATTTCGACACCCAGACCACCCCCAAGGATGTGGTCACTGTCATAGCCACCCGGCCGCTGACCGGCAATGAAAACTGGCAGCTATTGGCGCCGGGGGATTGGAAATTATTCCGTCTTGGCGAGCTGGTTATTGACTTCCGAGCCCAGGCTCAGCTTGGCTAACTTGATATCGAGCTGCTTGCTGCCTGACTCGAAATGGGTCAGGCGCACCGGCAGCCAGCCGAGATCCGGTGCCATCCAAATAAAGGTCTGCCGTTTGCTGCTGTCGCGGACCACTTCCAGTTTCACCGTGTTATAAACGCCACTGTCCAGTGTCATCCGCTCCTTGCCGACTATCTTGAAACTATAGTCATCTATCTCGTTGTCCTTGACCAGCTCATAGGCCAGTGGCTCCTTGCCGGCGGCGAGATCCAGCCGAAACTGCAGCTGTACCATCAGGGCATCGTAGAGGGCGCCTGAGTAGTCCAGCTTGCTCTTTTCATCCTTGTAGCGACTGAAAATTTTGCCTTGCTCCTTGGCAAAGGCTATCTGCTCATTGAAGTTGGGGCCTGTGCCGGTTCGCTGATGGCTGAAGCGCAGCGGCGTCAGCTGACCATCCTGATAGGTAAATTCACTGCGGATATGGCGTTTATCGCTCAGCACCAGCAGGCTGAGATCGCTGTCCAATTTGTATTGATAGAAGTCGCCCTCTGGCGGCAACAGCATAAAACGGGCGCCACCGAGATTGATTTCGCCATAATTGACCTGATATTCGGCGGTGTGGGGTGCCAGGGGGCTGGTCTGCGCCCATAGCGACAAGGGCAGTAACAGTACCAAGAGTAGAAGTGAACGGATCAAAGGCAGTCTCCTGTGGTTAAAACGGCATGGACAAGACCAGAGTGGCCATATCCGGCCGCCACTCATATTCAGACAGAGTAATTTTGCCTTGGTTCACTTGTACGCCTTCGCTGCGCAGCATGCTCATCTGTAGCTGAAACGGATGGGTATCCTTGGCAAAGGAGATTTTCCCCTGACTGTTGATCACCCTGTGCCAGGGCAGTGCCAGGCTGTCCGGCGCCTGTTTCAGTGCCCGGGAAACATAGCGTGCCCGTCCGGGCAAGCCGGCATAGTCGGCAATCTTGCCATAGCTTGCCACCCGGCCTTCGGGGATCAATGCAACTATGTGCCAAATCTTCTGCATTGGACTTAGTGGTGGGGCGCTCGTTTCCGGGGTCATCTTGGCTCCTGATGCTATTGGCGCAAATTATAATACCATTCCATAGCGGAGGTTACTCACTTGGCAAAAGTGTCATGGCGGCTCTGCGCTGCACATGCAAGATTTGCCTTTTGATGCTTTTTCGCCATAATGGCGCCCATTGAACGCCAAGTCGAGTAAATTGAGAATATAACCCTATGGCAATTATGGATATTTTGACGGTTCCCGATCCCAGGCTCAAGCGTAAAGCCAAGCCTGTTACCGAAATAGAAGCCGTGCAGCCTTTCATCGATGATCTGTTGCAAACCATGTATCACACAGACGATGGTATCGGCTTGGCCGCGACCCAGGTGGGCAGTGAACACGCAATAGTCGTCATTGATATCTCAGAAGAGCGCAATCAACCTTTGGTGCTGATAAATCCGCAGATCACTGAGTCCAGCGGCGAATTTATCGGTGAAGAGGGCTGCTTGTCCATTCCCGGTTATCGCTCCAAGGTAAAACGCTTCGAGTCGGTCACTGTCAATTATCTGGATCGCCAGGGCCAAACCCAGACGCTCCACAGTGATGATTTCCTGGCAATAGTGCTGCAACATGAAATCGATCATCTGCACGGCAAGGTATTTATCGAGCATCTCTCCCGCCTTAAACAGGAGATGGCACTGAAGAAGGTGCGTAAGTTTACCGCTTAAGCGATAGACTTAAGTTGGGCTTCGCTGCAGCTTGGCAGTTGCAGCGGCAGCTCAAGCAATATGCTCAAACCGCCCTGAGGCCGGTTGACCGCTAGGGCCGAGCCGCCCAGGAGCTGCATACACTGGCGCACAATCGCCAATCCCAGCCCATAACCTCCCTGAGAGCTGTGACGCGCTTCATCCAAACGGGTGAAAGGGTTGAACAAGGCTTCCAGTTGCTCCTTGGGGATCCCGGGTCCATTATCGCTGACACTCAGCTGCAGCCTGCTATCACCCAATTTGTCGTCACCCAACTGAGATACCTGGATTTCCACCCGGCAGGTTTCACCTGCATATTTGAGGGCATTGCGACAGACATTTTCCAGCGCCCGCTTCAAGTAGGCCATATCGGTATGCAAAGTTTGCTCATCAATGGGGGCCTGTGCCCAGACTATGCTTTGCTTGGGGCCAGACTCAAACTCCAGATCCTGCAGCAGTGAGCGGCGTAATTCTGTCAGGGTAAAAGACGCTGCCGTCAGCTTGATGAAGCCGTTGCTCAGGCGGCTGAAGTCTAAAATAGTGTTAATCAATTGCGCCATCTCTTCACCCTGGCGTCTTAGCCTGGCAAGCGGTTGTTGATGTTCCTCCCCCAAGCGATTTTCCAACAGATGTAAGGCCAGCTCCTGCCGGGCAAGGGGAGTGCGCAGTTCGTGGGAGACATCCCTCAGTAACCGCTGCTGGGTTTGAATGCTTTTTTGCAGCTGCTCGGCCATATGGTCAAAGTCGGTCGCCAACTGGAAAAACTCCGGCTGCTTTATCGAAAAATGGCCGGCAATCCGGGTATCGAGTTGGCCCTGTGCCAGCTGACGGGTGGCACTGCGCAATAAACTCAGTGGCTGGATCAGATAGCGGCTCAGCAGACGACTGAACAACAAGAGCACCAGTAGTCCTACCAGGATACGGATAAGCCAGAGGCTTTTATCCAGTTGCTGCGCCGGATGTAAAGAGGCGTTGAGCTGCACCACCAAAAGCAGGGGATTGTCCGGCTCCAGGCTATTGCGTAATGGCAGACCTATCAAAGGTTTTTGCACCCTGTCCCCCATAGGCTGCTGCAACTGCTTGAGGAAATTGAGTTTGTAAACAAAGTGCGGGTGCATTTCCCGCTGACTCACCGCCTGCTGCTTGCTATCCAGTACATAGAGTACAAATGCCTGCCGTCCCTCCCAATCCGCAAGTCCCGTAATATCGCCCCTGACGATATAGTCGTTGGCCTCATCGGCCAGTTGCTGTAACTGGCTTTGGGTCTGCTGGGGCAGCAGTAACAGGCGGTTTAGCAGCATGGCTTCAATACCACTGGCGAGCAGCAGGATAAGCAGTAATGACACACCAAAATAGCCAAACAGTCGCCATTGGAGTTGGGAAAACAGGCCGGAAAAGGGCAGCAAGGCAAGCTCCTGAATTATTCGCTGAAGTCGAGAATATGTTTCGATAATCATTCTCATTTATTCTATCTTGGGTTAAGGCTTTGGCGCCAGCACGACTTGTTAGTTGGCTAAAGTTAGTTATACTGTATAAAAATACAGTATCGGTGTTTTTCATGCCTGTTTCAGCCAAAACTCACTCTGTAAAATCTAATTCAGCAAAATCTCAGGCCTTGAACAGCCTGCTGGAGCGCCGGGATCTCTGGTTGGGGCCGGGCAGTCAGGGCAAAACATTGGGGTATCCCAGTGGTTTTGAAAGATTGGATGCGCAGCTCAGTGATGCAGGGTGGCCAAGGCAGGGCATTTGTGAACTCTTCAGTCAGTCTCCTGGGCACGGGGAACTCAGCCTGTTGTTGCCTTTGATGCGTTATTTACTGCCGGCTCAGTGTGGCTCTTATTCCGAAAGAAATCATTCCGAAATAAATCATTCGACAACAAGTCAGTCCGCAAAAAATCAGTCCAAAAGAAATCAATTTAGAGGGGATGAGTCCAGAGATGCCATGATAATGCTGATAGCGCCGCCATTGCAGCCGCTGGCACAGAGCTTTGCCCAGCACGGTATTGCCGCCGAGCGTATTTTGTGGCTGGAGTTAACCCAGCGTAAAGAGGTGCTCTGGGCCATGGAGCAAGGGCTGAGCAGCGGCGCCTGTTCTTTGGTGCTGGCTTGGCTGGACAAGTTGACACTGAGTGAGGCCAGAAGGTTGCAACTTGCCGCAGAGCAGGGCAAAGCTCTGGGAATTTGCCAGTTGCCTATGGCTCAGGCTGACAGCAATCATCCTGTCACCCTAAAGCTGGCTATCAGCGCGGCTGGCGTTAATACCGCCAGGCTGCAAATTTTAAAGCGTCGCGGTGGTTGGCCCGTCCCTGAATTGCATCTGCGTGGCTTGCCGGCACTGGCGCTTGAACTGCCCCATGTCGAGCCGGGTGTGGTAACCCTGAGAAACGGCAAGGCGGGTCTCAATCATAGATTCAGTAACTCGACTTGCTCAAATCATTCAAACCATTCAAACCATTCCGGCAACAAGGCCAATGGCACTGTGCTTCACGACTCTGGTTTACATGGCACTGGTTTTCATAGCACTGGTCTTCACAACTCTGGTTTTCATAGCACTGTGCTTCATGGTCCTTGGGGGATGGCGCAGTCAAGGATTGCTGCATCCAATGAATGCGCGGCTAATCCCTGGACGGCACGGCAAGAATCAAATAAACCCGCGGGGCTTTTCCCAAGCGCTAATCCGCAACCGGCCAATTCTCAAACGGCCCAGAGCCAAGCCGCTCAAAGCCATACTGCTCAGAGTCAAGAGGCTATCTGAGATGCCCCAGGTATGGATGGGAGTCTGGTTTCCACAGCTATTGCTGCAATATCAGCGTTACCGCCTGGCTGTGCTGGGCAATATGGCGGGCACTATTACCGGTACTATGACCGACACTGTGACAGGTACTATGACCGGTACTATGACTGGAAGTATGACAGGCAGAGGTGCGGCTCAGGTTCAAACACGCGTTCAAACTCAGCCCCAAACCCAAAATCAACCAAAAGCAGTGCCAACCGCTGCGGCGTCAGAGCCTTTTGATCCCCAAGTCCCCATGGCCTTGTATGACAGCCGGAAGCTGGTTATACATTCGGCCTGTCCCGCCGCTCAAGCAAAAGGCGTTACAGCTGGGATGAGTATCGGCAGCGCTCAGTCGCTGCTCGGAGAGTTGCAACTCTGGCCGCTGCAGGAGGTGGACAGCGAGGCGTTGCGGGATTGGTTATGTCAGTGGAGCTATGATTTCAGCGCCAGAGTCTGGCCGCCGTTGTTATCCGGACTTACTGAACAAGCGGCTCAAAGTGCGGCCGATGCGCGCTGGCCTACAGATACACTGCTGCTGGAAGTGGGGTCCATGGTCAAACTGTTTGGCAGTTTGAGCGCCATTGTCGAGGCTTATCTCAACAAAGTCGCCGCCTATGGTCTGGAATGCTCATTGGTGCTGGCACACAGACCGCTGGATGCGGCGATATTGGCGCGGCATACTCACGCCAGCATCAGCGCGGTATCAGCTGCCTTCATGAGCACGCCCACAGATGAAAAAGCCGGGCGCCTCAAGGTGCATCACGGCTTACCGCCAGATTTACCACTGGATTTGCTGCCATTAACCCAAGAGGAGCGGCAACGACTCGGCGCGCTTGGGCTGACGACTCTAGCCATGCTTGATGCCTTACCCCTTGCCGAGTTGGGGCGACGCTTTGGTCAAGGTTTGCTGCAGCTGCTGGCACAAATCCAGGGGCGTTTGCCCTGTTGCCGCAAGGGATATGAGTTACCCGAACAGTTTCAGGCCAGGTTGACCTTGCTGCATGATGTTGAGTGGGTTCAGGGATTGCTGTTTCCATTGCAAAAGCTGCTGGGGGAATTGGCAACCTATTTGCGGATCAGGCAGTTGGCGGTGCAACAGTTGGAGCTGTGGCTGAAGTTTCGCGAGCCAGAGACGCCGGCGCTGCAACTGACACTCAACTATCCCTTCGGGGAATATCAACTGCAGGGACTATCTCAGCTCTGCCGCTTACAGCTGGAAGGATTGCAACTGCCGAGCCCGGTCGTCGATATTGAGCTGCGAGCCAGGCAGTTTGTGTCGCAGCAGCTGGGTAGTCGAGAGTTGACCGAGTCCAGAGAAGGGCTGCAGCAGGATGCCAATCAATTACTCGCCAGATTACAGGCCAGGTTAGGTAGCCATAAGGTGCGCTCTTTGGTGTTGGCGGCCGATCCCATGCCTGAACTGGCCAGTACTGCAGATCCCCTGACTCGTTGGCCGCCACCGGCAAGGCCGCCCGTTCAGCCGTCGCTGGCGCTGCGGCCTCTTTGGCTGCTGCAAGAGCCGCAAGCCATTGCTCCTGAAGCCGTGGAGCTGCTTAGGGGGCCGGAAAGGTTACAGAGCCCCTGGCATTCAGGGCCTTTTCCCTGCCGAGATTATTTTCTTGCCCATCATAAGGAGAATGGCGGTCTGTGTTGGCTGTTTCGCACCGCTAATGGGCTCTTTCTTCACGCTTGGTTCAGCTGATGTACGCCGAATTGCATGCTATTTCCAATTACAGCTTTTTGCGCGGGGCTTCCCACCCGGATGAGTTGGTGCAGCAGGCCGCCAAACTGGGCTATGAGGCCATCGCCATTACCGACGAGTGCTCTCTGGCGGGAGTGGTCAAGGCGCATGAGGCCACCAAACAAAGCGGTATCAAGCTGATTGTCGGCGCCGAATTCCACCTGCCGGAAGGCTGCCTGGTACTGCTGGCAAGAAATCGCCGGGGCTATGGTCTTATCAGCACTCTGATAACCCGGGGGCGGCGCCGGGCCGAAAAGGGCAAGTATCGGTTAACCCTGGATGATTTTGCGACCATTGACCGCGGCTGCTTTTGCCTGTGGCGGCCACCATCTGTGAGCGAGTTGCTGGTGCAGGCCGACTTGCAAAGCTCTGCTCACCAGAGCCTTGAACAGCAGAATGTCGATAATCAGAACTCTACAAACCAGGGATTAAGCAACCAAAGCCCAAGTCAGCAAACCCCTTGGTTGACGCAGCTGCAGCAGCGCAGTCTGGCTCAGTTGAATGCCCTGGCGACACGGGTCAAAGCCGCGTTTTCACTGCCGCTTTATCTCTTGATGGAGCGGCAATTGCAACCCGGAGAGGCTTGGTATTTCGAGGCCTGTGAGGCGCTGTCGAATCGTTTTTCCCTTCCCTGTGTCGCCGCCGGTAATGTGCAGATGCATCTTGCAGAGCGGCAAAGGCTGCACGATGTGCTCAGCTGTATCCGCCATGGTCGCGCCGTGCCCATGGCCGGTGAGCTGTTATCGGGCAATGCCGAAATGGCGCTTAAGCCGATAACCGCCATGGCCAGGCGTCACCCTCAAGCCTGGTTGGCAAGGAGCTGTGAGCTGGCGTCCCGGTGCCATTTCAACTTGGATGAACTCAAGTATGAGTACCCGGCCGAGTTGGTGCCAAGCGGCCTAAGCGCCAGTGAATATCTGGCGCAGGAGGTGGAAAAGGGCGCCCGCAGGCGTTTTGGCGAGGCGGTACCACCTGAAGTGCAGACTCAGTATCGGCGCGAGCTCAAGCTGATTGCCGAGCTCAATTACGAATACTTTTTCCTGACTATTTATGATCTGGTCTGTTTTGCCGCCAGGCAAGGGATACTGCATCAGGGACGTGGCTCGGCCGCCAACTCTGTGGTCTGTTATTGCCTCGGGATCACCGAGGTGGATCCCACCAAGGTCAACATGCTGTTTGAGCGTTTTATTTCCAAGGAGCGCCATGAGCCGCCGGATATCGATGTCGATTTTGAACATGAACGCCGCGAAGAGGTGATCCAGTATATCTACCAAAAATATGGTCGTGAACGTGCAGCCCTGGCCGCCAGTGTGATCACTTATCGTTTCAAGAGTGCCATGAAAGATGTTGGTAAGGCTCTGGGGCTCAGCGAGCAACGGCTGGATGAGCTGATAGGCGCTGTCGATCGCCGCGATCCGCAAGTGCCTTGGCAGCAGCAGTTGCAACAAGGCAAGCTGTTGCCACAACAAGGTTTGGGGCAGTGGTTGTTGCCGCTGGTGGAGACCCTGATGGGTTTTCCAAGGCACTTGTCGCAACATGTCGGCGGCTTTGTGATTTCGGCCGGGCCATTGGCCGAGCTGGTGCCGGTAGAGAATGCCGCCATGGCCAAGCGCACTGTGATCCAATGGGACAAGGATGATCTCGAGAGTCTGGGGCTGTTAAAGGTCGATGTATTGGCGTTGGGAATGCTGACCGCGATCCGCAAATGTTTCGATTTGATCTCCCGTCACATTCGTCCCTTTGCCATGTCGGATATTCGCTGGGAAGATCAGGCCGTCTATCGTATGTTGCAGCAGGGCGACAGTATGGGGGTGTTTCAGGTGGAGTCACGAGCCCAGACCAGCATGCTGCCCAGGCTCAAACCCGCCTGTTATTACGATCTGGTAATACAGATAGCCATAGTGCGCCCGGGTCCAATTCAAGGAGACATGGTGCATCCCTTTCTGCGCCGCCGCGATAAAATCGAGCCGGTTACTTTTCCTTCGGCCGAGGTGGAAGGCGTGTTGTCACGCACTATGGGGGTGCCCATTTTCCAGGAGCAGGTGATCCAATTGGCCATGGTCGCCGCCGGTTTCAGTGGCGGGGAAGCCGATCAGCTGCGCCGAGCCATGGCCAGCTGGAAACGCAGTGGCGAGCTGGAGCAATTTGAACACAAGTTGCTTCAGGGGATGACGGCCCGAGGCTATAGTGACACCTTTGCCAGGCAGATATTCAACCAGATCCGCGGCTTCGGCGAATATGGTTTTCCCGAGTCTCATTCGGCCAGCTTTGCGCTCCTGGCCTATGTTTCGGCCTTTCTCAAACACTATTACCCGGTGGCGTTTTGCTGCGCCTTACTCAACAGTCAACCCATGGGCTTTTACAGCCCGTCACAGCTTATTCAGGATCTTCGTCATCATGGCGGCCTGGTGTTGCCGGTTTGCATCAACCTCAGTCAGTGGCACAGCACACTGGAGCGACAAACCGATGGCTCCTTGGCACTGCGCCTCGGGTTCAGGTTGGTCAAGGGATTATCCGAGCACAGCGCCGCCAAGATAGTAGCGGGTCGGGACGAGGGCTTTACCCACTTGTCGCAGTTGGCGGCTCTGGCACTGCCAAGGCGTGAGCAGGAAGCGCTGGCCAGCGCCAATGCCTTTGCTACCCTGGGGGGCGATCGCCATCAGATCAGGTGGCAGTTGGCCGCCCGTCAGCAGAGTTTGCCTTTGTTTGAGCAGCCGGACGAGGCCGATTTTCGCCTTGAAACCGCCTTGCCTGAGGTCACCGAAGTCGATGCCTTGCTGGCTGACTACGCCTGTACCGGGCTGACCCTTGGACGCCATCCTCTGGCACTGCTCAGAGAGCAGGGGTTACTCGGCAAGTGTCACAGCGCCGCCTCTTTGTGGCAGTGTCGTCATGGGCAGAATGTGACTGTGGCCGGGTTGGTGGTCGGCAGGCAAAGGCCTGGCACCGCCAGTGGAGTCACCTTCATCACCCTCGAAGATGAAACCGGCAATGTTAATCTGGTGGTATGGAGTGATACGGCCAGAGCCCAGAGACAGGCTTATTTGAGCGCCAGGATCCTTAAGGTGAGTGGGGTCGTGGAATTTTCGTCCGGCGTATTGCATCTGCTGGCCGGTCGGCTGGAGGATATCTCGGGCAGTATGCATGCGCTGGTGGTACACTCGCGGGATTTCCATTAGCCTATAACCCATTTTAAGCTGCTGCCTGTGAAAATAATCCTGCTGACCCATGAAAGAGAGCTGAATCGAGCCAGTAATACAGCCACCCTGGTGCTTAAGGCTTATCCGACTCTCTGTAAGCGGGTATTGTGGGCGCGTAAAGCCCCAAATGCTTGGTTAATGGAGCACTTGTCTTTGGGGCGAACTGCCTTACTCTATCCGCAAACCGAAGAAAGTACTTCTGAAGAAAGTATTTCGCGAGCTCAAGCTGTAAATGAAAGCCCAAACTTAAGCCAAAACTTAAGCCAAAACCAAGACCCAAATCCAACTCCAGACCCAAGTTCAAAGCTAAACCCAAGCCCGGCTCAGGGCGCAACATTGCCTCAAGACGCTACTCAGGAAGCCGCTCAGAAAGCTGCTCTGAAATTAGGGAAGCCGCTAAATTCGCTGGTCATACTCGATGCAACCTGGCAGGAGGCCGGCAAGATGTATCGCCAAAGCCCCTATCTGCAGTCGCTTGCCAGAGTCGAACTGCAAGCAGAGCAGGGCTCAGCGTTTCGGTTACGGCGCAATCAGCGCCAGGGCGGGTTATGTACCTTGGAATGTATTGCGGCTGTTTGGCAAGACTTGGGTGGAGGCTATAGTATCGCCGCTCGGAGGTTACTCAGTGAATTTAATCAATGGCAGGCTGAGATAAGAGCTCCGGCCTAGCTGCACTAGAGTTGGCACAGCAAGCCGGAAGCTGTCTCTCTAGGGCGGCGCTGAGTTAAGCCTATTCGCCTGCGTTAGATCACCGTCAGATAAACACACAGGAAATGGCAAACGGCGCCGCCCAATACAAATAGATGCCAGATGGCATGATTGAAAGGGATCGCCTTGGTGGCGTAGAAGATCACCCCCAAGCTGTAGCTCAGGCCTCCGGCCAACAGCAAGTTGAACCCGGCAGTTGACAGGTTATCGATAAGCTCAGGCAACACGGCGACGCAGAGCCAGCCCATGGCCAAATACAATATCAGGCTCAGCGCCTTGAATCTGTGAATAAAGCAGCTCTTGAATACTATTCCCCCCAGTGCCAACGACCAGATGGCTACCAGTACCCATTCTTCCTGGGCATCTGCCAAAGTAATTAACATCAGCGGGGTATAGGTTCCGGCTATCAACAGATAGATGGCGCAGTGATCCAGCATCTTGAGGCGCCGCTTCCACACTGGCTGAGGAATGCTGTGATACAGGGTCGAGCAGAGAAACAGCAGGATAATACTGCTGCCATAGATGGTTACACCTGTTAACTGAATGGCATCCAGCGAATGCCAGCTCTTGAGCAACATCAGCACCAAGCCCAGAATGCCGGCAATCACCCCCAAACCATGGCTGACGGCATTGGCTATCTCTTCATTCAGACTATATCCAGCTGAAAATTGGCTATTAAATTGAGATGCAGTGACTGAAGCTTTACTGTTGGGCATGATTGACTCTTCTGGTTCGACCTCATTGAAAGTGAGTCTAACAGCGCTATGGCACTCTGGCTAGATAAAAGTGTACAGCTGTTCGCTGAGATTGATTTGTTCTTTAAACCGTATCATCTGCATTTTTTGCAAACGTCTAATGCTGCACCTTAACAACTCGTTGCCCGGCTTCCAAGTCGCTTTTTACAGTTAATTTGTTCAGAGGATCCCGTCAGCCTTATTCGACAAAGGTTTTACCTGTTTTGTTTGAAGCCGTCGATTTGAGTTTGTAGCGTAAATTGCTTTTCAAACAAGGGAATGAACTTTTTACCGAGGGTTTTCTCTAACGCTGAGTTTACATTTGGCGAAAGATAAATCAGCGGCTTATGCCTTCACATTCAGATAAATTGATTGCCAGCCGAGACGAAAGCCCGGCGACAATGGCAAGCTTGAGCTTCAGCATTCCGGGTAGGGATGCTGCCTTTGAGCTTGATCTGGATGAAATCCTTAACACAGGTTCCTGCCAACCAAGCCATTTTCAAATACATTCGATTGACCCTTTCTTTGACCAATCGCTTTTTAGTCAACAGCTTGGGGTTCAACCCCAATGCCTGGCGCAAGTTGGCATGACTAAAAAAGCAGAGCAGGGGGATGCTGAGGCAAAGGGCAACGCCTTCAGTAGTTGGACCGTGGCGGGAGCCGCGCACTTAGTGCTATTGCTGGGGTTATCCTGGTTTTGGCAGCAGGCCGAATGGCGAAGAGTGGTGACTAAGCCTGCCAAACCCAAGGCGTTGCAATCCTATCTTTATTTCAGTCAGCCCAGCCCCAAACCGTTAACGCCAGTGCCGGAAGCCTTGGCCGAAGAAGCAATAATCCAGTCCAAAGAAGCGATAGAGGTTAAAAAAGCTGACTCAAGCAAGCGTTCTGAGCCACAAAAAACCGAGCAACAAAACACTGAGCCACAAAAGCAGGCTGCCGAAGAGCCGCTGCAAGAGACTGAACAAGTGGCTGTGCAAGAAACTGTTCAAGAAGCTGGGCAAAACACTTGGCAAGACAGGGTTCAAGACCAGAATGAGCAAAGCATCCCCAAGACTCGGGCTCAAAGCGTTAAGCCTATTGGTAGAGTCATTGAAGAAACGAAAAATGCAGCCGTACCTGCGCCAGAGCGAGCATATGACTTTAAACCGCAGCCGGCAGAGCAAGCTCAGCTGGACTTCAGTTCAAGCGCATTAAAGTCTGCCCGAAAAGTATTGCAACACTCGCAACAGCAGGCGCTGCAGCAGCTATCACAGCAATATGCGGATAAGGCCACGGGACGCAAGAGCCTCAGTGAAATGGATGGGGAGATGGAGGAGCTTTGGGTCAATGACGCCGATGATTTCAATAAAGTGGCCAGTCTTGATCTGCCGCTCGACCCCAACCGTATCGTCAAGGATGGTGATACCTGCTATCGGGTCGTCAAGGTGCCGACTCCGCTCAATCCCTACGCCGAAAATTTGGGGTTTCCATTTAAGTGCGGTCAGACAGAGATGGAAAAAGCACTCAAGGAGGCGGTGGTCAGCCGTCTAAAGCGGCTTGGTAAGTGAGTTTTGTAATCAATTTATTTGATTGGAAATAGATTGGTTTCCAGATTTTTGTAAATATTTTTATTAAATTCAAATAATTAACTTATGATTTTAATGGATTAGATTCTGCGGCGCGTTTTGCTGTCGGGCTTGTTTCCCGCTTCCGCTTGTGCTTATACTCGGCAGTAATCTTGTCGGAGTGCCCTCTGGGCTGAGACCGTTTATTCGGGATCCGTTGAACCTGATCAGGCTAGCACCTGCGAAGGAAACAAGCATTCAGCTGCAGCATTACCGCAGCCACTGCGAGCAAAAATCTATGCCAAAGGCTTTAAAGAGCCGAGGCGATATCTGGCTTCTCCAGCGGACATTGAACTGACCTGAAACCACGAGGTCAGTCTGCCAACACCGCCGGAGGAGGACTCCAAATTAAGGAGTTTAATCAGTCAGCTTGCGCCGCTTATTATTCAACTCTCCTGACAAGCAATTTCATTTTCCAAAAGAGTGAGCTTGCTTATGTCAAATCGTCAATCCAATCGTCGTCAAACCCGTGAGGCCGCCCAGGCTTTTATCGATAACCTTAAACCTTTGCAGCATCCCAATTCACAGAAGCTGTTTGTTCAGGGCTCCCGGGCAGATATTCAGGTTGCCATGCGCCAAATCAGGCAGACAGACACCCGAATACCAACCCAAGATGGCAGTGAGCAATTTGAACCCAATCCCGCTGTACGTGTTTATGATTGTGCCGGCCCTTACTCAGATCCCAACGCCGCTATCAATGTGCGCCAGGGCCTGGATAAACTGCGCCAGGGCTGGATCTTAGAGCGTGATGATACGCAAGAGCTGACCGAGGTCAGTTCCAGTTTTACCCAGCAGCGACTGGCGGATGAAGGGCTGGAACATTTGAGATTCGACGCTTTGCCCAAACCGCGCCGGGCCAAGCCGGGTAAGCGGGTGACCCAATTGCATTACGCCCGCGCCGGCATTATCACTCCTGAAATGGAATATATCGCCATTCGTGAGAATATGGCCCGGGCCAATGAAGCGCTTGCCAAAGATCCGCAACTGGCCCGCAAGGCCAAAGGAGAAGCCTTTGGCGCTATAGTTGCCACGCCGATAACCCCTGAGTTCGTTCGCAGCGAAGTGGCCCGTGGCCGCGCCATTATTCCCGCCAACATCAACCATCCGGAAGCCGAGCCTATGATTATCGGCCGTAACTTTTTGGTGAAGGTTAACGCCAATATCGGCAATTCGGCGGTGACCTCTTCCATCGAGGAAGAGGTGGAAAAACTGGTGTGGGCCACCCGTTGGGGCGCCGATACGGTGATGGATCTGTCCACCGGCCGTTATATCCACGAAACCCGCGAATGGATAGTGCGCAACTCGCCTGTGCCCATAGGTACCGTGCCCATCTATCAGGCGCTGGAAAAGGTCAACGGCATTGCCGAAGATCTCAGTTGGGAAGTGTTTCGCGACACCCTGATAGAGCAGGCCGAACAAGGAGTGGATTACTTCACCATTCATGCCGGGGTCTTGCTGCGCTATGTGCCCATGACGGCCAATCGGGTGACCGGCATGGTATCCCGCGGCGGCTCCATTATGGCCAAGTGGTGCCTGAGCCATCATAAGGAAAACTTCCTCTACAGCCATTTCCGCGACATCTGTGAGCTTTGCGCCGCCTATGATGTTTCTCTGTCGCTCGGTGACGGCATGCGCCCCGGCTCGATTGCCGATGCCAACGACGAGGCTCAGTTTGCCGAGCTGGAAACCTTGGGTGAGCTGGTGAAAATCGCCTGGGAGTACGATGTGCAGACCATAATCGAAGGAC
This sequence comes from Shewanella indica, assembly GCF_002836975.1. Classification (GTDB taxonomy): domain Bacteria; phylum Pseudomonadota; class Gammaproteobacteria; order Enterobacterales; family Shewanellaceae; genus Shewanella; species Shewanella indica. The sequence continues at coordinate 329,287 of NZ_NIJK01000047.1, read as the reverse complement.
CGGGCCATATTCCTATGCAGCTGATCAAGGAGAATATGGACAAGCAGCTTGAGTACTGTGATGAGGCGCCTTTCTACACCTTGGGGCCCCAGACCACGGATATTGCGCCCGGCTATGATCATTTCACCTCTGGCATAGGCGCGGCGATGATTGCCTGGTACGGTTGCGCCATGCTCTGTTATGTGACCCCCAAGGAGCATCTGGGCTTGCCCAACAAGGAAGACGTTAAACAAGGGCTTATTGCATACAAAATTGCGGCGCATGCCGCCGATGTTGCCAAGGGACACCCAGGTGCCCAGCTGCGCGACAATGCGTTGTCAAAGGCCAGATTCGAGTTTCGCTGGGAAGATCAATACAACCTGGGGTTGGATCCCGATACCGCCCGGGCGTTCCACGATGAATCCCTGCCTCAGGAGTCTGCCAAGGTGGCGCATTTTTGCTCCATGTGCGGCCCCAAGTTCTGCTCGATGAAAATCACCCAGGATGTACGCGACTATGCAGCGTCTTTGGCTGCATCCTTGTCTGCATCTCAGCTAGCTTCGGGGGATTCGTCAGGGCCAGACGCGGCAGAGCGCCAAACCGAGCCTGTGCAGGCAGAAGAATTGACGGTACAGCCGCTGGAAGTACTGGATGCCGAGGCAGGGATGGCGCGGATGTCGGCGCAGTTCAAGGCCGCTGGCAGCGCCCTGTATCAACCGGCAACAGTAGGCGAAAAGTCCGAGTCCAATCCCAACCCAAAGCCTAAGTCCAAGTCCAAGTCCAAGCCAGAGGCTACACGCTATGAAGAGGAAGCCTGAAATGGCGGCTGATAAAAGGCCGATAGTCTGGAGCATAGCCGGCTCAGACAGTGGCGGCGGCGCCGGTATCCAGGCCGATCTTGCCACCTTGAGTAATCTTGGCTGCCATGGCTGCTCTGTTATCACCACTTTGACCGCCCAAAGCAGTGTGGCAGTGACGCTAACAGAGGCGGTGAGCGAGGAGATGTTGCTGGCGCAGCTCAATGCTCTGCTCGGTGACTTGCCGCCCAAGGCGATAAAAATCGGCTTGCTTGCCAATCAAGCGCAGCTGCAGCTGCTTTGTGACTGGTTGGCTCGGCACCTGCCTGATGTTCCTTTGGTGGTCGACCCCGTCATGGTCGCCAGTTGCGGCGATGCACTCTCTAAGAGTACTGCAACGGGCGCAGCGCGGCTGGATTACCGGCCGCTGGCGGCGCTCGCCACTGTGCTGACCCCCAATATTCACGAGCTGGCGTTGCTGAGTCGCAGCGATATTCATGACTTTCCTTCCTGGCAAGATGCGGCAACTTGCCTGGCAAACGAACTGCCTTGCCATCTCTTGGCCAAGGGGGGGGATTTCGAGGCGGGGATCGCGCGCGGTCTGGCAGAAGACTTATTGCTTTTTAAAGACTTGCCTCACAGCTCAGGGTTGCATCAACGGCAGGGGTTTGTGTTGGCGAGCCCAAGGCAAGCATCCAGCAACAACCATGGCAGCGGTTGCACGCTATCCAGTGCCATAGCGGCATTTTTGGCCCACGACTGGATCTTGCCCGATGCCCTAATTCTGGCCAAGGCCTATATCAATGGCGCTTTGGCGCAGAGTTATCGGGTAGGCAGTGGTCCCGGCCCCTTAGGTCGCCCCGGGGCTTGTCTGGCCGCCGAGCTTATGCCTGTCATTTGGCCGCTGGAGGATTATCCCTGGGCCAACCCAGCCCTGGTGCTCGGCGCCCCTTTGCTTGCAGCGCCAACCTCTGCTGATGCTGTTAGTGTTAAAGGCGTTAGTGCTGAAGGCTTTAAAACACTGCCCCATAATCTGGGTATCTACCCGGTCGTGGCCGATGTCGAATTGCTGGAAGCCTTACTCAAGGCAGGTTGCCGCACTATTCAATTGCGGCTCAAGGAGGAAGTGCTGCCCGGCTCGAGCGCCGAGCGGGCGATCATTCGCGCCATCGCGCTCGGGCGCCAATATCAGGCGCGGGTATTTATCAATGATCACTGGCAACTGGCCATTGCCCACGGCGCCTTTGGTGTGCATTTGGGCCAGGAGGATCTCAGCCAGGCATCCCTTGAGGCCATCCAAGGGGCGGGTATGGCGCTGGGGTTATCCAGTCATGGTTATTTCGAGGCGCTGCTTGCATTGCGCCACAGGCCCAGTTATCTGGCCCTCGGGCATATCTTTGCCACCAAGACCAAAGTGATGCCGTCCCTGCCCCAGGGACTGACGCGCCTTGGCGCCTATAGCGAAACTTTCGGCTCCTTGCTGCCGACGGTCGCCATTGGCGGCATTGACGAGCATAACCTTGATGCCGTCAAGCATACCGGTGTGGCCAATGTCGCCGTGGTGCGGGCCATTACCGAGGCCGCCGAACCGGTAACGGCCTTCAGGCGCCTGACACAAAGCTGGTTAGGGCGAGCAGCCGCTATTGCAAGTGGGATTAGCCATGCTCAACAAAATGGCGGGGGTCAGGAAGGTGCAGCTGAGCGGGATGGTACTGGAGTTCTGGGCCGTGCTGGGGTTGAGGACTGTACCGGAGCTCAGGACTGTACCGGAGTTCAGGACTGTGCCGGAGTTCAGGACTGTGCTGGGGTTCAGGACTGTGCTGGGGTTCAGGACTGTGCTGGGGGTCAGGACTGTACCGGGCTGAGCGATCGCGACTTTATCCGTTACGGTAGCCAGTTGCTGCTGCCCAGAGTCTCAGAAGCGGGGCAGCTCGCCTTACAGGTAAAGATGGTCGCCATAGTGGGGCTCGGAGGTCTTGGTCATCATCTGGCGCGCTCTTTGGCCGCCGCCGGAGTAGGGCGTCTCATTCTAATCGATCCCGATATTGTTGAGTTGGGTAATCTGCCGAGGCAACTGCTCTACAACGAGCAGGATATCGGCCGTTTGAAGGTCGACGTGGCCAAGGAAAAGCTGGGGCGCGATTATCCAAACTGCCTGATTGAGATTGAGCCCAAGCTATTTGGCCCCAAGAGTGCGGAGCTTATTCGTGAGGCGTCACTGGTATTGGATGCCAGCGACAATTTTCTTTGCCGTCATAACCTTAACCAAGCCTGTGTGAAGTTGGGCAAAGAGCTGATTGCGGCGGCGATCAGCGCCGATTCCGGCCTATTGTGTCATACCGCCCCTTGGCTTAACCCAGAGGCGGGCTGTTATGAATGCCTGTTCCCGCGAGACAGCACTGGCTCGGGGCGCTGCCGCGACATGGGGGTGCTGGGGCCTGCGGTGCAAACCCTGGCGGCGATGCAGTCGCTGGCAGCCATCAATACTCTGCTTGGAGAGCGCAGCACCCTGGGACGGCTCATCAGCTTGGATTGCCGAACGTTAAGCGTACGTGAGGCTGCGCTTTGCGCCGACCCGGCATGTCTTTGCTGTCAAACCCACACTCAGGCTGGACATAAAACACAAACCCAATTCATGAAAGGGCGCCCAGAGCTTAGCCGTGAGGAGAATTGCGATGCAAATTAAGATAAACAATCAAGTCAAAGAGTTGCCTGAAGCTATGACGCTGTTACAGCTGCTCGAGTGGTGTGAGATAGCGCCTGGCAGCGTGGCGCTGGTGCGTAATGGCGCCATAGTGCCCAGATCTCAGTGGCCAGAGCTTGAATGTCAAAGCGGAGACAGCCTCGAGCTGTTTTCCGCCGTTGCCGGAGGTTGATATGTTGCAAATTGGCGAGTTTGAGTTTCAATCCAGGCTGTTTGGCGGCACCGGCAAGTTTGCTTCGGCAGAGCTGATGCAACGCTCGCTCGTGGCCAGCGGCGCCGAGTTGGTTACTGTGGCGATGAAGCGGCTCGATTTTAACCAGGGCAGTGATGAATTGCTGGCACCGCTCAAAGAGCGCGGCGTGCAGCTGCTGCCCAATACCGCCGGGGCCCGCAATGCCAGGGAGGCAATTTTTGCTGCCGAGCTGGCGCGGGAGATGCTGGGCACTCAACTATTGAAGCTGGAGATCCACCCGGATCCCCGTTATCTATTGCCGGATCCGGTAGAAACACTGGAAGCGGCCCGAGTCTTGTGCAGCGATGGCTTTACCGTACTGCCTTATGTGCATGCCGATCCCGTGCTGTGCTTGCGCCTCGAAGAGGTAGGCTGCGCCGCCGTGATGCCGCTTGGCAGTCCCATAGGTTCCAATCAGGGGCTGGCCACAGAACCCTTTTTGAAGATCATCATAGAGCAGGCCAATGTACCTGTGGTGGTGGATGCCGGGATTGGGGCGCCGTCTCAGGCGATGCGGGCAATGGAGTTGGGCGCCGATGCCGTGCTGGTTAATACTGCCATCGCCTCCAGCTTGGATCCCGTGACCATGGCGAGTAGCTTCAAAGATGCGGTGCGCGCCGGGCGAGCGGCCTATCTTGCCGGACTTGGGGCCATCAGCAATCGAGCCCAAAACACCAGTCCGCTGACCGGGTTTCTCAATCTGGGAGAAAACCATGGCTGATTTTCTCGAGCGTTTTACCGCTATCGACAGAGATCTACTGCGCCTTGCTATTGCCAGTGTCAGCGCCGCCGAGGTTGAGCGTTGTCTGGCGCGGCCCGAGACGATAGCGCACAATCCCTCGGCCTTGCCCATTCTTTTGTCACCGGCGGCCCGGGAATTTCTCGAGCCTATGGCGCAGCTCTCTGCAGCGCTCACCCGCAAGAAGTTCGGCGCCAACATAGGTCTCTATGCGCCGCTCTATGTTTCCAATCTATGCGCCAATGATTGCGACTACTGCGGTTTCAGCATGAGCAATAAAATTCGCCGCAAGACCCTAAGCCAGGCCGAACTGGATGCTGAAATTGCCATTCTCAAGCAGCGCGGCTTTGATTCTGTATTGCTGGTTTCCGGCGAACATGAAACCAAGGTAGGGCTGGATTATTTTGCCAAGGCGCTTTTGAGGTTCAAGCAGGACTTCAGCTATCTGGCGATTGAAGTGCAACCCCTCGCCGAAGCGGGCTATCGGCGCCTGGTTGATGAGGGACTGGATGCCGTGATGGTATATCAGGAAACCTATCAGCCCGCCACCTATGACCGCCATCATCTCAGAGGCAATAAAAAGGACTTTAGTTTCAGGCTTAATACACCGGACAGGGCCGCCAGGGCCGGGGTCGACAAGATAGGCCTGGGGGTTTTGCTCGGGCTGGATGATTGGCGCCTGGACTCGGCACTGATGGGATTACACCTGGACTATCTGCAGCAAAAGTACTGGCGTAGCCGCTTCAGCGTGTCGCTGCCAAGGCTCAGGCCGTGCGTTGGTGGGGTAACGCCGGCTGTGACTCTGGATGATGCCGGATTGGTGCAGTTAATCTGCGCCATGCGCTTGTTCAGCCCGGCGCTGGAGTTGAGTCTCTCTACCCGGGAGAGCGCCTCACTCAGGGACAATCTATTGCCCCTTGGGATCACTCATGTGAGTGCCGCCAGCTCAACAGAGCCAGGTGGTTACAGCAATCCCAAGTTGCAGCTGGATCAGTTCCAGATAAGTGATGAGCGAACTGTCCCTGAGGTAGTCAGCGCCATTCGAGCACAAGGCATGCAACCTGTGTGGAAAGATTGGGACGCGAGTTGGTTCGCAGGCGCCTCTTTTGCGGTAACCCATCAAGGCGCATGAACCTTTCGGGCTGTACATCTGCATCGAATTGACCAATAATCGTTCAAAGCTGTGGTTGAAATGGTAGCAACTGATTTTAACCACAGAACGACAATCCACAGTCCAATACAGACAAGGGGCAATCATGCAAATTCCATCGGCTTTTTCGGCGGGAGTTCAAGGGCTGCAAAGCGCCCAGTCCGGCCTGACTCAGGCAACAGTGGATATCGCCCGTCCGGCACCTGCGCAGCAGGCCGATTCGGCCCGCCCAGTTGAGGAGGCAGATAAAACCTCGGCACTGGTATCGGCATTGGAATCCAAGGCCCAGGGTCAAGCTTCAGTAGAGGTGATTGAACGCGCATCCGACACCTTGGGCAGTATCATAGATATCGAGGTGTAATATATGGTTGGCGCGCTGGCCGGCGCGGGGCTGACGGCAACAGCCGTGTCCCGGCGGCCAAGCTCGTCAATTGCCAACTTAAGCAGTGGCAGCTCCATAAACCAATCGCCTCTCAGCGCCCACCCTGCCGGTAAAATCTCCGCCAGTCAAAATCCCTCTCAGGAAAATCCCTCTCAGATAAGTGGCGTAAAGCCCAGCTCAATAAACCCGAGCCCAATAAACCCGAGCTCGGGAAATCAAAGCCCAGTCAATATAAGTTCAGTCAATTCGAGCCCGCACCAAGGTTCAGCTGCGCAACATTCAGAGCCTCAAATTGCAAAGCCGCCGCGGGAAGCACTCGTCAGTTTGACTAAAGGAGCCCTTGGGGCAGCGGCCTTGTCCAGCTCCGGCCATTGGCACGGAGAGGTTCAAGCATCGATGCCGCTCGTGGGGACATCGGCTCAAGCATCTGCCTTTTCCGGCCAAGGTGCAGATGTTGCCGGCGGCCCTGCGATACCAGTGACTTTAGCGGGAGAAGCTCCTGAGGTTCCCGCTTTTAATGGCACAAATACTTCCGCCAACTCTATGAGTGGGGCAGAACAGGCTTTTGGCAACACTTCCGGCAGCTCTTCGAGTCGCTCATCGAGCCAGGCAGGCAGCGAAGTAAAAGAAGGGGATTATGGGGCAGCTCATCAGTCAACCGGGGAGCCGAATAAGACAAGCGCCGCTGAACCCAAGCCGGATGAGGCGCAACAGAAACAGCAGCAGAACCGTGAGAGTCGTGAGCAACAGGCGTTTGAGCGGGAGATCGACTCCCTGATGAAGCGCGATACCCTGGTGCGCTCCCATGAACAGGCTCATGCCGCGGTAGGCGGGATCCATGCCGGACAACCGGCATTTGAATTCGAGAAAGGACCCGATGGCAAACGTTACGCGGTGGAAGGTGAAGTTCAGATAGATGTCTCTGTAGTGAACGGCGATCCACTGGCGACCATGGCGAAAATGAAACAGGTCTATGCGGCGGCGATGGCACCTGTCGATCCCTCCGTGGCCGATATCCGGGTCGCCGCCGAGGCAATGCGTAAATATAACCAGGCAAGAGAAGAGGCCGGGATCCAGAGACTTGCCGCCGCGCCAAAGCCTGAGCTGAGTCAAAACCTGTTGGGAGCCGCAGATCCGGCTGCTGAAAAGTCCGCGCCTTCCTTTGATCCCAAGGCCGGCGACTCTGCAAACTTTCCCATAGGCCTGTCTCGTCTGATGGGCGCCATAGCACAGCAGTCAAATGCCTTGAATGAACAGACTTTCAGTCCACCCAAGGCCGAGTTGCAGCTTGAGTCGGGTTCAGTTGCCGATGTGATAGCCGCTGAGCAACAACAGGCGCAACGCATTCGGGATGAGAGTCGTTAGCGCTTCACATATCTTCAAGGCCAATTTGAGTTCGGCGATGGCGCGGCATAATAACCTTCTTGTTAAATGCTTAACAAAGCATAGTCGGGGGTTTACTTCCGCATCATTAACGCTGGGTGTCCATATTCTCGCAAGGCATACTAGACGCCTTTGTATGACATTACAGCAACTAAATCACTAGGTTTAGCACTATTTATTGTTATTACCCATTGCTCTAGAAAACTACTGCCTTGATACAATGTATATGAAGTTGTACTCAGGTTGGCAGATTGAGAAATTAGTTCTTTTTTATATGTAAAACCGCTACCTTTGGGTGGTAACCAAGCCTCCATGCCCGCTTGAATAGTATTTGGGTCACCTTGATGTACGTATAGGGAACAAAGTTTATTTTGCAGTAGTGCTAACCCGAAACTACCCTCACTATTATTCAAGTGCCACGCTTTACCAGCATTGCCCTTTAAGTAATTTTGAGCAATTTGTTTAGGAGCGAGTACGAAACCTTTTCTTTTAGCTGACTCTTCAAGAGCCGCTGGGCTTTGGCGACCAACTACACATGTCCCCATGAACAGTTGAATTGGTGTTGATTTTCGTAAAGCAAGACTTTCATCTTCTTTTTCTGAAGTTGATTTACACCCAGCAACTGATACTAGAAAAATTGCAATAATATAAGACTTAACTCGATTCATATTCCGTATGCCTAACAGTTGTATAGTACGCTTACGCGTTTTAGTCCTCGGAGGAGTGAAACGCGCATCGCTATTTTTTTGTATCCTATCTATTTGTATCGATTGGTTAAATAGGCTTTAGTCCTAATATCCCTCGCAGCTAAACGCACATACGCGGTTTCCAAACCTATTATCTACTAACAGTGTTTTATATCTATATGACTTTAATGATATTTTCTGTGATGTTACAGAAATAATGCGCCAGATTATCTTAAAATTTCCGGGGCTTTTGTCAAAACCTCAATAATACTGTGTGAAAAACCAGCGTTATGGTGTGCTTCCGGAGCAGTTCGAGTCACTTTCTAACTGATATTCGTGACGTCATACCTTACGGACACAGGGTAAAGATGAAGTTGCTCCGTTTCTTACTATTTATAATGAGCTCAGATTTATACTGAGCCAGATTTATGTTGAGCCAGGATCAGTGATTCCAGCAGCTTACAGGCCGGGCCTTGTTTATCTCTCTGTGGCACCACCAGACTGAGCAGTATCTTGCGGCTGCTGGAACCTTTGAGACTGAGCCGTACCAACTCTCCATTTTCCAGCTCCTGCTTTACCAGATGCGCCGGGATCCAGCAAAAACCTATGCCTTTGGCCAGGATCACCTTGGCTTCGTGGAAGTTGCTGACGGTCCAGCGCTGCTCGGCCTTGAGCCAGCCGATTTCCTGCTGACTATTGACGCCGGTATCTTTGATCACAATTTGCAGATGCTGGGCCAGCACTCTGTCATCTTCAATTTCCACTTGAGCCGCCAGCGGATGGGAAGGGTGGCAGAGCAGGTAGAAGTCCAAGTCGCAAAGGGGCTCAGAGATATAACCCATGGGCGGGGTACCGCAAATCGCAATATCCACCTGATGGTTTTTGATCATCTCCTGGGTGCCGCTGATCACTGTGTCCCGCACTGTGACCCGGGTTCCGCGGCTTTGGGGCAGAAAGGCGGCCAGCGCCTCGGTCAGGGTTTCCATGGGGTAGACCAGCTCCCTGGCGATACTCAGACTCGGCTCCCAGCCCTGTTCCAGATTGCTGGCGAGCTGCTCCAATTCCCCCACAGCTTGAGTGACGTGACGAGAGCGGCGCAGCAATACTTCGCCGCATTCGGTCAGATAGGCCTTGCGGCCACGCACTTCGAGGAGTTGGATCCCCAACTGATGCTGCAGCTTGGCCACAGCATGGTTGAGGGATGATTGGCTCTTGTTGAGCTGCTCGGCGGCCTGGGCGTAACCACCGAAGTCGACGACGGCCTGCAGGATCCGCCACTGTTCCAATGTGGACTTGGGTCTGTTCATTTTCTAAAAACTCGTCAGATTTCGGCCTATCATGGGTGGAAACTGCCAGTTTTTCAAACTATTTAGCCTTTTTCGTCGACTCGGTCGCCTGTTTGACCGACTCGAGTGGCGTCACCTGCATCGGCAGGTATTTCCGGGTCGCCTTGAGCTCACTCAAATAGGGGCCTTTATGCAGTTTTTCCGGCCATTTGAGCAGCATCATCGCCAGCACATTACGGTGTTCCCCCAGGGCCAGCGCCGGGTTACCTTTAGGGGAGCGAATAAAGTCTACCTCAGGATCGAAGGACTTGATGATGTGCGCCTGGGTGGCTTTCACCATGGGATGATCTTTGTCCTTGCCGGCGAGCAGATAGCTTATTCCTACTTCGGCAATAATATCGTCGGTGGCATCACTGAGGATCCGCTGGCGGTTGGCTTCGAAGTAGTCGAGGATCCAGGCGAACTCCTTGGCATCTACCGGGTGCTGATAGTATTCACTGGCGGCGAAGATAAAGTGAGTCATGCCATAGAGCTTATTGCGATATTGTGCCTTACTGAGCTTGCCATCCTCGGCATCCGGGTAGACACGTTTGAAGGCGGCTTTGTAGTCTTCCAGGTAATCGCCAACGCCAAGTTGCTTGGCCCAGTAAACATAATTGATCAGCTGCGCCGCCCAGGCTTCAATCATGGCTTCGTCGGTCAGGCCGTGCTCCAGATCTGTACTTTTGAGCCCTTTGAGCAACTTGTCGTGGCAGGGGCCGGTAAAACCAAACTCATTTATACGGCTGGCGTAGCGCAGCAGCACATCGGTATAAAACAGAAATTCGGGGAAGGGTTTGAGCGCTTTTTTGCGTGCCTTGGCCCGGGGGCCATTGCCCAGTTGGGATATCGCCTTGAGCGATTCACTTTTGACAAATTCAGGGTCGTCCAGTTGGCAGGCATAGAAGCTTTGCGCTTCAGTAACCGCAAACAGATCCACCAAGGCGGCGTTGGCGTACTGCTCGTCACCTGTCATCCGATAGAGGCGGATCCCGTAATGGCCCTGCACCCTTGGGGGCAGCTGGTAGAGATGTTGCTCCAGATTCTGCTGAATGCGTTGATAAACCTCATCAGCGCTGGGCTGGCTCTTGGCGGCCAGGGTACTGCTCATCACTCCCAGGCAGAGGGCAAGTGTCAGTTGACCGGTTCTCTTGAGTATTGGCATCGCGTATCCTCCGGATGAGTGTGGCCGCATCGGCAGCGCCAAACAGGCTTTGCAAACGGGCGGCCATAGGTTGGGCTGATTCGTTGACCAGCAAGAGATCAAATAGTTGCGCCGGGTTGCAGCCCCGGGTGTGAACATCTATGGCTTTGGCAAGTTGCTGTTGCCAGAGCCATAGATAATAGAGCGGCCCCTGATCGCTGATGGCGCCAAAGCTGTAGCTATAATCACTGACTTCGGGCCAGGAGCCATTAAAACTGGCTTCAAACGCCTTGTGCAGCTGTGGGTATTGGCTGTTGCCAAAGGCTTCAAAGCTGGCGAGGGCCACTTTGGCACGAAACACCTTGAGCTGCTGCTGGTATTCTTCGGCCAGTTGTTCGCGCGAGCCGGGAGCCGGCTTGAGTGAAAATGCAAAGGCGCCGCTCAGATAGCGTTCCAGCCAGGCTTTGCCCACTCCGGCGCCATCCTGAGGCAACTCCAGACTGTTGTTGAGATAATAACGGCCGCCGCCACTGAGTTGGGCTATGGCGGCGCTCAGGGAAGAAACTGCGGTCTGATAATCTTTTAGCCTAAGTTGCTGAGGCTTAAGCACCAGCTCGCTCTGGCCGGTTTGTTGGCCGACAACAGCGCGGCGCAGCATTTTATGGCGGTTGTGTTTGCCTTCGCTGATAAGCAGTTCACCCAGCAGCCGACCATGGTGATACACCCTGAGCCAGTCGTCGTTAATCTGCTCTGCGGTTAATCCCAGCGGTTTGAGATGGTCAAACAGGGCTTTTAGTACTTCAGAGCCTTTGAGCGCGACCATTTCGGTCGAGTGGGCCTGTTGTAACTCACGGCCCAGATCCCAAGGGGCGTAATCCAGTTTTTGAGTGCTGGCATTGAGAAACCTGGCCACATCGCTTGGCGTGCTCAGCAACTGAGTACTGAGGATAAAATCACTGTAGCTCGGGTAACCATGCGCCTTGGCTTGCTCCTGTCTGAGGGCAAAAATGGATGACAGCGGCAGTTGATTGCGTAATCTGGCGCGGCCCTGATAAGTGCGCCAAACCTTGGCGCGACAATCACTATTGGCCTGTTGCATCAAGTAAGAGGCGATATTGACTGCAAAAAAGCCGGGCTTTTGGGCTGATTGAGCGGCTTCCTGCTCCGCTGAATTATCTTCGGGATTGAGAGCCTGTTGCATGCCGGGCAGGGCGCATTGTCCCAACTCCAGCTTGAGATCGTCACTGCGCATTCCCTGGCGAATGCTGGCCTGGGCGCCATGAAGACGGGCCTTTTCCTCTATGCCCAGATGTTGCTGCATCAACCAGTCCAACCTCTGGGCCAATGCCTGAAGCTGTGGCTCATCATCCTGGGTCAGTTCGGATGTCAGGCTTGTCAGCGCCGGTTCGCTCAGGAATCTATCCATGGTGTCGGCCAGTTTCAACTGACATTGCAACAGCAGCTCATGCTGTGCCGCTGACAGGGGGAAACTCCGATAATAACCGAGGCGGTCATTGATATTGTGCAGCCCTAGGGTTTGCCGCTCCAGCAGCTGCAGATCCTGAAATTCAGGTTGAAAATTGTTGCTGTATTCGACACATTGAGCCGTCAGCAAGGGGACGGCATTAGGCGCGGCCAGGGCGGGGTAAATGCCCGAGGCCATTGTCGATGCCAGCAGGGAAGCCAACACCGACAGTGGCAGTCTGGACTTGAGGCGAGATGGACTCAGGCCGGAGTTAGCGGCTGGCAAAGTGCTTCTTGGCATAAGCGACCCGTTCTTCCACTGACATGGGTTTGCCTGTCATTCTTTCCACATGCTGCAGCCTTGGCAATATCCCCATGCCATTGGCTATCTGGATAGCAAGCCCGGGACGGGCGTTGAGCTCCAGCAGCAGTGGTCCCTTGTTTTGATCCAGTACCATATCGGTTCCCAGATAACCCAGTTCGCACATCTCATAGGCGCTCGAGGCCGTGTGCAGCAAGGTATCCCAGTGGGGCACCTCGATTTCAATCAGGTTACGCCCCGTGTCCGGATGCAAATCGACCGGGCGGTCAAACTGCACCGCATGCAGACCGCGGCCGGTGGCGATATCCAAGCCGACACCAACCGCGCCCTGGTGCAGGTTGGCCTTGCCATCGGAAGCGGCGGTGGACAATCTGAGCATTCCCATCACAGGAAACCCCTTGAACACTATCAGGCGGATATCCGGAACCCCTTCATAGCTGAAGCCATCGAAGACGGGATCGAACTCAATCAAGCCCTCGATAATGGCCACATCCGGCTTGCCACCGAGGGAGAACAGACCGCTGAGGATGTTGGAAACGTGGCGGTCGACCTCGCTCGGGGTGACTTCATTGCCATTGGGCTTATAGAAGCGACCATTCTCCACATGGGTGATCACCAAGATCCCTTTGCCGCCCGAGCCTTTGGAGGGTTTGATCACAAAGCCACTGCGATCTTTTACCTGCTCGGGAATGCTATTGATACCGTGTTGCTCGCGCACCACACCTATGAGATCGGGCACGGCAATATCATTGGCAAGCGCAAGTTGCTTGGTGGTGAGCTTGTCGTCCACCCGTTTGTAAAACTTGCGCGGATTGTAGCGGCCAATATAGTCGATATTGCGCTTGTTCATATTCAGCACGCCAGCGCGGCGTAGCTGCCATGGCCAGGCAAAATTCATTTTATTCTCCTGCCAGTGGCTTGAAGCGCTTGAGCTCCAGCAGTCGATAACCCGTGTACTGACCCATCAGCAGCACCAGCGCCAGGATCACCAAATGAATACCCAGGAAGTTGAACACCCAGTGCTGTACCCAAGTGGCGCTCATGGCCAGATAAGCCAGAGTGGCTACCAGAAGTGAACCGCCACCTTGCACCATCACCTCTTTGGCGCCTTCCTCTTCCCAGAGGATAGACATACGTTCAATGGTCCAGGCGAGAATGATCATCGGGAAGAAGGTGATAGTCAGGCCTTCACTGAGGCCAAACTTGTACGACAGCAGGGTAAACAGGCCAATAATGCCTATCACCACTATGATCACCGCCGATATTCGCGAAATCAGCAACAGGTTCAGATGCGATAGATAGGAGCGGATCATCAAGCCAAAGGCCACAATCAGCAGGAAACCTATCAGGCCGGTCAGCAGTGTGGTCTGGATAAAGGCCAGGGCGATAAGCACAGGCATAAAGGTACCTGAAGTCTTTATTCCTATGATAACCCTAAGGAATACCACCATCAGCACTCCGATGGGGATCAGCAAAATCCCCTTGAACAGGCTCTGCTCTTCCAGCGGCAGTTGGTAGAGAGAGAAGTCGAAGGCGCTGTTTTTGGCCATCATATCAATGGAGGTCGCCAGGGCTGAACGTGTGTCTTTCAGCATGGAGAAGTTGACCTGGGAGTTGCTGCCACCCAGTACGTCCAATACCGATTTGCCATTGCGCTCCCACAGCACCATGTTTTCCGGACGGCCCTCTGTGCCTTTGACCAGATCGAACAGGTGCCATTTACCGTCCTGATAGACTTCGACAAAGGGAGACAGTTGCTGCCGACGACGCTGATCTTCCAGATACAGACCATTGACTTCCTGAGTTGGAATACCGCGGCTATTGAGCATATGGACAAACAGTTTGGTGGGTGAGTTGGCCGACAGCAGCAGCTCTATGTTCTGACTGCGATCACGGCCGGCAATGGCGCGCATGATCTCACGGGCAAAAGAGAGGTTACCGGCACTGCGGGCCCAGGCTTCGTCCATCACCTGTTCGGCGGCGGCTTTCTCGGTCGCAGACCAGATATAAGGTGCCGGCGGCAGGGGTTCTTCCTGTGCCTTGAGTTCTTCTCGGCCTGTGGGGATCAGGGTGACCTTGTAGTAGAGGTCCTGTTGGCCATTGGCTTGACGAATCGACCAAAGCGCGCGGCGGCCCTGTTCATTGTTGCTGATAGTCAGGCCATAACCCGGGGAGGTGGCATTTTCCATCAAGACTTCAAATGCCGGGTCTTGTGGCAGGGAGAAAGAGACTTCTGCCGGGCCACCCGTGCCCTGAAAACTCACCTTGGCATCGACAGCCCAACTTTGCACCTGCTCACCGGGCAGGAAGGGCACATTGTGTTCAATACCACGATAAATACTGGCGCTTAGCCCAACAATAAACAGCAGAGCTACCACCAGGTAGAAAGGTTTCCGTGAATGCATTACCGCTCCTATTTATGGCTCGAAATCACTAAGTCTTTGGCTTTGCCATGCAGATAGGCTTGGCCTACATCGACAACGGCTATGTCTTTCATAAACTTGCGGCCAAGCAGCAAAGGATATTCGAGGTGACTGCGGTCGGTAAGGTTAAGATCGGTTTCGGCGGCATATTTGCCTATTTTGAGGTGGGCGTGGATTACCGGACGACGATCGTCCTTTTCATCGGCCTCTTGTTTGATACGCACAAAACGCACCACCTTGGATTCGAAGGTTTTTCCCGGTGCATCTGCGCCATTGATCATCACATCGAATCTAACCCACTGGGCGCCGTCACGCTCAAACAGAATTATGTTGCGGGCATCGAGTGACGAAGATTCGGCGCCGGTATCGATACGGGTGTCGAAACTGGCATTCAATTCATCGATAAAGACGCTTTCGACTTCACCGAGAATATATTTGTCGCCAATAGGTGAAGCTTCGCAGGGCGCAGGCACCTGTACTTCCTTGATGGTTTCCTTGGGGGGCTGCTGCAGTTTCTTCATCTGCTGTTGCAAACTCTGAAGCTGAGTATTCAAGGCATCCAGATGCTGTTGCTGTTGATTCTGCGCCTGAGCAATCACATTGACTATGCTGGCTTCCTGAGAGGCGAGGTTGGACTGCAAGGTCTGGGCGTCGACCGGCACCGGGGCATTGGCCACTTCCTGAGTGCTGGCGCAGCCGCCGGCAAGTGTTGCCATGGAGGCCATGACGGCGATTGAAATCGTCTGTTTCAACATGTTGCTTCCTGTATTCTGTTTTCCAGATTGCGTCACTTTTATATAGGGCTCGGTGAGCTCGATTTACTTAATCGCGATAAAGGTAGCCCGTTTGGGAGCGGGGTAACCTTCCACTGTTAAATTGATGTCGGTCGGATCGAGGTAATCCACCAGAGATTCGTTGCGCATCCAAGGCGTGGAGCGTTGCTCGGCCAGTGAAGTGACATCGACGTCGACACAGCGAACCTCACGAAAATCGCACTTCTCAAGCCAGAGTTGCAACGCGGCAACGGACGGAATAAACCATACATTATTCATCTTTCCATATCTATCCCGTGGCAGCAGTACGGCATTTTCATCACCTTCTATGACCAAAGTCTCCAACACGAGTTCACCTCCGGTTCGCAATTGATCACGCAATTGCAACAAGTGGTCAATTGGTGAGCGCCTGTGGTACAGCACCCCCATGGAGAACACAGTATCGAAGGCGTCCAGTGGCGGCAGTTCTTCTATACCCAAAGGCAGCAGATGTACCGGCGGAGTCCCGCCGGCCAGGCGTTTGACCGCTTCAAACTGACATAAAAACAGTGAGGAGGGATCGACACCGACCACCATTTTGGCGCCTTCACCATACATGCGCCACATGTGATAGCCGCTGCCGCAGCCTACATCCAGCACGGTTCTACCTGCCAGCGGGCTGATATGGGGCGCGACGCGCTCCCACTTCCAATCAGAGCGCCATTCGGTATCGATATGAATGCCGTGAATATGAAATGGTCCCTTGCGCCAGGGATGCAGTAACTGCAGCAGGTTTTCCAGCTTTTCCCGCTGCCCTGTTGCCAATTGCTCACCTGAACCTATGGTGACACTGTCTTTGAAATCCAGACGGTCGGGGGTGGGGTAGTTGAGCTTGGCGAGTACTTTTTCCCACTTGGGCAGGGCGCCGTGTTTGTGTTCTCTTTGCCAGTCGCCGAGTTTGGCCGGCAGTGTTTCCAGCCAATGCTGCAGATTGGAATCGGCAATCTGTTGATAGAAATTACTGAAACTGATCACTTGATAGCTACCATGGATGTGAAATTGAAGCACTGGAACCAGACACCGTAATGGCCAAAACCGGCCTGGGATAATCTGTTGTAGTGATTGTCGAGTTGATCGGGTTTCATCACGTTTTCCAGTGCGCTGCGCTTTTGGCTGATCTCCAACTCGCTATAGCCATTGGCGCGTTTGAAATCCAGATGATGTTCATCCAGTACTTGCTGGATAACTTCATCGCCGAAGCGGATTTTTTCCGACAGTACCAAGGCACCACCGGGGCGTAAGCCGGCATATATTTTCTGGATCAGGGTATCGCGATCCTCGGGTGGCAGAAACTGCAAGGTAAAGTTGAGTACCACCAAGGAGGCGTCTTCGATGGCGACATCACGAATATCACCACAAATAAGCTGCACTTGGGTATCACTGACATAAGCATTGAGATACTCCTGACAGCGCTCGGTCATCGCCGGTGAGTTGTCGACGGCGATAATCTCGCAGCCCTTGCCTTCAATACGCCTACGAATACTTAAAGTCGCCGCGCCAAGAGAACACCCTAAATCATAGACTTTACTGTCTTGTGTCACAAAGCGTTCGGCGAAATCGCCTATGGTGTTGATGATCTGGCCGTAACCCGGCACAGAGCGACGGATCATATCGCTGAATACGCCGGCCACCCTATCATCAAAAGCAAAGTCTGAGACCTGACCGCAGTCAGTTGCATATATGGTGTCTTGAGAAGTGTTCATCTGAAATCTTGTGCGGGAAAATCAGTGACGTATTTTACCGAATCCCGCCTGAAAGCAGCAAGTGTGCTCTGGTAATTGACGCAAATTTTTTGTCTAATGATGGGGAATAACAAAATAATTACATCGCCTTATCAGGAAATAAGCACTTGAAATCGCTGACCTCTCTTTTGAGTCTATTGTGGGTGCTCGTATGTCTGCCGCTGGAAGCGGCCACCCAAGATCTGTCTTCTGCCCCCCCTCTTGTCATAGTCATGGGGGAGGACAGCTATCCCTACCAATTTGTTGATGATGCCGGCCAGCCACGGGGGATATTGGTTGACCTTTGGCAGGAATGGAGCCGGATCAATCAAAGACCCATCACACTAGTGGCACGGCACTGGAACGACTCTTTGAAACAGCTCAAAGAAGGCAAGGCGGATGTGCACCTGGCGTTGGCGCTGACCCCGGAGCGCGAAGCCGAGTTTGAATTTGCCAAGCCCATCAGTCGTATTGACACCTACCTTTATCTGCACTCTGAACTAAGACGCAAGGACAGTTTCGATGAGCTGCTGCCGTATCGGATAGGGATAGTCACAGGCTCGTCCCACGAATCGGATCTTAAGGCTCAGCAGTCCGGCCTTTCATTTGCCTTATACCCAGGTCGCGACGCTTTGCTCAAGGCGGTATCCCGCGGAGAGATCAAGGTGTTTGCCGGCATGGAAGGGTATCTTCGTGATCGGCAATTGGCGCGCAGTATTGCCCAGCAATATCCAACTGCCAACCGGATGCTGATAAAGCATTCGCCGGTGGCGCCGGCTGTTGCCAAGGGCAGGCAGGCCTTGGTGGCCGAAATCGATAGTGGCTTTGCCCAGATCACTCCTGAGTTTATCGTCCAGACTCAAAGGCGCTGGCTGGGCTATCGCACCGATCAGCATGGGATCACGGTTGCCATGCCACTGAATATGGAGCCGTTTTCCGATCTTGGCCCGGATGGTTTACCCCATGGTCTGTATGTGGATATCTGGCACAAATGGTCTGCCAAAACCGGGGTGCCGGTGGAGTTTGTTGCCGGTAGCATGAACAGCACTCTGGAGCAGGTCAAGCAGGGGATTGTTGATGCCCATATAGGCTATCCGGAAAGTGATGACCTCAGCTCAGGACTCAAGCGGGCCTGGCACTTGCACACCCAAAACAGTCGGTTATTTCTCAAAGGGCAGGTGGTGGATTCGCCTGCACTTTTGGACGGCAAACGCTTAGGCATTTTCCCGTCATCACCTTATATCACAGAGCTGAAACAGGCCTTGCCCAAGGTACAGCTCAAATATTTCGACTCTCTCGATGCCATGGTCAATGCCGCCGACCGCGGTGATATCTCAGGCTTCGTCTCGCCCTCGGCCTGGACTCAGCACTACCTGTTGACTCATGGACTCTGGGCCGGTTACCAGCAAGCAAAAGCCTTGCAATTCAGCTCAGATATCTATGTGTTGACCCGCAGGCAGGACCATGGCCTGACCCAAAGACTGAGCGCGGGCTTTAATCTGTTGACCCGCGACGAGTTGGCGGCGCTGGAAAACAAATGGATGCTCAATGGTGACGATCATGTTTACAACAAGGAGCAGAGTCGGCTGCCATTGACCCAGATAGAGCAGCGCTATCTTGAAAGCTTGCCCGAGCTTAAAGTGGGCTATCTCAAGGATTGGCCGCCCTTTGAATTCAAGGATGACCAGGGGCAGTTTGCCGGAATTAATGCCGACGTGATGACCAGGGTGGCGCAACAGTTGCGGCTTAAACTCGCGCCCGTGGCTTTCGATGAGTGGCGCGATCTCCTCAAGGCGCTTGGCAGCGGCGATGTGGTGATGGCCGCCAGCCTGGCGGCGAGGGATGAGCAAGATGCTGCGCTGGCTTTTTCCGATGGTTATTGGCCATCGCCCTGGGCCATGGTATCCACTGTAAATCATCTGAATCTTTATAGCCTGGGGCAACTCAATGGCCAGCGGGTGGCGATTGTTGAAGGTTATCAGCTCGCCGGTGAACTTATGGCCAAGAGCCAGGGGATAATCCCGGTATTGGTGCCCGGCATGCGTGAAGGATTGGAGGCGGTCAACCAGGGAAGGGCGGATCTCTTTATCGATAAAGTGATATCGCTGGCCTCGGCACTTTCTACCGGGCAATATCCGGCACTGAAGATGAACCTGATAACCGATATGGCCGATCAAAAGAGCCATATTGGCGTCACGTCAGGCTACAAACCTTTGGTGCCTTTGATTAACCGGGTAATAAGCGGTATAGATGACAGCCAAAGGCAAAGGATCCATGAAAAATGGATTGGCACTGTGATTACCGACAAGAGCCAACAATATAAGGAGTGGCTTGGCTATTTTCTGCTGGCACTCTTGATTGCGCTGTTTATTGCACTGCTGGTGTTGCAGCTCAATCGGCGCCTCAGCCGGGAAACGAGCTTAAGGCGCGAGGCCGAGCTCAAGATGAAGCATCTTGCCAATCACGATCCGCTCACCGGCTTACCCAATAGGGCGCTACTCGATGACAGGCTGGAGCAGGCGTTTTTGCAACATGCCAGAGAGCAGGAGCGCTTTGCTGTGCTGTTTTTGGGTGTCGATGGCTTTAAGGCCATTAACGACACCTATGGCCATGAGGTTGGGGATAGAATGCTGGTACAAGTAACGGAACGCTTGGCTACTGTTATTCGCAAATCTGATACCCTGGTACGCTTTGGTGGCGACGAATTTGTGGTGATCCTCAATCGGATTCAGGATTTCGATGCTGTTTGCCAGGTGGCGGAAAACTTGATCCAATCGCTGGCAGGACCTCTTAAGTGGCAAGATATCAGTGTGCAGTTGTCGCTCAGTATCGGGATCAGCGTGTATCCGATGGATGGTGACAACGCCATCGAACTGCTCAAACGGGCCGATCAACTCATGTATCGCGCCAAGAAGGGCGGCGGTAACTGTTATCGCAGTGCCTGATTGTTGTTATTTTGAACGCTCGTGCCTTGACCTGGTTTCAGCCACTGGTCAAAGGGAGCAAACTGTTTGATACTTCACCGTCTGAAAGTGAAGTACTTTGGTAAGCGGCAGATTTTCTCTATAATGCCGCTCTTATCGTGTTGAATCGTTCCAGAGCTCAGCAGGCCGGAATAAAGGATATAAAGCAGATGCGCAGTCATTATTGTGGGGACGTAAACAAGTCCCACGTTGGACAAGAAGTGACCCTGGTGGGTTGGGTAAACCGTAGCCGCGACTTGGGTGGTGTGGTGTTTTTGGATCTCCGGGATCGTGAAGGATTGATCCAGGTAGTATATGACCCGGACTTGCCTGAGGTTTTCGATGTCGCCAGCACACTGCGCAACGAATTCTGTGTCCAGGTTAAAGGTGTGGTCAGAGCCCGTCCCGACAGCCAGGTCAACGCCCATATGCGTACCGGTGAAATTGAGGTGCTGGGTAAGGAACTGACTATAATCAACGCCGCCGACCCTCTGCCGCTGAGTATGGATAACTTCCAGAACAACAGCGAAGAGCAGCGTCTCAAGTATCGCTATCTGGATCTGCGTCGTCCGGAAATGGCCCAGCGACTGATTTTCCGCGCCAAGGTCACCAGTGCCGTGCGTCGTTTTATGGACAGCAACGGCTTTTTGGATATCGAAACCCCCATTCTGACCAAGGCCACGCCGGAAGGCGCCCGTGACTATCTGGTGCCAAGCCGCACATACAAGGGGCAGTTTTTTGCCTTGCCTCAGTCGCCTCAGCTGTTCAAACAGCTGTTGATGATGTCCGGTTTCGACCGTTACTACCAAATCGTCAAATGTTTCCGCGACGAAGACTTGCGCGCCGACCGTCAGCCTGAATTTACCCAGATTGATATCGAAACCTCTTTCATGAGCTCTGAGCAGGTGATGCAAAAGACCGAGGAGATGGTGCGCAGTCTGTTCCTCGAACTGCTCAACGTGGACCTGGGTGAATTCCCGACCATGACCTATGCCGAAGCCATGCGCCGTTTCGGCTCCGACAAGCCGGATCTGCGTAACCCGCTGGAACTGGTGGACGTGGCCGATCTGGTCAAGGATGTTGAGTTTGCGGTATTCAACGGCCCGGCCAACGATGTCGAAGGCCGTGTGGCGGTTATCCGGGTGCCGGGTGGTGCCGAGTTGTCCCGTAAGCAGATAGACGACTACACCAAGTATGTCGGTATCTACGGTGCCCGCGGTTTGGCCTGGATGAAGGTCAACGATCTGGCTGCAGGCATGGAAGGCATTCAGTCACCTGTGCTCAAGTTCCTCAATGAAGATATCGTCAAGGCGCTGCTGGAACGCACCGGCGCGCAAAGCGGCGATATCATACTGTTTGGTGCCGACAAGGCCAACGTGGTTGCCGAAGCCATGGGCGCGCTGCGTCTGAAACTGGGCGAAGATTTCAACCTGCTCCAGGGCGAGTGGGCTCCGCTGTGGGTGGTGGACTTCCCTATGTTCGAAAAGGCCGATGGTCGTTTGTACGCAGTGCACCATCCGTTTACCGCGCCGCGGGGCGTGACTCCAGCCGAGCTGGAAGCCAACCCGGCCGAGACGGTATCCGACGCTTATGATATGGTACTCAACGGTACCGAACTCGGTGGCGGCTCTGTACGTATCCATAATCAGGAGATGCAGGCCACAGTATTCCGTATTCTCGGGATCACAGATGAAGAAGCCAAAGAAAAATTCGGCTTCCTGCTGGAAGCGCTGCGCTACGGCACACCACCGCACGCAGGTTTGGCCTTCGGTCTCGACCGTCTGGTAATGCTGATGACAGGCGCCAGCTCGATTCGTGACGTAATGGCGTTCCCGAAAACCACTACCGCAGCCTGCCCGCTGACCAATGCACCGGGTGAGGCCAATCCACAACAACTGGTGGAATTGGGTATCAAGGTTGCTGAAAAGGCGGCCGACAAAGCTGAAGTCTGAATGACTGAGCTTGAAGTCATAAAAGTGTGAATCAAACCGGGGCATAAGCCTCGGTCTGTTTTTTTACCGGTCTGAATTTAAGCCGGTATTGAGAGGAGATATACCTATGGCAGGTCATAGTAAATGGGCCAACATCAAACACCGCAAGGCCGCTCAGGATGCCAAGCGCGGTAAACTGTTCACCAAACTTATCCGCGAGCTGACAGTTTCAGCCCGCGAAGGTGGCTCAGATCCGGATTCCAACCCCCGTTTACGTGCCGCTATCGACAAAGCGCTGTCCAACAACATGACCCGTGACACAGTCGATCGTGCGGTTAAGCGCGGTGCCGGTGAGCTCGACGGCCAGGCGCTGGAAACCGTGGTTTATGAAGGTTATGGCCCAGGCGGCACCGCCGTTATGGTCGAGTGCATGACAGACAACCGCAACCGCACTGTGACCGGCGTACGTAACGCCTTCAATAAGTCAGGTGGTAACCTGGGCACAGACGGCTCAGTGGCGTATCTGTTCACCAAGCAGGGCGTTATCAGCTACGAAGAAGGCGTTGATGAGGATGCCATCATGGAAGCCGCGCTGGAAGCCGGCGCCGAGGATGTGGTCAGCAATGATGATGGCTCTGTGGATGTATACACTGCACCTGCCGATTTCGGTGCGGTAAAAGATGCGCTGGATGCGATTGGGGTTGAAGCGGTGAATGCTGAAGTGACCATGGTGCCATCGACCAAGGCCGATCTGGATGAAGATACCGCCGCCAAGTTCCTGCGTCTTATCGACACACTGGAAGATCACGACGACGTTCAGGAAGTTTATCACAACGCGGAAATTGCCGATGATGTGATGGAACGCCTCGGCTGATAAGGCGGACTATGGCGATTATTTTGGGTGTTGACCCTGGCTCGCGGATCACTGGCTACGGCGTGATCCAGTGTCAGGGAAGACACCAGATTTACCTCGGCAGCGGTTGCATTCGCACCAGCTGCGAGGACCTTCCCTCCCGTCTCAAACAGATATTCGACGGCCTGTCGGAGATTATCCGCCAATATCAGCCGGAGCAGTTTGCCATTGAGAAAGTGTTCCTGGCCAAAAATGCCGATTCGGCGCTGAAATTGGGCCAGGCCAGAGGCGCGGCCATAGTGGCCGCCACTGCGGCGAATTTGCCGGTGGCTGAATACACGGCAACCCAGATCAAAAGCGCCGTGGTCGGGACAGGCAGGGCTCAGAAAACCCAGGTACAACACATGATCCAGCAGCTGCTCAAACTGCCGGCCGCCCCGCAGGCGGATGCGGCAGATGCGCTCGCCGTGGCCGTGTGTCATTATCATACTTGCCAGAGTCTGGTTGCCCTCGGCGGCCGGGCAACGGCTCGCAGCTATGGAAGATACAGATGATAGGGCGTTTACAGGGAATATTGCTGGAAAAGCAAGCTCCGGAAGTGTTGTTGGATGTGCATGGCGTGGGCTATGAACTGCAAATGCCGCTGACCAGCTTTTATGAGCTGCCGGAACTGCAACAGAGTGCAACCCTCTATACCCACTTTGTGGTGCGTGAAGATGCTCAGCTGCTGTATGGTTTTATTACCAAGCAGGAAAGAGCGCTGTTCAGGTTACTTATCAAGGCCAATGGGGTCGGCCCCAAGTTGGCGCTGACCATACTGTCGGGGCTGACGGCGCAGGAATTTGTCAGCTGTGTCGAGCGCGATGATATCGCCACTTTGGTAAAACTGCCGGGGGTGGGCAAGAAGACCGCCGAGCGTTTATTGGTTGAGATGCGCGACAAGCTCAAGAGCCTGATGGAAGCCTCCAGCGGCAATGAGCGTGAGTTTGTGCTCAAGTCCAATTTTACCCCGGCAGAAGCGCCCAACAGCGCCGAAGAAGATGCCATTGCAGCCTTGCTCTCTTTGGGTTATAAACCCGCCCAGGCCAGCAAAGCGGTTTCCAGCGCCTTTGTTGAAGGCATAGATTCAGAAACCCTGATCAAGGCCGCACTCAAATCCATGCTGTAACATGGAGCGGATAACTGAGGAATGAAGGTAAAGGCATGATAGAGGCCGACAGACTGATCCAACCCCAAAGCTCTCCTCAGGAGGAGCTTATCGATCGGGCAATGCGTCCCAAGTTGCTGGACGAGTATACAGGTCAGAATGAGGCTCGCGCTCAGCTCAAGGTGTTTATTCAAGCCGCCAAAAACCGCCAGGAAGCCTTGGATCACATGTTGATCTACGGCCCGCCGGGGCTTGGCAAGACCACCTTGGCAATGATAGTGGCCAATGAGATGGGGGTGAATATCAAGTCCACCTCGGGGCCAGTGCTGGAAAAAGCCGGCGATCTGGCAGCATTGCTGACCAATCTCGAGCCGGGCGATGTCCTGTTTATCGATGAAATTCATCGTCTCAGCCCTGTGGTGGAAGAAATTCTCTATCCGGCGATGGAAGATTATCAGCTGGATATCATGATAGGCGAGGGCCCGGCGGCCCGCTCCATCAAACTGGACTTGCCGCCATTTACCCTGGTGGGCGCTACCACCCGCGCCGGTGCGCTCACTTCGCCGTTAAGGGCTCGTTTCGGGATCCCGCTGCGGCTAGAGTTTTACAATGTGGACGACCTCAGCACCATAGTTGCCCGCTCTGCCAAGATGTTGGAACTGCAGATGGACTCGGACGGCGCCAGGGAAATCGCTCGCCGTGCCCGCGGAACCCCGCGGATCGCCAACCGCCTGCTCAGACGGGTGCGTGACTTTGCCGAGGTGAAACACGATGGCCGGATCACCAAGTTGGTGGCCGAGCAAGCGCTGGATATGCTGGATGTGGACGGCGAAGGCTTCGATTACATGGACCGCAAGTTGCTGCTGGCGATCATCGACAAGTTTATGGGCGGCCCAGTGGGGCTCGACAACCTGGCGGCGGCTATAGGCGAAGAGCGGGAAACCATAGAGGATGTGCTGGAGCCATTTCTTATTCAGCAAGGTTTTATCCAGCGTACTCCCAGGGGCAGGATAGCCACTGCCAGGGCCTACAGCCATTTTGAGATGATAAAGCCGGAATAGTCAGAAAAGGGAAAGGTCTTAACGACTTTTCCCTGTCTAATCACGCAAAATAGGTAAACCCTGCATCTTGGCAAACTGAAAATCGATAGTTAACTTATTGTTTTTATAAAGTTAGTTTTGCAGCCTTATCAACTTCCTTGGAAAAGCACTTTTGCTTAATATTATGTGCATCTTCCAGTTCTTATCAGATTTTGTTCTTGTATAACCGGCTTTTGAAAATCATTGATATTCAAAGCTGGTACATATTTCGTTAACTCATATATGCTCATAATGCGAATGCGGCTTTTACTGGGCTGATGGTAGAACGGCTTTCGGGGCGAGCCAAACAAAAGGATTCATTTATGGTTGAAAAAATCACCGCTATGCTGGCGTTGATAGGAGTCTTGTCTCTGGCGTGTCAGTGGATTGGCTGGCGGATGCGTCTGCCGGCGATATTGCCGCTGCTATTGTGTGGTTTATTGCTGGGGCCTGGACTGGGTTTACTTAATCCCGACGCGATTTTCGGTGATCTGCTGTTCCCGATAATTTCCCTCGGGGTGGCGGTGATTCTGTTTGAGGGGGCGTTGACACTCAACTTCAAGGAGATCAAAGATCACGGCCGGATGGTGACGCATTTAGTGTCTGTGGGGGCATTGATTACCTGGGGCTGCATCGCCTCGGCGGCGCATTTTTTGTTGAGCTTTGACTGGCCGCTGGCGTTGCTGTTTGGTGCCTTGGTCGTGGTGACCGGCCCGACTGTAATAGTCCCCATGCTCAGAACTGTTAAACCCAAGTCTCAGTTGGCCAGCATTCTGCGCTGGGAGGGGATAGTCATAGATCCGATAGGCGCCATGCTGGCGGTATTGGTGTTTGAGTATATTACTGTCAGCGCCGGGCAGACGGCGCATGTACTGCTGGCGCTCGGCTCCATGCTGGGGATAGGCCTGGGCCTGGGGGCTCTGGCCGGTTATCTTGTTGGTCGGATGCTGAGAAGTAACCTCTTGCCTCATTATCTCACCAATACGGCAGTGTTAACCATAATGCTCGGGGTCTTTGTCGGCTCGAACCTGCTTCAGGAGGAGTCCGGCCTGCTGACAGTGACAGTAATGGGGATTTGGCTGGCCAATATGCGCGGCGTGGATATTGCCGATATTCTCGAGTTTAAAGAGACGCTAACGGTACTGCTTATCTCGGCGCTGTTTATTTTGCTCGCCGCCAGGTTGGACTCATCTGCCATGCTGGACTTAGGGCTGGGCGGTCTTGGGGTACTGGCAGTGGTACTCTTGGTGGCTAGGCCGCTGAGCATTTGGCTATCGGGTATAGGAACGTCTCTTAGTAGCCCTGAAAAGTGGTTTTTGAGCTGGGTGGCACCAAGAGGGATAGTAGCGGCGGCAGTGTCATCACTGTTTGCCATCAAGCTGGAGAAGATGCAAGTGCCCGGGGCTGAAACTATAGTGCCGTTGGTGTTCTTAATCATCATAGGCACGGTTGTGATCCAGTCACTCACGGCCAGACGCTGGGCCAATATGCTTGGGGTACAAGCGGGGTCCGCCCGCGGCCTGCTTATCTTTGGCGCTTCCAAGTTTTCCCGAGAACTGGCCAAGGTGCTCAAGAGCAAGGATATCAAGGTCATCCTCGCCGACAGTAACTGGGATAATATTCGTTTGGCACGAATGGATAATATTCCGGTTTATTTCGGTAATCCGGCTTCCGAACATGCCGACACTTATCTGGATTTGACCGGTATCGGTAAGGTGCTGATCCTCTCCCCATATCGTCAGCTCAATCCTTTGGTCTATTTCCATTTCCAGGATATCCTCGGGCAGAAGAAGGTTTATGGTCTCAGTAACTCGGAGAACAACGGTACCAGCGCTCGCCATCAGTTATCTGAATCTTACTTGAAGCGTATGTGCCTATTCGGGGAGACAGTTTCCTACGCTAAACTGGCCAGCTTGATGTCTAAGGGCGGAGTGCTTAAGAGCACTAATCTGACGGAGAGCTTCGGCTACATAGATTTTTACCGTCGTTATGGTGAAACTGTAGTACCACTGATGTATTTGAAAAACGGCAAGGTCACTATGTTGACCGGTAACACGACAGACTTGCCAACGGGAATTGAACTTATCAGCCTTATCCCTAAAGAGGCGATGGCAGAAGCTTCAGCACTCAAGGAAGCTGAAGAAACCCTCAAGCAGGCAAGGGCTGAAGCCGAGCAAAAGGCCAAAGAGCTGGAAGCAAAAGAGCAGCAAGCCGCATTAACGGCATCTGATGAACAAGGCAAGAACGGCAATGAAGATGGAAAAGCCGGAGGCACGGACAATAAACAAGATCGTGGAGAAGTGAGTGTCTGATAAAGCCTGAATCTTTGCCTTGAACTGTATTGAAAATACCGGGTCATTCAAACGACCTGGTATTTTTCCATAAAGCGCTTGCTGATATGGCATCAAATCCGCGAACGTCGGATTGGCCCAATCAGTAAAATGCCTGCTATAGTCCGGGCACTGCAGTCATCAAAGAGGTGAACCATGTCTGATTTTACCGTTTCCTCCGAAGCACAGGCGTTTTCTCTGCAAGAAAGAGAAGCCCTCTACAAGGCGATATTTGCCCGTCGTGACGTACGTAGCCAATTTTTGTCAAAACCGGTTGCCGAGGATAGTTTACAGCGGATCCTTGATGCCGCGCACCATGCGCCCAGCGTTGGCTTTATGCAGCCTTGGGACTTTATTCTGGTGCGTAGTGACGCCAAGCGCCAGGCAATTAAAGAAGGGTTTGACGCCGCCAATGCGCGTTCTGCCGAGCAGTTCAGTGGTGAAAGACGACGCCATTATCAGCGACTAAAACTAGAAGGTATTGTTGAAGCGCCTTTGGGTATCTGCGTGACTTGCGATCCAAGCCGCAGCGGGCCTGTGGTACTTGGGCGCACCATCAAACCGGAAATGGACAACTACAGTGCGGTTTGTGCCGTGCAAAATTTGTGGCTTGCCGCCAGAGCGGAAGGTCTTGGGGTGGGTTGGGTCAGTATTCTCGACGATGAAGTGCTGCGTGAGACCTTGGGGATCCCGGAGCAGATAAGAATTATCGCCTATCTGTGTCTGGGGCGTGTAAGTGCCTTTAGCGATATCCCTGAGCTTGAACGTAAAGGCTGGTTGCCACGGCGACCACTTGAGTTGGCTGTCCATGAAGATGGCTGGAAAGCGACCCAGCAGCAACAAACAGAGCAACTTTTGGCTGAATATCTCCATGAAAAGGGATATGAATAGATTTCACAACTCAATGCGACAGTTTTGACTGTAACTACTTGATGAGACTGAAGAGTGGCCCGACGGAAAGCGGCAGGGGATATCCGCTTTGGGTTTGGTCGTTGTGCTTGATAATCAGAATATGATTATACCCATAAAACCCTCATTTCTGTGGATATCGCCTCGGTAATTCTACCTTTGGCGCATTGTATTACTGCGCTAACTGAGTTAGATTGAAACAAGTGTTTAAATCCAACGTTTAAGAGTCTTTAGATGAATCCCTACCAAGCTCCGTTAACTGACATGCGCTTCTTGCTTGAACATGTTTTTGATGCCGAACAAACCTGGTCTTCATTGCCGGCAATGGCCGATATGGTCGATCTCGATACTGCCGCTGCCATCCTCGAAGAAGGCGCCAAACTGTGCCGCGATCTTATTCATCCTATAAACCGCAATGGCGATGAACAAGGAGTCCGTTTCGAGGCTGCCAAGGTGATCACACCCGATGGTTATAAAGAAGCTTATGCCGAGTTTGCCGCCGGTGGTTGGGTAGGGCTGTGCGGCGACCCTGAGCTGGGGGGGATGGGGATGCCGAAAATGCTCGGTGTCATGGTCGATGAAATGGGCTATAGCGCCTGTAACGCCTTTACACTTTACAGTGCACTGACTTCAGGTGCTGCACTGTGTATTCACGCCCACGGTAGTGAGGAGCTCAAGGCCAAATATCTGCCTAAACTCTACTCAGGTGAATGGGCCGGCGCCATGGATATGACAGAGCCTCAGGCCGGTTCGGACTTGCGTAATATCCGCACCCGCGCTGAACCAACTGACAGCGGCAGTTTCCTTATCAGTGGTTCAAAAATTTTCATCACAGGTGGCGATCAGGACTTGACCGAGAACCTGGTTCACCTGGTGCTGGCCAAAATCAGCGGCAGCAAAGGCATCTCGCTATTCCTGGTACCTAAGTTCAAAGTGGCCGATGACGGCAGTTTGGGCGCAGCCAACGGTGTAACCGTCGGTGCCATCGAGCACAAGATGGGTCTCAAGGGTTCGGCGACTTGTGTGATGAATTTTGATGATGCCGAGGGGTATCTTATCGGCGAGCCCAATCGTGGCCTGGTGTGCATGTTCACCATGATGAACTATGAACGTCTGTCCATAGGTATCCAGGGGCTTGGCAGTGCTCAGGGCGCTTATCAGATGGCGGCCGATTATGCCAAAGAGCGCCTCCAGGGCGTCGCCGCCGGTGGCTCACCCACCGGCAGCGATTCAGATCCTATTTTGGTACATGGGGACGTAAGGCGCATGCTGCTGAATATCCGCGCCATGACAGAAGCGGGTAGGGCCTTGGCTATGCTCACAGGTAAACAGCTGGATCTGGCCAAGTTTGCCGAAGATGAAGCGATTAAAGCCAAAGCCAGTCGTTACGTGGGTCTCTTGACTCCGGTCGCTAAGGCGTTCCTGACCGATCGCGGTCTGGACGCTACCATATTGGCGCAGCAGGTATTCGGTGGCCACGGCTATATTCGTGAGACCGGCATAGAGCAATTGGTGCGTGATACCCGTATCGCCCAGATTTATGAGGGCACCAATGGTATTCAGGCCATCGACTTTTTGGGGCGCAAGCTGACAGGTGATCGCTTGGCAACCTTGAATGAGTTTATCGCCGATATCAAGGCCGATATGGCGACTTTTGGACAAGTATCAAGTGAGCAGAAACAGCGCGTTGAAAGCCTGTTTGACCAGTTCGCCAGCGCGATTGCCGCTATTAACGAGCAAAAAGGCGATAAGCCTGCGCTTATTAACGCCTTGGCGGTTGAAGCCTTGGATGCCTTTGGTTACATACTCTACGGTTACCTGTGGCTGTTGATGGCAGATAAGGCACTCGCTGCAACCGATACCCTTGAGCCAGGCTTTGCCGAGGTCAAGAACCAACTGAAGGAGTTCTACTTTGCCAAATTGTTGGCCAAAGCCGATTTCCATTTGAGTCAGCTGGCCGGTGGTGATGACAGTGTGATGGCCCTTGCGCCCGAGCTGTTCTGAGAACGCAGAAGTATTCAAGCTGAATCGAAAGAGCCGCTATAAGCGGCTCTTTTCTCATGGCTTTGTTGGCGTTTTATCTAAGTACAAGCTTTGACGTTGCTCTACTAACGGGCGCTGACATTCAGCTCGGCCTGGGCTTTTTCCTGTTGTGCAGCTTTGGGTTTGTCTTGCCCTTTTGTCGCCAGTTGGCCTTCTGCGCGGCTGTTTGTGCGAAAATCTGTCAGCCCCTGCAGCAAAAGTGTGGCAAAGGGCGCGGCTTCAAGCTCCTTGCTCTGGGGGCTCAAACCATTTTCCAGCACTACAAACAGGTATCTGGGCACTTGCTTGTCACTGCCATCGGTAACATAACCGGCCAGATTCACCACACCCTGCATACTGCCGGTTTTGGCCCAGACTCTGCCCTTGAGCGGCTTGTTGGCATAGCGCTTGCGGTACTTTAAGGTGCCGCTGTGGCCGGAAACCGGTAGCTTGTGCATCAACCATTGGTAATCCGGGGTATCGGCAATTAATCGCAGCAACTGCGCCAACTGCCTGGCATTGAGCAGGTTATAGCGTGACAGTCCGGAGCCATCTATCAACTGGGCTCTTTCCAGCACTACACCTTTTTCTGCCAGCACTTCCCTGATGGCTTTGGCGCCGGCACTGAAACTGGCGCCATCACCATAATAATGTTTCCCCAGCTGTTTAAGTAGGCTGTCGGCAATCAGGTTGTCAGATTCCAGTAACATGATTTCCAACAGCTCGGGCAGGGCATCCGAGGCATGACTGGCTACCACCCTGGAGCTGGCCGGCAGCTGATTGGAGGTCAGTATCTTGCCTTTGATACTGAGTTTACCCTTGATAATGCCGGCGACGCTGTCGATGGCATATTGGCCGGGGTCGTTGACCGCCAGCGCCAGCGGTAATACCTGAGCGCCCGGGAAACAGCCACTGAAATGAAAGTGGTTGCCGGGTAATCGGTCCAGTTGCAGTTCGCAAAAGCCCTGCTTGTGACCTTTGTCGAAAATGGCGTTGGTGGTCAGCTTGACCGGCAGATAAACCGGCGCTGAAATTTTGGCTTTGTCCGAGGCGAGTGTGGGTTCGAGTTTGCCATGGACACAGTTTTGGTTAATCACATAACTGGAGACGGGGGCTGCGTAACAGATCCCCAAGTCATCCCATACCCAACCGGGTGCTCTAAGCTGCTCATGGGTTTCTCCTATCAAGATAAGGTTGCCCTGTACCTGGTTGATACCCGCTTCGGTGACACGCTTGAACAGTTCCATCAGATCCTGGCGCTTTAAGGTAGGATCGCCACTGAACAGTAGATAGAGATCGCCTTGAAGTACGCCATTTTTGGGCGAATTGGTACTGAGAATGCTGGTGTGATAACGAAACTCCTCTCCCAGCAGCTCAGTGGCCGTTACCGCGGTCAGCAGTTTTTGAGTACTGGCCGGGATCATCAGGGTTTCACTGTTGTGGCTCAGCAGTTGCTCGCCGTTTTGCAGATCTTCTATCCAGACGGCAGTTTGTGATGAAGCCGGAGTAATCAGAGCCAAAAGATCATCAAGAGAGGTATTATCGGCCTTCAAAGGGGAAGACAGCGCTATGGCGCTCAATAACAACAGTGGACGTGCCAAGCCCTGCAGGGACAACTGTGGCATAAAAAAGCCTCCGGTTCCGTGAATGCTTTTGAGAGTATAACCTGCAGAGCCTTAGCTGTCGTCCTTGTCCATCAGTGCATAGAGTTTAAGTGTGACTATCAATACCAAACCGATAAACAGCGGCAGTACCAAAGGGCCGAGATAGGTTTTGAAGTGAAACAAGGCCCAGGCCGCGAGCAGGGTACCGATAAGCGTCAACCAGAATTGTTTGTTCATTGCCGTCCAGGTTTGAGTTAAGTGAGTGAGGGATTAAGGGCATATTAGTGTATAAGGCTAATGCTGTGATAACAGGGCTGCCATCACAAAAGCGTGATCTGGGTCGGTTTTACTCTTGGCGCGGTGTCCTCATAGCCTCTTTTGATACAAATTGCGCCGAAATCGTGAACCAATAGCGGCTGTTGACTAGAAAAGGCTTGCCGGATAGAAGACAAGTGGGTAATTTCTATTGCCTTATTCGCCCCGCCGTGGATCTTTATCGATTACGCCATCACAGGGGAAGGACATTTTGCCGGGAAACACAAGGAGCGAGTGGATTGCCGGAACATACAGTGACAGGAGGATACCTTGCTGGATAAGCTGGGTGGAATTGCCATAGCGCCGGATGCATTGCACTGGCTGCTGACCCCAAGTAACTTCAAACAGACCTTGATTGAGCGGATCCGTAGCGCCAAAGAGGCCATCTATATTGCGGCACTCTATCTGGAAGACGATGAGGCCGGACGCGAAATACTTGCCGAACTGCTGGCGGCCAAGGCAGCCAGACCCGAACTCGAAATCAAAGTGTTGGTAGATTTTCACCGTGCCCGCCGCGGCCTTATCGGCCACAAGGGCGATGGCGGCAACAACCTGATGTACCGTCAGGTGATGGCGCAAGCGCAGCAGCGTTTCAACATCTATGGCGTACCGGTGAAATCCCGTGAGTTTATGGGAGTACTGCACCTCAAGGGCTTTATTGTCGATGATGCCGTGATATACAGCGGCGCCAGCCTCAATAATATCTACCTGCAGCAGAAAGACAGATACCGTTTCGATCGCTATCACTTGCTGGAATCGGCCGAGCTGGCTGCCAGCATGCGAGAGATGATTGACAGTGCTATTTTAAGCGACAAAGCGGTCAGTTGCCTGAGCTGTCCGGAAGAAGAGGAAGTGCTGCCGGAAAAAATTGATGTCAGAAGCTTTAAGCAGCGATTGTCGGCGGCAAGCTATCAATTCAAGGGCGTTGAAGAGGGATTGCGGGTCACGCCGCTTTTGGGGCTTGGACGCAAGCGCAATCCGCTCAACAAGGCGGTACTCGCCATGGTTGAGGAGTCCAAGGAATCGCTTTTTATCTGCACTCCCTATTTTAACCCGCCCTATGCTTTGGTGCGGGCGTTGGTTAAACATCTGCGTAACGGCAAGCGTCTGGATATTTTGGTGGGTGACAAGACGGCCAATGACTTCTATATTCCGGCGGATCAGGATTTTTCCACCATAGGTGCATTGCCGTACCTCTATGAGCAGTCGCTGCGCAAGTTTGTCAAACGCCAGCAGTGGGCGGTTGATCAAGGACTACTCAATATCCATCTGTGGAAGCATGACAACAACAGTTATCACCTCAAAGGGGTGAGCATGGATGGTCGCAAACATCTGCTCACCGGCAGCAATCTCAATCCGCGGGCCTGGGCCCTGGATCTGGAAAATGGTTTACTGCTGCATGATGACAAACAAGAGCTGGCCGAGTCTTTTGCCAAAGAGCAGCAACATCTGCTGCTGCACAGCCAGCGTTTGTATCATTACAGCCAGATAGATACCTTGCAGAGTTACCCCAAGCCGGTAAAAAAAATCATGAATCGCATTCGCAGGCTCAAGGCCGACTTTCTGCTGCGGCGTATTCTCTGACAGCGCTTTACCAAGCGCTTGGCTGAATGAGAGCCTGATTGCAGAACTTGATTCAGTTTTGGTTTAGCCTTGGCTTATTCAGTCAAGGTTAAATCCAGCCAAGGTTAAACACAGCCAGAATGAGTGATATCGTCCGCTTATCCCGCATTAATTTCCGTCATCTTCTGGTGCTCAGACAGCTGCTGGAAGAGCAAAGCGTCACCCAGGCGGCCACGCGTCTGTGTTTGAGCCCTTCGGCGGTCAGCAAAATACTCTCCCAGCTCAGGGATTGCCTCGATGATGAGCTCTTCTACCGTCAGGGTAATCAGTTGTTGCCGACTGCCAAGGCCAAACGACTCGGGCCGGTTATCAGCGCCATGCTCAGAGAGATGGACAACCTGTTTACCGAAGAGGGCTTTCGCCCGGAAGGATTTCAAGGGCGGATGAATTTGGCGCTGAGAGAAAGTAGCTTCGAACTGCTTGCGGGCGCTATAGCCAGCGTGCAACAGCAGGCGCCGGGAATGAAACTGGCAGTGCATGCCAAAGAGAGCACGGGTTTTCAGTCCCTGTGTGAAGGACGGGTGGACTTGCTGGTTCTGCCACACGACTTGGGACAGCCGCCAACTGGCCGCAACGAACTGATTTGGGAGCGTTTGGCAGAGGACGAGATGTGTTGCCTGATGCGAGCCGGGCACCCGCTGGCAACAAAAAAGTTGACACTGGATGCCTATCTGAGCTTTGCCCATGTGGGCATTTTGGACGCCGATCTGCAGCAACCCTTTTTCGAGCAGTCATTGGCACAATTGAGCCGCAGGCGGGAGCTGGCGCTGGAAGTCGCCGACTTCGGCGCCGCCGCCAGTATCTGCCGCCACTCGGACTTGTTGTTTACCTGCTCGGCGCTGTGGGCTTCAATGGCGGCGCAGGCAAGCGGCATGGTAGTTAAGCCATTGCCCTTTGCCTATGGCAAGGTGGGCTATAGCATGGTGCATCATCAAAGTGGTAGCCGAGATCCGGCGCTACAATGGCTAAAAGCAACCCTCCTCAGTGGCTTTAAGCAGTCCATCAGCCAAGGTTAACCGGTGGCAGACTGATATTGGCTATACCGGCGCGGCTGAGCGCCTTGGCCAGGTCATCAATCTGCTGTTGGCTCGACTTGGGCCAGCGCAAGGCCTCGCCTTTGACACCATGATGATTGTAACCGTTTAGGCGCAGCCGCATCGGCTCCCCCTTCAGCGCTTGCCGGCGTTGCAAGTCGAGCAAAAACAACGCCAGAGCGTCAAAGTGCTGCCAATAATCACTTTTTCCGGGGACTTCCAGTAGCCTGACTTCCGCCAGTTTTCCTGCTTCGGCCAGCAGTTGCAGGCTCTGCTTGACCTTGATATTGCCACGGCCTGTCAGTCGTCGGTGAGCTGGCTCATCCCAGGCTTTCAGGTCAACCATAGCGCCATCAAGCCAAGGGATCAGACGCTGCCAACCACTTGCTCCCAGGCTACCATTGGTATCCAAAAGGCAAGTCAGGTGTTTGAGCTCTGGGCTTTGTTTGATGGCTTTGAACAAGGTGCTGACAAATTTCAGCTGCAAGCTGGCCTCTCCGCCACTCAAGGTGATACCGCGGATAAAAGCTTTCTGCCTTTTAATCAGTGTCAACGCTTTTCCGACTGACAGGCGTTGGGTTTTGGGTTGGCTGCTCGAAGGGCAAACATCGAGACAGGTGTTGCAGCCGATGCAGCTTGTACTATCCCAGGCAAGCCTGAGAGATGCCTTGCTATTTGAAACTGCTTGAATGTCAGCCGCAGCTGATTTTAGGCTCAAGGCACCTGCCGGGCAGTGCGTAATACACTCCTGGCAGGCGTCACACAGAGTGATGGTTTCCGGATTATGGCAACCGGGGCAGCGAAAGTTGCAACCCTGAAGGAAAAACACCATGCGATTGCCCGGGCCATCAACGGTCGAGAAGGGCAACACTCTGGCGACGTCGGCACTGGTAACCTCGGAACTTATAGCCAATACCGAAGTGCCAGTGTCGCCGCTATTTAACTCACGGCGATTCGACTGACGCCCATTCAGCTCATCGCGATTAAGCTCAGAATGATTAGACGGGCTATCAAATATTCCTATTCCCGGGGCTGCACTCTTCATAGCTTGCGTCCTTACACCTGGGACTTGTCGGCGGCATGGAACTCTGCGCTCACTACCCGCGGTGCCCTTTGGGTCACGGCCGTGGTTTCACTGGCTTCTGTGCCCAGAAAGGTGGTGTTGGTACGTGAGCCTTGTTGGCGGTAACTGGCGATCTGCGACTTTTTCACCATATAACCTGTGATGCGCACCAGATCGGTATCGGCGGTATTGGCGGTAAATTCACGAAAGCCGGCATCCAGGGCGCCAATACACAGCTCAAGCAGGGCTTCAGGATTTGCCTTGATGGTTTCATCCAGGGTCAGGATCTCGCTGATCCCGGAAGGATAGAAAGCGTGTTGCGGCGCAAGCGCCAATACATGAGTGACAGGGTCCGGCTCGTGGCCGTAGGTTATTCTGACTCCCGGAGTGGTGCCTTTATCGATGGAAAGGCCCCCCTGGGCATGAAGTAAGGCGCGGCCATTAAAGCCGAAACTGACTTGGGTAGTGGTCACTCTGTCACTGAGCGCGCGGGTAATGGCTAAACCGAGTGCATTGGCCTGCTCGTTGTGACCATATTCGCCACTCATACCTGCCAACTGCTGCAGATGATTGACGGCTTCGGCCATGGCATAAACGCCGAACATGGGGGCAAAGCGGGATTCGTCAATGAGGCCTTCTTTTACCAGGAAGGAGTCGAAGAAATGGGACCTATGGTGTAAAAACTCACAGCGTAGCTCAATCAGTTCATACATCAGGTTGCAGTAATGGGGCAGGGTGCGCTCGAGCATTTCCTCCAGGGTACCGGCTTCTTCGGCGACGGCTTTGAGGTTAAGTCTGACCAGCGTATTGGCACCGCCTCGGGTGGGGAGCGCGTTATAACAGCTGACAATGCCGAACGTTTGATTTGGCGCCTCACCGGGAGCACAGGCAAAGGTTTGGGCATGTATCGGCCAGTTGCCGATATGAGGTTTGCTGCAGGCAATGATATTGTCTGTCGCCAATCGCAGCAGCGCTTTGGGCGTGCGCCTGGGGTCATACATAAAGGTTAGATTGGGAGCCACCTGCTTGAGCTCGGCATCAATGCGTAAAATAGTGCGGCAGACACGGTTGTCCTCTGGGCCTATATTGGCATGCATAAAGGCGTCCGGCAGGGTGCGATCCAACTGGATCCAGAAGCGTTTCAGTTTCTGATATAGGGCTTCATCACTGACGTCCTGGCAGTAAGGCAACAATAAACTATCGAGATAGCCGAGAAAAACCGGGATATTGGTAACTGACGGCACATGGTGATACAGCACCATCAGCTTCATCAGGGCATCATCCAGATCTTCGGCCGGTGTCAACTCCAGATACTCGGAGCCTTGCTCGAGAAAACGTTGGTAATCGGGCAAAACATATCTGGGTTTGAACGGGGCATGGCCCTCAAACATATCGCAAATAATGCCTTTATCCATGGCTTGGGTCAGTGCTTCACTGCGAGGCAGATAGGGAATACTGGCATCGGCGGCACCGGCCAGCGCCAGGGTCTTTTGCTTGGGGTCAAGCAGGGGATCGGTAATAAGACTAAGAAATTGATTGTCCATAGTGAGGCTCCGCTAAAGGCAAGGCGCTAACCGGCGCAATGGCCGAATTGGCTTTCAAACACAATAATTGAAATGGCTTTTAACCTGAGTTTAAGTAGGGACTTTATTTTCCGGAAGTGAAATGTGTTTGATGGCGCTTGTCTAAAATGGAAATCCGCTGCTTTACATCAAATATTGAAAGAGCAATGAGACAGCAGGGGGATATCGGGAGAAGCACTGCTGACAGACGGATAAAACGGGCTATGGAAGTTTGAGAAATAAAGACCTAGTCTGTGGCAAGACAAAGCTAGTACAACTGGCATAAAAAACGCCTGCACTCGGCAGGCGTTCGGCTTTGAACTTATATTACTTGGCTGTCATCAAGGCAACGGCGTTGTCCAGCATACGGTTGCTGAACCCCCACTCGTTGTCGTACCAGGCCATGACTTTCACCAGGCGTCCCTTGACGCGAGTCTGGGTGGCGTCGAAGTTGGATGAGAAGGCGTTGTGGTTGAAGTCGATGGAAACCAGAGGCTCCTTATTAACCGCCAGCACTTCGTTCATGGGGGAAGTCTTGGCTGCCGCTTCTATAATGGCGTTAACTTCTTCCACTGTGGTGTCGCGGGAAGCGATAAAGGACAGGTCAACCAGAGACACGTTGACAGTCGGAACCCGAACTGCCAGACCGTCAAACTTGCCCTGAAGCTCAGGTACAACCAAACCAACTGCCGCAGCAGCACCTGTTTTGGTTGGGATCATCGACAAAGCCGCCGCGCGGGCACGACGCATATCGCTGTGATACACATCAGACAGACGCTGGTCATTGGTGTAGGCGTGAATCGTGGTCATCAGGCCGGATTCAATGCCGATGGCATCGTTCAATGGCTTGGCCACTGGTGCCAGACAGTTAGTGGTACAGGAAGCATTGGAGATAACAGTCATCTCTTTGGTGATTTCCTGGTTGTTAACCCCGTATACCACGGTGGCATCAACATTCTTACCGGGAGCTGAGATGATAACCTTCTTGGCGCCGGCATCCAGGTGTGGTTGTACCGCTTCTTTGGAAGTGAAGATACCGGTACATTCGAAAACCACATCTACCTGCAGCTCGGCCCATGGCAGTTTGGATGGATCGCGTTCCTGGAAGGTCGGGATCTTGTCGCCATTGACATAAATAGCTTCATCGTCGTGTTCTACTTTGGCGTTGAAGCGGCCGTGAACAGAGTCATATTTGGTCAGGTGAGCGTTGATGGAAGCGTCTCCGAGATCGTTGATGGCAACGATTTGAATAGGATAGTCTTTCTCGCTCTCGTATAGAGCACGCAGAACATTGCGTCCGATACGGCCATAACCGTTAATTGCTACGCGGATAGTCATCTCATATCCCTCTGGTGAATGTAAAAACAGTAATTGGTAGTAAAATTACAAAAATGTCGCGGGTCGTCAAGTTAAATCACGCTGTAACTGGCTATTCCGTTAACAAATTAGGTGTTTTTATTACAGCGGTCGCGAAACAATGCTTTAATTGTGCGACCGACAGGCGTAAATTACAAACTGGCAAGTAATTTGCCGCCCGGAGAATAGATCATCAGTTTTGTTTGGCCGCTTCGGCGCTTTTCTCAAGCTTACTGTCGCTATCAATGGGTTTGCTATTTGCGGCTTGTGTTGTTCCAACCTCAGGAGCAACTTGTGTCCCCGCATTGCCTTGCAGGCGTTTGGGCCAGTCACTCTCAAGGTAATCACCGCTTTTGAGAGCGTCCGCCAGACTACTTGCCTGTTGATCCAAATGAATACTCAGCTGACTGTTGTTGCCTATCATGGCCTGAAGCTGGACCTCATCGACCGGGTTGTCGGTCAACAGTAGATTGGTTCTTGAAAGCAGATAGGCCTGCTCCATATCCTGCAACTGCCGGTAAGCACTCGCCAGCCCCAATAACCAATCGGGGTCGAAGTTCTTATCTGTACTTTTTAAAAACACTTTAAGATAGAGTTGTTTCGCTTTGATGGCATCAAACTTGAGATAATAGCCCGCTAGCCCGGCAAGGATCTCGGATGAATCTATCTGTTGCTGTTTCTCTGCTTCAAGCAATACCTTGAGCGCCGCATCGTCACCTAAATGTGCCCAGTGATAGAAGGCAATATAAATGTCATTACTGCCCTTGGTGGAGGCCTGCAGCTCAGACAGGCTTTGCGCGCTTAAACCATAGGCTCTGGCTCTGTCATTGGTGCGCTCTGGATTGAGAATATGTTGTACTCCGGACGCAAGTCCCACACAGCGGTTGTAGTTTTCCAGTTTAGTGAGCAAGTGATAAATTTGCTCACCTGAGGGTTCAGCGGTGGTTTTGACCTGGTAGCGCTGAATAATCAGACTGTTTTTTTCCCGCCTGCACCAGCTATCCTTATGCAAATCGTCACAAAGTTCAGGATTATTCTTACAAATAGTGGCGGGGTTACCGCCGTTATCACAGCCACTAACCCATGCCATAAGGATAAATGATGTAATTATTACTAGATTACGCGTCAAAATACGCTCCACATGGTTAAACCTGTAATTTAATTAGAGATTTAGCGAAAATCTCCTACTAGCTTGAAGCTGCAGTTTTCATTACAATAGCGCCGACCAAAGAGGGGCAGGTTAGCTGTCATAAATATGATTATTGGTCTTTTCTTTTTGTTACTCAAACCTTTCCCGTTAATTTAAGTGGAAAAGTGAGATAAAGGATCTGTAAATGAGCGCTGATAAACACCTACAAAGTTGGCAAGAACGCTTCGAACTGGCAGAGGCCATGCAGCCCCTGTTGGGCAAGTTGTATCGCAATCAGGGCGTAGAAGTTGTGGTTTATGGTAAACCCCTGCTGATCGCCTCCACTATCGATATTATCAAGGCCCATCGTCTGGTTCGTCGCCATGTGGGCGACAAGCTGCGCCTGCGTGAGAGCTTCCCCTTCGTAGAAGCCCTGAGCAAACTGGATGTCAAACAGTGCAAAGTGGATATAGGTAAACTGGCGGTTAAGTACTGGCGTAATCATACCGATGGCAGCGAAATCGAGGCTTATATGAGCCGCGAGCTGGCCAGTGCCATTGAAAGCAAAGATGAAGTTGAACCACGCAACGTCGTACTGTACGGCTTCGGCCGTATCGGTCGTCTGCTGGCCCGTCTGTTGATCGAAAAAACCGGTCGCAGCAACAAGTTGCGCCTGCGCGCTATCGTTCTGCGCGGTGGCCGTAAGGGCGATCTGGAAAAACGTGCCAGCCTACTGCGCCGTGATTCAGTACACGGACCTTTTAACGGTTCTGTTGAGGTGGATGAAGAGAACAACGCCATCATCGCCAACGGTACTTATATTCAGGTGATTTACGCCAACTCACCCGATGAAGTGGATTACACCAAGTATGGTATTACTGATGCCTTGGTGGTCGATAACACAGGTATCTGGAAAGATGAAGACGGTTTGGGTCTGCACCTTAAGAGCCCTGGTGCATCCAAGGTTCTACTGACTGCACCTGCCAAAGGCAGTATCAAGAACATAGTCTTTGGTGTTAACGACAGCGATATTCTGCCGGAAGACGTTATTGTTTCTGCTGCCAGCTGTACCACCAACGCCATTACGCCTGTATTGAAGGCCGTTAATGATAAGTACGGTATCGAAAATGGTCACGTGGAAACTATCCACTCGTATACCAATGACCAAAACCTGATTGATAACTACCACAAAGCCGACCGTCGTGGTCGCAGCGCGCCGCTGAATATGGTGATCACCGAAACCGGTGCCGCCAAAGCCGTTGCCAAGGCCTTGCCGGTGCTTTCCGGTAAGCTGACCGGTAATGCGATTCGGGTGCCGACTCCTAATGTGTCTATGGCCATCATTAGTCTGAACCTGAATGCTGAAACCAGCAAAGAAGATATGAACGCGTATCTGCGTGATATCGCGCTGCATTCAGAGCTGCAAAACCAGGTTGACTTCACCGAGTCTACGGAAATCGTTTCTTGTGATCTGGTGGGTTCACGCTACGCCGGCGTGGTCGACTCTCAAGCCACTATCGCCGATGGCAAGCGCGCCATCCTCTACGTATGGTATGACAATGAGTTTGGTTATAGCTGCCAGGTGGTGGGTGTAATGCAGAAGATGTTAGGTCTTAACTACTTGTCTCTGCCATTGTCTGAAGATTAATTCCGACTCTTAATAGCCAAGGCCCGGTCTGAGTACCGGGCCTTGTTATATCCAAGCCTGAATATTATTGGATTCACCCCGGACCGTTTGAGAAGTGATTTTAGAGAGGCGTTGTACAAGGTTTTTTAGGATGTCATTTGATAGGGAAGGGAGTCGACAAGCTACTGAATCAGATTGCATTTTAATCATTTTGACCGAAAATAGTCCCCTGTTGAGTAAATTGCCAGCATTCAAGCCATTTTGATATAAAAATGCTTATTTGCCGATTGACTCCCGCCCTTAAATCGGTAGAATGCCATTCCGCAGTCAGGGGATAAGACTCTGGCTTCCGCTTGGATAGCGGAACTGGTATGCGGCATTAGCTCAGTTGATAAAACAGAAGGTCGGTACCTTTGTTGATTGTCAACTCGGAAGATGAAGCAAACAAGCGATGCGGCATTAGCTCAGTTGGTAAAACAGAAGGTCGGTACCTTTGTTGATTGTCAACTCGGAAGATGAAGCAAACNACTCGGAAGATGAAGCAAACAAGCGATGCGGCATTAGCTCAGTTGGTAAAACAGAAGGTCGGTACCTTTGTTGATTGTCAACTCGGAAGATGAAGCAAACAAGTGATGCGACATTAGCTCAGTTGGTAGAGCGGTACCTTGCCAAGGTACAGGTCATCGGTTCGAACCCGATATGTCGCTCCAATCCCAGCCTTACGGCTTGGGGCGCGATGGCAGAATGGCTATGCTGCGGATTGCAAATCCGTCGATCTCGGTTCGACTCCGGGTCGCGCCTCCACTCTTTCAGCGACGATGAGATATGCTCCTTGTCGCACAATTTG
Organism: Shewanella indica; assembly: GCF_002836975.1. Classification (GTDB taxonomy): domain Bacteria; phylum Pseudomonadota; class Gammaproteobacteria; order Enterobacterales; family Shewanellaceae; genus Shewanella; species Shewanella indica. The sequence goes on along the minus strand of NZ_NIJK01000047.1, from coordinate 286,630 downwards.
CCCGAGTGGTGGAATCGGTAGACACAAGGGATTTAAAATCCCTCGCTGGTAACAGCGTGACGGTTCAAGTCCGTCCTCGGGTACCAATTCAATCAACAGGTTACAAAAAGTTTCCTGTTTGAAATAATCATCTTCAGAACAATTTCAGAAGATGATTTCAGAAGAAAAGCGCTACTTCTTGGCGCTATCTACTGCATAAACTTGCTTAATCTTACGGTCATAGATGGCCGTTTGATTGGCATTTTTGTGCCCTGATATCGCTTGCTTTTCCGCCAGAGTGCCTTTGATGTCGGATATGCCCTTGGCCTTTAGGTCGTGGAAGGTAAAGTCCAATGCCAGACCGGTAGCCTTTCTAGCCTTACTTCTGTCGCTAGCCCAACGGCCGTTGAAGCCATCCCTAGACCACTTGCTGCCGTCCTCTTTACATACAACAAAAGTAGAGCTCACCCCAGGCTGGGGTAAAGACTTTGCCAGTTCAATTGCAGCACGTAACCGCGGTGACCAGAGTTTGATCTGCTCGGTGCCTGTCTTACTTTGGGCAATGAAAATGCCGTTTTCAAGCAGTTGTGAGGTACGCATCATTAGTATATCGCCTTGTCGTGCACAGCATAAATATGACAATTCCATGGCCACTTTAATTGCAGGGGAGGCATGACTAAATAGAGCTTCATATTCAACGTCTGTTTTGGCCTTGAAGTAGCACCAGTCTATGTCCTTCTCGTGCTTCAACTTCATCGTTAAACAGCTTTACCTTTTTTTCAGTGCCATCGAGGCATTTGAACCAAAATTCATGAATGGTGGTCTTTACAGGTTCAATTTTGACAGGGTCCAGGCGAGTGCCGCGACCGCTGGTGTACACATCGGTTTCGGAGTGCTTTGTGCCACTAAGCATAATACCTTCGAGTACCTTGACTGAGAGTTCCATATTCACCTCAAAGATTAACAGCATTTACTGAGGGGGAGGCAGCCCAAATGGGCTGCATGTGTCTTATAAACAGGAAGAGTTCACTTCGGCAGAACTAAAACTGAAAGGTTCTATCGCAGAGCAATTGTTGCCTTTGCAAACTCTTACACCGTAGTTGGCATACTGCTTGGTAATTACCATGCTGTTTTCAGTCCGTGGTGACATATCCTCAGTTTCTATCAGTGTGGAGTTGGCATCCGTCATGGAACCAGCAATATTGTTTCCATACACTTCAAACGTTACATCGTGGGAATTCGACTGATAGATATCGCTCCAATCAAGCTTATATGTTGAGCAGACCTTTTCTTTACCGTACTTACTAATCATGTCATTTGCATAATTATCAGTAACATTACCCATTAACTGAGTCACTGATTTTTCACCAACATGCAATTTATAATTTGCAGCGATGAGTGCATTTTTAAAGTTAACAATTCTATTGTCTGGTGCCTTTCTGAACATTGAGGTCACACTACCGACTTCACTTTCATGAAATTCGTTACCAGAATTATAAATCACTTCAAAAATTTCATCAGGATTCAAACTGGGGTTTTGCATCTTAACCAAAGCCACCAAACCAGATACTATTGGCGCAGCAATACTTGTACCTTGTTTTTCAGCATAACAACTGGTAGTTTCACCTTGGCAATATATACTGTAGTTTTCTGGATCTTTGTAGATGTGGGTGTTAATTGTTGGCGTTACAACTTGTTGACCTACGGTGGATACCGTTTGTTGCTCACTTAAGAAGTTTGAGAAGTCTGTCAACTGGCCGAAAGAATCATTTGCTGCAACAGGGATAATTCCGTGACATGTAGCAGGAGTAAATGTTTCACCTGCAATACCTTCGTTACCCAATGAAGCCACAACAACAATACCTTTTTCATTTGCATATTTTACAGCATCTGCCAAAAGGTTATATCCTGACTCACAAATTTCTGGCTTTGATGAACCCAAACTTAAATTAATAACATCAGCAGCACTTGAAATTTTGGTTACACCTTCAAAAACATCATCACTTTCAGAAGCCCAATAAATTGCTTTGATAATATCTGAACTCCACGCATCATTGCTGCATGAGTCAATAACTTTTACTGGAACAATTTCAACATAATCAGAACCGATAGCAGAAGAAACACCTTTGCCATTGTTTTGAATTGCTGCAATTGTACCTGCAACACTCAAACCGTGACCATTGACACAAATTTCATATTCAACTGGAACATTTTCACCTTTTCCAGCATCATATTCAAATTTTGATGGTTTCCATGATTTATCAAGTGCATTATTGCTTTGTTCTGTAATTTCAACGATATTTGATGCAGAGCATACAGAATCAAGACCGCTGTTGTTAGGATCTTTTGTTGTGCAATCTACCGCATTTTTATATGTGTAATTTCCACTTGAAACATAATATGATTCTGCTCTCACAAATCTGGCTTGCTCAACAGGAGCAACCATATCTTCATGAGGAAAATAACCTGAGTCAATAATGGCAACTCTGGCTTTTCTACCTAAATTATTTTCAAAAACCGTCATTGCATCAAATGCTGATGTTGCACCATTGGCAAACGCTTTTTGCACATCATGGTAAAACTCTTTCTCAACAAGCGGATCTTTATATTTGTTAAGATCAATCGAATAAGTAATTGGCGTTTTACTTTTGTTTGATCTCTTCGTTGGTGTGCCAGTAACCAGGTTTGTCGACTGAGGTTTTTCAATCGATACCTTTTTATCTTCCACAACATAGGAGAAGAGACCGCTTTCCTGTAATAGCTTGATGATCGCATTTACATCAATTTCACTATCATCTGCAACCAATACAGAATAGCCGCCGAATGTGGACTTTTCGAATTTTTTAACTAAAACCCCGTTAACGAGACTATTGTCTTCTACGCTGTTAAGTTCACGAATGTCATTCCACTTAACGATTACTTGACTGTTGGCTAACGCAGAGGTAGCCAAGAGTAGCAGCGGCAAACCCATTACACCTTGAAATACACTGATTTTTTTCATGCTATGATCCGTTTATGTAAGTGGTTACATTAAAATACGATTTAAAAAGTCGTACTTAGCGCTGAACTGCCAACGACCGTCGACATATTCGCCATAAAGCGTATTGCCGATAAAGCGTGAATAACTGCCGTCTTCGAGTTTTATCAGCGGCTGCTCGTCAAAGCGATATTCGTTTGGATGCAGAACGTTTATCAGTTGGTTCACCAGGGCTACTGATTGAGAAGGCGCGTTTACTCCTGCGTCAAACATGGCTATTTGGCCGGTGATGAAGCTGTCTATTGTGCTCGGCATGCCTTCTTCTTGTTGATAAAATTGGTTAATGGCATTTTCATATCTGGCATTGGTATACTGAGCTGATTTGTAGATATTCCCATAATCAGAAAGCTTTATTTTTCTTGCATTGGTTATGTAATCATTGCTGCTGATGTTGCCAGAGAAAAACAACTCGTGATTAATATAGTTGGCAATCTTTTGGTACTCGAAAGCGTATTTGAGTTTATTGTTCATCTCTGCAATCTGTTGACTCCAGGATTCTTCCAGCGATCCTGCAAGTAGCGTTTTTATTTTTATGTCTTGCTCCGAGTAGCTTGATACACCATTAGCCTCGCCCATAAAGAACCTTGCTTTCAGGACCACCAACTCGCCTGCTACAGCCTCGGTTGGCGTTATCGTGAACTGGCTCTTGCTGATGCCGCTGATGTTGAGCGGGTCGGAGAGTATATAGTCGGGGTTTGCGTACTCAACTGAGGCCAGGCTGGTCTGGCTGGTCTGGCTGGTCTCGTTAGATGAGATAAAGAAAAGTGACACAGTAGAGCTGATACCAACCGAGGGATACTTGCCGGTGTAATCATCTAGGTAGCCGATACTGTCTCTTTGGTTGAAGTGTAACCTCATCTCGCTTGTGGCGGCAGTATTGCCTTTTTCATCGGTTGCGGTGAGTGCAATGGCAACGGATGCGCGGCCGTCAACGTTCGGAATAGTGGCTCTGGCGACACCGGTTACTTTATCAACCACTAATGAAAAGTTGTCTGCAATACGCTGTTTTTCGTAGTCACTCGCTGCGTTGAGGACGGTGACCGTGCCGGTAACAGTAAGGTTTGTGATGTCACTGTCTTCATCGGACAAGGTAAATACGAAGTCCTCTAAGGTCTTTTCGTTAACGGCGAACAGAGGCTCGGTGCCATAGTCGGCCGCCCATGAGATAACCGGTGCTTTGGTTGGCACAGGTTTGTCGGTGATGCTGAGCGTAAACGACGTATGGGCGCTGTTTTGGCCGTCGTTGGCTGTGAGGGTGATAGTGGATGTGACGTCCTGAGCGATTTCTCCTGCCACCAGCAACAGCGAATTGCCGTTATGGCTGACGGTGACTTCGGGGGCTGAAGATATTGCAGACACTGTAATGGTGTCATCCTCTGCGTCTGTCACAGTGAAGGGCACGGTTAATTGGGCGTTTTCCTCCATCTGGTAACTGCCTGACAGACCGCTTATCAGCGGCGCTTGGTTGTTGGTCACTTTAAGCGTGAATGATTTACTGGAACTGGTTTTACCGTCATTTGCTTTTAAGGTGATGGTGACCGACATGGTTTGACTGATGTCAGCCGCAACCAACTTAAGTGTATTGTCAGTGTGGCTGACGGTTACGGCCGCGTTAGATGAGGTTGCCGACAGGGTGATGGTGTCACCTTCTGCATCCGTCACAGTAAAGGGGATGGATAATTCAGTGCGTTCCATCATTTGGTACGCGTCTGACAGACCGCTGATCACCGGCGCCGTATTTGGTGCAGATGGTGGCGTGGTAGTGCCGCCGTTATTTCCAGATGATTCGTCGCCACCGCCGCCACAGGCAGTGAGGGCGAGTGCCAATAATATGGAAAGTGGAACATCTTTACGCTTCATAGACTGTACTCTCAGGTATGTTGCAGATTTTTCTCTTTCAGACTCAGTCGCCACAGTGGGGGAAATGAGTTTCTATGCTTGCGGTTTTTGGCTTTGGCACACTGGGCTGTGCGGCATTTAGCCAATTAATGCAATGACTTATTTGGGTTTTATCGGAATACCATGAGACAATTGGAGCTTGTTTTCCAGCTACGGGATCTGTGGAAAAAGGCGTAAGAGCCGTGTTGAAATTTGAGATGTCAGTCAAAAACAGGGTATTTGTTTCTGAATGGATTGTTATCGGCTGGCTATTTAAACTGGGGTGATCGTTAGTTCATCATAAGATAAAAGCTGGCGACTATTGACCCAAGCAGACCCGGGCAGACCGGCATGGTTTGGCTGTAAAATACGGATTGCCTTGGTGTTGTTCTTGACCTTGACCAAGGCAATCTTACTTTGATACATGCGATATCCAACATTGGCTGTATCAGCATGAACTGCATCATCTTGACTTCAAAATGCCGGGATGCACCAACCGGACATTGGCCCAAAAATATTGCACTTACTAAATCTGATGTAAAGTGAGCTTAGCTTGACGGAAATATGTCAAGCTCCCTGACTTTCCATCTTCTTGATCACTTCATTGTTGAATGCAATGACACCTTTATAGCCCCAGTACATTGAAAGTGCCCAGAGTATAAATGCAATAGGGCTGGCAACAATAGTGATAGCAAGTACCACGCAAAGAATAAAATTAATAACTCCGAATCCTACACTGCCAGCGTACATTTGGGCGGCACCTGGAATGAAGAATCCCAGCACTAACGCCGTGGTTGAGTTTTTCATTTCATTTTGTAAGCGGGCTAGTTTAATTGCGTCATTCATCTGTTACTCTCCATGCTTTTTTATAAAATATTTATAACCTGACGCACACACTAATTGATCTTTATGGTCGATTTGGTGTAAGCGGTCACGGTCATGTTGGTGGTTCTTATATTATGAGCACTTATATAAAAAGCGATGATGAATGCAAGATACGTATTTTTACAGATTTCCCGTAAATATTTTTAGCTTTTGTCATCACGTAACTATTTTAATCGTTGAATTGTTAAGTCCCTTTGTGATTACACAGGGACTTTCAGGTATTCATGTTTAGCCTTTCTCAAATAGCCTTCCTGCAAGCCCTTGTGCAAAATTTTTGAATTTTTCATATTGCCTAGGGGCTGATGCTATTAGCATAACTTCCTGCTCCTTAAACTTGTTGGCGTCAATCAACGTATAGGTTGGTCTGGTTGGGTCAATCTCATTGATAAGTACATATTGGCCACTCCCGGTAAGTTGCAGTTCGCCATTTTCGTCAAAAGTAAGTAATTCATGATCTTCAGCAAGCAGGTAAATAGCATAGCGAGTAAATAATTGTTGAACGGAGTCGGCTAGGTTTTCTCTATAAATTCGTTGACGATTAACATCAGAATTATCGTCCTCAAGCATTTTAATATATTCTTGCTCTGATTCAATTCTCTTTTGTGCCTGTTCCCAGGTTCTGCGCTCTGAATAGCTCATCAAATTGATCTGGGATTTTAAGTCAGTTTCGGCTCGTTCCGCATTTTTGCGTTGGTCGGTTACATAGTCTGTATCAACGTCCAATATAACCGATGCTTTAACATAATTTATCACCGCTTTGTCTATGCCTGAGGACTTCAGTGCGGCAACAAAATGGGCCTGAGTATTTTGCCCACCACCAATAGAATCCATATAGGAACAATAAAATTTGCCATCGGCTCCTTTCACGGCAGGTAATGGCAGAATACCACCGGCGCGGCTATAATTTTTATAGCGATTTTCGATAATGGACACACAATCAGGCGCAGTATCATTATTTACTTTGAAATTGATCCAACTGGCTTTTATATTAAAATCTCTGACATTAAAGTCCAGTGGGTTCAGTTGCTTTAGTGCAGTATTCATAGCTTCTTGCGCGGATATGGCTTCGGATTTTAATGCTGCCAGTTTTTCATCATATGGCTTCAATATGGCGTTGAGCTTTGCGGTTGCTGCTGAACTGCGTTCGTGTACATCTTTCAATTGTGCCAAGATTTCTTGGTTGCTCTGAATCGCTGCTTTGTGTCTATTAATAGACTCGTTCAGTGTTTTATCGTGTAAATAAAGCTGGCCTTCTAGTGTAAGAAACTGCGCGACTGTGCCTATTTCACCGTTCGGCGCAGGGCGTTTTCCCAGTGGACTTTCAGTCATCTTTTTAGCAATAGATAATACGTCTTTGAAGGTTTCATCCGTGATTTCATGACCACGAATTTCCTTGAGTGTGCCTTGTTCCAGTTCTTTTAGCTGTGTCAACCACTCTTTTAGGTCAACATCGTCTACCGGGATCAGATGTACATTTTTTGCAGCTGAGGATATCTGGTGTTGGGGTATATCTGATTGAAAATCGAGCTTTGCTTGGTCAGGATAATTATTGCATCCTGTTAATGTTATTAATCCAAGGAAAAATATGGTTAGGTAACTTATATCTTTTTTCACTTTAAAATCCTTACTTTTCTAGCTTGTTAAACTCTTATCGCCATATATTTTTGTTATTCGTATCGCCATATATTTTTGTTATTCGTTCGGTTAACGCAGTTATTACATGTAATAATCTGCTTTTGTAGCTGTATTTCTAAATTATATTTTTAAGGTTTGGGGTTTAGTTATCTGAAGATACAGAAAACAAGGACGACGTTTTGTAGCGAGGCAACAGGGTAGTGACAAAGAAGAGCAGAATCGAGATGACCAGTATAGGTAAACCAATCTCTATAGCTTTAGTTAACTGTTTGGAAATACTTTTTTCTTTGATACCGAACTCTCGCCCTGCGTCAACAAGTCCAGAAATTGAGTCATAAACGTCAGAAAGTGGCGCTACAACTGTAACCAGACAGATAACGCACAACGCTTTGCTGATAAAGCGTGGGGCGCCAATTGCCAAACTGACAGCCGATGCCAGAATGAATATGACTTGCAGTGTAACGCTGTCGACTAAATCGAAGTAGCTGGCGGGTGTATCGAATCCCAAGTATTCAAGGTTAACTGCTGGCAGTAGCATTGAAATAAACAGACATGTCAGGCTGAAGAGCGCAAATTTGTTGTGAACCGTGAGTCCGGATACAGAACTTAACGTTGGCATTTCGACCGAGGTCAATGTCTCTTTTGCTTTGGACAGGTCTATAGCTTGCAGCTTTTCTTTGGCTTTGCCTGTTGCCTTTGCGGCGAGTTCCTTGGCTCTATCCAGGTTTTCTTCATTGATGTTGCTTTTAACTTTTTGATAAATGTGATTGGCGGTATCTTTGGCGGCAGAAAGGTGCTCGTCAATAGAGGCGGACTGTCTGAGTATATAAACAGACGTTACCTTTCCTTCCACCAGATCAAAGTCAACATCATCACCAACACGCGGCGAAAGCTCAGATTTTATCTCTGAGAGTGGCACCTCAAATTTGTCCTGATTTTCTGCACGGATCAGGGCGAATACACCGCTAATATTGAGTATTTTTCCTTGCATATCACTCACCTTGCTAATTGAGTATTGTTATCGGTGCACAATAAAAAGCCCTAGTCACTTTATAAAGATACGTATTTTAAGTAGAAATTCGTAACTGCTGACAGCAACGGTGATCAGATTAGGTTGAGGGGGAAGGGGAAGGTTTTAACGGTAGGGGAATGGATGCCTGGCTGGGCGAGGGTAAGGTAAGACCGGCGGTTGATTTACGGGATGATTACCCGGCCATACATCCTCATAGGTGAACAGCAGAACAGCAGAACAGCAGAGCCAAGATAACTGTGAATGAGATCACCCTACAGAACGGAACTTGTTAAACGACCAACTTTCTGATTTAAATCTGATTGTTAAAAGCAGGGTTTATTGTTACATTTTAGTAGGTTAATCAGTCACGGATGTCTAAATTTTGAACCAATTGGCTATGCACAGCACAGATGATTTGCAGCTGTTGACTGATATAGTGATCCGTTGGGAGCAGGAACCCAAACAAGTTGAAGACCAGTTGTATCGCTTCGCGTACCAGAAATTTCGAAGTATCGCGTCTGAGGTCCGGACCAAGTCTTTGGCTGAGTTTGATGACAATACCTGGCTAAGGATATCGTGCAACACGACGTCACTTGTCCATGATGCCTTTATTCGAGTAGCGCAAAGCAGAGACGTTACAGTTGAAAACAGTAGAGAGCTGTTCACGCTGTTCTCACAGGTCATCTACTCGATACTGATTGATCATTTGCGCAAGTCTCAGGCGAAAAAGCGGCAAGTTGAAACTGCCGGTGAGCTACAAACCTCCTCTGTTTTCCAACAATTGTTTGAAATTGAGCACGCGCTAAAAAAACTGTCGCTTGACTATCCAAGGCAAGTGTCTGTTTTTATATATAAATATGTTTGTTTGAGTTCATTGAAAGAGATTTCCAGCATGTTGGGCATTTCGGAATCTTCGGTCGACAAGGATCTCTCTTTCATCAAGAAATGCTTATCTGTACACCTTAACGATTAAACGGGATGGAACCTGGATGTCTTCTCTTTACGAACATTATTCACGCCTGCTGGAACTTACTTCTACTGAACAAGAGAGCTACCTGCAAACACTGAAGCAAGATGACAACGACTTGTATCAGCGCCTGCGTATTATGCTTGATATACCCGAAGTTAATGTAACTCAATTGTTTAAGGATGGTCTTGAGCAGGCTTCACAGGGAATGGCTGATGTGCTCAGTGAAGGGGATATAATCGGTAAGTACCAAGTCATCCGCCGGATAGCGCAAGGTGGTATGGGGTATGTTTATCTTGGCGAGCGTCAGGATGGTACCTATTCTCAAGTGGTGGCCATTAAGGCGGTGTCCCTGTCTCTAATGTCGTCAGAGGCTGGCTCGCTATTCAATTATGAAGCTCAGGCCTTGGCTTCTCTTAATCATCCCAATGTGGTGACTATACTCGATGCCGGTCAGGATAGTCGCGGTATTGCCTATGTGGTGATGCCCTACATCAATGGTGAGTCCATCACCGAATACTGCAATAAGCTGGATTCAGCATCTGAAAAAGTCAGGGTGTTTATTCAAGTACTGGATGGCATTGTGCACTCTCATGCCAATCAGGTGCTACATCGAGACATCAAGCCCGACAATCTTTTGGTCGACGCTGAAGGGCGGGTGCATGTGATTGATTTTGGCATCTCGAAGCTGATGGGTGGGCAGGGTAGCCTCAGCCAGTCTTATCTCAATGCGATGTCACTTGATTATGCTTCTCCCGAACAAAAATCCGGCGAGAGAATTACCGTTGCATCCGATATCTATAGTTTGGGCAAGGTGCTTAAGGTGTTACTGCCCGGTGATGCGATAATCAGCTTGATTGCCGCCAAAGCGTCTGCCGATCGTGTTGAAGACAGGTATCAAACGGTGGCAGAGCTCAAGACAGAACTGTGCAACTATCTTAATTGCCGTCCAATTCTTGCCAATCCCAGCCGGTCCTACAATGCCGGTTTATGGTTTAAACGGCATCGGTTTGCTGTCGCCATGACTATTGGGCTCGGTATCGCCGCTTCTGTTACCGGCTACCATTACTACGGGGTTAAGTTGGAGTCGATGCAACAGGCGCAGCTGGCTGACCGTAACTTGAAGTTGGCTGAGGCTATGCTTGCTCAGGTTGACGTGAAAGTAGTGAGTGAAATCGAGCGACAACGTGCATTGGTGGCGTCAGCAAGTCAGGTTCAGCTTGAGCTGCTTCCTAAGGCGCAAGCCGTTCGTTTCACGCAGTCCTTGATGGAAGCTAACAAAGTAATTGGTGATTACACCAATGCCAGGGTTGAGAATGAAAAGCTTCTTGAGCTTACATCTGGTCTGCCCGAGTATGCCATTGAGCATTTGATTGCATCCAAATTCGCATTGGAGTTGGATATTCTGGACAATCATCACAAGGACACAGATAAGCGGCTGACAGGGTTAATCGAAATGGCTTCGGCGCTGCCTGATGCCCGAGATGCCAGATTATTTGCGTTAGTGGATTGGGAGATTGGGACGGCTCCTTTATCGAACCAACAGTATCATCAGCTGTTTGCATCATTGATACCTCATCTGGAGCCGAATGATATAAATCAGGCCATGCTGTTGCAGCAGGTTAAAATCATCTCTGCACCTGATGTACTTGACCAGGATAAGTTACAACAGATGGAGGCACTGCTCGACAAGAGTGAAAGCGATATCGCGTCAGTGTCGGCCAAACGCTGGGCAAGTGTGTTGCACGATTGGTATATCATGTCAAATCTTCAAGGAAAACAGTCTGTTGAAAGCCTAAATAATCGCATCGTCAGCAATACTGGGCTGTTAAACTCGCTATACGATAACAAACACCCATCGGTCTATGTGCTGGCGATTTTGGCCAAGCAATCCGCTTCTGTTAATCGATTTAAGCTCGGCGATATCATTGATGAAATTTACACGAGCGTCGATCCCGATTCGCTACCGGCTGTGTATCGGACCAACTACTTCATCATCGAGCTGACAAATGCAATCAACGAGAGAAGGTTCGCCGATGCCTATGAGGTAATGGCAACCGTGTCTCCGGAATTATCAAGTTACGGTGAAAACGCGCTGAATTACTATTTGCAGTTTTCGGTGTTCGCGAATGCCTTCGACAAGCAAGGTCTATATTTGGCGCAGTTACAACTATTGAGAGAGCATTATAAGGCTAAAGGCAACATCGGGCATGCCGGTTACTTCTCCTACTCTCTGTGTAGCAGCTCAGCCAAACAATTCGCACCGAATGAACAGGACATACAGACTGGGGTAGCTGCATGTGATGACGCTATTGAGTTTTATAAAAAGCACTACGGTGAAACCAGCAATTTTTATGTTCTGTCGCTGCTTTCCAAGCTCCATAATCACATCAAACTTGGTGATATGGATAAAGTGCGGCAGCTTACCGAAGAGTTGAATAAAAAGTCAGGTTCTGCCTATCCGGCAACTCAGGTGAGCTATCTTAAAATCATGACGTTGGCACATTTGGCCTTGGGGGAATGGGACGTCGCAGATAGGTTGATAAGCCAGCTTGCAGGTCTTAGTAATGTCAGTACTTATGATTTGCTGTTGGTAAAGCTTGAGCGTCTACAGTCCGCTGGTGATAGTTTTGATCTGAAAACTGAAATCGGTAATGTTGGTGCGTTGAACTGTGATGGGCTTACAAAGGATCAGTTGTACCGGTTTAAGAAGTACACCAGCGATGGAGAGTTTGACGCAATGGATCTCTGCCCTGGCTCGCTGAAGTGGGATGATATTGTTAAATCCGAGGATGAAGCACTCAAAATCTACAGTTCCGCAGAGGCGTTTATTCCGTACCTCTAACGGTGTTAAACGGCGTTGATTGCCGTTGACTTTTATGGGTTAAAAAGTTCAGTCAACGGCAAAAATCTTTCCGAAGATGGTTTTTAATATTCTTTAATAACAACAGGTTAAAGAGTAAGAAATTATGGGTTATGTTTGGAATATCTAAATAAGCATTTGAAATATAACATTTTTTCAAGGGGTTTAAAATCCCTCGCTGGTAACAGCGTGACGGTTCAAGTCCGTCCTCGGGTACCATATTAAAAAAGAGGCCAAGCAAATTTGCGGCCTCTTTTTTATTTCTATAGCTAGCTTTCCGAATATTTCCCTAGATGGCTACCCAACAAAGGTAACCCTCTTTTTCAATCACGTTTTAACATCAAGCGGCTATGCAGCCATCTAGAGTGATTGCTCATGATCAATCATGTAGTGGTTCATGATGGTAAAACTACCGCCATGTCCTCCTTGGTATAAATCATCAAAAAATAACAGCTATTATACGGCCTGCCTTGATGAGTTCGCCCCTTCGCAACGATATGGCAAAGCCTGCGTAAATCGTATTCCCCTCATGTGAAATGAAGATCAATTTTTTCGACCCATTATTAACTGAACGGCATTGGTTTGATGTGGTCAATAATTCTGGCTCAAGTCTATGATGGCACCACTCTTGGGGCTGAACAGTTGCTGATGTAACCTGGCGGCAAACTCATCTGTCATTCCCGAGATATAGTCTGCTATTACTCTGTGGCTGTTTTCGCCCTTGTTGTTGGCTTGCTGCCAACGAGATTGTGTGTTGTGAGGCAAAAGCCTCAGGGGATCCGAGACAAAGGCTTCAAACAGCTCCATCACTATCTGTTGCCCCTTGTACTCCAGCATCTGGATCTCGGGCTTACGTACCACATGTTTAAGTACAAACTGCTTCAATAGTTCCAATAGCTCGGCAAAGGCCGGCTCCAACTTAGCATTGAATCTCAGCAAGGGTTCGGCAAAGTCCGGAGTTTGGTCGATTCTGATGGCGGTTACCAGCGCATTTACCAAGGTTCCTATGGCATCCTTACGCAAGTGATGTTTGCGGGAAAACAGCTTGAGCTCAATATTCCCGAGCTGGCTTTGGATCCATTCATCCTCAATGGCTTGCAGCGGTGCACGCATATCCTCATGCCAATTGGAGCAGGTGACAATTCCCATCACTATGGCATCTTCGAGATCGTGCACCGCATAGGCGATATCATCGGCCAGCTCCATAATGGTGCAGTCGAATGATTTATAGCGGGTGCGATGGTGCAGCCCTTCGCCCGGGCTATAGTGGTTGAGAAAGCCTTGCTTGTCTTTACTATCCAGCGGCTCAAGCACCCAATCGAGGATAGCTTCATCATCATCGAAAACCCCTTTGACCGGCGGCCATTGGCTCGGCCTTAACTGACGATAGTGACTCAGTTCCGGCTGGGGTCTATCGACTCTCAGCGTACGTACCGGCGCTGGGTATTTGAGTACACCGAGCAGGGTACGCCGGGTTAGGTTCATGCCAAAGTGTTCGGTATAGGGTTCGAGCCGGGTAAGAATTCTGAAGGTCTGGCCATTGCCTTCAAAGCCGCCGTGCTCACGCATCATGTAGTTGAGCGCCACCTCACCGCCATGGCCATAGGGTGGGTGGCCGATATCGTGGGCGAGACACAGGGCTTCGAGCAGACTCATGGAATCGAGCAAAAAGGCCATTTCGGGATAGCGCTGCTTCAGCTGGGCGGCTATGCCCGTGCCTATTTGCGAGACTTCCAGTGAGTGGGTCAGGCGGGTGCGGTAAAAGTCGTTCATGCCCACCCCAAGTACCTGAGTCTTGGCCTGTAAGCGCCGAAAGGCGGCAGAGTGCAGAATTCTGGCTCTGTCTCTCTGATAGGGACTGCGATTATCGTCGCGGCGCTGACTGTTATTGGGCTCGCGCCTGGCTTGCCAGTGGGCTTGGCTCATAATATCTCCTGCTAGAGCAGTTGATTGATCTCATCCAGATCCAGGGTGAAACTGGGAATAAAATGCTCGCGAAAATACGCCACTGCCGGGTCGGGGTTGGCATCCAGCATGGTTTCGAGTCGCTTGCGGGCACTATTGAACTCGTTGTTGCCTGCACGCTTTTCTTCGAGACACTTAAGATAGGCGCACAGAGTATCGGCGGACTTGACCAACTTGCGATGGCTGAGCTCGGCGTTATCACTGATAAACAGCGAGCGGTAGTCGTCACGAAACTCTTCGGGCACCATCTCCAGCAGCCTGGCTTCGGCTATGGCTTCAATCTTCTTGTATTCGGCTTCTATCTCGGCATTGAAGTATTTGACCGGAGTGGGCAGATCGCCGGTAAGAATTTCGCCGGCATCGTGAAAGATGGCCAGGGTAGCGGCGCGATCGGGCGAATACTGACCATTGAATTTACGGTTACTGATGATGGCCAGCGCATGGGCCACCATGGCGACCTGCAATGAGTGTTCCTGCACATTCTCGGGGCGGACGTTATACATTAAAGGCCAACGCTGAATTAACTTCATCCTGGCCAGGTGGGCAAAAAGGTGACTCATACAACTTCTCTAAGTTTTTGCGCGTTTCCCTTACTTTACCTCAGTGGTTAAAGGCTGTCAGTGCCGGGCGGCGATAAAAAAGCCGCCTCGACGGGCGGCTGGCATTTGTTATTGGCGGTAGTACTCGAGGAAGTCACCGAAGGCGAGCAGGGCCCGCTGTAAGTCTTCCTTATGAGGGAGAAACACCACTCGTAAGTGATCCGGCTCTGACCAGTTAAAGGCAGTGCCCTGTACCAAGAGAATTTTCTTATCTTTCAGTAGATCCAGCACCAGGCGCTCATCGTCCCTGAGGCCGAAACGCTTGCTGTCGAGGCGAGGGAATGCATACATGGCACCCTTGGGTTTCACCACGCTCACGCCGGGAATTTGATTGAGTAGCTCATAACAGATATCCCGCTGTTGGGTCAGGCGGCCATCTATGGCGGTAAGCTCATTGATACTTTGATAACCACCTAATGCGGTTTGAATCGCGTGCTGATTGGGCACGTTGGCACAAAGGCGCATAGAGGAGAGCATCTCCAGCCCTTCAATATAACTTCGCGCCGCCTTGAGATTGCCGGACAGCATCATCCAACCGACCCGGAAACCGGCGGCTCTATAGGCTTTGGAAAGGCCATTAAACGTCACTGTGAGAATATCGTCCGACAAGCTGCAGGCCGGGATATGCACAGCGCCATCGTAAAGAATTTTGTCATAAATCTCATCGGCAAACAGTATGATGGAGTGTTGCCGGCACAACTCAACAATCTCCAGCAACAGCTCGCGACTGTATACGGCACCGGTTGGATTGTTGGGGTTGATAATCACAATTCCGCGGGTTCTTGGGCCAATCTTGCTCTTGATATCCTCAAGATCGGGAAACCAGTCGGCCGCTTCATCGCAGCGATAGTGGCGCGCCTTGCCGCCGGCCAGGTTAACCGCCGCGGTCCATAGTGGATAGTCAGGGGAGGGAACCAACACCTCATCATCGGTATTGAGTAGCCCTTGCATGGCCATCACTATCAGTTCGGAAACACCATTACCTATATAGATATCTTCAATATCGACACCGAAGATCCCCTGGGACTGGTAATGCTGCACTATCGCCTTACGGGCAGAAAACAAACCTTTGGACTCACAATACCCTTGAGCCGATGGCAGGTTGAGGATGACGTCACGAACTATCTCTTCCGGGGCTTCAAAGCCAAAGGGGGCCGGGTTACCTATATTGAGTTTAAGAATACGATGCCCTTCATCTTCCAACCGACGTGCTTCTTTATGTACCGGTCCTCGAATATCGTAACAAACACTGTCGAGCTTATTGGATTTGATGATTGGCCGCATTACTACCTCGAAACTGGCTGATATGAAAGAGTTTAACCTTCGGCACGATACCTAATTTAAAGCATCTTAGAAAGGGGGGGGTGAGCCATATTTTTTGCTTTTAACAGAATTTTTATCTTTTCACGTCAAACAAATATGCCAGTTAAAAGATGATGCGACTGCTAATTTGTTGGATATCAGTATTTAAAACTGCTTAATCGCCAAGGTGCTGGTGATTAGCACAAAACTCATTTGACATTGTTTAAAATAAAAAGGCAGTTTAACTGAATGCTTATATGTCAATAGCACTAAAAGGGCTTAAAATGTGCATGTAAAAGCTATTGAATCATATAGAAATTTTTTGGCAATTGCCTACAAGGTCAAAATTTGCGCTGACTGATTCAGATTATGGTTGACTCATATGCAGTTGAGCATTATTTTCTGCGCGATGTTTTTAGCAAGGCTCCAACAAAAGCGACCAGTTGTTACTGTCCGTCTGGCGGAAAGCCGTAAATAAAGCAGTTGTTTTGGCGGTGTCTTGAACGCCCCACATGACTTTATAGGGCCGTAAGGCCATCTTTTTGAGGACCTAAGTGCATGTCTGAGCCGACAGCGTTAAGTCTTGTTCCCCCCATTGTTGTATTGGTGCTGGCCATTTGGCTGCGTCGTCCCATTTTGGCGTTGATCATAGGCGCGGTCAGTGGTCTGTTACTTTTGGATCCCAGTCAGGTACTGAATAACTTCGCCGATATTTCACTCAAAGTGATGGCCGATGAGACCATAGGTTGGTTAATCCTGGTGTGTGGCAGTTTCGGTGCCCTGATTGCCTTATTGGTGCGCACCGGCGGTGCCTTGGCCTTTGGCCGCAAGGCAATTAAGTTAGCCAAGGGGCCGCGCTCGTCCCTGCTAATGACCTTTGTACTTGGCCTGGTTATCTTCATTGATGATTACCTGAATGCGCTCACGGTCGGTGAAACCATGAAACGGGTCACCGACAGATTCAAGATCTCCCGTGAGATGCTGGCCTATGTGGTCGACTCTACCGCTGCGCCAGTGTGCGTGTTGGTGCCGCTATCTACCTGGGCGGTCTTTTTCGGCGGGCTCTTGGTCAACAACGGAGTGGCTGCCGAAGGTGAGGGGATCCAAATCTATATGCAGGCAATCCCGTACATGTTTTATGCCTGGTTGGCAGTTGCCATGGTGCTGTTGGTGATTCTCGGAATAGTCCCGGCCATAGGGCCAATGAAAAAAGCACAGCTTGCTGCGGCTGCCGGTAGTCCAGCCAAAGAACAAACAAATTTTGATGAAGTCCAGACCTTGGATGAATATGCCGTGCGCGCGATGGAAGAGGAGTTTGAGCTGGCCGATAAGCAAGGACAATTACATAATTTCCTGGTACCTATTTTGCTGTTGGTTGGCTTTACCGTCTACTTCGATATCGATGTATGGAAAGGCTTGTTGGCAACCTTGGTGATTACCTTGCCATATTACGCGGTACAGCGTTTGATGCCCTTGTCCGAAATGATGGATCAGATGATAGATGGCTTTAAGAGCATGCTACCGGCTATAGGCACTGTTATCGCCGCCTTTGTGTTCAAGGATGTTTGCGACCAACTGCTGCTACCTCAGTATGTCATCGACTCCCTGAGTCCCTTTATGACACCTAAGCTCTTGCCGGCAGTAGTATTTGTAGCCATGGCAATTCTGGCCTTTGCCACAGGTTCCAGTTGGGGTATTTTTGCGGTAACCATTCCTATTGTAATGCCGCTGGCGCAATCTGTTGGTGCCGATATCCCCTTGGTGATAGGCGCCTTGTTGTCAGCTTCATCCTTTGGTAGCCAGGCATGTTTCTACTCAGACTCCACCGTCCTTGCGGCGCAAGGCTCCGGCTGTAATCTGGTAAGTCACGCAGTCACTCAACTGCCTTATGCCTTAATCGCAGCGGCACTGACTTTTGTTGGCTTTATCATAGTGGCTTGAGCCCTAACCTGAACTCTAAACAGTGACCTAAAATCCCCGGGTATGTCCTGGGGATTTTTGTTTTCTGCACATCCCAGACGGTTTTTATTCGAGTCTGTGAGGCTCGTTATGTGTTCTTATGCTTCCCATTGGGAAATGACAGATTATAATTAAAAAAACCGATGACAACGCCATCGGTTTTTTTAATTAATATGTTCTAACGCAGCCAGTACTCAGCTTAGGTTTCATCTGCTACAGAGTTACCTGTTTTGCTCGCGTGAGGTTTGCTGTTTGGCAGCAACAGGTTCATCAATATAGCTACGATACCGCAAAGGCTGATGCCGGTCAGGCTGAATGAACCGATACCGAAAGCCATACCCCCGATACCGAATACCAGTGTCACTCCAACGATAGAAAGGTTGCGAGGTTCGCTGAGATCCACCTGGTGTTTGATCAATGAGTTGAGGCCCACTGCAGCGATAGAGCCGAACAACAGACACATGATACCGCCCATTACAGGTACCGGAATGGTCTGCATCAGAGCCCCCAACTTGCCGACGAAGGCCAGCAAAATAGCAGTAATGGCTGTCCAGGTCATAATTCTCGGATCAAAGTTGCGCGTCAGGGTTACTGCGCCTGTGACCTCAGAATAAGTGGTATTGGGTGGGCCGCCAAAAGCGGTAGCTGCTATGGTGGCAACACCGTCACCGGCAAGAGTGCGATGTAAGCCGGGCTTTTTCAGGTAATCTTTACCGGTAACATTGGAGATAGCCAGAATATCCCCTATGTGCTCCACCGCCGGGGCGATGGCAACCGGGATCATGAAGGCTATGGCGTGCCAGTTAAATTCGGGAGCGACGAAGTTAGGCATGGCCAGCCAGGCGGCTTCGTGTACAACATTGAAGTCCACTATGCCGTAATACAGACTCAAGCTGTAACCGACTATAATGCCGGCCAGGATCGGCATCAGCCTCAACAGTCCCTTGGCAAAGATGGCCACGGCTATGGTGGTCAGGAGTGATGCCAGAGAAACAAATAGCGCGGTATCTTGGGCAACAAGCACCTGGCTGCCATCTCCACTTTTACCAAGCGCCATATTCACCGCAACCGGTGCCAAGCCGAGACCTATGATGATGATAACCGGCCCCACAACCACAGGGGGCAGAAGCCTCATAATAATGCCGCTGCCACGCAGTTTTACCACAGAGGCCAGCATTAGGTAGACACAGCCGGCTGCCATCAACCCGCCCATGGTGGCAGGGATACCCCAAGTTTGGACGCCATACATAACAGGTGGAATAAAAGCAAAAGACGACGCGAGGAAAACAGGGATTTGACGTTTGGTGATCAGTTGGAATAACAGGGTGCCGAATCCGGCGGTAAACAGGGCTACGCTGGTATCGAGGCCGGTGAGCAACGGCATCAGCACCAGGGCTCCGAAAGCGACAAATAACATTTGTGCGCCTTGCAGAGGACGGGCAAGGTATTTCATTTTTTTATCCGTATTGTGGTTAAACCGGCCAATATTACCAGATGGCCACAAAGCGTGGGGGGCTATTTGCCGTTTTAGATCAAATTTTTCACAATTTCCATAGTTGAACCCGAGATGAACCAAGAGGCAGGTTTTTCATCTCCACCGGCTCGCCAAGTGGGGCATATATGATACACTTTTGCCATTCCGACCACTTTTTACCGTCGCAAAGATGCTGAATTTATTTGTAAAGCCAGTTGTTTTTCTTTCCCTGTTCTGCGCCACGACTTTGGTTCAGGCTGTTGAGGTTAAACAGCTGGATGAAGCTACTGTAGCCGTTGGGTCCAGATCCAGTGCCGAGAAGAGCAAGGGGCTCAAGAAGGCATTGGAAGATGTTATTTTAAAAAATTCCGGCTCACGCAGTGCTCTCGAAAGCCCGGAGATCCAAGCCAAACTTGCCAATGCCAATGCCCTGGTCAGTCAGTTTGGTTATCTTGATACTGAAGAAGGGCTCAAGCTAAAAGCTAATTTCGAACACCGGAAGATAGTCGACATGTTGCGTGAAGCCGGCTTGCCTGTATGGGGCAAACAGCGTCCCTTAACTCTGTTTTGGCTCAGTACGGATATCAACAATGAAAGAGTTATCCTAAGTGATGACTCAAGCGCTGAAGAGCGCAAGGCGTTTGCCGATGCTTCGATGGAACGTGGTGTGCCGCTGATGTTTCCTTTGATGGATCTTGATGATTTGATGCGTATCAATGTCAATGACGTGCGCGGTTTATTTGCCGATACTGTTGCTACCGCCTCAACTCGCTATCAGGCGGACTTCTTTGCGATGGGCGCACTTGAGGCAAATGGCAGTGAATTTAACTATCAATTGGTACTTTATCCCAAGACGGATATCAGTCAGTCCTTCGGCCAGCCTCTGCTCAATCGTCAGGGACAAGCTGCCAGTAAAGACGAGGCTGTGGCCGAGATGATGTTGTCACTGTCCGATTACTTTGTGTCCCGGTACGCCATAGCCGACTCTGGGGATGGTTTGCTGAGCAAGGTACGTTTTACCGGCATCAGCCAGATGAAGCAGTTGGTGGAAATTGAAGCGTTTCTCGATCAACTCAGCGCGGTGCGTGAAGTAAGCCTTAGCACTTTGCAGGGTGATAGCGCTACTTTTAAGGTGCAACTTTTTGGCTCGGAAGACGACTTGAAAAACCTGTTGCGTTTGGAGCCTCGGTTATCTTCGGCCCAGAGCGGTTTTCAAGATGTTGCCGACGGCCAGGGTTACGATGGTATTAACTCATTGCCGCAGGCATCCGAGACCACAAAATTCAACGAGAATGTGAGCCAGCCCTTAGGTCCTTACCAGTGGCGCAGCCGTTGAGGTTTTAACCGCGGCGCCAGTCATGCTAGACTTGGCGCCCGCATTTTTGATTGACCGCGATTGGGAACGATCCTGAGTGACACAAAACTCACCCTTGCAACTTTCACTGCCCGTTCACTTGCCGGACGATGAGACTTTTAACAGTTACTATCCAGCGGCAGGAAACGATGAACTTATCCAGACTCTGAGGGCCTGTGCCGAAGGCCACAGCCAGGGAGCCGTTTATTTATGGGGACCGGTAAAATCGGGTAGAACCCATTTGATGCACGCCGCCTGTGCTCACGCCAATGAGTTGGAACGCAGCAGTTTTTATATTCCTTTGGGTATTCATGCCAGTATCTCTACCGCTTTACTTGAAGGGTTGGAGCAGATCGATCTGGTTTGTATTGATGATGTCGATGCGATTGCCGGCCATCCTTTATGGGAAGAGGCGATATTCGATCTCTATAACCGGGTAGCCGAACAGAAACATTGTGCTCTGGTGGTCAGTGGCAGCGCAGCGCCTATAGATGCCGGTTTTGCCTTGCCGGATCTGGTCTCAAGGATGCAGTGGGGACTCAATTATCAGCTCCAGCCCATGGCCGATGAAGAAAAGTTGGTGGCATTGCAACGTCGCGCTGCCATGCGTGGCCTACAGTTACCGGAAGATGTAGGCCGCTTTCTGCTTAATCGTTTAGCCAGAGACTTACGTACCCTGTTCGATGTACTGGATAGGCTGGACAAGGCGTCTATGGTTCATCAACGTAAGTTGACCATTCCCTTTATCAAAGAGATGCTACGGCTTTAGTCTTTAAGTCGCTAAAGATAGTAAAAAAGCGCTGCTCTAGGGCAGCGCTTTTTTATACTATGACAAACTAAAATAACAATCAGTGTCTGTTTACACCCACAGGAGCTCTGTGGCGATCGCCACTCAAACGCAGCGGCACTTGAGTTTGTTCACGCTGTTGTTGATGTTGGATATTGCTCTTTGGCGCCATGGGCGTGGGTGATATGCCGAGGTTGGCCGCCCAACTCAAGCCTGGTTGCATCTGCAGCGGCGCCGGCAAACTATCCAGCAGCAGCTGATTATTGAGCTCAGGCATCATCTCGCTCAGCACCAAGCCTGTTCGGTTTCTAAGTTCGGTGGCACCGATCCGTCCCCGTTGGCCTCTGTCGACACTGATGCTGTTTGCGGTCACGGTTGCGGGTTTGTCTGTGACAGCCACATCCCGCTGTACCCCAAGGCGGTAACTCATCATGGCTTCTTCAAACAGCATGGCCGCATCTTCCCTGGAGGTACTGTAGTTGTAAAAGTCATTGGCTCTGTCGGCAAAGAAGAAGCCGCTGACATCCCCGGGCGAGTATGCCTTTTGGGTTGCTGTGGCGGTTTCGCCCATAAAGCTTACGCTGGCCAGGGCTCTCATTTCTGTGCTATTAAGCGGATAAGCGCTACTGAGCTGATCCGATATCAAGGCTTTTTGCGCCGTGCGCCGGTAATAATCATCCAGCAAAGTTGGTCCCTCAAGGCTTGAATGAACACTGCGCGGGAAAAAGTCATTGGCATGAGCCAACTCATGGTATAGCAGCGAGGAAAGATCGGTAGTCAACTCACTGATAGGACGATTGCTGCGCTGGTTGCGATCACGATAGACAGAAGCATAATCGTTGTCTTTGACATAACGCCAGGGGATCAGGAACTGCAGCTCATTACCGAAACCGGCACGGTAATCCGGCGCTTCATTGATGCTGTCGCGCTCAGTAGCCGTCAACCAAAGATCTTCCGGATCCAGATAGATGGCGCCGGTAACCACCCAATAAAAGGAGGGACGGACATCGTAGCTTATCACCACGGCGGTGACAGATTGCAATAAGGTGGCAAAGTCACCATGAGTGTCCATTTGATCGATAAAGGCTTCAAAATTACGCCCCATCCAATCGTGGGATACCAGTACCCGGTCCATTATCGCTTCTTTATCACTGATGCCGGTGCCGACTTGTCCAATCAAGGGCAGGGTACTAAGCTGGCAAGCGCTCAGCTGATTGGAATAAGTGCAGCGTTTTAGTACATCGGCATAGGGCGAGTTTCGCCTGTAGGCATGAGTGCGGGCAACTGGCGCATCAAAGTACTCTGAGGTAATTTGCGCTTCATCAGTTATCAGTATGCTGACTTCATCGCTTAAGATCTCGCCATTGGCACTGGCGCTGGCTCTCAAGATCACCCCCGTATCCTGGCTAACCCCGGGGGCGACAAATAAGGGACGCTCAAGATTGGACAAGTCCAGATTAAGGTCAGGCCCGGCAGCAATACACCAGTTGATATTGTTTGCTGCAGCGCCATTGACTCTATCCAGTCGTATGCTGACATTATTGCCTTCTACCACTTGGTGATCCTGGCGGATATTTAGGCCACTTCCCGCTGCTACAGTCAGGGTAACCGTCTCCTGCAGGCTGAGATCATTGCCGCTGACATTTAACTGAAAACGGTAATCACCGCTTTGTGGCGGTACAAACGCCAGCACTGGGCTGTCATTGATGCCCATATCGACACCGGGCCCGGACAACTGCTGCCATTGGAACTGCATATTACGGCTGTTGAGTGTGCCCATAGTGGCAATAACACTGCTTTGCTGGCCGGCTAAATAACGGCTTTGCAACTTAAAAACCAGACCGGATGCTGTTGTTTGATTGTTGAATTCACTTTGTTGCTCACAGCGCGACAAGGCCTGAGGTGGAGTAACGACAGGAGGGATAAGGTCGCCGCCATTATCGTTGCCACCACCGCCACAGGCGCTGAGCAATAGGGTACAGCTTAAAGGGAGGTAAGACAGTATCTTCATGGCACGACTCCACTTGGTTGACAGTTTGTTGTTGCTTGTTTTTGTTTTATATCAAAATTGTTGTAACCATTGGGCACTATAGCACGGGCTGTTAGGGTCACCAATAGTCCGGGAGGAATGGGACTTTTGTAGTAGGAGAGCGGTGGCAGAACCTATTTTGAAGCTCTGACATAGGTTTGGCTAAAGCTTGCCCCAGGCAAATAAGGTCAACATAGTGCAGCTTGTTTAATATCGAATGAGGGGAGGATTCAAGATTATGGTAAAATCGTCTGCTAATGGTTAGCTAACGAAGATGACTCAGGAGAAACAACATGGCCCGAGCTTGTGCCCGACACATTTTGGTTAAAACCCGTGAAGAGGCGGAAAAACTCAAGGCCCGGATCGCCAAAGGAGAGGACTTTGGCAAGCTGGCGAAACAATACTCTCAGTGCCCTTCAAAAAAACGCGGTGGCGATCTCGGGGAGTTTGCTCCGGGCCAGATGGTTAAGGCCTTCGATCAAGTGGTGTTCAAAAAGCCTGTGCTGGAAGTGCATGGCCCGGTCAAAACCCAGTTTGGTTTTCATCTGATCCAGACTATTTATCGTAATTAAGCTAAAGCTGCTGCGGTTTTCTGGCAAAGGCTCGATAGCATTGAGCCGTATCGCCGGCCAAAGTTCTACAGGCTGTGACTTCATCTTTCAGGTCGACAAAGTCTTCCAGCAGCTCCTGCAACTGCATGGGCGTGTGGTAACACATGGGAGTACCCAGCCCTGAGGTGAAACGTTTCGCAATGGGGGAGCAAAACTCACTCAGGTGGAACAAGCCACCCGGCTTAAGCACGCGTTTAAGCTCCAATATGGCGGCTTTTTGCGCCATTTCAGATGACATGCAGGTTAAAACGGCGCAGCTCAGCACTACATCGAATGTTTCATCGGCAAAAGGCAATGGAAGTTGTGGCAGCTGAGTTAAATTGATGTCCGGGTACAGACTGAGGCCGCGCTTTATCATGGCGGTTGAGGGATCGACCCCCAGCACTTCAGGATAGCCTAACTGTTTCAGCTGCTTGGCTATCCGGCCATAACCGCATCCAAAGTCCAGTATTCTGGCGTCGGGTTTTACCAAGTGGCAGAAGCGCTGCACATCGATTTCCAGATTGAAATTGACCTGATTGGCAACCTTATCCCAAAGCTGCGCCGTCATTGCTTATCCTCATCAATAATGGAAACTTTATTGTTTAGGAACAAAGAGTTTGGCACCAGGTGTGTCACACCGTCATCCTTCACCGTGATATAACGCAGATTGAGATCCACCACAGTCCCCCTGGAGCCGGTAATATCGATTTTATTGCCCAGCTTTATCGGCTTATAGAGCACTATCATAATACCGGCAATCAGGTTGGAGATGGCGTCTTTGAGGGCGAAACCCAGCGCAAAGCCAGTGAGTCCGAGGCCGGCAACCAGGGCGCCAACATCAAAGCCCAACTTGGATAAGGCCAAGACAGCACCGATAAATATCAGTACCACGCGCTGGGAGTTGGAGATCAAGCGAAACGATTCGCTGGCCGCCGAGTCAAAGCGGGTGGCCACTTGTTTCAGGCAACGGTCGATAATCAGGCTGAACACTACAAATGCGGCAAACACCAGGATTGCCTGAATGACATTCTCATTCATTTTCTGCTCCGAATAATAAAATCTTAGTCGCTGAAATGTTCGGCTTGGCGCACAAAGGCATGCCAAACTCAAAGGCGCCCAAATTAACAAAAGGTTGAGATAGAGACAAGAGTCAATCAATAAATTTCAGTGGCTTACCTAAATTGCCCAAGGCCGTTTTCCCTACTCAGGCTGCAAAAGGTTTTGCCGCAGAGTAGGGTATTTGCTGCATGCGTCATTGTATCTGGCGCTCTGGCTGGGTATAAGGGAAGTGACATTCTACAAGGACGATAATCATGAAGGCTGTATCCGAGAACAAACGGGTTTTGCTGCTGTTGCTGTTACCTGTTGCTCTCTTGCTGTTGTCATCGGAGTTATTGCTAAGGCCAGTGACCTCAATGATAGTCAAAAATCAGTTCAAACTCATGGAAGAGTATCTTAGCCAGAGACAGCGTTCCATCAATGACATTATTCTCCATCAAGTACCTGAGTTTCATTTTGATTGTGGTCCGAAAGACGCAAAATTATTGCGGGTACCTGAAAACTACAATCGCTATTTTCGGGTGATGGGGATAAAAACCAAAACCGGCATAGGCTGCAGTTCGCTCGGCTCGGATTTACTATTGCCGGATCTTCCCAATGACACCCCCATAGGGCAGGGCTTTGGCCTAACCACCACAGGTGCCATGCATGACACCGAGCAGGAACTCTTGGTTTATTTCAGAAGTAATGGCAATACCGCTTACTGGATTTTGGACAGCAGTTGGATCCGTGAAATTATCAATCTTCCCTGCCGCGATTGTTTTTACATAGAGTTTCTGCATCATGCTCCAGGCTCCGAAGGGCTGGTATTTGAGCGCGGCAATCCTTCGGTACCCAGAGAAGCCAATGTGCATTTTTTCAGCGTGATGAACAAGCAGCAAATGGAGCAAAAACTCTGGTTTGGTGAGAAACTCGATGATTACGCCAGAGAAAAGATCTTTGTTTACGGTTTACCCTTGAGCATTTTACTCGGCGCGCTGCTCGCCGGGGCTTATTGGCTTTATCTGAGTTACCACCGTTCGCTCAAGAGCATGATCCAAAGAGGCATTGCCCGGCAGGAGTTTATCCCTTTTTATCAACCCATAGTCGATATTAATCAGAATAAAGTGGTCGGTTATGAAGTGCTGGTGCGCTGGAAGAAGGGCAAAGAGTTTATTCCACCTGTTGCCTTTGTTGAGCATGCAGAAGCCTGTGGCCTGATCATTCCCATTACCGAATCTTTGCTGCAGCAGGTACTGCAACAACTGCCGGAGCTGGAGAGCGGCACTTGGGTTAGCATCAACCTGGTGGCAGAACATCTGGAGCAGGCTCATGTCAGTCGCGTGCTGCAACAGCATAATTGGCCAGAGCCGGACAGACTTAAATTTGAGCTCACCGAACGCTTGCCCATTGCCGACATTGATGCCGCCAAGCAGGAAATCGCCAGGCTGACCGAGAAGGGCTACAGCTTTAAAATTGATGACTTTGGCACCGGATATGGCGGCTTTAAGTATATTCAAACCTTGGGGATTGACAGCATCAAGATAGATAAGATGTTTATCGATACCATAGGCACCAACGATCTCAAGCGTGGTGTGCTGGATGCCATTATCGCCTTTGGTTTGGAGTCAGAGCTTGAGATGATAGTCGAAGGCGTGGAGACGGCGGAGCAGGTGGAGTACCTCAAAAAGCGCGGTATATTCCTGCTGCAGGGATACTATTTCGCCCGCCCCATGCCGGTTGAAGAACTGAAAACCGTGAAATCAGACGAAGTTCCCTAATGGCAGAAACCTTAGCGGCAGAAACCTTAGCGGCAAAAACCTTAGTGAAACCAGCTGCCCCTGAACTTGCAAGCGACTATTACCTGAGCAATTTTGAACTCTTGCTGGAGGGTAGCCGCCGCTATCTGGATATTTTGCCAAGCGAGCTTGCCAGGTTACGCGCGGCGTACCTGGCCTGCTCCAAACCTTCGCGGATGTTGCTGGTGCGTCTCTTGTCCCGCAAGGGCGAGTGGTTTCGCGCCGATAAGCTTAACTACCCGGAAATAGGGGCTCTTGAACCTGCGATAAAGGGGCTTGAGCAAGCGGAGCTTATCAGCACTTCATCATTGCCAAACACTGAAACCTGGCTCAAAGGCGTCACCCTCACAGAGCTGCGCCGGGCGCTTCTCAAACTGCAACAGAGTCAAGCCCCGGTGGGCAAAAACTGTCTTGGGGGCCTGGTCGATATTGCGCTGCATCTAGGTAAAAGCATGAAATGTGCCTCAAAGGAGACGCTGAAACGTACCCTGCTGGCGCTCGGGCCCCAAGACTCACAGTTATTGATTGACGAACTGAACTCTCTACTGGGCATTGACTGGCTTGAGCTTAAATGCCAGCGGCTTCTCGATGGCCTATTGCTACTCTATTTTGGCAACCGTTATCAGGATCTGAGCCAGTTTGTGCTCAGCGATCTGGGTTTGCAACGCTTTGAAGTCACAGTGCTGGACAAGGCCCACCGCGCCTATGACAGCCCAGAGCAGCTTAACGCTGCGTTGGCATTTGGCCTTATGAGTCAGCAGATAGAAGAGGCGATACTGGCCAAACAGGTGCTGGATATTCCATTGCGGCTTCAGCAGCTTAACGCCATTTCAGCAGTACCCGAGGCTAACCCCTTACTCGAGCGGCGCCGGCAAAAACTACTGACTCTGATAGGCCGCGAAGCCGAAAGGCAAGGCCAAACCACTCTTGCCATCAGTGTCTATTCGCAGTGTGAACATTGGCAGGCAAGGGAACGCCTGTGTCGCTGTCTGGAAAAACAGGCTCAGTGGCAGGCTCTGACTCATGCGCTGCTGCACCTTTGCGACCTTGCCGGTAATGAGAGTCAGTGGCAAATCATAGAACGTATTGGCAAACGCCTGCTTAAAAAGTTGCCAAATGGCAACGACAGCAAGTTTGCCTCACCATCAGGCCATGGTGAAGCGCTTGATTCCTTGGCGCTTGAATCTTTGATGTTAAGGCTGCAAGCGCTGAGTGAAAGTGTGCAGGGTAGACTGGGTGCGCTGCAAACGATAATACTGCAACTTACTCCCAATGGTGAACGAGTTGAAATGCGTGTCGCTGCTCACTTTGAAGCGCTCGGCTACCGGGTGTTTTTTCTGGAGAATACCTTGCTTTGTGGCCTTTTCGGGCTGGCCTTTTGGGACATTATTTTTGCCCCCATTAAGGCGGTATTCGATAACCCATTTCAACGCAGCCCACGGGATATGTTCACCGAGGAGTTTGTTAGCCGCCGCCAAGAGGCCATCACGGCGCGTCTTGATGAAATCGCTCGGGAGCCCGGCGCTGTTATTTGGCGCCATTTTCAGCAAAAGCAAGGGCTGGCAAACGATTGGGTTTACTGGGAAAATCTGCCGCAACAGGCGCTGGAACTGACGCTGGCGGCACTTTCCGGCGCCAGGCTCGCTCAGGTATTTGAACGTATGCTTGGCGATCTCAAGCATTACCGCAGTGGCCATCCGGATCTTGTGTTATTTGACGCCGAAGGGCGCATCAGTTGGCTTGAAGTCAAAGGCCCGGGCGATAAGTTGGCCGATCACCAAATATACTGGCTCAACTTCCTCAGTGACTTGGGAGAGGCCCGGGTTTGCTATGTCGACTGGGCAACTGCCGGCGAGTGTAAATAAGGTAAATAGCATTAAGGCAAGAATGATTGTTATTTAGTATTGACCAATAACAGTCAATTAACAGGCAGCCCAGTAGCGGCCTGCGCTATGTGGAAACCTTAATTGAAGTTCAGAGTCAGCAAGTCATCGCTCCATTTCGCCCGCGTCGTTCATATCTATGTCTCTATGGCACTGCTGCTGTTGATGCTGTTCTTTGCCTTTACCGGTATCACTCTCAATCATCCGGATTGGTTTATCCGCCAGGGCGGAGAAAGCCTGGCATCGGAAGAAGCCTTGCCGGGATTTTTGTTGCCGGTGAATAGTGAAGACCCGGATTGGCGCGACGCCACTGCGCATTGGCTCAGTAGCCACTGGGGAGTGGATGGTCACAGTGCCGAGTTCAGTGAAGATGAAGTGGCACTGGTGCACAAGGGGCCGGGGCGCTATCAGAGCATTACCCTGGATCTGCTGGACGGGAAAGCCTATGTCGAGCAGATAGATTATGGTGTTATCGCAGTACTCAATGATCTGCATAAGGGCCGTAACAGTGGCACCCTGTGGGTATGGCTGCTGGATCTTTGTTCAATTCTTATCATCCTGTTTTCCCTGACCGGTGCTTTCCTGCTGTTGCCTCAGAGCCGTAGATTGAAAAAATCCTTACTGGCCATGGCCGGTGTCAGCAGTGCCTGTGCCCTTATTTATCTGTTGTTTGTTCCTTGAGTTCAAAGTGACAGACGGCAAAGCACGAACTCGTGCCCCTACCTTTGGTGTGTTGTGAATGGAGAATGTATGAGTGGCAAACCTTTGAAAACCAGATTGTCTCTGTCTCTGGCGGTATTACTGAGTAGTAGCTTAACTCTGGCGCAGGCCAATGCCGATTCGCTGGAGATTAATCTGACACTGCCGGAAATCACCACGGGCCAATACCATAGGCCTTACACAGCCGTGTGGGTGGAAGATACCAAAGGGCAGAGCGTGCGAACCTTGAGCCTTTGGGTCATGCAGGAAGGCGAGGGATACAAGTGGCTGAAAGACATTCGTCGCTGGTGGCGCAAGGCCGGGCGGGATGACATGAACTTTGTCGATGCCATTGCATCGGCAACAAGGCCGGCGGGCAAGTATCCCATCAGCTGGGACCTCAAAGATGACCAAGGGGCTAAGGTTGCCAACGGTAAATATACCTTGCTGGTGGAAGTGGTACGTGAGCACGGCGGCCGGGATTTGGTACGGCACAAGTTTCAGCTCGACGGCAAGCCTTTCAAAGCTGAAATAGCGCCCACCATAGAAACCGGCACGATTAGCCTTCAATACCTAGTGGAGTAAAAGATGATGAAAACAAGCAAACTCTTGTTGGCCCTGGGGGCCTGTCTGGTGGCACAAACGGCGCAGGCCCATGACAGATTTATACTGCCCAGCCAGTTCAATGTCTCGGCCGATCCCGGCAAAGGTGTGTGGATCACTTCAGATGTCAGCGCCAGTAATGAAGTCTTCCTGTTTGATAAACCTTTTGGCTCTGAAGATGTGCAAATCGTCACGCCGTCCGGCACCAAGGAGCGGCCATCCTCAAGCTATCGCGGCAGCCGTAAGTCTGTGTTTGACTATCGCCTGACCGAAGACGGCACCTACAGATTCGAGAAAGAGACCCAGCCAAGATATATGTCGCGCTATAAGCTCAAGGGCCAGCAAGACAGCGTCCGCAGCCGTACTGACAAGCAAACCACCAAGGCAATGATGCCCAAAGGGGCGTACGATCTCGAAGGGGCGCTGTATTTCTCGCGTGTCGAGTCCTATGTCACCCTCAACAAACCAAGCGACAAGGCTTTTGAAGTGAAAGGGGAATACCTGGAACTCAAACCTTTGACCCATCCGGCTGACATAGTCGAGCAGGAGCCCACTGAGCTGCAATTCTATTTCCAGGGTAAAGTGATTGCCGGTGTGGAAGTCGCGATTGTGAAGGAAGGCACACTTTATCGTAACCAGAAACAGCAATTGACGCTGAAGTCAGACAAAGAAGGCAAGGTGAGTTTTGAACTGCCCAGCGCCGGCCGCTATATGTTGCATGCATCATTCGAGCAACTTAACGCCGATACTCGCCTTGCGGATAAGACAGTCAGTGAAATTTTCCTCACTTTCGAGGCCGGTTTGCAATAACCTAAATAGCCCGAAGCAGGCACTTTTAAGGCTTATCACCTTGTGAGTGCCTGTCAAAGTGAAGCTGTGGTGTCGCTTGCATTGCTGCTGTTTTAAGCTGCATTGGTTTTTGTGAGAGCTGTACGCTGTATCTTATGATTTGAACTTTCAATTATCTTGGAAAGCTTTCCTGCTTGGTTATCGACAACATAGTCAGTTCTTGGGCTAGGGAATGATGAGATTTCCGTTGGATCATTTCGAGCTATCAATCCCCCCTTGGAAGTCTCGGTTTCAGGGGGGAACTTTCAGTTTTTGGTGCGTTTCTTGAGCCCAAGCCCCAACTCGCGGCCGCGTTTTCGGGTGTAGAAGGGCATGCTGATAAGCAAGCATGCGATCAACAGGCTCTCAATCAACGCAAACCACCATTCATTGCCCTGGGCTATATAGAGCAAGGTCAAGCCGTGCAGAAAATAGAGGCAAAGAATGAAGCTGGCCCAGGCAAAGGTATAGGGATTGCCTTTGAGGATACCCGGTAGCGGCAGCAGCAAGGGCACCAGCCAAAGACTGGTAAACAGCAGTGAGTATTCGCTGTTGAGCCCCTTATCGATAAAGGCATAGGCCAACAAGGCTGTCAGTAATAGATAGCCGCTCCGTGAGATTTGCAATAGCGCGTGACTGCTCATTTACAGGATCGCCAACACGTTTTCCGGTGGACGGCCAATGGCGGCCTTACCTTTGGCAAGCACGATTGGTCGCTCGATCAACTTGGGAGTGGCTACCATGGCGGCAATCAACTGGGCTTCTGTCAGCTCAGGATTATTCAACCCCTGGGCTTTGTATTCTTCTTCTTTGGTGCGCATCAGTTCACGGGCGCTGATACCCAGTTTGGCCAACAGTTCACTGATTGTGGCAGCATCCGGAACTTGTTTCAGATACTCGACAATCTGGATCTCGACGCCTTTGGACTCCAGCAGTGCCAGTGTTTCGCGGCTCTTGGAGCAGCGTGGATTATGGAAAATAGTGACCTGGGTCATGGGTTTTCTCTTTACCTTGGCTGAAAAGTGCGACGATGATAGCAAAAATCTGCGCAGACGTCAGGGGAAAGTGGCCCGGTGAACGGGCCAATGAAAACCTGCATAATCAAAGTTTAAGCAAACTATTTCTTCAATTCGTCCAGCGCCCTGTCGGCGATTCGGAATTGGCGTATCTTGGCCTCGATTCTGGCAATTTGCAGAGGCTGGCCATCGGCGGCCTTGTAGGCAAAGTTGAGCTGATCGATAGCCCCCTTATAATTGGCCCGCAGCGCCATGGATTCGGCATTGGAAAAGTGTTCCAGCGTCTTGTTACCGGTTTGTTTGTAAGCTTCGGTCAGCAATTGATAGGGTAAGGGATTTTGCTTATCCAGAAACGCCATATCCTCGAGAATAGGGATAGCCAGCTGCGGCTGTTTACTTTCGAGATAAACGCTGGCCAGGTTGGCGTTGATCACTTGAGAGGTGGGTTTGAGGCGTCTTTGGGCTTCCAACATCTTTATCGCGCCCTGATAATCGTTACGCTCCACCAGCAGATCGGTTTTGGTGTCGAGATAGAAGAGGTTGTCCTGATCTTTTTCCAATAATTGATCTATCAGTTGTTCAGACTGTTTGAAGTCCTTGAGGCGAAACAGTGCCAATGCTTTGCCATAGAGGGCCGCATCTTTAAAGGCGTAGTTGTGCTTGGCTAGCTGGGTTTCAAACAGCGACAGTGCCGCATCGTCGCTATAGCTGGAAAAGCGCACCTGGATCCTGGCCTTGGCCAAATGGAAATTAAGGTTGTCTGCCACATATCTGTGGGGGTACTGAGCCGCGCGGTTACGGGCATCGGTTATCCGCGATTCGGGCAGTGGGTGAGTCAGCAGCATTTGCGGCGGCTTGGAGGTAAAGCGATAACGGGCTGCCAGTTTACCGAAGAAGTTGGCCGAGGCATTGGGATCGAAACCGGATTCCACCAGAATTTGCATGCCTATCCTGTCGGCTTCTTTTTCATGCAGCCGGGTATAGTTTATTTTGGACTGGGTCGATAATGCCTGAGTGGTGGCCAGCGCCGCCATCCCGGCCTGAGGCGCCGCTATGGTCAGCAAGATAGCGCCGAGTAGCCCGGCAATGGTGGCCGGACTGGCTTTCTCCTGGGCTTCGAGTGAGCGCGCCAAGTGCCTCTGGGTTACGTGGGTAATTTCGTGCGCCAGTACCGAGGCCAATTCACTTTCGTTGTCGGCGTTGAGAAACAATCCGGTGTGGATTGCCACATGGCCGCCAAAGAAGGCAAAGGCGTTGATTTCATCGTTTCGTAGCAGGAAGAAATAGAAGGGGGTCTTAACCCCGGTGGCATGCGCCACCAATTTGTTACCCAGTTCAGTGGCGTATTGGCTTAACACAGGATCGGATAACACAGGCGCCTGGGAACGAATGACCCGCATATAGGCGTCACCATAGACCATCTCTTTTTCGAGACTGAAGGTATTGACGGCGGCGGTACCGAGATCCGGCAGGTCGTTATTGGCGAAACTATGGCTGGCGGTGGCGAGTAAAAGAGTAGTGGCACCGGCCAGAATGGATTGTCGAAACTTGGAAAAAGTCAAAGTACTCAAGCTGATTAGATTTCCTGTATGCCACTAATGCATAACTGCCTGGCTTGTGGTTTCAGTTGCAACTTAGGATAATAGCCGAGGTTTATGTTTAGCAAGCTCATCATGGTTTTAATTGATTTAACTCAGAGTCGTTGTCCCGAAGCCCTGGTCAAGGCCAAGATGGCGATGAAACGTTTGCTGCCCGGTGAAACTCTGTGTCTCTTGCTTTCAGACCCAGGATCGCGGCAGGATGTTCCCCGTTTCGCCAAAAAACAGGGTTATGATTGTCGGATAGCGTCCGATGAGTCGGCCGTTTTGCGTTTACATGTCTCAGTTGCCCAACAGGGTAGAAGCGCAGAATCTAACTAGACAGCTTCTTGATGAAGCGATAATCAAGATGGCGTAGCCATCATCAGCACAGGAATCCCGGATGTTTAGCTATTTGAGTCGTTGGTACCAAGCCCGCTTCAGTGATCCTCAGGCTCTGACACTATTGTTTATTCTGCTTGGCATTGCGTTGACCATCTACTTTGCCGGTGGTTTGTTGATGCCGCTGCTGGTCGCTCTGGTATTGGCCTTTTTGCTGGAGTGGCCGGTGGCACAAATGGCGAGGATAGGGGTAAGCCGCACTGCGGCCGCCTCTTTGGTATTGGTCCTCTTTATCGGCTTAATGATCCTGTTGTCATTTGGCCTGATCCCCAGCATCTGGCGCCAAGGGGCAGCACTGCTTAGCGATCTGCCCAACATGCTCGATAAGGGAATAATCCTGCTGCAGGAGCAGGCGCAACAGTATCCGCAGTTTATCTCAACAGATCAGCTCGATACCATGGTGTCCGAACTCAAAAAATTGCTCGATACCCAGCATCTTTTGGATATTGCCACTCAGCTCCTCGGCTATTCGGCCTCTTTGCTGGTATTGATGGTTTACGCCATCCTGGTGCCGCTGCTGGTATTCTTCTTCCTCAAGGATAAAGATGAGCTGATCCGCGGCAGCAAGCGTTTCTTCCCCAGCAATCGTGACCTGGCCCGTAAGGTTTGGTTCGAGATGAATCAACAGATCTTTAACTACATTCGCGGCAAAGTGATAGAAATTGTGATTGTCGGAGTCGTAAGTTACGTGTTCTTTGCCCTGATGGATCTGCGTTATGCGGCGCTGCTCGGGGTGTTGACCGGACTTTCAGTGCTGATCCCATACGTTGGTGCCACCTTGGTGACCTTACCGATTGCCCTGGTTGCCTTCTTCCAGTGGGGTGTCAGCCCTGAGTTCGGTTATTTGATGCTGGGTTACGGTATTATTCAGGCGCTGGATGGCAACCTGCTGGTACCTTTATTGTTCTCCGATGCGGTGGACTTGCATCCGGTGATCATTATCGCAGCAGTGTTGGTCTTCGGCGGCCTTTGGGGCGTTTGGGGCGTGTTCTTCGCCATCCCGTTGGCCTCGCTGGTCAAGGCTGTACTGAACGCCTGGCCCAATGCCGAAGCCGATGCTGCCAAAGCCGCTTTAGAGGCGCAAGCCGAATAAGGCGGTCAATTTAAAGGTAACTGATACAGGCGGCCTAAGGTCGCCTGTGTTTTAAGCTACGGCAGTGGTTATTCCAATGACTATTGCTATTGATAAACCAGTTTATTCCGGCAGCAGGTAGTTTCTGGCACTCGCCGCCAATGCCCTGAATACCAGCGTGGTCTGCTTGGCCTTGAGGTTCCAGTGCTGCCAATAGAGTGGCACCCGCATCCGCATCATGGGTGTCAGCTCTATCAGGCGCCCGGATGCCAGCAGCGGCTGTGCTTGCAGATGGCCCACCAGTCCATAACCCAACCCTTGTAAAATCGCTTCCAGAAAGCCTTCCGATGAAGGTACTGTGTGTTGCCACCATTGTCCCGGCAGCATCTCGAAGTAGCGCTTCAAGTACTTTTCATGCAGCTTGTCGCGGGTGGAGAACACCACTGCC
The DNA here is from genome assembly GCF_002836975.1 of Shewanella indica. Taxonomy (GTDB): domain Bacteria; phylum Pseudomonadota; class Gammaproteobacteria; order Enterobacterales; family Shewanellaceae; genus Shewanella; species Shewanella indica. The sequence goes on along the minus strand of NZ_NIJK01000047.1, from coordinate 250,947 downwards.
GGTGCCGAGGCAAGTGAGTCGGTATTCGGCAGACCGTCGAAATAGCGTTCGGCAAACTCAGGCGTGGCCACACAGGCATACTCCATCACCCCGAGAAACTCGCTGGAGCAGCCGTTCATCGCTTGCCCTAAGGTGGTCACGCAGCCCACCGCTTCACCGTTTTTCAATAGGTGATGAGTGTAAGACTCGTCATCCACAATCAGCTCCAACAACCAACCGCGGCGGGCGAACATGGCACTAATAGCCGGCAGAAACCAAGTCGCTAGACTGTCGGCGTTCACCGCAATTCTCACTACAGTGGGCATGGCCGGATCGTCGGCGTCCATTTCGGCCCTGAGTTCAGTCTCCAGCAATTCGACCTGAGCATAGTGGCGCAAGAGCCGTTTGCCTGTTGGTGTCGGCACTACAGGGTTACTTCTGATGAGCAGCGCTTGTCCCACTCTTTCTTCCAGCTGCTTTATCCGCTGTGATACCGCCGATTGGGTCACATGCAGCCGTTTGGCGGCCCGCTCAAAACCGCCTTCGGCGACCACTACTGACAAAGCCTTGAGATGACTGTAGTCCAGCATAACGACTCCTTGGGTTAATCCTTGCTCGATTATAAGTTTTGCTAATGACCAATAAAAACATTAGTTATATTAATTTTCTTGCCGGGAGTAAACTGCCGCCATTGAAAACCTTTATTGGTCGCCGATTATTGCGACGACCTGCTGTTGGAGAGATTATGCAAACCGCTTTCATTCAGGGCATGGGGATAGGTGCCAGTCTGATCATTGCCGTGGGAGCTCAGAACGCCTTTGTATTGAAGCAAGGCATCAAACGTGCCTATCCGTTTCCTATCGCCTTGACCTGTTCTTTGATAGATGCCCTGATGATTACTGCTGGGGTTGCCGGGCTTGGTCAGTTGATCTTGGCCGTACCGGCCATTAAACATCTCGCGAGCTTTGGCGGTGCAGCCTTTCTGCTGTGGTACGGCTTTAATGCGCTGCGTTCCTCGTTCAAGAGTCAAGGATTGCAGACAGGGGATACCGAAGCCGCGGATTCATTTCGCAAGGCGATGATCACCACCTTGGCGATAAGCTTTTTGAACCCGCATCTTTATCTGGATACTGTGGTTTTACTGGGCAGCATAAGCACAAAGTTTGATACCGAGGTCAGGGGCTGGTTTGGTGCCGGGGCCGTGCTGGCTTCCTTTATCTGGTTCTTTAGTTTGAGCTTTGGTGCGCGCCTGTTGGCTCCCGTGTTCAGCCGTCCCGCGGCCTGGCGTTATCTGGACAGATTTATCTGGTTGACCATGTGGTCAATCGCCTTGGCTATCCTGTGGCCCTATTTTCAGGGTAGGGGTTTCTGAGGCAAGCTTAAGTATTTTGCAAAACACAAAAGCCCGCATCGCGGGCTTTTGTTATGGTTTGATTCAAACGAATGGACTAAGACTGAATGCTGGTTTGCAGCCCAGCAACAGGCTGTTTTTGCGGCATGGCCCAGATACTGTCAGTCGGACCCTGGGTCGCACGTTTAAAGGTTTTGAGTGCGCCAAAGGCAAAGATGGCGGCAAAACCGAATGCAGTAAGATCCACCGCCCAGGTGCCCGGGGTCTGCGGTGCCCAAATTCCAAGGCCGGGTGCCAGCAACGCCAGCATGGATGTCAGCGGCATTGCCACACAGACCAGCGCCGATAGTGCTTGCAGCGTTACCGCGGCTCTGGCAGCACCACGCCAGAAAGCATAAGCCAGGGCGAAAAGGAAACTGGCGTAGTAGCTCCACAGATAGAGATGATTGATATTCTCTACATGAGCATATCCCCATTTGCCCAGCAACATGGCCAGCGCAACGCCTAACATTGAACCCAAGCAAATTCCCACAGTAGCGGCCCCAAGGAGCCTGACTCTTCTTGGTTGCTGTGGAATAGGCTCTCCCTTGCGCTGTTTACTGCGGCGCTTTTCCAGCCATAACAGATTACCGCTGTAAAACAGTATGGCACCACTCATTCCGAGGAAAAAATAGAGCCAGCGACCGGGATAGCCGCCGTAGGAGCCAAAGTGAAGCCCAAAGAACACCGAAACCATCCGGCCCCAAACGCCTTCTTCACCCGGAGTAAAGGTGCTGTTGCCTACCTCAAAGGTGTAGGGATTGATATAAAGGAAGTCACCTATGGGGCCGCGCATCAAGGCTTCTTCGTTATACATGGCCATCCGGACCATGGGCGTCGGAGTATCCATACCCATATAGGTCAAACTGAGTGCCTGATAACCGGGCGCAAAGCTTTCGGCCCGAGCAACCAGTTCAGTTACCGGGGGCAGGGTGCTCAGTGAGCGAACTTCGCCCTTGGGCGCTTCGCGGTTGAACATCGGCTTATCGCCATAAACAAACTGCCCCAAGGCGCCGTACAATTGATCGTGAAACACAAACACCACCACAGTCACACTGATAATGATATGAAATGGCAGGGCAGTGATGCCAAGCAGGTTGTGGCTGTCGAGCCAAAAACGATTGGGGCCTTTCTTGCGCCTTAAGGCAAACAGCGTTTTCACCAGAGTTGGCAGCAGGAAGATCACCCCGGAAACCAACGCCAGAAAATAGAGAATGCCGGCAACCCCCATAAAATAAGCACCGAGCTGCTCGTGTCCCATATCACCAGGAATACCGCCGGTGCGGTGCAGCTCATCTATCAAGCGTGCCAGTTGGCTCTTGGGTTCCTTATGGGAGATGAGCTCACCTTGATTGTTTAAACTGGCATGCCAAAGCTCATCGCCCAGACCCCATTGCCGCTCACTGCCGGAGGCGTACCAACTCAAAGGCGAATGCTTGTCGCTGGCAATATGGAGGCTGAAACCCTTACTTAACTCAGGGTGTTGCGCTCTGGCTTCGCTGAGTAGTTGGTCCATCTGTTCCAGTTTTACCTGTGGCAAAATGGTTTGCGGTGGTGATGACCAGGCGGCAATCTCTTCCTTGAACATGGTCAGGGCGCCGGCATAAAAACCGATAAACAGTAAAATCCCGGCCAGTATGCCCACCCAGGTATGAAGTGTTTGATAAATTCTGAGAATATCGCTGCGGATCTGCATTTACTTAACCCACCATAGCAACAGCCATGCAAGCAGGTTGGCCGCCATTAACCAGAAAATGGCGCGGCGGGCACTGTAGAACAAATAGCTGAAGCTGAAGAATGAAAGCCAGAGTGGCGCTATCAGCCACATATTGAATTGCACCTTATCTTTGGCATCTATTCCACCAGGCCCCACCCAGGCAAAGATACCACTGAGTGCTACTGCCAGTGCAAAGCCCAGCAAGGCGCCGGCAAGGGTTTTCCCCAGCCAATCAGGGCGGATTTTATCTTTTTTAATGGTTGTCATTCGTTGTCTCCCTTGAGCAGGGAAATAAAGGGCAGGGAGCCCAGCAGCATGGAAAGCAACATTAGCCAAAAGAACAGTGCGGCCGAAGCCGTCAGCAGTAAACCCCAGCCGAGCAGAGTCAGCAGCAATAATAAAGTGCCCAGTAGATTGGCCTGCCAGGGCAAAGGTTTGGCAAGCAAGGCCTGGTGTTTACTGCCTAAATAGATAAGCAGTGAACCCAGGGTCATCGCCAGGATCAACAGGAGGTACCACATGAGTTGCGATGTCCGAAGAAGTGGTTTGATGAAGAATAGCAACATAGCACAAGTACTAGAATCATTAAATGATATTTGTTCGCATTTACAATTAGAGCTGGCTTAAACACAGGCTACTGATATTAATGCTTAAACCTATGAATAACTCACATCAAACCTTTGAAATGAGACTGGGGATGTGACCCCACATATGGTCGTGGCCAGGAAGTTAAGCCGCTATGTGGAGCTGGCACTGCATTTTTGATTGACAGCTGTTGTTTAAAGGCGCTGTAAGCCTTTCTTGGGAACATCTCCAATGGAGGATCTAATCTGGTATTCAGGGATGTCGTTCATAGCTCAATGCATTGTTGAGGTCACTGGAATTACCGGAGCCATTTGACCGACAAATGGAAACTTAGCCTCTTGATAACTATGTTGAATAGAGTAAAGCATCCGAGATCCTGGTTATTTCAGACCAGCTAGCTATAAGGTGTAGAGACAATCGCGATGAAGCAAGGGTTATGGGGAAAGCAACTCATAAGCTAAGTGGGACAAATTAATTAAATTGATGGGGCAAATCGGTGGCAAGTACTTAGTCTTAATGACGTCAGTAACTATCTGGTGTAGTTGCAAAATAAGCAATATGAGAAAGTAGACTTAAAGGCTGCCGTAAAATCCGAGTCAACGCAACGGCGGTTGGGCTTAACTCAACTCAGGACATTCTTGGTTATTGTATGTTTTACATGAGACAGGCATCCATGATGCAGGGTGCGGGGGCATGGATTTGTAGGGAAAGCAGAAAGAATAAAAGAATATATGTAGATAGATTCATTCAGACTCTATTTAACATAATATACATTGTACGCATTTATATGTGCAGCTGTTTGAAATCTGGAGTGTTATTACCGGTAATCCCCAGGTTTAAGGTAACTTTTGCTCCTAAGCCACCTTAACCTCTCGATATCCTTGGATTAACTCTCAATTCCTTGCAGTCGATCCAATGGTTTGGCGGATGCGCTCTGGTGCCTTTCTTCTTGGCTGGTGTGCAGGTACTGCGATGTTGTGTCTATGCTTTCATGACCGGCGTCAGCTTGTACGTGTGATAAAGGTCGACCGTTGAGATTGATGTCATGGGTGATCCCGGTGTGGCGGATGCTGTGCGCTGTGAGTTGCCGCATTTCATTTGCTTCACGGATAAAGCCATCCTTCTCGGCATCATCGGCGGCGCAGTTTATCAGAAACTGAATTTCATCCCGCAGTTGACGTATACCGAGGTTGGCATTGAGCACGCCGCTTTCCCGCCCTCGGCCGGCGGCGCGATGCCGTATAAACAGCGGCGTGGTTTCATTGGCTTCGGGATAATCGCTCAGTCCCAGATGGCGCCGGTAACATTGCAGTGATTGCAGCAACGCCTTGGATACGGCTACGTTTCTGGCCTTGCCGCCTTTGCTCCTGGGAATATGAAAATACCAGATGCCACTGTGATTATGACGCTTGAATTGACTCATGGTTGGTGCATAACCGGCGCGGGCGGCAATTTCCGAGATCCGCAGATAACAGCCGTACATCAGGTTAATCAAGAACAGACTGCGTTGGTGTTGTGCCGGCAGCGTTTCCGCCAGTCGCTGTACGCAAGCCACAAGATAAGACCATTGCAACTCACTGAACACCTTAAGTTGCTCTTCGGCAGGATCTAACCTGAACTTACTCTTATTAGCAAAGCGGCTGTGATTGAGCCAGAGCTGCGCCGGGTTGCGCTCGCAATACTCTTCGCTCATAAGATAAGTATAAAATGATGAAAGTATGGCAATTTTCGTCTTCAAGGCATTATCGCTCAGACTGTATGGCAAAGGTTTTCCAAGCGCCTTGCGCCCAATAAACGGTCGCCAGCTGGGATTGGGTTCCCGGCTCTGACTGAGCTTATCCGTCTTGAATTGTGGGACGTTGAAATAACCCACTAATTCTGTCGGTGGCGCCTGACAATAAGCCACGTAACGTCCTATTTCCCGTCTGCCTACCTTGGCTGCTGATATACCTGCAACATCGAAACACCAATGAAAAAAGGTTGTCAGTTCACTCCGGTAAGCCTTGTAGTTGTTTTCACTATCTCTTTGTTCGTAAAGCCAGTCTGTTGCATGCTCAAGCAAGAGACCCGCATCGGCCACTTTACCCAGGCTTAAATGGGTTATATAGCTGTTGACCACAGGATTGCCCTGCAAAAGTAAGTCTGCGCGGTCAAACAACGGCATGGCAGATAACGGCTGATTGTCTTCCAAGGTAAAGCCTATCCTATAGCAATGATTATTATAGATTTTACCCTTTTTTCACTAATGCCGATAATGTTATTTATCGGCACTAATCTCTGTCTCACATTGGCTGCACTGGTGATCGCAATGGACTCTTTGCTTACAGCACCAAAGGCACAATTGCCAAACCTGCTTTTTGGATTGACTGTCGAGACAACGAAAATCCGCTGCACATAACTCACCCTTGTGGATCAACTCAGCCAGTTTGGCGACGGGTATCGCCATGCAGACTTCCTGATCGGTTTTATACGCTATTGTTCTGCTGTTGGCTTTCATTTTTCACCCCTCGTTAATGAGAATTATTCTCAATATAGTAGATATTGACGCTGCTGAAAATCCCCTATCCCACCGTGAGCCAATTTTGTGAACAATTGCTAGCCCTTCTCTAGGCTTGGACTACACTTTTGATTGGTAAATCAAAACTATTCAAATGATTGGAGTCAGACCGATGCTGATCGACACGGCCAAGAAAGGCCCTTTATTTGCCTCTAAGACAGCTTCAACCCCCACAGATAATCTGCCCCCTTGGAAAATACTTGTGGTGGATGATGAACCTGATGTGCACACAGTCACTAAACTTGCCCTCTCCCGCTTCAAACTCGACGGCCGCGGGTTGAGCTTTATCAACGCTTATAGCGGCGAACAGGCCAAAGAGCTACTGCAAGGTGAAGAAGATGTCGCCGTCGCCTTTATTGATGTGGTGATGGAAAGCGATCATGCCGGGCTTGAATTGGTACGTTGGATCCGTGAAAGGCTGCAAAATAAAGCTATCAGGCTGATTCTCCGCACCGGCCAACCCGGGCAAGCGCCGGAAGAGGACGTGATAGTCAACTATGACATCAATGACTATAAAGCCAAGGCCGAGCTGGACTCCCGTAAACTGACAACCTGTGTCTACTCTGCCCTGCGTTCTTTCAGGGACATTACTGAAATTGAGCAGGCGCGGCAGATGCAGCTCAATCATCGTCGCGGACTGGAACGTGTACTCGGAGCGACTTCTGGCCTGTTTGAACTGCGCACTCTGCACAAATTTGCCGATGGCTTACTGACTCAGGTCGCCAACTTGTTGGAGTTAAAAGGCACTACAACCATACTCGGTTGTAACGCTATGGATGCAGTGACTGAGCCTGGTGAAAACAAAAAAATTCAAATCATTGCCGCCACAGGCGAATTTACCAACCACCACGAAAAGACCTTGCCTGCAGAGATCCGCTCACTGATGGAAGAAGCCCTGAAAGAGCAGCGCTGCCTTTATCGGGATAACTGCTTTGTGGGCTACTTTCCGGCCAAGAATAACTGGGTCAACCTGCTTTATATGGATTCTGTCAGCCAGTTGACCGATCTGGATAAACAGCTTATCGACATCTTTGCCATCAATGTCGGGATGGCGTTTGAAAACCTGTTGCTGAACCAAGAGGTGGAAGATACTCAGTCGGAGCTTATTCTACGTCTTGGTGATGTGGTGGAAAGCCGCTCCAAGGAAGCGGCCAATCATGTAAAACGCATGGCCGAATATTGCCACGCGCTGGCGCTGATAGCCGGTTTGCCGGAGCCTGAAGCCGATCTGCTCAAGCGGGCAGCACCTATGCATGATATAGGGAAAATAGCCATTCCCGACAATGTGCTGCTCAAACCGGGGAAACTGGACGATATTGAATGGGATGTAATGCGCCAACACCCGATAATCGGCCATCAGATCCTGGCTAATTCTGAAAGGCCCATTTTAAAGGCTGCCGGCACCATAGCCTTGCAACATCATGAGAAATACGATGGCAGTGGCTATCCCAGAGGTCTCTCGGGCGAAGAGATCCACCCTTTTGCCAGAATCGTTGCCATTGCCGATGTGTTCGATGCGCTATCCCATGCCCGCTGCTATAAGCCGGCCTGGCCGCTCGATGACGTACTGAGTGAGATGCAATCCTGCAGCGGAAACCATTTTGATCCGAACTTTTTAAAGCTGTTTATCGATAACATAGATGTTTTCATCAAAATCAAAAACAGCTGGCGTGATGACGCGGGATCTTGAGTTGTTGCCAATGGCGCGTCAATAAGGTGATTCCTATTACTTTTGCTTGTGACTATCAGCAAGAAAGTCGAACCAAGTGGAGTACTGTTCTGTACCTTGCTGCCAACTGACAAACACCCGCCATACCATATAACCACTGCTGCAGGAGCCAAAAATCAGCTGGCCCTCAAATGATTCCCCTTCGGTGGCAGATGGCGTCATAGGAATGACGCCCATAAACATATCTCTGCCTTCTACACGAAGTTTGAGATTGGACACCGGGCGATCAAAGCCAAGCTGCCAGTGAATAGGCTTTTCGCTGGGGGCATATTCTGGGTTTAACATCAAAGAGACCTGCTGCTCGCCCAATTTCTTAACACAAGCAGACACGGAAAAATCACACAAACTGGGATCGCTGGCAGATTGGGTTGTGCTTGGAACTTGAGCCTGGTCACACCCAAGAAGCGCGAACAGGCTGAAAACGGCGCAAAATAGCTTGGAAAGAGTCACGCTATGCATAAAATTTCACCTTATGCTGCAAGGTGTTAACATTCTATGGTCAAGTTTGATCTGGATCAACAATGTGTCCGGCAGATTGGTATCTTTTTTGATGTAGCTCAAGTATCATTGCATCGCCTGACGTTTTATTCCAAATATGCAGGCCAAGCCATTGACACAAGAGTGTGACTCTCATAGGGGACGCCTTCACTCGAGTCATTTTATAACAGGTAAAGGCCAGTCCTTTACTGAACAACAAGTAAAAGTAATAAGCAGTGGAAGCAATATGATGAACCATTCCCAGCCAACAGGCGCTGATTACAATTACACCGTTGTCCGCCAATTTGCCTTAACCACAGTTTTGTGGGGCATTATTGGTATGTCATTAGGTGTACTTATCGCGGCTCAGTTAATCTGGCCACAGCTGAACTTTGAGACTCCTTGGTTAACTTTCAGTCGTTTAAGACCGTTACATACCAATGCTGTGATCTTTGCGTTCGGCACATCAGCCCTTTTCGCCACATCCTATTATGTCGTTCAACGCACCTGTCAGACCCGTCTGTTTGCACCTAAGCTGGCTGCATTCACGTTCTGGGGATGGCAAGCCATCATCCTTTCGGCCGTAATCACTCTGCCGCTGGGTATCACCAGCAGTAAAGAATATGCCGAACTGGAATGGCCGATTGATATCGCCATCGCCGTAGTCTGGATCGCTTATGCGACCGTGTTCTTCGGTACCATTATCAAACGAACCACTTCCCACATCTATGTGGCCAACTGGTTCTTTGGCGCCTTCATTATCACAGTAGCCGTACTGCACATAGTGAACTCCATGGCTGTTCCTGTCAGTCTGTGGAAATCATACTCGCTGTACAGTGGCGCCGTCGATGCTATGGTGCAATGGTGGTACGGCCATAACGCGGTAGGCTTCCTGCTGACTGCCGGTTTCCTCGGAATGATGTATTACTTCGTTCCCAAACAAGCCGGGCGTCCCGTTTACTCATATCGTCTGTCGATTGTCCACTTCTGGGCACTTATCGCCCTGTACATCTGGGCCGGTCCTCACCATTTGCATTACACTGCCCTGCCCGATTGGACTCAGTCTCTGGGTATGGTGATGTCACTGATCCTGTTCGCACCTTCTTGGGGCGGCATGATCAACGGTATCATGACCCTGTCCGGTGCTTGGCATAAACTGCGTACCGATCCGGTTCTGCGCTTCCTGGTGGTATCTCTGTCCTTCTACGGTATGTCTACCTTCGAAGGCCCTATGATGGCCATCAAGACAGTAAACGCACTGTCTCACTACACCGACTGGACCATTGGTCACGTTCACTCTGGTGCACTTGGCTGGGTTGCGATGGTGTCTATCGGTTCTCTGTACCACCTGATCCCTGTGCTGTTCGGTCATGGCCGCATGTACTCTACCAAGCTGGTGAACCTGCACTTCTGGCTGGCGACTATCGGTACCGTACTTTATATCGTTGCCATGTGGATCTCCGGTGTAATGCAAGGTCTGATGTGGCGCGCTGTGAACGCAGACGGCACCCTGACTTACAGCTTTGTTGAAAGTCTGGAAGCCTCTTATCCGTTCTACTTCGTCCGCTTCCTGGGTGGTTGTTTCTTCGTAACGGGTATGCTGATCATGGCTTACAACGTGCTGCGCACTGTTTATGCCCCTAAAGACTCTCTGCCTGCCATCGCAGAAGCCAAAGCCGCATAAGGAGCAGTAACGATGAAATTCAATCATGAAATAGTTGAGAAGAACGTCGGCCTGCTGGGTATCTTCACTGTGATTGCCATCAGTATTGGTGGCCTGGTGCAGATCACGCCGCTTATCTTCCAAAAAGATACCACTGAGCCGGTTGCCGGTCTCAAGCCTTACACAGCCCTGCAGCTGGAAGGCCGTGATATCTATATCCGTGAAGGATGTAACAACTGTCACAGTCAGATGATCCGTCCGCTGCGTGCCGAAACCGAGCGTTACGGCCACTATTCGGTTGCCGGTGAATCTGTTTGGGATCACCCATTCCTGTGGGGCTCCAAGCGCACCGGTCCCGACCTGGCCCGTGTGGGTGGTCGTTACAGTGACAAATGGCATGAAGTTCACCTGATCGATCCCCGTGCCGTTGTTCCTCAGTCCAACATGCCTGCCTTCCCTTGGCTTGCTGAAAACACCCTAACAGGTGAATACACAGCCAAGAAAATGGAAGTGATGCGTGGTTTTGGTGTGCCATACGAAGATAAAGATATCGAAGGCGCCCAAAAAGCCGTTGAAGGCAAGACAGAGCTGCAGGCGCTGATCGCCTATCTGCAGTCGCTGGGACACGCACTGAAATAAGGAGGCAAATATGGACTACGGCACTATACAAGGGATTATAACGCTGGTTTTGATCCTGGTTTTTGTCGGGATATTTGCTTGGGCATATAGCTCGCGTCGTCAAAAGCAATTCGACGAAGCGGCTAACCTGGTGTTTTCCGATGAAGAACAACACCAGAATGCGAAGGACTCAGGAGAACACAAATAATGTTAATGAGTAACTTCTGGAGTATCTGGATCACCGTACTCAGCTTACTGGTGATCGCAGGATGTTTTATTCTGCTACGGCTCTGCTCCAAAAACACCACGCCGGAGATTAAAGAAGGCGACCTGATGGACCACAGCTATGATGGTATCCAGGAGATCAACAACCCACTGCCTAAATGGTGGAGCTATCTCTTTTATATCACCATCGTCTTTGGTCTGCTCTACCTGGTACTCTACCCAGGCCTGGGTAATTACAAAGGCCTGCTCGGCTGGAGTAGTTCCAACCAGAGCATAGGTACAGAGCAAGGCATCAAGGCCGACTCTGCCAAGGCGATTGCCGACGCAACAGAAGAAGGCCGTTGGGTGCAGTACGATCAGGAAGTGAAGCTTGCCGATGAGAAGTACGGCCCTATCTTCGAAGCCTATAAAGCAACGCCATTGGCCGAGCTGGTTAAGAACGAAGAAGCTCTCAAAGTAGGTGGCCGTCTGTTCCTGCAGAACTGTGCCCAGTGTCACGGCTCTGCCGGTCGTGGTGGCAAAGGTTTCCCTAACCTGACCGACGGTGACTGGTTGTACGGCGGCGAGTTGGAAACCATCAAGACCACCATAATGAACGGTCGTCACGGTATGATGCCACCTAAAGGTGGTCTGCCTATCGATGACAGCGAGATTGAAGGTTTGGCCGAATATGTGATTAGCCTGTCCGGTCGTGAACACGACGCGGCTTTGGCTGCCAAAGGCCAGGGTTCATTCATGAAGGGCTGTTTTGCCTGTCACGGTATGGACGGCAAAGGCAACAAGCTGATGGGTGCCCCTAACCTGACCGACAATGTCTGGCTCTACGGCGGCAGCCGTGGCGTGATAATGGAATCCATTAAGAACGGCCGCAGTGGCGTTATGCCACCTTGGAAAGACGTTCTCGGTGAAGAGAAAGTTCACGTTATCGCCGCTTACGTATACAGCTTGTCACATCAGGCAGAGAAGTAAGTTCGCTTGACTTTTCAAAGGCCTCGATAATTTCGGGGCCTTTGTTTTTAAAAAACCGCTTTCGCGATAGAATAGCCGCCCAAATAGAATAGTAGGTAAACAGTATGAGCGCTCCACAAGCCTGGTATAAGCAGTTCTGGCCTTGGTTTCTTATCGTTTTGCCCATGTGCGCCGTTATAGCCAGTTTTGCCACTCTGCGTATTGCCCTCACCAACTCCGATTCCCTGGTTGCCGACGACTACTATAAAAACGGTAAGGCAATTAACCAGGACATCCACAAAATTCAATATGCCCGTCAACTGGGGATGCAGTTTTCCCTTGAATGGCATAATGGTGAACTTTTGATAACCCAACACGGCGGCCCGGAATATCTCGCGGCAATGAATCTGGAGTTTTACCACCCAACTCTGGCAGAAAAGGATTTTACCCAAATGCTGACGGCTGATGCCTCCAAGGTCTATCGCTATATCCCCAATGAGTCGCTTGATGGCGCCTGGGTTGTGCGAATCGAAGGATTTGACCGTAAATGGCGTTTGCAGCAAAGACTGCAAATAGAAGCGGATAAAACCTACTGGCTCAATTGAGTGCTGTCATGACACATACAGTCTGTTTTCATTGTGGGGAGCCCGTGACCACGGGTATGCAGTTCAGTACAGTGATTGATGGTCAGGCTCAGCCCATGTGTTGTCTTGGCTGTCAGGCAGTGGCTCAGGCCATCATGGATGCCGGACTGACCAATTACTATAAATTTCGCTCCGAACCCGGCAGCAGGCAAAACGCTCTGGTGCCGGACGAGCTCAAGACCTTCAGTGCCTACGATCTTCCCGAAGTGCAGCAGGATTTTGTGCATGATCAAGGCAATCAAACCTCAGTCTCGCTATCGATTGACGGCATTACCTGTGCCGCCTGCGCCTGGCTCATCGAGCATAAAGTTAAACAGTTGCCCGGCATAGATTCGGTGCAGGTTAACTCCACCACCCAAAGAGCCCTCATCAGTTGGCGTCCGGCCGACATTAAGCTGTCTGAAATACTTAATCAAATCGGCCGTATCGGTTATCAGGCGGCGCCTTATCAGTTGGATGATCAGGAAGTTCAGAGTAAAAAGAACAGCCGTAAGTTTCTGCTGAGGCTTGGCTTGGCGGGCTTTGCCACCATGCAGGTGATGATGTTTGCCCTGGCGCTGTACGCCGGTTACTTTACCGGGCTTGAAGTGGAATATCGCGACTATTTCCGCTGGGTAAGCATGATGTTTGCCGCACCTGTGGTGTTCTATTCGGCGCAGCCTTTTTATTTCAGTGCGCTGCGGGCCCTGCTTGCCGGCAGGCTCAATATGGATGTGTCTGTCTCCATCGCCATCTGCGGCGCCTATATCGCCAGCTGTATTGCGACAGTACAAGGCACTGGCGAAGTCTATTTCGAGTCTGTGTCCATGTTCACCTTCTTCCTGTTGCTTGGGCGCTATTTTGAACAGGCGGCGCGGCAGAAAGCCTCGGTCAGTTCGAGTAACCTGCATAAGTTGGTGCCCTTGACCGCCCAACGTATTACGGAAGATGGCAGCAACGAAGAGATCCCCGCCAAACGCCTGCAAATAGACGACGTGGTGCTGGTAAGACCGGGGGAAGTGATCCCCGCCGACGGCTCGGTTGAGCACGGCCATTCTGCGGTGAACGAGGCCATGCTTACCGGCGAGCAGATGCCGCAGAGCAAACAGCCTGGAGACCAGGTTTATGCCGGTACCATCAATCAGGATCAACCACTGAAAGTACGGGTGAACGCCATAGGCCAAGATCAACTGGTGGCAGAAATCATCCGCTTGCAGGAACTGGCCTCCAATAACAAACCCGCCGTCGCCATGACGGCCGACAAGCTGTCGCGTTATTTCACCGGCACCATACTCAGCATAGCGGTTATCACTTATCTGGTGTGGCACCAGTTCTCACCCGAAGATGCTTTCTGGGTCACGCTGTCTGTATTGGTAGCTACCTGCCCATGCGCGCTGGCCCTGGCAACCCCGACTGCTGTGACCTGTGCTACAGCACTGTTTACCCGCCTCGGGGTGATTACCCGTAAAGCGGGGGTATTTGAAAAATTGCCACAAATTGATGCTGTCGTCTTTGACAAGACCGGCACCCTCACCTGCGGTAATCTGACCTTATTGGAAACCCGCATCAACAAAGGCCGTGAAGCTGAGTACAGCGAGTTGCAGGTAAAACAAGTGGCGGCAGCGCTCGAAGCCGGTTCATTGCATCCGATAGCTCTGGCTTTCAGCCCTTATGGGGGCACACTTGAGGCTGAAAACGTGCATCATCAAGTGGCTCGCGGCATCAGCGGCCAAATCAATGGTCGCGATTTTAAGATAGGCAACGCCGAGTTTGTCGGTATCAAGTTTGCGCCAAGTCAGCAGCAACAGGTGTTCCTCGCCGATGAGCAAGGTTTGGTGGCCAGTTTTATTTTGCAAGACAGGCTGAGAGAAGACGCCAAGGATACGGTCGAGGCACTCAAGGCAAACAATATCCGTCTGGCGATTGCCAGCGGTGATACCCGGCCCCATGTCGAATCTCTGGCCCGGCAAGTTGGCATAACTGAAGTGCACGCAGACATGAGCCCGGCAGACAAGCTCGACTATGTACGCAGTTTGCAACAACAACATAAGGTAGCCATGTTCGGCGATGGCATCAATGATGCCCCAGTGCTTGCCGGCGCCGATCTCTCTATCGCCATGGGCAGTGGCACCGCGCTGGCGAAAAACAGTGCTGATCTGATTCTGCTTGGCGATCATCTGTGGCGCTTTACCCAAGCCATAGCCGTTGCCCGCAAAGCCAATCGTATCATTCGTCAAAATCTTGCCTGGGCTTTGGGATATAACCTTCTTATACTGCCTCTGGCCGTAACAGGTCATGTCGCACCATATATCGCCGCCATCGGCATGTCGGCCAGTTCGCTGATCGTTGTCAGCAACAGCCTCAGACTTCTCAGGGTCCGCTTATGAGTATTATTTACGTACTAATCCCCATCGCCATGCTGTTTGTGCTGATTGCTGTTGGTGTGTTTTTCTGGGCGGTAAAATCGGATCAATTTGACGATCTTGAGCGCCACAGTGTGTCGATTCTGTTTGATGAGGAACCAATGGACAGCAAGACGCAACAGGAGCAATCTCAAACGGCTGAAACTGAAGTCACTCAAGCTCCTCAGGATAGAGGCAATGGAATATAACCTCACAGGTGCCTTTTTAGTGGGCCTAATGGGAGCCGGACACTGCTTTGGTATGTGCGGTGGTTTGGTGGGCGCCTTTTCCAGCCAGCTTCCCGCTGCCCGTCGAGGCCAGAATCCGCTGGCGCAACAACTCTCGTTTCTGCTTCCCTATAATCTTGGCCGTATTCTCAGTTACAGCCTGGCCGGCGCTTTGGTGGGCGGTTCTGCTGCTGGGCTTGGCATGCTGTTTGATATCGATATTTACCTCTTGGTGCTCAGGCTCATTGCCGGTGTGATGATGATCGCCATGGGGCTCTATATTGCCCGCATCTGGGTAGGGCTGGTGCAGATTGAGCGCCTGGGGCAGGGA
Organism: Shewanella indica; assembly: GCF_002836975.1. Taxonomy (GTDB): domain Bacteria; phylum Pseudomonadota; class Gammaproteobacteria; order Enterobacterales; family Shewanellaceae; genus Shewanella; species Shewanella indica. The sequence goes on along the minus strand of NZ_NIJK01000047.1, from coordinate 235,476 downwards.
TTGTGGCATTTACTTAAACCATTGTCCCAAAAAGTGTTACCCGTGACTCACCCCGGGCAGGCTTTATTGGCTGGTATGGTCTGGGGCTGGTTGCCTTGTGGGCTGGTATACAGCACTCTTACCTGGGCCGTGGCCAGCGGCAGCGCCAGCCAGGGCGCGCTTATTATGCTTTGTTTCGGTTTGGGAACATTACCTGCCCTGCTCAGCGCCGGGGTTGCCGCCAAGGCGCTGGCCGACTGGGCTCAAAAGCGCGCCGTGCGTTTAATTGCCGGTTTACTCTTGGTTGGATTCGGGATCCAAACACTCTATATCGCCTTGGCTCAGCTCGACTAGCCGGGGTCAGTGAATTGGTTTAACATGGGAAGAGTCGCTTTACTTGAGAAAGACTATGACAATAGACAACAACAAGCATCGTCGCCCTGCTGCCGGGGGCTGTACCATTCATTGTCATGATTGCAGCATGGGGACCTTGTGTATTCCCTTTACGCTCAACACTAATGAGTTGGATCAGCTTGACAACATTATCGAACGCAAGAAACCCATTCAGAAAGGTGAACAGCTGTTCAAGTCCGGAGATCCGCTAAAGTCTCTATATGCTATTCGCTCCGGAACGATTAAAAGCTATACCATCACAGAACAGGGTGATGAGCAGATCACCGGCTTCCATCTGGCCGGTGATGTCATAGGCTTTGACGGTATCCATGCCCAGTCACACCAGAGTTTTGCCCAGGCCCTGGAAACCTCTATGGTCTGTGAAATCCCCTTCAATACTCTGGATGAGCTCTCAGGTACCATGCCCAAACTCAGACAACAGATCATGCGCTTGATGAGTAATGAAATCATGAGTGACCAAGGGATGATCCTGCTGCTAAGCAAAAAGAATGCCGAGGAACGCTTGGCCGCTTTCATCAGTAACCTGGCCGCTCGTTTTGGCAGCCGTGGCTTCTCCCCTAGGGAATTTCGCCTCACCATGACCCGTGGTGATATAGGCAACTATCTTGGCCTGACGGTAGAAACTATCAGTCGTTTGCTGGGACGGTTCCAAAAGGCCGGACTAATTGAAGTGAAAGGCAAATATATCACTATACTGGATCTGGAAGAGCTCGACAGGTTGGCTGGAGCTGCCCGGATAGCAAGATAGCAAGCGATTCAATATATTGATCTCAAGCAATACAAATCACAGCCAATATCGCATGATATAGGTATATCCTGCGGAATAAGGAAAAAGCCATGAGGGACTATCAAAAGCTATTGGTCGTAGTCGACCCTACATCAGAACAGCAACCTGCTCTTGCCCGCGCGGTGGAACTCGCCACCCGCAGCAAGGCCAAGATCACTGTCTTTCTGTCTATCTTTGATTTCTCCTATGAAATGACCTCAATTCTTTCCAATCAGGAACGTGAGGCCATGCGTCAAGGGGTGATTAACCAACGTAAAGCCTGGATCGCTGATCTGCTCAAACCGCACCAGCAAGCCGGACTCGAGATAGACAGTGAAGTACTGTGGCACAACCGCCCGTTTGAGAGCATCATCAACTTTGCCATTCAGGGAGAATATGACCTGATAGTCAAAGGCACCCATGAGCACGACAAACTCAAAGCGGTTATTTTCACCCCCACCGACTGGCACTTGTTGCGTAAGGCTCCCGTGCCTGTGTTGCTGGTAAAACAGCATGACTGGCCGGTAAAAGGTAAAATTCTCTGCGCCGTCAACGTTGCTTCTGAAGATGAAGAACATCAATCCCTGAACGGCAAGATCATTGAACATGCTCAAGAGCTTGCAGCCAAGTTCGATGCCGAGGTGCACCTGGTTAACGGTTATCCGGGAACTCCGGTCAACCTGGCGATTGAACTGCCGGACTTTGATGCCCACACTTACAACGAAACCATTCGCATGCAGCACGAGCAACGGGTCAATTATCTGGCCAACAGCTACGGGGTTGATACCGCCCACTGTCACGTGAAAGAAGGTCTGCCTGAGGATGTTATCCCTGAGCTGGCAGAGCAATTGGACGCCGAATTGGTCGTTCTCGGCACTGTGGGTCGTACCGGATTCTCTGCCGCGCTTATCGGCAACACAGCAGAACATGTGATAGATTCGGTCAACTGCGATCTGCTGGCGGTCAAACCCGACGGTTATAAGTCGCCTCTGGCCTGAGTCGCCCCTTTACCCGACCGGCTTTAGCTGGAATAATACGCGCCCTGAACCATAGTGTTACTGGGCGCTTATTTTTTATGTCTGAAGTTATGCAAGAGCTGGATAAGAAACAAATCACTCGTCTCAACAAACTGCAAAAGCGTTTACGCCGCGAAGTAGGCAGCGCCATTGCCGATTACAATATGATTGAAGAAGGCGATCGCGTGATGTGCTGCCTCTCCGGCGGCAAAGACAGCTATGCCATGCTGGACATTTTGTTGAATCTGCAGCAGCGTGCACCTGTGCAGTTTGAAATTGTCGCCGTCAATCTGGATCAGAAACAGCCCGGTTTCCCGGAAGATGTGCTGCCGGCCTATCTGGATAGTTTAGGCGTGGCCTACCATATTCTTGAAAAAGACACTTATTCGATAGTCAAAGATAAGATCCCCGAAGGCAAGACCACCTGCTCGCTTTGTTCCAGGCTGCGCCGCGGTACCCTTTATGGGTTTGCCCAGCGAATAGGAGCCACCAAGATAGCACTCGGCCACCACAGAGACGACATCATAGAAACCCTGTTCCTTAACATGTTCTATGGTGGCAAGATGAAGGCCATGCCACCCAAGCTGCTATCGGATGACGGGGCCAATATGGTGATCCGTCCCCTCGCCTATTGCCGTGAAAAAGACATTGCCGAATACGCCAAGCTGAAAGCCTTCCCTATCATTCCATGTAACCTTTGCGGCTCCCAGGAAAACCTCAAGCGCGCCGAGGTCAAAAATATGCTCAAGCTGTGGGACAAACAGTTCCCCGGCCGCATCGAAACCATTTTTACTGCGATGCAAAATACTGCACCATCCCAAGGCGTTGATAGAAACGTGTTTGACTTTTTGGCTCTGGAGCGTAATCCGGATGCTCCTGCCAGCGGTGAAGTTGCCGAAGCAGATTTACCAGCCTTTGACTTTATGGATGTCAGCAACAGCGGCCATATCGATCTCGATAATGCAGCAAAACATGCAGACTCGAGTCAACGTATTGAAGTAGTGGGCGTTTATCAGCCCTGATCACGCTATTATCCGAACAAGCTGCCATTGCTTGTTCGGAACCATTACCGCATATTACGACGGCCATTAAAATACGAAATACTGCCAGGATCTGAATGGCTTTTCGTCGAATGGCGAATTTCAGCGCAGATGGGGCTGGAACAAATCTGCCCCATCCCCTGCAGCTTGGTTGGATTATTTACTACGGTGGAACTTGGCGTCCTGATCGAGACACCACTGAGCCGCTGCACTCTTGTCTTCATTGGGCCGTCCGGTCAACAGTTCTCCTTGTTCATTGATGTAATAGACAAACGCTTTGGCATCCCCCAGTTCATCCCAATACAGCATGGCTTCATCTGCTTCAAGGCCTTCACAAGTCGTGATTTTATCCCCAATGGATTCAACATAAGCACTGCCCTTTATCTGACTCAGCGGCACGCCTGTGCATTGGTTATTATCATAGAGATTAGCCACACTATGGTAGCGGTTTTCCTCAAAGCGCATGATAAACTCCTTACCCAGTTTTTCGTCACTGAGACAACCGGTTGTCCACTCCCCTTGGAGTCTGTCCGGCATGGTATCATCGCCATGGAACACCAGGAAACCGAGGGTCGCCGCTAAAATAAGCAGCAACATCACACTTAAAGACTTGAGCATTAACACTTCTCTGACAAAGGATTTGTCAGGATAGTACTCTGCGATCGCCAAAGACGCTATCGAACTCATCGCAAATTTACATAGAGTGTCACAAATTGGCTCCATGGGATAAACTGTGGCACATTGAAAGTATTTACAAATTGCTGAGTTTTTTCTTTTTCAGGCAACCACTTATTTGGAGGTTTTCTCGGTGTCATCCACATTTTCTGAGATAGATTTTCGTCGTAAAATTACAGCACAACGTCCATTTGGCAAAGTGGACGCTCGGGTCGATAATCCAGAAAAACTGCAGTTGGCACTGGAGAGTGATCGCGGCCGTATCATTAACTCGGCCGCCATTCGCCGTCTACAGCAAAAGACTCAGGTATTCCCGCTGGAGCGCAATGCCGCGGTACGAAGTCGTTTGACACATTCGTTGGAAGTACAACAAGTTGGACGCTTTATCGCACAGAGGATATTTAGATACCTGGGGCCGGATGCTGAGCTATACGGTCTGCAAGAATTGGAGCGGCAACTGGAAACCCTGGTGGAAATGAGTTGTCTGATGCACGACGTCGGTAATCCTCCCTTTGGTCACTTCGGTGAAGCCGCTATCAGTCATTGGTTCAGTCGTAATCTTACTTCTCTTGTTCCTTCAGGGTTTGATTCCGAGTATCCTGAATTAATTCAAGATTTATCTCATTTTGAGGGTAATGCCCAAGGTATACGCTTAATCCACACCTTGTTAGGGCTCAACCTCACCTACAGTCAACTGGCCGGCATTTTGAAATACACTCGCCCGGGCACGCTAGTGAAAGATAAAGCCAGTCCTGAGCATAGCTATTTGATGAAAAAAGTTGGTTATTACGCCAGTGAGTCCAGCTTTGTTGCCGAACTGACACAAGCCATGGAAATGGCACCCGGTTGTCGTCACCCAGTGAGTTACATCATGGAGGCCGCCGATGATATTTCATACTGCCTTGCTGACATTGAAGATGCGGTGGAAAAAGGCATTATAGAGTTGGATACCCTAAAACAGAGTCTGATAGCCGAATACCAGCGGCAAATTGCAGTCAAGCAAGACGCTCTCGGACACCAGGACTTTATGAGTAAATCGATTGAAGCGGCAGACAGCAGCGCCCGTCACCTGGCAATCAACCAACAAAGCCAGTTCTTTACTTTCCTCCGGGTTCGGCTGATACACCCTTTGGTCAATCATGCCGCCAAGCGCTTTATCGACAATATTGATACTGTGTACCACGGCAACCTGAACGAGTCGCTGCTTGAAGATGGCGGCTATGAGCACGCCATTACAGAAACGCTCAAGCAAGTCGCTATTAAACAGGTATTTTGCCATCGGGAAGTGGAGAAACTTGAGCTGCAGGGATACAGGATCATAACAGGTTTACTGGATAACTATCGTTCCCTGCTGGCATTGAGCGAGGACGAGTTTAGCAAACTGGTACAAGGGCAGCCCAAAACTGCGCTTATCGAAACCCGGCTATTCCATAAGCTGCCTGGTAAACACCTGGCCACCTATAAAAGAGCCATTGAAACCAATCAGTATCCTGAATTTTATCATAGGTGCCGTTTACTGCAGGATTATATCAGCGGCATGACAGACCAATACGCTTTGGATGAGTACAGACTACTTATGGTACTTGACTGAGTCTGAGCTTGATAAAGACTATTAAAATAACTGCATAAGAACCAGGCCTCTGGCGGCAATCAGTTATTATCAGAAACGTCGGAACAGCAGATCATTACGTCCGGACGCCTTAACCTGATACATCAAGCGATCGGCATCGGCAAGTACCGAAAGCGGATCTCGACTTCCCGGATCTGCGTAGACGGCTCCTATGCTAATACTGAGTGGCAGTTCGCCCACTTTGGTCGAAAATGGTGCTTGTCCTACGGACAACAATAAACTCCTTGCCAGCTTTTGGGTTCCGCTCTCTGTCATCCCCAATTGCAGGATACAGAACTCCTCTCCGCCTACCCGGGCAAATACGGCATCTTCTGGCAAAAGAGTTGCCACCCTCTGTACCAGTTGGCAGATGAGCTCATCCCCTACAAGATGACCATAACTGTCATTGATCCTTTTAAAATCATCAATATCAAACAGCAACAGGGTTAAACTATCGTAACTGCGGCTGTCGCAAGCTTGTTCCAATGCCTCCATAAATGCCCGTCGGTTGCTTATTCCTGTCAGGCTATCGATTGCCGCCAAATGAAGCAACTCTGCGTTAACCGCTTCCAGTTCTGCAGTGCGGATAGCCACAGTGCGACGAAGCATAAATACGTAGCTTATGACAGCCAGAAAAAGCAAAGCCAAAACAACTTGCAATAGATAGCGTGGATAAACCGTTTCCACATACATCCAACGATTTAGGATCCTTTGGTATTCGGCATCAGGAATGCGCGCCAATCCTTGCCGAATTTCTTCCTGTAAAGTGATGTTCCCCTCTTTGACGGCCGAGCGAACTTGAGCACTGTAGAGATGACGAACCGGAACAAAAAGTGTAGGTTCTTGCGAGGTGTAAAGGTAGAAATTGGCAACCTGGAGATCAGCAACAAAGGCTTTTAACCTTCCCGCTACTGCACTTTTGAGCATCTGCTCGTTACTGGCATAAACAATTAAGCTGGTATTTGGAAACTCTCGACGAACGAAAGCCTCTTCATAGCCGCCGCTCACCACTCCCACTTCACCACCGCTATCCAGATAACGGCCAGGCTCTGTACCGAGCAATGCCTGGTTGAAGAACAGTTGACTCTCTATGCCAAGTAGCCCCTGGGCATAATCGAGATAATGCTCTCTTTCCTGAGACCAAAGCAATCCGGCATGAATATCGGCCTGACCGCTGCGAACCAAATCCAGCGAGTGTTGCCAATCGGTCAATATGAATCGGATTTTGACTCGATTGGCCTTGGCATATTCACGCCAAATATCCACTAACATGCCGCTGGGTTCACCGGCATCATTCAGGTAAGAAAACGGTTTCCAGGAACCTGAGTTGGTGACAACAAGCTCTCTGATCGGAACTTCAATCTGACCCTTATTCGTTTGCTCTGCAGCCAAGCTTTGGCCAACTACCAATAACAGAGGCAGAAAAACAAGCCTTGTTTGACTTTGACATAGCCGAGACAGAGTAATCGACAACAGCTGAAGCCAAGGAGTAAGAGAGACAATAACAGCAAGTTTCATCAGGCCGGAATATCCTTTCAAGGCGCGACATTGGCGGGTCATACCCAGGTTGGACACCCGGGTTCAAAGACGGCCACCAGAAACACAAAATACTAACATTGGAGCAGGCATTCCGGCATCAACTTTCAGCAACGGCGGATCCGTACCACTTTCATGGTTTCCATCTCAAATCCGGCTACTATAGTGGTTTGGGGATAATAATCGACCGATACTCTGGCGCCTTTGAGCGAACGGTATTTTTTGGGGCGTTTGAAACGAAATGGTGCATCGCAATTTTCCAACATCAGTGTGTGTTGGATCCAGTCGCCTTCATCCCTTTGGGTATGGGAGACAACCGTCTTATCTTCGGTGTGATAAAGTGGTGAGTGTTTCTCTGTCAATACGTCAGCTATTGTCATAATGCATTTACCTCCGATAGGTCGCTTCTGACTATGTATCCAAGGTCCTGACGGGCCCGACCTTGCCCGTCCAGCTCGGGCAGTAGCTTCACCTTTTGCTTCCATTTCCTTTTAAGAAGCAAATGCGAGAGACCTGGCTGTAAAGTCGCTTCCGCTTTTAGTGGCGATAGCGGCAGGGAAAAGTATTCCTGCCGCGGCAGATTGGCGGTAGCTTTTCAGTCGGGTCTGGGCAAACAGAATCCCCCCGGACGTATAGTCTCCGAGGAAAGGTCAATACAAGGTGAGCAAACATTGTAGCAAATTTGCACAGAAAGATCTTGGTGAAAAAAGAGACTGATATTTTGTTAAACCAAATTTTCAGCTAAAGCAGCCCCCATTAATAAGAGGTATCATTCTAAAAGACTAATCCCCCCGGATAGCTTTTACCCCTGTTTATGGCCACTTGTCTCCTGATGACTCAAAATCATTGCTAGTCACCGTTATATGGAGAGCCTAAGGTATATGAACAGCTTAAGGTCGATAAGCCGCTCCCTTTCTCAAGGTGATTACCATGTTGGTTCCTGTCAGATTTTCCAAATGTTGCAGTCTTCTAATTGGGATTGCGCTGGGCCTGACCGCTTGTCAAGATAACACACAAGCGCTATGGCATGACTACGCGGAGCGTCTTAGCCGAGTCACTGAACAAAGCTTTATCGCCCCTGATTATCTTCCCAAGGATAATCGCCTCTTGAATAGCGTCGGCGAGATACAAGCTCCCTCCACAAGAATGTCATTGCCATTGCTGAACAGCCTGGGGTTGATGCATTGTCGTCTGGGTGAGCTCATAGCAGACCACAACTCAATTCTTGGTAAAGTAGCCGAGCCCAGCGAACAGTTTAAGTATCAACTGGCCTTTATTCAGGCTGCACCGGCTTGTTTGCAAAGCCTCAGCCTTGATGATCAAAGCAGACGATTGTTGACGGAAGCCAAGTTACAGAAACAAAGAGAGCTGATGGATTGGTTCTACTGGATGTTATTAAAAGACAGAGCTTTGGATAAACTCCTGTTCATCAGCCATGATTCACTTTCACGTAGATCCCCCCTTGCCGGACTAACCGAAACCGAATTGGCGCTAGCCAACTTGGTGAAACTCAAAACCGATATAGAGCTGGCACAATCTGGCCGTATTTCCTGGCACGCATTGGATGTCACAAACCTTGACTCTGCACTGACTGAATTGGCGCGCAGCCGGATTATCGCCCGTAACATGCGAAGCCTGTCGATCAGCCTTCTTTGGTTAATGCAGCTTAACGATTGGTTGGAACCACAGCTAGCTCTTCTTTTATGCCGTCCCGGCCATAGCAAACAACGTCAGGAGATATTGCAGCGAATACTAGTACGAAACTTCACCGGACCGATACAGCAGCAACTGAGTCACAGTCGTCACATACAGCGACGCTTGGGCAACATGTTGCAAAGTCTCTATCAAGGAACACCTCATGCTGAACGCATTGAATATTTCTTTGCCGAAACCACAGGTGGTCCGAAAGACCTCCTAAATGCACGTCTCAATGATGAACTCAAACGTCATGTACATTGGTGGCAAAAATTACGAGACTCCTGCAACAGTACTCCGGCAGGTTAATTAATAACATAAACAATTGAATAATAATCTTTTATAATTTAATTACTTGACGTGCCCTCAAAGAGTTATGTTGCTCAATGGTTGTATTTTGGTAGCATTGCAACAATATCCTATGCTATTCAATCAGTGAGTTTTAATGAGAATACTTCAGGTTAGTCGGTGGTTCAGTCCACTAATAGATCAGTTTTTAGCTTTTACCCGTCGACTTCACTCAGAGATAAGCCAGCGACTTGCCAAATTAACCATAGCTCAAAAGCTCTATCTGCTGGCCCTTTTCAGCTTACCGTTTTATGAAGACCATCCGGCATTACCAACTTTGCTGACGGTAAGTGCATTGATTATTGAGTTTTGGCCATTATTTAACAAGCTGTGGCATTCATTAGCCGGCAAAGCCATGATACTGCTATTTTATGCCACCATTGCCAACTTTTCCCTGGCCAGCAGTGGTGCCATAGTTAATGAAGTCACAGGGGTTTCTGCGGCACATTTTAACTATACGCATAACTTTGCCCTGTTACTTGAACTCCCGGTTTGGATGGTTATCACCAGTAGTATCGCCTTGTTATTATTACAAATGCTGTTACCTTTCTATCTGGCAGGCCTATTATTGCTTAAATTGGTAGGGCTCATTGGTTTCAAGTGGCAGCCGAAATACGCTTATCCCGTCAGTACAGCATTTGTCAGACTCACATTGTCTTTTTTAATCCTTCATCATCTTATGCTATTGATAGATATGGAACATTTTGTTGAGAGCCGTGTTCGACTTGATGATGATGGCGTGAGTTTCTCCTTCAATGGGCAATTCAAACCGGACAATAAGCAATTGAGTAATACTAACCAATCGAAAGCTGATGCTGATAACACTGACCATTTGAATTTGAAGGATGAAACTCACGAGGGAAACGCCACTAATGAGGATAACGCTGATCGTCCTGAGTCGGTTAAAGCCGAGGAGGAAGCAGCAGTTTATTCAAGGTTTACCGCGGCCTATCGCCAAAAAGTGAGACAACTGGTAGCGGATTTCGCTTTCGGTATGGAGGCAGATGGCCGTAGCCGCTGTCAGTTGGCTGAGTCTGCCCATGCTGTTGAGCTTAATGATTATGAGTTACTGCAAATCCAGCAGGATCACCAAACACTCTATGGTTATCGTTTTGAAGTAATCCCCTGTATTTCACCGGCCTTTCCAATAACAAAAACAAGACCTTGAGGCTTTTATTCTTCAAGCGCTGCAGAGCCCAAGTCGGCACTTGGGCTCTATAGCGTCATTCTGCCAGTTCCTTTTCCAACTGTTGAGCCACAGCTTCCGGTGAGCTGGACCGGCGGGCAAATAGTGAGTAAGCCACAGGGATCACCAACAGGGTAAACACTGTAGCCAGCAAGATGCCGGAGAGCACCACCACACCAATAACAAAACGGGTCTCGGCGCCGGCACCTTGGGCAAGCACCAGAGGCACGGCGCCGGCGGCCGTGGTTATACCTGTCATCAGTATCGGTCTGAGCCTTTGGTTGGCTGCCTGCAAAATAGCGGCGTCGAACTCAAGTCCTTTATCCCTGAGCTGGTTGGCAAACTCGACGATAAGAATGCCGTTTTTGGCCGCCAGCCCTACCAACATGATGATGCCTATCTGGCTGTAAATATTCAGACTTTGGCCGGTCAGCAGCAGGCCCACCAAGGCGCCCACGGTTGCCAGCGGTACAGTCAGCATGATCACCATAGGGTGGATATAGCTTTCAAACTGCGCCGCCAATACCAGGAACACAATTCCCAGCGCCAACAGAAACACGAAGTACATGGAGCTGCCGGACTCCTGATAGTCGAGCGACTGGCCTTTGTAGCTTATCAAGGCTTCTGCCGGTAGATAGGTGTGGGCCAAATCATTGAGATAATCGAGCGCCTCACCCAGGCTATAACCTTCCGCCAGACTGGCCTCCAGGGTTATCGCCCGCATCCGGTTGTAGCGATTGAGCTGACTGGCGTCGGCAAACTCCTCTATGCTCACCAGATTCGAGAGCGGGATCAGCTGCTTACTGCGATCTGAGCGCACATAGATATTCTGCATATCCGAGGCGGTGTTCTGGCTTTCGCGGTTGCCTTCAATGATCACATCATACTCTTCACCGTCGCGCATAAAGGTGGTTACCAGGCGTGAACCCAACATGGATTCCAGTGTACGCCCTATATGAGCAATGGAGACCCCGAGATCCGCCGCCCTGTCTTTATCGATGACCACTCTGAGCTGAGGCTTGGTTTCCTTGTAGTCATGATCCAAACCGACCAGATTGGGATTTTCCGCCGCTTTTTCCAGCATAATGTCGCGCCATCTCGCGAGCTCCTCATAACTGGGGCCGCCAATGACAAACTGTACAGGTTTACCGACACCGCGGCCAAAGGCCTGGCGCATCACGGGAAATGCCCTGACACCGGCGAGATCGGCAAGCCTTGCGCGGATATCATTGATGATCTCCTTGGCGGGACGGCGCTGGCCCCAATCATTGAGTACTATGATCGCCATACCGTTGGAGAAGTTGGCCGAGCCGCCCCAACCGCGAGGCGCACGGATCAACAAACGTTTGACTTCGCCGCTGTCGACCAAAGGCATCAAACGCTGTTCCACCTCGTTCATATAGGCTTCAATATATTCATAGCTGGCGCCCTCCGGGCCATTGACCATCAGGAACATTGAGCCTCTGTCTTCCTGAGGAGCAAACTCCTGCGGGATCTGTTTAACCATGTAGGCACTGGCCCCGAGAGCCACCACCACCAAAAGGGAAGCCAACAAGGGATGCTTCATGGCGCCGGTAAGACTGCGGCTGTAAAAGCCTGCCAGAGCGTTCATTCCCTTATCGACCTTGCGCATCAGCCAGGTATCCTGGCTCGCGGGTTTAAGCAGCTTGGAACACATCATGGGGCTGAGTGTCAGGGCCACTATCGAGGAAAACAACACGGCAGCACTCATGGTGACGGCAAACTCTTTAAACAACTTGCCGAGATCGCCATCAAGGAAGGTGATCGGCATAAATACCGCCACCAATACCGCCGTAGTAGCAATAACCGCAAAGGCCACCTCTCGGGCGCCGAGGAAAGCGGCTTTCAGTGGACTGTCGCCCTCTTCGATGCGGCGGTGAATGTTTTCCAGCATCACGATGGCATCATCCACCACCATACCGATAGCCAGGATCATCGCCAGCAGGGTCAAGAGGTTAATTGTGTATCCCAAGGCGTAAAGCACGATAAAAGTGGCTAGTAGGGATACGGGCACAGTTAGCGCCGGGATCAACATGGCGCGCACACTGCCAAGGAACAGGTAGATGACGATGATCACCAGAATAATGGCGATAAACAGCGTCTGATAAACCTCGTCGATAGAGGCTTCAATAAATACCGAGCTGTCGTAGGAGCGTTTGATCTCCATCCCCTGGGGCAGAGTCGGGTTGATCTCATCCACCAGTTTATTCACTGCCCGCGCCACTTCCAAAGTATTGGCGGTAGACTGTTTGGAGACCCCAAGGCCTATCATGGCCTCGCCATTACCGCGGAACATGATCCGCTCTTCCTCCGAGCCGATTTCGACCTGAGCTACATCTCCGAGCTTAACCAGGTAACCGTCGCCCCCTTGGGTCAGCGCCAGGTTGGCAAAGTCTTCGGCGGTGCGAAAGCTACGCTCAAGCCGCACGGTAAAGTGGCGCTCTTTGGATTCGATGGAGCCGGCCGGCAGTTCGACGTTTTCCGATCGTAGCGCCGCTTCGATATCGGCCACCGTCAGGTTACGGGCTGCCAGCGCCTGGCGGTCAATCCAGACCCGCATGGCGTAGACCTTGCCGCCACCGACACGCATATTGGCTACCCCGTCGATGACGGAGAATCTGTCGGTGAGGTAACGACGGGCATAATCGGTGAGTTGCAAAGTGGTCATCTGATCCGACACCAGATTAAGCCACATGATCACTTCATCACCGCCATTGGCCTTTTGTACTTCCGGCGGATCGGCCTCTTCCGGCAGGTTATCGAGCAAACCTGAAATACGGTCGCGGACATCGTTGGCCGCGGCTTCAATATCCCGGTCGATATCAAATTCCAGCACCACGGAAGAGCGGCCGTCTGTACTGGATGAATTGATATGGCGTATGCCTTCAACGCCACTGATCCTGTCTTCAATCAGTTGAGTGATCCGGCTTTCCACCACGGAGGCACTGGCGCCGCGATAACTGGTATCTATCGAGACTATCGGTGGGTCAATATCCGGATATTCGCGCAGTGGCAACTTACCGAAGGACACCAGACCGAAAGCGATCAACAAAAGACTGATGACCGAAGCCAAAACCGGTCGTTTAACGGAAATGTCTGTCAGTATCATGCTGTGGTCTTCGCCTCTTCAGCCGTCAGGAAGCTGAAATGTTCCTTGAACTCCACCTTGACCTTGTCACCGGGACGGACCTTGAGGATCCCGCGAATGATCACCTGCTCACCCAGCTCGACGCCTTCGAGAATTTCCACCCAGCCACGGCTGCGCAGCCCTATGGTGACCTGTCGCTGTTCTACCACACCTTCGCTGTTGGCCAGATAGAGGTAGTGGCGGTTTTGAATAGGAATAATAGCCGACTCTGGCAGCAGTAATGCCTCACGGTTTTGCTTGATAAGCTTCACTTTCATCAACATACCCGGCAGCAGTTGACCATCCGGGTTGGGGATTTCGGCGCGCACCACGACTGCCCTTGTGGTAGGGTTAACCCGGCTGTCGATAGAAACAACCTTGCCGCGAAACAGCTTATCCGGATAGGCTACCGCACGGGCTTCCACGATTTTGCCCGGCAACAAGTCCTGAATAAACCGCTCGGGAACCGAAAAGTCCAACTTGATAACCGAGATATCATCCAGGGTGGTGATCACCACGCCCGGGGTCACCAGGCTACCGACCGAGACTTGGCGTAATCCCAGGCGACCGTTGAAGGGGGCGGTGATCTGCCTGTCCCGCAGTGCCGCCTGGGCCTGTTCGACTTCGGCCCTGGCACTTTCTATCAGGGTTTGCAGTCGGTCGCGTTCGGTTTCAGCCACTGTCTTGCTGGTGACAAGCGAGCTGATGCGGTCAAACTCACGGGTATTCTCCCGCACCTTGATCCTGGCCAATTCCACCCTGGCCTGCTGCTCGGCGTCCTGCAGTTTAGCAAGTAGCTGTCCTTGCTTGACTATCTGACCATCATCGAAACGAATCAAGGTCACCACATCACTGACTTTAGGGGTGATGGTTACTGATTCATAAGCCTTGGAGGTACCAAGTGCTTCCACTTCATCCCGTACGGCCTGAATGGCGGCCTTATACACCACAACATTGGGTACCGGGCGGGCCTTTTTCTCCGCCGGGGCTTGCTGCTGATGCCATTGTTGATAACCAATGGCAGCGGCCGCCAGTAGTACCACTAGGAGTATTGTTTTTTTCATTGATTGTCCGAAGGTACAGAGTTTTATGGGTAAAACAGTTTACCCTGCGACTTATCGGCTTCAATACGTTTTACTTTTACTTACAAATTACATTTATTTGACATAGATAGACACACAGTCAAAACATCTGCATTAACCACTACCAGCCAGAGATACCGGCCGCCTAATTCCACAGAAAACAAAGAGTGTTCTGCATAAGGCCATATAAGCAGTGACTGACTTATTTCATCATTCGTTCTGTATAACTGAATGCACAGCATAAAGATTATACAAAAACATTACAAATTAAGTGGTTATAGAGAAGAGTTAGTTGATACTGCCGAAGGGCTCTGGTGGCTAAAAGTCCCTATTGCCTGGCAAGCAATAAAAAAGGCGCCGAATTCGGCGCCTTTCCAATCAAACCGGCAGCAATAAACCAGAAGCGCTTAACGCACCTTGCGATCTTCGCGCATTAACTCCGCCAGATTCTGATAAACGGCTTCAATGGTTTCATTGGCGAGTGGCTGATCGGCCACATCGTGCAGACGAATTTCAGTCTGTTCTTTGTTGGCAGCATCTTCTTTCAGCAACAAACGATAACTGCCCTCTTTGAGCGCCAACTTGTTATCGCCCCACAAGGAACTCCAGAAGCCGGAGTTGTCATTCAGATTAACGTAGAACAAGCCTTTGCTTGAGTCCATGTCCACGACTTCCAAGCCAAGCTCAGGCAGTACTATCCGTAGACGATCCCAGGTGCGCTTGAAGGGCGCATCGGCCACCCAGTAGCTCTCACTGTCACCACCCTGAGACAGTGACATATCAATGCCCAGACTCTGCTTGATGCGGTTGGCCTTGATCATCTGTTCACGCTTGAGGCTCATATAGGCCACAGCACTGTTGAGCATGTCTATGGTGTAACGGCGCTTGTCTTCACCGCTGAGCAATACCGGCAGCTCTGAGCCGTCATAATGCTCTTCGTGGTCGATAAGTGTGATCAGCAAATTACCGGTACGGCCATGAGGGCGAACTTCAACATCAAAACGAAAACGCTGCCGCAGTTGGTAGACTTTATCGCTGCCAAACCAGGAAGAATCGAGCACCTGCTCTGTCTCAATCCAGTCGGTCTCGATAGAGCCTTTATCATAATCTTCAGAGACTACGCCATAGCTTTGCTTTTGCAGATAACCCTTAACTGTACTGTAAATCTCCTGTTTGAGATCAACACTGTTGTCAATGGACTCAACCACCACTTTAATGTTGTCACTGCCCTCTTCCACATGGGTGCCTTCCGCCATAGGCAGTACTTGCAAAGGCGGACGAATATCGAGTTTTTCACCGACAAACTCGGGATTGCTTTTGGCGCCCGCTTGCGGGATCTCAAACTCTTTACTGAATCTTGGAGTGTCCAAACCTTCCGGGATCACCAAAGGTGCTGAAGTGCCGGCATCTACGTATTCGAAGTCGCCATTGGCCTGGCGACGATCAATCGGCGTACTGCAGGCTGTAACAGCGACAACCATCACTAAGGGGGTAACTTGCTTTAGCATTAAATTATTCAACCTCTATCCCGGCTTTTTGCATTGCGTTAAGCAACAGACCATGAAACTCTTCGGAAAGTTCAGTCAGAGGCAAACGAATTGTGCCTTCGCTGATGAGTCCCATACGGTGAACCGCCCATTTAACCGGTATTGGGTTTGCCTCACAAAAGAGTGCGCTGTACAAGCCGCTCAGGGATTCATCAATGGCTTTTGCCTCTACGGATCTTCCTTGCAGCGCCGCATCACACATAGCCTTGAATGCCTTAGGGACGATATTATTGGCAACCGAGATCACCCCATTGCCACCAAGAGCCAAAAATTCACGCGCCGTGGCATCGTCGCCACTGAACAGCAGAAAATCGTCACCGCAAAGCTCACGCAGTTGCTTCACCCGGGAGAGGTCGCCTGTGGCTTCTTTCACCCCAATGATGTTGGGCACATCACAAAGCTGGGCAACGGTTTCCGGCTTCATATCAACCGAAGTGCGGCCGGGAACGTTATACAGAATTTGGGGAACATCCGTGCTGGCTGCAACCGCTTTATAATGGGCAACCAAGCCTTTAGGTGTTGGCTTGTTATAGTAAGGAGTAACCCCCAACATGGCGGCCACGTCGAGTTTCGATAATTCCCGGGTCAGTTCTATGGCTTCGGCGGTGGCGTTGGCACCATTACCCCCGATAACGGGAATACGACCTGCGGCAAAAGAAAGAGTTTGCGACACCACTTCAAGGTGTTCGTGAATGGGCAGAGTGGCTGATTCGCCTGTGGTACCAACTGCAACTATGGCATCAGTCCCCTGTTTGATATGAAATTCCACCAAACGCTCGAGACTTGCAAAATCCACTGAGCCATCGCCTTGCATGGGCGTAATTAAGGCTACGATGCTTCCGTTTATCATCTTATGTCCCCAAGATTTCAGGATTCGCTATGGTACTGGTGCAGCCAGCCAATGACAAGCACTGTCAGGGCTAACAAATCGAATAAGTTGTGGTAGCATGGTTGACTGCACAAAAAACTCAGCTCACAGTGGCTGAGTTTTCGCTCTATGATACCGGAAATATGAGGAAAATTCATGACCAACTACCTGGTCGTTACCGCTATGGGCGCCGACCGTCCCGGCCTGGTCAGCAAACTGGCAAGATTAGCCAGTGATTGCGACTGTGACATAGTCGACAGCCGCATGGCGCTGTTCGGCAACGAGTTTACTCTAATTATGATGTTGTCCGGCTCCTGGGCATCCATTACCAAGATAGAAACCAGCCTTCCCAGTCTCAGTGTCGAGCTTGAGCTGATGACAGTGATGAAGCGCACCTCCAAGCACACGCCGCAAAATTATATCTCGCGTATTGAAGTGACTTTCAATGGTCAGGATCAGCGTGGCACCATGAAGCGCATCTCGCAGTTTTTGGCAGACAGATCTTTGGATCTCGGTGCGGTACGCTCATATTCGGAAGAGTTGCCGGACGGCAGCCAGACTCAGCACGTTTTCCTGGCCATCAATATCCCGGAAAAAGTCGAATTGGATAAGCTGGAAACCAGCATTCAAGCCTTGGCCGAAGAGATGTCCCTGACCTGCAACATCAAACGTATGCAAGGAATTGCGGTTCCCAAGGCCGATTGAATCCCACTTATACCAAATAAAGATCAAAAGGATTGAACGCATGAACACCTTAAATGCAGGCGATAAAGCGCCACTCTTCACCCTTAAAAACCAAAACGATGAAAATGTTTCACTGCAAGATTGCCTGAAAAAAGGCCGGGTACTGGTGTACTTCTACCCCAAGGCGATGACGCCGGGCTGCACAGTGCAAGCCTGTGGTCTCAGAGACAGCAAGACGGAACTGGACGAATTCAATGTAACCGTGCTTGGAATAAGCACTGATCCCGTGGCGAGACTGGGCAAGTTTATCGATAAGCATGAGCTCAACTTCACTCTGCTCAGCGATGAAGATCACGCAGTAGCCGATGCCTTCGGCGTCTGGGGCGAGAAAAAATTTATGGGCAAAGTTTATGATGGTCTGCACCGCCTGAGTTTTCTGATTGACCAGGACGGCACCATCAGCCACAGATTCGACAAGTTCAAGACCAAAGATCACCATCAAGTGGTGCTGAACTATCTCAAGGGATAAATCCCGTGGCTAGTTTGCCGGCTTCTATTGCCGGCACTTGCTACATAGCTAACCTAAGTTCTGTAGCTCCGAGCCTGAAATACTAAAAAAGTCCGCAATGCGTAATGCCGTTCACTTAATGTGAACGGCATTAATCCATCGGCGTCATTATTGCTTAATCAAAAAATGAAAAAGCCCGCCTGTTTGCACAAGCCGGCTTCACTGAATATGGCAAAGGAGCAGGGATTTGAACCCTGCATGACGGCGCTATAAACCCGGCAATCCGCTAACCGCCTATACCTGGCTAATAGCTATCATCAAAACTCAGATACTAAAAAGCCCGCCTGTTTGCACAAGCCGGCTTCACTGAATATGGCAAAGGAGCAGGGATTTGAGCCCTGCATGACGGCGCTATAAACCCACCATCCTCTAACCGCCTATACCTGGCTAATAGCTATCATCAAAACTCAAATACGAAAAAGCCCGCCTGTTTGCACAAGCGGGCTTCTCTGAATATGGCAAAGGAGCAGGGATTTGAACCCTGCATAACGGCGCTATAAACCCGGCAATCCGCTAACCGCCTATACCTGGCTAATAGCAATCATCAAAATAAGATACGAAAAAGCCCGCCTGTTTGCACAAGCGGGCTTCTCTGAATATGGCAAAGGAGCAGGGATTTGAACCCTGCATGACGGTGCTATAAACCCGGCAATCCGCTAACCGCCTATACCTGGCTAATAGCAATCATCAAAATAAGATACGAAAAAGCCCGCCTGTTTGCACAAGCGGGCTTCTCTGAATATGGCAAAGGAGCAGGGATTTGAACCCTGCATGACGGTGCTATAAACCCGGCAATCCGCTAACCGCCTATACCTGGCTAATAGCTATCATCAAAACTCAGATACTAAAAAGCCCGCCTGTTTGCACAAGCGGGCTTCTCTGAATATGGCGGAGGAGCAGGGATTTGAACCCTGCATGACGGTGCTATAAACCCGGCAATCCGCTAACCGCCTATACCTGGCTAATAGCAATCATCAAAATAAGATACGAAAAAGCCCGCCTGTTCGCACAGGCGGGCATCTCTGAATATGGCGGAGGAGCAGGGATTTGAACCCTGGATGGGCTATAAACCCATGCCGGTTTTCAAGACCGGTGCATTCAACCACTCTGCCACCCCTCCGAACGCTGCAAATACTATAGTGAGCGTCTGAGACTGTAAAGTAGAAAATGTCATGGTCTTATCTATTTGCTCAATCTGCACTCAGTCCTTAGGTGTTTCTTCTGCATGCATTGCCAAACGCGCCGGATCCGGCTTGGTAAAACCTGCCCTCACCTGCGACCAGTCGGCAAACTGACGCAGTTTATAGCCAGCAAATACCAGCACACTGCACCCCAGGATCCCCCAGGCAATAGCAGTTTCCCCGGCCGTGGCCCACACAGCAACCAGGCTTGATGCTCCGAATGCCAAGGTGATCTGTAAAAAGTTTTGCAGACCGGCCGCTTTGGAGGCGCACTGGCTGAAATGTTGCAGCGCACTGTTAACCACTATCGGATAAATGGCACCATTGGCCGCGGCCAGTACAGAAAACGCAATTAGCAATGGATAGATGGTTTGCGCCTTGAATACCAAAGTCGCCAAGGCTATCGCCAACACACACAAACCAAACAGCGCCAGCAACAGTTTAAGCGTCATCTCACTGCCTACCCTGCGGATAAGCAACTTGCTGGCATAGCCACCGACGATAAACATGATGGTTTGCGGAATAAAGCTTAAACCTATGGCATCTGCTTCATAACCGTGCTGTTCCATCACTATCGGCCAGAGTGTCAGGTAGGCGAAGAAAGCCCCGGAACATGCACCATAGATGAGTACATTGCCCAAATAACCTGTGTTGTTAAAAAAGGTCTTGTAAGCCACTTTTTCTTCAGCTTTGGCCGAGCCTTCGCTTGCCGGCTTAACCAACACCATGGTCAATGCCATCAATGCCGTTGCCGTCGCTGCCAAAATGAAAAATATCGCTTCCCAGCCCAGATGCCCAAGCACCTTGGCGCCGAGAATGGGCGCCAATGCCGGTGACAAGGCCACCAAGGGCATGATGTTGGAGAAAATGCGCTGTGAGTCTTTGGCATCATACTGCTCTACCACCAAAGCCTGCCAAATGACGGCAGCACTGCAGACGCCAATCGCCTGGAAGAAACGGGCACAGTTGAGCATGATAATATTGTCACTGAAACCTATACAGACTGTCGCCAGTGCAAACAGCGCTAAACCACCGAGCAGTGAGTTGCGTTTACCGAAACGCTGCACCAGAGGGCCGTAGAGCAGTTGCCCCAAGGCCAATCCGGCCAGGAAAGAGGTCAAGGACATGGCTACTTGAGAAGCGCTGGCATCAAGAGAGCTTTCAATTGCTTTGAATGCTGGGAGATACATGTCGGTCGCGATGAAAGCCAACATGCTCAGAAGCGCGAGATAGCATAAAAACATGAAATATTTAAGAGTCATATACAACCTGGTTACAACTTAAGATAAAAGTAATATGAATGCCGATGCAGTCTAAAGCCTTGCTCTATCGAGGTGAAACGTTTATTTTTGACTTATGCCTTCAAATATTCTCACAGCAAGGAATCGCCATGCTTTCTGAACAGTCGTTACAACTTATCGATATTGTTTCTCACCTTGGCAGTTTCACCGCCGCAGCCAACAAGCTGCACAAGGTGCCCTCCGCCGTGAGTTATGCCATTAAGCAGATTGAGGAAGAGCTGGGGGTTGTGCTGTTTGAACGCCATCACCGCAGCGTCAGTTTGACGCCCGCCGGAACTCACTTCGTCAAGGAAGCCAGGATCATGCTCAAGCAACTGGACGATCTGAAACGGGAAACCCAGCGGGTGGCCAATGGTTGGCAACCGACGCTGTCCATCGCTTTGGATAACATAGTCAGGGCAGACAGGATCAGTGTGCTGATTGCCGACTTCTATCGCCACTTCACCGATGTGGAGCTGATCATTCGCATTGAGGTGTTCAACGGTGTTTGGGAAGCCTTGTCTACCGGGCGCAGCGATGTTGCCATAGGTGCGACCACCGCCATTCCGGTCGGCGGCGCCTATCATCACAGAGACATGGGCGACATCGAGTGGGCATTTTTGGTGAGCAAGTCTCACCCATTGGCAGACATCGACCGGCCACTGGAGGATGAAGAGCTCAGGCCCTTCCCCTCTATTTGCCTGGACGATACTTCCAGAGAGATCCCCAAGCGCCACACCTGGTTGCTGGACAATCAGCGCCGCTTGGTGGTGCCGGATTGGATCCGGGCCATCAACTGTTTCCGTGAAGGCTTGGGGATAGGCTATATGCCGGTACACCTTGCCAGCCCCTTTATTCGCGCCGGAGCCTTGGTGGAAAAACAGTTAGCAACGCCGCTACCGGCCAGTTCCTGCTGTCTGGCTTGGAATGCCAATAAGATGTCACCGGCGCTCAAATGGGTACTGGATTATCTGGGCGATACCGAAAAACTGCACAGAGAGTGGCTCGCCTGACTTTAATTCATAAAAGATTCAGTGTTTAATGGCACAATCTATAACAGGAAACCTGCAGCGGAACCATATAAGGTTTAAGCTGCTCTAACATGGAAACTAGCCGGGCCATTAACCCTGGCTATGTCAGTCAACCTTCGGAGAAGCAAATGACTCAGCAAACCCTTTATTCGAGCCAAACTTCCACTATGGAAGTGAACAAAATGCTCAGAAACACCTACATGCTGCTGGCAATGACCATAGGGTTTTCAGCCGTATGTGCCGCCATCGCCATGGCGATGGGAATCGGCCCCATGATGTCACTGGGACTTTCCATCGGTGGCTTGGTGTTGCTGTTCGTTACTCTGAGAAAAGCCGATTCCGCTGCCGGGATCTTTTGGGTATTTGCCTTTACCGGTATGGAAGGTGCGTCTCTGGGTTATATCCTCAACCATTACGCCGGCATGAGTAACGGTCCTGAGCTGATTATTCAGGCCTTTGGTCTGACATCAGCCATCTTCGTCGCCCTGTCGGCCTATGCCGTGACCACCAAGAAAGATTTTTCCTTTATGCGCGGCTTCTTGATTGCTGGTCTGGTGGTCGTCATTGCCGCAGCAGTGATCAATATATTTGTCGGTAACGGCGCAGTATTTATGGCGGTCAATGCGGGTATCGCCCTGCTGATGACAGGTTTTATCCTGTTTGATACCAGCCGTATCGTTAATGGTGGTGAGACCAACTATATCCGCGCCACCATCGCCTTGTATCTGGATTTCCTTAACCTGTTTATCAGCCTGCTGCACCTTATGGGTGTTGGTGGCGATGACTGATCCCCACGGGATGGAAAATAGGTTAAAATGGCCCTAATTCAGGGTCATTTTTTTTGGTATGAGCAAACTTATTATTATGGTGAATGGCAGTGTCTACGGCCCGGCGGCCGGCTTCCATGCACTCAAATATACTCGGGCTGCGCTGCAAGCGGGCCATGAGGTTCACTGCGTATTCTTTTATCAGGACGGCGTAAGTCAGTCCAATGCCCTATGCGCGCCGGCATCGGACGAATTGGACTTAACTGCCGCATGGCAACAGTTGGCAAAGGAGTGGCAGCTTAATCTGGTGAACTGCGTCTCTGCCGCCCTGCGCCGCGGTGTGCTTTCAGCACAGGATGCCAAGGACAACGCCAAAGCGAGTGCCAATCTGGCCGCTGGCTTTACCATGGGAGGGCTTGGCGAGTTGGTCACCGGGCTTGAAAAGAGTGATCGTCTGGTGAGTTTTTAATGAAGAAAATAGCCATTATTTTTCGCCGGGCTCCGCATGGTTCGGCTTCCGGGCGCGAAGGCCTGGATCTGGCGCTGCTGAGCGCCAGTTTCGAGCAAGAGGTGAGCCTGATATTTACCGATGAAGGCGTGCTTACGCTGCTGAAGCAGCAGCAACCTGAGCTTATCGGCTGCAAGGATTATATCGCCACCTTAGGTGCGCTGCCGCTCTATGACATAGACACTGTGCTGGTCTGCAAGCAATCGCTGCAGGAATTGGGACTTGGCCGCACCGAACTGGTTATTCCTGCCACCATTTGTGATAACGAGCAGATCCGACAGACTCTGCTTGATGCCGATGAGGTCATGGTTTTCTGATGATATTACACCAAATACAAACATCGGCGGCGCGCGATACTGCGCTGTCCTGCGCACTGAGATATGCCGGTAAGACAGATGTGTTTCTGCTGGCCGGCGATGCAGTAAGCGCCCTGCTGAAACGTCAATGGGCCATGGCGCTATCACCATTTAAAGTGGTGCTGGTGGCTGATGATGTTAAGGCCCGCGGGCTAGAAGACTTTCTTGGTAATTATGAACAGTTGGATTATCCGGCGCTGGTAGCGCTGACATTGGCTCATACAAAGGTTATTTCGTGGTAGATTTCATTCAATTCAATGACAAGCAGATAGCGACCGATCCTCAAGGGTACTTGAAGCAGGTTTCCGATTGGACGCCCGAGCTGGCGCCCGTTATCGCCGCAGGTGAAGATATAGAGCTGACCGCTGCCCATTGGGAAGTGGTTAACTTTGTGCGTCACTTTTATCTTGAATACAAGACCAGCCCGGCTATCCGGGTTTTGGTCAAGGCAATCGGCCAGGCGCTGGGGCCGGAGAAAGGCAACTCCAAGTACCTCTACACCCTGTTCCCTATGGGGCCGGCCAAGCAGGCAACCAAGATTGCCGGGTTGCCCAAACCGGCCAAGTGTATTTAGAGCAACTCGATTTCGCACACAAAAAAGCCCCGAACTTCGGGGCTTTTTACTATGCAGAATAACTATTTTAAATTCTCATATACCAGCATGGCTGCCTTGCCGAGCGTGGCTAAAAACAGGGCAGAAAAAACTGCGATGACGGCCACGTAGGCAAGCCAGCGCAGGTAGCGCTGACCTTTATCCATATGACCTCACCCATCAACCTATTTTTTCAATGCCACCCATATAGCTGCGCAGTGCTTCAGGTACTGTGACACTGCCATCGGCATTCTGGTAGTTTTCCAAAATGGCTACCAGCGTGCGACCAACTGCCAGACCAGAACCGTTCAGAGTGTGGATAAGCTTTGGCTTGTTGTCGTCTTTGGAGCGATAACGGGCCTGCATTCGCCGCGCCTGGAAGTCACGCACGTTAGAGCAGGAAGAGATCTCACGGTAGGTATTTTGAGCCGGAACCCAGACTTCAACGTCGTAGGTCTTGGCGGCACCAAAGCCCATATCACCGGTACACAGGACGATAGTTCTGTACGGCAGACCCAGCTTCTTCAAAACATTTTCAGCGTGACCGACCAACTGTTCCAATGCGGCTTCAGAATCTTCCGGCTTCACCAATTGCACCATTTCGACCTTGTCGAACTGGTGTTGGCGGATAAGGCCGCGAGTATCTTTACCGTAAGAGCCGGCTTCACTACGGAAGCATGGCGTGTGAGCAGTCAACTTGATAGGCAACTCGGCCTCATCCAGTATGGTGTCGCGGGCCAGGTTAGTCAGCGGCACTTCGGCGGTTGGGATTAGGCTAAGCCCCTGGCCTTCCTCTGTGGCCGGTTTGGTGTGAAACAGATCTTCACCAAATTTGGGCAGTTGGCCTGTGCCCTTAAGGCTGGCTTCGTTGACCAGTAAAGGCACATAGCATTCGGTGTAGCCGTGCTCCTGAGTATGCAAATCCAGCATGAACTGCGCCAGAGCGCGGTGCATACGGGCAATTTGGCCCTGCATAAAGATAAAGCGCGAACCCGTTACCTTAACGGCACTCTTGAAATCCAATCCTTTGAGCTGTTCACCGAGATCCACATGATCCCGTACCGGGAAGTCGAACTCCCTTGGTGTGCCCCAGCGGCGGATTTCCACGTTGTCGTTCTCGTCTGAACCCACAGGTACAGATTCATCCGGCAAATTGGGAATGCTCATGGCAATAGCATCCAGCTCTTCAAGCAGCGCACTCAGCTCCTGCTTTTTACTGTCCAACTGGCTGCCGAGATCGCCTACCTGCGCCATGATTGGAGCAACGTCCTCACCGCGGGACTTGGCTTGACCTATGGACTTGGAGATGGCATTGCGACTGGCCTGCAGCTCTTCGGTTTCCACCTGCAGCGACTTACGCTTTTCTTCCAGCTTGGTCAGCCTGTCTACATCGAGGATAAAACCGCGGGTCGCCAGGCGCTCCGCAGTTGTTGCGAGTTCATTACGCAGATATTTTGGATCTAACATGTCTACTTGTCTTATCAGTTATACGCGTGAAAAAATCAGCAGTTGTCCCAAATAAACCATGGCCAGGCACAGTCCCAGGTTCAACGCCACATTCAGAAATGCCTTTAGCAACTCACCTCCCTGTATCAGCAGTAAGGTTTCATTTGAGAAAGTCGAGAAGGTTGTCAGTGCTCCAAGAAATCCGACACCGACCAGCGCCTTGATCTCAGGGCTGATATGACTGAGTTCTCCCAGTGCATAGATCATCCCCATCAGAAATGAGCCAAGTACATTAACAACCAGTGTACCAAAAGGAAAACCACTGCCAAATAGCTGGAGCACAAATATCGATATCAGGTAGCGCAAAACTGCGCCGGTTGCACCGCCAAGGGCGACAACGGTCAGATTAATCATACCTTTTGTTCTCACTTTGGCGGTCGAGCTGGCAAAGCTGCGCCAACTTATCGCGGATCCGTTTCTCGAATCCCCGCTCAGTCGGATAATAAAAACGACTCTCGGCCAAGGCTTCGGGGAAATAACATTCACCGGCGGCGTAAGCATTGGCCTCATCATGAGCATAACGATAGCCTTCACCGGCACCAATGGATTTCATCAGTTCGGTCGGCGCGTTTCTCAAATGCATGGGAACAGGCTGCTGGCCGGTTTCCCGGGCCAGTTGTCTGGCCGCCTTAAAGGCTGTATACACCGCATTACTCTTGGGCGCCGAGGCCAGATAAACAATCGCCTGCGCGATGGCACGCTCGCCCTCTGCCGGGCCGACCCGGTGGAAACAGTCCCAGGCGTTGAGAGCGACTGTCATTGCAGTAGGATCGGCATTCCCCACATCTTCAGAGGCTATCGCCAGCAGGCGTCTTGCGACATACAGGGGATCGCAGCCCCCTTCCAGCATACGACAAAACCAATAGAGCGCCGCATCCGGCGCCGAGCCGCGAATCGATTTGTGCACGGCAGAGATCAGGTCGTAATATTGATCGCCATTCTTATCAAACCCCGCCAACTGTTCACCGGCTACCTGCACCAGCATGGCCTCGGTAAAACTACCGCCATCCGGCAGCATGTCACTCATCAGCTCCACCAGGTTGAGAACCTTGCGGGCATCACCATCGGCGAGAGTCGCCAACTTGGCCATCAGCTCCTGCGGCATCTGCAACCTGCGTTTGCCAAGGCCACGCTCTTCATCAGCGAGCGCCTGGGTCACTATGGTAGCAATCTCGTCTTCATCGAGACGCTTAATCAGATAAACCCGCACCCTGGAAAGCAAAGCGTTATTGATTTCAAACGAAGGGTTTTCTGTGGTGGCGCCGATAAAAATCACAGTGCCATCTTCAATAAAAGGCAGAAAAGCATCCTGCTGGCTCTTGTTGAATCTGTGCACCTCATCGACAAACAGCAAGGTGCGCTGGCCGCGCGATTGCGCCACATTTTTGGCATGTTCTATCGCCGAGCGGATCTCTTTCACCCCGGATGTGACCGCAGATATTCGTTCCACGTGAGCGTTGGCATAATGAGCGACCAGCTCTGCCAGTGTGGTCTTTCCGGTACCCGGCGGCCCCCAGAACATCATGGAATGGGCCTTGCCTGCTTCCAGTGCCAGTCTCAGCGGTTGCCCTGGTCCCAGCAGATGTTGTTGACCGACGTATTGCTCCAGCGTCGCCGGGCGCATTCTTGCAGCCAGAGGGCGAAAGTCGGGGGCGAAATCAAAGCTCAGGCTGGACAAGGTTAACCTTCCCGCCCTGGGCGCTGATCGTCAATGGAAACGCCTTCGGGAACCTCAAATTGGAACAGTGTCTTGTCGCTATCTGTCAACGGCTGCTGCCCGCTCAGGTTGAACTGACTGAGATTACCCTGAGTGTCTTTCAGGGCCAGTTGGGTCAAAGTATTATCCTTGAAACAGACGCTGACCTGCTGCACTCCGGCCTCTTCAGTCTTGGGTGCTATCTGGAAACACTCTTTGTCCAAAGTGATGTTATAGCGGGCCCAACTGGCCTCGTCGCGGCGCACCAAAAGCGTCATGGGCGAAGCGGCAATGGCATTTTCCAGCGCCAGCACGCTCACTTCCTCGGCGAACGGGTTATAGATCCAAACATCTTTGCCATCTGCCACTATCACAGATTCATCCGGCTGCTGTAGATGCCAGTAAAACTGATTGGGCTGCGCCAAGGCGAGCTCGCCAGTGCCTTGCTGAATAAGTTTGCCATTGATATCTGTAACCTGCTGCTGGAAATCGGCTTTCAGACCGGCAATGGCATCTAACTTAGCTTTGAGTTGTCCGGCATCATCGGCCACGGCCGGTAAGCTCATTGCCAGAGCAAGAAACATAACGCTTTTTTTCATCTGTACCTCAATCTGTCTTATCTTGGCGGCGGTGGCGCCAATACTTCGCGGTTGCCATTATGGCCCTGGGCACTGACCACCCCTTGAAGTTCCATCTGCTCTATGATGCGAGCGGCGCGGTTATAACCTATCTTGAACTTACGCTGCACACTGGAGATAGAGCCCCGGCGGGTTTCGGTAACAAAGGCCACGGCTTCGTCGTAGAGTGCATCCAGCTCCTCCTCACCGCCTTCCGGTGCTTCTCCGGGCAGCAACACCTGTTCGCCGTCACTGGCTCCCTGAAGAATTTCTTCAATATATTGAGGCTTACCGCGGGCATGCCAATCGGCAACGACCGCATGCACCTCGTGATCGTCCACAAAGGCACCGTGAACCCGGTTGGGCACGCCGGTACCCGGGGGCAGATAAAGCATATCGCCCATCCCGAGCAGGGTTTCGGCGCCTTGCTGATCCAAAATGGTGCGCGAGTCGATGCGGGAAGAAACCTGGAAAGCGATGCGGGTGGGAATGTTGGCCTTGATAAGGCCTGTTATCACATCCACAGACGGGCGCTGGGTCGCCAGAATCAGGTGTATACCGGCAGCGCGGGCTTTCTGGGCGATACGGGCAATCAGCTCTTCCACCTTCTTACCGACTATCATCATCATGTCGGCAAATTCGTCCACGATAACCACGATAGAGGGCAACTTGTCGAGTTCAGGCGCCGTATCTTCCATGCTTTCGTTGGACTTCCACAACGGATCGCATATTGGCGTACCAGCGGCCTTGGCCTCGGCGATTTTGGCGTTGAAGCCCTTGAGGTTACGTACCCCGAGCGCCGACATCAGTTTGTAGCGCCGCTCCATCTCACCAACACACCAGCGCAGGGCATTGGCGGCCTCTTTCATATCCGTAACCACTTCACATAAGAGATGCGGAATACCTTCATAGACAGAAAGCTCCAGCATCTTGGGATCTATCATGATAAAACGCACATCTTCCGGGCCGGATTTGTACAACAGACTGGTGATCATCACGTTGACCCCGACCGACTTACCTGAACCTGTGGTACCAGCCACCAAAAGGTGCGGCATCTTGGCCAAGTCCACCACGACCGGATCGCCGGCAATGTCCTGTCCAAGCACCATGGTGAGATTGGATTTACTGTCCTTGAATGCCTGGCAATCAAGCACATCACGCATAAATACGGTTTCGCGGAACTTGTTGGGCAGTTCCAGCCCCACATAGGCCTTACCCGGAATAACCTCGACCACCCGCACACTTTCAGCCAGCAGAGAGCGCGCCAAGTCCTTGGATAAGTTAGAAATTTTTGAAGCCTTGACCCCGGGGGCCAAGTCCAGCTCAAAGCGGGTAATCACAGGGCCTGGATAGACTCCGACCACTTGCGCGGTAATATTGAAGTCAGCGAGTTTGCTTTCCACCAAGCGTGCAACCTGATCCAGTTCTTCTTCACTGATGGGGTTCTTCTTGCGATTGGGCACATCCAACAGCGAGATGCTCGGCAAGGGATCCATAGGTTGCTTACGCTCTTTGGAAGTGCCCTCTTCACCGGGCAAAATAATAATGCCGTTTTCAACCCTGGCTTTCTGGGCCTGCAATTGCCGCTCTTTATGACTGATAGCCCCAGTAGAAGCACGCTTGTCGAAGTCTATTGTGTCACTACCTTCGGTATTACTCTTCTGCCAAGGCGGCGTGTCAGCAGCATTATCGGTCGCACTTCCGGCAACCCCGGAAAAAAGCACAGGTTCTACCCTGCCCTGACGTTTGTGCTCAGTATCAGTGTTCTCATCGGCCATTTCCGCGTCTTCCCGCTCCAGAGTTTGCTGATCCTTTTTACGGAAACGACTCAGCAGTCCAGGCTTCTTGGCGGGCGGCTCTATGACCTCATCTTCATCGTCTTCGAGCACTTCTTCCGGCTCAACTTCATCGCGTTCACGGCGGAACTTGTCCACTACCGACATAAAGCCGCGGGTATCTTCGGTTTCTTTCGGACCAGACAGACGTGCCGGCAACTGTTTGAGCTTGAGAAAACACCAGATAGTTGCCAAGCCTGTGAGCTCGACTATGGTAAGCCAGCTTATTCCTGTCAGCAGAGTGAAACCCGCGCCGACAAAGCAAAGTAGCAGCAGTGTGGTACCCAACTGGTTGAAGTAAGGCAGCATGGCTTGGGCTATCACGTCGCCGGCCACGCCACCGGCAGAAAACTCATAGATATCACCGGCATTCATACTAGCCAAGGCAGCAAGGCTCAGCACCATCAACAGAAAGCCTATCAAGCGCAAGCCGACCGAGAAATAATCCACTTCCAACAGTTTGTGAGCGCGCCTGAAGATCAGCCAACCGGTTCCGGCAATGATGATAGGGATTAAGTAGGCGGTGTAGCCAAAGAAATAGAACAGGACATCGGCCAGCCAGGCACCTACGGCACCGGTGACATTCTCGATCTCCCCTTGATAGTTAGACTGACTCCAACCGGGATCGCCCGGATGAAAGCTGCCCAGCGCCAACAGTATATAGATGGCGATCATGCAGCACAGAATAAGCCCCCCTTCCAGCAGGCGTTGCAGGCCACTGAGGGTTCTGACACTATTTCCCTGAGACAAATGCGATTTCCATAAGCAAACGAAAAACGGATGGATTTAAGATACCAGAATCAACCTGAATGTGCAGCGAATAAGCCTACGAAAGCCACTAAAAGCAAGTGGATAAGGAGACTTTGTGTATTAGACTTTCTATTCCGGATTAAAAAGCAAACAGCAGTGGTGAAAAAGGAGCCAAATTGACTCCTTTTTCGAGGACGATATCGGGATCAAGCTTCGGCTGAAATACTGATGGCTACTTTACTGGTTTGCTTCACTTCTTCCATTACCACATAGGTACGGGTATCGGATACGGAAGGCAATTTCAATAGGGTTTCGCCCAATAATTTACGGTAAGCAGACATATCCGACACCCGGGTCTTGAGCAGATAATCGAAATCGCCGGATACCAGATGACATTCCTGAATATCATCCAAAAGCTGTACTGCACGGTTAAATTTATCAAAGACTTCGGGAGTATCTCTGTTAAGGGTGATCTCAACAAACACCAGTAAAGATGCACCTAAAAAGTGCGGGTTGACCAGTGCGGTATAACCGTTAATGTAGCCTTGTTTTTCAAGACGCTTAACGCGCTCAAGACAGGGTGTTGGACTCAAACCAACACGTTTGGAAAGCTCAACGTTGGAAATGCGACCGTCAATTTGCAGTTCATTAAGAATATTACGATCGATACGATCCAAGTCTTTTACAGGACTCTTTTTATTATTTACCATATTTTTAACCTTGTTTTATCACTAAAACAACATTTAATTTTGCGTATGTCACAAGTTTAGCAGCATAATCTGCCCGGGCAATACTATACTAGACTTTCCTGAATTGATCACGTTCAGGTCACTATAAAATAACAATTATGCCCATTAAAAGTGGGTTTTTTAGTATATTGAGGCTCGAAAATGATAATTGGTGTTCCAAAGGAAATCAAAAACCATGAATATCGCGTGGGTATGGTGCCGTCCAGCGTACGCGAGCTCACTATGCATGGCCATCAGGTTTTTATCGAAACGAATGCTGGTAATGGGATCGGTTTTACCGATCAAGACTATATCAATGCCGGAGCGTCCATTTTGGACACGGCCGCCGAGGTTTTTGCCAAGGCTGAGATGATTGTCAAAGTCAAAGAGCCACAGGCCGTAGAACGTGCCATGTTGCGCCATGATCAGATCCTCTTTACCTATCTGCACCTTGCCCCTGATCTGCCCCAGACAGAAGAACTGATTAGCAGCGGCGCTATTTGTATCGCCTATGAAACAGTTACCGATGATCGTGGTGGCTTGCCTTTGCTGGCTCCCATGTCAGAAGTAGCCGGACGTATGTCCATCCAGGCCGGAGCAATGGCGCTGGAAAAATCCATGGGTGGTCTAGGCATGTTGCTCGGTGGTGTTCCCGGAGTTGAGCCAGCCAAAGTTGTGATCATAGGTGGCGGTATGGTTGGAACCAATGCCGCACAAATGGCAGTCGGTATGGGCGCCGATGTAGTGGTGCTTGATCGTTCTATTGATGCATTGCGTCGTTTGAACGTACAGTTTGGCTCCAAAGTTAAGGCTATCTATTCTACGGCCGATGCCATTGAGAAGCATGTGCTGCAAGCAGATCTGGTCATCGGCGGCGTGCTGATCCCCGGGGCGGCCGCACCCAAGCTGGTTACCCGAGAACATATCAAGAAGATGAAGCCAGGTGCCGCGATAGTGGATGTCGCCATAGATCAGGGTGGCTGTGTGGAAACCTCTCATGCCACAACTCACCAGGATCCTACCTATATCGTCGATGATGTAGTGCATTACTGTGTGGCCAATATGCCGGGCGCTGTGGCGCGTACTTCCACCTTTGCCCTGAACAACGCAACCCTGCCCTACATTCTCAAGCTGGCCCGTCTGGGTTACCGCGACGCGCTCTTGTCTGATAAGCACTTGCAAAATGGTCTTAACGTGATGCACGGTAAGATCACCTGTAAAGAAGTCGCTGTAGCCCATAATATGCCTTATACCGCTGCCAACGAACTGTTACAGTAAATAAATTAGTTACAGCATTAAAGGAGCCCTTTGGCTCCTTTTTTTCGATTAAGCCAATCTTGAAGATTCTATTGCAAGCGCTTTACCCTTTGGGGGAAATTACCTACAATCGCTGCTATTTGCCAAGGCACGGAGAGAATAAAATGAGCCAAGCCAAACATTGTAACCTACTTATCTTGGGGTCTGGCCCCGCCGGCTATACCGCAGCCGTTTATGCTGCCCGCGCCAATCTCAAGCCAGTGATGATCACAGGTATCCAACAGGGTGGCCAGTTGACCACAACGACCGAAGTCGAAAACTGGCCCGGCGATGCTGAAGGCCTGACAGGTCCTGCGCTAATGGAACGGATGCAAAAGCATGCCGAGAAGTTCGATACCGA
Source organism: Shewanella indica (assembly GCF_002836975.1). Lineage (GTDB taxonomy): Bacteria > Pseudomonadota > Gammaproteobacteria > Enterobacterales > Shewanellaceae > Shewanella > Shewanella indica. Next base: position 202,811 of record NZ_NIJK01000047.1, on the reverse strand, counting down.
AATCATCTTTGACCATATCAATGAAGTTGACCTGCAGCAGCGCCCTTTCACCTTGAAAGGTGACAACGGTGAATACACCTGTGATGCGCTGATCATAGCTACCGGCGCCTCGGCCAAGTATCTCGGTCTGCCATCTGAAGAAGCCTTCAAGGGCCGTGGTGTATCTGCTTGTGCCACCTGTGACGGTTTCTTCTACCGCAACCAGAAAGTGGCGGTGATCGGTGGTGGTAACACAGCGGTTGAAGAAGCGCTCTACCTTTCCAACATCGCGGCTGAAGTGCACTTGATCCATCGCCGAGACAGCTTCCGCTCTGAGAAAATTCTTATCGACCGTCTGATGGATAAAGTCGAAAACGGTAATATCATTTTGCATCTGGATAGGACTCTCGATGAAGTGACTGGCGATGCCATGGGGGTTACCGGACTCAAGATGAAGAGCACCAAAGACGGTAGTATTTCCGATTTGGAAGTGGCTGGGGTATTTGTCGCCATTGGCCACAGTCCCAACACAGGTATCTTCGAAGGCCAGTTGGAGATGAATGGCGGTTATATCAAGGTCGAAAGCGGCCTTAACGGTAATGCCACCCAGACCAGCGTCAAAGGCGTATTCGCCGCCGGCGATGTGATGGATCAACACTACCGTCAGGCCATCACTTCAGCCGGAACCGGTTGTATGGCGGCACTGGATGCCGAGCGCTTCCTGGATGCCCAGAAATAAGCTCTGCCGATATACTGAAAAAGCCAGTCATTGATGACTGGCTTTTTTGTCTGAGACATTAAAATATAAGTAAATCACAGGCATGAAAAAAGGGACCTTAAGTCCCTTTTTAACAGCAACTACAACTAATCTCCTGAGAGATTAGTTTGCCAGTGCTTCCTTCGCTTTTTCTACCAGAGTAGCAAACACTACTTTGTCGAATACAGCGATGTCTGCCAAAATCTTACGATCGATTTCGATAGACGCCTTTTTCAGACCGTTGATGAAACGGCTGTATGAAAGACCATTCTGACGAGAAGCCGCATTGATACGTGCAATCCACAGTTGACGGAATTGACGCTTCTTCTGGCGACGGTCACGGTAAGCATATTGACCTGCTTTGGTTACTGCTTGTACCGCTACACGGAAAGTACGTGAACGGGCACCGTAGTAACCTTTGGCAAGTTTAAGAACTTTCTTGTGACGAGCTCGTGCAGTTACACCACGCTTAACTCTTGGCATTTTTCAATTCCTCCTAATTAAGCGTATGGCAGTTGGCGTGCAATCATTGGCACGTCAGCTTTGGCAACTAAACACTTGGCGCGCAGATGACGCTTACGCTTGGTGCTCTTCTTGGTCAGGATGTGACGCAGATGGGCTTGCTTACGCTTGAAACCATTGGCGGTTTTCTTAAAACGCTTCGCTACACCCTTGTCGGTTTTCATTTTAGGCATTACTAAAACTCCGCATTGGGATATTAATAAAACGCAAGGCGAGCAAAGGCCCGTAGACCTTTGCTACTTTTCAGGGTTGCCCTGCTATTTCTTTTTGGGCGCCAGCACCATGATGGCTTGTCGACCTTCCATTTTCGGGAAGGATTCAACAACCGCATACTCTTCCAGATCGGCCTTGATACGGTTCAAAAGATCCATACCCAGGTTCTGGTGTGCCATTTCGCGTCCGCGGAAACGCAGCGTAACTTTCGCTTTGTCTCCATCTTCTAGAAAACGAATCAGGTTGCGTAGTTTTACCTGATAGTCGTTTTCATCAGTACCAGGGCGGAATTTAACTTCCTTCACCTGGATCTGTTTCTGCTTCTTCTTCTGTTCTTTCTGGGCTTTTGCCTTGTCGAACAGGTATTTACCGTAGTCCATGATACGGCATACAGGCGGCTCAGCATTAGGACTGATCTCAACCAGATCCAGACCTGCCTCATCGGCTACTTCCTGAGCCTCTTTGATGCTGACGATACCAATGGCTTCACCATCAACGCCATTCAAACGTACCTCAGGTACGCCGGTAATTTCTTCATTAATTCTATTCGGGGCCGCCTGACGGCCTGCTGATTTTTTGATCTTTATGACCTAATCCTCCAACAATTCAAGACTACGGAGCGAAATTTGTTGCTTGACCTTAGCGGCGAAATCATCGATTCGCATCTTACCTAAGTCCACCCCGTCTCGGGTACGCACAGCGACTTCCCGATTTTCCATCTCCTGATCACCTATGACCAGCAAATAAGGAACCCGCCTCAAAGTGTGCTCGCGTATTTTAAAGCCTATTTTTTCATTCCTCAAGTCTTTAGAGGCACGTATGCCCTGTTCCTTGAAGAATTCGACTACTTCTTCAACATAATCAGCTTGTTTGTCTGTTATGTTCATAACAACAACCTGCACAGGGGCCAGCCAGGTTGGGAAACGACCGGCGAACTCTTCGATGAGAATACCGAGGAATCGCTCCAAAGAGCCCAAAATCGCACGGTGGATCATCACAGGAGTCTGACGGCTGTTGTCTTCGGCAACATAAGTTGCGCCCAGACGACCTGGCAAGGCGTAGTCAAGCTGCACTGTACCACACTGCCAGGCACGGTCCAGACAGTCGTGCAGAGTGAACTCGATTTTAGGACCGTAGAAGGCGCCTTCGCCGGGCAGGATTTCAAATTCAATATCGTTGCTGCGCAGCGCTTGTTTCAGAGCTTCTTCTGCCCTATCCCACATGGCATCATCACCGATACGCTTTTCTGGACGGGTAGAGAGCTTAACCACGATATTGCTGAAGCCGAAAGTGGAATAGGTGTCGTACACCATCTTGATACACTTACTGACTTCGGATTGCACCTGCTCTTCAGTACAGAATACGTGCGCATCGTCCTGGGTAAAACCACGAACCCGCATCAGGCCGTGCAAGGCACCTGAAGGCTCATTACGGTGACAGCAGCCGAACTCGGCCATCCGCAGCGGCAGGTCACGATAGGACTTGAGGCCTTGGTTAAAGATTTGCACATGACCGGGGCAGTTCATCGGCTTGACGGCGTATTCGCGGTTCTCACTGCTGGTTGTAAACATCGCTTCGGCGTATTTATCCCAGTGACCTGAACGTTCCCACAGCACACGGTCCATCATCAGTGGGCCTTTCACTTCCTGATAGTCGTACTGGCTCAGCTTCTGGCGAATAAAACGCTCAAGCTCGAGGAATACGCTCCAGCCATCATTATGCCAAAACACCATGCCCGGCGCTTCTTCCTGCATATGGTACAGGTCCAGTTGCTTGCCGATTTTACGGTGGTCACGCTTGGCCGCTTCTTCCAAGCGAGTCAAGTGAGTCTTGAGCGCTTTCTTGTCTGCCCAGGCAGTACCATAGATGCGCTGCAACATCTTGTTGTCTGAGTTACCACGCCAGTAGGCGCCGGCAACATTCATCAGTTTAAAGAAATGGCAGAAACGCATGTTGGGCACATGAGGACCACGACACATGTCTGTGTATTCTTCGTGGTGATACAGTGCCGGAGTGGCATCACGGCTAATGTTTTCGTCCAGGATTGCCATTTTGTAAGGCTCGCCGCGAGATTCAAAAGTATCACGGGCTTCCTGCCAGCTAACCACGCGCTTGACTACGTCATAGTTGGTCTTGGCCAGTTCCAGCATGCGTTTTTCCAGCTTCTCCAGATCTTCCTGGGTCAGTTTATGATCCAGGTCGATGTCATAGTAGAAGCCGTTATCAATAACAGGACCAATCGCCATCTTGGTTTCGGGCCACAGTTGTTTGATCGCATGACCCAACAAATGAGCGCAAGAGTGACGAAGGATTTCCAGCCCTTCTTCATCTTTGGCCGTGATGATCGACAGTTCTGCATCTGTTTCGATCAGATCACAGGCATCTTTCAACTCGCCGTTGACTCGTCCGGCAATACAGGCTTTCGCCAGGCCAGGACCAATATCAGCAGCAACATCGAGTGTAGAGACTGGGTTGGCAAACTCGCGCTTGCTCCCATCGGGAAGTGTAATTACAGGCATGAAAATTCCTTGTCCAGTGGTGACCCACACGTAGGGCCACTTGGTTATCAATGATAAAAAAGTATGTTAGCCCTTGGGTTAAGGCAGTACAGGAGCCTTAAGGTCTCCGCCGGGCAGACTGGTAATTTTACGGGATAAGGCCCGGCCCACGCAACCCAAAAACATTCAATGAATAAGCTTTGGCTCACAAGCCGGGGCTATACTTACTTTATGTTGTGAGCTTGGGTTCTATCGTCCAAAGGCATAGGGCTGAACGGCGGAGGAGGAAACTATGCAACTTAAAAGTCAAACTATTTGTTGCCCCCATTGTGGCCACCATCAAAAAGTAGAGCTCGATGCCAGCGGCGGCGACCAGGAGTTTTACAATGATTGTCGGGTATGCTGCAACCCCATCCACATGAGGCTGCACATCAATGACCAGAGGCATATGATAGAGCTGTACGTCGATGGCGATGACGAACAGCTCTACTGAGAGTTACCACATAAGATCGTCCGGAATGACATAATCTGCGTAAGGGTCCTCTTCATCCGGCACTTGCTCCGCGTTGTTCTCGGCTTGCCACAAATAGCCACACCAAGTCGGCACCAACAGATTGACCCGCTCGGCGAGTTTATGGGGCACCAGATAGCTGCTTTGCTCAATTCGCACTATCCCCAAACGGCCACCAAGTAGCTGATTCTGGAGTTTTTCATTGATATACAATGGGTATATCTTGTTCTCCAACGTATAGTTGAACTTGATTTCGCCATCTTTCGGCAGCGCCACCGCATTTTGCTTAACCTCAGTGACCAGGCCACGAACCAAGCCTTTCTCTGTGGCCTCGGCAAAGCGTTGTTCGTTGAGTGCCTTATCCTTTTCTGCCTGCTGCTTTTTCTGCTGTGCGATTTGCGCCTTCAGCTCAGCAGAGCCATCATCAATATTGGACTTGCGGTTACGTTTCTTCTGGGTTTTGACATCGCGAACTTTTTGCTTGCTGGCGAGCCCCGCCTTAAGCAACTGTTCCTGTAATGCGTTTGCCATTTTATAATCTCTCTCTTGCTACTTACTTGATTCTTGCTTTGCTGCCAGCGCCCCGAGTTGACTCATGGCCGCACTGGCACCGCCAAGCGACCAACCGCCGTCGACCGGTAATATGGTTCCGGTAATATAGGAAGCCATTGGCGAGGCCATAAAGAGTGCGGCATTGGCCAAGTCTTCGCCCTCACCATTGCGTTTTAACGGTACACTCTCTGCCACCTGTTGTTGCAACTGCGCCGACGGCGCCAAGCGATTAAATCCTTCGGTACCGGCAATTGGACCAGGCACCAGGGAGTTTATCCGTATGCCTTCAGGCCCCCATTCCAACGCCAGTGTGCGGGTCAACATATCGACTCCCGCCTTGGCGGCACAAACGTGGACCTGCATCGGCATGGCAATATACGCCTGCGGCGCCGAAATTTGAATAATACTGGCGCCAGGGCGCTTAAGCATAGGATAGGCTTGTTTCAACACCTGAAAACTGCCCAACAAATCGATATCCATGACAGATTTGAAACCGTTGGCGCTGAGTTTGGCGGCGCTGGCTGGGAAATTGCCGGCGGCGCCACTGACAAGCACATCAATATGCGGGAAACTCTGGGCCAAAACGGTAAAGCCTTGCTCGAGTGCCGGCAAATCCCTGACATCGAAGCTCAAGCCCAGATGTTGACCTTGCGGATTGGCTTCATTCAATAACGCCACTGCGGCTGCCACTTTTTCCGGGTTACGGCTGGCAACCGCCACATGGGCACCGGCTACTGCGAACGCCTTGGCGATACAAAGGTTGATGCCGCTGGTACCCCCGACGACCACTACATACTTACCCTGATAATCGAACATTGAGCTTCTCTCCTATCCACTGATCATTCGTTATTCCGGTCCATACTGCAAGTCGCCGGTATGTCGCAAGTTTATGCCAACGATTGATGTATCGCCTGCAATGTCGCCAAAGGATCGGCCGCTTGAGTAATGGGTCGACCTATGACCAGATAATCTGAGCCCGCGGCCATAGCTTCGGCCGGGGTCATGATGCGTTTTTGATCGCCGGCGTCACTGCCCGCCGGACGAATACCCGGAGTCACCAGTTTGAAATCGGCGCCAAGTTCGGCCTTGAGCATACTGGACTCTCGGGCCGAGCAGACCACACCATCGAGACCGGCTGTTTGCGTCAGGCACGCCAGTCTTCGAACCTGCTCTTCAGCACTGCCTTCAACACCAATAAGCTTGAGCTCATCGTCGCTCATTGAGGTCAGCACAGTAACAGCAATCAGCAAGGGGGCGTTATCCCCGTAAGGTAATAAGGCTCGGCGGGCAGCTTCCATCATGGCGAGACCGCCACTGGCGTGGACATTCACCATCCACACCCCCATTTCGGCGGCGGCAGCTACCGCTTTGGCCACTGTGTTGGGAATATCGTGAAACTTCAGGTCCAGAAACAGCTCAAACCCTCGGTCATGGATCTCTTTCACCAGTTGAGGCCCGAACAGGGTAAACATCTCTTTGCCTACCTTAAGGCGGCACATAGACGGATCCAACTTATCAATAAGTTGCAATGCTTTGAATTTATTATCAAAGTCCAAGGCGACCACAATAGGTGTCTCTGTCATTTTTACTCCGTTATCTAAGGGTTATTCACCGTCCAAACCGCGAACCCGCTTAATACTGCCCCAGCTCTTGCAGGATGGGCAGTGCCAATACAAGGTATGTGCCGGGAAACCACACTCCCGGCAGCGGTAACTTGGACGGAATCTAATTTGTTGCTCTACCAATTTTTCCAGCATCGCCAGGCTATCTCGTGCCTGGCCCTGCTCAGCTTGCTTGATGTGCATCTGCATAAGGTGCTGGAACCCCCGCATGGTGGGGTGACGATAGAGAGCTTGCATCACCATGTCTTCGGCGCCTTTGATATCGCCGTCTTCAATCATACGCTGCGCCAATGCCACCACAACTGAAGCACCCGCGCCCTTATCTATGGCGTGAGCCAACAGTTCGCGATAACCTTCAATATCCTTGAGCTCTTGATAGAGCTGGCGGGCACAGGCGAGTGCATCGGCAAAAAGCTCGGCATCGGCGTCAATCAGTTGATTGAGCATCTGTTTGGCCTGAGGTAACTGCCCTGCGTCGAGGTAAGCGTTGGCCAGTGACAACAAGGCGCGGCCACATTGAGGGTCTTGCTTGAGTGCGGCTTGAAAGCCCTTGAGTTTACCCGCTTCTTCGTCGGCTTCTTCGGCCAATTGGCAGTAGAAATGGGCGATGACGGGTTTCAGACCCTGCTGGCTTTTTCGTGGCAAGCGCTTGGTGATATCTATCGCCTTTTGCCAATCTTTGGTGGTTTGGTAAATGGAGATCAGTTGGGTTTCCGCTTCTTCGCTGTGATCGTCCTGACTGACCAGGTTAAGGAAAATCTCCTCAGCCCTATCGTAGAACCCGGCGGCCATATAGTCCTTACCCAGCTCCATCATCGCCATGTCTCTTTGCTCGGTGGCGAGATTGGGCCTGGCTATCAGGTTTTGGTGAATACGAATAGATCTATCTACTTCACCCCGTTTGCGAAACAAGGAACCCAAAGACAGGTGAGTGTCTATGGTTTCATCATCGACATCCAACATGCTAATAAAGAGATCAACAGCCTTGTCCGACTCATTGGAGAGCAGAAAGTTGAGCCCGGTGAAGTAGTCTCGGCTCAGTTTCTTTTGTGCTGAATTCTGTTTCTGCTTCAAACTGCGGCGGCCCATGTACCAACCGTAAGCCGCAGCAATAGGCAGCAACAGAAAGAGAAGTTCGAGCATACTAGGCGTCTTGCCCCTGCTGCTGCGTTAATGTCTGGATCTTCTTACGGGCATTACGCAATGACAACTTCAACTTCATTATGTAGTAGAAAGCAATGACCCAGCTGAGGATAAACCCCGCCAGAAACACCACGGCCAACACCACAGGCAAACGGAACTCTCCCTGTGCCACAAAATAACTGATGGTGACCAGCTGTTCATTGCGAGAGCCAAATACCAGTGCCACTACAAACAACATTGCCACCAGTACGGTTGCGACAAATGACTTCACGTTGCACTCCATAAACGCGTTTCAATGTTCTGATTATCCAGTAATTTGACTGAGCTGACCAGCTTTAGCCAAGCTCCGGGCATAAAAAAGCCCCCTTTCGGAGGCTTTTAATACAACAGCGATTAACGGTTATAAGCGTCAACGCGTTCGCGCAGTTCTTTGCCTGGCTTAAAGTGCGGGACGTACTTGCCATCCAACTCGACTGATGTTCCCGTTTTGGGATTACGACCAGTGCGAGGTGCACGATAGTGAAGTGAAAAGCTGCCAAAGCCACGGATCTCTATGCGATCACCGCTTTCCAATGTTTTAGCCATTTGCTCCAACATCTCTTTGATGGCGCCTTCTACTTCTTTCGCCGACAGTTGCGACTGCCCACTGGCGAGTTTTTCGATCAGTTCGGATTTAGTCATCCTAGCTACCCCTATTATCAAGCCAAACACAGTCACCTAACAGGGGGCAAGCCCCCTGTACTACAGGCACTTACTTACGAGCTGCTTTAAACGCTTCAGCCATTGCATTAGTCATGATAGCGTCATCCTGCTTGTTCAGGTTAGCCATCACTTCTTTTTCTTCAGCTTCGTCTTTAGCACGTACAGACAGGCTGATTGCACGGTTCTTGCGATCTACGCCCATGAACTTGGCTTCAACGCTGTCACCTACATTGTAGACGCTTGATGCATCTTCAACACGGTCACGGCTGATGTCAGATACACGGATGTAACCTTCAACAGTGTCAGCCAGCTCAACAGTAACACCTTTGGCGTCAACAGCAGTAACAGTACCAACTACGATGGTACCTTTCTTCTTGTCGGCCAGGTAGGCGTTGAATGGATCGTCTTCAGTCTGCTTAACACCCAGGCTGATACGCTCACGCTCTGGATCAACAGACAGAACCACTGCAGTGATTTCGTCGCCTTTCTTGTACTCGCCAACAGCGTCTTCGCCGCTACCGTTCCAAGAGATGTCAGACAGGTGAACCAGACCGTCGATGCCGCCGTCCAGACCGATGAAGATACCGAAGTCAGTGATAGACTTGATCTTACCGGTAACTTTGTCGCCCTTGGCATAACGGTTAGCGAAGTCTTCCCATGGGTTGGTCTTGCACTGCTTGAGACCCAGAGAAATACGACGACGCTCTTCATCGATGTCCAGAACCAGAACTTCAACTTCGTCACCCAGGTTAACAACCTTGGATGGGTGGATGTTCTTGTTGGTCCAATCCATTTCAGAAACGTGTACCAGACCTTCAACGCCTTCTTCGATTTCAACGAAGCAGCCGTAGTCAGTCAGGTTGGTTACGCGACCAGTCAGACGAGTGTTTTCTGGGTAGCGCTTGCTGATTTCCAGCCATGGGTCTTCACCCAGTTGCTTCAGACCCAGAGATACACGAGTGCGCTCGCGATCGTACTTCAGTACTTTGACGTTGATTTCGTCACCAACATTCACGATCTCAGATGGGTGCTTAACACGCTTCCAAGCCATGTCGGTGATGTGCAGCAGGCCGTCAACACCGCCCAGATCTACGAATGCACCGTAGTCGGTCAGGTTCTTAACGATACCTTTAACTGCTTGACCTTCTTGCAGGTTTTCCAGCAGAGCATCACGCTCAGCGCTGCTTTCAGATTCGATAACAGCACGACGAGAAACAACAACGTTGTTGCGCTTCTGGTCCAGCTTGATAACTTTGAATTCCAGTTCTTTGTTTTCCAGGTGAGCAGTATCGCGTACTGGGCGAACGTCAACCAGAGAACCAGGCAGGAACGCACGGATACCGTTCAGCTCAACGGTGAAACCGCCTTTAACCTTGCCATTGATGACACCGATTACAGTTTCAGCATCTTCGTAAGCTTTTTCCAGAACGATCCAGGCTTCGTGGCGCTTAGCCTTTTCGCGAGACAGTTGAGTCTCACCGAAACCGTCTTCAACGCTATCCAGCGCAACGTCAACTTGGTCGCCAACGGCGATTTCCAGTTCACCTTGAGCATTTTTGAATTGCTCAGCTGGGATTGGGCTCTCAGATTTCAGACCGGCGTCAACCAGTACCATACCGTTTTCGATGGCAACTACAGTACCACGAACGATAGAACCTGGGCGGAATTCCAGTTGTTGAAGGGATTGTTCAAACAGATCAGCAAAAGATTCAGTCATGTTAATTAACTTTAAGTAATAAACCACGTATCTATCCTGAACGTGGAGTCAGTAAAATAACTCGCCTCTTCCCTGTGGCGAATGCCTATCCCGCCAGTCTCAGAGACTGACGTCAGATAATTTGTCAACTATGTGCCTGAGCGCCAGCTCCAGCACAGTCTCAATTCCGAGTCCAGTAGTATCTATCACCAAGGCATCTTCAGCTGGCACCAAAGGCGCTACTGCGCGATTCATATCCCGGTGATCTCTTTCCTGGATCTCGGTTAAAAGACGCTCGATATTAACATCGAAGCCCTTGTCCTGCAACTGATTATAGCGCCGCTGGGCCCTTTCTTCAGCCGAGGCTGTCAAAAATAATTTGACCGGTGCATGCGGGAAAACAACGGTTCCCATATCCCGGCCATCAGCTATAAGCCCGGGGGCAACTCTGAAAGCGCGCTGCCTTCTGAGTAAGGCTTCTCTCACCCGGGGAAACGCCGCCACTCTTGAGGCTGCGTCAGAACATTCTTGAGTGCGAATGGCATGGCTGACATCTTCGCCTTCCAGCACCACTTTTATGGCTTCATTTCCGGCTCCCGCCAGAAACTGTACATCCAGGTGCGCGGCCAACAGGGTGATGGCTTCTTCGTTATCCAGTTCCACATCGTGGTGAATAGCGGCAAGTGCCAGCACTCGATATATGGCACCACTATCGAGCAGTTTCCATCCAAGTTTGTTGGCAAGCAACTGACTTATAGTGCCTTTTCCCGCACCGCTTGGGCCGTCAATTGTGACAACAGGCGCCCGTTCAGACATAAATTCCTCCGCAGTAATTATCATCTTCCATGAGGACACAGTATGAGTTCACCGAAAATGAGCGGCCAATATTATATATCAACTGCATGCTTTCCGTATGCTGAATTCAAGGTCAATTTCGGGCTGCTGTTGTCAACAGCCCGAAATTCAGCCGCTTAACCGGCCAAGGCCGTAAAGCGTTGGAAGTAATCCGGGAAGGTTTTTGAGGTGCAATCCGGGTCATTAATGGTGACGCCGCAATCAGCAAACGCCAGCAGCGAAAAACACATGGCCATGCGGTGGTCGTTATAGGTATCGATGGCGGCATGCGTGGGCGCAAGCGGTGGATTTACCAAAATATAATCCTCACCCTCTTCCACCTCGGCACCAATTTTACGCAGTTCTGTGGCCATGGCGCTGAGACGATCTGTCTCCTTGATACGCCAGTTGTAGATATTGCTAAGACGAGTCGGCCCTTTGGCAAAAACCGCAGCTGTGGCTATGGTCATTGCCGCATCGGGAATATGGTTCATGTCCATATCTATGCCCTTGAGCTGGCTGCCCCTGGCAATAATATAGTCATCTCCCCATTCAATCTCGGCGCCCATGCTCGCCAGCGCATCGGCAAACTTGACATCACCCTGAATGCTGAGACGGCCAACTCCGGTAACTTTCACTTCACCGCCGGCGATAGCGCCTGCGGCCAGGAAATAAGACGCCGATGAGGCATCGCCTTCCACCAATACCTTGCCCGGTGACAGATAGCTTTGACCGGATGGGATCTCGAAACGCTGATAGTCGTGGTTGATGACCTTAACACCAAATTGCGCCATCAAGGCCAAAGTAATATCAATATAGGGCTTGGAAACCAGTTCACCCTTGACCTTGATATTGACAGCGGTACCGGCCAGCGGCGCAACCATGAGTAACGCGGTAAGAAACTGGCTGGAGAGATTACCGGCAATTTCCACATCCCCGCCACTGAGGCCTGTTGCCTTGATTTTTAATGGCGGGAAGCCGGGATGTTTCAGATATTGAATATCTGCGCCCAAGGCCTTGAGACTGTCGACCAAATCTCCTATTGGCCGCTCCTCCATTCTGGGTTCACCCGTGAGAACAAACTCACCGTTCCCCAGAGTCAGCGCGGCGCACAATGGCCGCATAGCGGTGCCGGCATTACCGAGAAAAAGCTCTTGCAACTTATCGCTGTTGATTGCGCCGCCAAGGCCCTGCACACTACAGTGGCTTTTGTCTTCGGAGAGCTCAAATTGAACGCCGAGCTGTTTCAGCGCTGCCAACATGTGACGAATATCATCTGAGTCGAGCAGATTTGTCAGTTCTGTGCTGCCCTTGGCCAGGGTTGCCAATAGCAGCGCCCGGTTGGAGATACTCTTGGAGCCGGGGATATTGACCTCCCCATGCATTCTACTTATGGGATCCAGTCGCAATTGCTTCATCTTTTTTGGATTCTTGCATCTGTGTTTGACGGCATTGCAGCGTTACGCCACATACCGCCAAAGCGGGTTAAAAGACCTTGTCACCGATTATGGGATAAAACCGGTAAATCAAGACAAAAGATTAGATACAGCGAGTGCTGATAGGCCTGAATTAAGTGTTCGTGGCATTAAAGTTACCTGAGCGCCACAGGGATTCAACCGTTTTTTGCTGAAAAAAGCCGATTTCAGCGGAAAATTATTCAACTAGCGCTAAATAAGCTCTTTAACTCTCCGATAGACGTTCCAACAAGTGATACAGAGAAACGACTCTCCTTTCCTGCAACTGAGCTTTACAACCTGGAAGCCCAGCTTGCCAGTTGCACCACTCAGACTATCGCTTACTGCAACCTCACCAGCCGTTAACAAATAACCTAAATATCGTTATGCTAATCTTCTTCAACAAGTATTAACTTCAGGGAACCCTATGTTCAGCACACTCAAGGCGATGCCAGCCGATCCCATTCTTGGGCTGCTCAGCCAATATCGCGACGACCCTCGCCATGAAAAAATTGATTTGGGCGTTGGTGTCTATAAAGACATCTTGGGAAATACCCCCATCCTCGACTGCGTTAAGACCGCTGAGCAGCGCCGCACCGCCACAGAAACCACCAAGGTGTATATCGGCCCAGCCGGTAGCAGTGATTTCAATCGTCTCATTGCCGAGCTGGCATTCGGTGAGCAGCACCCTACCCTGAGCGCAGGACGCATTCGCAGTGTCTCCACTCCCGGCGGCACCGGCGCGCTGCGGGTCGCAGCCGACTTTATTAAACGTTGTCGCCCAGACGCAACCGTTTGGGTCAGCGATCCTACCTGGGCCAATCACACCGGACTTTTTGAGGCGGCCGGTCTCAAGGTTGAGCGTTATCCTTACTATGACTACGCCACCAAGGCGCTGAAATTTGATGAAATGCTCGCCAAACTCAACACTCTTGGGGAAAACGATGTGGTGCTGCTGCATGCCTGTTGTCACAACCCATCGGGCCAGGACCTCAGCACCGAGCAGTGGGACCGAGTGGTACAAGTCGCCGTCAAACGCGGTTTTACCCCGCTTATCGATATGGCTTACCAGGGCTTTGGTGACGGTGTCGAAGAAGATGCTTACGGCGTTCGCAAGATGGCAGCAGCTGTGGAAGACATGTTGCTCTGCTCCTCTTGTTCAAAGAATTTTGGCCTTTATCGCGAACGTATCGGCGCTTGCAGCATCATAGCCAACAGCAGTGCTGCCGCCGATGTCGCCTTGTCGGTACTGCTTTACGTGGTGCGTTGCCTCTACTCCATGCCGCCTGCCCATGGTGCCGCGTTGGTGGAAACCATTCTCGGCGACAATCAGCTCAAGCAGCAGTGGCTGGATGAACTCAAGGTGATGCGTGACAGGATAAACGGTAACCGTGCCATTCTGGTTGAGCGTTTAAAGGCGGTAGGCGTCGAGCATGACTTCAGCTTTATCGCCCGCCAAAAAGGGATGTTCTCCTTCCTTGGGGTGTCGCCAGAACAGGTTGAACAACTTAAGCAGGAGTTCGGTATCTATATGGTGGATTCAAGCCGGATAAGTATCGCCGGGATAAGCGATAGCAATGTCGATTACCTTGCCAAGTCTATCGCCAAGGTGTTGCAAGATTAAAATTGGAGAGTGAGATGAAAAAAGCGAATGCCGAGGCATTCGCTTTTTTATGGGATAGTTGTAATAAAACGATTTTCGCCAGGGTTCAGCTGCTGTGCTTGACCGCAAACGCCTTCATAAAGGCAACCAGGGCCTCAACGCCGGCCAAAGGCATGGCGTTATAGATACTGGCGCGCATCCCGCCGACAATTCTGTGCCCCTTAAGAGCCACCAAACCTGCGGCCTCCGCCTCTTTCAGGAACTCACCATTGAGCGACTCATCGGCCAATTGGAAAGTCACATTCATTCGCGAGCGGTTTTGCGTCGCCACACCATTGCGGTAAAAGTCCAGCTCATCGATACAGGCATAAAGCAGTTCGGCCTTGGCTTTGTTGAGCTCTGCCATCGCCTCGATACCGCCCATTCGGTGCAGCCACTCAAACACTTCGGCCGCCAGATACCAGGCAAAAGTAGGGGGAGTGTTAAACATGGAATCGTTTTCGGCCGCCAAGCGATAATCCATGATGGACGATTGCGGCATGGCCGGCAAAGCCAGCATCTCTTTACGCACTATCACTATGGCCAAACCGGAAGGGCCGATATTTTTTTGCGCCCCGGCATAAATGAGCCCGTAACGACTGACATCGATTTCACGGGACATGATAGTGGATGACATATCCGCGATTATTGGCCAAGGAGACTCCAACTCTTCAAAAATTTCGATACCATCTACCGTCTCGTTGGGGCAATAGTGCACATAACGATACTTGCCACTATCGCCTTCCAGCTTAGGCAAGGTTACTTTGTTGAGTCCATTGATCTTTTCAACTATGCTTTGGCTATCAATTCTGTCATCTCCGGCCAGCTTTCTGGCCTCTGCCGTGGCCGATCTTGACCACTGACCGCTCTCCAAATACAGGGCTCTGCCGTTATTACCCAAAAAATTATTCACGACAGCCGAGAACTGACCGCGACCACCGCCATGCATAAACAGTACATGGTAATCTTCGGGAATATTCATCAGCGAGCGTAATCTGGACTCGGCAGCCTTGGTGAGATCGATAAAGGCCTGACTGCGGTGACTGATCTCCATGACGGAGACACCGTGCCCCTGCCAGTCCAGTAATTCCTGCTGGGCTTTTTGCATTACCGCGGCCGGCAACATGGCTGGTCCGGCACAGAAATTATAAATCGTGCTCACTTCATTGTTCTCCTTGAAAAAAAGAGCGTCCAACTGGACGCTCATATATGCTTGATGCTGTTATTCCTGCTCGGCTTCAGGTGCTTCGGGCGCTTGGCCTTCAGTATCCTCGGCGGCAGGTTCGGCCGCTATGGGTTCGCCGTTTTCGTCGAATTCCACTTCGTCTTCATCAGACTGGATTTCATCAATACGCTGTAAACCCACCACGGCCTCGTCACCGGCAGTGCGGATAATGGTCACGCCCTGGGTATTGCGGCCTATGATAGAAACGCCGGCCGCAGGGGTTCTTACCAGTGTGCCCTTGTCGCTGATCAGCATTATTTCATCATTGTCGCCAACCTGAACCGCGCCGACTACCGCGCCGTTACGTTCGCTCACCTTGATGGAAACCACACCCTTGGTAGCACGGCTCTTGGTTGGGTACTCACTCAGCTCGGTACGCTTACCAAAACCATTTTCTGTCACTGTCAGAATGGCACCATCTTCTTTTGGCACTATCAGTGAAACCACTTCCTGACCATCTTCGAGTTTGATACCGCGAACACCGGTGGCGGTACGGCCCATGGCGCGCACCTGATCTTCGCTGAAGCGTACCACCTTACCTTCGTTGGAGAACAGCATGATTTCGTTGCTACCATCGGTCAGGTCAACGCCGATCAACTGGTCACCGTCTTTCAGGTTAACGGCGATAATGCCGTTGGCTCTTGGGCGACTGTACTCAATAAGCGATGTCTTCTTCACTGTGCCGTGGGAAGTAGCCATGATGATATACTTGTCGGCTTCATATTCACGAACCGGCAGAATCGCCGTAATGTGCTCGCCCTCAGACAATGGCAGCAGGTTCACAATAGGTTTACCGCGCGACTGACGGCTGGCCAGCGGCAACTGATAAACCTTGAGCCAGTAGAGCTTGCCGAAGTCGGAGAAGCACAAAATGGTGTCGTGGGTATTGGCAACCAACAATTTCTCAACGAAATCTTCGTCTTTAACCTTGGTAGCCGCTTTGCCCTTACCGCCGCGGCGCTGCGCTTGGTAATCGCTCAGAGGCTGATACTTGGCATAACCCAAATGCGACAGGGTTACTACCACATCTTCTTCGCAAATAAGGTCTTCGAGGCTGATATCCACGGCTGAAGCATTGATCTCGGTGCGACGCTCGTCACCATATTGCTCAAGTACTTCTTCCAACTCTTCTTTGATCACTTCCATCAGACGCTCTGGGCTTCTGAGGATATGCAGCAATCCAGCAATCAGCTCCAGCAGTTCTTCATATTCCTGGAGGATCTTCTCGTGCTCAAGACCGGTCAGACGGTGCAGACGCAGCTCTAGGATAGCCTGGGCTTGCTGCTCAGTCAGATAGTAGAGACCATCGCGAATACCAAACTCCGGCTCCAGCCACTCGGGACGGGCGGCATCATCACCGGCTTTTTCCAACATGCCCTGCACGTTGCCGAGCTGCCAACCGGTTTCCACCAGTTTTACCTTGGCTTCAGCGGGTGTTGGAGAGGCCTTGATCAGCGCAATCACAGGGTCGATGTTGGCCAGGGCGATAGCCAGGGCTTCCAGAATATGCGCGCGTTCGCGGGCTTTACGCAGTTCAAACACGGTTCTGCGGGTGACCACTTCGCGGCGGTGCAGAATAAAGGCTTCCAGCATCTCCTTGAGGTTAAACAACTTGGGCTGGCCATTGGTCAAAGCCACCATGTTGATACCAAAAGAGGTTTGCATCTGGGTCTGGGCATAGAGGTTGTTGAGTACCACCTCGGCGACTTCGCCGCGCTTGACCTCAACCACAATGCGCATACCGTCTTTATCAGACTCATCGCGCAGGCCACTGATGCCTTCAATTTTCTTGTCTTTTACCAGCTCGGCAATTTTTTCAATCAAACGAGCCTTGTTCACCTGGTACGGGATCTCGGTAACAATGATCCGCTCGCGGCCATTGTCTTCGGTTTCCACCTCGGCACGGGCGCGCATAATCGCCTTACCGCGGCCGGTACGGTACGCTTCCTCTATGCCTTTCTTGCCATTGATAATGGCGGCAGTCGGGAAGTCCGGGCCCGGGATATACTCCATCAGCTGTTCGATAGACAGCTCAGGTTCTTCAATAAGCGCCAAACAGCCTTTAACCACTTCGTTCAGGTTATGCGGCGGAATATTGGTGGCCATGCCCACCGCAATACCGGAGGAACCGTTGACCAGCAGGTTGGGGATCCGGGTCGGCAATACGGCCGGGATCATTTCGGTGCCGTCGTAGTTGGGGACATAATCGACGGTTTCTTTCTCAAGGTCAGCCAGCAGTTGATGCGCCAGCTTTTCCATACGAATTTCGGTATAACGCATGGCCGCCGCGGCATCGCCGTCGATGGAGCCGAAGTTACCTTGACCATCTACCAGGGTGTAACGCAGCGAGAAAGGCTGTGCCATCCGCACTATGGTGTCGTATACGGCGCTATCACCATGAGGGTGATACTTACCTATCACGTCACCGACAACACGTGCCGACTTCTTATAGGGTTTGTTCCAATCGTTTTTCAGCTCGTTCATCGCAAAGAGTACGCGGCGATGCACCGGCTTGAGGCCATCGCGTACGTCTGGCAATGCCCGCCCGACGATAACGCTCATGGCGTAATCCAGATAGGAGTTCTTTAGTTCGTCTTCAATATTTATTGGCGAAATTGATAAAGCCAGATCAGTCATAAACTGCTCGATCCCCTTAAATTAGCTGACAACTTGTAATCCGTGTCATTGTCGAGCCCAACAAACGTGATTTGGCATTCTAACACAGTTATTTAATGTCGGAAGTCCTTAAAGCCGCCTTTGCAGCCAAAAACGCCAAGGGCATGATACAAGTCGCGAGCAGGGGCTGATATCACTGTCATAGACATGAGTTCCGTTGTTGTTTTTATCATCAAAAACCGAATCTTGCTGATATTTTGTCCAGCTTTTGGGCTTTAGTGCCGCCGATCACATTGAGGCGCCAATTTATACTGCCCTTCCCTATGGCTTATATGGTTATAATAGGCGCATCCTTAATATTGCTGTTTCAGGTCCGAATATGTCTTCTCAACCCAATGTCGACCCTCAGGAAATTGCCAAGTTTGAAAGTATGGCCGCCAGTTGGTGGGATCCTGCCGGTGAATTCAAGCCGCTGCATGAACTCAACCCACTGCGCCTTAATTATATAGATGCCCAATCCGGCGGTATCTTTGACAAACTGGTGCTGGATGTCGGCTGTGGCGGCGGCATTCTGTCCGAGAGCATGGCCCGCATCGGCGCCAAGGTCACCGGGCTGGATATGGGTTTTGAGCCGTTGGAAGTCGCCAGGCTGCATGCGCTGGAAGCCGGCGTCAGCATAGACTACCTGCAAGAAACTGCCGAAGTGCATGCCCTGAATCATCAGGGGCATTACGACACAGTTACCTGTATGGAAATGCTCGAGCATGTACCGGATCCGCAATCTGTGATCCAGGCTTGTTGCGATATGGTCAAGCCCGGTGGTTGGGTGTTCTTCTCCACCATTAACCGCAACATCATGTCCTGGGTGCAAACCATACTCGGTGCCGAGTATGTACTGAAAATGTTGCCGGCCGGAACCCATGACCACAGTAAGTTTATCCGCCCATCCGAGTTAATCGCCATGGCAGAAAACACTGAACTATTGTGTCGTGACGCGCTGGGCATAAAATACAACCCCTTGAGTGGCGTATTCAGTTACACCAAGAGCGTTGACGTCAACTACATGATTGCCTGTCAGCGCCAGGACTGATGCCATGACGCCTAAGCTACCGTTTCAAGGCATTCTGTTCGACTTGGATGGAACTTTGGTGGATACCGCCGAGGACCTGACCGAAGCGCTGGCCTTGGCCCTGGCATCCCATGGGGTATCGATAGAAGATAAGCGCAAACTTTTGCGCACTCTGGCCTCTCACGGCTCGCTTGCCATGGTGCAAGCCGCCGTGCCCCAAGCCTCAGCCGAAGAGCAGGAGCATCTCCGGCAAGCGATGCTCAGGGAATATGATGCGGTCAACGGCCAAAAAGCCTGTTTGTTTGAAGGCATAGAAGCCTTGCTGGACAGTGCCCGTTCAAGAGCTATGCCGCTGGGGATTGTCACCAATAAACCAGCGCGTTTTACCCGTCCCTTGTTAGAGCGCATCGGGCTGCTTAAACGCTTTGATGCTGTGATCAGTGCCGATACTACCCTCTATCGCAAGCCCCACCCGGCTCCTATGTTACTGGGGGCCCAGCAGCTTAACTGCGCTCCTGAACGTATTCTCTATCTTGGCGATGCAGAGCGCGACATAGCCGCGGCGCAGGCGGTTAATATGCCCTCTGCCATCGCCATGTGGGGATATCTGGCGGCAGAGGATAAACCGGCAGACTGGGGCGCAGATTGGCAGTTGAACCATCCACAGGCAGTGATGTCTCTGCCATTGTGGTAACAAGGTAAGAAAAACGCTAAATTGGCACTGTTTTCCCGAGGGGACAAGGCCTTAATGAAAGTCGCAGACCGGATGCTACTTTAACCGAGCGGATCTGAGCAAGATCGCGGATCGCTGCTTATTTTAGCAGTCGATCACCTTGAGTGAGATCGCTTAATTTTTAACCATGATGACTGTGCGCCAGCAATGATGCAGCTTTGCGGAATCGGCCACTCAATATCCTCAAGATATCCACAAGATATACCCAAAACTCAGGCTTGCAAAAAGTGCCACACCTCACTATCTTGTTATCCAAGATATAGAAAAACACCATATCTTGTGTATCAGTCGCAATCAAACATACTAGTCTTGCACTGAAAACTCCCGGTTAACAGAGCCCACTCGGGCCGCCGTCGTTAACTGTTCGGTTGATTGTTTTACAAGGGAAGGTTTAATGACGCCGACGCGTCATTGTCACAGATATTACAACCAAGGCCTATCTTCAATGAATAGCACTATGACTATGACAGTTACCAAACGCAGTGGCGCACGCGAGACCATAGATCTCGATAAGATCCATCGCGTTATCACCTGGGCAGCCAAAGGATTAAACAACGTCTCGGTCTCCGAGGTGGAGTTACGTTCTCACCTGCAGTTTTATGATGGTATTCCCACTGAAGCCATCCATGAAACCATTATCAAGGCCGCAGCCGATCTGATCTCTCCCGATTCTCCGGACTATCAGTTCCTGGCCGCCCGCCTTGCTGTTTTTCATTTGCGTAAGAAAGCCTTTGGTCAGTTTGAGCCGCCAAAACTGGTTGATCATGTCAGCAAGTTGGTTGCCATGGGCAAGTACGACAAGCACCTGTTGGAAGACTACAGCCGTGAAGAGTTGGATGTACTCGACAGCTATATCGACCACTGGCGCGACATGAACTTCTCCTATGCTGCCGTCAAACAGCTGGAAGGCAAGTATCTGGTACAAAACCGTGTGACTCATGAAGTCTACGAAAGTGCCCAGTTCCTCTACATTCTGGTCGCCGCCTGTCTGTTTGCCCGTTATCCGAAAGAAACCCGGCTGCAGTATGTCAAAGACTTTTATGATGCGGTTTCTACCTTCAAGATCTCTTTGCCGACCCCTATCATGTCCGGTGTGCGTACGCCGACACGTCAGTTCAGCTCTTGCGTGTTGATCGAGTGTGATGACAGCCTGGATTCTATCAATGCCACGGCCTCATCCATCGTCAAATATGTCAGCCAGAGAGCCGGTATCGGTGTGAACGCCGGCCGTATTCGCGCCCTGGGCAGCCCTATTCGTGGCGGCGAAGCCTTCCATACAGGTTGTTTGCCTTTTTACAAATATTTCCAGACTGCGGTGAAATCCTGCTCCCAGGGCGGCGTTCGCGGCGGTGCTGCAACCCTGTTCTACCCTATCTGGCACCTGGAAGTTGAATCGCTGCTGGTTCTGAAAAACAACCGTGGTGTTGAAGACAACCGTATCCGTCACCTGGACTATGGCGTTCAGATCAACAAGCTGATGTATCAGCGGATGATCAAGGGCCAAAATATCACTCTGTTCAGCCCATCGGACGTTCCCGGCTTGTATGACGCTTTCTTTGCCGATCAGGACGAATTCGAACGCCTGTATGTGAAATATGAGCAAGATCCGAGTATTCGCAAGAAGACCCTTAAAGCGGTCGAGCTCTTCTCGCTGATGATGCAGGAGCGCGCCTCCACAGGTCGCATCTATGTGCAGAACGTGGATCACTGTAACACCCACAGCCCCTTCAACGCCGAAGTGGCCCCTGTGCGTCAATCCAACCTGTGCCTTGAGATTGCCCTGCCAACCAAGCCACTGAACAACATTGACGATCCCAATGGCGAAATCGCCCTTTGTACTCTGTCAGCGCTGAACCTGGGTGCGATAAAAGACTTGGGCGAACTGGAAGGTCTTGCCGATTTGGCCGTGCGCGCCCTGGATAACCTGCTGGATTACCAGGACTACCCTATTCCCGCTGCCAAGACGGCATCGATGAACCGCCGCACTCTGGGTATCGGGGTCATCAACTTCGCCAACTATCTGGCCAAAAACGGCGTGAAATACTCTGATGGCAGCGCCAACGGCCTGACTCACAAAACATTTGAAGCCATACAGTACTACCTGCTCAAAGCCTCGATGAATCTGGCCAAAGAGCTGGGTGCCTGCCCGCTGTTCCATGAGACCACTTATTCTCAGGGGATCATGCCGGTAGATACCTACAAGCGGGATCTGGACAAGATTTGTGATGAGCCGCTGCACCTGGATTGGGATGCCCTGCGTCACGATATCAAGCAGCACGGCTTGCGTAACTCGACTCTGTCGGCACTGATGCCATCCGAGACCTCTTCGCAGATCTCCAACGCCACCAATGGTATTGAGCCTCCACGCGGCCTTATCAGCGTCAAGGCCAGTAAAGATGGTCAGCTCAAGCAAGTGGTGCCCGATTTTGATGAGCTCAAGGACAAGTACGAGTTGCTGTGGCAGATGCCCAGCAACGACGGTTACCTGCAGTTGGTGGGTATTATGCAGAAGTTTGTCGATCAGGCGATTTCGGCCAATACCAACTATGACCCATCCAAGTTTGAAAGTAACAAGGTTCCAATGAAGCTGCTGCTCAAGGATCTGTTGACCGCCTACAAACTCGGGGTCAAAACCCTTTACTACCACAACACCCGGGACGGTGCTTCCGACAAATTCGATGACATTACCAGCATCGAGAAGGAAGACGACGGTTGTGCCGGCGGCGCCTGCAAGATTTAAGCAGGATTAAGTAACAAGTTCGGGGCCCAGGTGGCCCCGTTGTTTGGAAAGAGTAGATCATGGCTTATTCAATTTTTTGTCAAACCCCCAACGATGCCACCCGCGAACCTATGTTTCTCGGTCAGGCGGTTAACGTGGCCCGTTACGATCAACAGAAGTACGAAGTATTCGAGAAACTGATCGAAAAGCAGTTGTCTTTCTTCTGGCGCCCGGAAGAAGTGGATGTCAGCCGCGACAAAATCGATTTTGGTGCCCTGCCGGATCATGAAAAGCATATCTTCCTCTCCAATCTCAAGTACCAAACCCTGTTGGACTCGATTCAGGGCCGCAGCCCCAATGTGGCTTTCCTGCCGCTGGTGTCCCTGCCTGAGCTGGAAACCTGGATTGAAACCTGGTCCTTCTCCGAGACCATTCACAGTCGTTCCTACACTCATATCATTCGCAATATTGTCAACGACCCATCCGTGGTGTTCGATGACATAGTGGTCAATGAGGAGATCCTCAAGCGCGCCGGCGATATTGCCGAGTATTATGACCGCCTTATCGAGCTGACTCAGTTGTATCACCTGCATGGTGAAGGCAAGTTCGACGTTAACGGTCGCACCCTTGAAGTCACTACCCGCACCATCAAAAAAGCCCTCTATCTGTGCATGATGTCGGTCAATGCGCTCGAAGCGATACGTTTTTACGTCAGCTTCGCCTGCTCCTTTGCCTTTGCCGAGCGCAAACTGATGGAAGGCAACGCCAAGATCATTCGCCTGATCGCCCGCGATGAAGCTTTGCACCTGAACTCAACCCAGCACATTATCAACCTGATGCAGGGTGGCAAAGATGATCCTGAGATGGGTGAAATCGCCAAAGAGTGCCAGCAGGAAGCTTACGATCTGTTCCTGCGCGCCGCCGAGCAGGAAAAGGCCTGGGCCAAGTACCTGTTCAAGGATGGCTCCATGATAGGCCTGAACGAAACCATTCTCTGCCAATATGTGGAGTTCATTACCAATCAGAGAATGAAAGCGGTTAACCTGGGCGCACCATACAGTGAGCAGAGCGATCCCCTGCCCTGGATGAAAAACTGGCTGGAAAGCGATGCCGTACAGGTGGCGCCTCAGGAAGTGGAAGTATCATCCTATTTGGTCGGCCAGATAGATTCGGCTGTCGATGACGATGAGTTCTCCGACTTTGACCTTTAACAAAGCCCCTATCGTGCTGCTGCGCGGAGAGCCCTTGCTGCTGTATACCACAGAACACAGGACTCTCCTGGCAGCGCTTGAAGCCCGTAAGGTGAGCATTTTTTCCGAGTGCCGCAGCGGGTTTTGCGGCGCCTGCAAGACCCGGGTGCGCAGTGGCTCGGTCACTTATCTGACCACGCCATTGGCCGAGTTAAAGGCGGATGAATGCCTGCCCTGCTGCTGTGTGCCTACGGAAGATCTGGACTTGGACCTCTCCAGCGAAGGTGCCGACATGCCGCTGCTGCGGGTTAAACATTTGGCCTGAAACAAGCGCAAAAAACGCCGTCAATGGCAGATCTCCTACAGTCAAACAAGCGTTTTTTCGTTGTAAATCCTGCCTGACTCCGGTACTCTGCCGGACTTATGAAATCAGACTCAAGTTATTCATTCAAAAGTCTTTATTGCGCTTTTGACCGCTACCCTCTGCCCAAAGGCGCTTCGACCCATATACGTTATATGGCGTCAACCCTGTTTGCCTTCCAGTCCCCCGGTATGCTCTATCTGCAAGGTGATCCCCAGATGCCTTCCTGGCAGAAAGAAACCCTGTCACTCGGCAGCAATCCCAGCGAGGTCAGTATTGTCAGGCACCAGCTAAACCCAGGCTCGGGCAATAACGTACTTGCCAAGGCGCTGGACTATGCCAATCAGCTTGGGGCGCTGCTCAGGCAAAATCGCGATACCCTGACATTGGCGCAGTTTCGTGATCCCTGGGCGGGGGTGCCTTTGCTGGATCATCGCAAGGACAATCCAGCGCTCAAGCTAGTTTATGAGGTCAATGCCCTGCCCAGCATAGAGCTGCCTATTCACCTGTCGCTGCCGCGGAAAACCCTGGCCAAAATCAGCGCCTGGGAGCAGCGTTGCCTGGATGGTGCCGATCTGATTGTGACCCCATCAAGAATCACGGCTGCCGGCCTTGAAAAACGCACTACCACTCCAGTAGTCTATCTGCCAAACGGCGCCGAGTTGCCGCCTGCCGAGCCATTGAGGCAAGCACAGGATGCGAGGCTACCCAGGCTCATCTATTTTGGTGCCGCCCAGCGCTGGCAGGGGCTTAGGGATCTGCTCAAAGCCTTTGCCTTGGTGCGTCAGCAGTTGGAGGTCGAATTGGATCTCTGCCTGTCTCTCGAAAATCGCCAGGCCCGGCAGGTAAAGGCCTGGCTCAAGTCCATGGAACTGGAAGATTATGTTTCACTGCATTTCGGGCTGGACCAAGCCAGTCTCAGGCAAAAAATTCAGACCGCGAGCGCATCTTTGGCGCCGCTCACGCCCTGCAGGCGCAACATGCTTCAGGGATGCTGCCCTTTGAAAGTGCTCGAATCCATGGCCTGCGGCACCGCAGTTATTGCCTCGGATCTACCTGTCATTCGTGAGCTGGTAACCCATGAAGTCCATGGGCTCTTGGTTCCCCCCTCCAGGCCCTCCGAGCTCGCCAGAGCCTGTATTGAGCTGCTCAGTCAACCGGCCAAGGCCAAAGATTTGGGCCTCAAGGGCCAACAAAGGGTGACAGATCAGTTCCAATGGCAACAGATCTGCACTCAACTCAGCGACTTGTATCACCAGCTGAGCCAAGGCCCCATGCAAGCTACCGCTTAATAGCTACTCGTTTAATAGCACCTGTTTAATGTCAAGGAAATGATATGGAAACAGCCATAAACCCTTTTAACGCCCCGCTTCACTACTGGCGAATGCGCAAAGTGTTCAAGCAGTTAACCCCGGTGGAGCAAGAATTTATCCGTACCAGGAAGTTGGATGCAACCCATTCGACCCAGCACTGGTTACTGTTTCTCAAGCGCCTGACCCGATTGGATCGTATGGGCAGCCCATTGAGACGCCAGTTTCGCCGCAGCCGCAATTGGTTAATAGGTTTCACTATTGTCAGCATATTCCTGCCCGTACCTCACCTGGTGGTGTATGCCTTGGTGGGTTTGACTCTGGCCTCGATATTATTGCTTCACAGCTGCAACAATATGGACGTCAACGACAATGTGCGCACCGGCCTTATCAAATTGATGCAGGTACTGGCGATGGAGACCAACAGCGTGCAACTGAAACTGGATCTCGACTCCATACACAAGCGTAAGCCGGCCCGAACCGAAAAGCCTGAGAAAAATACTCAACTGGCCTACTTTGAAGTGCCACTGTTGCAATTCAGGGCCAAACTCAAGGACGGCAATGAGCTGCAACTGCGGGTGGATGATGTTATCTGTCGTCGTAAACGCACCCGTCGCAACGCCCGAGGCAAAGTCAAAACCAAGATCAAGTACAAGGGACGGCGCAGCATTCGCAGCTGCCTGACGCTGAATGCTGAATATTATCATCTACGCCAGGGTAAACTGGCACCAACGAGCAAGGCACAGACTCAAAACGGCATCACCAAGGTGAAATCCAACTCCACCTTTAAATTTATCGGTGAGTCACGTTTGATGGATGCCGAGAATATTCTCAGAACCATCGCCAAGTCCTATCAACAGACCAGTATTCGAGCCAGGGGATAATATGAGTCAGTGTCAGCTAAAAGTCGGTTTTTTCACCCTCAGCCCTTGCGGCCAACCTGCCGTTGGCAATTGCAGTGAGTGCCAAGCCAGTGTCTGCGAGCATCATCTGGATCCCAAAACCTGTCTGTGTTTCCAGTGCGCCGCCAAACCCTTGAAGGTCGGCAAGGAAGTCTATGAAGATCCACACTCAGGCACCAAGTATGAGCAATTGAGCCTACAAGGCGTTAAACCAGAGGATCCGCTTGCCGGTTTCGCCCTCAAGCAATTGTATCTCGGTAGTGCCTGGTACCAACTACACACCAAACACGGCAGTTACAATAAAGAGTTTGATGCCGAGGACTTTGCCGCTTTTGAGCTCCCTGTTGAAGAAGATGATCAGCAGTTGCCGGATTACGAGTATCGGGATATCTATGACAGCTAACCCCAGGCTACTGTGGCTGACTCAACACTACCCACCGGCCAAAGGCGGCATGGCACTATCCTGCGATAGACTGGTACACCATTTGCGGCGGCTCGGGGTACATATCACCCTTTATCATTTGCGCTCCGGCGGCTTGGAAAAGGAGACCGGCTATTTTGCCGAGCAGGGTTGCGATCACAGCTTTCCCATGGGTACAAACCCGGCGCACTCGCTCAATCTTCTGTGGCACAAGCTGGAAGGTGAATATGATGCTGTCGTTGCCTATGGCTATCCCTTCTCCATGCATGCCGGGCGGGTCTTTGCCGCCTGGCTTGGGCTACCGCTCATCACATTGCTGCGCGGCAACGACTTCGACTTGAGTATTCTCGATCATCGTCGCTATCAAGTGCTGCAGGATACGCTGCAAGCCAGCGCGCTGGTATTGACCGTCAGCGCCGACAAGGCTAAACGGGTCAAAGCCCTGTGGCCGCAAGTCAGAGTTCACAACATGAGTAATGGCCTGGATAGCGAACGTTGGCAACCATTGCCGCTGGATAAAGAGCAAGCCAAAGCCTGGCGTTCCAATAACCTGGAAAATCCCAGTCAGCCTGTGATTGGCCTTTTCGGTCATTTGAAAGAGAAAAAAGGTTTGGCCTTTTTTATCGAGACCTTCAAACGCAGCCCCTTGGTACACAGCTGCCATCTGTTGTTGATTGGCGAGCTGGATGAAAGCGCAGCCGAGCTATTGCAAACCCTGCCCGAGGGCAGTTACACCCTGGAGCCGTTTCTTGACAGGTATCAACTGATAAGCCGTTATCTGGTATGCGACCTTATCGCCATTCCCTCTTTCTATGAGGGAACCCCCAATGTGCTGCTGGAGGTGGCGGCGCTTAACATCCCTGTGCTCGGCGCCTGCTGTGGCGGTATGGCCGATCTTATCTTCGACAGCCTGAATGAACGCGAAAAGCATGTCTTCGAAGACCGTTTGACTGACAGTGACGCGGCCCATAATCTCCGCGGCCAAACGGACTCAGGTTATTTGTTTCATCCAACTTCGGCGGAATCACTTTTGGATGCGTTGGTGCGTTGGCAAACCGATACGGCTTCGATTCGCGCCGCCAAGAGCCAGGCCTTGTACCAAACGGTACTGAGTCAATGCAGCGCCGAGGCTGAAGCCGAGCGTTATTTGGCTGCCATCAAGACACTGGTCGCTCAAACGGCGAGTCACTGATGCTTATCTATTACGCCCCCGGCGGCGGACTCGGGCACTTGAGCCGGGCGCTGAAAGTGCTCGGCTTTATCAAGGCGCAGCAAGCGTTGGTGATCACAAGTCCACTGCCGTTAGCGGTCGATGCGCTGCTACCAAAGGGCATTCAACACATAAGCCTGCCTACCAGGCTTCAAAGCCGAGCCGAACTCAGCGCTTGGCTCAAGCAGTTACTGGCATCGCTCAACAAGCAACAAGCGTGTCGGCTCATGCTGATAGATGCCTTTCCCGGGGGCATTTGGGGCGAGCTTGGTGATATCCCCTTGCCTGGTAAACTTGTCTATATCGCCAGATTGCTCAACTGGAATGTCTATCGCCAGCGTATTGCCCATATTCCCCGTTTTCAGCAAATCTGGTTTTGTGAATGGCCGACCCCGGAGCAAGAGCTGGCGCTCTCCAATCAAACGGGCCAACGCTTCTGGCTGCCGTTACTCGGCGAAGACAAGTCCCAAGATGCAACCCCAAAGGGTCTTGAGAAGCCTAAACAGACTCTGGTGATCCACTCGGGAAGTCTTGCCGAGCAGGCTATGCTGCTTGAACACGCCACAAAGGCGGGAGAAGCGATAGATATTATTGCGCCGCCGCGCCCAAGCGCCGATGCAGGCTTTTACCCCCTTGATGGCAACCCCCTTGATAAGCGTGCTCTGAGCGACTTCAACAACAAAGAGCACAAACCTGGATTAACCCGGCTGCAGCTGTACCCGGCCTCAGATATTGGCTGGCAGTATCAAAGGGTTATCTGTGGCGGCGGCTTCAACCTGGTGAGCGAATATATCCTTCATCCAGGTGCCCTCTTCGTGCCCCTGACCCGGGCGCTGGATCTGCAGCATTTGCGTATCGACCGCGGCTTGGGTGGTTTTTTACCGCCGCCCGGGTTGAGCTCAGTACCGAAAGATATTCTCAAGCGGCTTTGAAACGCTCATTTAGTGTTGAAAGCTTGTCATTCAAGGCTGTGACTCGGCTATCCGGGCGTGAATACGGTTGACCTCCAGCAAAGCTGCACTGCCGTACCAAGCTTTAAGTTCCATAATAAGGCTACCGGCCCGAACCGCAGGATCGCTGGCCGTCAAGGCTTCAGCCTCAGCCAGACTGGCGACATCAAAGATATAAATCCCCCGCCACTCGCCACCATCGATAAAGGGCCCGGCATGCCTTCAGTTAGATACCTTGAACGCCAATTGCTGAATAAGCCACTCTCTACAAAAGAGAAGGCCAAAAGGACTTATTCGCACCTTCCCTAAACCCGGATAGAGACTAGATCCGCATCGCCAATTCTGCACCCTGACAAATGGCGCGTTTGGCATCCAACTCGGCAGCAACATCAACGCCGCCAATGAGGTGCATTGGCAAGCCGCACTCTTCCAGTTCCGGCAACAGCACACGGTTGGATTCCTGACCTGCGCAGATCACCACAGTATCCACTGGCAGCAGTTGCGGCTTGTCATCAATCAGTATGTGCAATCCCTGGTCGTCAAAGCGCTCATAGCTGACCCCACTGAGCTCTGTCACCTTGTGCTGCTTAAGCACCATGCGGTGGATCCAGCCCGTCGTCTTACCTAAGCCTTTACCCAGCTTGCTCTTCTTGCGTTGCAACAAATACAGCTCTCTGGCCGGGGCATGCGCCTGGGCTTGTTTGGCCAGTCCGCCACGCTCGGCGTAACTTGTGTCTATCCCCCACTGACGATACCAGCGCTCCGGCTCCAGCGTGCTGGACTCCTGCTCGCCGAGGAAATGCGCCAAGTCAAAACCTATGCCACCGGCGCCGATAAGTGCCACCCGCCGGCCGACTTCCACCTCGCCCCGCAGCACCTGTTGATAACTGACCACCTTGGGAGAATCAAACCCGGGCAAGTTGAGCGCTCTTGGTACAACACCACTGGCGACCACCAACTCATCAAAAGCCTCATCCCTGAGCACAGAGGCGTTGAGCGGCGTATTCAAACGCAGGTCCACCTTAAAATGTGCGAGGCGATTCTTGAAATAGCGTATGGTTTCGTTGAATTCCTCCTTGCCGGGGATCTTGCGCGCCAGGTTAAACTGGCCACCGACTTCATCTCGGGCTTCAAACAAAGTCACCTTGTGCCCCCGTTCAGCGGCGTAGACGGCAAACGCCATGCCCGCAGGGCCCGCGCCCATCACAGCCAGGCGTTTGGGTGACTCAGTCTTGGGGAAATTAATCTCTGTCTCATAGCAAGCTCTTGGATTAACCAGGCAAGTAGCACGCTTGAGCGAAAAGGTATGATCGAGACAAGCCTGATTACAGCCGATGCAGGTATTGATGGCTTCGCTTTGATTGGCCGCGGCTTTATTGACAAACTCAGGATCAGCCAGGAAAGGCCTTGCCATAGACACCATATCCGCCTGCCCCGAGGCAAGGATCTGCTCGGCTATCTCAGGCGTATTGATCCTGTTGGTGGCCACCAAAGGAACACTGAGTTCTTTTTTCAAACGTTCAGTGACCCAGGCAAAGGCGCCTCTGGGTACGCTGGTGGCTATGGTCGGGATCCTGGCCTCATGCCATCCTATGCCGGTATTGATGATAGTGACACCGGCTTGTTCCAGCGCTTTGCCGAGTTCTATGACCTCCTCAAGGCTTGAGCCCTTGTCGACCAGATCCAGCATAGACAAACGAAAGATAATGATGAACTCGGGCCCGACCTTGGCGCGGATAGCACGAACAATTTCCAGTGGCAGGCGAATACGGTTGGCAAAACTGCCGCCGTACTCATCGCTGCGCTGATTGACCCGCTCACAGATGAACTGATTGATGAGATAGCCTTCAGAGCCCATCACTTCCACGCCATCATAACCGGCCCGTTTGGCCAATTCGGCAGAGGTGGCATAATCCTTTATGGTGCCGCGGATTTGCCGCAAAGACATGGCACTTGGCGTAAATGGGGTAATGGGTGACTTGACCTTGCTCGGTGCCAGTGAAAAAGGATGATAGCCATAACGACCGGCATGAAGGATCTGCATACAGATCTTGGCGCCGCCCTCATGCACGGCGCGGGTAACGATTTGGTGTTTGCCCACTTGCCAGGGAAAACTCAGCTGACAGGCGTTGGGGGCCAAACGGCCGCGAAAGTTTGGCGCTATGCCGCCGGTGACAATCAAACCCACACCACCCAGCGCCCGCTCCTTGTAGAAGTGTGCCAGTTTCTCAAAACCGCCCTTTTCTTCTTCCAACCCGGTATGCATGGAACCCATGAGTACCCGGTTTCTCAGCTGGGTAAACCCCAGATCCAAGGGTTCTAATAAATGAGGAAAGCCCGACATTAAAACATCCTTTTTAAACAAGTGATTTAAATCAGCATAACCTGAGCCGCCATCAAGCTCAACATAAAGCATGCATTGCAATCTCCCTTCGGCTAAGCCGGTAAAAGCACGCGTATAAAATCACTTACAAATGTGTTTTCCCGTTGCTGTTATTTTCAGTTAGCATTAGCGGAATGCATGGAAAAATGGAGTGGCTATGTCCGCAAAACCCCTGACAACCAAGAATACCCTGATGTTGATCTGGAATGTGATCAACTTCATTCGCAAGCTGGTGTTGAACCTAGTGTTCTTCCCGCTGTTCTTTATCGCTTTGATAGCCGTGGTCATCGCCATGGTCAGCAGTGATGAAATCCAAGTTGAGGATGGCTCGGCGTTGGTATTGAACCTGGCCGGCGGCATAGTGGATCAGAAACGCCAGATTGACCCGTTCGAGGCGATGTTAAACCAAGGCAAAGGACCCGATGTCAACGGCGAAATCTTATTGAGTGATGTGCTCTATACCATTAACAGCGCCACCAATGACAAGCGAATTAAGGCCCTGGTATTGGATCTGTCCGAGTTGCAATATGGCGGCCTGAGTAAGCTGAGCGCCATAGGCCAGGCACTCAATGAATTCAAGGATAGTGGCAAGCCTGTGGTCGCCATAGGTAACTATTATGATCAGAACCAGTATTTCCTGGCGAGTTTTGCCGATACAGTCTACCTCAACCCAGAGGGTATGGTGGCGGTAGATGGCCTGAGCCGCTACCGTCAGTACTATAAGTCGGCACTGGATAAGTTAAAAATCAAGGCGCACATTTTCCGTGTTGGTACTTTCAAGTCAGCGGTTGAACCTTTTATCCGTGACGACATGTCAGAAGCCGCCAAGGAAGCCAACTCTGTTCTGCTCAACGACATCTGGGGCAGCTATACAGACACAGTGGCAGCCAATCGTGGCATAGACAAATCCAACCTAGGCCTTAATGCTAGCACTTATTTGGCAGAGCTGGAGCAAGCCGACGGCGATTCAGGCACCATGGCAGTTAACCTCAAGTGGGTCGATAAACTTGCCAGCGCCGAGGACTTCCGCCTGGCGATGTTGGACTTGGTGGGCAAAAGCAAGGAAGGCGATAGCTTCAAGCAGATCAGCTACTATGACTACGCCAAGTTGATGGCACCGCTGCCCGAGTTGGTCCCCTCAGAAGAGATTGGCGTTATAGTGGCCAAGGGCAATATTCTCAACGGCAGTCAGCCGGCCGGTGATATCGGCGGCGAAAGTACCTCCGCCCTGCTGCGTAAGGCGCGCTTCGACGACACTATCAAGGCCGTAGTACTCAGGGTCGACAGCCCCGGCGGCAGCGCCTTTGCTTCCGAGCAAATTCGTCAGGAAGTGCTGGCATTGAAGAAAGCCGGTAAGCCTGTGGTGGTCAGCATGAGCAGCATGGCTGCATCAGGCGGGTACTGGATTTCGGCCAGCGCTGACTATATCTATGCCAACCCCACTACCCTGACCGGATCCATCGGTATTTTCGGCATGATAACCACCTTCGAGGACTCCCTGTCTTCCATCGGCGTCAATACCGATGGGGTGGCCACCTCTGACTGGGCCGGTCTTTCTGTTACCCGGCCACTTTCCGATGGCGTCAAGGCGGTGATCCAGCGCCATATCGAACGTGGCTACAAAGACTTTATCTCACTGGTGGCCAACGAGCGCAATATGACACTCGAGCAGGTGGATAAGATTGCCCAAGGCCGCGTTTGGTCCGGCAAGAAAGCCCTGGAGCTGGGTCTGGTGGATGAGCTTGGCGATCTCGATAACGCTATCGCCAAAGCGGCCGAATTGGCCGAGCTCGATAAGTTCGACAGCCGAGTGATAGAACAGGAACTGACACCTGAGCAACTCTTCATTCAGGAGATGTTCGCCAGTGTCTCAGCTTATCTGCCTCACAGCGTCAAGCAGTCCAGCGTACTGGAAAAGCTGCTGACTCAATGGAGCCAGGTACTGGAAGAGTTTGCCGCCTTTGACGACCCCAACGGCGTCTATCTCTACTGCGATAACTGCAGTTACTGATAATCCTGAAAGCCCGGTTCGCCGGGCTTTTTTGTGCCTTATGCTGTCGGGGTTGATTTGCTATAATCCGGCCTCTCTTTTGCTCCAATGATAAATAAAGCCAGATTATGAACAAAAAAAAGTCCATCTATGTCGCATACACGGGCGGCACCATAGGGATGCAAAAAACCAGTAATGGCTTTGCCCCGGTCGCCGGTTTCCTAACGGAATGCGTCAACTCCATGCCGGAGTTTTTCCATGAAGAGATGCCGACGTTCGTGATCCAGGAATATAGTCCGCTGATAGACTCCTCCAACATGGCTCCCAGCCACTGGCAGATGATAGCCGACGACATTCAGGCCAACTATGACAAGTATGATGGCTTTGTTATTCTTCACGGCACAGACACCATGGCGTTTACCGCCTCGGCGCTGTCTTTCATGCTGCAAGATCTCGGTAAGCCGGTTATCGTCACCGGCTCGCAAATTCCATTGGCGCAGCTGCGTTCAGACGGTCAAACCAACTTACTTAATGCGCTGTATATAGCGGCAAATTACCCAGTTGCCGAGGTTTGCCTGTTCTTCAACAATAAGTTGTTCCGCGGCAACCGTACCACCAAGGCTCATGCCGACGGCTTCGATGCCTTTGCTTCGCCGAATTTCCCCCTGTTGCTGGAAGCCGGGATCAAGATTCGCCTGCGCGCCGGTAAAATTGCTCCGCCCTGCGATAAGCCCCTGAAAGTGGCGCCCATTACCCCTCACCCCATAGGTGTGGTTACCTTGTATCCCGGGATCTCCACCGAGGTATTCAACAACATATTGCAGCAGCCGGTAAAAGCACTGATATTACTGACCTATGGTGTCGGCAACGCGCCGCAGGACCCCGCCTTGCTGGAAACTCTCAAGCGGGCCAACGACAAAGGCACAGTGCTTATTAATCTGACTCAGTGCCTGCAGGGAAAAGTCAATATGGGCGGTTATGCCACAGGCAACGCCCTGGCAAAAGCCGGCGTTATCAGCGGCGCCGATATGACCACGGAAGCCGCCTTGACCAAGTTGCATTACCTGCTCTCCCAAGGGCTGAGTACAGAAGAGATAAGACGGCAGATGCAACAAAACCTCTGTGGCGAACTCACTTCGGATTGAATTTAATTGATAGTAAAAAGCCCTGTTTATACAGGGCTTTTTATCATTCGAATCCAGAAACTTAATTAAAGATCAGATTCTTTGAACTCAGCAATGCTCTCACCGCGAAACTGCTTTTTCAGCTGCGCCTTGGACAACTCGTTGAGTTGGCCACCGGCACCTATAGTAAAGTGTTCGGTTTGCTCCAAACGTCTGGCCTGATAGAGCATCACCAGTTGCAGCGTGTTTTCCCGCTGTTCCTCGGTCAGCACAGTGCCATCTTCCCACTTACCTATCTCGGCGGCGCTGCGCAGTCTCTCATAGACCTCAACCGGCATCTCTTCAATCACTTTGTTGATATCTGTCATACACTTTTCCGCTTGTGCAAAATAATACGTACCCGGGTTATCAGGTAACCTACGAAACCGAGCGTAAAGCAGACCGCACCGGCGATGGCTCTATTGCCTTCAGCGACTTCGCCACCCCAGAACCAGATAACCACCCCGGCGATAAACAGGGTCAAGGCCAGAAAGCTCTGATTCATCAGTTTGGTCGACTGCTGAATATGGCTAATCCTCGACAGCGACTCGGTGTTGGGTCCCAATTTGGAACTACAGTGCGGGCAACTGGGTGCCTTACTGGAGATCCGCTTGCGGCATAAAGGGCATTCAACCAGTGCCATAACTGCTCCTTACCTGAGTTTGTCCACGACGGCCAGCATGGCGGTCAATGAAGCTTCACCCAGGTACAGGCAGCGCTCCGGGGACCAGCCCACCAGCGGATCAGCCAGATTATCGTTGTCTTTAAATGGCATTTCCAAGGTGTTGGACAGGCAGTTGAAGGTTTCGCCGACCCAGTTGGAACCTATGGTCAGGTTGGCCTTGCCGGGCTCGTCCTTTTCATAACCATGTTCGGTTTGGAAATCTGGGCTAACCAGCAATAGTGCCGAGGCAAATTCCTGTTGCAGTTGAGTCAAACGCTCATCCCAACAAGGAATGCCTTCACAGCCGGCCAGGAACACATAAGGTAGACCTTCATCACCGTGGACATCATAGAAGAGATCCACACCGGTTTCTTTCATCTTTTGTACCACATGGTACACCTCGGGGCTCTTCTCCAGGCTTGGCGTTTGCCACTCACGGTTTAGGTTAACTCCGGCGGCATTGGTGCGCAAATGGCCGCGGGCGCTGCCGTCCGGGTTCATATTGGGTACAACATAGAAGTTAGCCTTATCCAGCAACTGTTTGGAAACAGGATCGTCCGAGTCCAGCAAACGATACAGCAAACCTTCCACCAGCCATTCGGCCATGGTTTCCCCCGGATGCTGACGGGCGGTGATCCAGATATTGCGCTTGCTGTTATCGCCATCCCCCACCTTGACCAAGGTCAGATCGCGGCCATCCAGGGTCAGACCCAGGTGTTCCAGGCTTACCTCAGGATGCACTTGCACAGCGCTGAGCAGATCCAGGTGGCGCTCGTAACTGTAAGGTGCAAAATAGGCTATCTGAATAGCGTCGGTGTCCAATTCAACATTGATGCTTAGTTTGCCGTCTTCATATTTGGTCGGCAGACGGAACCAGTGCTGGCGATCATAGCTGGCAACCGCCTGGTAGTTTTCCCAGCCTTTGGGATAAGAAGCGCTGCCGGCGTTGATGATATTGAGGGTGTAACTGTTTCCTACCTGGCCTTCAAAACGGAAATTGAACCACTGGTAGAACTCTCCGCCCTGATCCGGGCGGATCGCCAGTCTGATGTCGTCCTTATTATCAAGACTGATGACCTGAATATTGCCACCATCAAAATTCGCGCTGATCCGCATGATGTTTTCCTTCATTGCTTTTATAGGGTGTGGAGCCGAAAGGCTCGCGCAAGTGGGCTATAGGATAAACCAAATCGGCCGCGCTTGAAAACGCGGCCGACTCTGGCTTGATATTCGGGGAAAAATCAGTAGAGTTTACCAAAGGCTGAAACTGTATCCTTGGCCGCGTACAGTATTAATAAGACTTCTTGGCAAACGGGTCTGCTCCAGTTTACGCCGGGTGTTGGAGATATGCATATCCAGGTTTCGGTCAAACCGCCCCAACTCTTTTTTTAACACCCGTCGCTGTAGCTCCTGCTTGGTAACCACCTGGCCCTTACGCTCAAACAGATATTTAAACAAACGAAACTCTGTCTGAGTCAATGCCAATTGCTGATCGGCAATGGCTACTGTGTAATCCGTCTCATCAAACTGAATATGCTTATTGAGCGCCAGATCGGTAGGTTCCTGCCCCTTGCTGATATTGATCCTTCTTATGAGCGCCTGAATACGGACCAACAACTCTTTGACGCTAAATGGCTTACTCAAAAAATCATCAGCCCCCAGCTCATAACCTTTAATCCTTTCCTCTTCGCTATCGACAGCCGAAATCACTATCACAGGTGTACTGTCCTTACGGGCAAGTAACATCTCAAAACCATTGAGTTTGGGCATCATTAAGTCGAGCAAGATAACATCCGGGGTAAAAGTGTCGAGTCTCATCAGTGCATCCAAACCATCAGCGGCACAAACAACATCGTGCCCCTCGCCCTCCAGTGCTTCCTTGAGCAAGTCCCTGAACTCCAGGTCATCGTCCACCAATAAAATTTTCGTCATTTTCGTTAATACAATTCTCAAATAAGAACCATTACCATTAACGTTAACATAATTATCCTGACCGAGCCAGAAAAATTCACTGGTTATAATGATGTAAGGTGCACAGAGTCACATATAACGAGTTATGAAAAAGGGATAGCCGGTCAAACTGTCCCTATAGTCAACTGAACAAATTAAGTTTACCGCCACTGGGCAGCAAACTTTATCCCTGCCTTTTGTTGTCCACCTTACTTGTCTTGCATCAACTGGCTGATGTATTTGACCGGAGCACTGCCATAACTGAGGAAGTTTTCGTGAAATGCCTTGAGCTCAAACGCCTTTCCTTGTTGCTGTTTAAGTTCTTCCCTGAGGTCGTAAATTTCACGATATCCGGCGTAATAGCTGGTTAACTGTACCTGGCTCAGCGTTGCCCGGCGCCATTTACCTTCCGCCTCGGCTTGCTGCTGGAAGGCTTCTTCAGTCATCAATTTGATAGCCTGCTCTTCAGTCATCCCCTTGACCTGAATGCTGTAGTCCAGAATGGTGTTACAAATCACCCTGAGGTTCCACTTGTAGTACATCAGCCACATTTCCGGCTCAAAGTTGCCATAGCCCTGTTCCAACATCATACGCTCGGCATAAACGGCCCAACCTTCGACCATGGCGCCGTTACCAAACAGGCTCTTGACCAGGCTCGGTGATTCATTGGAGTACACCAGTTGGGTGTAATGGCCGGGGATAGCCTCATGTATGTTCAGTACCTGCAATATCCAGTGGTTGTACTCGCGCAAGTAACTTTCGGCCTGCTCGTCAGTCATGCCATCGAGGGGAGTCACGTTATAATAAGTGTTGCCGCCCTTTTCATAAGGGCCGGGAGCACTGATGGAAGCACCGGCAAAACCTCGCATATATTCAGGTGTTTCCCTGACCACCAAAGGCTTTTTCGGATCCAGAGTCACCAGATCGTGTTGATTGACAAACTTCACCAGCTCGGGGATCTGCGCCCTCACCTCGTCCACAAAATCTTCCCGCTTTACATGCCGGGCCGAAAGCTTGTCGATCAACTGTTTGATAGCCTTCTTCTCGTCTTGCGGCTTGGGCTCTTGGAAATACTTGCTCCAGAGCTTATCGGTAATTTTCGCCATTTCACCCTGAACCCTGGCCTTATCGGCCAGCGCCTTTTCATAAAGGGCCTTGGCGCTCATACCGGCCTGAATATCGAAGGCAAACTTCTCCTCATAAAGTGCTTCTCCTATCCGAAAACTACGGCTGCCTTCGCGCTTAAGTTGCTGCTCAAGCTGTTTTAGAAACTGGATATGCCCTTCGATGGCTGCCACGGCATTAGCCAGTCTTTGCTTGAACAACGCCTTTTCATCAGCGTTCAGGCCGGAGGCGTTCACCTTGACGAGCAGTTCATCGGACAATACCGTAAAGGCACCCTGATTTTGCATGATGGCCAACTCTGTGTGCTCCAGAGTGGGATTATCTATGTTTTGCTGCGCCGCCCGGTAATAGGCCGGCACATTTTCCAATCGGCCCAATACAGAGCGCAACCTTTGATCCAGAGGTGCAAAGTCCTCATTGATGATTTGCGCAAAACCTCCGGCCACGTTGTAACTGGATGGGTCCCACTGCCAGGACTTGAAGCGTTTGATTTCCCACTCCATGCTGCCGAGAACATTTTCAATCAAGCGATAGTCAATCAGGTTGGCTGCGGTAAGCGCCGCAAAATCAAAGCTCGCCATCTTGGCACGCTGCTGCTGAATAAAGTTCAGCGTCACGGTGCGGCTGGCCGCATCCGGTACCAGGAGTTTGGCATCATATTGATGAAAACCATTATAGAGCGCCCAAGTCGGTGCAACTTGCCACAAAGAATCGATAAAACTTTGACTGAATGCAGTAAAGGCTTGGTTCTGATCTTGTTTGACGATAGCAGAAACGTTAGATGCCATCGCCTCTGGCGAGCTTTGGGTTTGACATGCGGACAGACCTGTCAGCGCCAGTGACACCGCCAGGCACAGGGTGAGTTTTTTCATATGATTTCCTTCCCGGCACCCGTATGTTGGAAATTTGAGTTTTTATCGGTTTTTCGGGTGCATAGTTTGCTAGTAAATCATGGAAGCAGGAACTTTTCAGCAATTGTTAGTAAAGAAACATGCTTTGTTACAGTTTGCGAGCTGGCATGAATTGCATGTGACCATAGTGAAGACAACGGTGAAGACAATAGTGAAGCCATTTCAAGCTGCTATGGAAAAGTAACTAATTACAGAAGAAGCATTTCACGCGCGGAAAAACAAAGAGTATCTGGCATAAAGAAGCTTCTTAAACGAGTTTTTATATTGTTTAATTTTAACTTTTTGGGCAACCGGAATATAAAGGATGATTGTGTGCTAGGGCGCCGTGCTTCCATATGGGTTGAACAGAAGGTGTTCAAAATTCTGTGTCACGCTAAAAAATACCGCTCATTGTAAGTGAGCGGTATTTTGCTTCTAGGACAAGGCTATTGTTAGTCGCGGTAAACCTCGCCGTAGAAGCTTGCCAGCAACAGGGCTTTTAACTCACTGATCAGAGGATACCTGGGGTTGGCACCTGTACACTGATCATCAAAAGCATCTTCAGCCAGTTCATCGAGCTTATCCAGGAAATCGGCTTCTGTGACACCGGCTTCCTGAATCGACCCCGGGA
The DNA here is from genome assembly GCF_002836975.1 of Shewanella indica. Taxonomy (GTDB): domain Bacteria; phylum Pseudomonadota; class Gammaproteobacteria; order Enterobacterales; family Shewanellaceae; genus Shewanella; species Shewanella indica. The sequence continues at coordinate 163,184 of NZ_NIJK01000047.1, read as the reverse complement.
TCCCCAAAGCCAGCTTCAACTGCTCAATTTTGGCTATCAAACGCTCGACTTTTTCGGTGTCACTCAGCTCGGCGTCTGTCAGCTTGAGATGATCAGCAATGGCAGCATAGCGGCAGAGCGCCTTGGGCCTGTCATACTGGCTGAAGGCGGCTTGCTTGGTCGGCAGGTCGGTGGCGTTGAAACGGATGACATTGCTTATGAGCAGTGCATTGGCCAAGCCGTGTGGCAGATGGAACTCGGCGCCCAGTTTGTGAGCCATAGAGTGACATATGCCCAGGAAAGCGTTGGCAAAGGCGATACCGGCAATGGTGGCGCCGTTGTGCACTTTTTCGCGGGCAATCGGCGCCGCGGCGCCCTCTTCGTAGGCCTTGGGCAGGTGCGTAACCAGAAGATCCAAGGCCTGCAATGCCTGGCCGTCACTGTACTCATTGGCCATCACGCTGACATAGGCTTCCAAGGCATGGGTAATGGCATCTATCCCGCCAAAGGCGGTTAAGGACTTGGGCATGTTCATCACCAGGTTGGGATCCACAATCGCCATGTTGGGGGTCAGTTCATAATCTGCGATAGGATACTTGGCACCTGTCTGCTCATCAGTCACCACGGCAAATGGTGTGACTTCAGAGCCTGTGCCCGACGTGGTGGGGATAGCGACCATCTTGGCCTTGCGCCCAAGTTTGGGGAACTTGTAAATACGTTTACGAATATCCATGAAACGCAGCGCCAGATCGGCAAAGTCCACCTGAGGATGTTCATACATCACCCAGATGATCTTGGCAGCGTCCATAGGGGAGCCACCGCCCAGTGCGATGATCACATCCGGTTGGAAACTCTCGGCCACCTTGGTGCCGGCGCGAACTACTGCTAAGGTAGGATCGGCCTCCACTTCATAAAACACTTCGGTATCCAGCCCCAAGCCCTTGAGGATCTTGACGGTTTCATCACAGTAGCCATTATTGAACAAGAACTTGTCTGTCACTATCAAGGCGCGGCGTTTGTCGGCCAACTCCTCCAGGGCAATAGGTAGACTACCGCGGCGGAAATAAATGGAGGATGGAAGTTTGTGCCACAACATATTCTCGGCCCTCTTGGCGACAGTTTTCTTGTTGATAAGATGACTCGGGCCCACGTTCTCCGAAATCGAGTTCCCCCCCCAGGAGCCACAGCCCAAAGTGAGAGAAGGTGCCAGCTTGAAGTTATAGAGATCGCCAATCCCGCCTTGAGATGCCGGGGTGTTTATCAGAATTCGAGCTGTTTTCATCCGCTCACCGAAACGCTTGACCCGCTGCACCTGGGTATCTTGATCTGTATAGAGTCCAGAGGTATGACCGATACCACCGAGTTTCACCAAGGCATCGGCCTTATCCAGCGCCTCATCAAAGTCGTTGGCGCGGTACATACCAAGCAGCGGCGAAAGCTTTTCATGGGCGAAGGCTTCGGCTTCGGTGATTTCATCCACCTCACCGATCAGTACCTTGGTCCAGCTCGGTACGCTAAAGCCGGCCATTTCGGCAATGCGCGCCGCACTCTGGCCAACTATGGCGGCATTGAGCGCGCCATCTTTGAGGATAACCTGTTTCACGGCAAGGCATTCTTCGTCATTGAGCAGGTAACCGCCATGATGAGCAAAACGCTCCCGTACTGCTTGGTAGACGCTATCGAGTACCACGACCGCTTGTTCAGAGGCGCATACCACACCGTTATCAAAGGTTTTTGACATCAATATGGAAGCCACCGCGCGTTTGATATCCGCGGTTTCATCAATAACCACAGGTGTATTACCTGCGCCGACACCTATGGCAGGTTTCCCGGAAGAGTAAGCGGCTTTCACCATACCCGGGCCGCCGGTGGCCAGAATAAGATTTATCTTTTCGTGGGTCATCAGGTGATTGGAAAGTGCGACGCTGGGTTCATCTATCCAGCCTATAATGTCCTCGGGAGCTCCGGCCTTAATGGCGGCATCCAGTACTATTCGGGCGGCTGCGACTGTGGATGCCTTGGCTCTGGGGTGCGGGGAGAAGACGATGGCATTACGGGTTTTCAGGCTGATAAGCGCCTTGAAGATAGCGGTGGAAGTAGGATTGGTTGTCGGTACTATGCCGCAGATGATCCCCACGGGTTCGGCAATTGTGATGGTGCCGAAGGTGTCGTCTTCTTCCAGAATGCCGCAGGTCTTTTCATCTTTGTACTTGTTATAGATATACTCGGAAGCAAAGTGGTTTTTAATCACTTTATCCTCCAGCACTCCCATGGAGGTTTCGGCGGCGGCCTGTTTTGCCAACGCTATTCTGGCATCGGCGGCAGCCAGCGCGGCGGCGCGAAATATCTTATCGACTTGCTGCTGACTGAAACCTGCGAATTTCGCCTGAGCCTGGCTGACTCTTTCCAGTAGCAGATCCAGTTCCTGAGTATTGGTGACTTTCATAATCAGTTTCCCGTAAAAAAAATTTAACAAAGGCTCATCTTGGTTAAACTCTCTCACATGAAATAAAATTACATCCAAACCGGGTGGACATCTGTGATCTTGGCCACAGGCATGGCGTTTTATGTAATTCAACAACGTTAAATCAGATTCAAGCATAGAAAAAATCTTTGTATTAGAATCGACTATACTGCAGCTTTGACTGCACTGATATTACGAAAATTTATTCGAAGTTGTGACCAAGTATAGAAAATCTCATTTCTGGGGTTTGTTAACTTAGGGTAGAGTATGCACCGTCTCAAGTTACTGTTTCCCGGTGAGTTCCCTACACTGGAAGGATACGAAATTGGATTTGACCCTGTACGTTAAATTTTTCCTCGGACTGGTGGCTATCATCAACCCGGTGGGCCTGTTGCCGGTATTTGTCAGCCTGACCAGTCACCAGACTGAGGCTGAGCGTAACCATACCGCTAAAATATCCAACTTTGCCGTGGTGGTAATCCTCTTGGTTACCACAGTGGCGGGTCAGTATATATTGAATATGTTCAGTATTTCGCTGTCGGCATTCCGAATTGCCGGCGGTACACTGATTGCCATCATCGCCATGTCCATGTTGCAGGGAAAGCTTGGCGAGGTGAAACGCAACCAGGAAGAAGACAGAGAAGCCTCGGCGATGGAATCTGTGGCTGTGGTACCGCTGGCTTTGCCTCTAATGGCTGGCCCAGGGGCTATCAGCTCAGTTATCGTCTTTGCCGCCGAGCATAAAGGCCTGGCTAATCTGCTGGCCATGTCGGTGACTGTAGCGCTGTTTGGTCTGCTCAGCTTTGCATTGTTCCGAATGGCTTCGGTCATCAATAAGCTCCTCGGTAAAACAGGGATCAACGTGATCACCCGTCTGATGGGACTCTTGATGCTATCCATTGGCATTGAGGTAATAGCCGCAGGTTTTAAGGGGCTGTTTCCCAACTTACTGGGATAAAATCAAATCGGCTAATGTGTTGATATTATGGATCCCCCTCTCACAAGCTGTGCCGCATACGTCAGGATTAGTCGTACAAAGCTAATTTGCTGCAGAAAGGTTGGGAATCTTGACTGCGCAGCCGCTATCATTCAAAGGACTATGCTCAGAAAAGCAAAAACCCGACCATAAGGTCGGGTTTTTTTTATCTGGCGGTGAAGGAGGGATTCGAACCCTCGATACGTTGCCGTATACACACTTTCCAGGCGTGCTCCTTCAGCCACTCGGACACCTCACCGTTTCGATACTTTTTACTGTGGGTATCAACACAACTATCAGGAGTGATATCTCTATCCCCTTGATGGAGCGGTACTTTACGCAAAAGGCGAATGCCGGTCAAGCAAAAATCCGCCTTAATCTCCGTTTGCGTGTTTGCTGAGCAAAGGCGATGAAAAATACTTCAATCAGTGTTCGTTTAAGCGGAATTTACTTACCTCATCGCTCATTTTGTTGGCGTCTTTAATCAGCAGTTCGTTGAGTTTGCCAAGCTCATTGGCTATATCCTGGGTATTGCGGTAGATATCACTGATCTGCATCGCATTGCGATTCACCTCTTCTGATACGGCCGACTGCTCATGGGTTGCGGCAGCTATCTGTTCATTCATGCTATCAATAACTTCCACGTGTTCAACTATGCGCCTGAGCTCCTCACCGGCGCGGTTTGCCTCATCAACACTGATGCCGGCCTGAGCCTTGCCTTTGGTGATAGCGGCTACCGCTACTTCGGCGCCCTGTTTGAGCCTTTCTGTCATATTACGGATATCTTCGGTGGAAGATTGTGCCCGCTGCGCCAGATTGCGCACCTCATCGGCCACCACGGCAAAGCCGCGGCCCATTTCGCCGGCCCGGGCGGCTTCGATGGCGGCATTAAGCGCCAGGAGATTGGTCTGCTCGGCTATGCCACTGATGACCTCCAACACACTGACAATGCCGTGAATATCTTTATCCAGTTTGGATATTGCATCGGCGGCATAACTAATTTCTTCAGCCAGTTCATTGATGGCCGATGCCGTGCGCCCCACTTCCAGGCTCCCTTCCCTGGCCTCAGTGCTGGCTTGATTGGATGCTTCAGAGGCCCGTACCGCATTGGAGGCAATTTCCTGTACGGTTGAACTCATTTCTGTCATCGCCGATGCCACTTGCTCTGTCTCGCTGGAGCCAACCGCTACATCGGCCTGCATCTGAGTAGAATGCTGTTCCATCTGTTGTACCACTCCCAGCAAGGTCTTACTACTGGAGCGAACCCGCAGTATCACCTGCTCAAAGTCGGCCATCATACTATTGAAGGATTCAGCCAGCTCACCAAACTCATCTTTACCCGTATGGGGCAAACGCACACTTAAGTCATAGTGAGCCCGGGCTCGGGTAACGCCCTGATGCAATTCCCGCAAGCTGCTATGCAGATATTTGAGTATGATGCTGGAGACCAGACTGACAATGATTAAACCAAACACCATAACCCCAAGTACTATCCAGGTTTGGTTAGTAGCATTTTGCTGTTTGTTCAAGGTCTCGGCCAGGAGTTTATTAGACAGCTTCTGCTCAAGTTCATGTAACAGATTGATGCGTACTGTCGACTGATTAAACCAGATCTCCGGAGATTGGGACTTGAGATCCTCGGCTTTCTGGCCATAAGCCAATTCCCTCAAGCGAGCGACTTCGGCGACAGCAGCTTGGGTTTGCAATGCCTGTAAATCCTTGCGGGCGGTTTCATCAGCCAAGGCCACAAACCTTTCCTGGTAAGCGTTTTGCTCAGAAACCAGAGTGATAAATTTACGATATACTCCGGGTTTGAATTCACTCTGTCCGAAGGTTGAACTCAGTACCGCCCGCTCGATACCTGCGCGTTCCTTCATCTGCAAAAACGCCGAAAAAGCGGCGGCCTTGATGGCAATCTGTTGATCGCCGCCCTTCTGCACACTAAGATCGACTATCGACAGCAGTAATTTATTCAGCTCAGTGTAAAATGCCACTTCTTCGGCAACGCTTATCCCTTGTCTATCTACCAGATTGCGAATGTCTTGCAAACGGGCAATGCTATCGTTAAATCAGTAGCAAAATCGGCGGGAAGCTGATGATTATTCAAGAAATCATTAAATTGCTGGAGTTGTTTATCTGTGAGTTGCCGCTGGCCCGGTAGTTTATCGGCAAAACTCTTGCCCTTTGAACCGAGATAACCCGCGCTCATGCCGCGCTCTTTTTGCAGTTCATGTACCAGCGCCGAGTTGACCACCGCCAACTCGCTGAGATCCAGCACCTCTTCCAGACCATCGGCGAGTGACAGTCGATCGCTGAACAATAAAATACCAAATAGGGTTGCCGCGATAAAAGGCGGCAGGATAACCAAGAGAAATTTGTGTTTCAGAGGAAGATTTTCAATCCATTGCCATTTCATTGATGCATCCTTTAAGCAGCTAACTAATTCATTTATTAATATGAAATTTATTTTTCAGCATACGTTGGCAAGTATAGTCGATGCCAATGGATGTCAATGGAAAAAGAGCCTACAAATGTAGGCTCTTTATTGGCTTGTCGAATAAAAAACAGTTTGAACTATTCAGGCGTTGCCTTTGACCTGCATATTGAGGGTTTTGGCAAAATCCAACATTCGAGTCAGCGGCACCAAAGCGCCTTGACGCAGCGCTTCATCGACGAAAATCTCATGTTGACTGTTGTCCTGGTTTTCCAGCGCGCTGGCAATCGCCTTGAGACCATTCATTGCCATCCAGGGGCAGTGAGCACAGCTGCGGCAAGTGGCACCTTCACCGCCGGTTGGGGCTTCTATCAGGGTCTTGCCCGGCGCTGCCTGTTGCATCTTATAGAAGATGCCTCTATCGGTGGCCACGATAAAGGTATCATTGTCCATGGTCTGGGCAGCCTTGATCAACTGGCTGGTTGAACCTACGGCATCGGCCATTTCCACAACGCTCGCCGGAGATTCAGGGTGAACCAGAATGGCGGCGTTCGGGTGCAGCGCCTTTAATTGACGCAAGGCGTTGGCCTTGAATTCATCGTGCACAATACACTCGCCCTGCCACATCAACATCTCGGCACCAGTTTGCTTGGCAATATAACTGCCCAAGTGACGATCCGGCCCCCAGATGATTTTCTTGCCTTCACTGTCCAGGTGCTCCACGATCTCCAGTGCTATGCTGGAAGTCACCACCCAATCGGCTCGGGCTTTGACCGCAGCCGACGTGTTGGCATAGACCACTACCGTGTGATCCGGATGCGCGTCGCAGAAAGCACTAAATTGCTCAATAGGACAACCAACATCCAAAGAACAGGTGGCTTCCAGAGTCGGCATCAGAATGGTTTTTTCCGGGCTCAGGATCTTGGCGGTTTCCCCCATAAACTTAACCCCGGCAACGATGAGCGTTTTGGCGGGATGATCACGACCAAAACGCGCCATTTCGAGCGAGTCGGAAACGCAGCCACCGGTTTCCTCGGCCAGAGCCTGAATTTCAGGGTCCGTATAGTAATGGGCAACCAGCACCGCATTCTGCTCTTTGAGCAGTTGCTTAATCCTGGCTTTGTATTCGCTTTTTTCCTGTTCAGACAAGGGAACCGGTTTTGGCGGGAAAGGATATTGAATATTTTCTATGCTTGGTGCTACCTGACTCATAACAGACCCAATGCGACTAATACTGTTGGCAATTATACGAAATCTGCCATCAAATCGTAACCACTTTGTGCTCAGGATCAAATAAAGCCATTGCCTTAAGCAGGCAGGAGTAATCTTGCTCCCGAAACACACCTAAAACAAGGCCCCGCATTGCGGGGCCTCCAATCTTATCTCATCGCCAACAGCATTTCCTGCGGCTGCTCGAGATATTGTTTCCACTGATTACAGAAGCGGGCAATGGTGCCGCCATCTATCACTCTGTGATCGCCTGACCAACTGACCTGCATCAGTTTACGGGCTTCTACCTTACCCTTGGCATTAAAGCGCGGCAGGGTTTGCACCTTACCCAAAGCCACAATCGCCACTTCGGGTTTGTTGATAATGGGCGTTGCCACAGTGCCGCCCAGCGCGCCTATGTTGGAGATGGAGATGCTGCCATCTTTAAGATCGGCAGGCGCCACTCTACCTGAGCGCGCAGCCTGGGTCAGACGGGTCACTTCGGCAGCAACATCCAGAATCGACTTATCCTGCACATCCTTGACGTTGGGCACCAACAAACCGACCTTGGAGTCGACGGCCATCCCTATGTTGTGACGACCAAGATAGGTGAGTTCGGTACAATCGGCGTTCACTCGGCTGTTGATCACCGGAAACTCGGTCAGCGCCAGCGACATGGCCTTCATAAAGAAAGGCATCATGGTCAACTTAAGCTCGTCATTGGAGTACTTGGCCTTCATCGCTTCACGAAGGGCGATAAGCTCGGTCAAGTCCAGCTCTTCGCAGTAAGTAAAGTGCGGAATGCTGGAGACGGACTCTGTCATCATCCGCGCCATCACGGCGCGAACGCCCTTGATAGGCTCAACCCTATCGCTTGCCGTTGCCGCTTTGCTGGCTTGCACTTGGCCCTCTGCCAAAGTTTGGGTTTGTACCTGAGGGGTCGCGCCTTTAAGGAAACGCTCGATATCTTCTTTGTAGACCCGGCCGTTTTTACCGCTGCCAGGCACTTTGGCGATATCAACATCCAGGCTGCGAGCCATACGTCTTACCGCTGGGCTCGCCAGCGCCTTGCCCTGGGCCACCATACCGCAGGCGGCAGTTTGCGAGCTGCTCTGGGCTTGAGTCTGGGCTTGAGAGACGGTAGATGCTGAGCTTGATGGAGCACTTGCTGCAGCGGTTTGAGCCACGGCTGCACTGGTGGATTCAGTGGCAACTTCAATGGCAAACAGTGGCTGATGCACCTGGGCCAACTGCCCCTTACGGTAGTGCAGCTTGACAATTTTACCGGCCTTCATCGCCGGAATTTGCACCAGTGCTTTGTCTGTCATTACATCGCAGATAGGTTGATCTTCAACCACAGTGTCGCCTTCTGCGACCAGCCACTCCACCAGTTCGCACTCGACTATGCCCTCGCCGATATCCGGCAGCATAAAGTCTTCCACCTGGCTGCCGGCGCTAGCCGTAGTGTTAGTGCTAGACGATGCGGCAGTATCGGCGCTGGCTGCAGGTACAGGCGCTTCGCTGTCTGCAGCATCCACTTCCACGGCATACAAAGGCTCATGCACCTTGGCAATTTCACCCTTGGCGTAATAAAGCTTACTGATAACACCCGGGAAAGGCGCAGGAATTTGCACCAGTGCCTTGTCTGTCATCACATCACAAACAGGTTGATCTTCGGCGACGGTATCCCCCTCTGCCACCAACCATTCCACCAGTTCACACTCGACAACACCTTCGCCTATGTCGGGCAAAATAAAATCTTTAATCATCCTGGCTCTCCTAAAAATTCACCGAGGCCTTGATGGCTTCAAAGGTTTTAAGCGCATCCGGCATATATTCTTTTTCATGGATTAAGGGATATGGCGTATCCAGACCACAAACCCGGCTGATGGGCGACTCCAGATACAGGAAACATTCCTGTTGGATGGTAGCGGCAATTTCACCGGCAAAACCACCGGTCAGTGGCGCTTCGTGGTTGATAAGCAATCTGCCGGTCTTTTTCACCGACTCGGCCACGGTTTCCACATCCCACGGGGCCAGAGTACGAAGGTCGATGACTTCGCAGTCAATACCTTCCTCTTTGGCCATATCGGCCGCCTTCTCGATGATTTCCATCTGCGCGCCCCAGGCCAGCAGAGTGATATCTTTACCTTCACGAACCACTTCGGCTTTACCCAGCTCCAGTTGATAATCGCCTTCCGGCACATCGCCGACAGAGGCGCGGTACAAGCGCTTGGGCTCGAAGAAGACCACAGGGTTGCTATCGCGAATGGCAGCCAGCAGCAAACCCTTGGCTTGGTAGGGGTTACGGGGAACCACCACCTTGAGACCGGGCGTTTGGGTAAAGTAGGCTTCCGGTGACTGGGAGTGGTAATGACCGCCGGCAATGCCGCCGCCATAGGGGGTTCTGAAGGTCAGGCCGCCGACATCAAACTCGTTGCCGCTTCGGTATCTGAACTTGGCTGCTTCGTTGACGATTTGATCGAACGCCGGGAAGATGTAGTCGGCAAACTGGATTTCCGCTACCGGCGTCATGCCGTTGGAAGCCAGGCCGTTGGCAAAGCCGGCAATCCCCTGCTCGGTAAGTGGAGTATTGAAGCAGCGCTCACGGCCAAACTTTTCCTGCAAACCGGAAGTTGCCCGGAACACACCGCCGAAATGGCCTACGTCTTCACCGAAAACCAGCATCTTGTCGTCGGCTTCCATCGCTATGGTCAGGGCATTATTGATGGCCTGTAACATATTCATCTGTGCCACGCTTATGATCTCCCTGCTGTTTTAGGATAGGCTTTCGGATACTTGGCAACATGGGCCTTAAGCTCGGTTAATTGCTGCTTGAGCGCCGCAGTCGGCTGATCAAAAACGTCTTCTATGATGGCTTCTATGGCTGGTGCCGGAACCTTTTCGGCCACTTTTACCGCGGCCAGCACTTCCTCACGATACTTCTCATACAGCTCGGTCTCGTCGCTTTCCTTGAGCCAGCCTTTGTTGATCAGCCACAACTTGAAGCGTTTCACAGGGTCGTGCTGTTGCCACTTGGCTTCTTCCTCTTTGGAGCGATAACCGGATGGATCGTCGGAAGATGAGTGGGCACCCAGGCGGTAGGTCATGGCTTCAATCAGCACAGGCGCGTTGTTTTCAAGCGCGTAAGCTCTGGCTTGCTGAGTTGCGGCCAGAACCGCCAACATATCGTTACCGTCGACTCTGATGGTGTGCATGCCATAACCAACGCCGCGGCTGGCTATGCCGTTACCGGCGTACTGCTCTTCCGTAGGGGTTGAGATGGCGTAGCCGTTGTTACGGCAAAAGAAGATAACCGGCGCTTTATGAACTGCGGCCATATTGAGACCGGCATGGAAATCGCCTTCAGAGGCAGCACCTTCACCGAAGTAACAGATGGCGACATTACGCTTGCCTTGCATCTTCAGCGAGTAGCCTACACCGGATGCCTGCGGGATCTGAGTCGCCAGCGGTGAAGAGATGGTTTGGTAGTTGAGTTCACGGCTGCCGTAGTGAATAGGCATCTGCCGGCCTTTGCCCAGATCTTTCTCATTGCTGAACATCTGGTTCATAAACTGCTCTGTGCTAAAGCCGCGATAACGCAGTGCGGCATGTTCGCGGTACTGGGCAAGGATCACATCCTTGTCATCCAGCGCGGCGGCACTGCCGATAACAGCGGCTTCTTCACCGATACAGGTCATGTAAAAACTGATCCTTCCCTGACGCTGGGCGCCCAACATACGTTCGTCCAGGACACGGGTAAAGACACAGGTATCGAATATCTTGCGTGACAGGGCTTCATCTATGACGGGCAATACCGCCTCTTCATAGGTGGTGCCGTCGGCCTGAAGTATTTTGAGTACAGGGATATGCAGCGAGTCCTTGTTCAAAAAACTCACCCGATGCACCGTCTCGTTCATATTTGTTGCGTTGCTCATAGTGTGCTCTTGTTGTCTCTGGGTTTGTCCGGCTCGAAACCGGCCCTACCGATTTTTTCAGTACGCGCCCCGAACATTACGTTAACGTAAACTTGCAAGCAACTCCCACCATGGGTGCTTTGCCAACTAGCATGGGATCGGCGCGTATATATTGGTTTACAATTCAGGCCAATGGCACCTCTTTGGCTTGAACTAGGCAGATTACTGTACGTTGGCCAATGGGCACCTTGGCGTTGGGAAACACCACGGCTTCCGAGTCCTGTTCTACTCGAATATCCCTGCCCGCTTCCCGCGCCAGCACATAACCCTTGGGGAAAGCGCTGAAGTTTTCCACATCACTGGCGAAGGTAAATTCAAAGTCGTCGGCCTGCTTATTGATGACCCTACAGACCTGATAGATATTGACCCGCTCAAGCGCCTGCTCCTCGAGTTCGAGCGATTGTTTGCAGATCAAACGACTCAGCATCTCCCGGGTAGCGATAAAACGTGTCATATCGTTTTGTCCCATGGGGTAAACCTTGCCCAGCTCAATGGTAAAGGCGTCGGCGCCAAACTGATTTGACGAGAAATAGCTGAAAGTGGTTGTGGGTTCGTGATGCAGCAACACGGTATCGACTCCGGCTGCCTCCAAGAACATCAATTGTTCACGGCTGTAAGCCTTACCCGGTCGATAGGGATAGATGGCAAACTTTTCATGCTTGGAGCCGCGAATGGCGGTGTGCAGATCGTAATGGATCCTTTGTCTTGCCCCTTGTGGTGCGTCTTCGAAGAAACGTGTGACATAAGTTTCCAGCTTCTTGGCGCGGATCCGCTCCGGGTTCACCAGCCCGGGGGGATTGGAATGCTCGCCACTGAACAGTCGGTTGAGGTTTTCATCGACAATACGGGTGCCACGGTTAATTGCCGCCGGGTTACCGAATATGAAAAGTACTCGCTGCCCTACCCGTAGCTCTTGCTTCAACAGCGACTTGATAATGCCATTGCACAGCTCGATAGGTGCAGTTTCATTGCCGTGTACCCCGGATGACAGCACAATATCTTTATCACTTTGTTTATCCAGAGGCTCGAACAGCAAGACTCCTGTGTCCCAAATCGCTATCCGGGTGTGGTCGCCAAGCGTGCCGCTAACACTTTCCAGTGAATTGGGGTTATCCAGAGTCAATGACAGGAAGTCAGGATTATCCTTCAAGGCTTGTAACACGAAATACTCCTTCTTATTGCCGCTTTGGCTGTTGTTTCCATTAACGCTGCCTCCTGGGAACTTGTCAAAATGCGTTTGCTTGTTGAGACCAGCGCCAGAGAGCAAGGTTTCATAGTATCACAGCTTAACCTGTTGGCTATGTGACTAACTACCTCGCTTCGCAGGAGTTTTATCAAAACGGCTGTCGCCAAAAGCCACCTCGAGCTGGCCAGGGCCTATTCAAAAGAGAGCTAGCTATATGCACAAGTCAAAATCAGTCAAACACGACACTTGACAGGAAAACTTATTGCACATAATTTTAGCCATCTGGACATCTAGAAGGTAAATTAAATGGCGGTAGCAACATTCGGTGGCGGTTGTTTTTGGGGAGTAGAGTATTTCTTTCGCCAAGTACCCGGCGTATTAAACGCCAGCAGTGGTTATATGGGCGGTGATGATAGAATCAATCACTATGAAGAGGTAAAACAGGGCAACAGCGGCCATGCCGAAGTGGTTCAGGTGGAGTTCGATGAAGCCCAGGTTTCATTTACAGAGTTGCTGCAAGTTTTCTGGCGTAATCACAACCCTACCAGCCTAAATCGCCAAGGGGGCGATATCGGCACTCAGTATCGGAGCGTGATTTTTTTTCACAGCAAAGAGCAAAAGGAGCAGGCTGAGGCCTCAAAACTGGCATTAGCTCGTAGTGGGAAGTGGGGGCAGCGGCACATAGTGACGGAAATTGTTCCAGTGAAACAGTTTCATCGTGCGGAAGAATATCATCAGGATTATATCCAGAAGAATAACCTGCCCAGTTGCCATCTGGAATATTGAACCCCGGGAATAAAAAAGCGCAGCTGTGTTCACGGCTGCGCTTTTTTACTGAACTGGCAATCTCTTAAGCTCAGTTCGGCTTGCCTTTTAGGGCGCTGGTTATCAGCGCTCTCGCCTGTTCCAATATCTGCTGCAGATGCTGCTCGCTGACAAAGCTTTCGGCGTAAATTTTATAGAGTGCCTCAGTGCCTGATGGTCTGGCGGCAAACCAGCCGTTGTCAGTTAACACCTTAATACCGCCAATGGCACCATCATTGCCGGGAGCCTTGGTCAGTACCGCCTCAATCTTGTCTCCAGCCAAAGTCTCTGCCCCCAAGGTATCTGCATTGAGGGTGGCAAAACGCGCCTTTTGCTTGGCATTGATTGGGCTGTCTATCCGTTTGTAGAAGCAATCACCGTGTATGGCAGCCAGTTCTGCATAACGCTCGGCTGGATTTTTGCCGGTAACGGCGAGGATTTCAGCGGCCAGCAGCCCGAGAATAAAACCGTCTTTGTCCGTGCACCAAGTTGTACCGTTACGGCGAAGGAAGGCGGCGCCGGCGCTCTCCTCGCCGCCAAAGGCCAGGCTGGCTTCACTCAAGCCACTGACAAACCACTTGAAACCAACCGGTACTTCACAAAGCTTGCGCCCGTGTGAGGCAACAATCTTGTCTATCATGCCACTGGAAACCAAGGTCTTGCCTATTTGCAGCGTCTGTGGCCAATCGGGTCTGTGTTCCAGCAGGTAATCTATCGCCACTGCCAAAAAGTGGTTGGGGTCCATCAACCCTGTCTCTGGGCAGACTATCCCGTGTCTGTCGTAGTCAGGATCGTTGCCAAGACAGATATCAAACTCATCCATGTGCTTAAGCAAGCCTGCCATGGCAAAAGGTGACGAGCAGTCCATACGGATCTTGCCGTCTTTATCCAGTGGCATAAAGCCGAAACTGGGATCGACTCGATCGTTGACCACTGTGATATTCACGCCATAACGGTCGGCAATATGTGACCAATAATGGATGCCTGAGCCGCCCAGGGGGTCGACACCTATGCGAATGCCGGCATCTTTGATGGCTTGCATATTTATTACAGAGGCGAGATCGGCAACATAGGGCTCAATAAGATCGGTCTCTTTGATGAGTCCGATACTGGCGGCTACGCCATAGTTGAGTTTCCTGACCCCTTCCAGCTGTGCCTTGAGATAATCATTGGCTCGCTGCTCAATCCAGGCGGTAATCTCACCTTCAGCAGGCCCACCATGGGGCGGATTGTACTTAATTCCACCATCCTGCGGTGGATTGTGGGACGGGGTAATAATAATGCCATCACTGAGCTCGGCGGCATTTCGGTTTGCGCTAACTATGGCATGGGAGATAACAGGCGTTGGCGTAAAGCCCTGCCTCTCTTGCACCACCAACTTCACATTGTTGGCCAGCAAGACTTCAATGGCTGATATATAAGCAGCCTCGGACAAGGCATGAGTGTCCATGCCCAAATAAAGCGAACCTTCAATCCCCTGAGATTGGCGGTAATCTACCACTGCCTGGGTAATGGCCCAGATATGATTTTGATTGAAACTGCCATTGAAGGAGCAGCCCCTGTGCCCAGAGGTGCCAAAACTCACTTTCTGGGCAGGGTCATCACAGTTGGGGACAATTCGATAATAATGGCTCATCAGCCGCGGAATATTAACCAGATCCTTCTGTATGGCCCTTTTACCGGCCCGCTCATGAATAGCCAAAATAGTACTCCTTGATGATGACAGATGTTGATAAACAGATTTACGCTTTAATCGGCAGCGCCAGATCGGCTATTACTTTGGCCTTGTCGCCGTCGCAGCCCATCTTTTCCAGTACTTCGGTCAATATGGTGTGCTTCTTGGCAGTGTTGTTATTGGTGGTTACCCAAAAGCCACTGCTGCCGACTTCTTTGGGGTTGGCCGATTTACTGGCCTTCAATAGCGCTTCCTTCGAGGTGGCAAAGTAAAGACGGTCACGCCCTTGAACCTGCAGCACCTGCTCAAACCCTTTTGGGTCCTGGTTATAGAGGCATTCGAGGGCAAACAAAAAACGGCCAACAGCCCCCTTTTGAGCTTCGATAGCCGCACTGCTGAATAGATTGTCAAAGTCCAGGGTTGGCTCGGCCTCGGGCAATGTATTGGGACGATAACCCTGCTCCATGCTTGGCTGGCTGATGTCAGCCGGTGCCTTGGGTTCAACAGCCGTCGCATCCAAGCCCAGCAGTCGACGAAGAATATCCGATGCACTTTCACCTATCCTTTCGGTTTTCCCGGCAATAAAGCGATACAGTTCCTCATCCACCTCAATATATTTCATGGCCCGATTCCTTTAGTTTCAACTTGTTCTATGTAGCCATCATGACATTGCCGTCATAGCGCCCGTGGTCGCGGCTACGAGATTTGGCTCAAAGTATGCCATAACTCGCCTGCGGGGGAAGGCTGAATCGCGCCAAAATGAGATAATTGGCTTACAAACCTAAGACTTGCACTGCAATTTGTTGAAAAAGCAATCAAAGCGATGTTTAATCCGCATCCATCCTTGTCAAATACCGGCCTTTGTCGCAGAATTTGCCCCCTGCTGAAATACCGGCAACAAACTCACTGTGAAGGGGGCTGTATGCACTTTATCTCGACCGGAAGCGGTAGTCCGGTATTGCTGATCCACGGCTTATTCGGTGATTTGGATAATCTTAAATCGCTCGGGACCCTGCTTGAGCAAAATCACCAAGTGATAAGAGTCGATTGCCCCAATCACGGCCAGAGCGAACATTGGCCGCAAATGGATTATCCCGGGCTTGCAAACGCGCTTGTGTCCCTGCTTGATAAACTGGCGATAGACAAGGTGCACCTGGTGGGCCATTCCATGGGCGGCAAGATTGCCATGGCAACGGCGCTGGCTTATCCGCAGCGGGTACAGTCTTTGACCGCCGCCGATATTGCGCCTGTGGCCTATTCGCCGAGACATGAAACAGTGTTTGCCGGCCTAAGCAGTATGCCGCTGGATATTAAAGACAGACGTCAGGCGCTGGCACATCTTTTGAACCATGGCATCGACGAGGCGACGGCGCAGTTTCTGCTCAAGAGCTTACGCCGCACCGAATCCGGCTTTGAGTGGAAGATGAATTTACCGGGGCTGATTGACAGTTATCCGGCTATCATAGGTTGGCATAACGGCCCTGAGCGCTGCGACGGCCAACTGAGCTATCAAGGGCCCACCTTGATGATCCGCGGCAGTGAGTCAAATTATGTGACCGCCGCTTACAAAAAAGAGATTGTGACTCAGTTTCCTCAGGTCAAAGCCAAGACCCTTGAGGGGTGTGGACATTGGTTGCACGCCCAGAAACCGGCGATATTCAACCGTATAGTGTCCGACTTCATTGACAGTAACGATTAATATCCAAGGCCAGGGCGTGGGTAAAGGCGGTAGCCGCCCCCGAACCAATATGCTATATTCGCGCCTCTTTTTGGCTAGGGAACACCGGGAGGCTGCAGCGTGTTGAACCAGTATATGCAACAGATAGAAGCCGTTGGACTGGATCTGTTTTTCGCAGCAATTTTCTTTTTTATCGGTATGGCCATCAGGGATGTACTCAATCAGGGTAACGTGCCTAAGTTTGGTCGCTTTATTGTTTGGTTGGTACTCTTCCTTGGTTGTGCAGGCTTTGTCGTCAAGGGGATAATTCAAATGACCTGGGAAGGCTCAGGTATAGGTTAAACATCAGATTTCAAATGGCAAAAGAAGCAACAGATAGAACAACCATAGACCTTTTTGCCACTGAAAAGCGCCGCGGACGGCCTAGAAGCAACCCTCTGCCCCGCGAGCAGCAGCTCAAGGTGAATAAACGTAACCAGATCATGCGGGATCGGGCGAAAGGTCTGAAACGAATAGAGTTAAAAGTGTCACAAGATTTATATGACGCCTTGAATGAGAAGGCTTTGGCCAGTAACATCAGCCGCAGCCAGTTAATAGAATTGATCCTTCAGGAGCAGCTAGGTTAGCCCCTGTCAGGAAAGATCGAAGTAGATAGCGAACTAGACATTAAAGGAAAGACAATGGCAACTGTAGGTCTTTTTTTCGGTAGCGATACAGGTAACACCGAAGCTGTAGCCAAGATGATCCAGAAGAAACTGGGCAAGAAGATGGTTGAGGTGAAAGATATCGCCAAGAGCACCAAAGAGCAGATCGCCGAATACGACTTGCTGATCTTCGGGATCCCAACCTGGTACTATGGTGAAGCTCAATGTGACTGGGATGACTTCTTCCCAGAGCTGGAGCAGATTGATTTTACCGATAAGCTGGTAGCCATTTTCGGTTGCGGCGATCAGGAAGACTATGCCGAGTACTTCCTTGATGCCATGGGCATGATCCGCGATATCGTTGAAGAGCGCGGCGCAATAGTCATTGGCCACTGGCCGACTGACAGCTATAACTTCGAAGCCTCTAAAGGGCTGGTTGACGACAAGCACTTTGTTGGTCTGGGTATAGATGAAGACCGTCAACCCGAGTTGACCGAAGAGCGTGTCGACGCCTGGGTTAAACAGATTTACGAAGAGATGTGCCTGGCTGAGCTGGAAGACTGATATTCGCTCCCCGGTATGTCTCCGGCGGCCTATATGGCCGCCTTTTTATTGGCTATTACTCAGGAAAATAGAAACAAGATGCAAGCCGACAATCTGCGTCATTGGGATATCTTCTGTACTGTGGTGGACAACTATGGCGACATAGGCGTTACCTGGCGCCTGGCGCGGCAGCTGGCCGGCGAATACGGTATTGAGGTACGCTTGTGGGTCGATGATCTCAACAGCTTCGCGCACATTTTACCTGAGCTAAACCCGGCCCTTGTCAGTCAACACTTTGGTGGTGTTGAAGTCATCCACTGGCGCGCTCCTCTGCCCCTGACCTGGCAACCGGGCGAAGTTTTGATAGAAGCCTTTGCCTGCGACTTACCCTCGGAGGTGCTTACAAGCCTGCCTGAGCTTGCCAAGGCGCCCAAATGGATAAACCTGGATTATCTCAGCGCCGAGAGCTGGATAGATGATTGTCACGGCCTCAGCTCACCGGCACTCAAAGGAGTCAAGAAGACTTTTTTCTTCCCGGGCTTTACCCCAAAGTCAGGCGGACTCATCTGCGAGCAATCCCTATTTAGCGAGCGTGATGCCTGGCAAGCAACGCCTGAGCACGCTTTGGCTCACTTTGCAAAAATGGGGCTGAGTGATATTAGCACTGATGATTACCTCATCAGCCTGTTCAGCTACGAGACCCAAGCCTTGCATGCGCTGCTTAAGCTTTGGCAACAGAGTGAGCGGCGGGTACAATTGTTAGTCCCCAAGGGGCGCAGCTTAGGCTGTATCGCGCCTTTGCTTGAGCAATTTAACCAAGACTCCGGACCCAAGGTCGACTGGCAAGATCCCGCCAGTTGGCAAGCCGGTCAAAGTTTCAGCCGCGGCGCACTCAAGGTGCAAGTCCTGCCGATGACAGATCAGAACGGCTATGATCGCCTGTTGTGGAGCTGTGATTTCAACATAGTTCGCGGCGAAGATTCCTTTTTACGCGCTCAATGGGCCGCAAAACCTTTCATCTGGCACATCTATCAGCAAGAAGAGCAAGCTCATCTGCTAAAATTGGATGCTTTTATGGCACGATACTGCGATAATCTGCCTCCCCTTGCCGCCCAAACCTGGCGAACGCTGAATACCGCGTTCAACTGCGGCCAGGGAGATCAAGCCAGCCAAAGCTGGCTGGCACTGAATTCTGCCATGCCGACATTGATACAACACGCAAAAAAATGGCCGGCTGAAGCAATAAATGAAGCAGATCTGGCAAACAGGCTAGTGCTAATGGCCAAAACCGGCTAAGATTCTGCGCTGAATTGAAAAACCGTTTATATAGGAACATACGTAATGAAGACTGCTCAGGAAGTCCGCGCAGGTAACGTTATCATGGTTGACGGCAACCCTATGGTTGTACTCAAGACCGAGTTCAACAAATCCGGCCGTAACGCTGCTGTGGTAAAGATGAAGCTGAAGAACCTGCTGCAAGGTTCCGGTACTGAAACTGTATTCAAGGCTGACGACAAGCTGGAAGATATTCAGCTCGAGCGTCTGGAATGCACCTACTCTTACTTTGCTGATCCTATGTATGTCTTTATGGACTCAGACTTCAACCAGTATGACGTTGAAGCCGAAAACATGGGTGATGCCATTAACTACATAGTTGATGGAATGGAAGAGATCTGTCAGGTCACTTTCTACGAAGGCAAAGCTATCTCTGTAGAACTGCCTACTACTATCATTCGCGAAGTAGGTTACACTGAACCTGCCGCCCGTGGTGATACCTCTGGTAAGGTAATGAAGCCAGCCTCTATCGTAGGTACAGATCTGAAGCTGATGGTTGCCGACTTCGTTAAAGAAGGCGACAAGATCGAAATCGATACCCGCACCGGTGAATTCAAGAAGCGCGTTTAATTAGAGCGCCCTCCTTCGTAAAAGCCAGCATCATTGCTGGCTTTTTTGTATTTGAGTTATTTCTCGCTTCACCTAGAGTAACTCAATTATCCAGGTTACGCTGAGCCAGTACGCGCTCAACTGTATCGACTATGGTTTGAGTCTGACTGTCGATTTCAATATTCAGCCAGTCCCCTTCCCGATAATCCTCTAGATTGGTCAATCTGAGAGTCTCAGGAATAAGATGCAGCATAAAGCGGTTCCCTTTGACCTCGCCGATAGTGAGACTGCAACCATTGATACCGATAAAACCTTTATAGAAGATGTATTTCAACCAGGCTTCAGCCACTTCCAATTGCATATTGTAATGGCTGTCACTGACGTCCAGTTGCACCAACTGTGCTTGGGTATGTACGTGGCCGGAGAGAATATGGCCCCCCAGCTCGGCGCCAAATTTGAGTGACCTCTCTATATTAACCTTGTCACCCACCTTAAGGCCGACAAGATTAGTCACTGCCAGAGTCTCTTCCATTACGTCGAAAAACGCCCTATCATCAGCAAGCTGGGTTACCGTCAGACAAACGCCGTTATTGGCGACACTCGCTCCTATTTCCAATCCCTCGCGCAAGGCAGGAGGCAGAGCGACTTCGAGGGTATTTAACCCCGGCTTTTTCTCGATCGCCAGGATTTCACACTTGGCTTGAACAATACCTGTAAACATTTTCTCACTCGCTTAGTTGTTAGGGCTGCTTTCATGAATCACACCGGCTTTCAGGCCAAACGCTTAGTTCAACTGGCTTTGCCTGTGCTTATTGCACAGCTTACCCAGACAATGATGGGGTTTATTGATACCCTGATGGCCGGCAGAGTCAGTGCTGTCGACATGGCAGCCGTCGCTGTCGGAACCAGTCTCT
Source organism: Shewanella indica (assembly GCF_002836975.1). Lineage (GTDB taxonomy): Bacteria > Pseudomonadota > Gammaproteobacteria > Enterobacterales > Shewanellaceae > Shewanella > Shewanella indica. The sequence continues at coordinate 142,817 of NZ_NIJK01000047.1, read as the reverse complement.
GGCTACCGGCCATTCTGTTCGTTCAAGGCCTGTTACTGGCATTTACTCCCATGTTCGCCCATCATCATGGCGCAAATAACCAAAAGGCGATTCAGCCACTTGCCTTTCAGGCTGCCTATATTGCCATAACAGGAGCCTTGGGTGTGATGCTGTTTCTGGCATCTGCGCCACATATTTTGGATTGGATGGAACTGGAGCCCGAACTCAAGCGCCTGACCATAGGTTATCTTGACGGCATTCTCTGGGGCGCGCCGGCCTTTGTGCTCTATCAAGTACTCAGGGGCTGCAGCGAAGGGATTTCCTATACCCTGCCGACCATGGTCATCGGCTTTGTCGGTCTGGCGGTGAATATCCCCGCCAACTATATCTTTATCAATGGTCACTTCGGCATGCCCGCCATGGGCGGCGCCGGCTGTGGTGTCGCTACCGCTTTGGTATTTTGGGCTATGTTGTTTGCCATGGCCATCTATATGCAGTGGCATAAACGCTTTGCCGAACTGGCGCCTTTCAAGGCATTTCATAAGCCTCATTTACACACCATTGTTGAGATGACCAAGCTGGGCATGCCTATTGCCATGGCGCTATTCTTTGAGGTCAGCCTCTTTGCGGTGATAGCCCTCTTATTGGCGCCTCTCGGTGCCACTGTCGTGGCCGGGCACCAAATTGCACTGAACTTCTCCTCGATTGTGTTTATGTTGCCACTCTCCATTGGGATTGCCGTTTCAATTCGGGTCGGTTATTACCTTGGGCGTGGTCAGAGCGATGTATCGGCACTGGTGACCAAGGTGGGATTATCCATTGCCTTCTCTCTGGCCATGCTCACTGCGGTGGCAACTGTGGTATTCAGGTATGAGATAGCCCTGCTCTATAACGACAACCCCGAAGTGGTTACTCTGGCAGGCAGCCTGATGCTGATGGCTGCCCTGTATCAACTATCCGATTCAGTTCAGGTGGTTGCCGCCGGAGCCCTGCGCGGCTACAAGGATACCCGCAGCGCCTTTTTCATCACCTTGTTTGCCTATTGGGCAGTAGGTATGACCCTGGGTTATGTATTGGCGTATACCGATTTTCTGGTACCCGCTATGGGGGCACACGGATTTTGGATTGGGCTTATCGCCGGTTTAACCGTAGCGGCTATACTCTTTGCCATTCGCTTGAGATATATACAGAAAAGCGGCAAGCAGTTTGACGTCATCTCAGATGAGGCGACGAATTAAACCAAATACGATCAAAGCCCCGGCAAGTTGCGCAGCAATTCGCCACTCGATAAAAAAATCTGTTTTTTTACTTGCAACTAGCGGCTGCTCGCCCTTAATATAGCGCTCGTTCGAGGGCGACAGCCTGAAAAACACAGTACACCCGTAGCTCAGCTGGTTAGAGCACTACCTTGACATGGTAGGGGTCGGTGGTTCGAGTCCACTCGGGTGTACCAAAATTTGCAATACACCCGTAGCTCAGCTGGTTAGAGCACTACCTTGACATGGTAGGGGTCGGTGGTTCGAGTCCACTCGGGTGTACCAAATCAACCTGCTTAAAGCAGGTTTTTTTATGCCTGAAATTCCCCTTTCCCGCCATTCAAATTTGCGTTTCCTCTTGCTCTTGCCTTTTCATTCACGCAAAAAGAGTAAGCACCTCTACTGAATGGTATTTTTTGTAAATCAAGCCCTACTTTTTGCATATTGCTTACTTGCTCAGGCCATGGAATCATGGGGTATAGACCAAAGTCCTTTGTCGACAGGGAAATCCATGAGCCAACGTACTCTGCACACGCTGTTCAAACCCGGTTCCATCGCCGTCATAGGTGCATCCAATCGCGACAAACGAGCAGGCAATGTAGTAATGAAAAACCTGCTTTCGGGCGGCTTTGCCGGGCCGATTATGCCGGTCACTCCCAAATACCATGCAGTGATGGGCGTGCTGGCCTACCCCAATATCGAATCTTTACCGATCAAACCTGATCTGGCCATCATCTGTACCCGTGCCTCCAGCGTGCCGGCAATAGTGGAAACTCTGGCCCAATTTGGCTGCAAAGTGGCTATCATCATGGCTTCAGGCATGGCAGATGAATTAAACGACCAAGGCGAAAACCTGCTTGAACTAACCCAAGGTAACGCCAGACGTTACGGCATGCGGCTCCTCGGTCCCAACAGTTTGGGAATGATGTTGCCACCTTTGGGCCTCAATGCCAGTTTGGCCCATGCAGGCGCGCTGCCCGGCAAGATAGCTTTTGTATCCCAATCAGCAGCCATCTGCACTACAGTGCTCGACTGGGCCAACAACAAAGGGATCGGTTTCTCTTCCTTTATTTCGCTTGGCGATGCCACTGACATAGACTTCGATGAATTGCTGGATTTTCTTGGTCGCGATTCCCGTACCAGCGCCATCATGCTCTATATAGATTCGGTCAATGAGAAGCGTCACTTCCTGTCAGCAGCCAGAGCCGCAGCCCGCCATAAACCTATACTGGTGATCAAATCAGGTCGCAGCGCCGAGGGTGGCAATGCAGCCAAACTGCACACCGGAGGTATAGCTGGTAATGACGCCGTCTACGAGGCCGCCTTTCGCCGTGCCGGTATGCTGCGGGTCACCGACTTGGTTGAATTGTTTGCCGCACTCGAGAGCCTAGCTCACCTCAACCCACTCAATGGTGAGCGTCTGTGTATTCTTTCCAACGGTGGCGGCCCGGCCGTGCTGGCGGTGGATGAACTGGTACTCAAAGGTGGCAAGTTGGCACAATTGTCCGAAGCCACCCTGGAGAAACTCTCTCAGATGTTGCCCTCTACCTGGTCCGGGCAAAACCCGGTGGACATTATAGGCGATGCCGGCGCCGAGCGTTACAGCCAGGCACTGTCGGTATTAATGGACAGCGATGAGCTGGACGCCATCTTGGTACTGCACTCCCCTTCGGCCCTTGGCGAAAGCGTCACCATAGCCGATGCCTTGATTGAAACTGTCAAACAGCACCCGAAACGTAATCGGGTAAGCATCTTAACCAACTGGAGCGGGGAAGATGCCGCTTACCGGGCTCGAAAGCACTTTTCCAAGGCGGGGATCCCAACTTACCGTACACCCGAGGGCGCCGTGCGCGCCTTTATGCATATGGTTGAGTATCGCCGCAACCAAAAACTGCTGCAGGAAGTACCACAATCGATACCGGATTCAATTCCCACGGATAGCGCTACCGCCAGAAGTTTGCTGCAGCAAGCCATTGCCAAAGGCAAACGAGTACTGGAAACCCATGATGCCCGCAACATACTCAACGCCTACGGCTTGGATACTATAGATACTTGGTATGCCAAAGATGCCGCCGAGGCTGTCGCTATTGCCGATAAGGCAGGCTACCCTGTGGCATTAAAAGTGCAATCACCGGATATTTTGCATAAATCAGACGTTCACGGGGTGATGCTGAATCTGACATCGGCAAATGAGGTCAATCAGGCCGCAGCAGCCATTGTCGAGCGGGTCCACACAGCTAACCCAGCCGCTTCGGTCGAGGGCATGATAGTGCAAAAAATGGCGCTTACCGCCGGCGCACAAGAGCTCAGAGTTGCGGTAATAAGCGATCCTGTATTTGGCCCAGCCATCATGCTCGGTGAAGGTGGCTCCGAATGGGAACCCACCCGGGATGCTGCAGTCGCTTTGCCGCCACTGAATATGGCGCTAGCGCGCTATATGGTGATCCAGGCACTCAAGACCCAAAAGATCCGCGATCGCCACTTGCCCCAAGGCTTGGATATGCGCGCCCTATGCCAGATGTTGACTCAAATCTCGCAGCTCATTATCGATTGCCCCGAAATCGAAAGTTTGGATCTCAATCCTGTATTGGCGGCGGGCGATAAAATTACCCTCTTGGATGTCAATCTGCGTCTGAATCCGGAAGTCACGGATAATGCCGGCCGACTGGCCATTTTACCCTACCCCAAAGAGCTGGAAGAAAAAGCCAAACTGCGTAATGGCCTTGAGGTAATGTTGCGGCCGATACTACCGGAAGATGAACCCAAACATCTGGACTTTGACAACTCGCTTACGGATGAAGACAGATACAAGCGCTATTTTGGAGTACGCTCGCGTATGACTCACGAAGAGATGGCGGTATTGACCCAGATAGATTACGCCCGTGAAATGGCGTTTATCGCCACCATAAGAGATGAAAATGGTGAAGAGGAAACCTTGGGCGCAGTGCGAGCCTCTATCGATCCGGACAACACTGAGGCGGAATTTGCCATGGCAGTTCGCAGTTCTCATCAGGGTATTGGCATAGGCAAGTTGCTGCTGGAGAAGCTAATCAACTACTACCGCACCACGGGCACTCAGGTGTTAACCGGCTTCACCATGTTTGAAAACCGCAATATGGCCAGCCTCGCCAAGAGTCTTGGCTTTACTGTCACCTTTGATATGGAAGAACACCTGATCAAGATGCACATGGAGCTGCCGGGCAAGGAGCCATAGACTCCCCTTATTTAACACCTAAAAACCAATAACCCGGCCAACGCCGGGTTATTGATCATTTGAGCAGACAGTCTCAGCGACGACACAGGGCGATTAAATCCAATTCAGGCAGGTACACCTTGCTGCTGACATCGAATAGCCCTAACAGTGTATCGAACAGGTTGTCGTGGGAAACACGCTTCACCGCAGCTTCCCTTGCCAGGCAGTCATCATTCAGCCCAAGTTGTTGCTTGAACTGATTGGAAAACCAAGCCATCCAAGGCACCCGTGTTTGTTCACTCGGCGCTATGGCATAGGGAGAGCCGTGTAGATACATGCCCTTCTCCCCCAAGGATTCACCGTGATCAGACAGATACATCATGGCGGTATCATAGTCGCCACTGCGGCCCTTTAGCTGCTCGACCACCTGAGAGACGATATAGTCGGTATACAGAATCGTGTTGTCATAGGTATTGGTGAGCTGCTCGCGGCTGCAGTTTTGAATGTCACTACGCTGGCAATCCGGGGTAAAGCGACGAAATTGCTCGGGGTAGCGCAGATAATAGGTAGGTCCGTGACTGCCGATGATATGCAACACTATCAAGCGATCCTGACCATTGTTCGGCTGCAACAAGGCTTGTTTGAGTTCATCAAGCAGTACCTGATCCTGACAAAACTGACCGTCGCATAACTTGGGATCGGCATTCAGCGCTATCAGCTTGTTTTCCACCCTGTCACACACGCCTTTGCAGCCACTGTCATTATCAAACCACTGCACTTTCACACCGGCGTAGTTGAGCACATCCACAACGGTATCCTGAGCCTTGGCAACTCGGGAGTGATAATCTTCCCGGCTCATTCGGGAAAACATACAGGGCAAAGACACCGCCGTGGCGGTGCCACAGGAGCTGACATCGCCGAAGATCAGCGGTGAAATCGCCTTGGTGTAGACATTGGTTGGCCTGTCATAACCATAGTATTGATAATTTTGCGCCCTGGCGGTTTCACCGACCACCAGTACCATCAGTCTGGGTTTAGTTGCACCGGCTGATTTTACCTGCTTGGCATCTGTACCCAATTTTTGATATTCGAGCGGCTTTTCCAGGTAGTGCTGATTGATGTATTTGGCCGCCGAACCGACAAAATAAGTCGGCACTATGTAACGTTTAATTTCATCATGATTGCGGCCAAAAGCCAGATAGTTCTGCATATAGAAAAAGCCAATCACCACTATGATGAGCACATTCGCTACTATGTATAGCGCCTTATACGCCAGTTCCTTGCCTATGGGCTTATAGTCAACCTGAATACGATACAAAAGCAGCGCAGGCAGAGCCCCGGTCAACAACAGGTTTAATATTGATGCCCAGTTCACATAAGTCATAGCTTCTGCGCTGTTGGTTTGAAAAGTGTTTTCAATCATGCCGGTATCGAATACTACGCCATATTTGAACGCGGCAAAAAATACCCCAGATGAACACAGCAGCAACACAATAAAGAAAGGTTTGAGAATATATTTAAAACTGAACAGGGAAAACAGTATCCCCAAAGCTGAGATCAAGAAGATGGGAATGGTCGCCACAAACAAAGGGTCCACATGCGCTTGGTTCTCGAGCCCCTGTTTGACTATAGTAAAAAAAGGCATATTGAACACGGCCACAAAAAACAGTGCCAGTACAAAGGTCAGGCGATTGACGGAGATGGGATTCAACACACTCATTCCTAAATGACGGTTAAAATTGATGCAAGGCCCAGCAATTTCAACTTATGGTTAACTAAATGTTAATATAACAATTTTATCTTAAGGTTCCCTTATCGGTTCCTACATCGCTCATGGGGCCGAATTAAGCTGTCAGACCCTATGCCAATGGGGAAGTTCGCGATGCACCTTCCTTAGTTAAAACGGCGAGATAAAAGATTAAAAGAGTCGTTTGACAACTCAACAACCGCTTTGCATGCAAATGTCCCGCAATTGTAAGTTGTGCAAGCTTGATGAGTGTTCGGCGATTATTAATATTCTAGAAAAAGAAAGCGCCCAGAAAAGGCGCTTTGTGGTTTTATATCAGGGTAAACAGTCGCAATTAAAATTCGCTGTTGAGCCGCTTGAAGAACCCAAGCAGTTGCTCCAGCTCGGCGTCACTGAATTTCGCTGTCATCTCACGGGTTAATTGCAGATGCAAGGCATCATGCTCCTTAAACATCAGCTCGCCTTTTTCGGTTAAAGATACCTGAATGGCGCGTCTGTCATTTTCCAATGATTGACGCTCGGCCAGGCCCGCCTTGACCAAACGTTCAACCTGCACGGTCAAGGTGCCTGTGGTAATACCGAGCTTTTCCGCCAGTTCCTTCATCTTCATAGGGCCGTGAGCGCCCAGGATCTCCACTGTGTGGATCTGCGCCAATGAAGCGCCTTGGTCTCTGACTACGCTCTGCTCCCAGGAGGATAGACGCTCATAAAACTCTATAATGGCGTGGTTGATTGACTGTTGCAGCGAATCCTGCCGCTGTTGCTGTTTCATCTATTTTTGCACCTCAATGATGATGGTGGTGATGTCCTGCCTCCGTGTGGCTCACTTGCTCACGCTCATTGGCTCTCGGCGTTGCCGCCTTATTGCAGTCAGCACACTGATTAACTTCAATGGTTAAATGATCTATGCGGTTAAAGTCCGCCAGCAACTCATGATAATAGTCGGTACTGTGGGGAGCATGGCTCACCAAAGAGATCATAGCTGCGTGATGATCGGCACTGACCGGCCACACATGGATATCGGTTACCTTGTGATCTTTTTCGGCTTCTATCCGTTCCACCAACTTGCGACTGAACTCGGCTTCAACACCTGCATCGAGCAACACGGGACTGGTCTGACTGATAAGTCCCCAAGCCCAGCGGCTGATGATAACAGCTCCGACAATTCCCATCACGGGATCGAGCCAATTCAATCCAAAATATTTACCGGCCAACAGCGCGCCAATTGCCAACAAGGAGGTCAAGGCATCGGCTAATACATGGAAATAGGCTGCGCGCAGATTATGATCTTTGTGGCCGTGGCAATCCCCATGGTCGTGGTTATGGGCGTGAGTATGTCCATGGTTATGCCCATGACTGTGGCTGTGGCCATGATCATGACCGTGGTGATCCTTGAGCAAAAACACACTGACGATATTGACAGTTAAACCTATGATGGCCACCAAAATCGCCTGGTCAAAATGAATATCTTCCGGATACAGGAGTCTGGAGCCGGACTCTATCAGCATTAACAATGCCACTAACCCCAGAGCTATAGCACTGGTAAAACCGCCGAGCACACTGACTTTACCTGTACCGAAAGCAAATCTGGGGTTGTTGGCATGTTTCCTGGCGTAAGAATAAGCAAACAGTGTCAGCATGAATGCCGCAGCATGAGTTCCCATATGCCAACCATCAGCCAGCAGCGCCATAGAGCCATATATGGTACCGGCAACAATCTCGGCCACCATGGTAACCACAGTCAGCAAGAGCACCCACTTGGTACTCTTCTCTCCCTGCTCATTATGGTGGGTAAAGTCATGCTTATGCTGCCAGCGCGTGGTGGTGTGAAACTCTGAACTCATAGTAAGCCACTCTTATATTTTGACATTCAAACTATTTGATGAGCAAAGCATCCCCCTTTCCTTTCACAATTTCAAGCCTTGAGACTGAAAAACTCACAAATACAACCAGAGAACTAACAATTTAATCCCCAAAATGGGGGCTATGTCTTATTTGTGTCACCTTTCAGTTATCTGGCTGTCATATGCCGTCATTAGTCTTTGCGTCGCATTTGCAATTCCTATAATGAAATAGAAGATCACGGAGTGAAATCTTATGAGCAAGGCGACTTTCGATCCGACGCGTTATAACAAGAGTCAGAACGAACCTTTTGCCCAGGTGTTGGATAAGCACCTTTCCCGGCGCAATTTTGTAAAAAGTGGCTTGGGCGTCAGTGCCTTGACTGCATTTGGCGGCTTCGGCCTCGCCGGTTGCGGTTCAGATAACAATAACACCTCTGGCACACCGGATCCTGTGCCCCCTACTCAGGTTCCACCCAGTCAATCCAGCGTGACATTAGGATTTGAGTCAGTTGCCGGTTCTCGCCTTGATGCTGTGGTTATTCCACAAGGTTACCAGGCTCAGGTTCTGGCTCCCTGGGGGACTCCGCTGAATAGTAAAGCCGCCGAATGGCAGGCTGATGGCAGTAATACCGCCCAGGATCAGGCCAACTCCGTGGGGCAAAACCACGACGGTATGCATTTCTTCCCACTCAATGAAGCCGGAACCGATGGCCTCTTGTGTATCAACCATGAATATATTGAGCCAGATGCCCTGCACCCCAACGGTCCAACTGTGGATGCCAATACCGGTTTGAGAACCTTGGTCGATGAAGTCCGCAAAGAGATCAATGCTCACGGCATGACAGTGGTGCGTATCAAACTTAACGGCGGCAACTGGGAAGTAGTCAAGGATGACAAGCATAATCGCCGCTTCACCGGTGCTTCCACCATGGATCTCAGCGGCCCGGTAGCCTACACAGACAAAGTCGTAACCGCCTTCTCGCCCGATGGCAGCCAGACCCGCGGCACCTTGAACAACTGTGGTAACGGTTATACCCCTTGGGGAACTTACCTCACCTGTGAAGAGAACTGGCCCGGCTACTTCGTCAATAAGGGAGAAATGACCTCAGCACAACGCCGTATCGGTGTCAGCAAAAAATCTACCCGTTATGGCTGGGCCGATCTGGCCGGTGATGCCGAAGAGCGCCTGGACGAATTTGCCCGTTTCGATGTCACTCCCAAGGCCAGTGATGCCATATACGACTATCGCAATGAAGACAACGGCTATGGATATATCGTCGAAGTCGACCCTTACAACCCTAATTCCCGCGCAGTTAAACGAACCGCGCTGGGGCGTTTCCGTCATGAAGGCTGCGCTTTTGGCAAGCTGGCCGAAGGTAAACCACTGGTATTCTACTCAGGCCATGACTCGCGCTTTGAATATATGTACAAGTTTGTTTCAGCGGCGCTCTGGGACCCCAAGGATGCCGACAGCAGCAACCGCCTGGCAACCGGTGCCAAGTACATGGATGAAGGTACCCTGTATGTGGCCAAGTTTACCGAAGGAGGCGTAGGTGAATGGTTGCCGCTGACCCTGGATGCCATGACAAAGGACGGCAAGACCCTGGCCGATACATTTGCCAGCCAGGCCGATATCATCATCAACACCGCCGGTGCCGCCGATTTAGTTGGCGCAACGCCAATGGACAGACCCGAGTGGTGTGTGGTGGATCCTTTCACCGGCAGTGTCTATCTGACCCTGACCAACAACTCCAAGCGGACTGAAGCCAATGCCGCCAACCCAAGGCTGAAAAACAACTTTGGCCATATCATCCGTTGGGATGAAGGTGCCAGTGATACCGAGTTTAGCTGGGATATCTTCCTGTTCGGTTCTCCGGCCGACGGTGACGACGCAACCAACCTCTCCGGCCTGACTGAGCTTAACCAACTGGCCAGTCCGGACGGCCTGGCGTTCGATGCCCGCGGTATTCTGTGGATCCAGACAGATAACGGCGCCAAAGAGGTGACTGAGCACACCAATGACCAGATGCTGGCAATAGTGCCATCCAAGATGGTCGATGGCGACGGCAAGCCTTTGACTGTTACCGCCGATAATCAAACCGAGCTGAAGCGCTTCTTCGTCGGCCCCAACGGTTGTGAAGTCACAGGCTTTGCCATCTCGCCGGACTACACTTCGGTATTTGCCAATATCCAGCACCCGGGGAATTGGCCGGTCTCTGCCAATGCCGCCGAGGAAACACCCATAGGCACCAGCATTCGCCCAAGGGCAGCGACCGTGGTGCTGCGTAAAGTCGATGGTGGTGAAGTCGGCATTTAAATAATCCGCAGCGTTCAAACGAACCGCCCTAAACTGACAACGCCCGCCAGGCTGAGCCTGGCGGGCGTTTTAACTCTCAATTACCTGAACCTAAAACAGATACATAACAGGTACTATTTTGATTTGTATGGCAATACAAAATTATTTATGATTTTTTGAAAATAAATAACCCTTTCTCAGAAGTTGGCCGTTTAACACTACAGAAGCGCAATCATACACAGCGCCAATCCAATAGTTGATTTCCGCCCATAGCGGGCCCATAAGGAGAAAACCTATGCTTAAATCCGGTAAACTGAAACTGGCACTTATCGCTTCCGCTTTGTTATCTGCCCAGGTTTTGGCAGTCAGCCCGCCGCATCCACAGGGATACAACCAGAACATGATTACCGCAAACCAATTTGATGCCGACAACTATCAGCCACAGGATAGCAGCAAGATGTTCCCCGCCCCCAAAGAAGGCATGGTGCAACACATACTGACTCTGCCCCAATTGGAAAACGAAGATGACTACATGATTGAAATTCAGGTGGGCCAAACCCAGATGGTTGACTGCAACAAGCATGGTCTGATGGGCGAGCTGAAGCAGATGGATCTCAAAGGTTGGGGTTACACCTATTGGGAGCTGGATGAAATTGGCCCGGGGCGCTCGACCATGATGGCCTGTTTCGATAAGGCCAAGCATCAGGAGTTTGTTCGCATTCCGGGTGAATACAAGCTGAGATATAACAGCAAGTTGCCTATGGTTATCTATCTGCCTGAAAATGCCGAGCTGCGCTACCGGGTGTGGCGCGCCGACACTGTGTTCAACTATTCCAAGTAACACGGCGACTTACCCACTCTGACTGAACCAATAAAGCTGCAATAGACCTTTTCCCGGCCGGTTGCAGCTTTTTTGCTTTATTCTCGATTGCAGAACCTTATAATCGCTGCAGTTTTCCTTTAGAGCCTTTTTTCGGATGAAACTCAGCTTTGTACTCGTCTCCCCTGCTCGCGCCGCCAATGTTGGCGCCGCAGCCCGCGCCATCAAGACCCAAGGGTTCAGTGAACTCATCGTGGTGAATTCGCAAGCTCATTTGGAAGAGGAAGCGGCCTGGGTCGCCTGCGGCGCCGAGGACATACTAACCAACATCCGTGAAGTGGCCAGCCTGGAGGAGCTCAGAGAAGAATTTGAGCTTATGGTGGCCACCACAGCAAGAGAACGTGGTAGCCCAAGACACTATTTAAGCCCGGCAGAACTCGGCGAGCAACTGAGTACCCAGCAGGAACAGGTGCAACGCGCCGCCATCGTCTTTGGCTGTGAGGCCAGTGGCCTGAGTAACGCCGACTTGGCGATTTGTGACTTACTCAGCTACGTACCACTGGCCACCGAATACCCTTCCCTCAATCTGGCGCAAGCCGTGATGGTCTACTCCTACGCTCTGGGTCAGGCTTTGACCTGTGCCGATGGCCGCCTGGGGCTGAAAGATGCTCAATCGCCGTTGCCGCAACTCAGTGCCCTCAAACAAAAGGCCGCCACTTTGCTGGAGAGGGTCGGTGCCGCCGATGATGCCAAGTTAAGCCTGTGGTTGAATGAAAGCCTCTCTCGCTTAAGTGACAGAGACGCCAAAATGACCCACCAACTGCTGGGCGATATCCTCAAGAAACTCAATTGAACCTACTGTGTTCCCTGGATTAACTCTTCGCCGGTGCGCCGCCACGCAGGGCGCGGTAGAGGGCTATCATAGCCAGCAACTTATCGCGTTTTGACTCGCTCAACGACAGCTCGGCGCTGAAACGTTGGCGCTGGGCATCCATCAAGTCAAGCGAAGTGGCAACACCGTTCTGGTATCTGAGCCGCGCCAGGCGCACGTATTCAGAGGCTGCATCAAGCAAGCGTTGTTGCTCTATCAGAGCCTGCTGCGTTCTCTGATAATCATTCATCGCATTGCGCACTTCCATATAGGCGTTCAATACCGTGCTGCGATAAACAAGCATGGCCTGCAGCTGCGCCTCGTTGGCTATCTCATATTCGGCACTTATCTTGCCGGCATTGAAAATCGGCGCCGTGATCCCACCGAGCAGCGACCAGGTGAGTCCCTTGGAACTGAAAAGGTTATCCAGGCTATCGGATCCGCGGCCATATTCGGCGGTAATGGTAAACCCGGGGAAAAAGGCACTCTTGGCGACCCCGACCTCCGCCGTGGCCGCTACCAGGGCCAACTCGCTGGCGCGAACATCCGGGCGGCGCGACAGTAACTGTGAAGGCACCCCAACCGCCAGAGACTCGGGAAACTCGCTACTCACCAGTTTGGGAAGCTCTGGCAAGGGGTGCTCGTAAGCTCCAAGTAAGATAAGCAACTGATTGCGCTTGGCCTTGCTGTCATATTCGAGCTGGGGCAAGGTCACCATGGCGGTTTGATATTCCACTTCAGCCTGGTGTACATCAAGACCCGAGATCATCCCGTTGGCCCGCCTGAGTTTAGCCAGTTGCAGTTCCTTGGCGCGGATCTCGGCCGTTTCCCGAGAGATCTTAAGTCTTTGTTCTATATCGGTCAGCTGATAAAAGGCAGTAGCGATATCACTGATAAGGCTGATTTTGGATGCCTCAAGCAGCTCTGCCTGCGACAGAGTATTGGCCAGTGCCGCCTCACTGGCCCGGCGGTTGGCGCCCCAAACATCCAGCTCCCATGAAGCGACCCCCTTGAGATTAACATCTGTCTCGGCACTGGGATCTTTATTGGTAATGGCGCTGCTGAGTGACCGTTCGGCTTCAAACTCAAGCCCAAGCTCGGGCCACAGAGCCGCATCAACCACCCGCCCTTCGGCTCTGGCGGCTCGCAGCCTGCTTTGCATCATCGCCAGGTCGATATTGTTATTCAGCGCCTGACGAATAAGTACCTGCAACTCGGGATTGAGGAAAAACGTCTGCCACCCATCCTTAACGGCTTCATCGGACTCTACTTGCGGCAGCGCCTTATCAAACTGCGCCGGCATATTGAGCTCAGGGCGCTGATAATCCGGTCCCAGCGTGCAGCCCCAAAGGCCCAAGGAAAGTGTCAGGGCGAGCAGTTCCGGTCTAGTGCGTTTACTAAGGACCAGTAGCTTAATCGGTTTCACCCGGCTCATGGTTAATACCCCTGTCTTCATACGCCTTCCTCCGTGGCCGACTTTTGGCTTGCCGAGTCACCCTTAACCTTGGTGCGAACCCAAGCGGCTGTGGTCACAAAGAACAGCGGCACCAGTACAATCCCTATGCTGGTGGCCAGCACCATGCCTCCAAGGATGGAAATAGATACCGAGTGACGACTGACAGAGCCGGGACCGGCCGACAAAACCAGCGGCAAGACACCGAGAATAAAGGCCATGGAGGTCATCAAAATCGGCCTGAAGCGCATTGCGGCGGCTTCCATTGCCGCCTCCAGCCGTGAACGGCCCTCTCGATGCAGTTGATTGGCGAACTCGACAATCAAAATCGAGTTTTTGGCCGCCATCCCGATAAGGGCAATGAAGGCAACCTGGAAGAAGAGATTACTCTGCATACCACTGAGCAGTGTTGCCAAAGAGGCTCCCAGCATGGCGATGGGCGCAATAAGTAGCACGGCGACAGGAATGGTCCAACTCTCGTACAGCGCCGCCAAAAACAGGAACACGAACACCAAGGCCAGCGTAATGGCGATACTGGTCTGGTTGGCCGAGCGCACTTCCTGGAAGGTGAGCCCGGTCCATTCATACTTGAACTCGGGCGGTAACATGGGCTTAGCCACCCTATCGATGGCTTTTATCACATCACCGGTCGCATACCCGGGCGCCGGAGTGACATTGATGGACGCACTGGAGAACAGATTGTAATGGGTCACAGCCGCAGGCCCCACAGTATATTCATAGTCGGCCAAGACCCCTATCGGCACCATGGCACCATTGGATGACCGGACATAATAATCTTTGATCTGCTGGGGAAACTGACGATAACTGTCTTCGGCCTGTACTCTGACGCGGTATACCCGACCAAACAGATTGAAATCATTGACCGTGGCCGAATCGGTAAAGGTCTTGATGGTACTGTAGAGATCGGCCACATCTACCCCGATAGCCATCGCCTTGGCTTCATTGACCGAGAGGTACAGCTGTGGAATGGAACCCTGCAGCGACATGGCCGCTGCCGCAACCTCAGGTTGTTGCTTGAGTTGCTCGACCAATTCGTTGCTGGTTTCCATCAATCCTTTGAAGTTGGTTCCCGAAGTATCCTGCAGCACCATCTCCACCCCGGAGCCGTTACCCAGACCGGGCACAGCCGAAGGCAGGTAGAGGTTGAACTCAGCCTGCAATACCTGGCTGAGCTGATATTTAAGCTCTTTCATTACCTTCTGCACTGTGGCCTGATTTTGTTCCCGTTCGGCCCAGGGTTTGAGGATCACTTCAAACTGACCGTTGGCCTGATTCGACCCAGAGCGGCGGTTTTCCCCGGCCAGGGTAAAAGACCAGGCGACGGCCGGATGGGCCAGCACATGGCGCTCGGCAATCTTGAGCACCTCTTGGGTGCGGTTGACCGTCGCCCCGGCAGGCAGCGTCATATCGATGAAGAAACGGCCCTGATCCTCATCCGGCATAAAGCTCGATGGCAAATGGCTCATGATGTACCAAACCGCCACCACCATGGCGCCAAACACCAGGTAACTGCGCCGCGCATGCTTGTTGGCTAAGCCTACCAGGGACACATATTTGTCGGTCAATTTGGAGAGACGGTTATTGAGCCAGAAGAAGAAACCGCTGTTGGCCGCATCGCCCGGCCGCAACAGCAAAGCGCAAAGTGCCGGGCTCAGGGTCAATGCCACCACAGTGGAGATCAGCACAGCCACGGCAATGGCGACGGCAAATTCACGGTACATAATGCCGGTGATCCCGGCAAGAAAAGACACAGGTACAAACACGGCGCACAGCACCAAACTGGTTGCTATCAAGGCACCGGATAACTCTTTCATGGCGCTGCGGGTGGCCGCCATCGGGCTCATGCCCTTTTCATTGATAAGTCGCTCGACGTTTTCCACCACCACAATGGCATCGTCAACCACAATGCCAATGGCCAAAACCAGTGCCAGCAGGCTAACGGTATTAATGGTAAAACCGAAAGCCAGCATGGCGGCCAATGTCCCAATCAGGGAGACAGGTACCGCAATTGCCGGGATCAGGGTCGCCCGCCAATTCTGCAAGAACAGGTATACCACCAGCACCACCAACACCAGGGCTTCGATCAGGGTTTGCACCACCTCATCGATGGATTCTTCAATAAACACAGAAGCATCGTAAAACACCTGCCATTCCATACCGCTGGGAAACTTGGTCGCCAGCTCCGCCATGGTTTCCTTGACCTTACGGGTCACCTCAAGGGCGTTGGCACCGGGCAACAGATACACCTGCAAGATGGTGGCATTCTGGCCATTGAGTTGGGATTGCAAGGTATACGCCGATGAGCCGAGCTCCACCCTGGCAATATCACGCAGGCGAATGATGGATCCGTCCGGATTGGCGCGAACTATGATCTCTTCAAATTCCCTGACACTGGACAGCCGCCCACTGGCGGTTATCGGTAAGGTCTGGCTCAAGGCATCACTATTGGGTTGGGTACCCACAGTACCGGCCGGGGTTTCCTTGTTTTGTGCCTTGATGGCGTCAGTAACATCTGTCGTGGTCAGGCTATGACCGGCCATGGCATCCGGGCGCAGCCACACCCGCATAGCATAACTGCGGGAGCCGGTATTCCGGGTACGACCAACGCCGGGGATCCGTCTCAGTGCCGATTCGATATTGATGGAGGCGTAATTGGAGAGGTAAATTTCATCGAAACGGGGATCTTTGGAGGTCAATGCCAGCTTGAGCAGCTCCACCGAAGAATCCTTGGAGACAGAAACACCTTCGGTTTGCACATTGATTGGCAAATTACCCAGAGCCTGCTGAGTCGCGTTCTGCACATCCACCGCCGCCAGATCCGGGCTTGTGCCTACATCAAAGGTAATGGTGACATTGGTGCCGCCGGAATTGGTGCTCTTGGAGCTCATATAGATCATATTGGGCACACCATTGACCTCCTGCTCCAGCGGTGTTGCCACGGACTCGGCAGCGGTTGTGGAGGCGGCTCCCGGATAGGAAGCCGAGATACTCACCTGCGGCGGCGTGATATAGGGATATTGATCCACCGGCAGCTGGAACATGGCTATCAAGCCCAAGAGCACAATAACAATACTGATAACGGCCGAGAACACGGGTCGGCCAATAAAGAACTGAGCCATTTACTTACGCTCCTGTTCTTTTGATTGCTGCTCCAGTGCCTCCTGCTTTTCCTGCTCGTCGAGCCGCTTTTGATACTCTTTGGCATCAAGCGGCTCGGCCAGTTGGCCATGACGCACGCGGTGCATGCCTTCGACTATCACACGTTCACCGGCGTTGAGACCGCTTTTGACCACCACGCCCTCAGGCCCCTGATGCTCAATCACGATAAAGCGCCGCTCAACCTTATTGTCCGGCATCACCACCATCACATAAACGCCGCCCTGATCCACCTGGGTTGAACGCTGCGGGATCACTATGGCATTGTCTATCTCACTGAGTTTGATCCTGACATTGGTGTACTGACCCGGCAGCAACTCCTTGTCCGGATTGGGCAAAACCGCCCTCACCTCGAAAGTACCTGTACTGGGGTTAACCTGAGGATCGGTGAAACTGACGTTACCCAGATAGCGATATTCACTGTTGTCCGGCAAGGTGATACGTACAAACCCTTCTACCGCCTTGCCTTCAGTCTCGGCTTCCTGTTGCTGGTTATAACTGGTCATGCGACGTCTGGCATTGAGGTAATCCAGCGCCGACATATTGAAATTGACATAGATGGGATTCACCTGCTTCACCCGTGTCAGCAAGGATTGCCCCTGGCTACCGACCAAGGCGCCGATATCCACCTCGGAGCGACTGACTAAACCTGCGATCGGCGCTCTTATCTCGGTGTAACTAAGCTCCAGCAGCGCTTCTTCCAGCTCGGCGTGGCCGGCGGCCAGAGACGACTTGGCCTGAGCCAACGCCGACAGCGCATTGTCATAATCCAACTGACTGGCGGCATCCTGTTCATAGAGAGGTTTCAGACGCTTCACATCCCGCTGCGCCTTTTCCAGTATCGCCTGCTGTGACTCAACATTGGCCTTGAGTCGGTTAACCACTGCGTTATACGGCTTGTTATCTATCTTGTATAAGATATCGCCGGCATTGACAGCGCTGCCCTCGGTAAAGAGTCGCTCCTCGACAAAGCCATCGACTCGGGCCCTGACCTCCACATCCAACGAAGCCTTGGTGATACCGACATAATTACCGTAAACAGGCACAGTCGCCTGCTCAACCTCTTCCACCACCACCAGTTTGGGGGTGATGGTCACGGGTTCAGGTTCACAACCGAGCAATAAAAAACCACTGACAATGAGCAGTGGCAATAGTGGAGCAATCGAGTGATTGAAATAACCCTTACGGGCAAACACGGGTTTTAGTGCAGTAACAACTAAGGACATGGCAGCTTCCAACATTCAATGGGCGGTCCTGATGGCTCAACAACCCGGCGTTTGGCGCCAGATTGTTTTATTTCCCAGTGTAAGTGCTTGAAGCTACTTGTCAATTATCATCCCTGGTTAGGGACGATAAGTTATCTGTTCGGAATACAAATCGGCGACCTGGCGGGTAAACTGCTGTTTGAGTATTTGAATTTGTTCTGGCTTATTTTTTACCAAGCGACTGCGGGTTGCCAAACTGCTGCTGATAAAGAGCTTAAACCAGGTATCCAAGGCTTCGGCGCAGCCTTGTTCCCCTAAAGATTGCAGAGTTAATATCGCCACTTCGGCGGTGCCCATCTGAAAGTCGCGGCTGCCCTTTCTAAGCTGATAGCGAGCCAAGGTTTCAGCGCTGAATGACAGCATAGGTAATTGATGCAGATAACTACTCTTGCGAAACATCTTCACTGCCTCACGCCAACTGCCATCGAGCACAATAAACAGCGGCAGCTTGGCTTGCTCGGGCTCTCCCTGATTAGCGAGCACCTCACTCAAAGCCTCAGTCACCACCTCTTGCCCAGGTAAGGCATATTCCCCAGGAAACACCAGGTAGGGTTGATAATCCGGATTTTCCAGCAAGGCCAAGAGTTGAGGGTCCGGCTGAGTTCGCGACCAGAGAAAGGCATGGGTATCCGGAATGAGGTCGGCTATCAAACGCCCACTGTTGCTGGGTTTCAATACCTCGGCATCATACATAACCAGCGCAAACGCCGCTTTGGAAGGCAACAGTCGCCTGTGCTCACAGGTACAAAAGCTCTGCTCCAACAGACAACGACCGCAGCGAACAAGATTCTTGCCCCTTGATGCATAAGGTTTGGTCGACAGCGACTGACGGTGTTCATACAGGCGGTGAACCGCGTGAGGTTGAATTGACATGAATATCCCGAATGACAATGACTTAATAGCTAGTTTGTGCCATTGGATTAGGTGCGGTGTTGAGGCAGTGACAGCCGAACCTAATGGCCGGCGCAGTTTACTGCCGCATCCTGGTTGCAGCAAGCGCTTTAAGCTCACTCTTTCCCGGGGGGAATGCTGGCGGCTTGCCGATAACACGAGTAACAGGCTTGGGATCCAAAAATTAATTTACCAAAGCAGACTGTAAACATCTTATTCCACATCAATATTCAACTGCTGACTTCAAAACCAATAAAAGCGAAGGTGTGCGGGTTACAGAGATGACTTACTGTTGGCTTTGCCCAAGAATCAACCCAACAACTGTAAACTAATAATTACACACTATTGTGCCGGATGAAAAGTTATCAATATCCCTAGTTTTTTCTTGTTTAACAGCGACTTCTGTCATTGAAATTGCAAAATAGCCGAGTATGATAGCGCCCGTCTCGGGGAGACCCCGAGCAGGAAGATGCGCCTCCCTATCCGGCACTCGTCTTTGCGTATCTTCCCAAACGATCTTTTAGTTCTGTATCAAGGTTGTGGAGTATTGACTGTGGTACCTGATGAGAATGTTTCCGGCGTATCCTTGAGCCCCCTGTTAATCATGCTGGTGATGATGGTCGCCTGCGGCCAGATAGCCCAAACCATTTTTGTGCCCGCTCTGCCTATGATGGGTGAGCAATTCAGTGTCAGCGCCGGTCAGTTACAGGCGATTATGGGCACTTATCTGTTGGCCTATGGCCTGCTGCAATTTGTTTATGGCCCGGTATCGGACAGATTCGGCCGTAAGCCGCTGCTGCTTATCGGTCTCAGTCTGTTCGTCATAGGCGCTATCATTGCCGCCTGCGCCGGGAGCTTTAACACCTTGTTGCTTGCCAGTGCCATTCAAGGCTGCGGCACCGCCAGTGCCGGCGCCCTTTGCCGTTCTATTCCAAGAGATTTCTTCTTCGGTGAAAAACTGGTGCGCTTCAACAGTTACGTGTCCATGGCCGTGGTGTTCTCACCGCTGCTGGCTCCTTTTATTGGCGGGGTGTTGAGTATGCATTATGGCTGGCATGCCGTGTATTGGTTCCTGGCATTTTTCGGTGTCTGCGTGGTAATCACCCTGGCGCTGAAATTCAAGGAATCCCTGCCCAAAGAAAAACGCCAGCCGCAATCTGTGCTCAAGTCTTATGCCTTGGTGCTCAAACACAGAGCCTTTCGCGGTTATCTGCTGTCTTTGGTGGCTACCTTCGCCGGGATTGCCGCCTTTGAGGCTATTGCCGGTATTCTCTATGGTCAGGTGTTGGCCATGAGTCCCATGATGGTCAGCTGCTATTTCGTGGCCCCTATTCCGGGCTACTTGCTGGGCGCCTGGTATGCCGGCAGACAGGCATCACTGCATAAACTGTTTCACCACGGCGTAGCTCTGCTGGGCGCCGGGGCGCTATTTTTACTACTGCCCGGCCTGTCAACTTTGGTGATAGGCTGGTGCCTACTGATTGGCTCTGTGCTCTTCTTTACCGGGGCAGGCATACTGTTTCCGGCACTGACATCGGCAGCGCTTGAACCCTTCCCGCGCCAAGCCGGAGTTGCCGGTGCCCTGCTCGGTGGCCTGCAGAACTTTGCCGCCGGTCTTGCGGCCATGTTAATGTCGCTGGTGCCCATGATGGGACAACTCAGCATAGGGCTTTTGACTTCTTCCATGGTGCTGCTGGTGGTGTTGGCACTCAACTATGCCAGAACCCATCCAGATATTGATGTGCATACGGCTGGAGATCCACTCTGAACTCGGCCACAACAAGACGGCTAGAACCGTCTTGTTGTGATACGGTCAATGACGAGACACTGCTATGGCTAACTCATAGTTTGATGGAAAATTTTGCAAGGCGGTAACAAAAAGCCCAAGCTATTGAATAGCTTGGGCTTCCTATTTTGGCGGAGCGGACGGGACTCGAACCCGCGACCCCCGGCGTGACAGGCCGGTATTCTAACCAACTGAACTACCGCTCCAAAATCTTGCTTTATCGCCTGGGCAATAAAACTCAAATTCGTTAACTTGACTGGCGGAGCGGACGGGACTCGAACCCGCGACCCCCGGCGTGACAGGCCGGTATTCTAACCAACTGAACTACCGCTCCACTCAAGTTGCCGGGAATAATACGTAGAGCCTATGCCAGCGTCAACAACTTTTTCTTTAATCGGCTCTCAAGCAGCCAAAAAAACAGCAATCTACTAATAATCAAAGTGTTCTGTTTGATTTTTGTTCATCTTCATCCGGCAAGGTCAAATCGATCTCCGGTAAAGTATCAACCTCAGGCCTGGACTGCTGCTGTTCCAGCATTTGGGCCTCAGCCACAGCCAAGGCCTGTTTCAAACTCTGGCGCTTGCGCCAAAACAGAATGGCGCCGACCCCAAACAGCAGTAGCAAAACGTTACCGCCTATGATCAGGTAAAGGGCATTTTCTTTGGCTGCCGCCTCTTCTTTGGCTGCTATTACTGCAGCCCTGGCGGCCATCTCTTCGGCGCTCGGTGGCGGCTTGGGAGGCTCAACGAAATTGAAGAAACGTTCCGGCAGGCTCAATACCAGTTCCCTTCCCTGTTTATCTGTACTGAAGACAGTACCCTTGATGCGGTAACTGCCAAAATCACTCACTTGGGGCAACACAAGCTGTGTGCTACCTTCCTTGGGCTGACGCACAGTAAGCGGTAATTGCAACCCGGCTGGTCCCAAGAGTTCAATATCAAAATAGGTTTCCTCAAGGCGCAGAATATCAGGGTTGGCCCTCAGCATTAGGCCCCAGGGCTGAGTCAGAGGATCGTCCGGCTCCAGCACCTTGATATCCACAGGAGTAGGCTCCAGCCTAAATGCCTGTTTAAACTCCCGTTCAAACACATCGTTTTGCACATTGACCTGTAGGGTGTAATCCCCCCAGGGCTGGTTGAGGTTAATGTTTGCAGTGAAAGTGCCATCATCAGGCCTTTCATCCAGCGCTTCACCATTATCCTGATAACTGCCGACAATCAGGGTACCGGCAGCAAAGTTTTCATCTCCAGGTTGATGGGAAGAGGCAAAACGCGCGGTCCATCTCAATAGATATTCAAGCCCAGGCAGCCGCATTCTCAGCGAATCACCGGTGAGATGGGCGGTCAATTTAAGCCGCTCACCTTGATAAAGAGGTTGAGGCAGCTCATCCACCTCAATACCCAACTCTGACACCCGGGTAATTTGCGAGCCGGGCACGACTTTACCAATGAGCTGCCAAGGGCCGGGCACAGGGTTTTCCACCGAAATCATGTCGCCTGTAACCCCATCGGTCCACTTGACATTCTCCGGGTGGCGCGAGGCATACCATTTACTGCCATCGGGCAAGACCACCACCACAGGGGCGGAGCCGTATTCCCGCTGCACCAGCAGTACGATTCTGTCGACCATATGATCGATCCGAAAACGATTCTTAAGCTCTGAAGCCTGTTCCTTGGGGACAATCTCGGCAGCTGTCGCCCCCCCGAAGCCAAGCAGCAGACACGCCATGAGGCCCAGCGCTGGTCTCAATCCCATTATTTGCTTCAATCCATAGGTTGTGGCTCGTCGCGCCAGAGGCACTTGCCTGATTTTGCAACTAAATCGAGCCTTTGCTCATGCATATTCAGTTCATCGGCCGATGCGGCGATCACTTTAAGTTTTGCGCGATTGGTATCGAGACGCATGATGCCACCGGCTTCCTGCCCTGCTTGATCGCTGGAAAGGTTGAACTTGGTCTGGCCACCAGTCATCGCCAGATATACATCGGCGAGGATCTCGGCATCGAGCAAAGCGCCGTGATATTCACGACGGGAGTTGTCTATATGGTAACGCTTACACAGGGCGTCCAGATTGTTCTTTTGCCCCGGGTGTAAAAACTTGGCAATGGCCAGAGAGTCGAGGATCTGACAAATATCCGCCGTCACCGGCCCCCTGGGATTGGTCATGGAAAACTCATGATCCATAAAGCTCACGTCAAACGAAGCGTTGTGAGCCACAATCTCAGCCCCTTGAATAAAGGCGATAAAGTCGGCGGCAATTTCATGGAATCTTGGCTCGTTGGCCACTCTCTCATTGGTAATTCCGTGAACCGCAATCGCTTCTTCATCAATGGGTTGGCCAGGGTTGATGTATTGGTGGAAAGTGCGACCTGTCAGGCGGCGGTTAATCACTTCCACGCAACCTATCTCAATGATCCTGTGGCCCTGATAGACGGGGCCTGCGCCCTGGTTCATACCTGTGGTTTCGGTATCAAGAATGATCTGCCGACTGGCATTCGATATGATATTCATCTATTTTTTGCAGCTTCCTGAGTGAATTTACGGGTATACTCGCCCGCATTTGCCGGATATGGTAACAACTTGATGAGCGAACTGAAACAGATCCAGATATACACCGATGGCTCTTGCCTGGGCAACCCCGGCCCCGGCGGCTATGGTGTCGTCATGCGTTATAAACAACATACCAAAGAACTCTCCGGTGGCTTTGCCCTGACAACCAACAACCGCATGGAGTTGCTGGCCCCCATTATCGCGCTGGAAAGCCTGAAAGAGCCTTGTAAAATCGTGCTGACCAGCGACAGCCAATATATGCGCCAGGGGATCACCCAATGGATCCACGGCTGGAAGAAAAAAGGCTGGGTCACTTCCAACAAGACGCCGGTGAAAAATGTCGATCTCTGGCAGCGGCTGGATAAGGCCACGCAACAACACCAGATAGACTGGCGCTGGGTCAAGGGCCACGCCGGACACCCGGAGAACGAGCGTTGCGATGCCCTGGCCCGCGAAGCCGCCGAAGCCAACCCTGCCACAATCGATAAGGGTTATCAGGACAGCCTCTAAATCCCTTTGTCCGCGACTGTCTTGAGTTTCAAAAATTTGCCGCAAAAGTCGATAAAGGCCTGCGCCAATGGCGTCAGGCTGTGGCTCTTGTGGCGAATAAGGTAAAACGGCCGCTCAAGCGCCAGCCCCTCCACCTCAACCAACGCCAGTTCTCTACGGGCCAGCTCTTTATCCAGTGTCAGCTCGGACAAAACTCCGAGCCCGGCGCCCTGCTTCACCGCCTGTTTGATGGCATCGGGAGTTGGAAAACAGAAACGGGCCTCTGGCTGCAGGTCAAGGCGGTTGGCAGCATCGACAAAGTACTCCCGGGTGCCTGAGCCCTCTTCTCTCAATACCCAGGAGAGCCCCTTGAGCTCGCTTGGCGAGACCTTGCTTCCCGCCAGCGGGTGCGCCGGATGGCAGAATACCTTGAGACAGTCCTGATGCCAGGGCAATACGGCGATACGACTATCGAGGCAGTAACCTTCAATGAAGCCCAACTCGGCGCGAAACTCGGCCACATCGCGAATAACCTTGCGGGTATTGTCTATCGCCAAGTCGACCTGAGTCTGAAGATGTTGCTGGCTGAATGCCACCGCCGCCTTGGCCAGCAGAAAATTACCTATGGTAGAGCTGGCGCTGACATTCAACATACCGGCCAATTCGTGATTATTCGGGGTAAACGCCTGCTCTATGCGCTCGATGCGCTGCAGTACATCGCTGGCCAGAGGCAGCAGTAGGCTGCCTTGAGAGTTAAGCTGCAAGCGGTTGCCTATACGCTCGAATAAGCGGGTATCGAGCTGCTTTTCAAGTTCCGACAACGCCATAGATGTGGCCGGCGCGGAGAGGTTAACCCGCTCGGCCGCTTTAACTACCTGACCACTGCGAGCCACGGCTTCAAAAATCATCAACTGTTTCAGGGTAATACGCATTAAAATTATTGCTCTTCTTTAGTGTCGCGCTCCAATTGTCTGCCGGAGAATCCCGGCGTCGGCGTGGGTTGCCAACCAGGGATCCGCTGGCGGCGTTTATCCCCCAAGGGGGTTAACGGCGAATCCAGCTTGCGGGCCACCAACAGATACAAAGAGCCGGTACCCGGCAGCCATTTTTGCTGCCAATGATGCCATATTTTCAACGGCGCGGATTCGCTGAGCAGCGAATGATATAAGAGCCGCTCGTCATGCACCACCTGATACCCCAGGAGCCCGAGCCAATCTTTAACCCTGGCCGGCATAAAGAAATGGCCGCTCCAGGGTAAGGCCTGTTGAAATCTGGGCAGCAACTTGCCAAAAAAAGCACAGCTGAAGGGGTTAATTCCTACTATAAAAAGATAGCCGCCACTGACCAGCACCCTGTCGGCTTCACGCAAAATCCGGTAAGGGTTTGCCTCAAACTCCAGCACCAGGTTCATCACTACTGCATCTATGCTGGCCGGCGCCAACGGTAGCGAGGCAAAATCGGCAACTATTGAAGCACCTTTATCAGGGAAGAGAGAGAACTGATGCCAGACCGGACAGTTTTTGATCTCGAGTTCGCGGCTTAAGGCACCCAGGCGCAACAGATGATAACCAAACACCCTGGGCCACCAATAGGCCAGTTTGCTTTCCAGTTCACGTTTGATAGTCTCACCGGCGGGCAAACTATCCCAGGAACTGGGTCTGGACTCAGACGAGAGAGGCATAGATACTCCGGTTAAGCCATTCTAGCCTCAGCTTAATAACGAATCCCCTATACAAGCAAGTATGAGGCTCAGTAAAATTGAAACTGATCCCGCCGACTTAAAGGAGCCTTGAGCTTATGTCCAACGTCCATATCACCCATCCCCAGCCTCAGATAACGCCCATAGCCGCCTTCGATGACAATTATATCTGGGCCATAGTGGCGCCCCAAGGTGATAGTTGTTGGGTGGTCGACCCGGGTGATGCCGTGCCGGTATTGGCTTTTTTGGCGCGAAATAACCTGACTTTAGCCGGAGTACTGATAACTCACCACCACAGCGACCATACCGGTGGCATTCCGGCATTGACGGAAACTTTTGACTCGCTCCCGGTTTACGGACCAGCCAATCCGGCCATCAAAGGCATTACCCAGCCACTAACAGAGGAAGGTGAATATCGGCTTGAGCCAGGGCAAGGTAGATTTGCTCTTGAATGCCGGGTATTTAAGGTTCCCGGGCACACGCTGGATCATATCGCTTATTTGATTGACGATGCGCTGTTTTGTGGCGATACCCTGTTCTGCGCCGGCTGCGGTCGCCTGTTTGAAGGCAGCGCCGAGCAGATGTACCATTCTTTGAGTCAGTTTGCTGCCCTCGATGACAGCACCAAGGTGTATTGCACCCATGAGTATACTTTGGCCAATCTGCGTTTTGCCAAAGCCGTTGAGCCGGACAACCAGGCACTGGCTGACTACCAACTTGCCGCCGAAGCGCTGCGCGAGCAGCAAGAGCCTACACTCCCCTCCACTATTGGTCGTGAAAAGGCCATCAACCCCTTTATGCGCTGCCAAAAGAACACACTGCAGAGCAGGCTCGAATCCCACAGCGGTCAGCCCTGCCATGATCCCGTGAGCCGCTTTGCAGTTCTCAGGCAATGGAAAGACAATTTCTGAAAACCGGGTTACAATAAGCCGCTTTTTTGTGTCGTTATTATGACAACGCTCAGCCAAGATATATTTATCTAATTGTTTTAAATAATAATACTTGGCTTTCAGTAACGGCGCTTCTTTTTCACCACGGAAACCAAACCAGGGTAAAAGTATCACCCAAGGTACAATCCCGGGCCAAGGGACCAGGCCTATCCCGGGTTTCCGTTTGATGTGCGTTTGCCTGTCTGTTCAGGCCATCATTCGAGGATTGCTGTTTTTGAAGCAAATCAGATTTTTTATATTGGCGGGGAGCCTCTCCCTGCTTGGCGGCTGTCAGCTGCTGTCTCAAGCGCCGGAGTCTACTGCCGAAACGCCGGTTAAGGCCACCCCGGCTCCGATCATTACTCAGGCTCCACAAGTCATCAGCGAGCCGGAAGTTGTTGTCACTGACGTGTGGCAGCGGATCCGCAACCAACTCAATATGTCGGTTCCCGATGAGAAGCTGGTGCGCCAATACCGTCAATGGTACATAGATAATCCAAGACACCTGGAGCAGATCTCCGAACGGGCTGCTCCCTTTATGTATCTGATTGTCGAGCAGATAGAAGAGCGCAAACTGCCGATGGAGCTGGCACTGCTGCCGATAGTGGAAAGTGCCTTCGATCCTTTCGCCTACTCCCATGGTGCCGCCTCAGGATTATGGCAGTTTACCTCGCCCATGGCGCTGCATTTTGGTCTGGAGATCAACTGGTGGTATGACGGACGCCGCGACGTTCCGGCAGCCACAACCGCAGCGCTGAATATGATGGAATACCTCTACGACAAGACCGGCGAGAACTGGCTCTATGCCATAGCTGCATATAACACAGGCGAAGGTCGGGTGTTGAATGCGGTCAAGCGCAACCGCCAAAAGGGACAGCCTACCGACTTCTGGTCGCTGTCGCTGCCCAAGGAAACCGAGCGTTATGTTCCGCAATTGCTGGCACTGGCAGATGTCGTCAAAAATGCCGATAAATATGGTATCCAACTGACACCGATCGCCAACGAACAGAAGTTGGAAGTGGTCGATGTCGGCAGCCAGATAGACTTGGCCCTGGCAGCGCGCCTTGCCGGTATGGAAGTCAATGAACTGCAACAGTTCAACCCAGGCTTCAATCGCTGGGCCACAGCGCCGGAAGGGCCACACAAGCTGGTACTGCCGCTGGACAAAGCCAAAGAGTTTGAAATCGCCCTGGCCAGTACAGCGCCAAGCGAGCGCCTCAACTGGCTCAGATACAAGATCCGCAAGGGTGACTCTCTTGGAGTAATAGCCAAGAAGCATCATACCAGTATCGATGTTATTCGTTCGGTCAACGGCATTAGTGGCAACAATATTGTCGCTGGCAAGCACCTGTTGATCCCGGTCGCCCTCAAGGACGCATCGGCCTACCCGCTCTCCAAGGAGCAACGCCTGGGTCAGAATAAGTCCGGCAAGAGCAAACGCAGCTACCTGGTCAAGTCCGGTGATTCCCTGTGGCAGATAGCCAAGGATAATGGCGTCAGTGTCAACGAGCTGGTGAAATGGAACGGGATCTCGACCAAAACGCCGCTGCGTCCCGGCAAACAACTGACCATCTGGACTAAAGCTTCCGGCAAATCCCAGAGTGCCAACGCCGTAATGCGCACCGTGAAGTATAAGGTTCGCTCCGGTGATTCGTTGGCAAGAATCGCCAGCAAGTTCAATGTCAGTGTGAATGATCTGCTGGAATGGAACCAGCTCAAAGCCAGTAAGTACCTGCAACCCGGACAGATGTTGACCCTATTCGTGGACGTGACCCGGGTCAAGACCTGATAAAAACTCCTACTCAAGCGGCACCCAAGGTGCCGCTTATGATCCCGTTCAAACTTTTGCAAGTTATTATATTACAATCATAATCCATTCGTGCCCTGTCACAAATTTGACACTTCTCTTTGTTGATAATCGTCCGCTGTATTAATCCAGCTTAAACAAACACGATGAACAGAGATTTGCCCATTACCGACATTGAAACACCTGTGACGGAAGATGCCCGCATTCTATCCACCACAGATCTCAAAGGGCGCATCACCCATATCAATCAAGAATTTATTGATCTTTGCGGCTTTTCTCGTGAGGAACTCTTGGGGCATGGTCACAACATAGTGCGCCATCCTCATATGCCCAAGGCGGCGTTTGCCGATCTCTGGCATCAAGTCAAAAATGGCAACAGCTGGATGGGCTTGGTTAAAAATCGCCGCAAAGACGGCGGTCACTACTGGGTCAATGCCTACGTCACCCCGATTCGCCGCAAGGGTAAAATAGTTGAGTATCAATCAGTACGTACCAAGGCGAGCCCTGATCTTATCGCCAGAGCCGAAAACTGCTACCAGGCCATCAATCAAGGAAAATCGATACTGCCACGCTTTCGAATAGGGCTAACGGCAAAGCTAGCGCTCTGTTGGGGCGCATCACTGCTATCCCTGGTGACCCTGCCCTGGCTAAGCGGTCTCTGGCTACTTGTGCCGGTCAGCGCAGCGGCAACTTTGATGGGCTGGAGTCTTTTCAGGCTCAAACAAAGGTTAAATAATGTCAGTCAACTCAGCCGCGGAGTACAGAATAATCCACTGATGCAGGCTATTTACTGCAACAGCACAGATGAACTCGCCGAGCTGGAATTGAGTTTGAGAATGCAGCAGGCCGAGATATTCGCCATCACAGGACGGATAAAAGACAGCGGTGAGATCCTCGATAACAGTTTAAGTGCCCATCAGGCCGCCGTCGATGCCAACTACCGCGAACTGTCACAGCAAACCGGTGCTCTGAAACAGCAAGGTGATGCCATCAACGAGCTCAGAGGTGCCGTGACCGAGATTGCTGATACATCAGCCGAAACGGCCAACGAGGTGACTGAACTTGAACAAAGCAACCGCCACACTCTAGAAGCTCTGGTCGCCAGCCGCGCCGCCAACAGCGAAGTCACCGCTCTGCTTGCGAAGGTTGAAGCACAGTTGCTGGCATTGGACAAACGCTGCAGTAGTATAAACACTGTGCTGGAAGTGATTGAACAACTTTCTGATCAAACCAATCTGCTGGCGCTCAATGCGGCTATCGAAGCGGCCCGAGCCGGTGAAGCCGGGCGCGGATTTGCCGTAGTGGCCGATGAGGTACGTAACCTTGCAATGCGCTCCTCTGAATCCGCCGGTGAAATACATCAAATTATTGCCGAGCTCAGTCTGCAAAGTCGCCAGACAGTGACCGAGATGGAGCGCAGCCAGCAACTGACCAAAGAAAGTCTGCAACTGGAGCAAAAGTTGGCGCAACGGTTGGACGAAGCCACCAGTGCACTGGGCCGAATTGCCGCCCATAGCCAGCAAATAGCCGTTGCCACCGAGCAGCAAGCCTGTGTGGTAGAACAGTTACACCGCCATTCAGAACAGTTACAACAGGGCGTTGGCTGTTTAACCGATAACAGTGAAGCCGCAAGCCATCACGGAAAGGAGCTCACCAGGCAAAGCGAACGTCAAAAAGAGCTCATCGCCCAGTTTTGACAACAAAGCAACGGCGTTATTTTTCCAGGTAGGCGCCATTTGCCAAAGCGTGTAAAAACACCTGTGTTTATCTATGGCATTCCCCTCATGGAAACCGCGCTAAAACATACAACGCGGCTCCCTGAAGGGAATGCCAAAAATTTACCAGTCAAGTGTATCTAAGTACCAAAGTAATATAAGTCAAACCTGGATCAGAGAGCCAATTTCGCCAATTTATCAGCTACAAGTTGGCCGCGCCATCCCAGCAACACCAAGGGAGTGGGTCCCTGTTTACCGTCCCATATCCACTCAAGATATTCATGAATATGGCGCTTGGAGCCAAGCAACTCCATAGGCACACTTTCGGATTCTGCAACCTCGCTCAAGCACTGCTTAATGCTCTTGAAAGCGCTCTTGTACCCTGGTTTGAGCGCCAGCACATCCAAGGGCTCAGGTAGATTACTCATATCCGCCTTGGCCATAACCTTGAGCACGTCTTTGGCGTAAAGACGCTTTTCATGATCCGTCAGCTCTTTCATGGCAAGCACGTCATTGATCCCTCTGGGCTGGCGTTTGGCCAAACCGATAAGGGCATGATCTTTCATGACAAAACCCAGCGCCATATCCTTTGCCAACGCCTTACGCAAACGCCAGGCCGCCAGTACCTTGAGCACAGCCAATTGGGGTGTACTCAACTGAAAGGCGTTCTTGACCCTAAGATAGGCCGTGTCTTCATCCGGCGGATCCAGACGCCCTTCGGTCATGCGTTGACTCTCTTCCAATGCCCACTCAATCCTGCCCTGCTGCTGCAGTTTCTGCTGCAACTGGGGATAGAGTTGGTAAAGATAATAGACATCATTGGCGGCGTAGCTGAGCTGCGCCTCTGATAACGGCCTTTTCAGCCAGTCAGTACGGGACTCGCCCTTGTCAAGCTCCACTCCCAGACATTCATGTACCAGCTTGGCATAACCCAAGCCATGACCCAGGCCGGCAATGGCCGCCGCCAATTGGCTGTCAAACAAAGGCTTGGGCTGGCACAAGCCCTGGCGGGCAAACACTTCCAAGTCTTCACTGCAGGAATGCAACAACTTGGTGATCTTCTCATCGGTCAACAAGGCCCAGAAGCCCGACAGATCCGAGATGGCCAAAGGGTCTATCAGCGCCAGAGTCTTGCCGTCATAGGCCTGAATAAGCCCTAAACAAGCATAATAAGTGCGGGTGCGTACAAATTCGGTATCCAGCACCAGCAGTTCAGCCTCACGGTATTGAGCTACCAACTGTGCCAGGGTGGCGTCATCTTTTACATACAGGTAATCTTGCAACTTCAACTCCCATCCTGCGCGAGTTTCCAGGTCTCGGAAACACAAGAGCCGGCTGGCGCCGGCTCTCTATATTATGCAGATTTGGCCTCATCTCTGAGTTCTCTGCGCAGGATCTTTCCTACATTGGTTTTCGGCAATTCGTCCCTGAATTCTATCAGCTTCGGCACCTTATATCCTGTTAAATGATGGCGACAGTGTTTGATAAGCTCTTTCTCGGTCAAAGATTTGTCTTTTGCAACCACAAAAATCTTCACCAGTTCACCACTGACCTCATGTGGCACACCCACGGCGGCTACTTCAACCACCTTGGGATGCAAGGCCACCACCTCTTCCACTTCATTGGGGAAAACGTTGAAGCCGGAAACCAGGATCATGTCCTTCTTGCGATCGACAATATAGAAAAAGCCTTTTTCATCCATATAGCCGATATCGCCTGTGGCCAGCCAACCATCCTTGTCGATCACCTTGGCCGTTTCTTCCGGACGTTGCCAGTAGCCAAGCATCACCTGAGGCCCTTTGGCAAAAAGTTCGCCCGTCTCCCCCTGAGGCAACACCTGACCATCATCGCTACGCACTTGAATTTGTGTCGAGGGCGCAGGCAAGCCGATAGAGCCGTTGTAACCGGCCAAATCATAAGGGCAGCAAGCAACCAGAGGTGAAGCTTCGGTCAGGCCATAGCCTTCGAGCAAGCGGGTCTTGGTGATGTTCTGCCATTTGTCGGCCACGGCGCGCTGCACCGCCATACCGCCACCAATCGAGAGTTTGAGGCGGGAGAAGTCCAAAGCAGCAAACTCTTCACTGTTGACCAGGGCGTTAAACAAGGTGTTCACCCCAGTGAGAGCAGTGAAAGGTGTTTTCTTGAGTTCGGCCACAAATCCCGGGATATCCCTGGGATTGGTGATCAGTAAGTTGTTGGCGCCTTTATGCAGGAACAGCAAACAGTTCACAGTTAAGGCGAAAATATGATAAAGCGGCAAGGCGGTTACCACAAACTCCTTGCCGTCGTTGAGCAAAGGGGCATAGGCACCGTTGGCCTGCAATACGTTGGCAACTATGTTGCCATGGCTGAGCATGGCCCCCTTGGAAACGCCTGTAGTACCACCGGTATACTGCAAAAAGGCGATATCGTCACTCTTGACCACAGGCTTGACGTATTGCGCCTTTTTACCCGCCCGAAGCGCACGACGCATGGATATGGCGTGTGGCAATGAGTATTTGGGCACCAGGCGCTTAATATACTTCACCACAAAATTAACCAGGGTACCCTTTGGGGTACTCAAAAGATCGCCAAGCCCAGTGATAATCACGTTTTTGACCGGAGTTTGATCGACCACTTGCTCCAGCGTGCTGGCAAAATTGGACACTACCACTATCGCCTTGGCGCCAGAATCGACCAACTGATGCTTGAGTTCTCTCGGGGTATAGAGCGGATTGACATTGACCACAACCATGCCTGCTCGCAACACACCAAACAGAGCGATGGGGTATTGCAGCAGGTTTGGCATCATGATCGCCA
The DNA here is from genome assembly GCF_002836975.1 of Shewanella indica. Classification (GTDB taxonomy): domain Bacteria; phylum Pseudomonadota; class Gammaproteobacteria; order Enterobacterales; family Shewanellaceae; genus Shewanella; species Shewanella indica. The sequence continues at coordinate 110,252 of NZ_NIJK01000047.1, read as the reverse complement.
CCCGATCGCCCTTCTGCAATTTGAGATCATTTTGCAAATAGGCGGCAAAGGCACGACTGCGCTCTTCCAGTTTTCGGTACGTCAGGGTTACGCCCATATTAACGAAGGCGGGTTGATCGGCGTAAGTATTGACCGCTGATTCCAACATCTCCAGCAAGGAAGCATAGCGGCTGGTATCAATTTCGGCAGGCACGTCGGCAGGCAAACTGTTAATCCAGGGCTGGTCCACAAATCTCTCCTAAAATTCCGTCTTCAGCGGAAACGACTCTCTCTGTCGTTAAAGCCCGCAGCGTCTGCGGGCAAAGCACTGAGTATTTTTATAAAGTTCTTATTAAGGCCTTGGGCCTCGACTCTTGGTAGTTAACTTTCGCGCCGCAAAAATCATACGGGCGTTTAAAATTTTGATCATCATCACATAAAAGCTTTTATTTGCCTAGTCCCCCGGATTGGATTTTCTACCTTGGAGAAATCCGGCCAGAGTTTGCGCTACCTCATCGGCATTCTCCATATGCAGATGGTGATCCCCTTGGAGTTGCACTACTTGCAACTCGCTGTACCAGGCGCGGGCCTGGGGTAAACTCTGCACCAATCCGGGAAATCCTTGCTCACCCGTGATAAGCAAGCTTGGGATGGCGATTCCCTGCATCAGGGATGCTACCTGCTCAAAACAAAGTCGCATCGGCGAGTCGAGCCTTAGCCTTGGGTCGCTGCGCCATCTGGCGCCGTATGCATCAATTTGCATATTGCGCGTCACCAATAATCTGGACCAAGGCTCGGCCAGTCCAGTCAACTGCACTCTGGCTTTGATGGCCGGCTCAATACTGTCATAAACCACTTGGCTACGTTTGCTGCCGAGCATACGCTTATGGGCAGCAAAGCTCTTTCTCAGCCTGGGTTTAGCCTGCTCCACCGCCTCATAGAGAGGAGCAAAGGCTTCAATCAACAGTAACTTATCGACACGCTCAGGAAACGCTGCGGCATAAGCACTGGCGACAATCCCTCCCAGCGAGTGCCCCAACAAAGTGACTGGCGCATCACCGGCCAAGCTGCCCAGCAGCAGCTCAAGATCATACAGATAATCAATCCAGTGCAGCGGATAACGCCCTGGCCTGTGATCCGATAAACCATGTCCCGGCCAGTCGATGGCAAGAATACGATAATCATTCATCAGCTTCTCGGCCAAAGGGGCAAAGCTGTTACTGTTATCCAGCCATCCATGCAATGCCAGTAACAGCGGCTTATCCTCCGCTCCCCAGCATTGTGCCGCCAGCGTGAGGTGCGGCAGCGGGAGCTTCAGTGCTTTTACGGGGGCGGAAGGTTGCCACATAATGCCTCTGTTGTCAGTGTATCAGTTCGCTTTTTTGATAAATTTGAGTGTCATACGGTCACTTTCTCCTATCTTGAGATAAGTGTCCCTGTCCTGCTCACCCAATCGCAATGTCGGCGGTAAGGTCCAAACGCCTTTAGGGTAATCCTTACTGTCCTTGGCATTGGCATTGATCTCACAGCTGGCTTCCAAGGTGAAGCCGACCTTTGCTGCCAGTGCTATCATCTCATCCTGCATCATGTAACCGCTGTCAGGGCCATTACCGGCTTTGCCCCTGTGCTCAACCACTCCAAAGACGCCGCCATCTTTAAGCACATTAAAGGCAGCCTGAAACACGGTTTGCAGTTGCCCCTGACTGGCCCAGTTATGCAGGTTTCTGAACGTCAGTACCGTATCGGCGCTGGCATCTTCTCCCAGTTTTACCTGTGCTGGAGGATCCAAAACCACCTGTTTGATTTTGCCGAGCTCTTTGGGGTGAGTTTGCAGCCATTCAAGATAACGCTTGCCCGCTTTGGCCCGATAACGGCTGCCCGGGGTGTCCTCTTGCGGCTCTGTGTTAAAACCGGCGGCAATATACTGCCCCTTATCCGCCAACATGGGCGCCAGGATTTCTGTGTACCAACCGCCGCCTGGCCAGAGTTCAATCACGGTTTGCTCCGCCGTGATCCCGAAAAAAGCCAGCGTCTGCTCTGGATGACGATATTGGTCGCGCTCGACATTGGCTTCCCGACGAAAGTCACTGTTAACCGCCTCCAGCAACGCCTGTTCGCCGGCCTGCGCCGCACCGCTGCCAAGCAGCATGCCTGCCAATAGCCACGCCTTGCCAAGCGGCGTTGCCAGCTTACGATTGAATTGCTTGTATTCCATTTCCCTTCTCCTTTGAATCTGGACTTATGCTGCGGCAACAGACCCGCCGACACGACTTTTTGGCACGCACTGGTGCCAAATAAGATTGGAGTTCAAGCTAACAGTGAGCGGCAGACTTGCCAAGGATCAGTTTGATTTTCCATCTATGCGGCGCCAGCAAAGCAGCAGCGCCAATAAGCCGGAAGCGAACCACAGCAATACCCAGACGAACGCAGGCACCCAACTGTGCTCGGCCAACAATACCGCATCCCCCCTGTCGTCCAGCCCCAGCAACACGGCAGGGCTGGCGAGCGCATTGAGCATCACCATCAAGGCCACCAGGCGCAGGCTACCGCTGAGCAGTCGGTTGCCGCCAAATTTCAACGGCAGCAGAAACAATACACTCAGACTAATGAGAATACTCAGGGTAAGTAAGTCCCGCCCCCACAGCAGTATGGTGAGCAGCACCAAGGCGCCGATAAAGGCAAAACTTACACGGATCCCCCGCGGCCAAGTGGCCAGGTGGTAAAGCAGGCAGCCCCAAAAGGCCGCGCCCAAATAACCACTGAAGCCGATAAGGAGCGGCCAACCGCCCTGACTGAAACAGAAACCGGCGCCATTCGGAAAGAGTTGGATATGGCTGACAATCCCGCCGCTCAACAGCGTTGCCAGCGCATGGGACAACTCATGAAAATAGCTTTCCAGCCATTTGAAAGGCACTGAGACATAGGGCAAATGAGTCAACATCAAGGCCAGCAAGAGTTCCAGCAGAAACTGGCCTCTTCCCGGTAATTGCGCAGAATGGCAAGGTTTTACAAACGCGTTATCGGCGGGGCTATCAGGCGTAGACATCTATGCCCACCATGGCTGAAATAGCGTCACGCTGCGCGGCGTGTTGAGTATGGAGATAGAGGGCGATTGCGTCTGAATAACCGGCAGTTTCCCGCTTCAGTTGCTCTCTTTGCTGGTATTTGTCATTAAGGGCTTGGCTGTCAAACTCGAGCAACTGTCTGGATGGGCTGACAAGGATTTCATTTTGAGTCTCAACGGTTTGCTGGGCACGCTCCGGAGGTCTATTGCCGGCTACCGCCTGCGACAGACTTTGAACTGCACCCGGATGTCCCGTCTGCTTGATCATCATGATACTGCTTTGCTCTCCGTTTGCCCCAAGCCCATGAGGCAGTTAACCCGCCTGAAGCCCTATTCCCTTCCCGGCAGTTTTTTCCAGGCAACTGTATCTCGCAAGTACACAGGCGCCAGCTCATCGACCGAGGTGGCCTGTCCTTGTTGCCAGCCAAGGCTTGCCAAAGCAAGCATAGCACTGGCTTGAGGATATTTCACCGCATCAAGCAAGGTCAAGTTCTCGGCATGTTGTAACAGTGCCGGGTAGGCGTCAAACCCTGTGCCACAGCAATACACCTTATCCGCATTGGCAAAGGGCGAGGTCATTGTCTCAGGGGCGCTCACTTGCTCTATGCCCACCAGTTTGGCCAGGCCGGATTCCTGTTCAAACGCCGCCCAATAGATTTCGCCCATGCGGGCATCTATGGCACAAATCACCTGCTGCGCACCATGTTCGGTTATCGCTTGCTGCGCCATGGCGGCCAAGGTAGAGATACCGATTACAGGTACATCCAGCCCCAGCGCCAGCCCTTGAGTCATAGAGGTGCAGATGCGGATACCGGTGAAACTGCCTGGCCCTCGGCCATAGGCGATAAGACCGATATCCTGCATCTTGAGCCCGGATTGGCTCAGCAAGTTCTCTATCATGGGCAGCAATCTTTGGCTATGTTCACGGGGAGCATCGACAGATTCGGCAATACTGCCACCTTGCCATGCCAGCGCCGCTGAGCAGAGTTCGGTACAGGTATCCAGAGCCAGAATAACAGGAGAATTGGCAAGTGTAGTCGATGTCATGGTTTAAACCTTGATAAGCGAAGGTATAGCCTTCGGCGAGTTAATAGCGGCGGGATCATACCATCAAATACGCCGAAACCAAGCCCGGATCTGCCCTTGTGATCCTTATCATGGACAATGAGAACAGTTCTCAACTAATATAGAGTCCCCTTTTCGGTTAGCGTCTGTTATGTCCAGCCTCTCTCAGTCTTCCAATGAAACCGCAGTTTCGCGGTTGAAACGTGCCTTTGTCGCCGGTATTTGGGCCACGCTCATCAGCATAGCAATCGGGTTTTCCTTTAAAGTCTGGCTCGCAAGCTGGGTTCCCAAGGCGGATCTGGCTATCTACCACACGGTTATCGATATCATCTCGCTGTCACTGATCCTGATGACAGGCTTTCGCTCGTCTATGGTGGTGTCTTACAGCCAGACCCGCAACGACAGGGATATCATCAATATTTTCCGCTATGTGCTGATCCTTGTAGTACTGCTGACCTGGGGCATCATACTGCCCTATATCAAGCACAAACTCGCCATAGATGTGGAGTACCTGCAACTGGTGGGCATTATAGTCAGCATGGGGCTCAAGGTGTACTTTACCAACCTGGTTGCCATGTATCGTCTCTATGAAATCAGCAACAAGGTAACCTGGATGGAGCCGCTGTCTTTGGTGCTGGCCTTTGCCATCTGTTACTACGGGCTGAGTATGGCGCCGCTGGGGGCACTCTTTTACGCCACGACGCTATCGTCTCTGATTATCGCGGCCTTTATGTATCTGAGAAGGCGGCGTCAAATCGCCACCGCGCCACTCGCCAAGGTCAATCTGGAGCCGGCGCTGAAAAGTTTTATGAAGCGCAGTGTCACCGCCTCGCTCGAGGCAGGCTCCAGCATTCTGATGATCTATATTACCGTACTGCTGACCATACGTTATTTCAGCGTCGAAGAGCTGGGGGATTTCCAAGTGGTGGTCAGGCCGGTATTTACCTATATGACCTTGCTGTTTGTATTCCCCATCTACCGCTTCGTATTGCCGGAATTGGCGGTATGTGTTCGCGCCCGGGACAATGAACAGATCCGCGCCATCAAACACTGGCTCTACAAGCTGGCGCTGATTGTCAGCATCAGTTTCTTTGTTGTCATGCTGCTGGGCGGCGAGAGCCTGTTCAGAATGCTGTTTCCGCCCCAGTATCACGGCGCCGTCCCGGTACTGTTGCACTATGCCATTTTCTTCATCTTTCTGATGCTCAACGGTTATCAACTGGCCTATATCAAGGCCGAAGGCTACTTCAATGCCAGTTTGCTGATCCGCCTGGCCGGCATCATTACTCTAATAGGCGCTTTCTTCCTGCTCAGGCAATTGACGGCCAATGTGGTGGCGGTGATCCTCGCTCTCGGCTGCGGTTACTTGATGATGTACCTGATAGGTGCTCTGGTGGAGCGCCATATCCGCCGCAGTAAAGCACCGGCTTCAGCGGCCATTTCCTAAGGAAGGTTTGCGTGTATCAACCAAGGAAAGCGGCCAGTCTGATTTACTCGTGAGTAAATTGTGCTTGATAGTAGCTTCGGGCTATGGCCGTTGTCACCTTAAGCGGCTAAGGTTAACCCCAAGGAACAGCACGCAATAGCAAAGGATTGGAGGCCAGGGAATGCCAGGCGCCTATGCACACCTCACAATGGTCAACAGCCTCAGACAGCCACTTGAGCTCGAGGCTGTTCCCCATATGCCCAAGGCCGCTATTCGCGCTTTACTGAAACACTTCAAGTACTGCGAGCTTGGGGCGGTCAGCCCGGATTATCCCTATCTTGCTCTCAATGATCGCCAACAGGCCAAAAGCTGGGCCGACAAGATGCATTACCAGCATAGCGGCGAAATGCTCAAAGCCGGCGTGCGTCACCTGGCATGCTGCGAAGGGGAAGAACGTGACAAGGGCCTGGCCTGGTTGCTGGGCTATTGTGCCCATGTGATCACAGATGTCACTGTCCATCCGGTTATTGAGATGAAGGTAGGCCCCTACGAAGACAACGCCGATGCCCACAGGCATTGTGAAATGCATCAGGATGCCTACATCTATCCCAAGCTCAATCTCGGGGCAATAGGTCTATCCGAACACCTGGATTCCGGCATTGCCGCCTGCTGCGATGCCACAGGCCAGAAGCTGGATCCTGTCATAGAGAGATTGTGGGACAACTGCTTCAGAGATGTTTATATCGAGGAATGGGCCAGTAACCCGCCGGCCATCAATGACTGGCATAAAGGCTTTATCACTGTGGTGGACAAAATTGCCGAGGAAGGCAACAGACTGCTGCCGTTTGCCCGCCACCTGGGCGTCAAGTTCGCCGTCCTCTACCCGGAGCAGGAGCAGATTGAAAAAGCGTATTTAACCCTAGCTACCCCTGAGGGCGAGATGCATTATGACGAGATTTTTCTGCGCGCCAGAGAAAAGGTCAAACACTTTTGGCAACTTATCGCCACTGGCGTGCTTGAGCAAGACAGCGCGTACCTGGAAAGTATCAAAAACTGGAATTTGGACACGGGCCGGAATGCCGCCGGTGAGCTGGCGTTTTGGCAGGAACAGACCTAACAGGAACTAGCGCCGACCTACTATTTATAGATAAGGATTCAAGGATGAAATCAATTTTCCATCAAGGCCCAATCGTTTGCCTGCTGCTGGCGCTGCTACCGACACTTGGTGGTTGCGGTCTTGGTGACAGGCATGATCAGGACTACCAACAACTGGCACCGGCACTGACCAAGGTAACCAGCGCCGCCGAAGCCACCATACGTTATGAAAATCATCCGGCCAATCTCGACGGCCAAACTTTATTGGCGTTGGCCACAGCCCATGACGCCTCCCTGCTCGAACCATTCAATCAATACCAACTGCACCTGTTTCGTATCGAAGATCATGCCCTCTTGTTGCTGTGCAGCGCAGATGGTGAACAGGCATTGATGGAAGACAGTGGCTGCACCGCCAAGCTCGACAAGCAGCAATGGCAACAAGGCACAAGTCCCTGTGAGACCAGTATTGCACCTGCCAACATCTGCCTGGGTGAACTGTGACCCCCGTCATAGTATCGCGTTTCCTGCAAAGGGTATCCTAGGCGCACTTGGGCGCTTGCGCCCTTTAACCTCAATAGCTTAGTGCTGGTTACCGAGTCTTGAGACAGTATTTGGCAACCACGCATCCGCCATAGCAGTAAAGGAACTCTCATGTCAGACAGTCATTGCCGTCACGGCAGCTTCACCAAACCTCTTCGTCGTCTTCGCCGTCTTCGCAGCTCAGAAGCCATGCGGGATCTGGTTCGCGAGCAGCAAGTTTCCCTGACAGATCTGGTGCACCCACTGTTCATCGAAGAAGGCATTACAGAGCCTGTGGCCATCAGCACCCTTCCCGGGATCAGCAGATTGCCCGAAAGCATGCTCGCAGCAGAGATCCGTGAACTGAAGGCCCTCGGGGTTCGCTATGTGATGCCCTTTGGTATTTCACACCATAAAGATGCCATCGGCAGCGATACCTGGAACGATGACGGGCTGTTGGCTCGGATGATCCGCACCATCAAGCAGGAAGCACCCGAGATGCTGGTGATCCCGGATATCTGTTTCTGCGAGTACACAGATCACGGCCACTGCGGTGTGGTCGAGCACAATGAAGTCTGTAATGACGCGACTGTGGAAAACCTGGTCAAGCAGTCTGTCTGCGCTGCCCGCGCCGGTGCCGACATGCTGGCTCCTTCGGCCATGATGGACGGCCAAATTCGGGCCATACGTGAGGGCCTGGATGCGGCCGGTTTTGAAAATGTCGCCATTTTGGCCCACTCGGCCAAGTTTGCTTCCTCTTTCTATGGCCCATTCCGGGCGGCGGTAGATTGTGAACTCAGCGGCAATCGTAAAGGTTATCAACTGGATAGCGCCAATGGCCGGCAAGCGCTGTTGGAGGCCCTGCTCGATGAAGAGGAAGGCGCCGATATTCTGATGGTTAAGCCAGGTACGCCTTATCTGGATGTGTTGTCACAATTGAGAGAGCGTACCGAGTTACCTTTGGCGGCTTATCATGTGGGCGGTGAATATGCCGGGATCAAGTTCGCTGCTCTGGCCGGCGCTCTGGACGAAAGGGCCGTGGTTACCGAAAGCTTTGTCGGCTTCAAACGCGCCGGTGCCAGCTTGATTGTCAGCTACTACACCAAGCAATTTGCTTCCTGGCTGGCCGCAGATCGCGGCTAATCGCTAGTACAGAGAGCAAAAAGGCGCCTGAAAGTAGGCGCCTTTTTGCTATCAATTTATTTGTCCCAAAAATTTGATAAACACTATCAATAACAGTATCCAACTGTTTTTAATCAATTTATACCTTCAAGAAAAGACAAGGCAGATTGCAAATTGCGGGTTCTGTACATGGGCGGCAAGGAGTTGAGAAATGCCTGACCATAGCTGCGATTGACGATGCGATTATCACAGAGAATTAGCACACCGCGGTCGCTCTCATCACGAATGAGCCGTCCAACACCCTGCTTGAGTGCTATCACCGCCTGGGGCAAGGCCAACTCCACAAAGGGGTCACCCTGTCGCTTGTTGATCTCTGCGGCTCTGGCGCGATAGAGATTATCGTCCGGAGACACAAAGGGCAGTTTGTCGATTATCACGCAAGAGAGTAACTTGCCGCGCACATCCACACCTTCCCAAAAACTGCCGGTGCCCAGCAGCACGGCATTACCCAGCTGACGAAACTTTTTCAGCAAGGTCTGCTTACCGGCGCTGCCTTGCACCAGGAGTGGATAACGACTGCGACCATGAAGCGCCTGCGCCACCCGTTGGAGCATCCTGTGACTGGTAAACAAAATAAAGGTTCGGCCCTTGGCCGCATTAATCGCCTGCTCACACACCTCAAGCAGGCGCCGAAACTGATAATCCCCTTCAGAGCGCACATCCCCAAGCTCCCTGGGGACACACAAAATTGCCTGGCGCCGATAGTCAAAGGGGCTGTCCAGAATAAGCTCCCTGGCCCCCTTAAGTCCCAATGTCCGGCAAAAATGGCTCAGGCTGCGATTCACCTGTAGCGTTGCCGAGGTAAATAGCCAACGGGTTTGCACCTCAAACAGCGCCTGACACGCCTTGGCAACATCAATAGGCGCCATTCTCAGCGTCGGCAGACGACTGCCCTGCTCTATGCTGTAAGCCGCACTTTGATCTTCACAGTTGAAAAACTGCTGCAGCAGCCCGCAGTAATCGAGCCATTTTTCCAGGCAATCATCCAGTTCATCACTGCGGCCGATATTGGCCAGCATCACCCGCTCCAGCGCCCGAAACTCTTCGAGCAGCTGCCAGCATTGCCTTGCAAGTTCTTTATCGGCCAACAAGGGACGCCAGTCGCTTTGCCCGGAAGCCTGGGTCATCTGCGCCCAATCCGCCAGGCGGGAGCCGCAGCGCCTGGCGAGATCGCTCAGTTGTGAAGTATCCCTGAGTTCCTGTTGATATACCGCTTCCACCCGCTCCAGCACTCGCTGCATGGCCGCGAGCGACAGCTGGCGCCCAAAGTAGGTTACGGCGATATCGGCAAGCAGATGAGCCTCATCGAAAATCACCGCATCGGCATCGGGCAATAACTCGGCAAAGCCGGTATCCTTGAGGATCCTATCGGCAAAAAACAGATGATGGTTAACCACGATAATCCTGGCTTCCAGGCTTTTCTGTCTGGCCTTGCGGGTAAAGCAGCTGTCATAGAAGGCGCAGCGCTTGCCGGTGCAGCGCTCTTTCGAAGAAGCCACCAGCGCCAGTGCCGGCGACTGCTCGGAAACCGTGGCCAGCGTGCCAAGATCGCCATCTGTGCTGGCCGCGGCCCATTGATTTATCCTGAGCAGATCATCAAGCACTTCCGGGCTGCGGCTCTGGGCACCATCCAACTGCTGCTCCAGCAATAACTGACACAGATAATTGTTGCGCCCTTTGAGCAGCGCCACCCGAACTTGCAGATCCAGCATCTGCAGCAAGGCCGGCAGATCTTTATAAAACAGCTGTTCTTGCAAGTTCTTTGAGCCGGTGGAGACAATCACCTGCTTACCGGAGAGCAGCGCCGGGATCAGATAACCGAAGGTTTTGCCAACCCCGGTGCCGGCTTCGAGCACCAAAGGCACTGCAGCACCGCTTGGGCCATGGAGTAACTGGGCCACTTCGCGGGCCATCTCCAGTTGCGGTTCTCTGGGCTTGAAGCCCCTGATATTGGAGGCCAAAGGGCCGCCCGGGGCGAAGGCCAGTGCCGTTTCGCTGACGAGTCGATTACGCATTGTGCTCCATTTTGCCCTGGGGTATGGCGTGCATTATCACTATTTGAGTGACGGATACAAGGGACAAACCTTATCGCCAAGCCGCTCTAGCCAACAGAATTGGCATTGATATAGTTAACATAACCACTTAAACCAAACTCTTCAGGCTAAGGATTCGCAAACTTATGCTCAAGCGGGACCGTAAGCCGACGCAGAGCACACATGGGACTTGTTCGCCCCTTCCCTTGATGAATCCTTTTCAAGCAGCAGATATTTTTTTGATTTTGGGTGTTGCAAATTCCTGCCAAAGGGATTAGCTTAAAAACACACCAGCCGAATCGGCTCAGAATTGAATGTTTATGCGCTGCCAAATTACAGCGTGAAATCACAGGATTTATTACATGACACAGCTTCGCAACGCTATCCATCATCACCACCACGAGCGGTAGCCTTCGGAGCTGACTGCCGAAGGTTCATTCCTTCTGGCGGTTGATTCATAAGATCTGAAAACCCCTGGAAGGAATTCCGGGGGTTTTTCGTTTCCGGATTTGAGTTTTTTAACCAAGATTGAATTGACCAACAGGAATGACCACTATGACTTCAAATCGACTGCGCATCGCCATCCAGAAATCGGGCCGGCTTTCGAAAGAATCACAACAACTGCTGAAAAACTGCGGCGTAAAATTCACCGTCAACGAACAGCGTCTGATAGCCCACGCCGACAATATGCCACTGGATCTGCTGCGGGTGCGTGATGACGACATTCCCGGCCTGGTCATGGATGGCGTGGTCGATTTGGGGATCATTGGCGAGAATGTGCTGGAAGAGGAGCAGATAGAACGGCAGACACTGGGCAAACCTTCGGCCTGCAACAAACTCAGACAACTGGACTTCGGCGCCTGCCGTTTATCGCTGGCGGTACCCAGTGAGTTCCCTTATCAGGACGCCGCCTCACTGGAAGGCTTGCGAATTGCCACCTCCTACCCCAACCTGCTTCGCCGTTTTATGCAAAATAAAGGCATAAGTTATCGCGACTGTATGCTCAAGGGCTCAGTAGAAGTCGCTCCCCGCGCCGGACTCGCCGACGGGATCTGCGATCTGGTTTCCACCGGCGCTACTCTGGAAGCCAATGGCTTGTACGAGACCGAAGTGATCTTTCGCTCTATGGCCTGTGTCATCCAATCACATCAAACCCAAACCCCGGCCAAACAGGCCTTGATCGACAAGCTGATGAGCCGGGTCAACGGCGTCATCCGCGCCCGTGAAAGCAAATATATCCTGCTGCACGCTCCCACTGAAACCCTGGAGCAGATTGTTGCCCTGCTGCCCGGCGCGGAGAACCCCACAGTGTTGCCGCTCAACGATGACAGCAACCGGGTCGCCATCCACGCGGTCAGCACCGAAGATCTGTTCTGGGACACAATGGAAGAGCTGACCAAGCTCGGTGCCAGCTCGATTCTGGTAATGCCAATTGAAAAGATGATGGGGTGAAGCATGCAGTATCTGGTATGGGACAAACTGAGCGAAAGCGAGCAGGCCGCCGCGCTCCAGCGCTCCTCCCTGGTGAGCAGCAAAGCGCTCGAGCAGAGCGTCAGCGAGATCATTGAGGCCGTCGCCGCCAAGGGGGACCAAGCCCTTAGGGAGTACAGCGAGCGCTTTGATAATATCCCCCTTGAGAATATCGCCCTCAGTCAGGCGCAAATAAAAGCCGCTGCCCAGGACGTTAGCCCTGAGCTCAAAGAGGCCATCAAGACCGCCATGGCCAACATAGATGTGTTCCACAGCGCGCAGCAGCCCCAGGCTTTGGATATCAATACCCAGGCCGGAGTGCGCTGTGAACTCAGAAGCGAAGCCATAGACAGCGTCGGCCTCTACATACCGGGCGGCAGCGCGCCGCTGATCTCTACGGTATTGATGCTGGCGCTGCCGGCCCGAATCGCCGGTTGTCGCCGCCGGGTCTTGATAAGCCCGGCACCGATAGACAGCGCCATCATCTACGCCGCCAGCGAATGCGGCATCGAAGAGATTTACCAATCCGGTGGCGCCCAAGCCATTGCCGCGCTGGCATTGGGCACGGAAACCATAGCGCCGGTGGACAAGATATTTGGCCCCGGCAACCGGTATGTCACCGAAGCCAAGCGCCAGTTGTCCCAGGATCCCAGGGCGCGAGTCAGTATCGACATGCCGGCGGGGCCATCCGAAGTGCTGGTCATCGCCGATGAGACTGCGAGTCCAGCCTTTGTGGCGGCCGATCTCCTGTCACAGGCCGAGCACGGTCCCGACTCTCAGGTGATACTGCTCTCTAGCTGTGAATCGCTGGCAAAAGCCGTCATCCAAGAGCTGGACAAGCAGCTTGCGGCCCTGCCCCGCGCCGACATTGCCCGCCAGGCATTGGCCGAAAGCCGTATTTTACTGCTGGATTCACTGGATAAGGCTGCAGCCGTTTCCAATCGCTATGGCCCCGAGCACCTTATCATCCAGACCCGTAGCCCAAGAGCGCTGCTGGCACAAATCCGCGCCGCCGGCTCTGTGTTTCTCGGCCCCTACACCCCGGAATCTGTGGGTGATTACGCCAGTGGCACCAACCATGTGCTGCCCACTTACGGCTACAGCCGCTCGGTATCCAGCCTGTCACTGGCGGATTTCTGCCGCCGCTTTACCGTGCAGGAGCTGAGCGCCGAAGGTCTGTGCGCCTTGGGGCCCTCGGTAATGACCCTGGCCCAGGCAGAGCAGCTTGACGCTCACAGCAATGCCGTTGCCCTGCGTCTGGCCTCTCTTGGGGTATCCGGCCCCGAAGGTTCAACAGAGAGTGTTTCATCCCCAAGTGCTTTCTCCGAGAGAGTTTCATCACCGAGCGCGCCGCCCGCGAGTGTAGAGGAATAACAACCATGCCTGCAGCCATCAATAGCCCCACAGCGGATCTCAAGAAGGTTACAGCAGCCGTTACCCGGCAAAGCCGCGAGCTTGCCGCCACTCTGGCTCGCCCCGAGCTTTTGGCACTCGAACCCTATCAAAGCGCCAGGCGCCTTGGCGGCCAAGGGGAAGTTTGGATCAACGCCAACGAGTCTCCCTTCAACCATACGGATATCGACCGGGTTAACCGCTACCCCGAGTGCCAGCCGCCAGAGGTGATTGCCGCCTATGCCGCCTATGCCGGAGTATCAGATTTGCAGCTCATCTGCGCCCGCGGCGCCGATGAAGCGATAGAGTTGCTGATCCGCACCTTTTGCACCCCGGGGGCAGACAGCATCGCCCTCTTTGGCCCCACCTACGGCATGTACGCCATCAGTGCCGCGACCTTCAATGTCGAGGTCAAGGCGCTGTCGTTGGATGACAACTTTCAGTTGCCCAAAGCGTTAACCCAGGCTCAAGGCGCCAAACTGCTGTTTATCTGCAACCCCAACAACCCCACTGGCACCTGGGTAAGCCGGGATGAAATCCTGCGGGTGCTCGAGGCCATGCCAGACACGCTGGTGGTAGTGGATGAAGCCTATATTGAATTCAGCCCCGAGCTGAGCGCCGCCGCTTTGCTCAAGGAGTATCCCAACCTGGTCGTACTGCGCACTCTCTCCAAGGCGTTTGCCCTGGCCGGAGCCCGCTGCGGCTTTATGCTGGCCAATGAAGGCATTATCGAGATGGTAAAACAGGTGCTGGCCCCCTACCCGGTACCTGTCCCTGTGGCACGCTTGGCGGCTTTGGCGTTAAGCCCTGAGGGCATAGCCAGAATGCAGGCCGATGTGGCGCAGCTCAAGACCCAGGGACAAAGAGTGGCTGCGGCGCTGGAAAGACTCGGAGCCCGGGTACTGCCAAGTGGCGGCAACTATTTGCTGGCGTATTTCGCCGATGCCCCCAAGGTGCGTGAGCAGTTGCAGCGCTTTGGCATAGTCGCCCGCAGCTACCGGGATCCGCGTCTTGTTGACGCCATACGTTTCAGTTTCAGCGATGACTCAGATACCGAGCGGTTGCTCGCCGCCCTGAGCCAGGTGCAATAACGATAATAATCAGCCCGGCAGCGGCCGGCACAAGGAAACATCAATGAGCCAGAAAATACTCTTTATCGACCGCGACGGCACCCTTATTGAAGAGCCGCAAACCGACAAACAGGTGGACAGACTGGATAAGCTGGTGTTTGAACCCGGCGTTATTCCGGCGCTGCTCAAACTGCAAAGCGCCGGTTACCGTTTGGTGATGGTCTCCAATCAGGATGGCCTGGGCACTCCCTCCTTCCCGAAAGAAGACTTCGATGCCCCCCACAATCTGATGATGCAGATTTTTTCAAGCCAGGGGGTCAACTTCAGCGAGGTGTTGATTTGCCCTCACTTCAACGATGAAAACTGCAGTTGCCGCAAACCCAAACTCGGGTTGGTAAAAGCGTTTCTGACCCAAGGTCTGGTGGATTTCACCCGCTCGGCAGTTATTGGTGATCGGCAAACCGATATTGCCCTGGCCGAGGCCATGGGCTTGACCGGCTATCGCTATGACAGGGAAAAGCTCAACTGGGGCGATATCTGTGATGCCCTCTTGAGCCGGGGTCGCCAGGCAACTGTGGTGCGCACCACCAAAGAGACCGATATTCGGGTCGAGGTAGATCTCGACCGCGCCGGCAACAGCGACATCAATACCGGCATAGGCTTTTTCGATCACATGCTGGATCAGATTGCCACCCACGGCAATTTCAAACTGGCAGTCAAGGTTGACGGCGATCTGGAGATAGATGATCACCACAGTGTGGAAGATACTGCACTGGCGCTGGGCGATGCTTTACGTCAGGCGCTGGGCGATAAACGCGGTATTGCCCGTTTCGGCTTTTCCCTACCCATGGATGAAGCCCGCGGCGATTGCCTGCTGGATCTCTCCGGCCGTCCCTTCCTCAAGTTCAACGCCGAATTTAAGCGGGAAAAGGTCGGGGAGCTGGCCACAGAGATGGTAGCGCACTTCTTTCGCTCCTTTGCCGACGGCCTGCGCTGCACCCTGCACCTTGGCTGCGAGGGCGACAATGACCACCACAAGGTAGAAGCGCTGTTCAAGGTGCTGGGGCGCACTCTGCGCCAGGCCATCAAGGTTGAAGGTGATGCCTTGCCTTCCAGTAAGGGAGTGTTGTAATGACCCAAGCCGTTGCCAAGACAGTGATAATAGATACCGGCTGCGCCAACTTGAGCTCGGTGAAATATGCCTTCGAGCGTCTCGGCGCCGACGTTTGTATCAGTGATGATGCCGAGGTTATCCGCAGCGCCGAAAGAGTGGTGCTTCCCGGAGTGGGCACAGCCAGAGCCGCCATGGCGGCGCTCACTGAAAAACAGCTAATTCCTGTTATCAAGGCGCTGAAACAGCCGGTGCTGGGAGTGTGTCTCGGTATGCAGCTCATGTGTGACAGCTCGCAGGAAAGTGGCGAGGATGCCGATGAATGTCAGTGTCTTGGGCTGATCCCGGGCACTATACGTTCACTCGACTGTAAGGGGTTGCCCAGTCCGCATATGGGCTGGGATCAACTGAGCCCCGTACTTGATGCAAACGGCCAAGCGCACCCGCTGTTTACCGGTATCGATGAAGGCAGCTACTGCTATTTTGTTCATTCCTTTTGCGCCGCGCCTTCGGCGGCCACCATAGCCGAATGCTGTTACGGCGAGCGTTTCAGCGCCGCCATTGCCAAAGACAACTTTATGGGAGTGCAGTTTCACCCGGAAAAGAGCGCCGCTATCGGCAGCCTTATCCTGGCTAACTTTCTCACTTTGACCCAGGATGATTTTAACGGAGCCGCAGCATGATTATACCGGCAATCGATCTTATAGAAGGTCAGGTAGTGCGCCTGTTTCAGGGCGATTACCAACAGGAAACCCGCTTCAATCTGCAACCTGAGGCTCAACTGCTCGCTTATCAGGCCCAGGGCGCTTCACTCTTGCATCTGGTGGACTTGACCGGCGCCAAAGACCCTGAGCGCTGCCAGAGCAGCCTGATAGCTTCGCTCGCAGCCGCCCTGGATACACCACTGCAAGTGGGCGGCGGCGTACGCAGTCAGCGTCAGCTCGATGAACTATTCAAGGCCGGGGTTTCCCGGGTAGTGATAGGTTCATTGGCGGTGCGTGAGCCCAAACTGGTTGGCGCCTGGCTCGAGCAATACGGCCCGGAGGCCATCTGTCTGGCGCTGGATGTCAATATCAATGCCACGGGCGAGAAAATAGTGGCGGTTCACGGCTGGCAGAGTGGCGGTGGTAAAACCCTGGAATCTCTGGTGGCCCAGTTTGCCCCTTTGGGCCTTAAACATGCCCTGGTCACCGACATCAGCCGTGATGGCACCATGACGGGGGCCAATACGGCCCTGTATCGCGAGTTGGCGCAGACCTTTCCCGATATCGCCTGGCAGGCTTCCGGCGGTATCGCCAGCCTGGATGATGTCGCCGCAGTCAGGGATTCCGGCGCCAGCGGCCTGATTATCGGCAAGGCCTTGCTCACCGGCGAATTCAGCGTAGAGGAGGCGATCGCATGCTGGCAAAACGTATAGTCCCTTGTCTCGATGTACGGGACGGTAAGGTGGTCAAAGGCGTGCAGTTTCGTAACCATGAAACCATAGGCGATATCGTGCCGCTGGCGGCCAGATATGCTGCCGAAGGCGCCGATGAACTGGTGTTCTATGATATCACCGCCAGCGCCCACTCGCGGGTGGTGGATAAGTCCTGGGTCAGCCGGGTGGCGCAGCAGATAGACATCCCCTTCTGCGTGGCCGGCGGCATCAAGACCCTGGCCCAGGCACGCGAGCTGCTGGCATTCGGTGCCGACAAGATCTCCATCAATTCACCGGCACTGTCGGATCCCAGCCTTATTCGCAGGCTGCAGGATGAATTCGGCCGCCAGTGCATAGTGGTGGGTATCGACTCTTTCTTCGATGCCAATGACAACAGCTATAAGGTGAAACAGTTTACCGGCGATGAAGCAGCGACCCGCGACACCCAATGGCACACCTTGGATTGGGTCGAAGAAGTGCAGCGCCAGGGCTGCGGCGAAATCGTGCTCAATGTGATGAACCAAGATGGGGTGCGCCAGGGTTATGATATCGAGCAGCTCGCCAAAGTGAGAGCCGTCTGCGATGTGCCGCTTATCGCCTCCGGCGGCGCCGGTACCATGGCGCACTTTCTCGAGGTCTTCGCCAAGGCCAAGGTCGATGCCGCACTGGCCGCCACCGTATTTCACAAGGGGATTATAGAGATCCAGGCGCTGAAAGCCTTTCTCAAGCAAAGCGGCGTCGCCATTCGCAGCTAAGGAAGGCTTCTTGCAAAGGACTAGGGCCATTTGCTGCGAACCACGCCTTGCATCCAGGCCCGTAAGCCGGCGCAGAGCACACATGGGACTTGTTCGCACCTTCCTTAATGCCCCACAACCCAATACAGGTATTTGATATGACAACCGAGACAAACAATGCCGACTGGCTCAAACAGTTGGACTGGGATAAACAACAGGGATTACTGCCGGCCGTAGTGCAGGACTTTCACAGCGGCAAGGTGTTGATGCTGGGTTATATGAACCGCGAAGCCCTGGATGTCACTCTGAGCAAAGGCCTGGTGACCTTTTACAGCCGCAGCAAACAGCGGCTGTGGACCAAAGGCGAAAGCTCGGGCAATCTGCTGCAATTGGTCAGCATAGGAGTTGACTGTGACAACGACAGCCTGCTGCTGCAGGCCGCGCCCTTAGGCCCCACCTGCCACAAGGGGACTGACAGCTGCTGGGATAATCCGGCCTGCGGCGAAGTGCACCCCTTTATCAATCGCCTGCAAAGCCTTATCGCCTCCCGTAAGGAAGAAGACCCCAACGAGAGCTATACCGCTTCGCTGTTTCAGCGCGGTACCAAGCGCATTGCCCAGAAGGTGGGCGAAGAGGGTTTGGAAACCGCGCTGGCGGCGGCCACTCATGATCGCGAAGAGTTGGTGAATGAAGCCTCGGATCTCCTCTATCACCTCTTGGTACTGCTGGAGGATCAGCAGCTGTCCCTCGATGATATCCATGCCAACCTGGCCAAACGCCACGCCCAGGCCAAAGCGGCACAGGAGTAGAGCAAAGCCAACATAAGGAAGTGGTAAAGCAGCAACCAATAAAGGCAAAAGCGAAGGGAATGAATGCAACTAACAGGTGTTCATCCCCTTCTGCTGTCAGCTTTTATCGCATCTTAGGATGCTCATTTTACTCAAGCCAAGACTAAGATTGCAGCCCCTTTGAACGCCCTTAAGCCCCCTCTAACCCATGCGGAAAGCTTAATCGCAGTCGCCTCCCCGGATACAAGCCGCCGGAGCACTTGGCACGGCTTTCGTATTATCCCTTTTGGCATCAATCCCAGAGAGCTGTTTGGCAAAACTTGAGTCAAACCAACCCAGCATTGCCTCTGTCTGGCCGTAGAAGCGGTGCAAAGGCACAGGGTGCCACTCACCGATTTCGCTTTCCAGAACCAGTGACGGAAAGCCTGCCAATCCGAATTTTGCCATCATGGCCCGGCTCTGGGCGATATGACTCGCCAGCGGCGAAATCTGCCCGGCTGAGTTTACTTCCATAACCGCCGTCAGATCGCTAGCCAATTTCTCGTGCCCCAGTGCCTGGAGACTTCTCAGCTCCATCAGCAGTTGCAGTAACACTTCAGGCTCGGCAAGCCTTAAACCTTGAACATAATGGCCACCCTGCAATATCTCCAGCAGCGCCAATCCCTGCCCTGCCACCTTTTCGGCGAGCAGGATAGCGGCAATGGCCGGTCCCGAGTCCAACACAGCGTCAGGGCATTGCAGCAAACCCTGAGTGTAACCGTCACCAAAGGGCTGCCCGGTCAGCTTGGCAATTTTGCTGTCGTGGCTGAGGAGATGTTGCCTGAGCCCGGGCGTTATTCTTGTTGCCGCCATCAGGCCGCCGGCGTGCAAAACTATCGGGAGTCTGGCACTCAGGGCATGAATGAGGGGCGCCGCACCATGGCACCAGCCGCACAAGGGGTCAAAAAAGTAGTGCAGCCTCACCATTTCATCTCACCCTTACTGACCTTGGCAGCTATCTCCAATGCCATAGCAAGCCCGGCATTCGGGTATAGACGCTGCATGGTGTCAATAAGCTCAGCGCTGGTTTGGGTGACGGCTTCGGCTTGTTCGAAATCCTGCAGGTACTTGAGTGTCGCGGCAATATTGTCCTGCTCGAGAAAAGATTCAGACAACATGTGCCCGGGGATCACCTTGGCAGGGTTAAGCGCCGCCATTTCCGCCAGCTGTGCCTTCCAGGCCGCTCGCTCACTCTGGCTCTGACTATCAGCCATCCACAGGTGCAAGCCTCCGGAGACGGCCACATTGCCGAGAATGGTTTTGCTGGAAGGTACCCAGAGGTATGGCCTGTCAGCCAGCATTCCCTGGTCACCTTTTATCTCAATCGCCTTGCCTTCAAGCATTAATTGACTGCCTTTAAATATCTCTGGCAGCTGCGCCTTGAGGGGGGCATTGCTACCCATTCTGGGGATCCAAAAGCTCAGCTTGTCTTCCAGCTTGGCCGAAATTTGTGCATGCACTGCCGGGGTCGTCAGATATTTTGCTTTAGGGAAAAACTGCTTGAGTGTGGCAACCCCGAAGTAATAGTCAGGATCCGCCTGGCTGACGAATACAGTGGTCAACTGCTTGCCACTGTCCAGAACCTCGGCGGCCAGTCGCAGGGCATCGGCGCGGGTGAAGCCTGTGTCGACCAAAATGGCTTCCTTGTCACCGCTTATCAGGGTGGCGTTGACATGAAAGCTGTTACCGTCGGCGTTATAGACTTTGAAGTCGAGGGCGTCCGATTCGGCGTGTAAAGAAAATGGCAACACTAAACTGGCAGCCAATACGAGTGATTTAAGCATGGTTTTACTCCGGTGAATTTCAACGTTGGCCAGTTTATGATTTCAACTAATGCAGATATACGGCTAAAATTGCGCAATATTGTTGCATAATCCGGACAAGTAATCGCAGATGGACAGATTAACCGCCGCCGAAGTTTTTGTGGATCTGGCCGCCAGTGGCAGCTTTACCGCTACCGCCGAGCGGCTTGAGATGTCGCGCGCCATGGTAACCCGCCATATCAAGGCGCTTGAGGATTGGTTGGGCGCCAGATTACTCAATCGCACCACCCGCAGTGTAACCCTTACAGATGCCGGGAATCAGTGCCTGACATATTGTCGCCAGTTACTCTCGACCTGTGAGGCATTGGAAATCAGCCTAAGCGAGAGACGCAGACAATTGACCGGCAAACTGAGAATAAGCAGTAGCATGTCGTTCGCACACGCACGGCTGGCAGCGAGCCTCGCGCAATTCATCAGGCTTAATCCCGGAGTGGAAATCGAGTTGGATGTGAGCGATCGCGCTGTGGATCTGGTGGCGGAAAGGGTCGATCTGGTGATCCGTATAGCGTCAAGCCCGGATCCCCTGTTGATTGGCAAGCCGCTTATCAAGGTGAATTCGCAGCTGGTGGCTTCTCCTGAATACCTCAAACAGTATCCAGCACCGCAGCATCCCAGAGATCTTCGCCGCCACCTGTGCCTTGGATACCGCCATTTCAATCGTAATCTTTGGCATCTTTCCAAGGGAGAACAGAACGAATCTGTGGCGGTCAACTGCCAACTGGTGGCCAATGAAGCGACAGTATTACTCAGGGCGGCTCAGGCAGGCAGCGGTATCGCCCAACTGCCCGATTATCTGCTGGATGAGGCACTCAAAAATGGCAGCTTACAACGCTTGCTGCCGGATTGGACACCGAGAGTCATGACGGCCTACGCTCTCTATAGCTCCAGAGAGCATATGCCGGTGGCGCTGAGGGCCTTGATTGACCACTTGAGTCAGGCATTCAGCTGAAAAACCCAAAACGAGGCCATAAGCCCCGTTGATACTCGCTGACAAAGTTGTCATGCAGCAACTATCTGTTGCTGTGCCCTTAGCGGATGCAGACGATCGTGCATCACCTTGATGGTTTCAAAGCGGGTCAGGGTTTTAACATCGCTGAGTCGACATTCGTTGGCCAACATCATCACCAAAGAAGCCTGCAACCCGGTCTCAACCACCATCACCAGCACGCGTTCTCCACGACATTTGAGGTCAAATACCTTTCCCGGCTCACTGTAAACACAGACAGCACTGGTGTCAAAAAACCATGACTTGGGCATCTGCGGCTTTTGCATAAAGTGAGCGGCGGTGGCGTTTAACGCCAACTGAACCACTTGTGCATCCGTCAATGACAGTGACTTGGTTAGACGATCAAGCAGGTCAATATAGAACTTGGCGTGCTCGACGCTAAATTCTGCTTCTTTCATTGCATCCGGTATCAAAGTTTTGGCTTTATAAGGAGTCAGAAATTCCATTTCCGAACCTAACGATACGCTAAGGACACCGTACGAATCGTTATATCTCCATTGCCAATCTCTGTTTGGCATTAATAACATAACGCAATCCAATAAGACCTGTGATTTATTACCAACCGAATAATAGATGATATTTTACCCAATATCAAAAAAAGTTTTAAATATTAGACTGAGATAACAATATCTTAGGCAGATCTTTCAGATCAAAAAACGATCGATTCAAATAAAAAAGGATCGCCAAGGCGATCCCTTTGAGTGTTTTTTAACTTATTTAGATCTATAAGCGTCGACAATATCTTTAATTAATTTTGGCCCTTGATAGATAAAACCGGAATAGATCTGCACCATGCTTGCTCCTGCATCCAATTTATCCAGAGCATCCTCGGCGCTATTAATACCACCTACCCCCAGGATCGGGATCTCGCCTTTCAAGCATTGCGCGAGATACTTGATCACCTTGGTCGACAACTGGTTCAGCGGCTTACCGCTAAGGCCACCTGTCTCATTGGAGTTAGCCAAGCCACTGACCCCATCACGGGTCAAAGTGGTATTAGTGGCTATGGCGCCATCAAACTTATGTTTCAATAATGACTCGGCTATCTTTTCGATCTCTTCTTCAGTCAGATCCGGCGCTATTTTTAATGCAATGGGGACATACTTGCCATGCTTTTCTGCCAGTTCTGTTTGTTTGTTTTTTAAGCTAGATAACAAGTCGTCCAGTAATTCGCCATATTGCATGGTACGCAGGCCGGGAGTATTGGGTGAGGAAATATTAACCGCGATGTAATCAGCATAGGCATAAACCTTATCCATACAGATCAGATAATCATCTTTCCCTTGCTCTACCGGTGTATCTTTATTTTTACCTATATTGACACCAACCATGGCATTGGATTTTTTAGCCTTGAGATTGGCCACCAGATTATCCACGCCGAGATTATTAAAGCCCATACGATTAATAATCGCCTTGGCCGGTTTAATCCGGAAAAGCCGAGGTTTATCGTTACCGGGTTGCGGCCTTGGAGTCACGGTTCCCACTTCAACATGACCAAATCCCATGGCATGAAAGGCATCGATACATTCACCGTCTTTATCCATACCGGCGGCCAAACCGACGGGATTAGGGAATGTCAGCCCCATGAATTCGACCGGGGCCGGGGCAAGATGCTGCGCATAAAAGCAGTTCAGCGGTGAGTTACCCGTGGTTCTGAGACTACTGATGGCAAAGTTGTGGGCGCGCTCAGGATCCATCTGAAACATGACTTTTTGTGCGAGTTTGTAAAACATGGTTTCTCCTAGACCTAAAAAAAGCCCCGGCGTTTGCCAGGGCTCTTATTGTTATAATAGCTTACTTCTGCCCTTCGCAGTGCAGGATCAGCAGATTCAGTTCACGTAGCGCTACTGAGAACTTCGCAAATTCATGGGTTTGCGAGGTCTTGAAGTCAGCCAGCATGTGGAACCAGCGCTCCAGCAAGCCCTGATTGAGTTCGACCCATTGTTCGATAATGGCATCGGACTCACAGCTGTCGGTACAGCTGCGCAGTACCGCTGATGTCAGCGCTCTTTGCTGCCAATCCAGCTCCTCACGGAAGGCTGCTCTGGCCAGTGCCTGCCAGTGGTTGGCCACCGGCTGACCACCGATCTGCTCCAGGAACCAATGCAGATCGATTCTTGCGCCCAACTTGAAGTAAGTTTCTGCCACCAGTGAAACCGGCTTGGACTCCAGCTGAGCTATCTGAGCAATATCCAGCGCCGAGAACAGCGTACTCATGTTGGCAACCAGATTGGCGACCTCATGAGGCACGGCTTCTTTTTCCAGTGCGGCGATATCCTCTTCAATACCCGCCAACTCGTCAGCTACCAGGTAAGAGCGGATATTGGCTTTCAGCTCGTCGAACACCGGCTTATAGAAGGCAACAACCTGCTCTATGCTCATGGCGCGGCTACGGTTACGCAGGAACCAGCGACAGGCACGGCGCATGTTACGGCGCAACTGGTGCAGCATCTCGCCCTGAACAACCGCGGGTACTATGCCGTTCAAATCAGTAATGGCTTTGGTTAAATCTGCCAAACCAAACACTTCGCGGGCCATAGTGTAACAAATGGCGGCATCAGCAACTGAGGCGCCTGTCTCATCCTGCATACGCTGGACGAAATTGAGCCCCATATCGTTAACCAGTTCGTTCGCCAACGAAGTAGCAATGATCTCACCGCGCAGCGGATGTTGAGTCATCTTGTCGGCATACTTCTGCTGCAACTTGCCAGGAAAATAAGCAACCAGCAGTTGGCTCAACCAGGCGTCATCTGTGATAACAGGTGTCAGCAGTTGTTCCTTGAGCACCATTTTGGCGTAGGCCACCAATACCGACAGCTCAGGACGGGTCAAACCTCGGCCGTTGGCCAAACGCTCGGACAGCTCCTCTTCTGTAGGCAGGAATTCCAGAGCCCGATCCAACTTACCCTCTTTTTCCAGGTAGTTGATAAAGCGGATCTGCTCTTTGAGCTGTTCGGCGCCGCGCACCTGAGTCACAGAGATGGTGCGAGTCTGATCTTTACAGTCCTGTAGCACTATCTGCGCGACTTCGTCAGTCATCTCTTCCAGCAGGCGGTTACGCTGCTTAAGGGTCATCTCACCTTCGGCCACCAGAGCGTTGAGTAAAATCTTGATGTTAACTTCGTTGTCCGAACAGTCCACACCACCCACGTTATCGACAAAATCAGTGTTGATACGGCCACCATTGGCGGCGTATTCAATACGGCCAAGCTGAGTACAACCCAGGTTACCGCCTTCACCTATGATCTTGGCCTTAAGCTCGCCACCGTTGACCCGCAAACCGTCGTTGGCGCGGTCGCCGACTTCGGCATGGGTTTCACTGCTCGCTTTGACATAAGTACCGATACCGCCGTTCCAGATCAGGTCAACCGGCATTTTCAGCAGGCATTTGATCAGCTCAGTCGGCGTCATAGCATCCTTGTCGGTCGCCAGCATCTTCTTGATTTCAGGCGTCAAACTGATGGATTTTGCGCTACGGGCAAACACACCACCGCCTTTGGAGATAAGCTCCTTGTTATAGTCTTCCCAGCTGGAGCGAGGAAGATTAAACAGACGCTTACGCTCGACAAAGCTGGTCGCTGAGTCAGGCGTTGGGTCGATAAAGATATGCATGTGGTTGAAAGCAGCCACCAGCTGGGTATGCTCAGACAAGAGCATGCCGTTACCGAATACGTCACCGGCCATGTCGCCTATCCCCACACAGGTGAAATCTGTGGTTTGGCAATCGATACCCACTTCGCGGAAGTGACGTTTTACTGACTCCCAAGCGCCGCGGGCGGTAATCCCCATCTTCTTGTGGTCATAACCGTTGGAACCACCGGAAGCGAAAGCATCACCCAGCCAGAAGCCATATTCGGTGGCAATGGCGTTGGCGGTATCAGAGAAGGTCGCAGTGCCCTTATCAGCGGCGACCACCAGGTAAGGGTCGTCTTCATCGTGACGCACAACATCCGCAGGGGGAACCAGGTCGCCGTTGACGATATTGTCTGTGATATCCAGCAAACCACGGATAAAGATCCGATAGCATTCCTGACCTTCGGTGAAGAAAGCTTCACGTCCGCCTTCGGTCGGCAGCTGTTTACAAACAAAGCCACCCTTGGCACCTACGGGCACAATCACAGTGTTCTTAACCTGCTGTGCCTTCACCAGACCCAGCACTTCGGTACGGAAATCTTCGCGGCGATCAGACCAGCGCAAACCACCACGGGCCACTTTACCACCGCGCAGATGCACACCTTCAACCCTTGGGCTGTAGACGAAGATTTCAAACTTCGGCAGTGGCTTGGGCATTTCAGGGATCTGATTGGGGGCAAACTTGAAGGAGATATAATCCTTCGGCTGGCCGGCGGCATCTTGCTGATAGAAGTTGGTTCTCAGCGTGGCGTTGATAAGATCCAGATAGCGGCGAATGATACGGTCATCATCCAGGCTGGATACGTCATCGAGACGCAGATTGATCTGCTCGATAAACTTGTCCAGCGTGCGGGTCTTCAGCTTGGGATTGAACTTACGAATAAACATCTTCACCAGCGAATCGGCTATCTGCGGATAGCGGCTGAAGGTTTCTTCGATGTAAGCCTGGCTGAAGGTCGCATCTATTTGACGCATATACTTGGCATAGGCGCGCAGCACTGACACTTCGCGGCCGGAAAGCCCGGTAGCCAGTACCATGCGGTTGAAGCCGTCGTCTTCCAGCTTTTTCTGCCAAACCTGAGCCAGCGCGGTCTGAAATCTATCCTGGCTGTCTGCCAGGTTTTCAGTGGCGCCGCCCTGTACTGTCATCAGGAAGTCGAGGATCCAGAAGGTCGCGCCATCTGTGCTCTTCACTTCATAAGGGCGCTCATTGATCACCCTGAGACCGAAGTTTTCCAGCATAGGCAGCACATCCGACAGATGGATAGGCTCATCCTTGTGGAACAGCTTCAAACGTACCTTGTTGCTGCCAGGCGCCGCTTCCTGTGGCTGATAGAACAACATGCCCAGCTTATGGTCATCATCTAACGCTTCCAGTTGTTGCAGATCCACCACGGCCGACGTCGGCAACACATCGTCTTTGTAACTCTGTGGGAATGCAGTCAGATAACGCTTGAACAGGCGAGTACCCTGCTCTTCACCCAGTGAATTGTTGAGCGCGCTCTGAAGTTTATCTTCCCATGAGCGAGCGGCTTCAATCAGATTGTTTTCTATGGCAGCCACATCGAGTTCCAAATTATTGTTGTTGTCGACTTTAACTATGTAGTGGGTACGGGCCAAGCTCGACTCGGAGAAGTAAGTGGTAAACTCCACCTCTTCATTGCTGTTAAAGGTTTGGGCAAAGATCCTTTGGGTATCTTCACGCAAACGGGTGTTGTATCTGTCTTTAGAGACATACACCAAACAGGACAGGAAGCGGCCGAAACCGTCTTTACGGACAAACAGCTTGAGTTTATCTCTGTCCTGCATCTCCAACACGCCGTGAGCCATGTGCGACAACTCGTCGACGCTTGCCTGAATAATCTCGTCCCTTGGCAGGTTTTCCAGAATATTCATCAACGCTTTATAGTCGTGGGAGCGCGGTGCCAGACCTGACTTGTCCATCACCCGCTGGACTTTCTCGGCCAACAGTGGGATCTCTTTCGGACTACGGTTATACAGATTGGAAGCATACAGGCCGATGAATCTGTCTTCACCGACGACATTACCGGCCTCATCGAAACGTTTGACGCCGATATAGTCGACATAGGCGGGTCTGTGAACCCGACTCTTGGCACTGCTCTTGGTCAGGATCAGCAGGCTGTTGTCCAGCGCTTCACGGCGAGCCGATTCAGAGAAAGAAGACAGCATCAAACCATGCTCTGGCTGCGCCTTACCGGGTTTGTTCATCAAGCCCAGGCTACTGGCCATATCCGGTACCAGCTCAACGTCACCTTCTACTTTACGCAGGTCGTAGCGACGATAGCCCATCAGAGTAAAATGATGGTTGTTCAAATAACTAAGGAAGCGAGTCGCTTCTTCGAGTTCGGCTTTCTCACCGGGGAACGGGCGCTTCGGCAACTCTTCAACCACTTCAGCCAGCTTATCGGACATGGCGCGCCAGTCATTGACGGCGGCGGCGACATCACCGAGCACGGACTCTATCTCTTTTTCGAGTTGTTTTATGTCCTGGTCGCTGCTTTGGCGGTCGATTTCAATCAGGAATACCGCTACCTTGTCGCTGTCTTCCTTGCTGTCGTTAACAAAGCTGACCCGCTTGATGTCTTTGCCCTGGCGCTCAATGGCCAGCGGCGTATGTAACATCATATGGGCGGTGATCCCCAAACGGTTGAGAGCCATCCCCACAGAATCCACCAGGAAGGGCATATCGGGCTGCACAACTTCGATGATGGAGTGGGTTGATTGCCAGCCGTGCTTGGCCTGGCTTGGGTTGAATACCCTTAAGTGAGTTTCCCCACACGGCGTGCTGTTCAGAGCATTCCACAAACTCAGGACGGCACCGTAGAGATCGCTATCGTTACGGGCCTGGAGATCGTCCTTGGACATGTGAGCGTAGAGGCAGGTGGCGAACTGTTCCACCTGATTTGCTTGTGTTTTAGGGACTTTGGAGTGGATTAAACTAACTACCTTTTCAAGCAGTACTGAAGGCATTGCATCTTTCAAGGCCATTTTGCTGTTTCCTTAAGCGTCTATGGCAGCGCTTTTTTCATTATATGGATGCTTCGTCGAATGACCCGGGCCTGAATTTTTTGTGACCGAGGTCATGCCGCGCAGTGTATTACTAAACAAACCATAATTCGAGCAAAATTTTAGTGGTACATCCTGTACAAATCCAGCAATAACGGGATATTGAAGGGAGTGGTGAAGAAGTAATCGGAATAACAGACTAACTATTCAGCAGGGGCAGGAGAAACTTCTTCCCCTGCCCCTATCACTAGCTGTGTTTGCGCCAGAAAAGTGCCACCAGTGCAGGCAGGATAATTATGGCCCCCAGCATGTTGACCACAAACATGAAGGTAAGCAAAATTCCCATATCCATCTGGAACTTAAGAGCAGAGAAGAACCAAGTACTCACCCCAATGGCCAAGGTCAGACCGGTGAAGATGACCGCACTGCCTCGCTCCATCAAGGCTTCGAAATAGGCCTGCTGCACTGCCATGCCATCGCGCAGTTTCACCGCCATGGTCGACAGGATATAGATGCCATAGTCCACCCCGATACCCACCCCGAGGGCAATAACCGGCAAAGTGCTTACCGTCAGGCCGATATCCAGCCAGGTCATCAGTGCCTGCGCCAATGTCGATACCACATACAGAGGCAGGATCACCGCAACCGTGGCTTTCAGTGAGCGGAAGCTTATCAGGCAGAGAATAAACACCGCGCCATAGACATACAGCATCATAGGCAGCTGAGCCTCGGCGACCGCCTCGTTGGTCGCTGCCATCACCCCCACCGGGCCGGAGGCGAGTTTAAAGCTCAACTTGTCGTCGTCCATTTCGGCGGCCAGCAGCTTCACCTTGCTCACCACTTGCTCTATGGTTTCCGCCTTGTGATCTTTAAGGAACAGATACACGGGCATCACAGAGCAATCGCCATTCAGCAAACCTGTGCTGGTAGGAATTTGTGACACCAGTTGCGCCAGGCTCGCCGGGCTTCTTGGTAATACCTGCCACTTGGGGCTGCCCTCGTTGAACCCGGCATTCACCTGGCGTGCCACCGAGGCGATACTGGCGGTAAACTCAACCCCTGGTGTGTTGCGCGCCAACCATTCAAACCTGTCAATCTTCTCCAGCGCCGAGTGATAGGTACAGGCCTCGGGATAGGCTTCCACTATCACACTCATCACGTCTGTGGTGATAGAGAAATGATCGGTAATAAAGAAGATGTCCTGGTTATAACGGGAGTCCTGATGCAGCGCCGGTGCTCCGCCCTGAAGATCGCCGATTTGCATCTTGCCCGCTTGCTGCAATCCGCCCAGATAAAGCAGCGCGGTGGCCGCCACTACCACCACAGCATATTTGGGCGTAGCAAAACAGGTGAGCTTTTGCCAAAAGGCCGCTGTCTTGGCCTCGGTGACCGCATTCGCTTTCGCGGCCTTTATCTGGAAGAAGGAGATCACCAAAGGCAAGAGTATCAGGTTGGTCAGGATGATCACTGCTACCCCAAGCGATGCGGAAATCGCCAACTCACGTATAATGCCGATATCGATTGCCAACAAGGTCATAAAACCTATGGTATCCGACAGCAAGGCGACCCCGCCCGGTACCAAGAGGCTACGAAACGCCGAAGCCGCGGCCACCTTGGTACTCAGACCATCGGCGACCCGCTTGCGGATGGCGTTGATCATCTGTACCCCGTGGCTGACACCTATGGCAAATACCAAAAACGGCACCAGAATCGACATGGGATCCAAGCCAAAGCCCACCACGGTCAAGAGCCCAAGCTGCCAAACCACGGCTATCAAGCTGCACACCAAAGGCAGCAGGGTCAACACCATGGAGCGGGAGAAGAGATATACCATCAGGGCCGTGACCAAAATGGCTATCAGGAAAAACAGCAGCACTCCTTTGGCCCCGTCTGCCACATCACCGGCCATCTTGGCAAAGCCTATGATGTGAATCTTTATGCCATCTTTTTCAAACTGGCCTCTGAGTTGCTCTTCCAGTTGCGCGGCAAACGCCAAAGTATCCAATGGCTCGCCGGTTTGCGGATCAAAATCCATCAGTTGCGCTGTCACCATGGCGGCGCTGTAATCCTCTGCCACCAGACGGCCGACTATGCCGGCTTTTTCGATATTGCCTCTAACTCGTTCAAGCCCAGCTTCTGTGGTGCTGAAATCCGCCGGGATCACCGGCCCTCCGGCAAAGCCGTCTTCCACCACTTCGGTAAAACGTGTCGACGGCGAAAACAGGGATTTCACCTGAGAGCGCTCTACCCCGGGAATAAAAAACAGTTGATCATGCACATTCTTGAAGGTGTCGAAAAACGCCGGATTGAAAATATTACCGCTGCTGTCTTCTACCGCCACCATGATTGAGTTGGCGCCGCCAAACTGCTTCTGGTGTTTGAGGTAGGTCTGCATATAGGGATGATGCAGCGGAATGTTTTTGACAAATGCCGCATCCATTTTCAGCTGACTGGCCTGAAAGCCCAA
Organism: Shewanella indica; assembly: GCF_002836975.1. Lineage (GTDB taxonomy): Bacteria > Pseudomonadota > Gammaproteobacteria > Enterobacterales > Shewanellaceae > Shewanella > Shewanella indica. The sequence continues at coordinate 79,912 of NZ_NIJK01000047.1, read as the reverse complement.
AAATACCGTGGTCAGCGCAAACAGCAGTATCACTCCGATACGATTGCGAAAGAGAAAACTCTCAATCCCATTGACCAATCTGTCTAACATAATAATGGCCCTTTATTGTTGTTTTAGTTCGAAAAGCCCTTTGGTCCCGGCTATCCATAACCGGCCCTTGGGGTCAACAGCAACTGCCGTTAAGTTTTCCCCTCTGCGCTGGGTTACCAGCTCAGCGTGTAAGTTGTTATCCAGACGAATAACGGCGCCGCCATTGCCGACCAGTAACAGACCCCCTTTGACCGCCACCGCCGCATTGAGGGTCGATTCAAGCGGCATCTTTATCTCCTGCCACTGACCCATATCTTTCGGGGCGCTGAAGGCATGCCCTCGCAGACCAAACACATAGAGCTGGTTATCCCCTTCTATGGCATTGAACAAAGAGCCGTCATAGATAAAATCCTGTCGCTGCCACAAACGGCCGCCATCTTCGGAAATGGCTACCATCCCCAACTCGCCGACCATGAGTAAACGCTGATCATCAAGGGCGATGACCCGATTGAAATGGGGCAAAATTGAGTCGGATTCGGCCCGATAGGCCTCTTCATCCTGCTGTTTAAGATCCGCCAGATAATCGGCGTCATCTTGGCTCAAGAGCTCGGGATGAAATTCTTTCTGCCAGCTTTGGCCGCCATCTGTGGTGCGCAGAAATAAACCATAGGCACCAACGGCTATGCCGTTTTGCGAGTCGGCAAACCAAACATCCAGCAAGGGCCGGGCAAGCTCAGGCGAACTGAACTGTTGCTGCCAGGAGAGCCCGCCATCTTGGGTGACAAGAATGGTGGCATCATGGCCCACTGCCCAGCCATGGTTGGCATCGAGAAAAAATACCTTGGTCAACTGCGCCTGACTCGGTGTCGCCACCTGTTGCCACTGATTGGCATCGGCGCTGAGCCTTAAGATATGACCGCGCTCACCAACCGCCACCATAGTGCTGCCGGCCTGAGCAATATCCAACATCAAAGAGTGAACCGCCAAAGGCTGCAGCTGGCCGGTCAGAGCCCGGGTTGCAGATTGCGTTTCGGCGTGAAGGGGCGAAATCGCGCCCTGGAATGTGAGTATGCCAAGGCCCAGAGCCGCTGCTTGAAGCATGCGATACGACATTACAGACTTCCTTAGGGTTAAAAGGGGCGCACGCGCCCCTGGAATTTTCTACTGGGCGACCTTAGCCTCCCATTAGATAACGAAGGTTTAACGTATTCCCTCGCGGCGCAGCGCAGCCGGGGTGAAGTTGGCCTCGGATAACTTGGCATCGAAGTCATACATACGGCCTTCGTTATCCAAACCTATGGCGATATAACGACGAGACTGCAGATCGTAATACACCTCGAGAGTACTCCAATGAGTCGGCACCTCGTAATAGTTCAGACCATGGGCCATGGCAACCCGATACAGTTCGTCACGGTTGTCGTACAGATCGGCGATTGAGACCTGCCAGGAGTCCTCATCCAGATAGAAGACCCGAGTCTTGTAAATATGACGCATGCCCTCTTTCAAGCTGGCCTTGACCACCCAGACTCTGTGCTTTTCATAGCGAATATAATCGGGGTTTAGGTGACCGGGCTTGAGTAGCTCACTGTACTTGACCTTATCCGAATGCAGACGGTAGTCGTTGTAAGGAATGAAGATCTCTTTCTTGCCCAGCAACTCCCAGTTGTAACGGGAAGGCGAGCCATTGAACATATCGAAATCATCCGTGGTACGCAGACCATCAGAAACCGTGCCGGGCGTGTCAAAGGCCACGTTGGGCGCCTTTCTCACCCGGCGCTGCCCGGTGTTGTAGGTCCAGGCCTGGCGGGGTTCCTTCTCCTGATCCATGGTTTCTTTCACCAACAGCGCAGTACCGGCCAAACGCGCGGGCTGCGTCACCACCTGTTTGAATTCAAACAGAATGTTGTTCTTTTTCAGCTCTTCCAAGTTTGCTTCAGGGCGAGAGTATTCGAAACGTATCTCTTCGGCCATTTCCACCAGAGTGTAATCGCCGCTGGCGGTAGGCGCCGCCTGATTACGTTCGGTTTCGATATCGACACCGCGGAATCTGAGAATATGGTTCCAGATGGCTTCCAATCCATTGGCAGGAATGGGAAAAGGAATACCTATAGACGCGCCATCGACACCATTGCCCTCTGAGACCAGAGTCGCTCTCGGCGCATTGGCCTTGGTGGCATCATAAATAAACTGCGGCACAGAAGCGGTACGCCGGGTCTGATAGATGTTCATTTTGAAACTATCAGGATAGGTTTCAAACATCTTCAGTTGTCCCGGCGTCAGGAACTCCTTGTATTGATCCTTATTGGCTGCGGTAACAGTCACCAGCGGCTTGTCATCCGGAAAGGGATCGGGGTGATGCATGCCTTTTTTATAACTGGCAGGAGGTGTGGTAATGCCGCCGTCCCAAGCCGGAATACTACCATCGGCATTGGGGCCCTTTTCAGCCCCGAGTGGTGTCAGGCTGGTACCCAGTTTGGCCACGTCGGCCTCGGAAACCTTGGCTTCTACAGCTGTGGTGGCCCCCAAAGCCAGGATTACAGCAGCAGACAATATAGCTATCGTTCTCATTTTATTGTCCTTATCAGATCGAAAACTTAACGTTGAAAGACACATAATCGCGATCGGCCATCGCATTGGTTGTGCCTACCCCACCAAAGAAACTGTTATAGGAAAGATCGGCGCCCCAGCGGCTCTGGTAGTCAAAGCTGAGCCCCAGCGCCACAGACTTGCGACCTTCGGTAAACAGAAACATAGGATCCGGGGTGATACCATCAACGTCATGGGAGAAAATCACTCGAGGTGACATATTGATGCCGGAGAACACGTTGTTGAAATCAGCCTTGGCAACAATCCGGTAACCCCAGGCGAAATCTGTCGGGAACGGATTGGTTTCAGGACCATTATGCAACGCTTCAATGATGCCTGGCATATTCGGATTGCCGCCGCTGCGCCCTGTGCCTGGACCATTGAGTCTGAGTTCATCGAAACCCGGCATATCATGGATCCATACCCCGCCGACTTCGGCGAGCATCACCAGGTTATCGGTACCCAGCGTCGGGCCAAACAAGTGGGTAAAGGTCATCTGCGCCTGAGTAGTATCGAGACGGATATAACCTTCGGCGTATTCACCCGGACCGACATCCTTGACATGGGAAGTGTACTGAGACAATCCATCAAGATCCGGCCTCAGTCCTGCGTTGGCCAGCTGTTGTGGCATAGCGGCAAACAAGAGTTCCACATCATCAATCTGCAGTGGCTCATCCTGGCGGTGCGCAATTTCACCGGCCACAGAGGTATCGCCTATCAAGGTATTAAAACTAAAGCCGTAAAGTTTGACATCTTCCGGATAAACCACCTGGGCCTTGGAGAAGCTATCCAGGCTAAGCAGCACTTCGCGGTTGATATTGCCGGCGTTTTGCCCAAGCACAGCCATATCAGACAGCAGTGCGCCTGTGCTGAAGTCCGCCGTGGTACCACTGATCAGTGGACGGCGGCTATGGTAATTCATGTAATAAAAACCAAACTCGGTTTCACCCAGCTCCGGGGCGTAGTAACCCAGCTTGATGCCGTACTGACCGGAATCGCTGGGAGCAGCTTCATCTTCCACCAATGTCACCTTGGTGGGATAAGCCAGCGCCATCTGCACCAACTGCTCCGTTGGAATGCTCTGCCCTGAGGCTATCATGTTGGACAGGCGGTTATATTCCTGGGTCAGGAAATCGAGATTGATATCCGGGTTGGCGTTGAAGCCGAGCTGGGCGTTTTGGTTGTAGCCACCGTAACCGACAAAGTCGTTGGTGCCGAAAATCGACCCGGGAGTCGGAACCCAAATAGGCTCCCAGTCATATTGATAGAAAGCTTCCAGCGACAGGTTTTCTGTCACCCCAAAAGAAGCCCACACCATACCTTGCGGCCTGAAGGCCTCTTTCAATTCGGCGCCCGGTGCGTTGAGTATGTTCAAATCAACCGGGTTAATTACCGCAATACCATGGGAAATAAGCGTACTTTCCCCCCATGAGACCACCTGATTACCCACACGGATAGTCAAGGGATTGGCGCCATCGTTAAAATCAAAGTTGGCATAGGCAAAAGCATCCAGCAGACGGATATCCTTACACTGCACTTCTTTGGCGCGCTTGTCGGCGCAAGGGTCGTAGCGGTTGCCGGTCAGAGGGTCATTAAAATCGTAAATTCTGTCGTTCAATTTACGATCGTAAAAATACATTCCACGGGCGAAAATACCGAAATTCTCATACTTGAGCGACAGCTCGTGCAATCCCTTGAAAATTTCCGAGGTAGTATCACCCTTAGAATACAGCAGGTTACTCAAGTCATTGTTACTGGAATAGGAACCGGGTTGCGCCCAGATCTCGGCGGCCGTGTACTTGGTATCGGTGAAAGCCGAATAGCCGCTCCAATCGAATCTTGGATGGTTGACTTTCCCTATCTGACCATCCCAGTCTCGTCCTTCCACGCGCCAACTGGCGCCCAAGGTCCAGGTCGAATCAAAGGAGCCATCCACTTCGCCCCATTTGAACGATACCGCTTCGACACTGGGGATCATCCCTAAACTCAGTGCCGACGCCACCCCCAAAGCGAGCGCCGACTTGTTAAAACGGTTTATCACTGTTTTCATTTATCGCTTCTCCGTAACCTGCTGGATTAATTGTTATAGGAGTCTCAACCAACATCTTGTTAGCTCACAGGCAACACCATTGTTACAGCAATTAATGCTGATGAGCAAGGCAGAGACGGAGAAATTTATTGTGCAGATTTGGGGACTTAAGACGGATCCGTCATTCAGGAAAGGCGTGGAAATTTAAATTTTTATCGAGTGTGGAAAGGATATCGGAGGTTAACAAATATAACCCAATTGATTTCAATGGATTAACCTTTGTTACCTGGATACAAAACAGCCGACTGATTAAGTCGGCCGTTTTAAGTAATTACTCTAAATTTGTTTCAAGGAAATGAACTTTCCATCCCGGTCTAATCTGAGATGGAATTCACCATAAATACCATCGGCAGTCAGAAAAGGACGTAAGCGGCGGCCGTTGATCCAGAGGATCTTGCCACCCTTTTCCCTGACCTCAACATTTTCAGCAATACCTTGATAGTAAGGCAAAAAGTCCTGATAACTCAGATTGAGGCGAAAGTAAAATTCCATCTTTGTACTCAGTCTTCCAGTGCGCGGCTGACCTTCTCATAAAGATCCCGTGACAACTCAGGCATGGCCAACAACTCCTGCAGACAAGCCTTCATTTTGGCCTGGCGCTCGTCATCAAACTTGGCAAACTGGATCAGCGGAGTGATGATCCGTGCTGCCACTTGCGGGTTGAGGCTATTGAGCTGTTTGAGCATGGCGGTAAGGAAAGCATATCCCTTGCCGTCCAAGCGGTGGAATTGACGCACATTGGCCGCGGCAAAACTCCCCACCAGAGAACGAACCCGGTTGGGATTATTCAGACTGAAGGCCGGATGTTGCAACAGGGTCTCGAGTCTGGCGATCACCTCATCATCTGTCGCCATCGCCTGCAGACTGAACCACTTGTCCATCACCAGAGGAGTCTTATTCCAGCGCTGCTCGAATGCCTGCATCAGGGCATCACGGCACTGACAATCGGCATCGTTAGCGGCAAGCAGCGCGCCCAGCGCATCTGTCATGCCAGAGGCCGAGGCAAACTGCTGTTCAATCAAGGACTCATATTCATCAGAGACTTTGGCCAGCAGCCAAAGCAGAGTGTTTTTCAAACTGCGGGCGGCAGCGTCATCCAGCGACAGTAATTGACGATAACGGGCCAACAGCTCATCTTCACAGCCACTGGCGATGGCTTCAATCACAAAGTCGCGGGCCAGCAACAGGGCATCCAATTCCACCTTATCGGCCTGTTCAATCAAGGACGACACTGAAAGCAGCTTGAGAATTTCGGCCGCAAGGCCCTTATCCAAGGATTCGTCCAGCATCACACCTCTGAAGCCGTCGACAACCCGAGGATCCAGATGCATCCCCTGCCCCTGTTCAAGTAAGGTCACATTGGCCCACACGGCGCGGCTGAAGAGGCTCATAGCCGCTTCCCAACGGGCCACTTCACTGCCGGCATGGCGCAGTAAGCAGAGCAGCTGCATTGTGCTGTAGTCATACTTGAGCTTCACCGGCGCCGAAAAGTCCTGCAACAGCGAAGGAATTGGACGGGCACTGATACCCTTGAACTCCAATGTCTGCTCGGCCTGAGTAAAATCAAACACTTGGTTGACCAAGGAGCTGCCATCATTGCCCAGCAGTTCCAGACTGAACGGAATATGCAATGGTGCCTTGGCCGCTTCTCCGGCGCGCACTGGAGTGAACTGTTTGAGGTGCAGGCGGTAAGTCTCTGTGCTTGCATCATACTCATCAGTCACTGCCACCTGAGGGGTGCCCGCCTGGCTATACCAGAGGCGAAACTGAGTCAGATCTTTACCTGAGGCATCTTCCATAGCAGCGACAAAGTCATCACAGGTAACCGCCTGGCCATCGTGACGCTCGAAATAAAGCTTCATCCCCGCCTGGAAGGCCTGCTCACCCAGCAGGGTGTGCATCATGCGGATCACTTCGGCGCCCTTGTTGTAAACAGTGACTGTATAGAAGTTATTCATCTCTATCACGCTTTCGGGGCGAATAGGATGCGACATCGGCCCCGAGTCCTCGGCGAACTGCTGATTCTTGATGACCTTGATGGCATGAATACGGTTGACGGCCCGGGAGCCGAGATCTGAGCTGAATTCCTGATCGCGAAATACGGTCAGACCTTCTTTCAGGCTCAGCTGAAACCAGTCACGGCAAGTTACCCGGTTGCCGGTCCAGTTGTGAAAATATTCGTGACCAATAACGGACTCTATGCCGTGGAAGTCATCATCGGTCGCAGTGTCATTATCTGCCAACACATACTTGGTGTTGAAAACATTCAGGCCCTTGTTTTCCATGGCGCCCATGTTAAAGAAGTCTACTGCCACCACCATGTAGATATCGAGATCATACTCGAGGTCAAAGCGTGACTCGTCCCAGGCCATCGCCTTTTTCAATGAAGCCATGGCGTGTCCGGCCTTATGCAGGTTGCCCTTGTCGACAAACACCTGCAGTTTAACCTCTCTGCCGGAACGGGTGGTAAAACTGTCTTCCAACAGGTCAAAATCACCGGCAACCAGCGCAAACAAGTACGCGGGTTTAGGAAAAGGGTCTTGCCAGACGGCGAAATGACGACCATCGTCCATCTCCCCTTTTTCCAGCAGATTGCCGTTGGAAAGCAGGAAAGGAAACGCCTTGTCGGCTTCGATACGTACCTGGTATTTGGCCAGCACATCGGGACGGTCGAGAAAATAGGTGATGCGTCTGAAACCTTCCGCCTCACACTGGGTGCAATAGGCCCCATCAGACATGTACAGACCTTCCAGTGCCGAGTTATCGGCCGGGCTGATACGAGTCACCAGAGTCAATTCAAATTCGTTGAGTTCAGTTTCAAGCAGCAGTTTACCCGGCTCGAGGCGATAGTCGGCCGGTTCACCGTTAACCAACAGCTGTTCCAATTCCAGCTCGTCACCGTCAAGCTGCAGAGGTTCATTGTGATTGCCGTTGCGCTTAACCTGGCTGACCGCAGTCACCCGGGTTTGCTTGGGTTCGAGCTGAAATGAGAGGGACAGTTCTGGGATCAAAAACGCCGGTGGACGATAATCAGCCAGGCGCTTGGCTTGCAGTTGGTCCGGGGAAAGGTTTTGTGCTTCAGACATAGGTCATCCTTAATTCGTTGGGCACTGGCAGTCGCTGAGTTCGTTGACTGATCTTGCCTCTGTGAGCGCTGGGAGCAAACAAAAAACGCGCAATCAGCGCGTTTTTATGTTTCCTGGATCCAGCATCAATTTGCGCTGTTTTTTGCCAATTTCTGATAGTCCACCATATCCAAAGTGATATAGACGGCTTCATCGAGGAAGGCATCCGGAGTCTCGATTTTTTTCTCATCTTCGGAGACATTTTCATCGTCATCCAGAGACTTCAAGGGCTCGAGACCATGGTCAACCCGACGTTCGTTGAGGCGGGCCAACTGTTTTTGATCGTCCTTATCCCGTTCGGCCAGACGCTCGCTTTCCACCAGAGAAACACTCTTCTCTTTATGGTGTTTCTTGAACTCGCCTATATCCTGCAGTATATAACCGAACTCAACGTCCTGCTGTATCCTACTCTGGTGGCGTTTCGCAAGATTGCTGACCATCTCTGCGCCAATTTCACCCAAAGGCTGGTACTTGGCGACAGGGACCTTATCCCATGGCAGAGCATTGTCTTCTTCCGCTTCACCGTATTCACCCGGCTCCAACGCACTGGGGAACGGGATATCCGGAGTCACCCCTTTCAACTGGGTGCTGCCACCATTGATACGGTAGAATTTGGCTATGGTGTACTGCACATGACCAACCGGCTTTTCATACAGGTCGTAGATACGGCCAAGGCTCTTGTGCTGCTGCACTGTGCCCTTACCGAATGTCGATTCACCAATAATCAAGGCGCGGCCATAATCCTGCAATGCAGCGGCAAAAATTTCCGAGGCCGAGGCCGAGTAACGGTCAACCATCACTGTGAGTGGGCCGTCGTAATAGCTCTTGCCGTCGTTGTCACGGTTTTCACTGATGCGACCATTGGCGTCACGAATTTGCACCACAGGTCCCTGGTCGATAAACAGCCCAGTGAGCAAGGTTGCTTCAGTCAAGGCGCCACCACCGTTACCGCGCAGGTCAACAATCACACCTTCAACCTTAGCTTCATTAAGGGTTTGTAACTCTTTGGCCACATCGCGGGATAAGTCCATATAGAAGCCAGGGATCTGAATAACACCGATTTTGCGCTGGGCGTAAGGACCGGTATCCGGCTCAACTATCTTGGAAGTCGCCGCCCTGTCTTCGAGACGGATTTTGTCCCGCACCACAGTCACATTGATGGGTTTAGCATTGGAGCCACCTTTTTTGGGCAGCACCTGCAGGGTTACTTTGCTACCTTTGGGGCCCTTGATGAGCTCAACCACATCATCCAGACGCCAGCCGATAACATCGACCATCTCCTTGCCTTCCTGACCCACACCGACAATTTTATCTTCCGGCGCCAACTTCTCACTCAGCGCCGCCGGGCCACCAGCCACCAGACTCTTGATAACCGTGTAGTCATCTTCCATCTGCAGCACGGCACCTATCCCTTCCAGGCTCAGGTTCATCTCCATCTGGAAACGTTCGGCATTACGGGGAGACAAATAACTGGTGTGCGGCTCGACACTGCGGGCAAAGGCATTCATCAGCCCCTGGAACACGTCTTCGCTGTTGGTTTGCTTCAGGCGTTTGATGGCGTTGTTGTAGCGCTTACCCAGCACTTCAACAATCTCCGGCCACTCTTTACCGGTAAGCTTAAGGTTAAGGGCATCGTACTTGACCCGCTGACGCCACAGCTCATTGAGCTCTGCCTCGTCCTTGGGCCAGGCGGCATCTTTACGATCAAAGACATAAGCATCGCCTGCCTGATCAAAGTCCATCTCTTTATCGAGCAAACTCAAGGCATAGACAAAACGCTCATAACGGCGCTGCTGCACCAGATCGTACATCTTGTACGCAGGTTCCAGATCGCCGCTACGCACCATATCGTCAAACTGGTTGGCATAGACTTTAAAGCTGTCGATATCGCTCTGCAATAATACATTGCGGCGATAGTCAAGCTGTTCGAGGTAGCGCTTGAAGATCTGCTGAGAAAAAGCATCATCCAGATCGAATCTGTGATAATGGGAGCGACTGAACAGGCCGGTTATCCTTTTACTGGCAACCTTGTGTTGCGGCTCCTGTTGCAGATGGGGTAACTCGCTGACCGGGACTGCCGGTGAGATAGCCAGCGCCTGGGAACCCATAAAGACACTGGCGATCGATGCAGCAAGAATAAATTTTCGCATCAGCAAGTTACTCCTTTCTATTTGATGATTTTACAGCAGAATATGTTCCACACGGACCTTGACTGACAGGCCGGAATCCAGTTGAACGTGAACATCTTCTTTATTGATGTCGAGGATCACACCGGCTACCGGCGTCATACCCAATTTGACATTCACTCGCTGTGAAGGTTTCAGCTCTTCCAACACGGCTGGAACCAGTTCCACGGCTGGAGCAGCGGGCTTCGGCTTACGGGCCACTTTCTTGTCACTACGAGGACGCTCGTTGCGGGGCTTATCCCCCTGAGGACGTGGCTTGCGCGCAGGCCTGTTTTTCTTGGCTTCGCCTTCTTTGGCAGGCTCAGCCGCACGGCGGGCCTTGGCCTTTTCCTGGCTCTCTTTCAGCGTGGCCTTGGCATGTTCAATATGCTCCGGATCCAGCTCGCCGCAAGGGTTACCATCGAGATCCACTCGCTGTGCGCCTTCCTTGATGCACTTAAGATAACGCCAACTGTTGGTGTAGCGTCTCAGGGCGACCCTAAGTTGGGTCTTACTGACTTTGGAATCATCAGCCAACCTTTCAGCCAAATCCTGAAACAGTCCTATCTTCAGTGGTTTGGTTTCTCCTTCAGCGATAAAGCACAAAGGAAATGTTTCATACAAATACGCCAGAATAGCGTTGGTGTCGGTCAACTTTTCTGTTGATTCCATCATTACTTCCACAGTTAACAGGGGACGTCAGTGGTCAGTTAGGTCTGCTGTACTCACGGCGTCGTTCATCTTCGTTAACCCCTTGGGGGATAACGTACAAATTAGCATGCATTCAGCCATAGCCAAAGGCATGACACAAAACTTAACATTTCAGCCTGATACGACCAAGCACCACAAACGGTCATTTGGCCCTCAGAGCAGCCGCCTATTATAAGCTGCGTGCGCCTTATTGCGACCATCAATTGTGGCAGATTGTACGGGAATTAACCAAATAAGCACTTTTCCAGACTCTGCACCAGGCTCTCCAGTCCGGTTTGATCCTCTTTATCGAAACGCGACAGGCTGGGGCTGTCGATATCCAGTACGGCAATCAGCTCACCCTTTTGGTAAACAGGGATCACAATTTCCGAGTTACTGGCGGCATCACAAGCGATATGTCCGGCAAACTGATGTACATCCTCAACCAACTGAGTCTCGGCCTTGGCAGCCGCGGTGCCACAGACACCTCTACCCATTGGAATTCGGGTGCATGCCAGTTTGCCTTGAAACGGCCCAAGCACCAATTGCTCGCCTTTGAGCAGATAAAAGCCCACCCAATTGATGTCCTCAAGGTGTTCATTCAACAAAGCAGAGAAGTTGGCCATGGCACAAATCATATCGTCTTCACCGGCAAACAGTGCCTGTACCTGACGGTTGAGCGTATCGTAAAACTGAGCTTTCATCTGGGGTTCCGGGTTATGCTTTTTCTGATTCCGTCTTTTTCTTGCTGCTCTTGGCGGGAGCCGGCGCTTTTACCGGGGCGCCCTTGAGCAGATTCGCCAATGTATCTTTATGAGAAGCTAAATAAAAAGCAAGTTTTTCCGTTGTATTATCATCCAATTCCAATTCACTACCTTGGATAAAGGGGATTAAGTTATCCGCGATGTCGAGCATCTTATCGTAGGCGTCAGCCTCCTTCTTAGATGTAAATGTCATCTTCTCAACCCCTTCTCTGACCACAACGTACTGAGTTATAACGGCCATGACCTTCCTCACACTGTTTAAATATACAGTAAATAGATTGACATAAAATGCGCTATAGATGCAAGAGACGCGCTCTTTCTGATAGTATTTGCGAGTTTGTTTTGTCGACTCACTCCAATGGACCACAAGCAGCGCTGTTAGCGTGTTGACGATTAAGCTTGGGTCACCATGGCCAGAACAGGACATATCCAGCATTTGAAAGCGTATAATCCAAGCGACAACAAACCGGACTGCAGCATAGTGCTCTGCCGCGCCTGTGATCTGGCGGTGAGCAAACGTGCCCTGCCCTCCGGCGTCAGAGCGCTTTGTCCAAGATGCCATACGGCGCTTTATGATGCCCCCTACTGCTCCATCAATGGCATGCTGGCGCTATGTATCAGCGCCCTGCTGTTTTATCTGCCCGCCATGCTGCTACCCGTGCTGGAAATGCACTTTCTCGGCAGTGTCAGAACCACGACCGCATACCAGGGCGCCTTGGCGGTAATGGACCAAGGTTATTGGATAGTGGGGATTGCTGTGTTGGTGGCGGCCGTCATCGCCCCCGGAGTGCTCAACCTATCGATTTTTATCCAAGTGCTGATCATCAAGGCAGGTCTGGTGCAGCATCACTTCTGGCGAGGGGTTCTCACCTGGCTGCTCAAGAAGCAAGGCCTGCTGTCGCAAATGACCATGCTGGAAATTTATGTGATCAGTTTCCTGGTTTCCGCCTTTCAGTTGTCCGACTTCTCTGATGTTTACTTTGGCATGGGAACCTTTTGTTTTACCATGCTGTTCTTGGTGACTCTCTTCCTGCAGCGCGAATATAACCTGGAGCATATGTGGAGTTTTCTCGATGAAAGCTAAAAAGCAGCTCCAGGGCAAAGACATGGGCCTGTGCAGCTGCCCCGCCTGTAAAAAACTCAATCAGATAGAAAATGAGTATTGCAGCCGCTGCCAAAACCCGCTCAGGCTAAGGGATGAAACCAGTCTGCAAAAAAGCTGGGCCTTGCTGATCACCGCGGCCATCTTGTTGATCCCGGCCAACATCTATCCCATTACTATGCTCACCAAACAGGGCAAGGTCACCTACGACACCATTTTTTCCGGCATCACCCATCTGGTACAGTCGGACATGTTACCCATCGCCATCATAGTCTTTACCGCCAGTATTCTGGTGCCCTGGCTGAAGATTATCGGCCTGGCTTTCTATCTGACGGCGATCAGTTTCAACCTGCCTATCCCCAAACGGCCAATGATGGCCGGGTTTCATATCATAGAATGGATTGGACGCTGGTCTATGCTGGATCTGTTTGTCATATCCATTACCGTTGCCCTGGTTAATATGGGGCAATTGCTGGACGCCAAACCGGCGCCGGCGGCAACCGCGTTTGCCTTGGTCATCCTCTTTACCCAACTTGCGGCCAAGGTGTTGGATACACGTTTACTTTGGGATCAACTGGACACTGAAGATGACGCAAATCGAAAAGCCTAAAATAGTCAAAAAGAAGCTTTTTTCCCCCATCTGGCTGTTACCTATAGTAGCGTTGGCTTTGGGCGCATGGTTGGGGCTGAAGAGCATTAAGGAGTCCGGCATCGAGGTGCGGATCCACTTCCCCAGTGCCAGTGGTATGGATGTGGGCAAGACACTGGTGCGCTATCAGGGCCTGACCGTCGGCAAGGTGGTGGATATCTCCATCGATGAAGAGCTGCAGGGCGTTAACGTCGATGTCTTGATGGACTACCGCGCCGAGCCTTTCCTCAAGGATGAAACCAAATTCTGGCTGGTGACACCCAAGGCATCCATCACAGGTGTCGAAGGTTTGGATGCCTTGTTCTCGGGGAACTATATAGGCATTCAACCCGGGGATGGCGATTCGCGTTACCGCTACGAGGCCGAGCGCTCTGCCCCGCCGGTGCTGCCCAGTAATGATGGTTTAGTGATTGAACTGAGCGCCGACCGCCTTGGCTCACTGGATGTGGGCTCTCCGGTATTCTATCGCCAGGTACCGGTCGGCAGTGTGGTCAGCTATCGACTCGACAACAGCGACAAATTGCTGCTGAGCGCCTTTATTCAGGAACAATATGCCTATCTGGTCAAAAAGGATTCCCGCTTCTGGAATGTCTCCGGCATAGAGATCAACGCCTCGCTTTCCGGCGTCAAAGTCAGCGCCGAGAGCTTGGCGGCGATACTCGCCGGCGGCATCAACTTTGATTCCCCAGAAAACTCAAAGCATGCAAAGAACGGCGACAACTTCACCCTATACGACAATGAAATAGAAGCCAGTGGCGGCGCCAGCTTTATTCTGTCGGCAAACAACGCCGATGGCCTTAACAAGGGCAGCCCCATTCTCTATCGCGGTTTGCCCATAGGGGAAATCGAAGAGATAGCGCTGGCCGATGACGGCGTGGCGCTGCATGCCCGCCTGGACGCCCCCTACTCGAGTCTTTTGACTGGCACGGCTCAGTTTTGGCGTGAAGGTGCCGAGCTGTCACTGTCCGGCATAAAACACCCGGGCCGATTGCTGAGCGGCGATGCCATCGCCTTTCTCCCGGGTACGGGCGAGGCTCAAACCCGTTACGCCTTGGCCGATCAGGCGCCGGATCTCAGCAAGGCCAAGGCGCTAAAGATAACGCTTAGAGCCGATGAAAACCCCGGCATCAGCCCTGAGGCCGAGCTGAGATACAAAAAGATCGCCATAGGCAAGGTCACTTCAGTTGCCCTGAGCCGGGACTTCAATTCGGTAGAGTACCAGGCCGAGGTGTTGCCCGAATTTGCCCCGTTGCTGACTCAAGGCAGTGACTTCATCGCCGAAGCCGCACTGGACTTCAACGCCTCACTGGATGGCGTCAGCCTCAAGAGCGGCGATTTTGCGACCCTCACCAAGGGCAGTATCAGCTTAAGACGCGGCCAAAGCCGCAAGGGCGCCGATCTTTCCAAACCGCTGCCGCTGTTTGCCTCGAGTGCCGAGGCCGGCCACTATTACCAAGGCATGGAGCAGCTCAAATGGCAACTCTACAGCGATGATGGCGCCGACTTGAGCCCGGGCGCACCTGTCTACTACAAGAAGATGCAGATAGGTCAGGTGAAACAGGTCAGCTGGCAGAGCCAGGATGACAGATTTGCCATTGCGCTCGCCATAGACCATACCTTTGCGCCCCTGCTCAAACCCAATGCCGTGTTTTGGCGCAACCAGGCGGTGTCAATCGATGCCGGACTTTCGGGAGTCAAGCTGGATGTCGCACCGCTGGCCGGTGCCATCAAGGGCAGTATCAGTTTGGGCTTTTTGGAGCAAGGCGAGCCCAACAATAAGCAGCTTTATGCCTCCGAGTCACTGGCACGCAATCAGGCCGTTGCCATTGGGCTGAGTTTCCCGGCCAGTGCCACTATCAAACCAGGTGCCGCTATCCGCTATCAGGGGCATCAGATTGGTGAAGTCACCCGGGTAACCTTGAGTGAGGATCTCCACAGCCAGCAACTCAGTGCCTTTCTCTATGGCCGCTATGCCGAGCCGTTTCTCAAAAGCGACAGTCGCTACAGCTTGGTCAACGCCGAAATATCCCTTAAGGGCATAAAGGCACCGGAAACCCTGCTGACCGGCGCCTATATCAGTGCCCTGCCGGGCCAAGCCGCCGAAGTAAGCCAACAGTTCAATGGCCAAGTACACACGGCGGTTGCCCCAGAGGCCGATGCGCTGCAACTGGTGCTGAGCAAGCCCAGCCTGGGCTCGGTCAACGTAGGCACAGGGATCTTCTTTCGCGGCATTCAAATTGGCGATGTAACCAGTTACCGGTTGGCGCCCAAGGGCGATGAAGTCTGGATCCAGACTCAGATTGCCGCGCCCTATCGGCATCTTATCAACCAGAGCAGCAGGTTCTACGACTTGTCCGGTATTCGGGTCGATTTGGGGCTGTTTTCCGGAGCCCAAATCGAAACCGGCTCATTGGAAACCATACTCGCCGGCGGCATAGGAGTGGTCACTGAACTCGACAACCAAAGCAGTAAACCGCTTGAAAACCAGAGCCTGATGCCACTTCATGATAAACCCGAGCGCGACTGGCTCGATTGGCGTCCAAGACTCAGCCAGCCATAAAACCCAAACGGGGCTCATCTGAGCCCCGTTTTTTTAACTCTGCAATCCTACCTATGTTTCACCTCAGCCATAAAACCAATAACACACCGCAATAGCAGTGCAGATACCCGCCAGATCGGCAAACAAGCCACAGGCCAGCGCATGGCGGCCATTGCGGATACCGACGGCACCAAAATACACCGCCAGCACATAAAATGTGGTTTCAGTACTGCCCTGGAAAATGGCCGCCAGCCTGCCGGCAAAAGAATCGACGCCGTAATGGGCCATGGTTTCCAGCATCATGGCTCTGGCGCCTGAGCCGCTCAAAGGCTTCATCAGGGCGGTTGGCAAGGCATCGATAAAGCGGCCATCCATCCCCATATGGCTCACCAAAGCGGCAATCACCCCGAGTAGATAATCCAGCGCGCCGGAGGCGCGCAGTAAGGCTATCGCCAGCAACATGGCCAGTAGATAAGGAATCAGCCGCACCGACTGTTCAAACCCCGACTTGGCCCCTTCGATAAACTCATCGTAAACCGCCACCCGCCGCAGCAGCGCCACCAGCACAAAGGCAAAGATGATCCCCAGCAGCAACCCGTTCCCCAGCATGGCGGAGACTTCGCCGATCCGCTCGGCTCCCTGGGTCAACAGGTACATCACTCCGGCGCTGAGACCGCCGAGCAGTATCGCGCCATAACCCAGCACCACCCAATCCAGCAAGCGTATCCTTTGCACCAGCGCCACCACACTCAAACCCGCCAGGGTCGAGCCCAGGGTCGAAAGCAAAATAGGCAGGAAAATATCGGCAGGATCAGCCGCCCCTTGCTGCGCCCGGTACAGAAAAACCGTCACGGGTACCAAAGTCACGGAAGAGGTATTGAGCACCAAAAACAGGATCTGGGCATTGGTGGCGGTCTTCTTGTCGGGGTTCAGGCTTTGCAGATCCGCCATCGCCTTAAGTCCCAATGGTGTGGCTGCATTGTCCAACCCCAGCATATTGGCGGTCAGGTTCATGGTGACGCTGCCATAGGCGGGATGGCCTCTTGGTACCTCCGGCATCAACTTGCTGAGCAGCGGCTCAAATACCCAGGCGATGGCGGCAACCACTCCGGCTTTTTCCCCGAGACGCATCAGCCCCATCCACAGGGTCAACACCCCAATCAATCCCAGAGCTATTTCGGCGGCCAGTTTGGCGCTGTCAAACATCGCCGTGACAGACTCATTGAGAACGGCCGCATCGCCGCTCGTCAAACGCAGCAAAATCGCTCCCAGCGCGATAATAAAGAACAGACTCCAAACCCGGTTCAACACCTAAAACACCCCACAGTCGCCGCGCCCGAGTGTGCTATACTGCCGCCATCCCGGGGTCACCCTTTTTGTTTATGGTTCAATTAAATCAGAATTTTATCAACAGTATCGCCAAGGATCTGCCAGAACATCTCAAGCTCGAGGATTTTATTCACTTTTGCAGCTTACCACTGAGAGCCGCCTTGCGGGTCAACACCCTCAAAATCAGCGTCGATGAATTCCTCTCGAGAATGCAGGCCAAAGGCTGGCAGTTCGAAACCATTCCCTGGTGCCCTGAAGGCTTTTGGTACCAGGCGGGTGATAGCCAACCCGGAAACTGTATCGAACATCAGCAAGGGCTGTTTTACATTCAGGAGGCGAGCTCCATGCTGCCGCCTATGGCGCTGCTGGAGCCGGGAATGGAGCGGGTGCTGGATATGGCCTCGGCGCCGGGATCCAAGACCACACAAATGGCGGCCATGATGGCCAATGGAGGCGTGCTGATCGCCAACGAATACTCCTCCAGCCGCGTCAAAGTGCTGCATGCCAATCTACAGAGAATGGGGGTCAGCAATACCGCCCTGACCCACTTCGATGCCAGGGTATTCGGCCAATACCAGTATGAATCCATGGATGCCGTGTTGCTCGATGCCCCCTGTAGCGGCGAAGGCACGGTACGTAAGGATCCGGATGCCCTCAAACACTGGGATCCACAGGAGATAGCCGACATTGCCGCCACCCAGAGGGATCTGATAGATTCCGCCTTTCTGGCGCTTAAGCCTGGCGGGGTAATGGTGTACTCCACCTGTACCCTCAACAGCCAGGAAAACCAGGCGGTACTGCAACACCTCAAGCAAAAATATGGCGCTGCCGTGGCCTTTGAGTCACTTGAATCACTGTTTGCCGGAGCGGAAAAAGCCTGCACGACCGAGGGCTTCCTGCATATTTGGCCGCAAATCTATGACAGCGAAGGTTTCTTTGTTGCCAAGGTGCGTAAGCTGAGTTCAGTGGCGCGCGAAAGTGATGAACCCAAACAGCAAAAGCAGTTTCCTTTCAGTCCCGCCAGTACCAAACAGCAACAGGCCATCGCCACCGAACTGCAGCGGTTGCTCGGCAAAACGCTTCCCGAAGGCAGCCTCTGGATCCGGGATCAGGAGTACTGGCTGTTTCCCAGCGGCTTTGAGCCCTTTATCGGCAAGATGCGTTATCAGCGTATCGGCCTTAAGCTCGCCGATGACAGTAAGCATGGGTTGAAACTGCGCCATGAAGCCTTAATGGCCTTGGGAGTAACCGCCGACAAGGGTTATGAAGTTACAGAGCCTGAGGCTCAGGCTTATCTGATGGGCCGGGATATCGCGCTTGATGGCAGTGAAAAGGCCCGTGGTGAGCTGGTATTGACCTGGGGCGGGCAAGTGCTTGGGTTGGGTAAACATCTGGGCAACCGGCTGAAGAACAATCTACCGCGGGAACTGGTCAAAGACAAAATTTGTCTGTCCTGACTCCAAACACTAAGCTGTTATAGTTAGTATTCCATTAAAAAGAGTGATTTACCCAGTCAATCTGTTTGAGCGCTCGCATTTTGGTTATACCTTATAACAATTGGTGCTAACAAATCCGCTGTCTGAATGCATCTTTCAGCGGTTATCGGCTAATATTTATTCAGAGATAGCCAATCCTGTCGGATCTCAACATTAGCGCACGGCTCAACCATGAGCCATTCCCCTAGGCCCAAAACAATTGGAATAGTTTTGGGCCTTTTTTTGCCGACTTTCCAGCTGAATAACAGCTCATAACTTTTATTTACTGTCACTAAGGTTACAACAAACCAGGTAAACACCTTATCACCCGGGCATTTAATATCCTGCTCTGCGGTTAAGGCTGGCACCTCTTCTTCATGGAGTGACAACATTGAAAGAGATACAATGCATTGTCTAAAGGTTGTTTCTTTTGATGTTAACCGTTTTAAGGAGTGCCAATGTGGCGTCAGCAACAATTGACCTTAAGCCCCAAGCAACGTGGTTTTCATTTAATAAGCGAGGATATTGCCAAAGCTCTTGATGATATGCCTTACGTCAGTTGCGGCCTATTGCACCTGCAACTGCTGCATACCTCTGCCTCGCTGACGCTCAACGAAAACGCCGATCCCACAGTGCGGCAGGATTTTGAGGCCTGGTTCAATCACGCCGTGGCCGAAAATACCTCTTACTTTCGCCACACCTATGAGGGCGCCGATGATATGCCGGCCCATATTAAATCCAGCCTGCTGGGTACCAGTCTGCTGCTGCCTGTCAGCGCCGGACAGCTGGCATTGGGCACCTGGCAAGGGATCTATCTTGGCGAGCACAGAGACAATGGTGGTCGGCGCCGTCTGCTGTTAACCCTACAGGGGGAATAAAGCGGCAAGGCTAGGCAAACCGGTAAGAATGAGCGGCGCGGTTTTTGTTGAGATGCTTTTGTTGAGATGCTTTTTGAGGCGGGTGTGAAACCGCCTGTTTAAGTCAATATGACTCAAACAGGCCTGATTGTTACTCGGCTATCCGCTCAATTCTTGCCAGATAGAAGCCATCGAAACCGGTTTTGGCCGGGCTGATGGTTTCCTCATCGAGTAAGCGGAAATGGTTTTGCTGCTTCAGAAAACGCGCTACTTGCTGCTCGTTTTCCTGCGGCATGATCGAGCAAGTGGCATAAACCAGGATCCCGCCCACCTTCACCATGCGGCTGTAACTGCCGAGAATATGCTCCTGCAGTTCCATCAGCACAGGTAAGCGCTCAGGGGTATCACGCCATTTGGTGTCCGGGTTGCGTTTCAGCACCCCAAGTCCTGAGCAAGGCACATCCAAAAGTACCCTGTCGGCGCTGAGTTTCAAACGTTTGATGGTCTTGCTTGATGCAATAAGCCGGGTTTCCACATTGTGGGCGCCGGCGCGGCGGGCCCGCTGCTTAAGGTTATCCAGCTTCCACTGCTCGACATCCATCGCCAGTAATCGTCCCTTGCCCTGCATTTTGGCGGCCAGGTGCAGCGTCTTGCCGCCGGCACCGGCGCAGGCATCAATGACCCGCATCCCGGGTTCAACCCCAAGGGCTTCGGCAACATGTTGCGAGCCGGCATCCTGCTGCTCAAACCAGCCCGACTTAAAGCATTCGGTGCGAAACAGCGCTGAATCGGAAATCACTTCAAGAGCGCTGGCAACCTCGGGGACTTCACAAGTCTCCACCCCTTCCTTGGCAAGACGAGCCTTGAGTTCTTCCCGGCTGCACTTAAGTAAATTGGTGCGCAGATAACGTTTGGGGGCCTGAGTCAAGGCGTGGCGCTCCGCCGGCCAGTTGTCCCCCAGTTGTTCACTCCCTAGCGCTTCGAGCCATTGCGGGCAACCATCGAGCAGTGCAGGCTGTGCCTGGGCCTCAGTCATCCGCTGCTCAAGCAGTTCACTGTTCATCTGCAGCGCGTAGCGCATTTTCGGCAGCTCAAGGCCATTGGCCATATGCCAGGCGTTGATGAGCCGGGTGCCTTCACGCTCAATTTGCTCCGCTGCAACATCAGCCAGAAAGCTGTAATAACTTAAACGGCGCAAAATATCCCCGGTGACCAGAGCAATTCTGGCTTGCTCCCAAGGCTTGAGCCGCTCAGGTGCAAACTGCTTTGAGTAGGCGCGGTCCAGTGGCGCACCTTGAGTCAGTACCTGATTGAGAATCGCAATGACCAGCTCACTGGCATGTTCACTAAGCGGGGAGTTAAGCATATTTGGGCCTCGGGATGGAAAACCGCTGGATCATAGGAGTTCGCCCCCGGCTCTGCAAGGGGCTTGAGTGGCTTTGGCCGGATTAATCCCGTTTTAAGACACTATTTACCCGATTTGAGCTTTGGCATGCTTTGGCTCAGGGGCGATATGTCATCCCAAAAGAAACCCGGCAATCGCCGGGTTGGTTGAGTTAGCTCAAGTAACCTTGAATGCCGTCTTGTTAACGAGCCACGTACTCGCGGGCAATCTCAGCCGCCAGCTTGGCATTGTTGTATACCAGCTCTATGTTGGCAGTCAGGCTGTGACCTTCGGTAATTTCGGCAACTTTGGCCAACAGGAACGGCGTTGAAGCCTTGCCGCCTATGCCTTTCTCATCCATTTCAGTCACTGCGCGGGCGATGGCACCATCGATCAGTGCTTTATCCAACGCAT
Organism: Shewanella indica; assembly: GCF_002836975.1. Classification (GTDB taxonomy): domain Bacteria; phylum Pseudomonadota; class Gammaproteobacteria; order Enterobacterales; family Shewanellaceae; genus Shewanella; species Shewanella indica. Next base: position 58,714 of record NZ_NIJK01000047.1, on the reverse strand, counting down.
GCTCATGGGGAATTGGGTTGGCAATCACCATACCGCCCTTAAGACCCATGTCCCACTTGGCTTTCATGGCAGCAGCGACCTCTACCGGCTGCTCCAAGCGATAGTCGACGCCGAAGTCACTCTCGCGGGTGTAGAAAGCCGGCAGTTTATCGGTTTGGAAACCAACGACAGGCACGCCTTGCGTTTCCAGATATTCACGGGTCAGGCCCAGATCCAGAATAGACTTGGCACCGGCACAAACCACGGCCACATCTGTGTTGGCCAGCTCCTGCAAATCGGCAGAGATATCGAAAGTTTGCTGAGCACCGCGGTGTACACCACCGATACCACCGGTAGCAAACACCTTAATACCGGCCATTGCGGCCAGGATCATGGTAGAAGCAACCGTGGTGGCACCGTCTGCACCTTTGGCGACAATAAAGGGAATGTCGCGGCGACTGGTTTTAATAACGGCTTCACCGGCCTTGCCCAGGTAATTGATCTCTTCCTGGCTCATGCCCACTTTAAGGCGGCCCTTGAGAATGGCGATAGTTGCAGGCACAGCGCCATTATCACGGATGATCTGCTCCACCTTGAGCGCTGTCTCAACGTTCTGCGGATACGGCATACCATGAGAAATAATGGTCGACTCCAGTGCGACCACCGGCTTGCCTTGTTCCAGGGCTGCTTGAACTTCAGGATGAATATCCAGATACTGCTTCAGCATAACGACTCCTTGATAATACGGTTTACAGAGATTTCAGACATATTGGGGTTGATAGTCGCGATATGAGACAGCGCCAAACGGGCCGCTGCCATCGCAAATTCTGTGGTTTCCAGCAATGGCCACTGCTTGAGCCAACCGTGAGCCAATCCGGCCAGGAAGGCATCTCCGGCGCCATTGGCGTTGACCATCTCCACCTGCTTGGTGGGCACCATCTGCGACTCGCCGCCATCACTGACAAATACCCCTTCACTGCCCATACTGAGGAAGATCCGCTTGACGCCCTGTTCATGGAACCAGTTAGCGATGGCGCTTAAGTCTTCTTTGCTGCGCATTTCGATGCCGGAGAGGTGTTCGGCTTCCTTGAGGTTGGGTTTGAGGGTGTGGATGGCGTTGAGATAAGGCTTGATTTTCATCGCCTTGACACAGGAAACCGTGTCAATAAATACCGGAACTTGAGGAAAGTTGCTCAAAAGATAGGATAAGGCGGCTTCAGAAAGGTTGGTATCCAACACCAGAAGTTCGGCGCGGCGCAGCATATCTTCCAGCCCTTTGAGCACTTCAGGGCCCAATCTTTCAAGAATGGCCATGTCATTGATGGCTACATGCATATCGGCGTCGCCATCCAATACCGAAAGATAGGTGGAGGTCACCGCGTCTTCAAACTGCAAGCTGTTGCCCATATCGACGCCGGCCTGACGACACTGGGCGGTAATCATCTCACCATAAGCGTCTTTGCCTATCGCCGTCACCAATCGAGTATCTGAACCCAGGCGCGCCAGGTTTTCGGCAATGTTGCGCCCAACACCGCCGGGTGAGCAACTGACGCTGCCAGGATTGGAATCCCCTACCCTTAGCTTGGAAGTCGGCCGACCAAGAATATCCATATTGGCACCGCCTATCACGACAGCATAGGGGTTCTCCACCAGGATATAACCCTTACCACGGATCACACCTTTATGAGTCAGGTTCATGATATGACCTGCGACTGCCGAGCGGGTTATGCCCAATTGATCAGCTAGTTTTTGTTGTGGGATCAATGGGTCAGCTTTAATCAGGGCCAGAATTTCGAGTTCACGTTCTGTCATTGGCGCGCTCCTGCACAAACATTTGTTTACGTGACAAACTTTTGTTTGCACAATAAACACTATATGAAGTGTAGGCAAGTAAAATTTAACCCTGAATGATAACTTCGTGATCCACCCAACAAATCCCAACAAATAGGAAACAAGGTTTAACCACTACATATCAGTGAGTTGCGTTATAAATTACACCTAAGATTAACAAGTGCTTTGGGGGGCAAAGTTAACCGCAACAAATTAGAGGCTGAGCTATGCTGTTGATTAAAGAAACTCAACAAAATGGGAGACTTCGGCGAGTAAAATAAATTGCCGGACAGCCTCTTCCGCCAAAGAGTTGGTAGTTCCATTGCTGCAGAACTCAACTCGCTTTCATTCAGATACCTTGACAGCCATTTGGAGACAACCAAAGCCGGTGACCCTTTTTCGCATCAAAGTAACAGAGCTCTGATGAGACATAGAAAAATGGCGGGTTTTCTCAATAGGTTATACTATACCTTTCCATATCAGGGTTTATTCAGTCACGAAAATGATGAACATATATACACCTTTTACAGATCGCGTCGGCTACACGTCAGCCGTCTGATTACACGCCCATAGTCTTGTTATAACCCTCAGACACTAAACGATATAATTTAACTGGGGGCAAGTTTCCGGGAAGGCTAAGCTCCCATCAGGAATTATATTAAGCAACTGATTTAAAGGCTTATTACTGAGGATATATGCAAGGGAACCAGGCGAAGCAACAATCCAACCCATTACCTTGGCTTCCCGGCTGGTTGAAACGCCTGCCGGTTAAATTTGCCCTCAGCCAGTTAATTATCAGCGCTCTTATCGTTATCAGTACTGTACTTGTACTGCTCAGCATCCAACGTAACCAGTTGCTTAGCCAACAAAGAGCATTGAATCAAAGTTATGGTCAAGTCGTTACCGCAAGACTGCAGGAAGTCACCTCCCAAATAGAAAGCCTGGTCAGTACCATGGCGAACCTCGGAGCTCTGTATCGTGGCAACGAATTTGAACTTCAGGCCAGTATCAAATCCGTGTTGGAATTAGATACCCAAAAGGAAATGATTACCGGCGGCGGTATTTGGCCCGAACCAAGAGCTTTTGAACCGGGAAAAATTCTTGACAGCCTCTTCTGGTATCGAGACGATTATGGCGAATTGCAGCAACTCAACAGTTATAATGAACAACCCCAACAAGGTTACCATAACGAAGATTGGTATAAACCGACACGCTTTTTCCCGGCAGACAGAACCTTCTGGTCAAGTGCCTATCGTGATCCTTACACTGCAGAAGCCATGGTCACAGCGTCTGTTCCTATTTGGCAAGATCATGAATTTATTGGTGCCGCCACTGTAGACATTAGCCTGGGAGGCCTGAACCGTTTCTTTAGAGGCGCCCTGAAAGATCTTAGTGGTTATGTGTTTGCCCTTGATTATCGCAACCACTTACTCGCATCCCCCTGGGAAGATGAGTTTCAAGACAATACTCGAGAAAAGCCGCTGAGTTTAGATGATTTTCAACGTTTGGAACGCCTTTTCCCAGAATTCCAATTCGTTGGTGAAGCGCTTCGCAGTGCGGATCAAGTACTTATCCAACAGGCAAACCAACACAAAGCCTTTAGCAATCAACAATTGGCATCCTTGTTGGGGGACCGTGATGAAACAGACGCTGCGTTACTCAATACTATAATCAATAACTCTGCCAGAGAATGGCCAGCAAATGCCAAACTTTTGTTAACTCAAGAGCTTAATCAAGACCCCTTACTCAAGGAACCTGCACTGGTTTCGGTATTTTTGATGCCAAAGACCTATTGGAAAATAGTAATAGTTACGCCACTGTCCTCGCTCAAGAAAGATGCAACCTTAATAGCCGGTAAAGTGGGTATCTATCTTATTGCAATTCAACTGCTGGCGCTGTTACTGCTGTTTCTGGTTCAACACAGGTTATTTATTAAACCTATTAGCCGTATGGCCGAGGCGCTCAGAGAAAACAACCCTGCCCGTTTGGAGTTGGATGCCAGAGATAGAGAAGATGAACTGGGGATATTAGCCGGCAGCTTTATCTCCCGTACCCGGCAGTTGGAAACAACTATGGCTAGCCTGGACGCCAGTAACCTGGCGCTGGAGCAACAGCTGGAAGTACAGTATAAGGCCCAACAAGTCCTAAAAATACGTACCGAGCAGCTGAACGCCTTAATGAATCACTCACAAAATATAATATATATCAAAGATTTGACTGGTAAATACACACTAGTTAATGATAAATACTGCGAAATAACCGCCCATGAACGCAATCAATTTATCGGCGCCAATGATACTCAGGTATTTCCGCTTGGTTTGGCGCAAATATACCAGGCCAATGATAAAAGAGTGATAAACAATCACAGTCCGTTCTGCTCTGAAGAACCCATAGCAACCCCTCTGGGAGATGTGACATTTCAAGTAACCCGCTTCCCAATTCGGGATGAATTTGCCGAGATCTGCGGCATAGGCGCCATAGCATTTGACCTTTCCAGTCACAAACGACAAGAGCGACAACTGGAACAGGCCCTGGAATTGCAAGTTGATCTCAATAAGCGTAACAAACGTACCATCCAACAACAGCAGCAACAGCTTGAGCAGTTGGAAACCATGTTGCAACAAGCACAAAGCAAGTCCCAGTTACTCAGCCTCAGCACAACATTGATGCAGGAACAGGAATTACAACTCCCCAATTTATTTGGTCAGCTCATCTGTGAGCTATCTAGCGCTTTTGATCACTTGGGATCCCGACTGTTCGAGCCTGACATAGGCGAAATACAACAAGAGTCCAAAGAGCTTATCTTGGCTGAGTCCGCCAGATTACGCCATCTTTTGGCCTTGGTTAACCATCCTCAAACAGAAATCAAAGCGCTCTACTTCGACGAGTTTGTCTTCCATATGCAGGCTCTGTTGGCATCTGCATTTACTGAAGCCAATGTTGAAATGAGAATAATTATTGAAGAAAAGCTTCTACCTGGCGCCAAACCATGGCAATTATTATTGCTCTTCTACCCTTTGTTGAGACAAATATTACATGATACTCCCCAAGGTTCATGCATCACGCTCAACGCCACCAAAATAGATGAACATCATTTCGAGACTAAGCTAACCAACAGAAGGGAAACAAATCCTGAGCATGTAGCGAAAGAACACAGCGCAACAGATTCCCTTGTCAACTTGCAAGATTACGTTAGATTAAAGTTGCTTGGGGAGATGACCATAAGCGTCGATGATGACAAATACAGCCATATAAGGCTGGTTATTCCTTTAGAATCAATGAGCTAAAACATAAGCTGTATATTGAGAAGTTGATATTAACTCAAAGTATTTAACCAAGCACCCTGAGTTAACAAAGGTCACTTATCATATCAGACAAGTAACATAGCAAGTGTTTACAGGAACCCAAACTTAGGGAAAAGGATAGGCCATTTGCTGATTACACTGCTTGCATCCAGCCCTGCAAGCAGTGCATACATGGGACTTATTCGCACTTTCTTTAAATATTTATTGATTATCCTGAGCCATTTCCAACGGCATAGCATCACGTAATTTTTGCCACATGATGCCACTATCAATACCATAAGATCGCATCAAGGCCGGTACTTGAGTATAATTTTTGTCCTTGGCCAGGATTTCAAGTTTTTGATAGAAAGCCAATGCCAAGGCCCGAGCCTCGGAGCTGCTGAAATAGTAGCGTCCGACTCTGGCATACAACCCTTTGAATCCGTTTAGGATAAGCACATACAGAGGGTTCCCCGATGAAAACGCTAGGGTGTGATGCAACTGGTAGTCAAACTCGGCATAAGCCTCTGCTTCATCTTCCAGATCATGGATTTTAGACAGTGCCTCGACCGCAGTATCCGGGTTATGCCGTAGCGCTCCACGAAAATAGATGGCACTGACATTAGTTCTGGCGGACAAGAGCTGATCAACCAGTACAGGAAAACCTTCCGGGTTGAGATCGGCAATCGTCTCCAAAATGTTAAGTCCTGAGGTTTCCCAGAAATTATTCACTCGGGTGGGTTTGCCATGCTGAATAGTCAACCAACCGTCGCGGGCCAAACGCTGTAACACTTCTCTTAAAGTCGTACGGGTAACGCCAATAAGCTCTGATAATTCCCGTTCCGCAGGAAGTATGGAGCCGGGGGGAAACTTATTTTCCCAGATTGAACGCACTATATATTTCTCTGCAAAACTTGCAGGTCCTTTGGCATTGATTATCATCAGCCCGGTTTTCCGATTGTTAGCATTATTCTGGCCACAGATCATACCAGAGCGACGAAAAATGAAAACCATCAGATCACAGATGGGAAATCCAACCCTGTAGAGTTCTCAATAATTGCTATAAAAGTGACCAAGTTCAAATCAGCAGTCACTGAATTTTGCGCTCGAGATCCGCTTTTTGAAATCCCTGTATACCCTAATCATTACATTGAGTTTATCTTTAGGCTAGACTGAACTACGCAAATTTTACCGTTCGTCAAACAATGACGTTACAACCACTTATAACAGATTAGAGAGGAAGACATGCCTGCTACACCGATTCAGGCTTTTATGAGTAACTTCTTGGGTAACTCACCCAAGTGGTACAAGCTTGCAATACTGATTTTTCTTGTCATCAACCCGATACTCTTCAGTATCAATCCCTTTGTTGCGGGCTGGTTTTTGGTCGTGCAGTTTATCTTCACTCTGGCCATGGCACTTAAGTGCTATCCTCTGCAACCAGGCGGTTTATTGGCGATTGAGGCCGTATTCATCGGAATGACCAGCCCCAGCCAAGTGTTACACGAGATTGAGGCCAACCTCGAAGTATTATTATTGTTGGTATTTATGGTGGCCGGTATCTACTTCATGAAGCAGTTACTGCTTTATGTATTTACCAAGATGATCACCAAGGTGCGTTCCAAAACAGTTGTATCCTTGATGTTCTGTGTCGCCTCTGCCTTCTTGTCGGCGTTCCTCGATGCCTTGACGGTTATCGCAGTGATCATTGCCGTGGCAATAGGCTTCTACTCCATTTACCATAAAGTGGCGTCCGGTAAAGACTTCAGCGCCGATCATGACCATACCTCGGATGGTAGTGAGCAACTCAATGCCCAAGAATTGGAGGCCTTTCGTGGTTTCCTGCGTAACCTCTTGATGCATGCCGGGGTTGGTACTGCCCTCGGTGGCGTGTGCACCATGGTGGGTGAGCCACAAAACCTGATCATAGCCGCTCAGGCCAATTGGCAATTCTCCGAATTCGCCCTGCGGATGTCGCCTGTGACTGTGCCAGTGTTCTTTGCCGGTATCATTACCTGTATGCTGGTAGAAAAATTCCGCATCTGTGGTTATGGCGCCCAACTGCCTGAGGCTGTGCACAAAATTCTGGTGGAATTTGCTGCCCACGAAGATGCCCACAGAACCAGTAAAGATAAGATGAAGCTGGTTATCCAAGCTCTGGTTGGTATTTGGCTGATTGTCGGTCTAGCCTTCCACCTGGCATCAGTTGGTCTCATCGGTCTGTCAGTGATAATTCTGACCACGGCCTTCAACGGTATTACCGATGAACACGCCCTGGGTAAAGCCTTTGAAGAAGCCCTGCCATTTACCGCACTGCTGGCGGTATTCTTCGCCATTGTGGGTGTGATTATCGATCAAGGCCTGTTTGCCCCTGTCATCCAATGGGCTCTCGGCTTTGAAGGCAATATGCAGCTGGTTATCTTCTATGTGGCCAACGGCTTGTTGTCCATGGTCAGCGATAACGTGTTTGTGGGTACTGTCTATATCAACGAGGTGAAAGCCGCGCTGATTGATGGCCAGATCACCCGCGATCAGTTTGACCTGCTTGCCGTTGCCATCAACACTGGGACCAACCTGCCCTCTGTAGCGACTCCTAACGGTCAGGCGGCCTTCCTGTTCCTGCTGACCTCAGCTCTGGCTCCGCTCATCCGTCTCTCATATGGCCGTATGGTTTGGATGGCCCTGCCATACACTATCGTACTGTCCATTGTTGGTGTACTGACCATTGAGTTAGGCTTCCTGGAGCAGATGACCCAATACTTCTACGACTCAGGTATGATCCTGCACCACAGCGCTCAAGAAGTGCTGGGTAAAGGTGCTGCTGTAGGTCATTAGTCGATTATTGACTGAACCTTTGGGTTTCAGTAGAGTCCAAAAAACGCCCCTTGGTGGGCGTTTTTTTATGGGGTTGGCACCCATCTTAGGAATTATCCCACCTCACCCCGGACTGATGGTCATCAATGGAGAATAGATTTGACTGCAATGATACGTTTCGCCCACTCCCGCATAGCTTGGGGAGTTCTGGCGCTCAGCGCCCTGTCTCTGGAGCTTGCTGCACTGTACTTTCAGCACGTAATGCAACTCGAGCCTTGCGTTATGTGTATCTACCAGCGCCTGGCGGTGTTGGGTTTACTGCTGGCCGGCATCATAGGTTTTCTGGCGCCGGGAATACGTACCGTACGACTGCTTGCCGCCTTGCTATGGGGGTTTAGCGCCAGTTGGGGACTGAGGTTAGCCATTGAACTCAATGATATGCAGCAAAACCCTTCACCCTTTTCCACTTGCTCATTTCTGCCGGACTTCCCTTCCTGGATGCCACTGCATGAATGGCTCCCTTCGGTATTTATGCCAACAGGCATGTGCACCGATATTCCCTGGAGCTTTATCGGCATCACTATGTCGCAGTGGATGATTGTTGCTTTTGCCACCTACCTGTTGGCACTACTGCTCTACGCTATGCCAATTCTGAGCAAGAGACGCAACTGATTGCTTCCACAATAAAGCTTTCAGGTTTTCTAAATATAAAAAAGCCAAACATGATTTGTTTGGCTTTTTTATATAAATAGTTTAATCCAAATCTTTCAGCGGCCAAAGCACAATATGCTCTTCCAGATCCCTGACTTTAGTTTCACTCAATGTCTTATCTTTCACCGACATCCCCACTTCATGCATAGCATTCTTGGAACCGGTCAAAAGCGGATGCCAGGCGGGTAATGGTCGTCCCTGATACAAACGCCGGTAAGCACAACTATCCGGTAGCCAGTCCAGCTCCCCGATATTATTCGCCGTCACCGCAGTACATTGGGGAACAAATTCAAAGCGCTTTTCATAATGAATACAGCTGCAATCTTTATCAGACAATAACTTACAAGCCGCATTGGTATAGTAGAGTTCATCGGTTTCATCATCAATGAGCTTGTTGAGACAGCATTTGCCACAGCCATCACAGAGAGACTCCCATTCATCGGGAGTCATTTCGGCCAGGGTCTTGGTTAACCAGAAGGACATAAACTTGTTGATTCGTTCTTGAAAACTTGCGTAACCGCTATTTTACACTATTTTGAGGATGGATACTTGATCCGTTCGGAAAGATAGGCCGCTGCCAAAGCGAAATAATCTGAATCCTGCCAGCTTCGCAAGGCACGATAATTCTGATACACGAGATAGTGACGACCACGTTTGCCATCAGGCATGATCAGTGACACTTGCATATCAGTTCGGCCTGGTAGATCACCACCATCGTAACGACGAACGCCCAACTTCTGCCAGTGACTGAAACTCGCCTGATAACCTACACCCAATTGGTCATTCTTTATCGACTCGGGTGCTTTAACCTGACGTCCCCAGGTTTGCGTGTCATCCCAGCCTGCTTGCCGCAAATAGTTAGCCACAGATGCCAAACCATCAGCAAAACTATTCCAGATATCGACCTTGCCGTCGCCATCGCCGTCGCTGCCATATTGAAGGTAGGTACTTGGCATCAGCCCCAAAGACCCCATTGCGCCGGTACTCGAGCCTTTAAGCTCGTTAAAGTCGACCGATTGTGACGCGAGAATTTTCAGTGCCGAGATGAACTCTTTGCGATAAGCCTCTTGCCCCTCATAGGCCAGTGACGCTGTCACAGACAGCACAGGATAACTACCCTGCTGATTGCCAAAATCCGACTCGAGTCCCCAAAGGGCCAGAATAAACCTGGGTTGCACCCGGTATTGTTTTCCCAGCCCAAGCAACAGCGGCCGATACTCTTCAGCCAATACCCGTCCCTTGACCACCATCTCTTCATTGATAATCCGGGGGATATAATGTTCCAAATCCTGTGGAGGCTTTGGAATGGCCTTGTCATCATTTGAGGCCTTTTTAAACAGCTTTATTTGACTGAAGGCCTTATTCAAGGTGAATTGATCTATCCCTTTCGCTGCCGCGTCCTGTTTTAATATATCAAGATACTGCTCGAAACTGCCCTCGGTGGCCACGCAGACCTTGGTCAGCGACGCGCCCAGCAGCGAAATAAACACCAGGGAAAGTCTATCCATAAAATGCGTTATTCCTTAAGCAGAGTGATCATCCAGGCCCTTGCTAAGTCTCAGCTCCTTCAGCATATCTACCGGAGGCGGCGGTAATTGCAAATAATAGCCCTTTTCCGCCAGTTCTGCTTTTACCTTGTTAATATCAGCGATGCCCAGTTGCCGCCTCTTTTGCAACGGTAACAACATGACCAATTGTGGTGGTCCAAATACCTGCATCAAGGGTGCTGGTACATCATCAAACTGATCTTTCTTGTTGACGAATAAATAGGTGTCGGCTTTTTTCAGGCTTTTATAGACAGCACAGATCATAATTGTATCAATTTCCATGGGTTCAAACTTGCCACTTATCAGGGCACACTATAACATGGACGCCTTGGAATATAACGCTGTCACGCAATCTGACTGCTCATTTTCTGGAGAATGATGCCGGGATGCCAAAACCTAGTCTAGAGCTAAAAGGCTCTTCTTTTACGCTCTCTGTACTTCACATCAACACCCCTGATCTGGACGCCCTTTTCAAAGAGCTCGATGGCAAGCTCGCCCAGGCTCCGCAGTTTTTTATTAATGCTCCATTGGTGCTAAACCTGAGTCAAGTTAATGGCACAGATATAGATCTCCAAGGACTGCGCCAGGGACTGACCGACAGACAGTTGGTGATAGTTGGGGTAACTGCAGCCGATAAGGCTCTCAATGAAGCCGCCAAAGCCCAGGGGTTAGCCAGTATCAAGGCAGGAAAGCAATCCGAACTGCCACCGCCTCCCCCGAGGGTCACCAAGATCGTCAAACAAAACGTGCGTTCAGGGCAACAAATCTACGCCAAAGACGGTGATTTAATCGTTTTTGGTGCAGTAGGGAATGGCGCTGAAGTCATTGCTGATGGTAGCATTCATGTATACGGGGCACTGCGTGGTAAAGCCATGGCGGGAGCCAACGGCGATAAGCATGCCGTGATCCTGGCCCAGTCCATGGAAGCTGAACTGGTTTCGATTGCGGGACAGTACTGGTTGACTGAAAACCTGCAGCAACACTGTACCGCCAAGAGTGGTTGTATCAGGCTCAGCGGTGAGTCATTAATCGTTGAATCGCTGCCCGGATAAGGCAGATGGAAAGGATAAAATAGAACATGGCACAAATTATTGTTGTCACCTCAGGTAAAGGCGGTGTGGGCAAGACCACATCGAGCGCGGCTATCGCCACCGGCTTGGCGCTCAAAGGACATAAGACAGTCGTTATCGATTTTGATATTGGCCTTCGAAATCTGGATTTGGTCATGGGCTGTGAACGCAGGGTTGTTTACGACTTTGTCAATGTCATCAATGGTGAATCCAATCTAAATCAAACACTTATCAAAGATAAGCGCTGCAATAAACTGTTCGTTTTACCTGCATCCCAAACCCGGGACAAGGATGCCCTGACCCGGGAAGGTGTCGGCAAGGTACTCGATGATTTGAGCAAAGACTTTGATTACATCATCTGTGACTCCCCTGCAGGTATCGAAACCGGCGCTATGATGGCACTCTATTTTGCCGATATAGCCATAGTAACAACCAACCCTGAGGTCAGTTCGGTCAGGGATTCAGACAGAATTCTAGGCATGCTGCAAAGCCGTAGCCGCCGTGCCGAACAAGGGCTTGAGCCTATCAAGGAGTATCTGCTGCTGACCCGCTACTCCCCTGCCAGGGTGAAAACCGGCGAAATGCTCAGTGTGGAAGATGTGCAGGAGATCCTGGCAATAGATCTGCTTGGAGTTATTCCTGAGTCCCAGGCAGTGCTCAAGGCTTCCAACTCTGGTGTGCCGGTGATCATAGATCATGACAGCGATGCAGGGCAGGCCTATGAGGATACTGTGGCTCGTCTGCTGGGTGAAGAGCTTCCGCTACGCTTTGTCGCGGAAGAAAAGAAAGGATTCCTTAAACGAATATTTGGTAGCTAAATTATGTCATTACTCGATTATTTCAGAAGCAGCAAGAAAAGCAGCACCGCGGCAACTGCCAAGGAACGTTTGCAGATCATCGTTGCCCATCAACGCGGTGAGCGCGGGGCACCGGATTACTTTCCGCAGATGAAGCAGGAGATAATTGAAGTGATCCGCAAGTATGTGCACATCTCTGAAGAGCAAGTATCTGTGCAGTTGGATCAGAACGATGACAACCTGTCGGTACTCGAACTCAATGTGACACTGCCGGAACGCCCCTGATTAAAGGGCAAACCAATGTAAATAATGCCGTTTCTGTAAAGAGACGGCATTTTATTATCTGGTCATTGCCAATACAATTCCCTCTGCCAAGCGCTGTTTGCAGGCCACTCAAAAAGCTATTTAATGATGGTTTCAGTAAAAAGCAACTTTGGAGAACGGCCGACAACACCCATAAAAAATCCGATGAGTCTGTATCATCGGATTTTGGATTTCAGTTTCAGCTTTGCCAGAGCTGCATTTGATTTATCCTAGGGGATCAGCGCCTGGCCACCGGCACTTCCAACATAGCCATAGCGGCCATACTGGATTCCAGAGGTTTACCTTCAAAACGTGCCTGGAAACTGTACCCCTCAGGACCAATACGCTCAAGCGCCTTGGCAGGCACCTTGAACATCACCTTCAGTGTCTGCCCCGGCTTGACGCTGGTATCTCTGATTGCTTGAGTGAACATCATTTCGTCTGACCAAGCCCAGACTCGCTGTTCCTTATCATCCACCAACCAAAGATCAGCTGTCATCCCAGAATTGAAGCGGAGCCCAATCGCGTATTCTTTGGGATTGTGGATCTCCAACATCACCTGCAAAGGTTGCTTATCAACCACATCGCTAAACGTCAGCTTACCTTCAAACAGTGCCGGTGTAGGCGCTTTCTTGATGGTACCAAAGTGCAGTGTCGGCATTCTGAGTTCCTCCATCCCTGTCGGGCTCTTTTGAGGCACAGGCTGAGTAGTTGCGGCATTGGAGCCGCTGCAACCAGCGAGTGCCAAGACCGCTAGCAAAGGCAAAACGGCGCGCATCAATTACCTCCTCCAAGTTTTTTGAAGATGCTGTCTTTAAGCTTGTCTTTCACCTTCTCGGTCTCTTCCTTGAGCTTGGAATCAAACAGCGCCTGAGTATCGAGTGCAAATTTGGGTTCCTGGAATGAACCGGAAATCATCAGCGGAATTTCGACACCGGCCAGATCATTCTTGCCTTCACCGCCCTGGCCCTTGAGGCTGCCGACTACTGAGGTTTTCAGCTTATAGTCCAGCTGCTCACTGATAAGGTTGGCACTACCTGCACCCGCCAAACGAATGAGTGGTGATGCCATCGCCAGATCCGGGTTATTGGCCAGACCATTTTTCAGACTGAAACTGCCGGTCAGGCTGGAGAAATCTGTCTTGCGTTCGCCCTCTTCCTGAGCCGACAAATCACCTTTAAGCTTGGCTTGGGCACTGCGGATCATATAAGGGATATTCACCCCATAGAGCGCACCATCGCTGATTTCAAACTTGCCGTTGGCGTCCAGGTTCTGCTTGATGTTATCCGGAATTAGGCTCTTGCCTTTACCTTTGACATTAAAAGCGGTGGCCCCGGCCAGAATTTTCAAGTCGGCCGCATCCTTGAGTAAAGGTTGAATTTTGACGCCATTGAGCTGAGTATCAAAATTGTAGCTGGCAACCTTATTGCGACCGTCAAGCTGTGCCTTGGTCATCAGTTTGCCCTGATACAAGTCAGCACTGAGCTGCTTCATATTCAGCACGCCATTGTTCAGTACCAGATCCATCTGCCAGTTTTCAGTGGTCAAACCGGCAACTTTAATGGCCTTAACCGTTAAATCCATGGCGAAGTTGACCTGCTTCATTGCACTCAAGTCAGGTTCACTGCTGGCCTTGGCGGCCGTTGCCGATTCAGTGGTTTTGGCTGCGGCTTTGCCTTCCTCACTGGCCGGCAGCAACTTGTCGAGATCAATTTCTCCCAAAGCCAAGTTGGCTTTCACATCCGGTATCTTGCCGCCGAAAGCCACTTTGAGATCCCCTTTGCCTTCAATATCAGCCACCTTGAGGCTACTCAATACCAACTCGGCATTTTGACGATTGAGATCCAATTTCACATCAGCATTCAGAGCGGCGCTCAACTTACCGCCGGGCATACTCTTGCCTTCGACACGATTGTCAATGGCAAAGCCGGTGATCTCCAACTGCTTCATGTCCGCTGAGATTTTCAATTGCCCTTTACCCTCGCTGACAATTTTCATCTCCGGCATGCTGCCGCTGAACTTATAGGCCAGAGGGGCAAATTTACCCAGCGAAAACTCGCCCAGAGTCAGGGACTCAAGTACAAAGGTTTGGTCACTGCCACTGCGCTTGTCGAGCAGATGAATTTGGGTATTGGTGATATTGATGCCGCCTATATTGAGACTGGCCAGCCCCTGAGCACTGCCTTCGGTATCCTTGGGTTGCTCTTTAGCCGTACCTGTGTCACCACTGAGCCCATCCAGACTGGTACGGCCGTCCTTCTGGGTAATGAGATCCAGTTTCAAACCATCGAGGTTTAATTGGGCAATTTCCACTTCTTTACGAAACAGTGGCATCAAGGCCACTTCAGCGACAACCTGGTTGACCGCCAACATCTGTTTTTCATCAAATCCATCAGGGTTACTCAGGCTGATACCGCCCAATTCAATTCCCAGAGTCGGGAAAAAAGTCCAGTTGAGATCTTGACTGATGACCAATTCACGCCCTGTCTGTTTTTTTACCGCATCGACAATCTGAGGTTTAAAGTCGTTGGGATCAAACAACAAGGTCAAATACAGAACCAGACCGAGAAACAATACCGCGAAAATACCCAGTATCCACTTAACCACTTTCATAATAGTTTCCTTGTTCAACAATAAGGACTAAGGCGCTTGTTCAACTGATAAAGGCCATATTCAGGGGATTTTGACTAATTGCGATGCCATTATCGTCAGCATAAAGCATCATTCCGGGGGTTATATGCACATCTCCGATGTAAAGTGCACAGTTTATTTCTCCTGCTCCCTTGCGCTCGGTTTTAATGGGGACTGGCGCCAGAGCCTTTACCCCTAGCGGCATAGTTGCCAAGGTGGCAACATCACGCACAGCGCCGTAGATCACCACTCCCTGCCAACCATGGTCAATAGCACTCTGGGCAATGAGATCCCCCATAAGGGCCTTGGCGGTAGAAGCGCCACCGTCCACCAACAGTACTTTACCCGTACCATCGGTTGCCAACAGCTGTTTCACCTTGGAATTATCCTCGAAACACCTGACGGTAACGATTTCGCCCCAAAAAATCGATTTGCCACCAAACTGACAAAAGACAGATGGCAGCAACGTGAGATCATTTTCATAATGATCAAAGAGATCCGGTAACAAATCCAGCATAGAGGCCTCCGTGCAAATACTGCTTTCTAGGTTAACGCCCTTATCCTGTCACCACAAGTTCCATGATAGCAGAACAGCTGTCTCCAGATTTATCTCATCCAATAAACGGTGAAATGCTTGAGTAATTTCAGAAATATACTATAGACTATTATAGGTGACAGCTTTGCGTTCCCTTTATCCTGTCCCCCCTTTCGGGCAAAACTTCGTTTTAAGTGAACATACATGACAAAAGATCTCGATTTGCAGAGTGCTATTGCGGCACTCGATGCATATGGATATGAAAAAAAACACTCAACGGATCTTGAGCAAGCCAGAAACAAACAGCAGATGACCCGCTATTTGAAGTCTTTGGACTTTAGCCTTAGGCGTCTGAAGCTTCTTCAGGAAGCGGTCAATGAATTGGTTGAAGATACGCAAAACAACTTGCATAAACAGGAGCAAGTACAAACCTTTAAGACCAAGGTCATCAATTTATCCCGCGAACTCAACATGTCCTATGATGAAGTATTGGTCTATATGGCCAATCAGGGTAGTAAGTAAGGATGTGAGTTTAATATCGATTACAATATTGTTCGATATACCAGAGTTGTTCGATATCAGAGAGGCGCAGACAATATCTGTGCCTCTCTTTTTATGGGACAAGGATGTGCGTTATCAACCCAAATAATATTTCACAACTTATTTCACTTTTTGAATTCCATCGCGTTATTGTTCGCTTACTACACTTAACCAAAGAAATAACTGTCTTCCGCGATCGGTTTCACTTTCCAACCGAATACCACAAATAATCCCATGAAAAATATGAGCCTTTTTATAGCACGCCCTTCTGTTTGCACTACACTTAAGAAAGTTGAAATCACCTGATTGAACAAAACCAGGGCTTCAGACTATGACGAATGGAGGACAGCAATAACCATGGGAAAAATGCTAGTGCCTTTGGCTCTATTGCTATTCTTGTTTATCTGGCTCAGCATACCCAGACAGCCAAACTCCCCAATTTTGCTCAACCAGACTCCGGTTCGCATCGCCGTATCCACCTCACTGCTTTCAGCTCCTGTCATTATTGCCGACAAGCTCGAACTCTTTGCCCGCGAAGGCGTCTATGTAGTGCTGCAACCACTTCAAGGAGGCGATCTTTGCTTCGAAGCTCTGCTCAATAACAGGGCTGATCTGGCCACCAGCTCTGAATCCGTAGTGATGTTTAATAGCTTCAAGCGAACCGACTTCACCGTGCTGGCAAGCTTTGCCGAATCGGATAACGACATCAAACTGTTAACCCTACATAAGAGCGGTATCACCACTCCGACCCAGCTGGATGGTAAGCGCGTTGGCATCGTCGCCGGCAGCGCCAGCGAGTATTTTCTTGATACCATACTCAACATAGCCGGACACCCGTCCTTGGCGCCGGTTCGGGTGGATATCCGCCCGTCTGCTTTGGCGTCGGCGCTGCTTGCAGGCGATGTGGATGCAATTTCGGTTTGGGAGCCATACGGATTTCAGCTATTGCAACATCAACCAGGCAAGATAAACGAATTTCCCAGTCGCGGTTTGTATAGCCTGTCTTTTAATCTCATCAGTCGTAAGGGCGACAATCAGACGCACTACGAACACCATGTTCGGATCCTTAAGGCGCTGAAACTCGCCAGTGAATTTATCGTCCTGCATCCACAGGAAGCCCGTCAGTTGGTTGCCGAATATCTGCACCTACCCACTGAAGAAGTCGTCGCTCTATGGCCGGACTATCTGTTTCGTCTGTCATTGGGTAATAGCCTGCTCAGTAATCTGCAATCACAGGCTCGCTGGGCCATGACCAGCGGCACCATAGAAGCCCAGCAGTTGCCCGACTTCAGAAATGTTATCGCTCCCAAAGCACTGGATCAGATACAACATATGTCATTGGTGGAACAGAGATGAAATTATCCAGCCGCCTCAGCATTCTGGTCATTCTCTGCATCACCCTGACACTGGTACTGGCGCTGTCACTGTTGCAACAACGTCATTTCTCCCAGCAGACGTTTCAACAGATGCACAAACTGGTTGAACTGCAACTACACCTGGATCTGCTCAGGTCCAACTTATGGCTGCTGCAACAATACCGGGACACCCAAGCTGTGGAAAACACCCAAAGGGATCTGCTGCGCCTAAACGCCCTCTTGACTACCACTCAGGTCGATGATGAACAGCAACAACAGCTATTGGCTAACCTCAAACGCCAAAGCAACAACATCAGCACCCTATTGGAGCATTCTCTGCCCAAGCTGTCTCTGATAGCAGATGATCAGTTGGTCAGTAGTATGTTGCTGTCAAGATACAATATGAGCATTCAATCCATGAGCGAAGATCTGTTTCGCTTTCAACATCACACTATGGACAGAGCCCGTGTGCTGCAGCTCAGCCATCTCTATCTCAACGGTGCCCTGCTGCTGGCCATTGCCCTGTTGGTGACAGGCTTTACCCTGCATACTCTGAGACGTTTTCGGCGCCATTTGGGCAGTTTAAAACGCGGCATACGCGATCTGGCCAAGGGCGATCTTCATAGCCGTATCAGGCTGGAACAACAAGATGAACTCTCTGAACTGGCCCATGAATTCAACAATATGAAACAGGCATTGATGGAAGCAACCGAACGAAAAGAGCAATTGCAATTAGAGGTAGAAGTGCAAACCCAGCAGTTGCAACTACAGCAAGACAGGTTACGATATCTGGCAGATCATGACGATCTCACCGGCGCGCTCAATCGCGGCGCCGCCACCACTGAACTGGAACACGCCATAGTACGTTGCCAACGTCAACAGCTTAAGGCTGCGTTGCTATTCATTGATCTGGATAAATTCAAACCCATCAACGACAATTTTGGCCACAGCGCCGGTGACGCAGTGCTGGTGGAAATTGCCAAAAGGCTGAAGGAGACATTAAGACGCTCGGATTTGGTGGCCCGTATCGGCGGCGATGAATTTATCATCTGGCTGGAGCCGATAAATAGCCGCGAAGAAGTCTGTGCCGTGTTGGAAAAGATTCATGCCTTGGGTGCCGATATCCCCTGGCAAGGGCAACAACTTCAGGTTGGCCTGAGTACCGGCATCAGTCTCTATCCCGAACATGGCGACACCCTGGCCGAACTCATCGGCGCTGCCGACAGTGCCATGTATCAGGCCAAGCAGGCACAACCTCAGGCTTCCATGGAACTGGCACTAAAGAAGCGCTACAGCTTTGCCTCACCCAGTGCCGATGCCTGACTTGCCCGGCCACACACGCCTGAACTTCAAACTGTCGGCCAGAGGCGCCTAAACCAGTTGAATCTCGGCAGTCTTATCGCCAACAACAGCAACATGGCAGCAAGGTAAAGACTGGGCTCAATGATTTCAGACTTCACCGACCAGTAATAATGCACAGGTACCAACAAGGCTATGGCATAAATACTGTAATGCAGTTGCTGCCAGCGCCGCCCCATACGGCGCTGCAATGCCTTGAACGAGGTCAGCGCCAGCGCAGCAAGCAACAACCAGGCGCTGGCCCCCACCAAAATATAGGGACGCTTGATAATTTCACTAAATAGCAGCTCCCAGGCAAACAGCAGATCCAGGCTGAAATAGCTGAGAATATGCAAGCAGGCCCAGGCAAATATCCAGAGTCCGAGCAAACGCCGAGTCTGCATCAACAACCCCAATTTGAATTTTCTGGCAACTGGCGATACCAACAAAGTGGCCACCAAAGCATTGAGCGCCCCCTTGCCGGTGAAATGGATAATATATTGCACAGGATCGCCACCGGCCCTGTCTGTCACCACTTGCAGGACCAAATAAAGCAGGGGCAAACCGGCGGCCAGATGCAGCAACGCCTTTAACCAAGGCAGTTGCTTGGGAGCTAGACGCATCAATAGTATTTCCTTAAATCCAGATCCCGGTACAGATGCGCGACCTGCTCACCATAGCCGTTGAACATCTGGGTCGGGATCCGTTTGGCAGAGAAGATCCCGCCTTCGGCAATCCGCCGCTCTGTCGCCTGTGACCAACGAGGGTGATCCACTCCTGGGTTCACATTGGCATAAAAACCGTATTCATGGGGTGCCAGTTGATTCCAACTGGTCGGCGGCTGTTTGTCCAAAAGCCTAATTTTCACGATAGATTTAATGCTCTTGAAACCATATTTCCAGGGCACCACCAAACGCACAGGAGCCCCATTTTGCGGCGGCAGCGTCTTGCCATAGAGGCCGACCGACAGGAAGCTCAACTCGTTCATCGCCTCATCGAGTCTTAATCCCTCCACATAGGGATAATGAATGCCGCCGCCCATCAAGCGATTGCGTTGCCCCGGCATCTGCTCGGGATCAAAAAGGGTTTCAAAGGCCACATGAGTCGCAGAGGATTTGACTCCGGCCCTGGCCAGCAAAGCCGCCAGCGGAAAGCCAACCCAGGGGATCACCATGGACCAGGCCTCGACACAGCGCAAACGATAGTGGCGCTCCTCCAGGGGAAGCAACTTGAGCAGGTCGTCATAATCCAGCGTTAAGGGGCGCTCGACCTCGCCTTCGATTTTAAGCACCCAGGGATTGACCTTGAGGCTCTGACTATTTTCGAAGGGATCTTGTTTGCCGGTGCCAAACTCGTAAAAGTTGTTATGGCGGATCACCTTGTCAAGGGGTGTCAGGCTCCCAGGTAATTGAAAGTCCGGGTTGCTGTGATAATTGAGATTTGAGGTGACAAATGCCTCGCTCTCACGCTTGTCACCGAAAAGGTCAAACAAGCCGGCCTGAACATGGCCGGGAATACTGGCACCTATAACGCCGAGCCCCAACGCCTTGACTATGTTGCGCCGATCGCGAAATACGGCTTCCGGCGTGACTTCAGTTGCCGGCAACTCCCAGGGCATTTGCCTGCCAATCCCTAGTTTAAATTTTTTATTGCTCACAGTGACCTCTCAATAGCTGCAGTCAATTCAGTTTATAAGACCCAGGCAGGCAAAGAAAAATTTCCTGCTGGAATAATTCCTGCAACTCCATTGGCTGAACCTTAACTGACAAGAGGTACAAAATGGGCAACTCTTAGCCATTTATCCTGAGTCTACACGTCCTAGCCCTTGAAGGCCCTGACTCATTCTGCGACTCTATTCGGGTTTTCCGCTCCTCTTTTTTGCACTCAAGGGACATGATATGGACTTGGCCACTACAATTTCCGCGCCTCAACTCATTGCCGCCGCGGCCCTATTACTGCTGGGTATCTTGCTTGGCGCCCTCTTTAATCAGCGCATGACCCGCGGCCGCTGGCAACAGATCAAAGACCAGTTAGTGCTGCAACATGAACAAAGATGCAGCGAACTCAACGAACAACTTGGCAGCAGCCAGGAAAAAGCCGAATGGCTGGTGTCCCAGCTCGGTAAAGCAGAAGCCATTGCCGAGCGGGTGCCCGACCTTGAACAGCAACTCAAGGATGCTCAGCGCAAGCAATTGGAAACTCAGTTAAACCTGTCAAAGTCCAATGCCATGCAGCAGACAATCAGCGCTCGCTTCGACGCCGAGCAACAGGCGCTCAACGATAAAATCGAACTGCTTGAGCGCAGTGAAGCCCGCTTAAAAGAGCAGTTTGAAAATCTCGCCAACAAGATTTTTGAAGACAGAAGTGAAAGACTAAAATCCCAAAACCTATCGCAGCTCGATGGTGTTCTCGGACCACTGAAACAACAACTTGAAGGTTTCAGAAGGCAAATTCATGAATCCTACTCACAGGAGCAGAGTGAACGTTCATCATTGAAACACCAACTGGAAGATCTCAAGCAACTCAACCTGCGCATGAGTCAGGATGCGGTCAATCTCACCAAGGCGCTCAAGGGCGACAACAAACAGCAAGGCAACTGGGGCGAAGTGATCCTGGAGCGGGTACTGCAGGAAAGTGGTCTCAGACAAGGACATGAGTATGACGTGCAGCAGGATCTGAAAAATGATGCCGGCAAGCGCTTTAAACCCGATGTCATAGTCCATCTGCCGGCCAATAAGGATGTGGTAATAGATGCCAAAATGTCACTGCTGGCCTATGAGCGCTACTACAATGCCGAAACCGATGAAGAGCGCTCCCTGGCGCTGCGTGAACATATCAACTCTATTCGCGGCCATATCAAAGGCCTGAGCCAAAAGGACTACCAGCAACTGCACGGCATCAAGAGCCTGGATTATGTATTGATGTTTATTCCGGTGGAACCCGCCTTCCTGCTGGCACTGGAACAAGAGCCGCAGCTGGTGAATTTCGCGCTCGAAAACAACATCATGCTCGTCAGCCCAACCAATCTTTTGGTAGCACTGCGCACCATCAATAACATCTGGCGCTACGAATACCAAAACCAACACGCCCAAAGGATCGCCAAGCAAGCCGGTAAAATTTACGATAAACTCTGTGGCTATCTGGAAGATATGGACAAACTCGGGCGCGCGCTGGACAATGCAGAGAAGTGTTTCAACGGCGCCATGAATAAACTGGCTACCGGCAGGGGTAACCTTGTCCGCCAGGCTCACCAGATGCAACAGTTGGGCGTTGAAACCAGTAAACAACTGGATAAACAATTACTTGAAAAGGCGATGACAGAAACGCCCTTGCCAATAGGCAAGGAGGTTAATGCCATAGAAAATACAGAGAAGGACGGCGAACTAACCTCCTGAATTCAGCCTCTCAAGTGAAACAGGCCATCAACAAGGAGTTTTAGATGCGCAAAGCCTTGACCC
Source organism: Shewanella indica (assembly GCF_002836975.1). Taxonomy (GTDB): domain Bacteria; phylum Pseudomonadota; class Gammaproteobacteria; order Enterobacterales; family Shewanellaceae; genus Shewanella; species Shewanella indica. The sequence goes on along the minus strand of NZ_NIJK01000047.1, from coordinate 36,522 downwards.
GAATAGCCCTCGCCGGCAGCGTTGCCTTGAGTGCAGTGACAATATCCACCCCTTGGATACTGTTTCCCGGGATAAGCCATGCGGCCAAGGCGCCTACCTCTTTGGAACAACAACGCCAAAATTACCTAAAGGCCAGAGAGGCGCTGGATAAAGGCCAACTTGACGAGTATCGCAAGCTCAGGGCCCAACTCAAGGATTACCCGCTCAATATCTATCTGGATTTTCACGCCGAACTGGATGACATAATGGCGCTTGCAGGCCCAGAGGCACAAAAGGCAATAGACAAATTTGAGCATTCGCCCCTGCATGGCAGCGCTCGTCACAGGTATCTGCTGCGAGCCGGCGGCGACAAACGCTGGCAGGATTTTCTGGCCATTTCCCCGGAACTGCCCAGAGCCACTGAGCTGCAATGTTACTTTTACCGGGCCCAGCTTGGCCAAGGGAATAAACAGCTAGCCTGGGACGGTGCCCGTCAACTCTGGCTCTATGGTCGCTCCCGTCCCAAGGAGTGCGATCCCCTGTTCAATGCCTGGAGCAAGGCCGGGCACCGCACTCAAGAGTTGATCTGGTCGCGGATGATGCTGGCCTTTGACGCCGGACAAAGCGGTCTGCTGCAGTATCTGGGACGCAAAGTTACCCAACATCAGAATCAGGCCAAAATGCTGCAGGCGGTCTATAAAGATCCCAACCGCCTCAGGCACATGAATCAGTTTGATGGCGATGCCCCCATCTACAGTGATATCGTTTCTGCCGGACTAAAGCGCCTGGCCCGTAGAGATCTGCGTCAGGCGGTGCGTTTGTACGTCAAGTATGAAAAGGCCGGCAGATTCAGCGACTTCCAGGGGCGGCAACTAAACCGTTATCTGGTCAGGCGAGCGCTTATCGTCGAGGACGAGGGGCTGAGAGATCATATCGACACCATGCTGCCGCTGCTCAAGGCTGACGATCTGACCGAGCGCCGTTTGCGCTGGGCGATTGCCGAGCAAAATGATGCCGATATCCGCCGTTTTCTCCCCTTACTTAGCGATCAAGGCCGCAACGATGCGCGCTGGCGCTACTGGCACCTGAGGGTCAATGGCCGGGACGATGCTATGCTCGAAGCACTCAGCCAAGAGCGCAATTTTTATGGTTTCTGGGCCGCAGCCGAGTTAGGCCTAGCCCCCAACCTGGCACATGTGCCGACTCAACCCCAGGCGCAAATGCAGGCAAGACTCGCTGATGACAAGGCGCTTGCCCGGGTATCTGAGCTGCTGGCACTGGATAAACTGGTCGATGCCCGCATCGAATGGAGCCAAATGCTCGCCCGCCACAACAAGCAGATGCGCGCCCAGTACGGCGTCTACGCTCAGCAGCAAGGTTGGGACGCGCTGGCGGTTGAAGCCAGTATTCAGGCCCGGCTATGGAATGATATGGAGATGCGCTTTCCCTATGCAGCAGACCCTTTCTTTACCCGGGCAGGCAAAGACTTCAAGGTCAATGTCAATGAAATTCGGGCTATTTCCCGCCGCGAAAGCGCCTTCTACCCTTATGCGACTTCGTCAGTGGGCGCCAGAGGCCTGATGCAGCTGATGCCGGCCACCGCCAAGCAAACCGCAAAAGAGTTCAAACTGGCGTTCAACGGCAGTCGCAGTCTGTACGACCCGGCCATCAATGTGCCACTCGGTAGCGCCTACTACACCAAGCTGCTGGAACAGTTTGACAACAACCGGGTGCTGGCCGTTGCCGCTTACAATGCTGGCCCCCACAGGGTAAAGCGTTGGTTGAAGCAGAGCGATGGCAAACTGGATGTGATGAGCTTTATCGAAACCATCCCCTTCAGTGAAACCCGCTCCTATGTGCAGGCCGTATTCACCTACCGGCAGATTTATGAGCTGCGTCAACAGCAAGCTCTGCCACAGTTCAGTGAAACAGAACTGGGCCGCCGCTATTGAGGCGGCGGTGAATTGGCACTGAGTCAAATTCCCAACACTTTGATATTAAAGAGCTTGTTCCTAGACGTATTTTTCAGCGCTCGATGCTTTAATGGGGTAAATTGACTTGTTATCTTGACACCATAATGGGAATAATTAGCATTCATTTAGCTAACTCCGTTGATAACTGCATGGATCTTTCCCCTCCGCGACACATTGCCTGTGAATATCAGCCGCTTGTCTGTCCCCGAACTTTGGCCATTCAGGGTTATGAAGCCCTGGCCCGCTTTTACGATCACCAAGGCGCCTCCTTGGCACCTAATCTGGTATTCGACTGGCTGCATAAAGACAGCCGTGCTCTGGCAGCGGTAGAGTTGCAGGCCAAACTATTGCAACTCAGTCAAGCGCCCAAGACCCCCAGACTCAACGTCAACCTGGATCCTCACGCGCTGGACAGCGCCAATTGTCAATGCATGATGCAAGCGCTGGATAAGTATCAGCAGCAAACCGGAGGCTTAACTGTGGAGCTGATAGAAAACACCTGTGTCAACGATGCCGACAAGGCACAAACATTACTCAAAGAGCTGCACCGGCGCGGAATTACCGTAGCCCTTGATGATGTCGGCGCACCCCATGCCATGGTATCACTGCAACTGCTGACCGCCGTAGACTGCATCAAGCTCGACCGTCACTGGCTCAGTGCCATCCAGGTACCACTCATGGCTAAGCTTCTGGAAAACTTGCTTAATTTTGCCAAGTCCTGCCAAAAAATAACTATACTCGAAGGAATCGAAACCGAGCAGCAGCTGTCTCAGGCACTGGCGTTGGATGTGGATTTGGTGCAAGGTTTCTACTTCAGACCTCAGTTCATCCAAACCGAGCCGGAACTGATTTCAGTGACCATCTAACAAGGAAGCCAATGTGTCCAGGAGCCAGATAATCCAGGTACTGCAGCAACTCGAGCAAGTTTTGATAGGCAAGCCCAGGGTAATACGGCTGGCGCTGGCCTGCATTCTGGCTCGCGGCCACCTGCTGATTGAAGATCTACCGGGTATGGGCAAAACCAGTTTGTCCCATGCACTGGCGCAAACCTTAGGCCTGAGTTATCAGCGGGTACAGTTTACCAGCGACATGCTGCCGGCGGATATTCTCGGGGTTTCCATCTTTGATAAGCAGCAATCTGAGTTTGTATTCCACCCTGGCCCTATCTTCAAACAGATGGTGCTGGCCGACGAAATCAACCGTGCCAGCCCCAAAACCCAGAGTGCCTTACTCGAGGCGATGGCAGAGCGACAGATCACAATCGATGGTATAACCCACAGACTGCCGCATCCTTTTTTCGTGGTCGCCACCCAGAACCCCACCGATCAATCAGGCACCTTTCCACTGCCGGAATCCCAGCTGGACCGCTTTATGATGCGCCTCTCCATTGGTTATCCCAGCCAGGATGCCGAGTTGGCCATGCTCAAAGGACAGGAACGCAACCAACCCCTGCCCCAGTGTTTGAGCGCGCTCGAGCTGGATCAACTGCAGCAGGAGTGCGAACAGGTGGCGGCTTCCGATGCCCTGCTTAACTATATTCTGGCACTGGTGGAAGCTTCCCGCAGCCAAAACGAAGGCTATGGCCTTTCCCCCAGAGCCACCAAGGCGCTGCTGGCGGCAGCCAAAGCCTGGGCCTGTATCCAGGGGCGTCAATATCTGGTGCCCGAAGATGTGCAAGCTGTGTTTGGCGCCGTTGCCGAGCACCGCCTGCGACATTCGAGCCAACTTCAGGGCGAGCAGTTATCGACCAGGTTACTCGGCACCATCAATCCCATTCGGTGACGGCGAGATGGCCTCTGTGACCGCCCTGTTCTCTGCCCGGCTCAACCGCTGGTTGTCACGGCGTATTCCCGCCGCCAAAGAGCAACGTTTGAGTCACAGAAGCATCTTTATTCTTCCCAGCGGCTTCGGCGTTATCTGGCTGGCGCTGGTGCTACTGCTGTTTCTGTTCGGCACCAACTATCAAAACAACCTGGTGATAGGCCTGGCCATAGTATTGGCCAGCGTGTTTCACACCTGCATCATTCACAGTTACCGCAACTTAGCGGGACTGAGACTCAGTGCCCGTAAGCCTCCCCAAGCCTACGCCGGCGACAGTCTCTCCTTCCCTGTGACCGTCAGCGCCGACAGAAGCCTGTTTCGGCTCGGTTTCAGCTACCCGGGAGAGCGGCAAGTCTTTGTCTCCCGTGTCGATAACCAGGAGCAGACGGCTCTGGTGCCCATGCAGCCAAGGCCCAGGGGCCTATGGCATCCAGGTAGGCTCAAGGTGGAGTCATGCTACCCTCTGGGGCTCTGCCGTGCCTGGTCTCATCTGGATCTCGACACCCGTCAATGGGTGTTTCCAACGCCCGTGGTCAGCACGCCTAAACTGGGGCGCAGTGAACACGCCCCCGGATCCCAAGACAGTGGCGAGTGGCTCAGCGGCGTCGATGAATACGCCGGGCTTAAAAGCTATGTCCCAGGCGAATCGCTCAAACAGGTGGCCTGGAAACAGTGGGCTCAGGGCCGAGGCATGCTCAGCAAGGAGTTTGCCGAGCCTCAGGGGCCGCCTTTGTGGCTGGAGCTTGATAGCAAATTAACCGGCGATGAGTTGGAACAGCGCCTGGGTGAGCTGAGCTATCAGGTCAATCAATTGGCCCATTCCGGCCAAACCTGGGGGCTTAAGTTAGCGGGCAGAACCATAGCGCCTTCTCAAGGCGAAGCTCAGCGTCAGGAGTGCCTCAAAGCCCTGGCACTCTATCCGGCCAAGGCTGAAGGTACCGGCCGATGAAAGCCGCTCGCTTGCAAACCGCGCTCAAGGAGTCCTCGGAGGAGATCATCGCCCGCCGCACCTTGCTTTGGCTGCTGTTCACCAATCTGGCAGTGCTGGCGCCGCTTGCAGGCAAAATCACCTTGGGAACCCTGGGGATCTGCGCCATCTGTTTTGTCTGGCGCTTGGGGATCTATCTTGGCAAGGTCGCCAGGCCCCCCAGAGTGCTGGTGACTGTGCTGGCCATTGCTGCGGCGCTGACGCTGGCGCTGGTGAGTCGCGAACTTGGCCTGCTCAATGCCTTGGTCAACTTATTGATCCTCGGCTATTCCCTTAAATATATCGAAATGCGCAGTCGCCGCGATGTCAAAGCCGTGGTACTAGTGGGCTACTTTCTTATCGCCCTCACCTTTATCGACCATCAGCAGATGCTCAACGCCCTGCAACTCTCGCTGGTGGCGGCGCTCAACACCTGCGTGTTGGCAAGCCTCTACCACGAACAGGCCTCGTTCAATCGCCAGATCAAGCTAACCCTGGTGCTGCTGGCACAGAGTCTGCCGCTGGCGCTGCTGCTTTTTGTGGTGCTGCCGCGTTTCAGTCCGCTTTGGATGGTGCCGCAGATGAAAAGCAGTACCACAGGGCTGTCCGATGAACTTAGCTTTGGAGATATCTCGCGCCTGACCAAGTCCAACGAGCTGGCATTTCGCGCCAGTTTCAAGGGCCAGATACCGGCTCCCGAAGACAGGTATTGGCGCGCACTGGTATTGGAGGAATATGACGGCAAACGCTGGCAGCAGTCGCGGGGGATAAAGGCGCTGCAGCAAGACAGCTTTATCATAAATCGCCGCCCCGAACCCGGCGTCCCCAAAGGGCCTTTTATCGATTACAGCATCATAGCCGAGCCGAGCGGCCAGCATTGGCTGTTCGGCTTGGATCTCGCCTACAGCATGGATCCGCGCCTGGTGAATCTGCCGGACTTTCGCCTCTATGCCATAAGGCCGGTAGAACAAAGGTTGCAATACCGGGTGATGAGCTATCCGGATGCCCCCCTGGATAACCGCTTGAGAGCGCCACTGCGGCAGCTCAACCTGAATCTCCCCGATGAAATCAACCCCCGCAGCCGCAAACTTGCCGCCGATTTTGCCCGCCGTTACCCGCAAACCGAGCAGCGCTTGACGGCCATGATGCAGTATTTCAACAGTCAGCCCTTTTTCTACACCCTGACACCCCCGCCGGTGGGGCCGCAGCAACTGGACGACTTTTTGTTTGAAAATCGCGCCGGTTTCTGCGTTCACTACGCCTCGGCATTCACCTTCATGGCCAGAGCCACCGGCTTGCCCGCCCGCATTGTCACCGGTTATCAGGGCGGCGAATACAACCCGCAGGCCGGTTACCTCAGCGTGTATCAATATATGGCCCACGCCTGGAGTGAGGTCTATCTCGAAGGCAAAGGCTGGGTACGTTACGACCCCACCGCCATGATAGCGCCCGAACGAATTGAGCAGGGTTTCGACTCCCTGTTCAGCCCGGAAGAAAGCTACCTTTCCGACCGTTCTTTTGCCGGGGTGCGGGCCAGCAACTGGTACAACAGCCTGAGACTCAGGCTCGCCAGCCTGGATTACTACTGGAGCGTCTGGGTGCTGGGTTTTGACAACGAGCGCCAGCAAGAAGTGCTCTCCAAACTGCTGGGAGAAGTGAGTATCGGCCGTCTGGCAACCTTGGTACTCGCGGTAATGGCTCTCACCTTTATCGTCATTTTGTTCACTACTGGCCTGCTGCGGCTTAAAAGAGGCCCGGACAGCATCAACCGTCACTATCTCAAGGTATGCCGCCAGGCTGCCAGGCTCGGGCTGCCAAGGCCAGCCTCTCTGGGGCCTATGGATTACGCCGCGGCGCTGGCCGCACGCTGGCCGGCGCTGACAGAGGAGATCGAGAGCTGGACCTCACTCTATATTCAGCTCAAGTATCAAGGCGCTTCCAAGGAGTCGGCGAGACTTAAACGCCGCTTTATCCGTCAGTCCCGCGCTTTGTGGTTCAAACTGCTGAAACAAGATTTGCAACCCGATAAATCAAGCACCTAGAATAGAGCACCAAAGCAATAAACGGCCCAAAGCCAGGTAACCCTGCTGCCTATGTTTACTCTTATCCAGTCCAACAAGATGGAATTGCTGTCGGCCACGCTGGCAGACCGGCTTCGCGATGGCGTGCCCGGCATGTCGCCGCTGAGCTGTGAGCAAATTCTGGTGCAAAGCCCCGGCATGTCCACCTGGCTCCGCCTGGAGCTGGCGCGTCACAATGGTGTGGCGGCGGCGCAGGAGTTTCCGCTGCCGTCCAGCTTTATCTGGCAGCTCTGTTATCTGCTGCTCGATGACGTGCCCAAGGAAAACCCCTTTACCAAGGCGGCGATGACCTGGAAACTGATGGCGCTGTTGCCCTCCCTTCTGGATAGAGACAATTTTGCACCGCTCAGACATTATCTGGGCGACGATGTTGAGCTCAAACTGTTTCAACTCAGCGGCCGTATCGCCGATATTTTCGATCAATATCTGGTATACCGTCCGGAATGGATCCTCGGCTGGGAGCAAAATGAATCCCCGCTGGAGATAGCGCCGCAGCACGCCTGGCAACCCGAACTTTGGCGCGAGTTGGTACGTTACAACAATCAGGAGTTGCAACAGAGCCATTACCACAGGGCCAATCTGCACCAGGCGCTGATCGAAACGCTGACAGGCGGCAGCGATCATGCCTTGGAAGGCCTGCCGCCCAGGTTGTTCGTGTTCGGGATCTCCTCGATGGCGCCGCAAACCCTGGATGTACTCTATGCGCTCGCCAGTCGCATCGAGGTAGTGATGCTGAGCCTCAGCCCCTGTCGTCACTACTGGGGCGATATCATAGAGCCCAGGGCGCGGGCGCGAATGGCACTGGCTTTTGAGGGCAAGAAACAGTTGCCCGAACTCTGGGAAGACAAGCTGGAAGTGGGCAACCCCATTTTGGCCAATAACGGCCGTCTCGGCCGGGAGCTGCTGGATATGGTGCTGGAGCTGCCACCCGAGCGGCTGGAACTGGAAGAACTGTTTCACCCCGGCAACACAAATACCCTGCTCGGCGGCATTCAAAATGACATTCTGGAGATGGAAACCTTAGGCGAGCCCCTTGGGCCGGATGTCAGCAAATACCTGAATATCGCCCGGCGCAGGCCCTTGGCCGCCAACGACGACTCCATCACCCTGCGAAGCTGCCACAGTCCGCTGCGGGAGGTGGAAACCTTACACGATCATCTGCTGCATCGCCTGCGCAGCGACCCTTCGCTTGCCGCCAAGGACATCATGGTGATGCTGCCCGATGTGGCCGCCTACGCCCCCTATATCGATGCGGTGTTTTCCGCCAAGAGCGGCGATCATTTCATCCCCTATGCGATAGCCGATCGCGGCGCGGCCCAGGAATCCCCCTTAATTGCCGGTTTTCTCAACCTGCTGGCGCTGGACAAGAGCCGCTTTGGCCTGACAGACATCATCAGTATTCTCGAAGTGCCCGCTGTGCTGGCTCGCTTTGGCATAGCCCAAGAGGAACTGGAGCAGCTCAAGGGCTGGCTCAAGGCCGCCGGTATTCGCTGGGGCCGCGACAGTCACAACCGTGAAGAGCTGGGCTTGCCCGGGTTTGACAAACACTCCTGGGCCTTTGGGATCCGTCGCATGCTGCTGGGCTATGCCCTGGGCGATGATGCCGAGCTGTATCAGGGCGATCTGCCGCTGGCCGGTATTGAAGGCCAGTCGGCGCAGGCGCTCGGCAAGTTGTTGAATTTTATCGAAGCACTCGATGACTTCAGGGAAGAGCTCAAGCAGCAAACCCCACCGGAAGAGCGGGTGGCGCAGCTTAACGCCCTGCTCGATGCCTTTTACCTGGCCCAGGAAGACGATGCCAGGGAAGAGATCAACGACATTCGCCAGGCCATAGACAGATTCGCCGAGGAGCTGCGACTGTCGGGCTTTAGCGGGGTATTGCCGCTGACAGTGGTTTGGCAATGGTTCAACTCAACCTTGAGTGAGTCCAGGGTAGGTCAGCGTTATCTCGCCGGCAGCGTCAACTTCTGTACCCTGATGCCGATGCGCTCCATCCCTTTCCGCCAGGTGTGTTTGCTGGGGATGAACGATGGCGTCTACCCCAGGGTGCAACATCCTGTGGGATTCGATCTCACCGCCCATGAAAAACCAAGACGCGGCGACCGCTCAAGACGCCTGGATGACAGATACCTGTTTCTCGAAGCCTTGCTGTCGGCCCGGGATCAGCTCTATATCAGTTACATAGGCCACAGCGAGCGCGATAACAGTGAGCGTATTCCCTCCATGCTGGTATCGGAATTGCTGGAATACATTCAGCTGTGTTACCGCCCGGAAGAGGCGCAATTTACGCCGCCCGCAGTGCCCACAGATGCCGATGAGATTGCCGCCCTTGGCGATTTGGCGGCCGATGCGCTGATGCAGCACCTCATCATTCAGCAGCCGTTGCAACCCTTTGATGCCCGGCTCTACAGTAACAGCGAGCTGCCCGGCAGTTTTGCAACCCAGTGGTGCCCGCGGGAGATGTTTGCCGCTCAAAGCCCGGCGCCTTTTATTGAGCATCAGCTGGGCGAGGAAACCGGCCTCAAGGAGCCGGAGCTTGAACTCTCGGCGCTGATCCGCTTTTTCCGCAACCCGGCGCAGTATTTCTGCCAGCGGGTGCTGCAGCTGGACTTGAGGCTGGATATCGACAGTCAGGACAATGATGAGCCGTTTGAGCTCAGCGCCCTGCAACGCTATCAGCTGCAGCTGCTGATGATGCAGGATGCGCTGGAAGACGAGCACGGAGAGCTGGATGAAACCCTGCTCGACAAGCTCAAGGCCGAAGGTCTGCTGCCGATAGCGCCGTTTGACGATCTGCTGCTGGATCAATATCGCCGCGATATCGCCCCGGCGGTGGAGCGTACCCGTTTTCTTCGCGCCGAATTGCCCAAGCCGGATGCCGTTGAAATAGCGCTCAAGCTCGAGGTCAATGGCCGCGAGATGCTGCTCTGTGGCCGCATCGAAGACTGCTATCCCAAGGGGCTGGTCAACTTAAGGCCGGGTACCACCAAGCCCAAGGATCTGTTGAGCCTCTATATTCGCCATCTGTGCCTCAATGCCAGCGGCATTCACAGGCACAGCTATCTGCTGGATGCCGGTCACTTCCACGCCATGGCGCCGCTCAAGGCCGAGTCCGCCAAGGCCTTGCTGGGTCAGTTGGCCGCCTTGTTTGAGCTCGGGCAACACAGGCCGCTGCCCTTTATGGCGCAAACCTCCCTGGCGTACTTCAGCGCCGAGGTAGAAGATGGCTTAAGCGTTGACACTGAACATCAGCTGCGGCTTGTTGAGGCCGAGAGCGCCTGGTTGGATGACGCCGGGTTCGGTGACGGCCAGGATCCCCATAACGCCCGCCTGTTCCGCTTTCCGGAAGATTTTGGTTTAACCCTTGATGACAGCGCCTATGCTGGCACGACGACGGATTTTGGGCGCAAAGCCTGCGAACCTAAGTTAAGTGAAGATGAGTTGAGTGAAAATGAGTTGAGTGAAGATGAGTTTACCCTGAGCAACATGAGTGCAGGGTTGCCAGGCGGTTGGCAACTCAGACTCCAGCAGAGCCTGAGTTTCCCGGCGTTGGCCGAGGGGATTTTGGCGCCGCTTATCAGCCTTTACCACAAAGACAAACTGGCCGCCCTGGCCGATTTTACCCAGATGGGACAGGAATAATATGCAAGCACTGGAGCCATTGAGTTTACCGTTGAGCGGCCGGCGCCTGATTGAGGCCAGTGCCGGAACCGGCAAGACCTACACCATTTCCGGCCTCTATCTGCGCTTATTGCTGGGTGATTTTGAGCGCCCGGGCCTTAGCTGTGAGCAGATCCTGGTGGTCACCTTTACCAACGCCGCCACCGAAGAGCTGCGCGACAGAATACGCAAAAGGATCCGCAGCTGTTATCAGCGCTTTATCGGCCTAAGCGTCAAAGACGATTTTATCGAGCAGCTTTATCAGCGCTGCCCGCCAACGCAGCGTGCAACCGCCCTCAAGCAGCTGGATCTGGCGCTCAAGAGCCTGGATGAAGCCGCCATTTTTACCATTCACGGCTTTTGCCAGCGGATCCTCTCGGATATGGCCTTTGAGTCGGCGCTGCTGTTCGAGTCGGAATTTACCCTGGATGACAGCGAATATCTGCGCCAGAGTGTGCGCGATTTCTGGCGCCATGTCTGCTATCGGCTGCCGACAGCGCTGGCGACCGCGATAGCCGCCCATTATGCCACTCCGGATGCGCTGGGGCGCGAATTGAGACCACTGCTCGGCGCCAGTCAAGCGAGCGCCAACCGCGACCCGGGGAAATTCGACCAATATGCAGAGCAGTTGCAGACTCAGCTCGCAAGGCTGCGACTGAGCTGGCCAAGAGAAAGGGACGCCACCGAGGCCCTGCTCCACAGCCTGCCGCTCAACGGCACCAGCTATGGCAAGCAAGCCGATGGCTACCCCAAGCTCACGGCCATGCTGGAGCAGATGGACAACTGGGCCAAGTATCATCAGGGACTGCCGACACCCAAGCTGCTGGACAGCCTGGCTCTCGGGTCACTGAAACTGAGAAAAGGCGGCGAAATCCCCACAGCGCAACAGGCGCCGCTGCTGGCGCAGATAGAAGCGCTCAGAGACAGCGTAGACTCGCTTATTCCGGCATTCCTCTATCAGGCAAGAGCCCAGATAGCCGAGCGTTTTGCCGAGCTCAAGGCCGAGCGCAACCTGCTGAGCCCGGACGATCTGCTGCTGACCCTGGCCAAGGCCATAGGCGGCCTGACCCAGACGGCGCCGGATAGCGGCCTTGCCATCGGCGAGCAGCTCAAGCAGGAGATAGGCAAACGCTTCCCCGTGGCGCTTATCGACGAATTTCAGGATACGGATCCGCTGCAGTTTGCAATTTTCTCCGGCATCTACCCGGCGCAATTGCCACAGCAGGATGCCGGCGCCGAGCCTGAACCCAAGCCCGAGCCTGAGCCAAGTCGAACTCTGTTGATGATAGGCGATCCCAAGCAGGCGATTTACGCCTTTCGCGGCGCCGATATCTATACCTATATCGAGGCCAGGCGCAATACCGCCGATCACTATAATCTGGACACCAACTACCGCTCGGCCAGCAACATGATTGCAGCGGTCAACCGCCTGTTTGCCAACCACAGCGACCCTTTTATCAGCGACGCCATCCCGTTCGAGCCGGTCAAGGCCAAGGACGCCGGCAGCAAACAGCTGCTCGCGCCCGGCACAGACTCGGCGGCGCTGCAGCTCAGGCTGCTCAAGGAAGATCCGGACAAGGGCCTAAACAAGACCCAGGCCCGTAAACTGCTGGCCGAAGATGCCGCCGCCGAAATCGTGCGCCTGCTCAATGCCGCCAACCGCGGCGAGTGTCGCCTCAGTGGCAATGAGCAGCCGCTGCGCGCCCGGGATATCGCCATTTTGGTGCGCGACAGAAACGAAGCCGCCGTCATGCAACAAGCGCTCAATAGTCGCCAGATCGGCGCCGTGTTCCTCAGCCGCGACTCGGTAATGGTCACTGAGGAAGCGCGGGAAATCGCCCTCATCCTCAAGGCGCTCGCCAGCCCCAGGGATGAACGGGCGATTCGCTCGGCACTGGCCTGCCGCTTGCTGGGCTTCAGCGCCAATAAGATCCATGAATTCAACCAATCTGAGACACTGCGCGCCGAAGTGCTCGATACCTTCATGTCGCTGCATGAGCTCTGGAGCCGCCGCGGCATCATGCCGGCGCTGCTCAATCTCGCGGATCACTGGCAGCTGCTGGAACGGCTCGGCCGAGAGGCCAACGCCGAGCGGCGTCTCACCGATTTTCGCCATCTGGCGGAACTGCTGCAGCAAAAATCCACCGAGCTCGAAGGCATGAGCGCCCTGGTCAACTGGTTTGAGCAGGAACTGCTCTCCGGCCAGAGCCGTGAAGAGCAGCAACTGAGGCTCGCCAGCGAACAAAACCTGGTGCAGATAGTCACCATCCACAAGAGTAAGGGGCTGGAATATCCTGTGTGCTTCATCCCCTTTGTCAGCCTGGCCCGCGACGGCAGTCGCCGCCCCTCGCCCATGCTGTACCACAAGGACAATCAATTAGTCTGGGATCTGGACGCCAGTGACGAAGGCTGGGAAGCCTGTAAACGCGAGACGCTGGCCGAAGATCTGCGCCTCTTGTATGTGGCGCTGACCCGGCCCGTATATCGCTGTTATCTGGGGCTGGCCAATCACTGCCGCATGAACAAGACGGGCATCAACAGCTTTTTGAAAGATACCGCCATAGGCTATCTGCTCGGCATTGAAGACAAGGACTGTGACGGCGATAGGTTGCAAAGCGCCGCCGCATCCCTTGCTTGCGAGGCCATCTCCTTGACCGAGATAGGCGATGCAGATCCAAGTCACCTTCAAGGCACTGAAAACCACTCCCAAAGCCCACTTTGTGCCCAGGTGCCGGCGGCGCGTCAAGGCGCGCCCTGGCGGGTCGGCAGCTATTCCGGCCTGGTCAAACATCTGCCCCACGAGCGGGTGTTGCCGGGCGCCGGTGATGAGGAGTTTGAAATCGAGCCCGCCTCTGTCTATGAGCCGCAGGATGTCTTGCAGGCCAACCGCTTCAGCTTCGAGCGCGGCGCCAATGCCGGTTCTTTTATGCACCTGGTACTGGAGAAAATCGACTTTACCCAGGCCGAGGAGGAACTCTTGCTGCATCTGCCCCAGGCGATGCAGCAGTACGGCATCGACAGCGATTGGCAAGATGTGCTTTATGACTGGTATCGGGATCTGCTTAACGCCGAAATCGCTCTGCCCCAGGGGCAGAGTCTGCGCCTGGGCGACCTCAGCAAGCGCCAAAAGCTGGTGGAGATGGAGTTTTATCTGCCCCTTGGCGGCGATACCCATCTTATCGATACCGAGCTCAGCCGCTTGCTGGCCAAGCACGGTTATGGCGGTGAACTGCGCTTCGATGCCTTCAAGGGCATGCTCAAGGGGTTTATCGATCTCACCTTTGAATATCAGGGCCGTTTCTACATTGCCGATTATAAATCCAACCATTTGGGGGATGATTTCAGCGATTACCGCCAGGACAAGATGGCCGCAGCCATCAGCGAGCACAGATACGATCTCCAGTACCTGCTCTACAGCCTGGCGCTGCACAGATACCTGAGCCTCAAACTGCCGGACTATTGTTATCAAAGCCATTTCGGCGGCTGCTGTTATCTGTTTTTACGGGGCATGTCCGCAGCCCATCCCGGCGCCGGGGTGTTTGTGGACAGACCGGATGAAGCGGTGATCCTGGCCCTGGATGCCTTACTCAAGGGCGAGTCGCCCTCGAGCGCCCCTCAGTTGGAGTTGAGTCTATGACAGATAGCCCATCAATACTGCACAGCAGCCAAGCTGTTACTGCGCTGCTCAAGCAATGGGAAGAGCAGCGGCTGCTGACGGCGCTCGACCGCCACTTTGCGCTGCAGATGGCCGCCATTCACCGGGAGCCATCGCCGCTATTTCTGCTGCTGTGCGCCCTGCTGAGCCGCCAGTTATCATCGCAGCACGCCTGCCTGCCACTGGGGAGCATAGCGTTTGATAATCCGCTGGCAGAGCCCCACCCCAGTGTGCGCCTCAATACCGACCCGGCAAGCCTTGAGCTGGCGGTGGCCAATTTTGCCGCCGTCGGCGCCCCGGGTGAAGACAAACCCTTGATCCTCGACGCTGGCCGCCTCTACCTCAAACGTTATTATGATTTTGAGTGCCGGGTCGCCCGGCGACTCACCGCCATGGCCGCCACTGAATACCCCGCCACCGACGAGGTGCGACGCGCGCTGGATTGCCTGTTTTTGCCGCCCGCCAGCCATACAGGCCAAGCGACTAATGAGGCAGCTCAAACTAATAGTGAAGCTCAAGCTAATAGTGAAGCTCAAACTGATAATGAAAATTCCGGCAAACGTGATTGGCAAAAAGTCGCCACCGCCACCGCCTATTGTCGCCAATTGGCGGTGATCACCGGCGGCCCGGGCACAGGCAAGACCACCACAGTCACCAAGCTACTGATGCTCCTGTGTCTCGGCAGTGAAATGAACATACGTCTGGTGGCCCCCACGGGTAAGGCGGCGGCGCGCCTGACCGAATCGATAAAGGCCTCAAAACAGCGCCTGGCAAAAGAGCTTATGCCCTTTGCCGCCGAGCTTGACCTTGGTGCCATAGACAAGATCCCGGAAGAAGCTGCCACTGTGCATCGACTGCTGGGGGTGATCCCCGGCTCGCACAAATTCCGTCATCACCAAGACAACCCGCTGCATCTGGATCTGCTGATTGTCGATGAAGCCTCCATGGTGGACTTGCCTATGATGGACCGGCTGCTCGATGCCCTGCCCGCCAATGCCAGATTGATACTGCTCGGGGATCAGGATCAGCTGGCCTCTGTGGAAGCCGGCGCCGTGCTCGCCGATATCTGCGCCGGTCTGCGCCACCAGCAGGACTGGCGCATGCGTTACAGCGCCGAGTTTGCCGCAACACTGACAAGGCTCACCGGCTTTGACCTCAGCGATTGCGTCAATCTCGCCCCCGGCATAGGCAATAATCTTTGTATGCTGCGTCACAGCCACAGATTCCGCGGCGATGCCGGCATAGGCGTGCTGGCCAAGGCGGTCAACCTCAGTGATGGCGCCGCGATGACTGAGGCCTGGAATGGCGGTTATCAGGAGCTTGAGTGGCTGGAAATCGGTAAACAGCAGCAGGGGCTGGCTCAGCTTCTCAGCCAGGCCTGTGAGCACTACCGCGACTATTTGGAAGTGGTGCACAGGCCGGACATCGGTGCCGATGAGATCATCGCCCGTTACAATCGCTTTCGACTGCTGTGCGCCACCCGTGGCGGCGATTTCGGTGTCGAGGGGATCAATCGGCAACTGACGCAAGTGCTGAAACAGGCCGGATTGATCGCCCCGCAGCAGGAGTTTTATCCGGGCCGACCGCTGATCATCCAAAGCAACGATTACAACCTGGGGCTGTTTAACGGCGATATCGGCGTTATTCTGCCCGACCGAGACAGCAACAGGCTGCTGGCGCACTTTATTCAGGCCGATGGCAGTGTGCTCAAGGTGTTGCCGGCGCGTCTTCCCGGCCACGAGACCTGTTTTGCCATGACAGTGCACAAGTCCCAGGGCAGTGAATTTGATTCTGTGGCCTTGGTGTTGCCGCCGAGCCCGAGCCCGGCGCAGCTGCAACTGCTCACCAAGGAGCTGATCTACACCGCCATTACCCGCGCCAAACAGCATTTTTGCTGCCTGGGCAACAGCTCAGTGTTTGACGGCGCCTGTCGTCGCCTCACTCGCCGGGCCTCGGGGCTGGCCGATAGGCTATGGCAGTGATTGTGGCAGAGATTATGACTGTGGCCGGAACTATAGCGAAAGCAGCAACCGGGCCCAATGATTTACGGCCCGTTTCACTCTGGCGGCAAAATAACCAGATGAGAGCCTGCGTCAGCTGCCGTTATACTCAAGGCCTGTCTAAGCAGGCATAATATCGGCCAAGGTTATTTATCAGGCCGCTCAGTCAGGAGAATTCATGAGCAAAACCCATATCTTGTTACTCTGTGGCGGCGGGGCCGCCGAGCACAGTATCTCTTTGATGTCGGCTGACTATATCGAAAGCTGCCTGGCAAATATTCCCGACATGGAAGTGCTCAGGTTGGAGCTGGACGCCGCCGGCCACTACCACACCAAGCAGGGCCAGGTTTGCGAGCTGACCAATCGCCGTGAAGTGCGCTTCGATGAGGCCGAGCCCAGCTGGCCGGTGGACTATGTGATCCCCTGTATTCACGGCTATCCGGGCGAGACCGGCGATATTCAGTCCTATTTCAATCTGATCAACCTGCCCTATTTCGGCTGCGGCTCTGAACCCAGCAGCAACTGCTTCAACAAGGTCACGGCCAAGATGTGGTTCAGTGCGCTCGGGATCCCCAATACCCCTTATCTGTTTCTCAGTGAAGCCGGTGAAGCGGCCAACAGCCGCTGCCGTGAAGCCTTGAATGAATGGGGCTCACTGTTTATCAAGGCAGCATCCCAGGGGTCATCCGTCGGCTGCTACCGGGTGGACAACGGCGATGATATCCCCTCGGTGCTGGAGCAGGCCTTTAGTTACTCCCCCTACGTGGTGGTGGAAAAGACCATCAAAGCCAGGGAGCTGGAAGTGGCCGTATATGAATACCAGGGTGAAGTGATTGCCACAGTGCCGGGTGAAATCATCTGTGCCAACAACACCTTCTACAGCTTCGATGAGAAGTATGATGCCAAGAGCAAGGCGGTGACCAAGGTCGAGGCCGAATTGAGCCAAGCGCAAATCGATACCATACGCGATTATGCCATTCGCGCCTTTAAGGGCATGAAGCTGTCCCACCTGTCGCGTATCGACTTCTTCCTTACCGATGAAGGCGAGATACTGCTCAATGAGATCAATACCTTCCCGGGCATGACACCCATCTCCATGTTCCCCAAGATGCTCAGCAACAATGGCCATGATGTCAGCGAGTGGCTGGTGAGTAACATAAGACGCCAGCTGAGCGAACCGCTCAAGTAAAGCACCCGTCCTGAGCCAAGCTCCAACCGGACCGAAGCACCAACCGGACTGAAGCACCAACCGGACTGAAGCAAAACCACACCCGCCACTCGCGCGGGTGTTTTTTATCCTGCTAAGCTGAAAATAGGTGTGACGGCATGCAGGAGAACTTATGTTCAGTGCGATAGATATAGATCATCTGGTGTTGATCTGCAGCAGTCTGGAAACCAGCCAAGCATTCTATACCCAAGTGCTGGGGGCTCGTTTCGAGCGGCGGCTCGACTCCCCTAGCCTGCTGCAACTGAGATTCGGCGGTGCCCTTATCGATCTGGTGCCAAGAAGCGATCAACCTTTAGGCCTCAATATGGCGCACTTCTGCCTTAATATTGCCGCCAAGGATGAAGCCTCAGTGCTGCAACACCTGGAGCAACACGGCGTGCACCATGAAGGCTTTTCGGAAAAATATGGCGCCCGGGGATACAGCCGCTCTATCTATATTTACGATCCCGACGGCAATCAAGTGGAGCTTAAACTCCTGAGTCGGCAACAGGAAAACTGCCAATAAGGCGTTGCTTAATCGTGGATTTTTACTGGTGATTTAACAGATAAAAAAGCGCGCCGGAAAGTTCGGCGCGCTTTTTCATGAAGCAACAGGCTATGCCCAAAGCTTTGGGCTTAGAAGCCTTCCACTCCCTGCATATCCGGCAGGTGATGGGCTATCCCCTTGTGGCAGTCGATACAGGTCTTCTCACCGCTTGCCAGCGAGGTGGAGTGCATATTGGCCGCTCGCTGTGACTGACGGGTGAAATCCATATACTGGAAGTTATGGCAGTTTCGACACTCCAGCGAGTCGTTGGCCTTGAGTCTGGCCCACTCATGCTCGGCCAGTTCACGCCGCTTGGACTCGAACTTCTCCCGGGTATTGATGGTGCCGAACACCTTGCCCCACACCTCCTTGGAAGCCTGCATCTTACGGGCTATTTTGTCGGTCCAATTATGGGGAACATGACAGTCCGGACAGGTCGCCCGCACCCCGCTGCGGTTCGTGAAATGTATGGTGGTCTTCAGCTCCTGATAGACGTTGTTTTCCATCTCGTGGCAACCGATACAAAAAGCCTCCTGGTTGGTGGCTTCCAGGGCAGTGTTGAAACCACCCCAGAAGATGATCCCGGCGACAAAGCCACCCAGGGTCAGAAAACCCAGACTGAAGTGAACACTGGGCCGGTTCAGCACCCGCCATATCTGTTTCAGTTTCTCAAACATAGCGACTCCTAATGGCTGGATGGGTTCTCAGCCCCGGACTTGAGCAAGTGATCCATATCGACAAAGTCATTCTCCACCATCAATCTGGCGTCCAGTTGCGGCACATGGCACTGGGTACAGAAATATCGTCTGGGTGACAGCTCGGCCAGGAAGTTGTTGTCTCTGTCCATATAGTGAGTCACGCTCACCATAGGCGCCTGCGATTCGCCGGTGCGACTGCGGGCATGACAGGACATGCACTTGTTGACCTTAAGATCCAGCTGGTAGCCGTCTATCTTGTGAGGTATGACCGGCGGCTGCATCGGGTAGTTACGGGTCTGTTTGATATCCGTATTTCTCACCTTCTGCATCACAGGTGGCGTCGGTTGGCTATTGAGCGGCGCCTGACGCAAAGTCGCCACCTTGTCCTCGGGAACACCGGCAGCATTGGCATTGACGGATAGCGCGGTCATCAGTGCAGCAAAGGCCAACAGGGTATGATTCGATTTCATCTTCTTATCCTCCTCAGGCCTTCATCACTTTCACGGCACACTTCTTGAAATCGGTCTGCTTGGACAGCGGATCCGTGGCATCCAGAGTCACCTTGTTGATCAACTGACTGGCGTCGAACCAGGGCACAAACACCAAACCCACCGGCGGCTTGTTGCGGCCGCGGGTTTCCACCCGGGTCAGTATCTCGCCGCGGCGGGACACCACCTTGACCTCATCACCTCGGCGCAGTCCGCGTTTCTTGGCATCATCCGGGTGCATAAAGCACACGGCATCCGGGAAGGCGCGATAGAGCTCGGGTACCCTCTGGGTCATGGAGCCTGAGTGCCAATGCTCCAGCACCCGCCCGGTGGAGAGCCAAAGATCATATTCGGCATCTGGGGATTCTGCCGCCGGCTCGTATGGCAGCGCGAAGATAACCGCCTTGCCGTCTTTTTTGCCGTAAAACTCAAAGCCTTTGCCGGGTTTAACGTAAGGATCCGAGCCCTCACGGTAGCGCCAGAGGGTTTCTTTGCCGTCAACCACAGGCCAGCGCAAACCATGAGCCTGGTGGTACATTTCAAAGGGAGCCAAGTCATGACCGTGACCACGGCCAAAGGTGGCATATTCTTCAAAAAGCCCTTTTTGCACATAGAAACCAAAGTGCTTGGCTTCGTCGTTCAGATACTTGTTATCGCTTTCACTGAGAGGGAACTTGTCAACATTGCCGTTCTGATACAGCACTTCATACAAGGTCTTGCCCTTGTATTCGGGATTGGCCGCCAATACAGCCTCGGACCAGACTTCGTCTGTGGTAAAGCGCTTGGAGAACTCCAGCAACTGCCAGAGATCCGAGCGCGACTGTCCGGGCGCTGTCACCAACTGGTGCCAGAACTGGGTGCGGCGCTCGGCGTTACCATAAGCGCCCTCTTTCTCCACCCACATGGCGGTGGGAAGAATGAGATCCGCGGCCTGGGTGGTAACCGTTGGGTAAGCATCGGACACCACAATAAAGTTTTCCGGGTTACGGTATCCGGGCAAGCCCTCTTCGTTGATATTGGGGCCGGCCTGCATATTGTTGTTTACCTGCACCCAGTAGCAGTTGAGATCGCCATCTTTCAATCGCCGGTTCTGCTCTACCGCATGGTAGCCTGGCTTGGGCGGAATGATCCCGGAAGGGATTTTCCAGATGGTCTCGGCAATCTTGCGGTGCTCTGGATTATTCACCACCAGATCCGCCGGCAAGCGATGGGAGAAGGTGCCCACTTCCCGCGCAGTACCGCAGGCTGAAGGTTGACCTGTGAGTGAAAACGGACTGTTGCCCGGGGTAGCTATTTTGCCGGTCAGCAAATGGATATTGTAGATGAGGTTGTTACACCAAACCCCGCGAGTATGCTGGTTAAAGCCCATGGTCCAGAAGGAGGTCACCTTCACCTCGGGATCGGCGTAGAGTTTCGCCAGCTCCAGCAATTTATGCTCGGGTACGCCCGAGAGCTTGCTGACCTTTTCCAGGCTGTAATCGGCGACAAAGGCCTTGAACTGCTCAAAGTCCATCGGGGTCGATTCACCGGCGGTGGCCACGTTCTTGGCTTTTTGCTGCAACGGATGTGAGGGCCGCAGGCCATAGCCGATATCGGTTGTGCCTCTGCGGAAGTTCACATGCTTGTTGACGAAGTCCCAATTAACCTTGTCATTGCTGATGATGTAGTTGGCGACATAGTTGAGAATGGCCAGATCGGTTTGCGGCGTGAAGACAATCGGCAAGTCGGCCAAATCAAAGCTTCTGTGCTCGAAGGTAGACATCACAGAGACTTTTACATGGGGCGCGCTGAGGCGTCTGTCTGTGACCCGGCTCCAGAGGATTGGGTGCATCTCGGCCATGTTGGAGCCCCAAAGAACAAAAGCATCGGCAGCTTCAATATCGTTGTAGCAACCCATAGGCTCGTCCATGCCAAAGGTACGCATAAAGCCGCCCACGGCTGAAGCCATACAATGACGGGCGTTGGGATCGATATTGTTGGAGCCGAAACCCGCCTTCATCAGCTTGGAAGCGGCATAACCTTCCCAAACCGTCCACTGACCTGAACCAAACATGCCCACCGCCGTCGGCCCTTTGGTCTTGATGGTGTGCTTCCACTTCTCGGCCATGATGTCAAAGGCCTGATCCCAACTGATAGGGGTAAATTCACCGTGCTTGTCGTATTTGCCGTCTGTCATCCGCAGCATGGGAGTCTGCAGCCGGTCATGGCCATACATGATCTTCGACAGGAAGTAGCCTTTAATGCAGTTGAGGCCGCGGTTGACCTCACTGTTGGCATCGCCATGGGTCGCCACAACCCGGCCTTCGCGGGTGGCCACCATCACAGAGCAGCCTGTACCGCAAAAGCGGCACGGCGCCTTGTTCCAATTTAACTGGGTGTGCTCTGAACTGGTGATCAGGTTGCTGGCTGTGGCAGGTAAAGCCAATCCGGCGACCCCGGCTGCCGCCATGGCGGCATTGGCCTTCATGAATTCGCGTCTGTTCATTTTCATTGCTCTTCCTCTTCGAGCTGTTCACACTGGTGATACACCATAGCGGTGGAGATCACGCCCTTGAGGGCATTGATCTTGTCCATGGTGGCGAGGATCGCCTGTTCGGTCGGGCCTTCCAGCACCACAACCAGCTTGCTTTCATCGTTAACCGATAGCTCGGCATTGCCGAACGACAGAATTTGCTGACGAACGCCGGCCATCTTGGATGGCATCACCTGAAGGATCAGGCTGCTGACATGCAATTCCCTACTCATCTCGTTCCCCTGTTTTAAGGACTCTCGTTATGCTGGCGTTAACCGGCTCCCGGTGGGCCGGTTAAGATTTGGCTGAACCAGATGGCAAAGCCCAGACCGCTAACCAGCAAAACCGACAATAGCGGCGCCAAAAAAACCGTCAGGAAGATAAATATCTTCAGCTCCAGACGTTTTTCATCAGTATTCGGTGTCTCACTCATGGCTCCTCCCTAGGCGCTATGAAGATGGCTTGCTGCTGTGCTGTTTCAGGGCAACGGCCGCCAAGCCCGGCAGATTAAAGCCGCCTTTTAAATGCAACTTGTTTTCGGTTTTGATCATAAAGCCAAAGTGTTAACAAACTGTATACCCCCAAGTTGGTAAACACCTGATGCCGTTGATCTGGATCATAAAAATAGCCGCCAAAAGACGGATATCACCCATTTCAACCGTCTCAATCGATTGTAATTTCGACATTTTCCGCTTTTAGCTATTCAGGCTTACATGAAATACAGCAAAGAAGTGGCCATTTCGCCAATAAAGAACGGTCAAAAAAACAACGAAATAAGCAAAATATCTCTTAGGGAGTAGAGCCCAGACAGGGCGGGCTTTAAAGCGATAAAACGGCTATAAAAGGAGAAACTGAATCCTGTTTCAGGTCACAGAATTCAGTAAAAACAATATCTTGCGGTTGCAACGACTAACAGAGCTCCTTAGCATTATCATGCATTTTATTTGTGTCTTTTTTTGTTTTCAGGGACCAAACTTCAAACGCCTGTTTGTGCGTCGTCCCAATCTAGGAGAGCCTTTAGTGAACCCCTTTACCCACCCTACTACACTACCCATTGTGCTAGGTCTGAGTCTGTCATTTTCCGTTGTCGCAGCAGACAAAACATCAAGCCTGCAATATCAGACCTGGGCCCAAACCTCAGAGGAGCAACAGCGGGAAGATATGCTTGAGAAAAACCCCGCCAGCATCATCCTCTGGGCAGGCTCGGCTTATGCCAAGGAGTACCATAGCCCCAGAGGGCATCACTTTGCCGTCGCCGATGTCAGCCACAGCCTACGCAGTGGTGTTAGCCCCAAGGCTGGTGAAAAAGGACTGTCGGCCAGCTGTTGGACCTGCAAGACACCGGATGCACCCAGGCTGATGAAAGAGCTGGGCGTCGAAGGCTTCTCGGCCAAGAACTTTGCCGAGCTGGGTCCGGAAATCCAGAACCCTGTGTACTGCTCCGATTGCCATACCCAAGGCTCAGCTGAACTGACACTGCCAAGACCTCATGCCCAGGACGCCATGGCCAAAGTGCACAAACCCTTTGGTGAACAAAATCATTCGATGCAGCAATCACAGATTTGCGGCCAGTGCCATGTCACTTACTACTTCCAGCCTGAGCGTCAGGACAAGGTCAATATCCCCTGGATCTTCGGCAACAGCGCCGATGAAATAGAAAAGTATTATGATGCCCGGCAGTTTTTCGAGTGGGTGCACCCGGTATCGAGAACGCCGCTGGTGAAAGCGCGCCATCCCGAGTTTGAGCACTGGAATCGCAGCGCCCACGCCAAGGCTGGTATCAGTTGTGTCACCTGTCATATGACCCAGGAAACCAGCGCCGACGGCAAATCTTTCACCAACCACAAGATAACCAACCATCTGCCGGACTTTGAAGCGGCCAATTGCAGCAGTTGTCACCAGAGCCAACAGCAAATTACCCAGCTGATTGCCGACAATAAAGCGCTACTGGAGACCAAGGCGCAGCTGTTACAGGAATTACTTATCAAGGCCCACTATGAAGCCGGCGCCGCCTGGAAGGCCGGTACCCAGTGGCAACAGATAGGAGACGCCATTATTGGGATACGCCATGCACAGTGGCGCTGGGACTTTGCCATGTCATCCCACGGTATTCACGCTCACAACGCCAAAGAGGGTGAAGCCTTGCTGGACAAGGGCTTAGAGCAGATCCGCGCTGCCAGAGAGATATTGCGCAAGCTGAATGCCGATCTTGGCATCACCCGAGTCGATTATCCGGACTACAGCACCAAGGCCAAGGCGCAGGCAGCCATAGGCGTAGAGCTGGAGAAACTGACCGAGGAGAAGCAAACCTTTATCGAGACCGAAGTGAAAAAACATTGGTCCAAGGCTGCAAACTTCGGCTATTGAGCGGCAAAGTGAACAACAGCCGGAATAAGAGCCAAGCCTTAATCAAAACATGTAATTTTGATTGGGGAATAAGTGGCGTTCGACAATAGCCACCGTGAGAAAAATGGCCGCGTACCAGGCGGGCACCTGCAGGCACTGTATGTGTTCTGGCTGTGCTCTGGGCCCGCCTGGTTTTTATCGCGTCCACTTTAGGAGCCAGCTGCAGCTGTCCAGTTAAAACTGCTGCAACTGGTTAAGGATGCGCTTTTCCGATATCGGATAAGCAGTGCCCAGACTCTGGGCAAAACAGCTGACCCTGTACTCTTCCAGCATCCAGCGCACCTCGGCCAGCGCCTCCGGTACCGCCTGGCTGCGTGGCACCTTGGCAAGCGCGGCCTTGAACTCTTTTTCGGCGTTGTGAATGCTGTGCAGGTGCAAACGGTCACGGTTGGGATCCACCGGCAGCTTGTCCAGGCGCAACTCAATCGCCTTGAGATAGCGGATCAGATCCCCAAGACGGCGCCAACCGGAAGCTTCAACAAATCCCTTGAACACCAGGGCGTCCAATTGGCTTTGAATATCACTCATGGCAAAAGCGATATCCAGGCTGATTTTACCCTTGAGACGCTTACGGATCTTCTGGTGCAAGGTCAAAATCTGCTCCACCTTGAGGGCGATGGCCGCTGCGGTTTCATTGAGCTCGGCCCTGACAATCTCCTTGGCTTTGGCAAAGTCATCGGCGCTGCGGACATCCAACTGCTGCTTATCCAAAAGCTGTTGAATTGCCGCGGCAATAATGTCATCTATCAGTATCTGTACCTGGCCGAACGGATTGAAATACATCGCCAGTTTGGCCTTGTTGGGCAAGGCCTGCTGTAGATGTTTCACCGGCGATGGAATATTGATAAGCAGCAGCTTTCTCAGCCCTTGTCTGTGGTGGGAAAGCGCCTGCTGTTCGTCATCAAATAATTTGATGGAAACTGTATCACCGGCATCCACCAAAGCGGGGAACGCCTTCACCTCATAGCTGCCTTTGCGGCTTTGATATTCTTTCGGCAGGTCGCCAAAGCTCCATTCGGTCAGGGCGTTTTGCTCTATGCCCTTGTCGGCAACCTTGCGTATCGCTTGGTTCACCTGTCCCTGCAATGATGCCTTGAGACTGTCGAGATCCCGGCTCTGGGCCAGGAGTTTGCCGTTGTCGTCTTCCACCTTGAAGTTCATCTTCAGATGGTCGGCAATGGCGTTGAGATCGAAATCCTCCGGATTGACACGGGTGCCACTCATTCTCAGCAGCTGTTTGCACAGGGAGGGCAACAAAGGCTGGGCAAAAGGTTCCATCGCCTGCACACAGGCGCGGGCATAGTCCGGCGCCGGCACAAAATTGCGCCGCAGCGGTTTGGGCAAGGACTTAATCAGGGCAACACACTTCTCTTCCCTGAGCCCCGGCACCTGCCAGTCAAAATCGGTTTCATCCAACTGATTGAGCAGCGCCACCGGAATAAGCACAGAGACGCCGTCATCCTCGGCCGCCGGTTCAAAATGGTAACTCAGCTTAAGGCTGAGATTGCCCTGCTGCCAACTGTCGGGGAAGTCCAATGCCGATACATGGGTGTCATCCCTTTGCATCAAGAGTTCGCGGCTGAAATTGAGCAGCTCAGGGGTCTCTCTTCTGGCCTGTTTCCACCAGGTGTTGAATTTGGGCTGATTGTATATCCCTTGTGGAATGCGCTCATCGTAGAAGGCGAACAAGGCATCGGTATCCACCAGAATGTCGCGCCGCCGCGATTTGTGTTCGAGATCTTCCACCTCTTCGAGCAACGCCTGGTTAGCCTTGAAGAAGGCTTCATTGCAGCGCAGCTCACCCTCGGCCAGAGCCGAGCGAATAAAGATTTCCCGAGCCTTAACCGGCTCCAGCGGGCCAAACTGTACCCGGCGGCGGTTGACTATGGTGAGGCCATAGAGCACCTGATTTTCCAGGGCGATCACACTGCCCTGTTTGGCTTCGAAATGGGGCTCGTTGTGCTGCTTCTTGACCAGATGCGCCGCCAGAGACTCGAGCCATACAGGATCTATGCGGGCGCAGGTACGGGCGAACAGGCGTGATGTTTCGGTAAGCTCGGCCGCCATAATCCACTTGGGGCCCTTCTTGGCCAGTGGCGATCCGGGAAACACAAAGAAACGTCGGTTGCGGGCCCCCAGATACTCGTTGTCTTTATCCTTGAAACCGATATGGCTCAGCAAGCCCGAGAGCAGCGCCTGGTGCAGTGGCTCATATTCGGCGGCCTGACTGTTGAGGCGCCACTTGAGGTCGTGCACACTCTGACGCAGCTGGGCATAGAGATCCTGCCATTCGCGAATACGCAAATAGGCCAGATACTCGGCCTTCACCTGCTTGCGGAACTGACTGGATGACAGGCTCTTCTGTTGCTCTTTGAGGTACTGCCACAGATTGAGCCAGGCGACAAAGTCGGAATCTTTATCGGCAAAACGGCGGTGGGCCTCATCGGCGGCCTGTTTCTTCTCATGGGGCCGCTCACGGGGATCCTGAATCGATAATCCGGCGACAATCACCATCACTTCATGCAGACAGCCCAGCTTATTGGCCTCAAGCACCATGCGGGCCAGGCGGGGATCGACCGGGATCTTCGCCAGATCGCGCCCGAGCGGGGTCAGTTTCAGCGCCCCTTTGTGCTTGCTCACCGCCTGCAACTCTTCGAGCAGCAGGAAACCGTCGCGGATATGGCGCGGATCCGGTGGCTGAATGAAGGGGAAACCCTCAATGTCACCCAGGCCTATGGCCAGCATCTGCAGGATCACGGATGCCAGGTTGGTGCGCAAAATTTCAGGATCGGTAAACTCCGGCCGATTGATAAAGTCCTGCTCGTCATAGAGGCGAATACAGATCCCCGGCCCAACCCGGCCGCAACGTCCCTGGCGTTGATTGGCACTGGCCTGGGAGATGGGCTCAATCGGCAAACGCTGCACCTTAGTGCGATAGCTGTAGCGACTTATCCTGGCAGTACCTGGGTCGATAACATAGCGGATCCCGGGCACAGTCAACGAGGTTTCGGCCACGTTGGTGGCCAATACAATACGCCGCCCTGGATGCGACTTGAATACCTTGGACTGCTCGCCGTATGACAAACGGGCATAAAGCGGCAAGATCTCGGTATCGCGCAGGTTACGCTTTCTAAGCTGCTCGGCGGTATCGCGGATTTCGCGCTCGCCGTTCATGAAAATCAGAATGTCCCCCGGGCCTTCGCGACAGAGCTCATCAACGGCGGCAAAGATGCCGTCCATCAGATCCAAGTCGGCGTCGTCATCCTGCAACAGGGGGCGATAGCGGGTTTCCACCGGATAAGTGCGGCCGGACACTTCCACCACGGGCGCATTGTCAAAATGCTTGGAAAAGCGCTCCACATCTATGGTGGCCGAGGTGATGATCAACTTGAGATCCGGGCGCTTTTGCAAAATTTGCTTCAGATAACCCAGAATAAAGTCGATGTTGAGACTGCGCTCATGGGCCTCGTCTATGATGAGGCAATCATACTGACTGAGCCATTTATCCGATGCCAGTTCTGCCAGCAGGATACCGTCTGTCATCAGCTTGATATAGGAGTCCTGGGAAACCGCATCGGCAAAACGAACCTTAAAACCCACCGCCTGACCCAGCTCTGTCTTGAGTTCATCGGCAACCCGGCTGGCCACGCTGCGGGCCGCCAGGCGCCTGGGCTGAGTGTGGCCAATCAGACCACGGCTGCCAAGCCCCAAGTCGAGACAGATTTTGGGCAGCTGAGTGGTCTTGCCCGAGCCGGTCTCACCGGCCACTATCACCACCTGATGATTGATGATGGCCGAGGCGATTTCATCGCGCTTTTGTGACACCGGCAGCTCATCCGGATACTCGATGACAGGTCTGTCTGCCAGCCTTTGCTGCGCCCTTTCATAAGCCTGCACCGCAGCTTCACTGAGCTCGGCGAGTTTTTGCTGTTTGGCTTCTGAGTCGGGGCTTTTTTTCAAGCGGAACAGGCTGCGGCGAATGCGCGCCGCATCGGCCTGAAAGCAGAGATCCAGATATTCGCGGGAGAGAGGGTGCAGCTTAGCGTTCAAAACCTGTGTCCATTGGGGATCAAAAACGGCGATCCTAACAAGGATACGCCGTCTTGGGTATGCTTACTGACTGATAACGCCCAAATTTCAGTCAAATCAAGCGCAGTTGTCAGGCCGGGGTCAAATAACACTGCTGCATATAGCTGTTCATGGCCTTGAGCACATTGGTACGGTTGATGGTGCCCACCACCTTACCATCTTCCAGCACAGGGTATATTTTCGGTTTCTGCCCCAGCATCTGCTCGGCCAACTGCAACATGCTGTCATCCGGCCTGACCCAAAGGACATCGGCGCGCATGCAGTCGCGCACCACGGCGGTCAGATCGCAGTGATAACTGCTCTTGAGCATGGCGGCCATGCAGTCTTGCTGTGACAAAAAACCCACCAGGCTTCCTGCTGCATCCACCACGGGCGCCCCGCCCTTATTGGCCTCAAGCAGTTTTTCCACCGCAGTGGCTATCGACATATCCGCCTTCAACAGCACTGGCTGACGGTCCATATGATCACGTATTTTTATTGAATCCATAGCTTTCCCCAAGTTCAAAACGGCTTCATTGTTCAGTGTAGCCAATATTTTGCCCTTGGGGTTAAAGCCAACAGCGATTGCCTCAATCCAAAATTTTATGCTTCTTGCACAGGACTTGGGCCATTTACTGCGAACCACGCCTTGCTTCCAGGCCTGTAAGCCGATGCGGTGCACAGATGGGACTTGCTCACACCTTCCTTAGTTATCTCGCCAGATCATCACTTCCGCCGCTTGATTGCTCTTGCGCCAGGCACGGTACATGCCTTCGGTATTGAACGGCGTTGCCACATTGCCTCTTTGGTCTATGGCTATCACCCCGCCACTGCCGCCGGCAGAGATCAGCCGCTGATTGATCACTTCATCGGCGGCCTGCAGAATCGATTTTTGCTGGTACTTGGCCCTGGCACAGATATCACCGGCCACATGGAAACGGATAAAGTACTCACCGTGACCGGTCGCCGAAACGGCGCAGACCCCATTCTCGGCATAAGTGCCGGCACCTATCACAGGTGAATCACCGATACGGCCATAACGTTTGGCTGTCATGCCACCAGTCGAGGTCCCTGCCGCCAGATTGCCCTGCTTGTCCAATGCCACTGCGCCGACGGTGCCGAACTTATAATCGAGATCCAGAGGACTCAGGCGCGCCTGAAAGTCTTTATTGGCTTCGGCGGCGTTGATTTTGGCCTTGGCATCGAGAAGCTGTTGATAGCGCGCCTTGCTGTCAAAACGGTTGCCGGGCACCAGCTCCATTCCCAAAGTCAAGGCGAACTCCTCGGCGCCCGCTCCCGAGAGCATCACATGTTCTGACTTGTCCATCACGGCTCTGGCAAGATCGATTGGATGAAGTATATGTTTAACCCCGGCAACGGCACCGGCATTCATACTCTTGCCATCCATGATGGAGGCATCCAGTTCATGACTGCCATCAAAGGTATACACAGCGCCAATACCGGCATTGAATAAAGGGCTGTCTTCCAGCACTCTGATGGCGGCCTGCACCGCTTCCATGCTGGCGCCGCCCTTATCCAACACCTTATAACCGGCATTGACGGCTTCGGTAAGTTTGTCACGGTAGGCTTTTTGCTGCTCTTCAGTCAAAGCCGCCTTGGATATGGTGCCGGCGCCGCCGTGAATGGCAATTGCAAACGGCACCTCTGCAGCCTGAACCGACATCATACCTCCCAGCAGGAGTCCCAGGCTCAGACTTAGATTTTTTATTTTTGTTTTCATTGTATTGCTTCCATATTAACGACTGCTGTCTTTGTAACCATTTTAGGTCGGGATGGCAATCTGTTACTTGCCTGAGCCGAGATCTGAGGCGACAATAGCAATAATGTAACGCTAAACAAAAGTTCTGATTTCCTTGACCAAAAACAGTCGCTTTCCCGCATATATCCTGAGTTTTGCGTCGATCATACTGGCCAGCCCCCGGGCAAATGGCGCCGATGATCCTCTGCTTAATCTCCGCATCGAAGGGGTATCGGGCGAGCTTGAGAAAAATATCCGCGCACACTTGGGTAACTTTCCTGAATCCAAGGTGCAACGCCGTGCCTATCTGTTTAATGTCAGCGACAGTGTCGAGGCCGCGCTGGA
Source organism: Shewanella indica (assembly GCF_002836975.1). Taxonomy (GTDB): domain Bacteria; phylum Pseudomonadota; class Gammaproteobacteria; order Enterobacterales; family Shewanellaceae; genus Shewanella; species Shewanella indica. Next base: position 6,356 of record NZ_NIJK01000047.1, on the reverse strand, counting down.
ATCCATGGGCTATTACCATGGCAGGCTGGAACAGGAAATCAAGGAAAACGAACAAGGGCCGTGGGAGCTCAAGCTTACAATTACCCCAGGAGAAGTCACCCGTTTGCAATGGGTCGATATCCGCCTCGAAGGTGAAGTGCTCAACGACCCCTGGATCAATCGCTGGCTCAGCCAGATCAAGATCAAACCAGGCGATCCCCTCAACCACGACGATTATGAACAGATAAAATCGCAGCTAATATCGCTGGCGCTGGCTCGCGGCTATTTTGACGGCCATTATCAGCAATCGGAGATCCGAGTGAATCGCGATCTCAATCTGGCACAACTCAACCTGTATTTTGACTCGGGCAAGCGTTACCAGTTTGGCGAGGTGAGCTTTGAGGGCCACAGCCTGCAGCCGCAATTGCTCGAAGATTTGGTGCCATTCCAACCCGGCGCCCCCTACAGTACCCGCAAAGTCACACAGCTTAATCAAGAATTGTTGGATACCGGCTATTTTTCCAATATCAAAGTGTTACCTCAAATTGACAAGTTGACTGAAGACAGCATACCTGTGCGGGTCGAACTGAGCCCAAGACCGGATCATTCTATAGAACTGGGTCTGGGTGCCGATATCGGCTCCAGTACAGACAGTAATCTGGATCCCAGAGTCAGAGTGACCTGGCGTACTCCGCAGCTCAACAGTTACGGCCACTCTCAGGAAACCAGCATAGAATGGTCGAGAGACAGACCCAAATTCCTCTCGACTTATACCATCCCCCTGACTCACCCTTTGGATGACCAGCTCAAGATCCGTGTCGGTCTGCTGAGGGACAAATACGGTGTGACCCAAGACTATGTGCCAGAGAATAGGGACTTTAGCAACACAGGTCAGTTGGAATCGACCAAGAAGCTTTTCGGAGTTGGCCGCAGCAAGCGGCTCAATAACGGTTGGCTTCTCAATTACTCGCTGGAGGCAATCCAGGAAAGCTATACCCAGTCGGGCGTTGATTATGACCCACAATTCCTGTTGTTTGGCACCACGCTATCGAAGACCAGCCGCGGCGACAATAGCCTGGATCCCAAGTCGGGTTTCAGGCAACTTTATAGCATTGAATATGCCGATCCTTCGCTGGGTTCAGATGTTCGCCTGACCCGGATGCAGGCCAAGTTCAAATGGATTGAGACTTTCTTTGACAAGCACAGATTTGTCTCCCGGCTCGATCTCGGGGTCAACCTGGCAGCCGAAGGCGATCTGGCAATCATTCCTCCCTCATTGCGTTATTTTGCCGGTGGCGATCAGAGTATTCGTGGTTACAGCTACCAAGAACTCGGCCCCCACCTGGATTACACCAATGACAAAGGCGGCCTGTCTCGGGAAGTTGTCGGTGGCCGCTACCTGGCAGTCGGGAGCCTGGAGTATCAATATTACCTGACCCCAAGCTGGCGCGTGGGCACCTTTGTCGACGCAGGTAACGCCTTTGATGTCAATCAATTTGATCCTGTGGTTTCTGTAGGTGGTGGTATTCACTGGATATCCCCCATAGGTCCCATCAAACTGGATCTGGGCTTTGGCTTGCACGAATCCGATGCCGAAGACAGACCCTGGCGTATTCACCTTACCATGGGGACAGAATTATGAGCCAACCCCCGATGCAACAGGAACCCAACTCAAGCAACAAACAAATGGCAAAGAAACCGTCTCCCCGTTGGCTCAAGTGGCTGAAGTGGTCTACCCGTACCCTCTTGTACATTCCGCTCGGCTTGCTGGTGCTACTGGCACTCTTGCTGGGCACGGCGCCCGGTAGCCATCTGGCGATATTTATTGCCAGTGCTCTGGTGCCGGATCTGGAGCTGGAATATGCTTCCGGCACCCTGAACCGGGAGCTGCAACTCAAACAGCTTCATTGGCAGATGGATGGTATCAGTGTCGGTGCGGATGCCTTGACCCTTGCCTGGCAACCGGCCTGCCTTTTGCAAAAACAGTTATGTGTCGACACCCTGGAGTTAACAACAACCCGGGTCAACATAGACACCCAGGCCTTAGCCTCAGAGGCAGAGGAAGAAACGCCAAGCTCGGAAGAGCTGATACTGCCCTTTGGCATCAGCCTGAAACAAGCAAGCCTCACGGATATTCAAGTGCGGGTCGATGAGATGCACTTTGATGCTGCGGCATTGAATACCGCAGCCAATTGGCAGGAAAGTGGATTACAAGTCATCCAGCTTGAGAGCCGCGGGCTCAGCGTGCTGCTCCCGGAGTCAAATTCGGCAGAAGCGCAAGCGGCAGACAAAGACAAATCAGCCGCCGCGGCTAAGCAACAAAAAGCGGCGCAAAAAACCGAGACTGAACAATGGGTGCTGGCGAACATGCCAAAGGTTGCCATGCCTTTCCCCATCTATTTAAAACATGCCGAATTGCTGAACTCGCGTCTGCAAATTATGGGTAGAGATGACAACTTCCAGGAGCTGCGTCTCAGCGCCAGCTACATAGACGCCGAGCTGCGAGTCAACGAGCTTTATGCCAAACACACAGATGCCAGTCTGTCGCTGGAAGGTGAACTGACTCTGGATAAGCACTGGCCCATGGCAATGACGGCGCAACTGGAGTTACAGCGTTTACCTGAACTACCGGGACTCGAGCAGCAACAGCTGGATCTCACCCTCAAAGGTGATTTCAGCGACTTGCAGCTTAAGGCCAAACTCAGTGGCAAGCAGAGCCTGGCGCTCAATGCCAGTGTCAACCTCACCAAACCGGAACTGCCCTATTCACTGAATATCTCAGAAGGAGAACTGCACTGGCCCTTTGACCTTGCTCAGTACAGTGTCAACGGACTAGAGCTGGAAAGTCGCGGCGACCTCAAGCAACAAACCGCCAGCCTGGTTACACAACTAAGTACCCCCTTCTACCCCGAACTAAACCTCAATACCCGCCTGGTACATCGAGGCCAAAGACTCAAGATTGAAGAGTTCAGCGGTGACAGCAGTGCCGGTAAAGTAATGCTTCTGGGGACGCTGGATTATGCCCAAGCCATAGCCTGGGATGCAAAGCTCGAACTTTCACATTTCAACAGCGGCGCGATAACTCTGCCGACAGCGAAGGAAACTGCCAAAGAAAAAGAAGCAAATAGCCAAATCACCCAAAATAATAACACCAGCGACAGCGAAGCAGTCAGTGCACAAAGCCAAGCTGACGAAAGCAAATCTGATGAAAGTCAGGCTGAAGATACGCCGGTGATCCCATCCAGCGATATTAGCGGCCAGCTTGCCACTCGTGGCAGTTGGCAGGACGGCAAATGGCGAGTGAGTCTCAAACAGGCTCAACTTCATGGCTTATTGGACCGCCTGCCCTTTGAACTGACTGGCGATCTGGAGATAAATGATTCGCTTGAGCTCAGCAGCCAGGGATTATCGCTACGGGCACTCAATACCCGCCTGGACCTTTCCGGCAGCGCCAAAGAGCAATGGGATCTCAGTGCCACATTGGACGTGCCCGATTTCAATCTCTGGCATCCCGATGTGTTTGGTGCGTTAACTGCCGATATCCAAGTGGTGGGAGATGCCAAACACCCACAGGTACAGCTAAGGGCCGAGACCAAGAGCATCAGATTTGGCGATCTCAACCTCAGTGGCAGCCAACTCAAGGCGCTCTATGCACCACTGGATCTGCATGAGTTTGCCTTGTCGCTGAAAACAGGTGAGTTTGACGGCGCAGGAATTCATCTTGATGGCATCACTCTCAGGGCCAAGGGCAATGAACAGCGGCAGAAACTGGGACTGGAAACCCGGGGCGATTTGCAACTGGATACTGCCATCCACAGTAAACTGGATCTCACCAAACAAAAGGCCAACATAGAACTTAGCAAATTCAACTTGGGATCCGTTCTGGGACTCTGGCAACTTGAACAAACTGCGTCACTGGACTGGGATCTCAAGCAAAGCCGAGGCGAGCTCAGCGCCTTTTGTTTAAGCCATCCATCCAGCCGACTCTGCCTGACCGATAATGTCAGCCTGACCGACAAGGGGGAAGCCAAGTTGCACTATCAAGGGCAACCTGGGCAACTGCTGGCCAAGCTGTTACCCGAGCGCTTCACTTGGCAGGGCGACGCCTCGATGGATGCCGCCGTCGCCTGGAAACCCGGCGCGCGTCCACAGGGCCAGCTCAACTTCCAGCTGGCCCCCGGAACGGTAAGCCTTAAACGCAAACAGCAAGCCAGCGCCAGCATCGACTATCAGGCACTTACACTCAAGGCCACCTTGGACGATGATGCACTGAGAAGCCATATTCTGTTCAATTCCGATGCTCTAGCCCGCTGGGAAAGCCAGTTGGATATCAAGGTAACTCCGGATAGAAGCCTCAGTGGTTACGTCAATATTGACCAGGTCAACCTGCAACTGCTTGGTCAGTTTATGCCGCAGCTCGAAACCATTGAGGGTTTACTCGCAGCCAACTTAACATTGGCTTGCAGCCTTAACAACCCCGAACTCAGCGGCCAGCTCAGTCTGCGTGAAGGTGCCCTGGCTAGCACAGCCAACCCGACTAAACTGGAGCAAATCTCCCTGGACCTGGCTTTTGTCGGCCAAACCGCCGAGCTCCAGGGCCAATGGATGATGGGCAGCGGCCAAGCCAATCTCAGTGGTCAGTTGCGCTGGCCACAGGGTCAATTCAGTGGCGATATCCAGCTCAAGGGACAAGAACTCGGCGTTATTCAACCGCCGCTTGCCATTGTCAATATCAGTCCGGATATTCAACTGCATTTCAGCCCGGACGCGCTCGATATCTCGGGCGAGATAAAGGTACCTTCCGGCAACATCAAGGTGGTGCAACTGCCAGCCGGCGGAGTGAGCGTATCATCCGATGTGGTGTTCAGTGACTCCATTTCGGAGCAGGAAGTCAAAGCATCGCCCATGGCCCTGAGTGCCAATTTGAACATAGATGTCGGTGATAAACTGGCTATCGATGGTATGGGTCTCAAAGGGATGTTGGTGGGTACCTTGCGCATGCAACAAGCGCCCCAGAAACCGCCGCAACTCTTTGGTGATATCAAGGTGGTTAACGGCAGTTATAAATTCATGGGTCAGACGCTGAAAATTGCCACAGGTGCGGTACAGTTTGTAGGGCCTATGCAGATCCCCAACCTCAATATCGAAGCCATTCGGGAGATCCGCGATGAAGATATTACCGCCGGGGTACGGATTACGGGTACCCCCAAAAAGCCAATAGTGACCCTATTCTCCAACCCGGCCAAGGAGCAGGCGGAGATCATTTCCTATATCGTTCAGGGGAAAGGTTTTGGTGCAGGAAACGAACAGAACAACTCACTGATGATGGGCGCCGCGCTGTCGCTGAGCTCCCAGGTTGATGGTGGCGCCATTTCTACCTTGGGTGACACAGCTGCTGGGCTGGTGGAGATGTTTGGTTTCTCCAATGTGCAGTTGGATACCAATGATGATGGTAAAGTCGCCATCAGTGGCTATATAGGCAAAGATCTAATGATCAAATACGGTGTCGGTGTATTCAACCCAGGCTATGAGATGACAGTCCGTTACTATCTGTTGTCGCAGCTCTATCTGGAAAGTGTATCCGGCACTCTGGGCCAGTCTCTGGATATCTACTACAGCTTTGATCTTTAAGCGGTAAACACCTCTCGGCAGCAGATACCAACCTTGCAGGCCGCGGCGACTTACCGGACATAAACATGCGATTCTGACTTAAAAGTTAGAGTACAGACATAAAAAAAGCGCCCTCTGGGTAATGCCGATCAGTTAAGACAGATCGCTTGACGATCTCACTGAAAGGATCAAAATCCGATGACCCCATGTCATCGGATTTTTTTATGCAACTTTCAGAAGCTTTGGCGCGTACTCATATCAATCGTCTTACCGAATTCACCTGTCTGGCCGATGTACTTGAGCCTGAGTTAATTCAGTCGTGCCTTGATTCACATGGTGTGGCCAGTTTAAGGCGACGTAAGTTACCTATGGATGCCATGATTTGGGCGGTGATTGGTATGGCTCTATTCAGAGGCGAGTCCGTCCGCTCTCTCATCAATAAGCTTGATATCGTCTTACCTCAAGAGGTGGATTACGTTGCTCGCAGTGCTGTCACGCAAGCGCGCAAGCGGCTGGGCTCTGACGTTGTTCAGGATGTGTTTAAGCGAAGTGCCAAGACCTGGCATGAGAGAGCAGAGCATCCGCATTGGTGTGGGCTTAACCTCTATGGGGTCGATGGTGTCGTGTGGCGAACACCTGATAGTGAGCAAAACAATCAGGCTTTTGCCAAAACCGCCAACGCTTCTGGTGATGCTGCCTATCCGCAAATTCGTATGGTTTGCATGATGGAGTTAAGCAGCCACTTGGTATTGAACAGTGCCTTTGAT